>CAWDAW010000027.1:0-41474 GCA_963800345.1 uncultured Prolixibacteraceae bacterium | reverse complement strand
CTGCATTTTAAATGCTGCAAACGAAGTGGCAGTTGAGGCTTTTTTAAGTGGGAAAATTACTTTTTTGCAAATGCCGGTTGTCATTGAACAAGTCATGCAAAAAGTAGCCTTTGTTCAAAATCCGACATTGGAAGATTTAATCCAAACAAATGCCGAAGCACGAAGCAAAACAATGTTATTGACTGAAAATAGAAAATAAGAGATAAAATTTTAATGGATACGATATTAATTAAGACGGCACAATTACTTTTAAGTTTATCAATTCTGGTTGTACTGCATGAACTGGGGCATTTTATGTTTGCCCGATTGTTTAATACGCGGGTCGAAAAGTTTTACTTGTTTTTTGATCCATGGTTTTCGCTTTTCAAAGTTAAAAAAGGCGATACAGAATACGGAATCGGCTGGCTTCCTTTGGGCGGTTATGTAAAAATTTCAGGGATGATGGATGAATCAATGGATAAAGAAGCCATGAAGTTACCTCCCCAACCTTACGAATTTCGATCAAAACCTGCCTGGCAGCGATTGTTGATTATGTTGGGTGGAGTAACAATGAATTTTCTGTTCGCAATGATAATTTACATTGGTATTATGTATGCGTGGGGCGAAGAATTTTTACCAACTGAAAATGCCAAATATGGTATAGCTGTCAACGAGGTAGGAAAAGAAATCGGATTTCAGAATGGGGACAAAATATTGACCGTTGACAATAAATACGTTGAAAATTTTTCGGTTATTATACCGACAATAGTGCTGGATGATGCGAAATCGGTACAAGTTGAAAGGAACGGAAAAAAAATGGACGTTGAAATTAGTGGATCCGATTTGGCGCTCCTTTTAAAAAGCAAATCGGTTATGGTTCCGCGTACTCCATTTGATATTAAAGTTGGGAAGGTTGAAAAACATTCGCCTGCACAAAAAGCAGACCTGCAAAAAGATGATATTTTTTCGGGTGTTGATGGGTTAAAATTCGAATTTTACGATGAGTTCTCAGATTACATTTATTCTAAAAAGGGACAAAACGTGGAACTGGAAATTATACGTGACGGTCAACCTGTTAAGAAAGAAGTTACTGTTACCGACGAAGGAAAAATTGGCTTTTTAGCTGCATACAATAATCCAGATGTTTTTGATTATAAAACTGTAAAATATGGTTTTATAGAATCAATTCCAGCCGGTATTAAAAGAGGAGTACGCACTACCGGAGACTATCTGAAACAGTTCAAATTGTTTTTCAAAAAAGAAACAAAAGCTTATGAATCGCTTGGCGGATTTGCAACAATCGGCAATATTTTCCCCGGAAAGTGGGATTGGTATTCGTTTTGGAATATGACCGCATTTATATCAATTATTCTGGCAATCATGAATTTGTTACCTATCCCTGCGCTTGATGGCGGACATGTTATGTTTTTGTTTGGAGAAATAATTACAGGCCGCAAACCCGGCGAAAAGTTTTTGGAATATGCACAAATTGCAGGCATGGTTCTTCTATTGGCTTTGGTACTATTTGCAAATGCCAACGACATAATAAAAATGATAAACGGAACATTCTAATTAAAAAAAACTACTTTTGTAGAAAATTATTTTTATATATTATATTATGAATCTATTTGTAATCGCAGGTTTTGTAGGGCCACAGGAAATTATCATCATACTAATTATTGTTCTTTTACTTTTTGGCGGTCGCAAAATTCCGGAGTTAATGAAAGGACTTGGGAAAGGAATGAGCGAGTTCAAAAAAGCCAGTAAAGGTGATGACGAAGAGGAAATCAAGTCGAATCCCGATAAAATTGAAAGATAATTTTAGTTTTGATATATTCATGAATCCTGTTTCTGAGAAGCTCAGAAACAGGATTTTTTTTGGTAAAGTTTTTGTTATATACTAACATCAAAACCAAAAAAAAAAACAATGAAAACAAATTGTATTTTTCAGTGCGTAGTAATTATTATTCTGGCCGTTTTACAATCCTGTTCAAACGAACCTGTCTTACACCAAAACATTACAGGAAAAACCAATGAATTGGTAGTTGTAATTTCGGATGAAGCCTGGAAAGGTAAGCCCGGAGAATTACTCAAAAATACCTTGGGGCAGGATTATGTGGCACTACCACAGGAAGAACCGGTTTTTGATTTGGTAAATGTACCACACGAAGCTTTCAAGAAAATATTCAGGAGCACACGCAATATTATCCAGACTTCAATCTCGGAAAATATTGAAACACCGGAAATAACAATGAAAGAAGATGTTTGGGCATATCCTCAGGCAGTAGTAGAAATTAAGGCAAAAAACGCCCAACAATTCGAAGAGCTTTTCAATAAAAACAGTGACAAAATTTTGTCGTATTTTTTGGTTGCTGAAAAAGAAAGGTTGACAATGAACTACAGGAAATATTATGAAAAAACAGTTTACAACGCGCTAAATAATGATTTTGGAGTAACAATGACTGTTCCCCCGGGTTTTGTGATTGCCCGCCAAAAGGAAAATTTTATCTGGTTCAGGTACGAAACTCCGGAAATATCGCAGGGAATAGCTCTTTATAGTTTTCCTTATATTTCGGATTCTACTTTTACTGTTGATTATTTAGTTGCCAAAAATGACAGTACATTAGGCATTAATATCCCCGGTCCAACCGAAGGAAGTTATATGGCAACCGAAAAGAGCCTTGATCAGGTTTTCAACATTCGTGAGCACAACAAAAATTATGCGGCAGAAATGCGTGGACTTTGGCGTACTGAAAACGATTTTATGGGTGGCCCATACATATGTTTGGCAGAATTGGATGCTTCCAAACAACGGGTTATTGTAGCTTTCGGTTATGTTTATGCTCCAAGTAAAGAAAAACGAAATTTACTATTACAGGTGGAAGCGATGATTTACTCGTTGAAAATGAACGACCAGGAGAAAAACAATAAGATAAACAGTCAAGTGAAAATGGGGAATTAAAGCCCCCACCTGACCACCCCAAAGGGGAGGAATTAAGAAGCTCCAAAAAATATAATTTTTTGGAGCTTCTTTTAACATCTCGATTCTGAATACTGGAAAAATAGATATCTGGTTCTTCCTGTTCTCCCCCTCGGGGGAGTTAGAGGGGGCTGTCAATTAAAACACCGCCTTAACAATTTCCTTTACATTGTCTGAAACGCCGTAGGTGTAAATGTGAAGCGAAGGCGCATTATTAGCCACCAAATCTTTAGATTGATAAATAGCCCACTCTGTACCAATTTTAGCGGCCTCAGCATTTGTTTTACACTTTGCAAGTTCTGCCGCCAGTTCTGCAGGAATATCGATGCTAAAAATTTTTGGCAGGACAGTTAACTGGTTGACAAGATTAATAGGTTTAATGCCTGGGATTATCGGAACAGTGATACCGTTTTCA
This sequence comes from uncultured Prolixibacteraceae bacterium, assembly GCA_963800345.1. Lineage (GTDB taxonomy): Bacteria > Bacteroidota > Bacteroidia > Bacteroidales > Prolixibacteraceae > Draconibacterium. Next base: position 38,100 of record CAWDAW010000027.1, on the reverse strand, counting down.
CGACATTTTTTCACAAACTCGTAATAAACCTGGTTATCGAAAAACATTTGAGTAACAATGTAATCGGCTCCGGCATCTACTTTTTGCTTTAAATGAAACAAATCCTGACCTCTGTTCGGTGCCTCAAAATGTTTCTCCGGATAACCTGCAACTCCAATACAAAAATCCAGAGGAAGACTATTTTTCAAATCATCCTCAAGGTATTTTCCTTTACTCAAATCCTTCATTTGCAACACAAGCTCAAGTGCGTTTGCGTTTCCATTTTTTTCGGGTTGAAAAACATGCTGGTTTTTTGCCCCATCGCCACGAAGTGCCAAAACATTTTGAATCCCCAGAAAATTTAAATCGATTAAAACATGCTCGGTTTCACTTTTTGTAAACCCACCGCACAAAATATGAGGTACAACCGGAATATCGAATTTATGCTGAATAGCGGCTGCAATGGCTACTGTCCCTGGCCGTTTCCGAACCGTGCGTTTCACTATCGAGCCGTCAGGCATCTCTTTGAATTCCAATTCATCCCGGTGTGTTGTAATGTTTATGTATTTTGGGTCGAATTCGGTCAGGCTCTCAATAGTGTGGTATAATTTACCAGTGTCGTTCCCTTTTAATGGTGGCAAAAGTTCAAACGAAAAAACTGTCTTTTTTGCCGTATTTATAATGTCTATTACTTTCATACCTATTATCTCAACGTATCCTCGATTTTCTTTTGTGCTTTATTTAGTTCGCGGGTTACGCCTTTTTCAACCGAATTATTGAATTGAAAAATCATGTCAAGCCCAAGCATAAACAGCATCCCAACAATAAAGTATAGAATCTTGCCCCAGAAATTGCCCTTTTTACTTTTCATATATTTTTGATTTAGAGGGCGTAAAAATACAAAAAAGTGTGTTTTTTAACGAGTTCAGGCAAAATGTAATTTGAATATTTAATTTACTCCATTTACTTCCGGCTACTTCTGTCTCCGATTTTTTCTGATTCCTACTTGTAATTCAAATTCGCAGGCATAAATTTCTCGATGTATTCAACAGTTTCGCCTTTGCGTCTGGCGTAGTCTTCCACCTGGTCTTTACTGATTTTTTCGAGGCTGAAATAACGCGATTCAGGATGCACAAAAAACTCGCCTGAAACCGAGGCATTTGGGTACATCGCAAAATGCTCTGACAATGTAACTCCAATTTTTTCGGCTTGTAAAAGTTCAAAAAGGTTCTTTTTTTCAGAATGTTCAGGACAAGCCGGGTAACCCAGTGCCGGACGAATTCCCTGGTAATTTACTTTAAGCAGGTCATCCTGTGTTAGATTTTCATCGGGAACATATCCCCAGTAATCTTTGCGAACCTGGAGATGCAATAATTCGGCAAAAGCTTCGGCTAAACGGTCGGCAAGTGCTTCCAGCATAATTGCCTTGAAATCGTTATTATCAGCCCGGTAGGCATCTTTCCATTTTTCGATACCAATTCCTCCGGTTGTTACAAATCCTCCACAATAATCTATTTTACCCGAATCAAGTGGTGCTACAAAATCGGAAAGACAGAAATTGGCAATTCCCGGTTTTTTTAGTTCCTGCTGACGAATGTGGTAGAACCGGCCAATTTCTTTTTGTCGCGTTTCGTCTTCATATAAAACTACATCGTCACCATCAGCATTTGCTGGCCAAATACCAATTACAGCATTTGCCTTCAACATTTTTTTTTCGATAATTTCATCCAGAAATTCATTGGCTTCGGCATATAACTTTTTAGCTGCTTCGCCTTGTTCCCCATCATTAAAAATTTGTGGATAATGACCTTTTAAACCCCAGGTAATAAAGAAGAAAGTCCAGTCGATATATTCCCGCAATTCCGAAATTGGATAGTCGATTATTTGTTTAATGCCCAAAAAGTTTGGTTTGTAAATTGGAGTATTGTCCCAGTCGATTTTGAATTTATTCCTTCGGGCCTGTTCCAAAGTAAGATAGTTTTTAGGTTTTCTTTTACTCTGAAAGCTTCGGATTTCAGCATAATCAGCCTTAACAGCATCAAGATACTTCTGATTTTTTGCAATGAGGTTTGAAACCACATTTACCGCCAGTGAAGCATCTTTTACATGGATTACAGGATGAGAGTATTCAGTCTCAATTTTAACAGCGGTGTGGATTTTTGATGTAGTTGCCCCGCCAATTAAAATCGGGATATCCAGTCCGCGGCGTTCCATTTCCCGCGCTACATCGGCCATAATTTCCAACGATGGGGTAATCAGTCCGCTCAATCCAATCACATCCACTTTTTCCTGAATAGCTGTTTCGATAATTTTCTCTGTGGGAACCATAACTCCCAAATCAATAATATCAAAATTGTTACAGGCAAGAACAACACCCACAATATTTTTACCAATATCATGCACATCACCTTTTACAGTTGCCATAAGCACTTTATTTCGTTTGTCAACAGTTTTGTATTTTGCTTTGTCGGCTTCAATATAAGGGAGTAAATATGCTACAGCCTTTTTCATTACCCGGGCTGATTTTATTACCTGCGGGAGGAACATTTTCCCTGCGCCAAACAAATTGCCAACCACGTTCATTCCATCCATCAACGGGCCTTCGATAATATTTAATGCCGGTTGGTAAATTTTTACAGCTTCGGCCATGTCTTCGTCAACAAACTCCGGAAATCCCTTTACAAGTGCGTGTTCAATTCGTTTTTCGAGAGGCAGTTCGCGCCACTCATCTTTTTTTGCCTCTTTTTTGTCCCCTGTTTTTAGCTGTTCGGCAAATTCCAGCATTCGTTCAGTGGCATCTGGTCGCCGGTTCAGGATTAAATCTTCACATTTTTCGAGTAAATCTTTTGGGATTTCATCATAAATCTGCAACATCCCGGGGTTTACAATTCCCATATCGAGGCCGGCTTTTATCGCATAATAAAGAAAAACCGAGTGCATGGCTTCGCGCACAACATCGTTTCCCCTGAACGAAAATGAAACGTTACTTATTCCGCCGCTTGTTTTGGCGTGTGGCAGATTTTCCTTAATCCACCGAACCGAATCAATAAAATCGACAGCATAATTGTTGTGCTCTTCAAGTCCGGTCCCAATGGTTAAAATATTTGGGTCGAAGATGATATCCTGCGGCAGAAACCCAACTTTATCCGTCAGGATTTTATATGCACGACTGCAAATTTCCTTGCGGCGTTCAAAGTTATCAGCTTGTCCAACTTCATCGAAAGCCATTACAACAACCGCAGCGCCAAACCGTTTTATCACTTTTGCCTGCTGCACAAAACTTTCTTCGCCTTCTTTCAAACTGATTGAATTTACAATTGCTTTCCCCTGCAAACATTTTAACCCGGCTTCTATAACTTTCCATTTCGATGAATCAATCATCACCGGAAGTTTGGCAATATCAGGTTCGGCCATCAACAAATTCAGGAAACGGACCATCTCTTTTTCAGCATCGATCATTGCATCGTCAAGATTCACATCGATAACCTGCGCGCCCTCATCAACTTGTGCCCGCGCAACTGAAAGCGCTTCTTCAAATCTTTCTTCTCGAATCAAACGTGCAAATTTTCGTGATCCTGAAACATTGCAACGTTCGCCGATATTCATAAAGTTGGTTTCTTTGGTAAGTGTAACCGGTTCCAAACCGCTTAAACGTGTATAAATTTCGGGTTTAACAATTTGGTGTGGATTTGCCTTTTCCGCAATTTTTGCAAATTCGTGAATGTGATTGGGCGTTGTTCCGCAGCAGCCACCAATAATATTTACAAAATTATTATCGAGATAATCCTGTAAGAATCCGGCCATCATTTCAGGTGTTTCGTCATATTCGCCAAACTGGTTGGGTAAACCTGCATTTGGGTGGGCACTGATGTGAAACGGCGCTTTTTTGGAAAGTTCCTGTACATAAGGCCGCAAATCTGTCGCGCCAAGCGAACAGTTCAGTCCAATGCTTAACAAATCGACATGAGAAACCGAGTTTAAAAAAGCCTCCACGGTTTGACCTGAAAGTGTACGTCCGCTGGCATCGGTAATCGTTCCCGAAACCATCAGAGGAAGTCGTACATTTCTGGCTTCGAGCGCTTCTTCGACAGCAAAAATAGCTGCTTTGGCATTTAATGTATCAAAAATTGTTTCGATTAAAATCAAATCGACTCCACCATCCAGAAGCCCTTCAAGTTGCTCACGGTATGCAGCTTTCATTTCATCGAAAGAAACTGCCCGATAACCGGGGTCGTTAACTTCGGGTGATAAAGAAAGGGTTTTGTTTGTTGGTCCGAGTGAGCCCGCAACAAAACGCGGTTTCGAAGGATTTTGTGCTGTAAACTTATCAGCAACAATTTTTGCCAGAGTTGCCGAAGCTTTGTTCATTTCGTACACAAACTCTTCGGTGTGGTAATCAGCCTGTGAAATGGGAGTTGCATTAAAAGTATTGGTTAACAGAATATCAGCTCCTGCCTCCAAATATTTCGTATGTATTTCGACAATAATTTCGGGATGCGTAATCGACAAAATATCGTTATTCCCTTTTTGGTCGTATGGAAAATCCTTTAAACGCTCGCCATGGTAATTAGCTTCAGTTAATTTGTATTCCTGTAAAAGTGAACCCATTGCGCCATCCATAACGAGAACACGGGTTTTGAGTTCGGTTCTAATATCGTTTTTAATCATAATATATTTTTTCTTGCAAAGTTGCAAAGACACAATGTTTATTTATATTCAACCCAGTGCCTTCGCAAGTATATTTTTTACTTCAAAATTCTAATTTCATTCTCCCCTTTTATCCCAACTTTATCCTCACAAACAATTAATAATGAAAGAATTTCCGGATATTTTTCAGATTGATTTAATACTTTTTCAACATCGTTTGGCGACTTTACTTTATTACCGAAAGCGGTTGCAAATGCATCGGCAAGCAAAACATCTTCGCAAACTACCACAACTGCATCTGCCTTCCCGTAACTCAATGACGGGCCAACAGTTCCAGCCGAAGTACAAATTCCGAGTTTGTTTTTTTCAGGTGGAACTACAAGTCCAATCCGTTCCGACAAAATAGATTCACCCGCAAAAACAGAAAGCACCAATTCATTTTTTAAAAGAACGTAAATGTCGCCGCCGTTTTCAATAACCATTTCCTCTATTGAAAAGTTTTGTAAAAGTGCCTCGCCAACTTCGCGTGCAAACAATCCGGCAACAGTTGACATGGGCCCGATTCCTGCCTTTTCTGCAGCAGCAGCCATTTCAACCGCTTCTTTTGGTGCAATATCAGAGGGTTGAAATGGTTTCAGGCTTTTCTTAAAAAACGGCTCAACCGCGATATACTTATCCAATTTTTCTCGCAAACTTTTGATTTTATCAAACGCAACCATTTTCATTTCAGGTAGAAAAGAATCAGGTCCTACACCAATCCACAAATCGGTTTCGAGGTGTGCAATTTCAAAACCAGTAAAACGAGCGGTGTTGAATTGTGTGCGATAAGTGCGTGGTTGAAATCCTCCCAACAAATTTTTAAAAGGCTGATTCATTATTTAATGTGTCATTTCACCAAAATTCATTTCCAAAACTATCTAAAATCAATCTCAAACAAATGCAACGGACAGGCAGGAATACAAAGTTCACAAACTACACATTTCTCTTTGTCGAACTCTAATTTCCACGATTCGGGGTTCATTGTAAGCGAACCCGCAAAACAAACAGCTGTGCAATTTCCGCAATCTATACATTTTATTTCCTTAAAATGAATTCGCTTATCAAGTGATTCGCAAATAATATTTTGCTTATTGAGGTATTCAACACCTTTCTCGATATTATCTTTTTTACCATGAAGTTCCAGCAGTAAACTGCCACGTTTCCCTGGGTATACCTCTGCTTTTAATATGTTGATGCGGATGTCGTAATTTTTTACCAAATGATAGGTAAAAGGTTTATCGCCACTATCGGGTGGAAAATTCAGGATAAATCGTTTTTTAATCATTACCGGCCTCCGTTTCTTTTAAACTTTTTAACGAAGTATTTTTAGGGAACATTTGAACTGGTTTGCTTATTTCAAAATCACCATTTTGGAGCCATTGTTTCAATTCATCCGCTATTTTCCTTGCTTTTGTCAGACTTGAAACTGGTGCAGTACGGATTTTATTACCGGCAATTTTTATTGTTCCTGATTGTAGTTCTCTGTAGGTTACCTGCCCAAGTTTTGGTGTTCCAACAGTACCATAATCAAGTACTGAAGTTTCAATCTGACTGTTATTTATCGAAACTCTTTTGGCCATTTCAACATCAAGAATTGGGATTGGAACACCTATTCCCACAAACAGGCTGACACCATATTTTTCGTAGTATGCTGCCTGCAAATATTCTGGCGACATTTCCTTTAAATTACCCATAACTGCTATTGTGGCCGAATTGGACACAGGAATTCCGTATTCATTTTTTGGTTTCGAAGTATTGAATTGTGTACCAGGCCAAACTACAAAACCCTGTGTTCCACCCAAAAAAATACGTGTTCCCAAACCAATAGTCCGAAACTCGGGATCGTTTAACAATGGGCTTAATTCGCCGGAAGTTGAATAAGTTGCATTTCGCATGTTGGGTAACAAAGTTCCCATATAAGTATGAATCATCTTTTTAGTAGTATTCACTGCAACATTGTAATTCTGGTAAGCATTTCGCGGATTGAAAAGTGTAAACTCGTTGATTGTGGTTATATTTATTTTTGTCCTAATATGTTTACGAGGGTAACAATCAGTGCCTTTCCCCCAGGCTTCCAACAAAACGTCTTTTCCTTCGATTAAATCCTGAATTACATGTGCACCTCCGTATGATGGGTTATCGGGGTCGCAGGCGGTAGCACCAATATAAGAATCCACAGCAGCCAATCCTTCGTAGCACGGAACGCCATTTAACCTTATTTTTTCCATTCGGATGGGCGGATTAGAATGACCAAAATTGATGATTGCACCCGACGAACACATAGCGCCAAATGTTGCCGTAGTAACCACATCTACCTTTTCAAGAATATCTTCAGGTGAACATTCGAGTGCCATTTTTGCAACTTCCTCAGCAGTCAAGATAACTGCTTCACCCGATTTAAGTTTGAGGTTGATTTCTTCGTAAGTTTTTGTTTTTTGCATTTTAAAAAATGATTGTGTTTAAATTATAATTCCGTTTCCGGCCGGGTTTTAGCACCTTTCCTTCAGTTATCGGATGGTTGCCAGAGTTTCTGTGAGCCCGCTCTCTCCACTCTTCTGTATAATCAAACATTCCTATTTGACAGTGTGCAAATTTAGTTGAAATTGGTACAAATCAAATATTATTTCAATTGACGCTAATATTCATAGAAATCGCCACAGAATTTTGGAAAATATATTTGTGTAATTTCGGTTAATGTTGTAAACTTGCACTCCGAAATTTAAATGTTGAAAATTTAAGTTTAATTCTTTAAACTTTAAACCATCAAATTTAAACTTCTCGGGGCCTATAGCTCAGTTGGTTAGAGCACCTGACTCATAATCAGGTGGTCCCTGGTTCAAGCCCAGGTGGGCCCACGCATTGAAAATGAAGCACTTGTAGAAATTCTTAAAGTTGCTTCATTTTTTTATTTGCACACAATTTGCACACAAAATAGAGACTTGCTCTTTTTGGATTTTCACGACCTCGTTCTAACTTTGAAATTAACAACTTGAACTGATCCCAGTCCATTGATGATGTCGTAGTTTTTTGACCTTGTAATGACATAGCTTTAAATTTTATGGTTTAAAGCCATTCTAAGGCGAAAGCTTATACTTTCAGTGGATTTTAGACAAAAGTAAAAGCAAACTTATTCAAAACACAAAACAAACAACACTAATCACAGATTACCTGCACAATACAATATAACTCAACTTCCTCTTTTGACATTAGTATAAGAATAAATATCCGAGTCACCTTACCCCTATTATTGAAAGCAATTCCTCCACATCTCGATAGCTTAAAGTAAATCTCAGTTTAAAATATACAGTTTGTAGAATTATTGCTTTGGGATATTGGTGGTGCTTGAACATTTAAACTGAGTTTTAGTTGTAATCGGACATTTTCACGTTCCAAGTCTGTCATCTTGGGGGTACCATGACCTGGAAAACTGTTCTTGTCATATTGTTTAAACTCTTTACGCCAACGGTAAAGTAATGCTCTTTCAATTCCTAATTCTTCGGCAATCTCGGTGGCACTGCCTCTTGTATAAGAAAGTTCTACTGCTTTTTTCTTGAATTCTTTGTCAAACTTTTTTCTCAACTGATTCATAATTGTAAGTAAGTAAAAATAGTACTTAACTCACAGTCCAGTCAAATGTAGCACTTCCAGAAACGCAAAAATAGCAATTATTAAATTCTTGATTAATTAATGCGACAAAACCGGATTGACTTAAATGATGAAGTTAATTCAATTAAAGTATAACATTAAAACCAAAGGTTAAAATTCCGATTGCAGATAATATTCTGATAGTCTGTCGTAATAATTGAGGGATAGTTGTTTGAAGACCGAATTATACATATTAATAGGTATTTTTTGAGGCCTGTTCCTATCGTACTTTTACATATAAATAAAGGAAAAATCTATTTTGGAAACCAAATTATTTTAATCATGAAAAGAAAAATTTTTTATTTCGCAGTTGTTGCGCTCTTGATGGCCGGATGTTATCCGGAAGGCCCAGAGTACTATGAGGAACTAGACATAGTTTACACAAACTATGATGATGAATTCGATTTTAGCGCTAAGAGCACGTATTCGATGCCGGATAAAATTGTTAAAATCACTGGCGATTTGGCTGAAGGAGAACTTCCTCAGTTTGTAAAAGAGCCCTACAATACTCAAATGTTACAGCGTATTCAAAATAACATGACCACTTTAGGTTATTCAAAAACCGATGATCCTGCAAATGCAGATCTTGTATTGTTTCCTGCAGTTTGGACTAACACTACTGTTTATTACTGGCAAGACTACTGGTGCTGGTATTATCCTTATTACTGCGGTTGGGGCTGGGGATATCCAACTGTTTCGACCTATACAACGGGTACTTTGGTAATGACTTTAATTGCTGATGGCGGAGTTGAACCCTTTACTGCCTGGACTGCTACAGTAAACGGATTGCTTTCGGGGAATAACGATGTTTCAAGAGCGAATGACGCCATTGATCAGGCATTCACCCAGTCAGCATACCTGAAAACTAACTAAGTTAAACAACTAAACGAAAGAAAAATGAAAAAATTAGTTATCTTAATTATATTCTGTTCGTTGTTTATTTCAAACAAAGGATTCAGTCAAATGAGTTATTTCTCAGCCTCTTACTCCATGGGATTTGCTAGTGGCGATTTGAGTGATTATATCACAAAAGGTAGTTTCAGAGGCGGCGACCTGCAATACAGAGGTTATGTTAGTAATAATATAGTAGCGGGAGTCGATGTTGGATGGAATGTTTTTTATGAAAGAATGGACTACGCTACCTATACTCAGGGTAACATTTCTTTGAGCGGAGTTCAGTACCGATATAGCAACCAGCTTCCTATCCTTGTTGCAGCAGACTATTTGTTAAAGCCGGGAGAGCGCATCAATCCGTACGTAGGTTTTGGATTAGGAACCATGTATACTGGCCGCGAAACAGATATGGGAGTGTATTCAACAGAAGAGAATGTTTGGCATTTTACTATAAAACCCGAAGTTGGAATTCTTATTGAATTCAACCAGGCAATGGACCTGAAAGTAAGTGCAAAGTACATTACAGGATTTAAAACCGAAAATCTTCCAACACAATCCTATTATTCAATTAATATAGGTTTTGCCTTTAAACAATATTAATACAAAGGCACTTACACAAAAGAACGATGAATTTTCGGTAAGTGCTTTTTTACAAATAATTTCATTTCAAAGTTAACGTAAATTGTAAATCGTTATGAAAAAGTATTTAGTTCTGATGGTGTCCATTGTAGCTTTTTCCTGTGCGACAATGAAGATTAGTTCTGATTACGATCGTCAGGCAGATTTTGCAAAGTTTAAAACGTATCAGTTAAGCGATGGTACTCAAAACCTGCAAATTCAACAACTAAATTGTGATAGGATTATAGCAGCTGTTGAAAAAGAATTGGCTGCAAAAGGAATTACAAAATCCGATAATGCCGATTTAATAGTAGATGTCAATCTTGCAGGGAAAGAAGTGCAAACAGCTACAGCTTCAACCAACGGTGGATACAGGTATGGTGGCTGGGGATATGGCGGGGGTTATACAACCACGCAAATTAATTACGACCAATATATTGAAGGCTCAATGGTAATTACTTTTGTCGATTCTTCTACAAAAAACATTGTATGGCAGGGAACAGGTACAAAAACCTTGCTTGAAAATGTAAGCGCTGAAAAAAGAGAAAAAAATATCAATTACGCTGTTCAACAAATACTAAATAATTATCCGCTAAACTAAGACATAATCGATTGATACCATGAAAAGATTTTCGCTTGCTCTGAATTTAATCAGCTTGAGAGGAATGCTTAAAATGCAGGTAAACAGATTTATAATAAGTAGTGGAAATGCTTTTGCAAATATATATTAAAAGGTTTTGTTAAAGGCACGGAATTTTTAAATTTTAAAATATTAATTATGAAAAAATGTACATTAATTTTATTTGGTATTGTCCTGCTTGGAATGGCATTTGGACAATCGGTAAAAGCCCAGTCAAATAACGAAGAAGTTGACTACTATCAGTCAATTTTTGGAATGGAAAAAAAAGCTATTGTTGCTGATTTCCTGGAAATTGAAAGTGATAATCCATTTTGGACATTGTATGATGAATTCGAAACAAAACGAAAAGAGTTGGGGAAAAGGCGTATAGGGGTATTACAGAATTATGCTGAAAATTATGATCGTCTGGATGATGAAAAGTACGACGAAGTGATTGCCACAATGATTTCGCTTCGTAAAAGTACCGATAAACTTACGGATGAATATTATAAGAAAATAAAGAAGGTTTCAGGTTCGAAAATTGCAGCACAATTTTTTCAACTTGAAGGTTTTTTTCTTAACCAAATCAGGGCTTCAATAATGGAAGAAATACCATTTATAGGTGAATTTGATAATTAAAAATCAATACGATAGTCTCTGAAAAATACCTTAGTTTTCTACGTGCTGAACTAAGGTATTTTTATGGTATTTACAATTAATTTTGAATACTACTGTATAGTAGAAATTAAGAGGCATTGATTTTACATGCAAAAGTTACTGATAATATTCGTTATTTCAATCCCATTTTTGGCTTCAGCACAGCTTAATAATTACTGGTCGCAAAATTTTAACGATGAATCTTCGCTTTTGGCAGGAGCTGTTGTTGGTGGAGGTGCCGGTACATCAGCAATTTATTATAATCCGGCCACTATTTCTGAAATTAACGAATCGAAATTATCGCTGAACGCCAGTTTATTCTCTTTCGAGTCTTTGAAAGTTTCGAATGCACTGGGGGATGGAATAGATTTAAATTCAGCGAAAAGCTATGTTATTCCACGTTTTCTTTCATATATGCTGAAACCAAAAAAATATACTAAATGGAGTTTTGAGGGTGCATTCTTGAACCTGGCAAATTTATCGACCGAGGGTGTGAACTATGTAAATAAAGATATTGATATTCTTTCGAATATTCCCGGTAAAGAAAAATATACTGCATTTTACAAACTTTCAACACGGTATCGCGATGATTGGGTGGGAATTGGCACTTCGTATAAATTAAATGAAAACCTGTCTTTAGGAACAAGTATGTTTGCTTCTTTTTTATCGCAGTATTCTTACCATACTCTTCAGATTGACGCCAGACCCATAATTAATGATCTGGAAAATCTGCCTGATTCATATGATATGTCATCGTACAATGAAGAAGAAGAAGCTAAATTCAATGATTACCGATTGATGTGGAAATTCGGCGTTTTTTATAAAAAGGATAGATACGGGTTCGGATTAAATATTTCAACGCCAACATTAAGTGGAATATACAGCGATGGGAAACGAGTTATGCGAAGAATAAGTCAAAATAATATTACTGATCCGGAAAGCGGCGAACTTAAAAACAATTTCCTGTTGTTGGATTATGACGAAAAAAAGAATGTAATGGTAAAATCGAAAAGCCCGTTTTCAATAGCAGCCGGTATTACCTATTATAATTCTGACAAAACCAAAATATTATATGTTACAGCCCAATATTTTGCTGAAATGAAAGCCTATGCAATAGTTAAAGCAAACAGGAATCCTTCGCTGGAAAATAATTCCTTTTTACAGGATGAAGAATACCGGCACTTTTTAACCTTTGTTGGAGGAGGGAAGCCGGTTTTTAATGCAGCGATAGGATATAAATGGTTTGTAAAAGAGAATTTGATGTTGCTTGCCGGGTTTAAAACAGATTTCAATTATGAGAAGGACTATGATCTTAAACCATTTAGTAACGAACTAACTTTAGAAAGTTTTAATTTTAATAAGTTTCATATTACCGGTGGTTCAACGGCACATATTTTCGGTCAGGATGTAACAGCCGGTATTCAGTATACCCTGGGTTTTTTAAACAATCAGAAACAAGTTGTAAATCTTTCCGATCCGGTGGAATACAATAATTTCGAACAAAAAGCGCTTCAGGGAACACGACTTAAAAACATGAACACGATTTATAGATCGGTTAGCATATATCTGGCTGCAACCTTTAATTTTGGAAGAGGAAAAGCCGAGTAGGAATTGAATTTTGAATCTCTAATTGTACAACTAAATAACTTAAAATTTGTGGCCCAGTTCTTATCCTAATTAATTTAAAATGAAAACAAAAACCTTTGGTTTATCATTAATGCTATTTTTAACTTTTGTCGCACCTGTTTTTGCCGTACAAAAGGATTCTGTTCAATATAAAAATGAAATTGGTTTGGTAATAACTGATTTATTCGATGGTTCATTGCAATTCAGTTATGAGCGAGCACTTGGTAAAAATTTAACTGTTAAAGTTGGATCGGCATATAAAGGGGAAAACGGTCTGGCTAACCTGTCAGGATTGGATAGAGATCATATTAAAACCAGCGACTTAACTTATAGTGGATTTAAAATTATTCCGGAAGTTCGATACTATCTGAAAAAGACGCAACTTCAAATGTTTGACGGATTTTACTTTGGAGCATTTCTAAAATACAACGGATTTCAATCCGACATTGCCGGAACATATATTAACAGCTCTCAAAAAGAATATACATTGGAATTTGATGTTAAACTGAGGATAATCGCAATGGGTTTAATGGTTGGATACAAGTTGCCACTTTCAAAACGTTTCAGTCTCGATTTTTTAATAGCAGGACCCGGTCAAAGCTGGCATAATTATTCAATTAAAAGCAATGTTGAGATTCCGTATGAGTTTTATGACGATTTAAATAATGCCCTAAAAAATTATAGTATATACGATTTACTACATAGCGATGTTCATTTTAAGCCCCAAAGTGGTACTGCAAAATTTGGCATGCCAACTTTTCGATATTCAATAACATTATGTTTCAAGCTCTGATATTAGCATGAATTTGTTTTGGTAAATTTTACTGTCCTACCCCTAAAACAGTAATTCAGTTCAAGAATAAAAGCTAACCCTATTTCTTGTCTGAAATTAGTACCCCAATCAAACTCAATTATACTTATTCTTAAGTATTGTTTCTGATTAGAAATGAATCTAATTTAGAACAAAGTAATTTATGGAATACTACTGGAAGCGACGAATATTAGAGTTCTTTTTAAACTGCTTTTAAACAGCTTTCTTTATGAAACTCATCAAAGATTATATTTAATTTTCAATTTTTAAAACCAAAAAAACATGAAACGAATTACAGTTTTAACAGCTCTGGTACTAACAAATACAATTCTCTTTGCCCAAAGCATTGAAATAACACCCGTAGCTGGTTACACTTTTAGCGGAGATATTGAAGGTTATTATGGAACTTATGATTTGCAGAACGCCTTTCTTTACGGTGCAAAACTCGATGTTGAATTTGATGATTTATCGTATTTCGAATTAAGTTATCGCAGGAACGATCCAACTCTTACGTACATTACAAGTCCTGGGAATACTGATAAAGAGACAAGCACTGGCACTGCCCATTATATGGCAGGATACTTGAGAGAATTTCAAGATGGCCCAATTAGACCTTTTGGTGTAATTTCCCTTGGAACATCAAGATATTGGGAAAAAGGTGATTCGGATCTGAGGCACTGGTTTTTTTCCACAGAATTTGGGGTGGGTATAAAAATGTTTATTAATGATATGGTTGGTCTAAGGCTTCAAGGCTCAGTAACCACACCATGGGATTTTGCCGGAGGTGGATTATATTGGGGAGTTGGTGGAGGTGGCGCAGGCAGCAGTGCCAATCTTACATTTGGCATTCCAATTGCTCATTGGGATTTGTCTGGCGGAATAATTATTAAAATACCAGATTAATGGTGTTGTATTTAAAAATACTTTTATATAATCCATTACAGACTGTATTACCCATTCTTTATACTTTTCTAATTCGTAGAAATTAGAATTCGTTTTTCACTTGAATAATGATGAAATATTATCACCAATTGTCAGATATGCAACAGAAATTTGCGCGTTAGATTCACTAAGGTGTATTTTTAGAGCATTTTTTATCTAACAATTTATTTTAATGAGTGTACGCATTAAATTATTCGACTCAACATTTGTTAGAAATACAGCACTAAAACTTTAATTCCAATCCCAGCGATGTCCCCCAGTCCCGGTGAACATCAACGCCCGAAAGCGGCTGATTATCGAAACTGTTATAAAATGTCCATTTCAAATAGAAATCGTTAAAGACTTCCCAACTAATATTTATGTCGGTTTCATTCCTGAACCTTCCAAATTCAGATAATCCAGGAATTAGGTTCCCCTGGAAATCAATCGATACTTCAGGTGAATCAAACAAAAAAAGCTTGTATGATAATTGCACCAAACTCTCAAAATTGTTTTGAGTAAGCTCGCCCGAAAATTCCTTGTTTGCAAGCAATCCAACACCTGCCGATAAACGCTGTTTATTATTCCTTATTAAAAAGTAATTCGGCCCCAATGCAACAGTCGTTCTTAAATCCAGCTCAAAATATGAATTGCTTTCGGCGAACACCCTGCCCTGGATTGACCAGTTTTTTGGAAGAACTCTATGCAACGATGCTCCTCCTGATTGTCGCTGGGTTGTCTCACTGGATTCTTTAGTCAAAATTACATCATAATCAGCCTGAAATATCAATTTTTCTCCCCTGTATTCAACAGTTCCTGCAAAATCAAGTTTTGCTACATTACTTGCCTTCACAAAACTAAATCCTGAACTTACTGTTCCTGACAATCGGTCAATGAATCTTTTTTCCAGTGGAAGGAGTTCAACTATATTCCAAAGTTTTACTTTTTCCGTTTCTCCATAATCTACAAGGATTGTGCATTCGCCTGCCATCCCGGAAGGACTAATCTGACCATGCCTGATTACTCCATCCATCAAGGTAATTCGCATTGGATTTAATATAAAAACACTGTCGATTCGATCCCACTCAATACTAATTGTTCCTGAATCATCGGTTGAGAGTTTAAGTAAATTATTATCAAGTGATTTTACTTCACCTGTAATTCTGTCTCCATCTTGAAAGTATATGGTATCTATTTTTGAGCTGGCGAACGAAGTGGTGAAAATAAAAATCAGGAATAAAGTTCCTGTAAAACGATAAAATAAATGAGTATCGATTTTATTTATTAAAAAATTGAATTTTCTTATATCGTCCATAAATAGATTATAAAAGTAATTTGTATTACTAATTTTCTGAAAAGCAAATGAATCAGCTTAACTTCTTTAAATAGTAATTAATGTTGATTCCTTTCACTTATTCGAATCAAATATATGGCAATTGAAATTAGTGCAATTGAGATAGGGAATATGGTCATTTGCCATTTTAAATTTCCTGTGTTTTTCAACAGTACACCAACAAACAGAGCCAAGATCGTTGTCAGTATTGTTTCCCATAATATTAATTTCAGTTGTTGAAAATTAGTTTTACGTAACCAGTCAGGCATAACTCCTTCCAGTGCATCAGATAATTTTGATTTTGGCATAAAAAGCTTTGAGAATCCCAGTGCAAAAATGATAAATAATAAGCTAAAAATGAATAATTCCAAAGCTTCAAAAAGCTTCAGACCAGGGTACTCTGCAGTTTTAATTTGTCCGCGCAATACCCCAATAATTCCTTGTACTCCTCGCATTACTCCGCCAATTATAAACGCTACAGAAATAACTAGTGAACTGAGTACAGGAATGGCAATTAGAATTTTAAAAATGAATTTCATTGTATAATACTATTTAAATTGAAATAAATTGAGCTTAACAAAATGCATATAACACTTGTACTGGAAAATCGAATCCATTCATAAAGTTAAATCATATTTAATCGAAAGCATGCTATATACAAAAGTAAGCACCTTAATCCTCAATAAAATACCCACTGATAAGTATTTTCTCTGAATGTAAATACAAGTAATTTTGAGGGAAATGTAACGCTTTACAAAGGCAGTTCAGTTAACTGCAGGTTACAAAGTTTTATCGCTTGATTACGACAATGGAGTAGATACGGAAAGATTTATTTTTAATGTCGATGAATTTGGCCCTGTTGTCAGATTGGGCCTTAATTTTTAAATACTTATAAACAGGAAATTGAAAATAAAAATCTAAATAGTTTAAAATGAAAAAATTTCAAAAAATATTCATTGCCTTTTGTATTCTTCTTTTACCTTCCATTTCAAATGGTCAGATTTTAATATCCCTGCTATTTGGAGAAGCTTTAAATTCTGATAATATTGAGTTTGGGCTGGCCGGAGGTATGAGTCGCTCTTATATTAATACAATAAGTACTGCAGAGCCCCTAAACAGTTTCGACCTTGGTTTTTATTTTCATGTACTAATGAAAAACAGTTCTTATTTAAGCACTGGAGTTCATGTTAAATCAAATGTGGGGGCAACAGGAATGCCAACTTATCCTGTCGGAGATCCGGATTTTGATGAAGTATATAGCGAAGGAACACTTACAAAAAAAATACCCACTTTCTATGTACCAATTCTTTTTCATCAACGATTTAACAACCGCTGGTATATTGAAGCAGGTCCTCAGCTTGGGTTTAATCACAAACAAATCGATCTTTTTGAGGTATCAGCTAATGGCGGAGATCTTACCTATAAGCGCGATGTAAAAGATGAATATAAACGAATGGATGCCGGGCTTCTTGGCGGAGTAGGGTATAAATTAAAGAAGGAAACAAAAAGTATTGCTGTAGGTATAAATTACTATTACGGATTGCTTGATATAAGTAAAAATCAAGCGTACGAGATTAAAAATTCAGCAATGTACTTTTATGTGAAAATTCCGATGGGTGGTTCACCAAAATAAAAGAAGGAATAAACCCGATTCTGAAAACATACTTGAAGCGAATAATTATCAACGCCATAATTTGAATTGCTACAATGAAAACTTTTCTTACTACAGTTTTTTTGATCTTTGTCATTTCAGGACAAATTATGGCCCAGGTTTATAGCAATAAAGTTGTTGGTGAAAAGAATCAAGCTCATTCCGATAGTATAAAAGCCACTGAATATCCGTACATGCTTCCCATCTGGGGCGCAAAAGCAGTTGAAAGGGGTTATGATATCCCTTATTCAGCAGGAGTTAGTGTAAATTATTTTACTCAGACATCCTCTTTAATACTAGATAATCTTTCTGTGGGCTTCAATAACGGATCAATGTACGATATGGATGAGATAATTCGGTTTAACGAGGCTGAAGCCTGGGCTTCAGCAATTACTGTAAGACCTGATATATGGCTCTTCCCTTTCTTGAACGTTTATGGATTATTTGGAAAATCATCGTCTTCTACTTCAATCGATGCTGGTGTGTACCTTCCTAATATCGACAATGAATGGTCGCAGGTTACAACGTTTTCTACTAAAGCCGAATTTTCAGGAACAACAATGGGGTTTGGATTGACTCCAACTATGGGAGTTGGAGGAGGTTGGTTAGCTTTGGATATGAATGTTGCCTGGACAGATGTTAGCGCTTTGGATAAACCTGTATTCACCTTTGGTTTTGGACCGCGCTTGGGGAAAACATTTAAATTTAATAAACCTCAGCAAAATATTGCATTTTGGGTGGGCGGTTTTAGAGTAAAATTCTCTTCCGAGACCAAAGGTTCAATTGCCTTAAATGAAGTTATACCTGTTGGTGAACTTCAGGTAAAAGTAGACCAGGGAATAGAAAACGTGGGTAATAAACAAGTTGCAGTTGACGACTGGTGGGCCGGACTTACTCCTGTTGAGCAAAAAAATCCGGTTAATTCTGCCAGGTACGAGACTGCAAACCGTGTGCTGGAAACTGCAGGAAATGCATTGAATTCGGCTGATGCCGCACTGAATGATGGCACTTCGGCAACGGTTCAGTATTCGCTCCAAAAAAACCTGAAAGACAAATGGAACTTCGTACTTGGAACACAATATCAGTTAAGTAAACACTGGATGCTCAGGGCAGAATATGGTTTTATGGGTTCACGCACACAGGTTATGGGCGGGCTGCAATACCGGTTTAGGTTGTAAATAGTACACAGTTTATGGGAGGAATACAATACAGGTCTGTATGTAATTTCAGGGAATGTTTTTTAAAGCAATCCGCGTTTCTGAAAATCATAAATCAAATCAGAAATATTATTTACATTGGTTTTCTTTAAGATGTTTGCACGATGCGTATTAACCGTATACTTGCTCAGAAATAATTTTTCAGCGATTTGCTCACTGCTCATTCCTGATTCAATCAGTTTGATAATTTCAAATTCCCTTACCGACAAAGGATTTCCGATCTTGAGCAACTCTTCGTCAGGATATCTGAAATTCGCTAAATCATTTCCTACATAGTAATGATAACCATTTTTCCGCTTTTTAAAAGAATCTATATTGGTGAGAATATGAAAATGAAAGACTGTATTATGAAGCGAACTATAAAAAAAGTACAATTGAAAAAGTAAATTAGGAAACTCCCCCTGAGAATTTCGTATCCTGATCTCGGTTGATAATAAATAGGTTCCGGTTTGAGCAGCAAACAAATTATTGCCAATATTCATCATTTTCGTCCTTCCCAATATATGCCTGTTTATATCGTCAGGGTGGGTGGCTTCAAAAAAATAATAAGGACTAAGTTCTTCCGGAGTAATACCAAACATCTGTGTACTTCTTTGGCTTATCCAGAGAATCTTTAGCTCGATTGTGTCAGCAATAAGGAAAAATTGATTATTGTCTTCGGTTACTCCTTCGAGTTGCAGCAATAATGGATCATTTCGATCAATATCTCTAAATCCATTCTGAGAATATTTATCAATAAACTGGTAATATAAATCGTACCCTTTTTTATCAGAAATCATAAATCACGTTAAGGTTTATCTTAAGTTTATTATGACAAGGATAATAAAAAATAATGATTAATAACGATTGTATGGTGCTTAAAATCAATGTATTTTCATAAAAGTTTAATGCAACGAATCAATTATACACTTATTATTCCCATTTAATCTACATTTAATGGAAGAAGTTATAACCTATAAAGTTACAACCGACAAATCTGGACAGGCTCTGAAAGGTGAGTTGAATTACAAAATTCATTTGCCGCCGGATATTCCGGCCGCGAACTTTTGGTCGGTTATTGTGTATGACAACCATACCGGTTTGATAATAAAAACAGATCAACCGTGGCCCTCTGTTCACATGAAAAGTTCAAAACTGGTTTTTAATCCTGATCAATCGCTGATAATTTGCTTTGGCCCTGAACCCCCCACTACTTTAAAAAGCAACTGGATTCAAACCATTCCAGGCAATGGATGGAATATGATATTACGTTTGTATAGCCCGCTCGAATCCTGGTTTAACTGCTCCTGGAAACCCGGAGAAATTGAAGCGGAAATAGACCTGATAAATACTTAATGATCGGTATTGAACTCAACTCGAAATGGGTTTATCTTGCACATTGTAATACTTTAATATTAAGGAATTAAACCACGGCAGATTGGAAAGCCATAGGTGTAATTGCGAATGAAATTCACTTTAGTAAAACCATTAGAGATATAAAATTTAGTTAAAAGAAATAGAATTTTATAAACTGAAAGTAGCTGCAATGAACTTGAAGGGTTTTAACCATTAACAAAAAGGTAAAAATGCTGGTTGATTATGAAAAAAATATAGAAGTTACCAATAAGGATTACAGTTTGTTTCACTGTTTTTTTGATAAGTTTTCAAAATCGGGGCTTGAAGGTATTGCAACTGATGATCCTTTGTTGAAAGAGTTGGAGGAATCGACAGTAGAAAATAAGCAGTTTTTTTATATCGCTGATATCATTCTGCTTGATATTCAACATGTAAGTAAAAATGTGTTCCCAATGTTTGGAGTTGAACCTGAACAAGTTTCCCTGGGTTATTTTTTAACAAAAACACACCCCGAAGATCTGAACAGGCAACACCTTGCCCAAATAAAGATAATTTGTGTAGCTCAGGAGCTATACATACAAAAAAAGGGGCATAGAGTACTCTCAATAAATGTTAGAGCAAGAAAACCGGATGGTACTTATTTCAACGCGCTTTATCAGGCTTTTTTGTTTTACAGCAAGGTTCCTTACGAATCGGTCTTTCTAATTTTTGTTATTACCGACATTTCCGAATGTAAAAAATTGCACAAAGGTTTTCATTTTTATAATGGAGAGGATTGCTCGCTATACCGTTATCCCGATGATAAGCTTCTGATGACTGGATGTATATTCTCTCATACTGAATTCAGAATTATTGAATTGATTGAAAAGGGATTAAGTAGCCAGGAAATCGCAGATAAACTTTTTCGAAGTATTCATACTGTGAATACCCATCGCACCAATATTCTTCAGAAATCAGGAAAGTTTTCTCTTACGGAAGTTGTCCTGGATTTGAAAAAAAAAGGATTACTATAGTTTAAAGAATTTTTATTTTCCCATTCTTATGTATTTATTCGTATTATTCCCATAAAACTAAATAGGAGCTTTCGTTTCTGCGAAAGTGAGAATCTTTCCCATATTCCAAATTAATTCTGTTGTAAAATTATTCTGGTTTATAGCAATCCTTTCAATCATTTACCATTGACTATTATTTAAATAAATACAGTTTGAACTGTATAGTATTGTAACCCGGTATGGTTTAATTTTGAAAATGCCAATTGCGCTAATTTACATAGAATGCTATGTAAATCATAAGTATTCATTTTTTTAAACAGTCGTTTACCGAAAATCAAAAATGGAAGAAAGAAAAGAAAACATCAAAAAGATGCTGATAAAGCTCCAGGTACTTGAAAATAAAATTCAAGATCTGGAATCGATGACTGATGATATCCTGGATGAGGCAAAAGCCGAATACCGCAATCAGATAAAAGAGTTGATCCTAAAAAAAGAAACTATGAAACAATTACTTGCTCAAATTCAGAAATCTGAAAACAACTAAAAACTCCACTGACTGCAGAATAAAAATTTTATAACCTTAATGTGAAATATCTTACCAAGTAGTAGACAAACATTTCTGACTTTTGATATTTACGCACAGGCAGGAATGTATTAAAAACTTAAATTCTAACATTGAATATAACAAAATGAAAAAGACAACATTCAAAGCACTATTACTATTTGTAATTACAGCAGCTTTATCAAGCTGTAACCTACAAGCACAAAAAAAAGGGGATACTAAATCTGCCACAGGCGGTAATGCTGTTGCACTTGCTGATGCTACTTTGAAAGGCGATGAATTGATTAAAACCAATTTTGGAGATATTCAATTGAATCAAAGTTATATTACTAAAGAATCTATCGCTAAACTGAATGATCAATTGAGTTTACAAAGAGCTATTGAAGTGTATCAGTGGTCGCTTCCGGTAACGACTTTTCAAATGTGGTACAATGCCCATTCTGAAGTCTATGGCGGAGCAGATTTGGATTTTGTAGAATACAAATCCTTCAATGAAAAAGCAGGCATTCTTACCGCTAACGCTACCACTCCTTATGTGATTAGTTGGGCAGATCTTTCTAAAACGGGGCCTGTGGTTATTGATTATCCTGCTGGTGCTTCTGCCGGAGGAATAGTGGATTTTTACCAACTTTCCCTGGGTGATTTAGGCTTAATGGGGGCTGATAAAGGAAAAGGTGGCAAATACCTTATTCTTCCAAATGGATATGATGCTTCAAAACTAAATACCAACGGGTACATTGTTATTAACAGTACAACCAGTAAAATAATGATTGGTACACGGTTTCTGTCCACTGATGAAACGGAAATCAAAAAGATGAAAGAGAATTTTCTTGTTGGCAAATATGGAGATGTTTTAAACCCGGCAAAATTCATTTCCAATACCGACAAGCGATTTGAGGGCATGCCATCCAGGGGCTTTAAGTATTTTGAACTGGTACATCAGTTTATTCAAAATGAGCCACAGAAGGAAGAAGATAAAATTTTCTATACTTACTTAAAATATATGGGTATTGAAAATGGCCAACCCTTTAATCCTTCAGAAAAACTAAAAACGATTTTAACGGAAGGAGCCAATTTGGGCGAACTGATGTGTAAAGCTAACCAAATAGAACCGCGACAGGATGAGCCATATTATGAAAATAGCAGTTGGTACAGAGAGTTAACGAATTTCCCGTTAACCAAAACCAGTAAGTCGAATTATTTTTTAGATGAAAGTACACAGTATTATTACGAAGCTGTAACAGTAACAGCAGGTATGCAATCTAATACGCCCGGACCTGGTACCACAAGTTATTTAACCACCAAGGAAGATAAAGACGGCAACCTCTTGCTTGGGTCAAATACATACAAAATTCATTTACCGGCAGGCATTCCTGCTTCTAATTTCTGGGCATTGACTTTATACAGCGAAAACACCCGCTGTTTTATCGACAATAAAAATGCAACAAATAAACTAAGGGCTACAAGTATCGATTCGAGAGATAAAGAACTAATCATAAACGCAGATGGCAGTGTGGACGTGTACATCGGTCCAAAAGCACCCGAAGGCAAAGAAAGCAACTGGGTACAAACCAATGTTGGTGAAGGTTGGTTTCCTTTGATTAGAACTTATGGTACACAGCAAGCACTATTTGATAAGGCATGGAAGCCTGGGGAATTTGAATTGATGGAATAACATCATACAACAACTCGGAACAATAATAAAATTAATAAATATAAAATATGAAACGAGCATGAATTTTCTTCATTCCAAATTCAAAAACAAGAATGATTAAAATTTATGTGAGTTCCTGAATGTCTTCAAATTTTTTGAACATTCAGAAATCAAAAAATTTTAAACAGATGAAAAATCAAATTAAGGCATTGATGATTGCCGTTGTTGTATTATCGCTTACGGCATTTACTAATCAATCTAAAAAAACAAGTGATTCTTTGGAAACTTTACCCATTGACTCAATAAAAGCCATTGCAAGGGAAGCATATATCTACGGCTATCCCATGGTGGACAGCTACCGCATCCAATACGACTACTTCGTTGACGAGAAAGCCCCTGAATACAAGGGGCCGTGGAATCTGATCCACAACATCCCGCGCGTTTACACCCCGGCGGACAAGGCGATCCAGACGCCCAATTCCGACACGCCCTATTCCTTTCTCGGTGTAGACCTTCGGGCCGAACCGCTCGTGCTGACCGTCCCTGAATTTCCCAAGGACCGCTATTATTCGATTCAGTTCATCGACGCCTATACATTTAACTTTGCTTATGCCGGCAGCCGAACCACCGGTAACGAAGCGGGTAGCATCATGCTGGCTGGCCCGAACTGGAAGGGCGAGAAACCGCAGGGAATCAAGGAGGTCATCCAGTCCGAGACCGAGATAAACACCCTTCTCTACCGCACCCAGTTGTTCGATCCGTCCGACCTCGACAACGTGAAGAAAATCCAGTCGGAGTACAAGGTGCAGCCCTTGAGCCAGTTCCTTGGCCAGCCCGCGCCCACCCCCGCGCCGGCCATCGACTACATCAAGCCGCTTAGCCAGGAAGAGCAGAAAAGCTCTCTCGAGGTGTTCAATATCCTGAATTTCGTCCTGCAATTCTGCCCGACCGTTCCGTCCGAGAAGGAGCTCATGGAGAGGTTCGCCAAGGTTGGCATCGTCGCGGGGAAGACTTTCGATCCCGCTGCGCTTTCTCCTGAGATAAAGAAAGCCTTCGAGGAAGGCATCGGCGACGCCTGGAAAGAATTTGAGGGCGGCGCGAAGTTATTGGCGGAAGGTAAAATTACCGCCGGCGATGTTTTCGGCACGCGCGCATCCATGAAAAACAATTACCTCTATCGCTGGCTCGCAACCTTGGGCATCTGGGGAAATTCAAAACAGGAAGCGATGTACCCTATTTATTGGGCTGACGCCAGCGGCCAAAAGCTCAACGGCGCTAACCGCTATACGCTGCATTTCCCGAAGGGCCAACTGCCACCCGCGCATGCGTTCTGGTCGCTCACCATGTATGAACTGCCGGCGAGCTTGCTGGTGGCCAATCCCATCGACCGCTACCTCATCAACTCGCCGATGCTGCCGAAGCTGAAAATAGATGCCGATGGCGGCCTCACGCTCTACATTCAGCACGAGTCACCCGGAAAGGATCTAGAGTCCAACTGGCTGCCTGCACCCATAGGACCATTCTCATCTTACCTGCGCATCTATTGGCCGGCAGAAACTGCATTGAATGGTGCGTGGAAAAATCCACCGATGCAATCAGTAAAATAAAAATGCTGGTATTAGTGGAGGTTGTATCATAAAAAATATGGAAGTGTTTGTAAAAACACAAAAAAAAACATTACTATGAGTGCCAAAGACAAATTATTAAAAGAGCTAAAGGCAATTTTATTGGTCTCGTTATATTTTCTTATATGGTTTGGAACTCTTATGATAATAAAAGTGCTCTTGTTGAGTGAGTACAGAATAGAATTCTATGGTGCTTCAATAGTTATTGTTGGAGCGCTGATAGCAGCTAAGGCTGTACTTATTTTAGAGCATGTGCCCCTGGGAGTTAACGATAAACCGGCAATTGTAGAAATTCTTTTGCGCACTTTTTTGTATTTGGCTGGAATAACAATCATTTTAATTCTGGAACATGCCATGGAAGCCAGCCATGAATATGGAGGTTTTGTAAATGCAATAAAAAACTTAACTAAAAATGCCAACTCTTATCATATTATCGTGAATGTTATTTGTGTGTTTGGGGCCTTATTTTTTTACAACCTGGGATCAGTTGTTAGGGGTAGGTTAGGAAAAGGAGGATTATGGGATATTATGATTTCTCCTGTTAAAAAGCAGGAAAATTAATTTGTAACCAGAAAAATTTTAAAGTAAAAATGAACAAAATTACAGCAGCAATTATCGTTTTATGCATCATGGGAAGTTCAGTACTCGCCCAGGAAAAGGAAAACTCAAATTGGCATTACCTTACAGAGGTTTATTTAATGTTACCAACAATGAGTGGAGATGTTGGCGTTGCTGAATTACCTCCTGTTGAAGTTGATGCCAACGCCGGTAGCATTTTTAGTCATCTGAAAATGGGCACCATGTTATATTTAGAAGCTACCAACGACGACTGGGCCATTACTTCTGACCTGTTGTACATGAAACTGGGGCAAGGAGTGGTTCCCTCTAATGTTGTTACAGGAGGAGATGTTACCATGAAAGAAACTGCCTGGGAAGTTGCAGGTTTAAAACGTATTATCCCGCATCTGGAAGCTGGTATTGGAGGAAGAATTGTTAGCCTCTATACAGGACTCGATTTGGAAACAATACGGGAAACACGAAGTGGATCTTTGAGTAAAACGTGGTTCGACCCCATCATTTTGGTTCGCTCTCAGGGTACTATTAAAGAACACTGGCTTCTTCAATTCAGAGGAGACATTGGTGGATTTGGAGTGGGATCAGACTTCTCATGGCAGCTTCAGGCTTATGCAGGATACCGTTTTTCAAAACTATTTCAGGCAACTGTTGGCTACCGCTATATAGGAATTAATTATGATAAAGGAGATGGAGTAGAAAGATTCCTTTATGATGTAAATACTTATGGACCAGTTGTTAGGTTTGGATTTAATTTTTAAAGTATTCAGGATTTATAACTTACAAAACAAAAAGATTTAACAAATGAAAAAGCTTTTATTTTTATTTATTGTTTCAGGAATTGTAGCCTGTAGCACCGTTAAAACGGCTTATGACTATGATAAACAAGCTGATTTTAGCAAGTACAAAACATACAGTTTAACACAGGATGACTTACTTGAAACAGTTGGTCAATTAAACAAAGACCGAATTTTAAATGCGGTTGAAAGTGAATTGTCAAAAAAGGGTTTTAATAAATCTGACACGCCGGATGCGCTTGTAGATATACATATAAAAACGCAACAAAAAGTAACTGCAACTGCCAGTAGCACTGGCGCAATGAGATATGGAAGGTACGGTTATGGAGGAGGCTTTGGTACTACTAATATAAGTTACGATGAGTACACTGATGGAACCATGCTAATTACATTAATTGATAATAACACTCAAAAGATCATATGGCAAGGCTCAGGAGCCAAAACACTCAGCGAGGATATAAGCGCAGAAAAAAGAGAGCAAAATATAACCTCTGCCGTTCAACAAATACTGTTGAATTATCCACCAAAAAAATAATAATTCAAATTATTTAAAAT
Source organism: uncultured Prolixibacteraceae bacterium (assembly GCA_963800345.1). Lineage (GTDB taxonomy): Bacteria > Bacteroidota > Bacteroidia > Bacteroidales > Prolixibacteraceae > Draconibacterium. The sequence goes on along the minus strand of CAWDAW010000027.1, from coordinate 11,350 downwards.
GAAAAAGTTTACAGCACTAAAAACATTTTCCGGGATAATTCTCCCGATGTTCTTACTTGCGCTATCGCAAAATAGTTTTGCGCAGGTACCGGTTACACAACAATTGCCCGACACGGCAAAAATGACTTACAACCAGATATCTCAAACAGCCAAACTGTTTGTCTATCCGTCGAAAGAACAAAGCCAGCAGCAACAAAAGAAAGACGAGTTTGAATGTTATCAGTGGGCAATGCAACAAACGGGTATCGACCCGTTAAATCTGCCAAAAGTGGAGGCCGCTCCAACTCAGAGCGGTCCAACCGGTGGAGCAATTGTTGGCGGTGCAAAGGGTGCTGCAGCAGGTGCTGCAATTGGTGCCATTGCCGGTGATGCAGGTAAAGGTGCCGCTATAGGAGCTGTTGCAGGTGGACTGGCAGGCAGACGCCAGGGAAGAGAGTCTCAGGCGCATGCAAACCAGCAATCGCAGGTAAATGCTGCTGCAACGGAAGAACAAATAAGAGAGACTTTTGTAAAGGCTTTTTCGGTTTGTCTTGAAGGAAAAGGGTACACCATTAAATAATTAGAAATTAAAAATTAAATAAGATGAAAAATTTAATTATCCTGGCGGTGCTGGCGATTGGCATGGCTGCCTGTACATCGAACAACTCAAAGCAACAAGCCGAAAATATAGAATTGGTTAAAAGTTATGTAACAGCAGTCGAAAACCTCGATTATGAGTCGATGAGCAATTACCTGGATGACAACTACCTCGGAATGGGACCTTCGTATGGTGACTCGATCGGTAAAATGGATGCAGTTGCAAACTGGCAATGGTGTGTTGAAAACCTGTACGAAAAAATTCATTACACCCGCTCGCGTTTTGCTGCTGTAATCATTCCCGATGGCGATAACAAAGGCGAATGGGTTGCGAACTGGGCAGAAATGAATATCGTATTCAAAGATAATGGTGGGTCGATAACCGTTTGGGCCAATTCAAACTACCTTATCGAAAACGGCAAAATCAAAAGAAGTATCACGTTTTATAATGAAGCCGATGTGCTCCGGCAATTAGGCTATGAAATGGTTCTTCAGGAAGACAATAAGTAAATCTGCTTCATTTTTAATTAATTTTTATCATTAACATTAAATTTTATTACACATGAAAAAAATCACATTTTTAATTGCCGTAATGGCTTTTGCATTATTCGCAAACGCGCAAAGTAACAAGGAAGAACTGGATTTATACCAGGCTGCTTTTGGTATGGAGAAAAAGGCAATAGTTGATAATTTTGTTCAACCAACTGAGGCGCAATCGGATGCTTTCTGGGCACTGTATGATGAATACGAAGTCAAAAGAAAAGAAAACGGAGCGAGACGCGTTGAGCTTTTGAGTAATTATGCACAACAGTTCGACAGTATGACTGATGAGCAGGCTGAAGCATGGACAAATGAAGTTATTAAACTTTCTGCTGCAACTGATAAGCTGATTGTAACGTACTACAAAAAAATCAAAAAGGCTACATCACCAATCGTTGCTACTCAGTTTTACCAGATCGAAAGCTATATCCTTACCGGAATCAGAATGGAAATTCTGGACGGAGTTCCATTTTTGAGCAAGTAGGGTTCAGCTATTCCACCGATTAAATATAAAAATCCGGTAGAAATTATAAGCTCTAATATGCCTTCTGAATTGATAAGTTGAACAAAGGCCAGTTGGTAATGTAACGTAGTAGGAGTCAAATAGCTGATATTAAATCCTTGCATCGGGCTTGAAATTTCCTGGGCATCTTAAACATGATTAATAATGAGTAATTGGGTAAAGGCATTTTTCTTTCAATTTGTCATTCTTGATGCTATTCCGGGAATCTCCAAAGCTCAAGGAATCAAAAGTGGTCAGGCAAACAAAATAATGTCATTAAATGTCGGTGACACAATCCATTCTGACACGACAAAAATAATTGAAGATGCCCCACTCGATATTGGAAAGGATCGTGGTTTATTTATCGTAACTCCGGATAAAAAAATGCAGCTTAGAATATTGGGATCCGTCAGATACCTTGTTGTTTATGATAATGTAAACTTTGGTGACAAGAATTCATTGGACATACTTCAACAAACTGAACGTTAAGAAAAGATATACACTTTAATTTCGTCAATCCTGACAAAATTAAACGTCTCCTCCATCCTCAAATTCGTCAATTAAAATCCTTACGTCTGGAGTGCCCTTTTAAGGTGCTAAAATGCTATGAAATGCACTATTTTGCGATTTCCTCTTTTTCGTATCTATTTGATAATCAAGCTGTCTTCGCTTAAGCACAGGTCACTGGCAGTCAAAAGGTCAGCGGTTCGATTCCGATATTATCCAAATGAAAATCAAGAAGTTACAGCGATGTGACTCTTTTTTTATGACTGGAGTGCCCTGCTAGAGTGCCCTTTTTGATATTTTTATCAAAAATTCTGAAGCCATTTTTCACCATTTGTTTGGCACCTTCACGTTTATCAACATAGTGTTTTGATGTAGTTCTGTAGTTGCTGTGTTGCATAGAAATTTTTGTATTCACCGGAAGTATTACACAATTATAAAAGTTTAATTAAGATTCAAAAAACACCAACTTATACTTACTACCAAAGTATAAGTTGATTCGCACTTAGATTAATTCGCAGCATTGTAATATTTTGAATTAAGAGCCGCAAATAACTTCAATAACCAATACGTTTATAAGTTTCAAAAACGACCGTTTAATCTTTCCTTATTTTTGCTAAATAACAGCCGTCCTCCCAAATCGTAAACACTCCAAATTCAATTTAATACAAATTGCAAAAGGAATCGGAATAAATGGCCCCAATAATTATCGGGGGTGGGTTGGAGGCAAATTAGTGGGCAACTGTTTTTACCGCTTTTTTGCAATGAATTTGCCTTTGGAAGAATGAGAAAGGCGTATTCATTCAAAATAAAACAGCTATTACCAAAAAATCTTGCACATTCATTTGCTGCGTTTATGCCGAAGTCTTTTGCAACCGCAGGCTTGTTTGGATTAAATTGAACACCTTTGTTGGTGATTTGGGATTACCTAAAAAATGCATTTTTTCATGCATGGAAATTCTATTCCTGAGAAGAATCCGGTTCTGTGTTTCGGTTAATATTTTTTGAGGCCAAATCTTGTTTAGCTCCTAATTCATATTCTACTACACCTTGACGGATATTTTTTATTAATTCTTTGTCTTTGCTTACATGAAAAATTGTTTCGAGATTATGCAATCCGGTAGAATCTATGCCTTGATTCCAATGAATATATCTGAACTTTAAATCGTTGTCTGCTAACCTAAGATTCTCAATTTTTAATTCTATAATACAAAACAGAAGTAACACTGAAGCAACAATCGAGCTGATTTTCCAAAGTTTCAAATTACTTATCGCGAAATCTTTTTTAATCTTTTTGCGGGAACATTTCAAATTCTTTAAACTGATACGTAATTCATTAATGCCATCCAGAATCTCATTTTTAGAGTTTTGAAGCTGGGGAATAGCATGTTGTAATTCTTTTTGAGTTGAATAGATTATGGTTTTTTGCACCAACCTTAAAAGTTCCTCTGCGGTAATTGCTTTACCTTTTTCATCTTTTTTAGTTGCAGGACCTGAATGGCCTGGAGGTATTTCATCTTTTTCTAATTTTTTCTCAATGACAGAAATCTTACTTTTGATTTCTTCAAACATGGCACTAATAAAACTATTTTCCTTCATTTTTAATGATTTAATTATCGTCTAAAACCTTTTTTATTTTTCTTTCGCTTTCGGGCTTCCTGCCTTAAATATTCTGCATAATCTTCATCATAACCAGAAGATAAATTCGGAGAATTGAAAAGCCCTCCCATAGAAGTAACTATTGCTTCTACTGCTGAAGTATGTCCCGTTGTAATGTCCTGTTTGTTCCGATGCCCAGGATTTGATTGCACACGCATAGACCATTCATTTTGTTGCAGATGGTAATTAATCTTGGAATAGCTAAACATCCTGTCAACTTTGGAACCATTAAATTCATATCCGTTTTTTCCAAACCGAATCCCCTGCATTTTGTCAGTATTCCCATTTTTTCGTAATTCAATGGTTATACCCGAATTCCGAAGTGCAGCTTCTAACTCCTGCCAATTCTGGCATTGGGGAACAACCGATTGAAGTGTCCGGTAAATTTCGTATTTGGTTTTATCGGGTTCCCTTAGCCGATGCTCTTTTACATTCTCTTTCCCAGGGGCAATATACAGACCGTACATTTTTGTCAGTTCCATGCAAACTTTTGTGTTACGCAACTTTTCTTTTTGATCGGAGATTCGCTTTCCATTATTATCAATACGGTTTATTATCAAGTGCAGGTGCGGATGCTCTGTGTCGAAGTGACGAACAACAATATATTGTGTATTCTCATATCCCATTTTTGCCAGGTATTCATGAGCAACACCTACCATAAATTTGTCTGTCAAGCGATTTTTGTCCTGCGCTGAAAAATCGAGTGAGATATGCGCCACTGGCTTTGAAATATTAGGTTTCATTTTACTTTGGGTAATAAAACTTTGAATGATGGATGCTTTGTCTTTTAACCGTACGCCTTCTGCAAAAAGCAAACGGGCATTCTTTTTATCCATAATATAGTTCACTGCTCCGGCAAAACCACTCCCCTGAATAATTTTAGCAATCATTTTCAATCAATGCAATTACTTTATCGAGCCGTTCGTTCATAACCAAACATCGCATGTGTACATCCGGATATCCGGCAGTATTCGCTGTACGGGCAATCTGGTTTACATTGTTTGCCATGCCGCAAAGCTGACGAATATGCCCCATCAACTCGGGGGTAAGCCGCTGCTTTACCTCAGTGGTGCGAATACACTGGCGGATAAATTCGCTACGATTAATCCCCGCAAAATTTACTTTGGCTTTCAGTGAATAATATTCCTCCGTAGCCATTTTTACAGTTACTTTATATCCTTTCTTTTCGGAAGGCATTTTGACTGGTCGGCCATTGGTATTTCTATTTTTTATTGTTTTCATGTGAATTTGCATTTTAATTGTTAATGAGACCGGCGGGATGTTTTTGCCTCGCAGAGCAAGGTTTTGGTCAGACCAAAACACAAACTTGCTCCGTTGAAAAAAGTCCTTCGCTTACAGCCTGGAACCCCTGCTTTTCTTTATCTCCTTTACCTGCTTTTTGCCGCATAAGTAATCATTCAAATCTTTGTAACCCTTATATCTTTCCGACATGTCATCAGCAGAAAAACAAGACGATTTTATTTTCTGAAATGCTTTTCGTCCAGCTTCGTCATTGTCCAGGAAAGCGTAAATATTTTTGTGTTCTTTCAGAAAAGGAAGTATCTTTTGGGCATTGGCAACCGAATTTAAAATAGCCACATCATACTTCGTTCTCTCGATTTTTTTCAAGGTTAAGTATGAAAGGAAATCCCAGAAACCTTCAAAAGCTAAACAGGTGTTATGACTCCTCTTTATTGTCGTAATTTCCTTGGGCGGAATACATGCTTTGAAATTGGGCGGACTGCTCAGCTCATATCCGCCATTGTCATTCCCTAACCCAACCGAAAAATACATCCTGTCCCTGACCTGGTAATGAACTTCCCGGCAATATAAATTTGCCAGGGATAAATCAATCTTACGCGTATTTACCCATTCAATTAGTTTGGGATGCGAAATCCCACGGATGTCGCGAATGGCTATTGCCGGTTCGTTGTTTTCTTTTTTATCCAAAGTATTATCCCGGTGAAAAGAAAAAGAACTCAGGCAAATACCTGCAATGTTATTCTCCAATCGGGTTGCGGCTTCATGAAAAGTACAGTTGTCCAATTTCATTACAAGGTCGATAATGGAGCCTCCTTCGTTTGTACCGAAGTCATACCATATATTCTGGCGGTAATCTAATTTAAAACTTGTGTTGCGGTCTTCACGGAACGGACAAAAGTACATCCCGTAATACCCGAAATCCTTCTTTGGAAGGATACCCATATTCTTAAGGTATTCCCTGATACTTATTTGTTTTATTTCTGAAAGTGCCATACTTGTCGGTTATTTTGTTGTTTTGTTGCAAACAGGTATTAATAGTTTATATATCAGAAAATTACAGATACAACAAAAGCACAACAAACAATAATAATGTTGCAATACCGTCGCAACAAACAGGATTTTGTTGGGCATTTGTTGCAGTTTTGTTGGGTTATATTTCTTGCTGATTTTCATGCTCTTAGTGATTAAATACAACATTACAACAGGATTTTGTCTATATCGGTGAGTGCAATTTCGAGATAACGTCCTTTTCTTTTCACCGGGACAATTTCCCCTTCTGTACCAATATGATAAAAACTATATTCGCCATTCTTTTGAGAAGTCAAGCCCCAATTATCTTTGAGTATGTTCCGAACCATCGTGATGTCTGCACGCAAGCCGGATTCCCGCATTACTTCCATGAGGTCTTTGGGGCAACATCGCATTTTATCCTGTCCCAAACCATCCATGATGTCATAACAATAAGCAGCCATTTCAATTTCTACCTTATTGGCATTGTACTTTTTGATTTTTTGTAATGCCGGAGTTTCGAGTGCAGACGGATTAAACCACATCCGGGATTCGTTTTTCGAAGAGAGTTTCCGGGAAAGAAGAAAGTACAGGAAGTATGGAATTTCTTTGGCCATTTGTTCCCTGAGATAGATATTGTCTTTTTCTACCGGATTGATTTTTCGCACCCAAAAACGGACTTCTTCCCTGGGGATGATAATAGGGTTACGTTCGTTATTGGAACAAAGAACAAATTTTGCAAAAAACTCAATCTCCCTCCGGTCTTTGCCTTTGGCTTCCATTTTATAATCGCCCGCTGTTGCAAGGTTCTTGATTTTCTCTGTATCTTCTATTTTGTTCAATAACAACTCGTCAACCAGTACCAGTAAGCGGTTAGCCCAGTCCGCATTGAACTGGCTACGGAAGTCTTCATTTGTATTGAACGTTGCATTTTTACCGAAAACCATTTTCAGGAAACGAAGAAAAGTCGTTTTCCCGGTATTTCGTTCATTGGAAACCAATAACAAAATAGGCAACATTTGTGCTGGGCGGGTGTAAAGGATTTGCAGGTAATCCAATCCCAGTTCAATTTGCTCACCAAAAATATGGTTCAGAAAGTTTCGGATATAAGGAAACTCTCCCGATGCATGGCATATAATTTAGCGGTTCGTATTGGTTTAAGATATGTTCCGTGTACCTGCTTATAATTAACATGGTCGGGAATAATGCAAAATCCGTCATATTTATCAATTTCAGGAAGGTCGTTTTTACCATAGTCCTGGCGTAGTGTTTCATAACTCCAGGGGATTTTCTCCTCTATACAATCACCGCTAATAAGGGGACGTTGTACAATTTTATACAAAGTCGTCCCTACACGGATGTATTTTCCGCTATCAAATTTTTTTTCTTTCATAGCGATTACCTTTTACGTCTTGCACTCCGCGCAAGGGTTAAGCTTATCTTACTTGAATCGTGCTTGGGTTTTGTTTGGTTTTCTGCCCATAGTAATATCTCTTTCCGCGAAAAGACCAGTTTATTTCCATACGTTTTGCAAGGAATTTTACCGGTAGAGGTTAACTTGTAAATTTTTGCTTTTGATGTTGGATAACCGTGTTCTTTCAACAAATCCAAAACATCGTTCAGGGTCATGGTATCAATTTGCGGTTGGATAGAAGCCTGCTTGGGCAGGACGCCGGAAACTGCTTCACTTACGATTGCCCGCAATTCTTCGGGCGTGGTTACAATAATGTTTGACATAATATTCAATTTTATAGTTACACTTAATTTTTAACTAAATTCGGGTGTAAAATAAAACTGAATACAATTGGTAATCAAACAGATAAATAGGTTTACACTAATAAGACAAACGACGACAATGGAGACAAAACGCCACGATGTAAATTTTTTTTGCTTGTATTTATTTACGTGGTGGAGTCAAACTATACCAAAGCAGTACAATGTAAAGCTGAAAACTTTTTTTATTTTTTGTTCTTTTGATTTTGAAGTTGTTTCAGAATCAGGTCAGGAGGGAAAATTTCAGTATTGGGCAAAACATTTGATTGAACAGGAATTATAAATCCGTCCCTTATCCATTTGTCAAAGGTTGGCCGCGAAATTTTCAGCATTTTGGCAATATCTTTTTTTAGATACTATCGCTTCACCGTTGACGATTTGGATAAATTCCTTGTTCACTGCAATATACCTTTTCAGGTTATCTATTGCCTTGTCAATATCACGGATACGGGGAGTTATTTTCTTTTTAACCGATATTTCAATGGTTTCCATATCGTAGTCAGCCAGTTCAGGATTCTTTTGAAGTTCGGACTACAATTGTATCATAAATTGCTGTTTGCCTGGCTAATATTTTGTATTGCTTACGACGGGGCATATATTCTAAGCTAAAATTTAAATGAGTCGATTCTGAACCGATAAAAATATATTTACACATCTTATATTCAATAATATACAGTCCGAACAAATCACTTTTAGCCTGATTTATGAGCCGATTATGAGCCGATTAAAGCTGCCATTGTAATACATAATCAGTACCTTTTCTACCTTTGTCCCGCATCATTAGCCACAAATCAGTTTGTTGCAAAAGACGTGTTGCAGTTGATTTACTAACATTAAATAATTGTTGGACTTTATTATTATCTATGCTATTATGTTTCATTACATAATCTACAATTTTTATTAGTCTGTCATTTGCACCTTGCGAATCAAGTTGTTTTCTGACATCAACAAAATAAGTTAGCATTAACCCGCTTAAAGATTCTATTTGTGGGGGTAATTGTTTATTTTCCAAAACTGAATTCAGAATTTTACGATAACCTCTTCCCCATGCTTCAATGTCGCCGCTTCGGAATAAGGCATTGGCAACATCGGGATTAAATGGTATGGAAGAATGTTTTTGAAATAATTTATTCAATGGCATTTGGTCGGGCAATGCTCCCGGATTCCAAAAAACAATACGGTCAGGGTAAACACTTATCTGTACAGGAATTCCCGAATCGTAATCTTTATGAGCTATACTGTTCAGTAGACTTTCGCGTAAAGCTGCTTCAGGAAATGTCGGTTTTTCCCGACGCGAAACGCCTTCGTAACTGATGGCATAAGTAATATATTTGCTTGTAAGTAAATCATATGCCTTGTCAATCTGTTCCATTAAAGAACCATGCACTTCATCCTGAAAAGCCAAATCATCATCCCCTTTACGGAAAAAGCCTATTTTGATGTACGCTCCTGTGAAATATTTTTCCGGGTCGGAATGAAAAAGGAGTATCGCAGCCCGCTTCAAATAGCCAGTACTTTCATCGAACAGTCGCAAATCTTGTAACAAATGTTCTGTACTGTCATTCAAAATGCCGGTATCTACCCGCTTGCTTCGGGCAGCCTGCCTTCTAAAACGTTGTAATGCAATCAATGACAAGTCATTAATAGAAAATATTAGGAACTGGAACACCATCCCATTTCCTGCCGGTTCGTTCCAACAGAAATTTATTAAGTGCTGCACCTTTAAGTTCTTGTTTGGTACTTCCACTTCGGTAATGATATTCTCCCTTGTAATTCACCGGATATGGATAAGGCTCCACAACTATTTCAATGTAGTGTTTTCCAGTCACTGATTCCGATAATATATTGACATCAGACATAATCCCGAGGATATCACGAATTTTGTTCGGAATATCTTCCGACAATTTTTTCACATTATCAACACCAATAATTTCTTTGTTGTCGTTAACTCCAATAAATATCTTTCCACCGGCAGCATTGGCAAATCCGCATATCCATTTCAGATATGTATCTTTCCAAACAACCTTGTATTCAACGTTTTGATTTTCTATTGTCTTTATCATGTACAAACAATCTTTTCAGTAAAAGTAGTAATAAAAGTTCCTTAAATCATTAATCACCAAAGTTCGTCAGGACACGTGCATTTTTAACTCGTTCTTCCCGCTCAAAAGATGCTAAATAGTTTTCTGTCGTCTTCAAATCATTATGCCCTAAACTTTCAGAAATATAGGCAATATTGGCTCCACTTCTCTTCAAAACCGTTGCATAGGAGTGCCGCGCGGTATATGTGCTTAACCTTTCAATTCCTAATATTGTTGCTATCTTTTTTAATCGCTTATTACAACGTTTGGTGACGGATTTTATCTTGTCTTTTTCCTTAAAAGGTGTTTCCTTGCCTGTAAGAAATCCGAAAATATAATCATCAGGCTTTTGCGATTTATTGCCCCATTTTGTAATAATTGCTTTCATTTCAGGAGTCAAAACCGCGCAAACCTCTTTTTTTACTTTGGATGTTCTGATCGTTTTTGCACGTAAAAAACAAATCTCACCGTTCCTTATATTGGAATATTTTAGCGTAAGCATATCTGCAAAATTGATACCATTACACAGGTAGGAGAAAAACCACATGTCACGATATTTTTCTGTCGCTTCCGTGCCATCAGAAAAATTAGAAACTGATTTTATTTGTTGCAATGTAAGAGCTAATTTACGACCTTTCCCTGTGGGTATTTCATATTTCCCATTTCCAAATGGATATTGATTCTCATTTATTATTCCATCTCTCTTTGCTTCATTGATAACAGAACGGATAGCACGGCAATACATCCCTATAGTTGTATATGCCCTCCCTAAATTTAACATATGCTTTTCGTAACGTTTAAGCCAATCCACCGTAACCGAAGTATAAGAAATATTCTCTCCACCAAAATGTTCCATGCTTCTAAGTGCATCCTTATAAAAGAGATGAGTTCCTACCTGTTCGTTATCGAATAAAACTTGAATTTTTATTTTGAATCCGGCATTTAATGTATCCGAAGAGGACTTATTCAGGCGGCTATTTAAAGTTTCAAAGGAGAAACCGCCTTCATGTTGCAATCCTTGTACAATATTTTTCACTATATCAAACGTATTTTGAATATCTAATCGTATCGACAGCATCTTCTTACTCTTCGTATTCGGTAGTTTTTCCCATTCTTCTGCTGTCATATATTTCCCTGTCGAATAATATTTACGGATACGCTGATATGTTACACGTATTTTGACAGGAAATAAATTGTCATTGGTTGCCCTCCGATTATCAAGAATAGAAGATACCGTAACTCCACTGTTTGAATAATTGAACATAGTTGGTATATTTATATGCTAACTTGCATGTGTGAAAATCGAATATTTGCACACAATTTGCACACAAATATAGCAATTGTTTCATAATAGATACTATCTTCATAAAATGACAATATAACGTATGCATCATATTATCAGTAATTATACGACCAATATAAATAAATGAAAATGAAAGAAAAC
>CAWDAW010000026.1:0-156063 GCA_963800345.1 uncultured Prolixibacteraceae bacterium | reverse complement strand
TTTTTTGACGTTCGTAACGGGTTAAATCTTCTATATAATTAAAATGACGATCTTTCATCTTTGTCAAATTTCAAAATTGTTTAATTCTGCAGCTATTTATTACTTCTGGTTATTAGATACTTTAACAGTAATCTATTGATTTTGTTAAAGGTTTTTACCAAAAAGTGCAAATTTAGTCTAATGCTTTCAAAATAAAAAGAAAGGACTATTTTTGTTTTTGAATACAAATGTATGAGCGTAGAAACGAGACAGATAACAAAATTATTTGGAAGGCAAAAGGCCTTAAAGGAGGTCAGTTTTTCGATAAAAAGAGGTGAATTGGTTGGTTTTTTGGGACCAAACGGCGCAGGCAAGTCAACAATGATGAAAATTATTACCGGATTTTTGCCACCCGACTCCGGGGAAGTGTTTGTAAACGATCAAAAAATTGTATCGAAAAACCTCGAAATCAGAAAAGATATTGGCTATCTGCCGGAACACAATCCACTTTACACTGATTTATATGTAAAAGAGTTTTTGGAGATTACTGCAGGTTTTTACAAACTTGGAAATTCAAAACAGCGTGTTGCCGAAATGGTTGATTTAACCGGGCTGGGAGATGAACAGCACAAAAAAATAAGGTCACTATCGAAAGGTTATCGACAAAGGGTCGGATTGGCACAGGCGCTCATACATGATCCTTCAGTATTAATTTTGGATGAACCTACAACCGGTCTCGATCCCAACCAACTGGAAGAAATCAGGCAATTGATTCGCGAAATCAGCCGTGAAAAAACTGTGATGCTTTCATCGCACATTATGCAGGAGGTTGAGGCTGTTTGCAACCGGGTAATCATTATCAATAAAGGCCAAATTGTTGCTGATGGTGGGATAAGTGAAATAAAAAGCGGAAAAATAGATAGCAGGCAAATCGTTATTGTAGAATTTTCGAAACCTGTACTTCCTGAAAAATTATTGGAAATTGATGGAGTAAAAAATGCAAGGTCAAAAGGGATAACTTTGGAGATTGAAGCAAGCGGTGAAAAAGATATCCGTCCCGGTATTTTTGATTTTGCAGTTAAAAATCAGCTGGTTCTTTTGACATTGAAAGAAAAACAACAAAACCTGGAGAACATATTTCACCAGTTAACCCAATAAATTTTTTGATACAACAGAACCTGAGCCTCAATTTATTACAAAAACAAGAAAATAGCATCACGCAACATTTGAAGCCAAAAAGAGGCTGCCTTGTAAGACAGCCTCTGTTTTGAAAATATTAATAGCCAATTAAGCTGGCATATCAGGCAATTTCCATGGAGCGCGATATGTGTGCTTAATTAATTCAGCAGCAAATTCTTTAGCAGGAACAGGGTCAGTCCAGGTTTTATCAAATGTTGGGTGACCATCGTGAATTTCAAAACCGTCTTTAATAACTATTTTGATTTTTTCGTCATCCGTTAGATTGGTAAACTTCATATTTGGTCCATCCCAATCCAGCACTTTGTTTAGCGACTGTAAACGAACTCCCAAAACTCCCATAACAACCATTTCGTTGAACGGACCAGCTTCGCTAAAATCAGAAGCTGATTTCACCCGGTTTTCAGGACTTTCCTTACATGCACGTACCCAATCCATTTCGTGGCTGGCTTCAACCCTGCGGCGGAATTTTGGTGCATCTGGCACACGACCTGAAAGTAACCATGGATTTACACCATAACATCCACAAACCAATGTATCTTTAGTTCCATGGAATAAAACACCACCACCACTGTCATTTGGATTTTTACCATCTGGCCAAGCATCTGGAAGCATTGGTTTAATACCACCATCATACCAAAAAACATCAACTTCTTTTAAAGGAGTATTTTTCTTCATTCCTTTCCAAGGATGTTTTGGCATACGTTCAGGGAATGTAAGTTTAACTGTTTGAGAAACCGGTGCGCATTCTTGTAACAATAATGTTGAATTTCCCTGGGCATGAATTGGATAACCTAACTCAAGACCAATGAATACAGGGTGCAGTATATGGCAAGCCATATCACCTAAGGCACCTGTTCCATAATCCCACCAGCCACGCCAGTTCCAGGGGTGATAAATATGATTGAAGGGTCGCATTTCTGCCGGACCGGTAAATAAGTCCCAATCCAAAGTTTCCGGTACCCAATCTCCTCTTTCAGGCGTATTCAAACCTTGGGGCCAGATTGGACGGTCGGTAAAAGCTTCCACCTTAGTTACTTCACCAATTTCACCATTCGCCAACCATTCGCAAGTAAGGTTCACACCTTCACCCGATGATCCCTGGTTACCCATTTGTGTAGCAATATTGTGCTTCTCTGCAAGTTTTGTAAGCAAGCGCGATTCGTAAACCGAATGAGTCAAAGGTTTTTGTACATAAACATGTTTTCCCATTGTCATTGCTGTTGCAGCAATTATGGCATGCGTATGATCCGCTGTTGCAACAAGAACGGCATCAAAATCCTTACCCATTTCATCGTACATTTTACGCCAGTCTTTGTATTTTTTGGCACCTGGGTATGTTTCAAAAACCTTTTTGCTGTAATCCCAATCAACATCGCAAAGTGCGACTATATTTTGAGAAGCAAGGTTTCTAAGGTTAGAATTCCCCATGCCGCCAATACCAACCGCCGCAATGTTAAGTTTGTCACTTGGAGCCACATGCCCCAATCCTGCTACCGCATGGCTCGGAATTATTGTAATCCCGGCAGCAGCAACGGCTGTTGTCCCCAGAAATGCCCTTCTGGAAACCGAAATCTTTTTTGAATTTTGTTCCATAATAATGAATTGTTTTAATTGGATAGGTATCTATCATTTGTATTATTAATCAAAAAAACAGCTAAATATAGTTATATTAAAAGAACAGGCAAACAATGAAAGTCTGTTTAATCTGTCTTCTTATTTCAATTTTAGTCTCAGTAATTTGTAATAAAATCAATTTTCAACTAAATAGAGCTCAATTTCAGGCGATTACTGTTCTTGAAATAGCTTTTGTCTAATTGTGTTAAAAAAAATCAATTTGATTGACAGTTCATCGGTATATATATTTGTAACCGAATTTTAATTCAGACTAAAAAGATATTAATCAATAAAATTAGAAATTATGTTAACAGTTGGCAAAAAATTCCCTGAATTCAAAAAGAAAGCAGTTGTATCGCTCGAACCAGGAAAAGAATTTGATACAATTACTTTAAAAAATGTTGTTAATGGTAAGTGGAGTGTATTTTTTTGGTGGCCATTGGATTTTACTTTCGTGTGCCCCACAGAAATAACTTCATTCAACAACCATTTTGAAGAATTTGAAAAACGAGATACAAATTTATTTGGCGCCTCAATCGACTCTGAATTTGTGCATTTGGCCTGGAGGAATTCAGACCCTAACCTCAAAAAGCTTAAATTCCCGATGATAGCCGATACATCAAAATCGCTTTCAAAAAAGTTGGGTATTCTGGAAAAAGAAAATAAAATTGCATACCGTGCAACTTATATTATCGACCCGGAAGGAATTATTCAACACATTTCGGTTAATGGTTTGAATGTTGGAAGAAACGTTGCTGAAACATTGCGCTTACTTGATGCGTTTCAGAACGGAGGACTTGTCCCGTGTGACTGGGTGCCGGGTGAAGCAACTATTCGGGTAAACTAAAAAATAATAATTATGACAGTAAGAAAAGTAAAATCGGTTTGGAACGGAACCCTGAAAGAGGGAAAAGGCAATATGAGTTTTACCGGCTACAGCGGCCCGTTTACATTTGCATCCCGTTTTGAAAATGCACCGGGAACAAATCCTGAAGAATTGGTGGGAGCTGCACAATCAGGTTGTTATTCAATGTTTTTATCGGCGCTGATTAGCGGAGAAGGGTTAAACCCTGAAAGTATTGAAACAGAAGCTACAGTAACATTAGGTGACCTTGATGGAGGTCCTGCAATTACCAACATTAAACTGGCAACAGTTGTAAAATGCGCTGGTCTTTCGCAGGAGAAATTTAACGAACTGGCAGAAGCAGCAAAAGTAAAATGCCCGATTTCGAGGCTTTATGCAGGTGGAACTGCAAACATTGAACTGGATGCAAAATTGGTTTAATACTGAAAAAAATAAGATAATGGAAAAGGAGCTGCGAGGCTCCTTTTTTGTTGCTAACAATATTTTTAGACACACAAATTACTCTAACACAAATTTAATTCTGAAACACACCGTTTCGCCTTCCAATTCAGGAATTTTCAAAGGAGAAAGCTGTTCGATTACTCTTTTTGATTCTTTTACCAGCAAAGCCAAATCTTTGCTTTTTTCTGAAGTCACAGCATTTTCACTTTTCAGAGAAGTAACCACAACTTCATCGATATTGATAAATTTTCCGTCAGGTCTTTTGTCGGTTATCCGGCTAATTGTTCCGTCTTTTTCGATAAAAGCCCAGATTTCAACAACTCCCTGCTGGTTGTTTTCTTGTGCAACAACGGGGTATTTTATTGATTGTGCTATTTTTTTCCTTAATTCCAAGATAGCTTGTTTGTCTAATTTAATTTCTGGTTCAGAATTATATTTTGTCTTTGTATTTATCAGAATCACACCGTCTTTTGCTTTTTCACCATAAATTTTGGTAGATGCAGTTTCATTTTTTAATACCGACATGCTAGCGATTTCATCTGGTTGAACATTGGCATATTCCACAGAATCATATTCTTGTCCGTCAACAATTACAAGTGGATTTCCCTTTATTTTTTTATCTTTTGTTGTAATCAAAATTACACCATTTTTTCCTTTATCTCCATAAATTGTAGTTGCCGACTTGTCCTTCAATACATCTATTCTTTCAATATTTTCGGGCAGAATCTGGTCACTATTTTGGGTTACAACACCATCAACAACATAAAGAGGTTGCCCAGTTTGGTCGCCGATGGCTTTGATGGTCAACCCGTTTTGTGATGAAGGAGTAATTGTAACATTTTCACTGCCTTTTTGTATTGTTCCATTCATGCCACCTGAAATAGTATAACCTACGTTTTGCGATTGTATATTTTGGTTTTTTTCGTAATCAACTATTTTGATTGTATCTGATTTAAGACTGCCTTGGATTTGTGAATTTATTCCTGATACTGGATCATCTTTTTCATTTTTGTTATTTACCTGAAGCTCATAGTTTCCGTTAGGCTCAGTAATTGTGCCTGTTGTTGTTCCTTTTACGATAACTGAGGCACCGGAGATCGGTTCTCCTTCATTGTCAGTGACTTTTCCTTTAATGATTTTTTCAAAACCTGAAATCTCAGTTTGATTATCCTGAATAACTTCAGTTTTCACCTCTTTGTTCGACAAACCCATGACCAAAACGGCCAGCAGCGGCAGAACTACCAATTGTTTTACAATTGCATACTTGTTTTCTGTTTTCTTTTTCATCATGACTATACGGTTTTTAAGTTGACTTCCATTTAAAGCGGTTAAAAATGGCGCAATTCCCTGTTTGTCGGCCAGCGTAACCATGGCCAGTTGATAGGTTTTCGGGTTGAAATGTTTGGCAATTTCGTGGTCGGTAAGGTATTCGAGGTTGTTTTTCACGGCGTCTTTCAGCAGCCAGGCAAACGGGTTAAACCACTGAAACAGAAACATGATTTCGGCAAAAAGAATGTCGAGTGTGTGTTTCTCGCGAACATGAATGTTTTCATGGCTGACAATCATTTCCAAATCGGGGTGCGAAAGTGTTTTTTCGGATACCACAATTTTGCTGAAAAACGAAAACGGGTGCACATCTTTTTGGGTAATATTCACCAGGTTGTTAAAAATTTTCTGAATACGGCTTTTTTGTATGATTTTGATGGCTTTGAGGTGGCCCAGCAAAAGATGAAACAGGAATCCGACAGTTCCCAGCAGGTACAATCCAAACAAATAATGGTACCACTCAATAACAAATGCAGGTTGTACAATTTCTCCGGAAGCAGGCGCCAGATATGCAAAACTGTTTGCATCGAAATTTACAGGTTCGATATATTTTACAGTGGTAAAAGTAATAAGCGGAATTACAAAACTCAGCGCCAGCGAAACCGGCAAATAAATGCGGTTAAATGTAAAATGTTTCTGGTTTTGAAAAAGCAGCAGAAACGCGATGTAAAAAGCGCCGGCAGCAATCGCAGACTTCCCGATATAAATGATGTAAGTTTCCATTATTCCTGTTCTTTAATCAGTTTTATCAGCTCTTCCAACTCGGTGGGCGACAATCCTTTTTCCTTTACAAAAAAGGCCACAGCGCTTTTGTAGGAATTGTCGAAATAATCGCTAACCACCTGTTTCATAAAGGTGCCGCGGTACTCTTCCTTTGTCATGAGCGGAAAATATTCATAGGTATTTCCGTACTGTGTATATCCGATAATTCCTTTGTCCTGCAGCAAGCGCACCAGCGACGAAACCGTGTTGTAATGCGGTTTTGGGTCTTCGTATTCTTCAACAATATCTTTTACAAAAGCTTTTTCGAGCTTCCAGAGGATTTTCATTACCTCTTCTTCTTTTCGCGTTAGTTTTTTCATTTTAAGTAGTATCAAGATTTAAAGAATCAAGTATCAAGACTAAAAATTTCCCTGACAACAAACATACAACTGATTTTTCAGTTTTGCAACTGTTTTATCAGTTTGTTAACTGATTTTTCAGTTAATAAATCTGAAAACAAAAAAATGCCACCCAAAAGAGCAGCATTTAAATTGTTTTCATGGCGTATTATTTTCTTTACATTTCTCCTCCCATATCCTGATTAACCCCACCACCAGAATCACCATTTCCTCTCTCATCTGATTTAAAATTGTTGATTTTGTAACTCAGGGTAAGCATAACAACACGCGGCTCACGTTTCCATTGAAACCAGTTTTTAAATTCATCAGTAACTGATTCGCGCTCAAATTTGGCAGTTCCAAACGGATCCTGCACGGTGAGCGTCGCGGTCAGTTTTTTCTTTAGTAAATCCTGTTTTAATGCCATAGTTGTAAAAAATGCAGCTTTTGAATCTCCTTGTGCCGAAACTGACGGACCACGATAAAATCCCTGAATCTGCATTCTCGAATTTTCAGAGAATTTAATAGTTGTGTTCATTCTTCCGCTCCAGTTTGTACTTTCCCTGTCGTATGATTCTCCGTCAACTTCGCCCTTAATTCTGTAATTAAATCCTGAAATACTGGCATTTACGGTAAGCCATTTTGCAAATTCTACATTTCCCATCAATTCCAAACCAGTTGAATAGTCTTTCCCTAAGTTTTCCGATTTTAAGTACAAAATTCCATCGTCACCCAGTGATTCAATGCGTTCAATTTTATTTTTTGTAATTCGGCTGAAAGCTTCGAGTGATAAATAGGAGCGACCGAATTTCAACATATACCCCAAATCATAAGAATCAGTGTATTCGGGTTCAAGACCAGGATTTCCATCACGAATTGTATAACGATTGAAATATGTAGGTACTGGATTGAGATCCCAACCTCCCGGACGATTAATCCGCCGGCTGTAACTTGTCATAATCTGATTTTTATCGCCTATATCATACGATAAATGCAGAGTTGGAAAAAGATCATAGAGTTTTAACGAAGCTACAGAATCGTTTGCCGATGATTTAATTTGGCGGTCTGTTAGTTCCCCGCGAAGTCCGCCCATAAACTCCAAACCCCCCAGCTTATTTGAATAAGTTGCATAAACAGCATGAATATCATTTTTAAAATCGATTGCACTTGAAAAATAATCGCTGGTTATCCAGGTTCCGCTTTCCGGATCGAATTCTTCAAACGATGTACTTTCCTTTTCTCTTTCTACTCTGCTTTGAAAACCTGCTTCCAGTTTACTTACATCGCTGAATGGAAGAGTGTAATCGACCTTCATTCTGAGGTCTTTTTCATCTTCTTCCTCAGAAGTTTTAACCTGGGCCAGATATGTTCCCAAGGAGTTGTAGTTTTCATCGGTTAACATTTCATTTTCCTCATCTCCATCGATCCCTGTTTCGCCTGAATAAAAAATATTCGCATCAATTTTATGCCCCTCTTCTTTAAATTTATGTTGAAAGTTTAAGGTTCCGCTGTAAAAATCGTTTTCCCTGAAAGAAATTTCATCATTAACAGAATAAACATCAGTAGCTTGCGGAATTGTATATTCATGAATCAACTCTTTACCCGAGCGGTTGTTTTTTGATTTTCCCAATTCTCCCGAAAGTGTAAAAGTTGTTTTGTCAGACAGATAGTAATCGAACCCACCTTTAAAATTTTGACCACCACGAATAAAATTCCGGTCACCATCAATTTTTAGAAATTTGGTTGTATCGCCCAAAAAAGTTTCGCGGGACGAATTCATACTTCCGTAGTTTGTTTCATCGCGCCAGTCGGCTCCAATAAAATAGTTAAATTTTTCGGTGCGGTAGTTCAGTAGAAAATCTCCGCGGTATTTATCACCGGTTCCTATGGTTCCGTTTATTATTCCACTAAGCCCGTTCATTGAATTCTTTTTCGTAATGAGGTTAATAATTCCGGCGCTTCCATCGGGTTCGTATTTGGCCGATGGATTTGTGATAATTTCAATGTTTTCAAGGGCCGAAGCCGGAATCTGACGAAGGGCATCACTCCCGGTAAGCACACTTGGCCGACCATCTATTAAAACAGTAAAACTACCTGAACCGCGTAAAGTTACATTTCCTTCAATGTCAACCTGAACCGATGGTGTGTTTTCCAGAACATTGGCTGCTGAACCTCCGGCAGCGCTGTAAACCTGGCTTACATTTACCACTTTTTTATCCAGTTTATACTCAACTGCCGCTTTGTCTGCCACCACATTCACACTCTCTAACGCAACAGCAGAGGGGCTTAGTTTTATTTTACCGGAATCAAAAGTTGGGTTTTCCTTGTCAAGAATAATATCCTCAACTTTCGATTTTTCAAAACCAATAAACTGTGCTTCGAGGTAATACTCACCCATTTGCATACCTTTTATTTCGAACTCTCCTTTTTCATTTGTAATTCCACCTGTTACAAGTGATGAATCCAATACATTATAAATAGCAACATTGGCATATTCCATTGCATGACCTGTTGATTCCTCTATGATTTCTCCTTTGATTGTGCCGGGTTTATCGTCTTCAGAAAAAGTATCGTTTTTTGTTAAACTCCCAAACGTTTCTAGATTAAGCAATATGAATAATGATAATAGTAAATTCCGCATTTCTGTATTTCTTTAGTGTTTCTAATTAACTGTTTTCATATATTAAGACTTTTATATCCTCTGTTGGTTTAATTTAAAAATGTTAATAAGGTGTTAAGGGCTTACACATAAATGCGTATATTGCTTTATTCTAAATTCAGACAAAATTGTCAATAAAAAAATGCCATCTAAAAAGATGGCACTTATCTTTAACTATAAACGTATGGAAAAAAAGCTCTCTTTTTTACCATGTATCATTGACTTGTAATTTTCGAAATGGTTTAAATTCCAAATAAAAATCATTTTTATTTTTACCAATCAATCCTAACTATTTCAATTGTGAAAATCATCTGTTAAATTTGTTCAAAATCGGAAAAACAAATTAATCTTACAATTATGAACGTACAACAACTCCAACATCCACAAACGCCTCCACCCAATTATTTGGTTTTTGCAATACTTACTACTATTTTCTGCTGTCAGATTCTGGGAATTGTTTCCATAGTTTTTGCCGCACAGGTTAATTCAAGGTGGAATTCAGGCGATATACCAGGCGCACTCGACGCAAGTAAAAATGCAAAACTTTGGGCGTGGATTGCTTTTGGCAGTGGAATAATAATCGTTGTTATTACTACTATTTTAGGTATGCTTGGGGTGCTTGCAGGAATTTTGGGTGGTATTGATTTCTAACGAATGAAGAAAATTTTAAACATTGGGCTGCTTGTCGCTTTTCATAGGATTGGCTGTCCTTTTTTTTGTTTTGGACCCTGCCAAACACAAAATTTTTCCCCATTGCCTGTTTAATTCCATTACCGGATATTATTGCCCGGGATGTGGATCACAACGTGCAATTCACAGTTTGTTACATTTTGATTTTACAGGAGCTGTGAGTTATAATTTTCTTTTTCTTCCGACATTTTTATTGATTATTTACCACTATTTGCATCCAGTTTTAAACGGATACTTTAGATGGAAACTTCCAAATATTATCTACTTTAAAAGTACACCGTGGATTATTTTAGGAATTGTGATTGCTTTTTGGGTCTTGCGAAACCTACAATATTATCCATTTTCGGGTTTGGCTCCTGGTTAGTTCAAATTTAATTTAACGTACAACATACTTTCCTTAGCTAATTCATCATTGTATTTTGAATAACTGATTGTATTTTTTATTTTTGCAGACCTTAAAAGGGAAAATGGTCTCATAGTTCAACGGATAGAATAGCAGTTTCCTAAACTGTAGATCTGGGTTCGATTCCCGGTGGGACTACAAAATAACAATTTCTACTACTTCTGTTAAAAGCACTTAAAACGCTGAATTTAATGCTTCTTTTTTTTTTTTGTTTTCAAATTCCATTTTCAGTTCTGAATCAATTTTTTGCAAACTGACTTTTTATTTGAAAATACCAAATTATTGATTTCTACAATACAGAACAATCCACCACTTTTATCGTTTAAAATACCATCATAAAAGCATCAGTTGAAATGTCGAGATTCAAAATAGAAATACAAATTACAGTACTTGCAATAATCATCGGAATTGTTGTGGTAACTATAGGTTATTTTTCATATCAAAGCCTTTCAAAAATTGTAAATTACATTCAACAGGTAACTTATCCCGATAATAAAATTTTTCTTATCAAGGAAATTGACTCTGATTTAAACGCACTCGAAAATACAGTTCGACTTTATGCTCTAACAAATAATTATGATGTTCTTGAAGTTTTCTATTCGCATGAGGATGAGATTTCTGATAATCTGAAAACTCTTGTAAGTTTTAAGTTGGAAAACAAATATGATTTAATGTTGATTGATTCCATATCGAAGTTATCGCAGGAAAAACTAGACCTGTGGAACGAGGTACTCAATATCCACCTGTCGAAAAAAGGAATTTTCCCGGCATTTTCAAAACTATATTCTAATCTTGATGAATACAACCCGGACACAGTTACCATGGACTCGCATAATGACGGTGTTGCACAAATTATTACTGATTCATTAAAAACCAATGATGATTCAACCGCTTTGGGGTCATCTATTGAACGAAAAACAATTAAAAAGAAGATACAAAAGCTTGAGTGGGAAATTTACAGAAACAGCAAAAACAAAAATGTATTGGAAACACAATTGATTGAGCAAAATGTTGTTATCAGTAAAAAAATAACAGGATTAATTAGCGAGGCAGAAACAAGAGCCGAGAATGCACTGTTGCAAAAAACCGCCGAGGCCGATCGTTTAGCCGAAATAACATATAAGAGGCTTTCCCAATTCGTGATTTCTGCTGTTGTGCTTCTGTTTATTGCCCTTTTTGTATTGTTCAATTATTTGAGAAAAGCACGAACTGTGCAGCGCGCATTGACCAATGCCCGGGAAAAAGCAGAAACGCTTGCCCACGCAAAAGAACAGTTTGCTGCCAATGTCAGTCATGAACTCCGCACACCGGTAAACGCAATTTATGGTTTAACAGAACAGGTACTACAGAAAAATCTGGATAGTAAAATTGCTGAAATGGTGACAATCATTTTCAAATCAGCAGCTCACCTGAAAAATATTGTCAATGACACACTTGACTTCTCTAAAATTCAATCGGGGAAATTAATACCCGAGACCGAAAATTTTTCTCCTTTTGCTGTTATTGAGGAAGTTTACAAACTTTTCAAATACCAGGCAACCGAAAAAGGTATTGCACTTAAATTGGATTGGGAATGCGAATATCACTCGATACTAATAGGCGATCCGCTTCGTTTAAAACAGATTATGATAAATCTGACCGGTAATGCTATTAAGTTTACCAAAGAAGGTGAAGTAACTATTAAAATTAGTTGTTTGGAAAACAGCAACCATAAAATTGAATTTCAAATTCAAATTATTGATACAGGAATTGGAATAGAAGAAAAAAAATTAAATGTTGTTTTCGATGAATATGTTCAAATTGAAGATCAGACAGGGAAAAAATATCACGGCACTGGTCTTGGGCTCTCAATTGTAAAAAAGCTTGTTGAACTTCAGGGGGGAAACATTAAGCTTGAAAGTATTCAGGGAATTGGTACAACTGTTACAGTAAATTTATCATACCCAAAGGGTGCACAAATTGAACAAGAACAGATAACAACTGAAATTCCTGAAATTCCTGAATCATTTAATCAGCTTTCCGTATTAATAGCCGATGATGAAGAATATAACAGGTTTTTATTAAAAAATATCTTACAAAAATGGAACGTAAAGTATAAGGAAGTAATGAATGGGGACGAAGCTGTTAATGCCACCTGTCAGGAACATTTTAATGTTGTTTTAATGGATATTAACATGCCCGGACTAAATGGTATTGAGGCTTCAAAAGAAATTGTGCGATGCAACCCCAATATAAATATCATTGCGGTTACTGCAATAAACGAACAGTTAAATCAAAAGGATTGCTTTGATGCCGGGATGAAAGGGTTTTTATTTAAACCATTTTCTGAAAAAGACCTGTTCGAAACAATTAAATCATTGGATGAGGAACAATTAAGTAATGAGCAGAGAACAAATCTAAAATCATCTGTTGATATTTCTGACCTTCGCCGACTGGCTGGCAATGACGAAGTATTCCTTAAGGAAATGATTCAACTTTTTATAAAATCTATGGAAACCGGAATTTCAGGAATTGAAGTGGCCATAAAAAATAGGAAAATGCATGAAATTTATGAAAATGCACACAAAATGGCTGCTCCTGTTAAGCACATTGGAGCCAGCCATTTATATGAAAATATTAAGCTTCTTGAAAAAATATCAAAGCAACCAACAGAAATCAAAACGATTGAACCTGTATTTCAGGAAATAAAAGCTGAGATTGAAGAAATAAATATGGCACTAAAATTACACTTGAATAACCCAAAAACATAATTTTTTCCATTATGATAAATGTTTATTAATTCTTATCTTTCAAATGCAAAAAAGAATTTAGTGTTGAGTAATGAAATGTATTAAATATGAATGAGAAGCCTTTTAAAATTTTTGTTGTAGAAGACGATGAATGGTACAACAGGTTACTTGTGCATAATCTTTCGTTAAATCCTGACTATGAAATCGAATCGTTTACCACCGGGAAAGATTGCCTCAGCAACCTGAATAAAAACCCAGATGTGATAACACTGGACTATCAGCTTCCCGACATGCAGGGCCTCGAAGTGCTAAAACGAATTAAAGCCGAAAATGAAGAAATACAAGTGATTTTAATTTCAGAGCAGGACGAAATTGATGTAGTAGTTGAACTTCTGAAATATGGAGCATATGACTATATTGTTAAGTTAAAGGATATCAGGGAGCGGCTTTTAAATACAATACAAAACATACGCAATGGTGCCAGTTTAAAAAAAGAAATAGTTTCACTTCGTACAGAAGTACAAAAGAAATACAGTTACCAGAATACAATAATTGGTAACAGTAAAGCTACAAAAGGTATTTTCAGTTTAATTGAAAAGGCCACCCGAACAAATATTTCAGTATCAATAACAGGCGAAACAGGCACGGGAAAGGAGTTGGTTGCAAAGGCGATCCATTATAATTCATCCCGGGCAACAAAACCTTTCGTGGCTGTAAATATGGCAGCAATTCCCAAAGAATTAACAGAAAGTGAACTTTTCGGACACGAAAAAGGCGCATTTACAGGAGCAAACTTTCGCCGGATAGGTAAATTTGAAGAAGCCCATGGTGGAACCCTTTTCCTCGATGAAATAACAGAAATGGATATTTCAATACAAGCCAAATTATTACGTGCATTGCAGGAAAAAGAGATTGTGAGGGTGGGTAGTAACAAAGCTGTTAAAATTGATTGCAGAATAATTGTTGCCACCAACCAAAACCTGCAGGATTCGGTTATGAAAGGTTTGTTCAGACAGGATTTATATTACCGGCTATATGGGTTTCCCATCGAATTACCCCCGCTGCGCGACCGGGGAAATGACATTATTATTCTTTCAAAACATTTTATTAAAGAATTTTGCAATGAAAACAACCTCCCGCAAACAACTCTTTCAAAACCGGCAATTGAAAAACTTATCTCATATTCATTTCCTGGCAATATTCGTGAATTAAAGTCGGTAATTGAGCTGGCAATCACCATGACTGACAACGATGAAATTTCAAGTGAGGATATATTGCTGGGGAGTGCTGCCCTAATTGAAGAAACTATTGATAAAGAACTGAGTCTTAGGGAATACAATATCAGAGTTGTGAAAAGGTATCTCGAAAAATACGACGGAAACATTAAACTGGTTGCCGAGAAATTAGATATTGGGGTTGCCACCATCTACCGGATGCTAAAAGAGGAAAACGAGGATTAACAAGATGAAATATAATCCCCTCTCCTAATTTCAATATTCCGAATAAAATTTCCTGAACTTTATTCAGTTTTCATGCCCATCGCAGTTACCAATTTGATAAAATCCAATCAAACTGATAATAATTCTAAAATTCGCTAAATCATATATTTTTGATTATAAGCTATTTACGATTAATATACCAATTGGTCCTTAATTTGGATTTACAATTTTGATTAAACAAAAATTAAAAATTAAAATTAGGAGTAAAAATTATGGAAACTAATAAAAAAACAATTTTCACCGGAGTTGCTGCAATGTTGTTTTTACTGGTTGTTGTTATTGCAGGAATTATTATTTTGAATAAAAAATCGCAAATCGATGAATTAAA
Organism: uncultured Prolixibacteraceae bacterium; assembly: GCA_963800345.1. Classification (GTDB taxonomy): domain Bacteria; phylum Bacteroidota; class Bacteroidia; order Bacteroidales; family Prolixibacteraceae; genus Draconibacterium. Next base: position 141,230 of record CAWDAW010000026.1, on the reverse strand, counting down.
CCAACAAAAGGCGAATCTCACCGAAACCATTGAATTACGTGATTCCTTGGTAAATGAAATGACAAACACATTTGCGCAAATTGAAGAAAATCTAACCTTTGTTCGCAACAAAAGGGATCAGATGGTTATAAAACCACAGGAGGGTCAGAGAAACCAGAAGGAAATGCTGGTTGCTGACATTAAAATGATGAATGAAATGCTTGAAGAAAGCAGTAACAAAATTGATGAACTTGATAAAAAACTAAAAAATTCAGGTTTCGAAATTAAATCATTCAGAAACAAAATTGCACAACTTAACAAAAGCATTGAGGAACAAGATAACAACGTTCAACAGATGAGAGCTGAAATTGAACAACGTGATTACAAAATCAGTGAACTTGGTACTCAGGTTGCAACTCTTCAAAGTGATATTGCTGTAAAAGAAGACAGCCTTTTATCAAAATCACAGGTTATTGCCGATAAGTCGCAAATTATTACTGAAAAAGAGAATGAAATTAATAAAGCTTTTGTAGTTGTGGGAACACATGATCAGCTTATTGAAAATGGTGTTCTGTCTCAAAAAAACGGATTTTTAGGAATTGGTAAAAGTTTAACGATTAATGATAATCTGAATCAAGACTATTTTACGAAACTTGATATCCGGAATACAAACCAATTCCCGCTTAACTCAAAGAAAGTAAAATTGATTTCGGAACACCCGGCAAACTCATACACCCTGGTTGAAGAAAATGATAAAATTGCTTATCTCGAAATAGAAAATCCAAAGGAATTTTGGAAACTTACAAAATACGTTATTGTAGAAACAAAATAAGTATTGAATTTAAATTCCACAAAACTACTTAAGACATAAAATAAGCAGTATGGATTTTAAACAGTTCAAGTAATATTGAAAGTCAAGCTGTTTAGTTTTCAAAAGAAAGGGGCTGTCCGGAATATTTCGGCAGCCTCTGTTTTTTTACTCAATGAATAAACATCTTCTCGTAATATTCGATTGAATTAAATATTCCACCACCAGTACTATAAAACTCATTATTTAATTTATACACCCCATTTTTCGCCTGAACCCAGGCTCCGTCTTTGCGTGGATGTTTAGCCATCATCGTATCCCAGTTTTTATAATTCTGGTGACCATTGCTCTCTATCAAACCCAGGTTGCCCATTGCTGGGAATGGTTTCAGCCTGGCAGCAACATTTTTGTTCCATTCCACTAAAATAGGATTTACAGTAAGGTCGGCACAAAAACAAGGTACGTTTTTTTCGTGAGCAGCCTGTGCAATTTTCATTGTCATGCTCAGTGTTTTAGCGATGGCTTTTAAAGCGATTGCAGCGTAACCCATTTGTATGCGGTTTATTGCATCTTTATCAGTATGAGCGCTTTCATCGGCAGCCAAACGCACAGGAATGTCAGAAACATTTATTTCCAGTTCTTCGGGAAAAGGTTCTTCTATAATGGCAATTTGTTCAAACGCCCCAATTTTTTTGGCGTGGTCGATAAGCTTTAACAATGTGTCTTTTTTCTCGTATCGCCCGTTAGCATCAAAATAATAAGGAAGTTTTCCGTCTTTTGTATGACGGGTACGCACATTTCCAATTTCTTTGTGAATGGCTGACAAACGCGCTTTGTCCTTTTCAAGCATCTCCTCCTGTGTTCCTGGTTGTCCGATTTTAATTTTCATAAAGAAATATCCTTCGTCAACAGCAGCTTTTATTTCGCTGATAGGAATGTTATATGCCATAAGCGGGATCGCAGCAGCCTCTTCATGATGGTAAGAAAGCGCGGGTTGATAGATGGCAGGAATCATTTCGTCGAAAGTTGCAAAACCATTTTCTTTGGCATAAAGCAGCCATGCGGCATTGTCGAGGCCTACCAGCGCATTTAAGGCAAAAGTTTTTCTCAGCTGTGGATTGGAAGTGATTTTCTTTCCGAACTCGTAAACTTCAGGTAAAATATTTTCAAGCAATTCAACCGGCGAAGTAAAACTTTGTCCCTTTACAATTTGAAGCGCACGTTCTGTAAGCGCATACATCAAAGCATTTCCACCGCTTTCGGAATGGTTGGCAAAAACCTGCGCATCCGACCAAAGTACATTTTGAGTGCATAATCCAATCGCGTGCAATCCCGAACCACTTTCAAGGTAATTAATCGTTTGCCAGATTTCGGTCATGTAACCACCCTTGAAACCAAAAGGCCGAATCAGGGGTTCACGCTCAAAATTAGAATTAACACCGGAAATTGTAATTCTTTTAACAGAACTGTTTAATCCGAAAATATAATTTGAATGAACTCCGGCAACTGTTGCTGCACCAGCTGTGCCTGTAGTTTTCAAAAATGTTCTTCGTGTAATTGAGTTGTTCATTATGTTTCGATATGATTTTTTGCAAGGTTTTTCCTGAACCATTCAAGGTCAGTTTTCATCATGTCATATATTTTTTCGGGGTTCATAGTAATTTCCGTTTTACCAGCTTCAGCGCCACCCAAATCGTATTCAAAATGCATACTTATTGGCGCTTCAACTTTAAGCGTTGCATATTCTTTTAAAAATTCATCGAATTTTACCATTCCTTCGCCCAGCATCACATTCTCGTGTTTCCATTCGCCTTTTTCATTTTTCCCCCACACAAAATCCTTGATGCAAATGGTGCGGATCCAGGGTTCTACCCTTTTCATTCCGAGCAACCACGAATACCCTCCCTCGGTTGTAGCATGACGAATATCATATTGAACTCCAAGATATTTCGGATCGACATCTTTTAGCAATTCATATAAATCCCAAACCGGCGCTCCAACATGCAAGCCTGAATGATTCTGATATCCGCCGTGAATACCAAGCTTTTCATTGAGCCGGGCCAGTTTTTCAAGTTGGGTTTTATAAACATCGAGATTTTGCTGAATGGATTTCGAAAAATCGTAGGCAAGCCATCCCATCCTGTAATATTTTATTCCTGAATCGGCAGCAACTTTGAGTGTTTCAACGGAAAGTTTATCATCAGCATCGGTAACTGCCGTTGTCATCATTGGAATTCCAACACCTGCTTTTTGCAGGGTTTTTACAGCTTTTGGCAGTTCAGTTTTAACATTTTCCGGTTCAATTTGTCCTCCCGGCCTTAAAGTTATATCTGCCCCATCAAATTCAAGCCGGGCTAGCACTTCTGCAATCTGTTCGAAGTTTAAAAACTGAAGACATTTGGTAAAAGCACAAATTGGGCGTTTTATTGATTTTGCGTATAAAACTGAACCTGCAATTCCGGTTCCGGCCAAAGTAATTCCGGCTGCCGAAAAGCCGGTGGTTTTGATAAAGTTACGTCGTTCCATATGAGTTTAATTTTTAAAGTTTTCAGTTCAAAGTTTAGAGTTCCGGGTTTAAAATTTAAGTCTGAATCCAGTATCAAATCCAGCATCCAGTATGTAGAATCGGAGTTGGAAACTCCGTATCCTGGTTTTTCAAAATCCAGTATCCGGCACCTGATTACAATTTCCAGGGTTTACGGTATTCGTAATGCAGCATTTTGTTTGCAGCTTCGCTATTGGTGAATCTCTCCTTTTCGGCATCCCACTGGAGTCTTGTTTGTGTGGCCAGGGCAATGTTTGCCAAATGGGCAAAACTTGTTGAACGATGGCCATCCTCGAGACTACACAAGGGTACTTCGCGTGATTTTATGCAATCAAGGAAGTTTCTAATCAGGGCTCCGGTTGAATAAGAACTGCTCCCATCGCTGAGGTACTCACCTTTCAGGTTAAATTCCTCAGGTTCAATCATTGGGCTCCAGTTTTGGAATTGACCCTTTTTTGCAGGAATCACCCTGTAACCATCCTGACCGGCAAAAACAGTTCCTTTTGTTCCGCGGATTTCAAGTTCTCCATATGGCAAAATTTCGCCACTGCTGGCTTCAAAAATATTAAACGAAATCATTTTTTTCGAAGCAAATTCAAAAGTAACCTGCATTGTATCTGGTATATCACCATCATGGTCGAGCACATATTTCCCTCCATTTGCAGAAATAGCTGTGGGCGCAGTTTCTCCCATCATCCAGCGAATAGCATCCATGTAATGAACTCCCCAGTTTCCCATTTGAGATGAAAAGTCACTCCACCAACGGAACATGTATGGAGCAATATTGTACTGGTAAGGTCGCACGGCGCGCGGCCCGAGCCACATATCCCAGTTTAAACCTTTTGGTGCCGGCTCAGGTTGTAGTTTTCCAATTCCATTGGGTGCCATATTACTTACTCTTGCTGCCCAGGCCGTAGTAACCTGTCCTATTTTACCAGCCTGAATTTCTTTTGCCAGTTTCTGATATACTTCATTTCCCCTGCGATTTAGCCCCACTGCAACAACCCTGTCACTTGCTTTCCATACATTTACCATTGTTCTGCCCTCATGAATGGTTTGAGTTAACGGCTTTTCAACATAAACATCTTTCCCCGCTTTAACTGCTTCAGTCATTTGAATTGCATGCCAGTGATCGGGTGTTGCAATACAAACAGCATCAATATTTTTATCTTCAAGCAGTTTGCGGTAATCGTTATAAATTTTAGGTGGTTTTGAGAATTTTTCTCCCATTTTCGGGACTTGTCCGTTTCTGTCGGCCAAAAACCGAGAATCAACTTTGCTTCTGTCGCGCAGTAAATATGGTTCATAAACATCACACAGGGCAGCAATTTCCACATCGTTGTTCTGCATAAACAATTCGAGCAACTGCGACCCCCTGTTCCCAATTCCAATAAATCCCATCCTGATTTTATCGTTAGCTCCCACAAAATTTTTAGTATTTATTGCTGATGAAAAAGCGTTTAACCCAACTGAAATACCTGTTGTGGCAAGGCCTGTTTTTGTTATAAACTCGCGGCGGTTCTGATTTCGTTTATGTTCCATAATTTTATGGTTTAAGTTATACTGATATTTTTGAACCGTTTAAAATAGTAAATAATATTTTGTTTTTGTACATGTTTTCAGACGATTACAAAATTGTTTCTTCTTTCCTGAATCCGAATTTTCAAATCACAATAAACCACTATCATTTAAAAACCTTGTTACCACGAAGGAATGAGGCAATTTCTTTTGTTATGATTTTCATCCAGTAAAAAGCACATCAACTTATTTAAAATCCTTTTTTGGGCAATTTATCGGTTTCTTCTTTAACACGAATGATTTGTTCACGCTTATTCCCCGAATTAAACCGGTACGTCAACTTTATCCAGGCCGAAAACTTACCTAAATCAATCTCTCCCTCGTTATAGCTATAAAAATTATGACTGATGATTTCACTTCCCTGATAGGTGAATTTTTTGCTTAGGGGAAGGGCGTATGAAATTCCTAACTTTGTAGTTCTTTTTAAAGGTTTTTTCGAAGGAAACAAAGTAAAGCGCATCGCAAAACCAGTTATCCTGAATGTTGTTTTTCGCACTTGCATATTGGAAAATAAGCGATAGGTTGAAGTCGTTTTTAAACGATAAAAGAGCCGAAAAACTTGATTCAATCCCGATTTGCTGCCTGTTGGTTAAGGCAAATTGTTGTGCAAAACCATTCACTTTTGTATTTAATCCGTAAATACGCATGTAGGGATTGAAAGAGAATATTTTACCCAATAATAATGCTCCGGTAAATTGGAAACCATATTGATGAAAGGTTCCCGCATTATAAATACCGGTTTCAACAATTGAAGTGTCATTTATAAAAGTAAGATTGTTAATTGCATCGGTGGTATTGTTGTAAAATAACCTTGTTGAAATGAAATTATTATTAAATCGTATTGAATTTTCAATAAAAAAATTATTGTGGAATTCAGGCTTCAGTGTAGAATTTCCTTCTTTTACCGAAAATGGATCGTCTGTTGAAACAGTAGGATTTAACTGGTAAATTTTTGGACGATTTACAGTTCTGTTCAGCGAAATTTGTATGTTTTGGCTTGAAGTAAATTTGAAATTAAATATTGCATGAGGCAATAACGATAGCGATGTGTTTCGGAACTCATTTTCCAAATCGGAGATGGATTTTTCAAGTCGCAATCCCAGACTAAAATCAAATTTTCCTTTTTTGTAACCCGCTGTTCCGTATGCAGCAAATACATTTTCACTGTAATTAAATCGATTGGAATTTGAGTCGTACATTGATTGAAGTTTTGCCTTAAAACCCAAAGCAAAATTCAAATATGTTGAAATCGCTTTATTGTAATCGACCTTCACACTTAGATCGTTTTGTTGAGGATTGGCTTTGTTTACTATGGTATCTGCATCATTTTGCCATTCGTCCGGAATGTAGGTGGTTGAATTTTCAGCCTTTAAATTGTAATTGCTTATATCAAAAGCTATTTCATTTCCCTTTTCATTGAAATTGTGTTTTAAATAGAGCGAATAAAAGGTACTGTGGTTTATATCGGAATCATTTTTCCCGGCTTTCCACCGGCTGGTTTTGAATCCGTTGGTTTGTTGTTCTACTAAACCATCATGTTCCCATGAATAAGGATTGAAGTATCCATAAAAATTAACCTGATTTTTAGCATTTAAAAAATAGTCGAACCCGAAATGAAACCTGTGCGACCAGTTTTTCTGTCTTACTGATTGAGTTGAGGATATTTCATGCACTCCTGAACTGTCTGTAAATTTCCTGAATGAGTTAATATGGATATCAAAATAACTTAACTCGCCATTGTACGAAGTAAAAAAGTTTAGTTTTTTAAAACCGTAATTAAAGCTGTACATGGGTTGCAAATAGATTACTGAAGATGTTGTGGGTATTTCGGCATAAATCTGCCCGTTTATTCCCGAATCCCTGTTTTTTTTCAGCACTATATTCATGACACCTGTAACACCTGCATCATATTTTGAAGGTGGCGTGTTTAATATTTCAATTTTGTCAATTTGCCTGGGATCTATTTGACTGACAAAATTTTTATCACGTTCCCTTCCGTCAACAAGTATCATGATGTTTTTGCTTCCCTCGAGTAAAATATTGTTCATAAGGTCAATTTGCACACCTGGAATTAATTTTAAAATGTCGGCGCCTGTGTTCGAGGCATCCACCATTTTCTTAGATATAAAAAATGTAGTTTTATCCTGTTCAGTTTTTGCTTTCAGCCTTTCGCCTGTAACAACAGCCTCTCCAAGTTCAAAAACATTTTCCTGCAAATACACATTACCCAAATCATAATTCTGCCCACTCAAAACTTTTAGCGCTGTTGAAATTTTCTGATAACCCAGTTCAGCAATAAGAAGCCGATAATTTCCTTCCAAAACAGGCTTGATTGTGAATTGCCCTGCAGTATCACTTATTGTGCCTTTAACCAGCATTGAATCTGAATCCTGGAACAAAACCACATTTGCATAAGGAATTGCAAGTTTACTTTTACTGTCAAATATTTTTCCGTTGATGTAAGATTGTGCGGAAACAGCAGTACCCAAAATGTTGCTGAGAATTAAAATCATTAAAAGCATTAAATCAGTGCTTTCAATTCTTCGCCGATTCAAATTTGTTATCCTTTTCATTTTAAAATTTATTTGAAATACAATGCAAAATGAAGGATAACTTCATTCCAATACAACTAATTGAGATACACAACAAGAATTTGTTACAGGTAGAAAGTTGGGGTGGTTTTTAATTTAAAAACTGTTATGAATGGTAATTTTTTGTGACGGATGGAAGCTTGAAATGCTGAATGGCCTGATCGAAATCCTGAATATTTTGTCGTGAAACAGGAATTTCTGAATCTGTATTTAAAAGTTTTAAACGGTATCCCAATGTATTTCCTTTTTTAGAAGTTATCATTTTCACGTTTACAATGTAAGCCCTGTGTGTGCGAATAAAATAAGGAATTACAGAAAGTTGTTTTTCAATTTCACCAATGGAATTCCGGATAACTGCCTTTCGGATACGATCTTTGTCCTTTAAATAAAAAACCACATAATTTCCATCCGATTCAGCATAAACAAAATCACTGGGGTAAAAACTCAATTCTTCTTTTTTTAATCTCGATTCAATTTGTATTGGCGCTTCTGTAGCGCCTGCAGGAGGAATCTGGTTAAAATTTGATTCAAAATTTTGCAGGACTTCGGCAACAAAAAGATGGCGATAATTTAAAATACTGAAAAATCCAAACGGAATGATTCCAACCAAAAAAGCATTTATAAATGAATCAAAAAAAGTTAAAAAATTCCATCGCGACGAACTTTGTTCCATAAAAAAGCCTGTAAAAAATATGGCTGAACCCATTACAAGTAAAATTAAAAAAATTGAAATTATTTCCTTTCCAAAAGTCCATTCCGACTGATCCGAAAAATAAATCACCTTTTTCAGAATTTTTATCAAACCAAATACAAAAACCGAAGCGGTAAAACAATAAACAGCGATGGTTAAAGCATAATTAAAATACTGGCTTTCATGCGTATTCAGAGGTTTATAGATGTTTGCAAATACAATACAAAAAACAAGAAATACAAGCGTTCCTGCAATTGGATTTTTCAAAATGTAATTTTGTGGAAATCTTTTGGTCAGCAGTTTGTAAATTTTGGTTTTCATTTTTTCGCGGTTATCATGTTAACGTGAAAATGAAAAATAAAATTATAAAATTCCCTTTACAAACGTTTCTGAATAAAAAATAAGATTTGTACAGTGTTTGCCTTATCTGACAATATGAACTGAAATAAAAGAATTATAACTTGCAGAATTCATTAAACAAAGCAACAAAACCATGAAATTTCAGTCTAAATTTTCAATATTATACATGCCAAAAATCTTTGTCAGAATGGAGAATCATTATTTTCAACTTTTCCTTTGCGTCTTTGCGCCTTTGCGTGAAAAAAAATAAAAACATGAAAAAATTAATAGTTTTCTCACTCGCCCTGGGTTTTGTTTTAGGTTTAATTGCCCAGGAGCAAAAAATTGACAGCAGTAAATTCCTGCCATTTGTTGACATTTACTGCAGAACAGGACCATGAAAATATGAATCAGCAGCTGGGCATAAAAGTTTTGCGCCCGGGACCAAGTGGAAACGAATCGGCACCAAACGCTGCAAATTACAACGAAGCGTTTGCGAATCCCTGTCCGCTGTTGCCTGAAATTCTTACAACAAAAAACGGTAAAAAAGTTACAACTCCCGAAATGTGGTGGAATGATCGTCGCCCTGAAATTGTTGAAGATATGGAACGGGAAGTGTATGGCCGGCTTCCAAAAGAGATTCCTGCTGTAAATTGGGAAGTTGAAATAACGGATAACGAATATGTGGGTTGGACACCTGTTGTCGTTAAAAAACTTGTCGGGCATGTCGATAACAGCAAATACCCTTTAATTAATGTCGAAATAAATATGATGCTTGTGGTTCCGCGTAATGTAAAAGGTCCGGTTCCGGTGCTGATGATGTTTGGCCGACCATCGTTTCCCGCGCCTGCCCAACCTTCGGAGGAAGATATGAAGCTGATAAATAAAGCATTTAAAAACGTACTCATTAATGACGATCCTCAGCTAAAAGAAATATTTGAAAAATATCCGGCTTATGACCCTTTAAAATGGGAAAATCCGTTTACTGCCATGATGGCGCGCCGGGGACAGGAACCATCGCCAACCGAACAATTACTGGCAGCAGGCTGGGGATATGCAACAATCGACCCAAACAGCATTCAGGCTGATAACGGCGCGGGAATTACACGTGGTATTATCGGACTGGTTAACCAGGGGCAACCACGCAAACCCGACGACTGGGGCGCGCTTCGTGCATGGGCATGGGGTGCTGCCCGCGGACTGGATTATCTTGAAACCGACACATTGGTTGACGCAAAAAAAGTAGGTATCGAAGGCGTTTCGCGTTACGGGAAAGCAGCTTTGGTAACCCTGGCTTTTGAACAACGTTTTGCCGTTGGTTTAATCGGCTCATCGGGGAAAGGTGGCGCAACGTTGCATCGCCGCGTATTTGGGGAAGCTGTTGAAAGCCTTACCGGTGGCGAATATTACTGGATGGCCGGAAATTATATAAAATATGGTGCCGAAGAATCTGTTTTTGGTCGGAAAACCGGTTGCGATATTCCAGTCGATTCGCACCAATTGATTGCGCTTTGTGCTCCAAGGTTAACGTTTGTCAGTTATGGTATTCCTGAAAAAGGAGATGCCAAATGGCTCGACCAAAAGGGAAGTTATATGGCTACAGTTGCTGCCGGAAGCGCTTTTAAACTGCTTGGCGTAAAAGATTTGGGCGTTTCCAACGACTATTTAACGGAAGAAATGCCACCTGTTTTAACAGGATTGCTGGATGGCGAATTGGCCTGGCGTCAGCACGATGGCGGACATACCGATGCCCCCAACTTTGAATATTTTATTCCATGGGCGAGTAAATTATTGAACTATGAAAAAGTTCCGGCAAGAAGATAAATAAAGGTTTGAATGAGGTTTAGATTGACCGTGAGACAAAGGATAGAATGCAGGATTAAATAAATAAATGAGGAAAGGAATAGCACTCTTGTTGGAATCTTGCCGGAGCGCAACCGCTTCATGTGTATTATATAATACTCTCGCCTAAACGCAAACGCTGCTTCTGATTTAACCATTTCGCACAATAAATTTATCTTCTTCATTTTTCCGTTTAAATACTGGCTTCTATTTCTAAATTTGTAAACTTTCAGCATTAAATATGACAACAATTTCAAATTTCGACCAGTTAAAATCCCAACTTGAAGGTGACATTTTTGTTGATAATGTTCAACGCGTTTTATATTCTACTGATGCCTCGCAATATAAAGAAATGCCGCTTGCTGTAACCCGCCCGAAAACAAAGGAAGACATTAAAAAAATAATCGCTTTTGCGCGCGAAAACGGAACTTCAGTTATTCCGCGTGGCGCGGGGACTTCGCTTGCCGGGCAGGTTGTAGGCCCCGGCATTGTGGTTGATATTTCGAGATACATGAACAAAATCCTTGAATTCAACGAGGCGGAAAAATATGTAATTGTTGAACCGGGAGTGAATCTGGCTGAATTAAACTTATTTCTGGCAAAACACAGCCTGCAGTTTGGTCCCGAAACTTCAACAGCCAACCGCTGCGTGATTGGCGGAATGCTGGGCAACAATTCCTGCGGCCTGCATTCACTGGTTTACGGCAGCGTGCGCGAACATATTTTAGAGGTGGACGCCATCCTTTCCGATGGTTCGGAAACTACTTTTAAAGCGCTGACAAAAACTGAATTTCAGCAAAAACTGAATGGCAATCCAAATCCACTTGAAAAAGCCATTTACACAAATATCAGCGAAACTCTCTCAAATCCTGAAAACCAAAAAGAGATTCGCGAACAATTCCCCAACCCAAAACTGACCCGCAGAAACATGGGTTATGCCATTGACGAGTTGTTAAATTCAGAAATATTTACTGAAAACGGACCGCAATTTAATTTTTGCAAACTGCTGGCCGGTTCGGAAGGAACGCTTGCTTTTTCGCACCGTATTAAATTAAATGTGATTCCACTTCCACCCAAATTTAAAGGTTTGGTTTGCGCCCATTTTGAAACACTGGAAGAATCGTTACTTGGAAACCTGATTGCCTTGAAACACAAACCCACCGCCATTGAATTGATGGACGATATTGTGATGGATGCCGCCAAACAAAACATTGAGCAAAATAAAAACCGCTTTTTTGTAAAAGGCGAACCCGGTGCACTTTTGATGATTGAATTCTCCTTCGAAACAGAAAAAGAACTGACAGAAACGGCAGCAGCACTTGAAATAGATTTCCGTGATGCCGGTTTGGGTTATCATTATCCGCTGGTTACAGGTGCCGAAAACATAAAGCGGGTTTGGGCGCTGCGTACTGCCGGACTCGGGCTTTTGGCCAACATTCCCGGCGACAGGAAAGGTGTTCCCGGAATTGAAGATACTGCGGTTCATCCTGAATATTTGCCCGATTATGTTGCCGATATTAAAAAAGTACTTGCAAGTCTTGGTTTGAACAGTGTTTATTACGCACACATTGCAACCGGAGAAATCCATTTCCGCCCGCTCATTAATTTTAAAGACCCAGCTGATGTTCAGCTTTTTGACACGTTGATGAACGAAGTGGCCAAACTCGTTAAAAAATACCGCGGCTCAATGAGTGGAGAACATGGCGATGGACGTGTTCGCGGGAAATTCATCCCGTTTATGCTGGGCGAACACAACTATAAAATTCTAAAAGAACTCAAAAAAACCTGGGACCCCGGCAACATTTTCAATCCCGGGAAAATTGTGGACACACCGCCAATTACCGAAAGTTTACGTGTAATTCCCGGGAAACTGACTCCGGAATTCAAAACTGAATTTGATTTTTCACGCTACCGTGGTTATTTCCGTAGCATCGAAAAATGCAATGGCTCGGGCGATTGCCGTAAAAGCGAATTGATTGGCGGAACCATGTGCCCCACATTTATGGCCACCCGCGACGAGGACAAATCAACCCGCGGCCGGGCCAATGTTTTAAGAGAGTTTTTATATTCAACTGAAAAGGAAAAACCTTTTGGCCAGCAGGAAATTTACGATATCCTGGATTTGTGTATTTCATGCAAAGCATGCAAAGCCGAATGCCCGTCGAATGTGGATATGGCCAAGCTAAAAGCTGAATTCATGCAGCAGTATTATGATATTCATGGCATTCCGCTGCGTTCGAAACTGATTGCCTATTTACCGCGTTTAAACAGTCTTGCAGTTTTGGTCAGGCCACTTTCAAATTTTGTAATGAATACTTCGGTTTTAAAAAAGGCAATCGGATTCTCGACAAAACGCACAGTTCCTAAACTTTCGAAAATAACTTTGAACCACTGGGTTAATAACGGAATTCCAGTTCCCGAAAATGAATTGAAAGGGAAAGTTTATCTTTTCAACGATGAGTTTACAAACTATAATGAAAGTGACATCGGAATCAAAGCAATACTTCTTTTGACAAAACTGGGATACGAAGTAAAAATCCCGGTGCATAAAGAAAGTGGGCGCACATTTCTCTCGAAAGGATTGGTTCGCATGTCCAAAAAAATTGCCACTGAAAACGTGAATCTTTTAAAAGATATAATCTCTGAAAAAACGCCGCTGGTTGGAATCGAGCCTTCTGCAATTCTTGCTTTCCGCGATGAATATCCCGATTTGGTTGAGAAAGACTTGCAATCCGCGGCCACAGAACTGGGAAAAAATTCACTGCTTTTCGAAGAATTTATAGCCGCTGAAATCGAAAAAGGGAATATTACTTCAGAACAATTTACTTCTGAAACAAAGGAAATTCTTTTGCACGGACACTGCCAACAAAAAGCTGTTGCGTCAACAGAGCCTTCAAAAAAAATGCTTTCACTTCCTAAAAACTATTCGGTAAAGGAAATCCCTTCAGGCTGTTGTGGAATGGCCGGTTCGTTTGGTTACGAAAAAGAACACTACAGCTTGTCAATGAAAATTGGCGAAATGGTATTGTTTCCCGCCGTTCGCGAAGCGAATGAAAAAATACTTATTTCGGCACCCGGAACATCCTGTCGCCACCACATTAAAGATGGGACAGGCAAACAGGCAAAACACCCGGTTGAAGTTTTGTATGAAGCAATGTTGGGAAACGGACTTTCCTAAGTCCGTGAAAAAACGAATGTAAAACACCCAATAACGAACAGGGAATAAATTTAAACCTTTTACTCTTTTTTATTGTTTAGTTTTCAACTGAATGTCAGCGAGATTTTCGTTGACAAAATTGAAATCAAATCAATATGAAACGAAGATCATTCCTGAAAAGCTCAGCCCTTTCAACTGCTTCTTTATTTATTACAAAAGATCTGTTTAGCAGAAAAAATGATTCGGTTTACGGTCATAATGAAATGACTTATACCATGAACAGGGAATGGGGGGCGCTCAATCCTGAGCAAACACCGGTAAACGATTGTCACGAAATGGTTCAGGATGCAAAAGGAAGGATTCTTTTGCTGACCAACGAAACCAAAAATAACGTTATCATTTATAACAAAAGCGGGAAACTGATTGAAACCTGGGGGACTGAATTTCCCGGAGCACATGGGCTTACAATTCAAAATAATGGAAAAGAAGATCTTTTGTTTATTACAGACACTGTAAAACACCAGGTTTATAAAACAACAATTGACGGAAAAATCCTTCTGACAATTGATGCACCTGACGATATTCCTGCCTACGAAAAAATGGAAGCTTTTGTACCAACTGAAACAGCAGTACTCGAAAACGGCGAGTTTTATATTGCGGATGGTTATGGTGCACAACATATTCTGCATTTCGATGAAAAGGGACAATTGTTAAATGCGTTTGGCGGAAAAGGTGAAGGCGATGAATTTTTCGACAACGCACATGGAATTTGTATCGATTACAGAAATTCAACCCCAACGCTTATTATTACCGACAGAACGCGAAATGCTTTTAAACGATTTTCACTGGATGGTAAATTAATGGAAATCATTCATTTGCCTGGCGCTTGTGTTTGCCGGCCGGTAATTAAAGACGATTATTTGTATGCAGCCGTTTTAAGGTCGCCCAGCTTGAGTGAGGCAGATTCAGGTTTTGTTACTATTCTGAACAAAGAAAATAAAGTAGTTTCCAACCTTGGTGGTTCGGAACCTGTTTACAACAAAGGTCAATTGAATCCACTTTTTCAAACCGGAAAAATATTCAGGAATCCGCATGACGTTTGTGTTGACGATGAAGGCAGCGTGTACGTTGCGCAGTGGGCTTCAGGAAAAGTGTATCCGTATAAGTTTACAAGGGTGTAATTAGGTATTGATTTTTTGTTGACGTTGTCAGGAGCTTTGCACGCTGACAAGTCATTAATAATAATAAAACCTGACAGCGTCCTAAGACCTGTCAGCGTTAACAAAACAAGATTGAATTAAAAAGATAGAGGAAAGGGTGGTTCTTCAACCATTTAAATTAAGATGAAAAAACAAATATGGATAGCATTTATTGTACTTCTAATTGCAGGAACGGCTTTTGGTGTTTACTATTTATCAAATCAAAAAAATAAAAACCAGAAAGCTGAAATTTCATACAACCGCGATATTCGTCCGATTCTTTCCGACAAATGTTTTCTTTGTCACGGCCCGGATGCAAACACACGAAAAGTTGGACTTCGTTTAGATTTGCAGGAAGGGGCTTTGGCCGAATTAACAGTAAACAAAGGACACTTTGCCATTGTCCCCGGATCGCCTGAAGAAAGTGAATTAATCAGGAGAATAGAATCAACCGACCCGGCTGTAATGATGCCACTACCCGAAAGTAACCTGCCGCAACTGACCCCCGAAGAAATTGCCCTTTTCAAACAATGGATAAAAGAAGGTGCCAAATATGAAAAGCACTGGGCATTTATTGCTCCGGTAAAATCTAATGTGCCTGAAGTAAAAAACGATGATCTTGTAAAAAACGAAATCGACAACTTTATTCTTCAGAAAATAGAAAAAAAAGGGCTGAAACCCAACGATGAAGCTCCACGCGAAATATTTAATCAAACGTGCTTTTGCAGATCTGACCGGGCTGGCGCCTAATTATATGGAAATAGAAAAGTGGACAAATTTATCTGACAAAAACTGGTATCAATTATTAATCGACACACTTTTACAAAAACCTGCCTACGGCGAAAAAATGGCTATTTTGTGGATGGATTTGGCGCGGTATGCCGATTCTTATGGTTTTCAGGATGACAATATCCGCTCGCAATGGCCGTGGCGTGATTGGGTAATTCATTCCTTCAATTCAAATCTACCATATAATGAGTTTTTGACCGAACAAATTGCAGGTGACTTGCTGCCAAATGCCACCAAGGAAACCATTCTGGCAACAGCTTTTTTCAGAAATCATAAGTACACCGAAGAGGGCGGGGTAATAGACGAGGAATACCGCGTTTCATACAATATCGACAAAACAAATACTTTTGGAAAGGCGATAATGGGTGTTACCATTGAATGTGCACAATGCCACGACCATAAATACGATCCTTTTTCGCAAAAAAATTACTACCAGTTGTACGCCTTTTTTAATGAAAGTAAGGAAATTGGATATGAAGGTGACGTGGGCCAATCCACTCCGGCAAAAAATCCAAAGTTATTTATTACTGAAAATGACAGGGAAAAGCTAATGACATACATAAATGCGCCCGACACAAATATTTTACAGGTTTCGGTGATGGGCGACAGTATTGTGAAGAAGCCAACCTATATTTTAAGCCGTGGAAGTTATGACGCGCCAACAAATATTCAGGTAAAACCCACAGCTATTGAGGCCATTATGCCTTTCGATACGCTTGTGTACCCGCGAAACAGATTAGGATTGGCACAATGGACTGTCGACAAAAATAATCCGTTAACAGCAAGGGTTTTTGTGAATTTTATCTGGCAGGATATTTTTGGAAAAGGACTTGTAAAATCATCTACTGACTATGGTTTACAAGGAAGTTTGCCAACGCACCCCGAACTGCTCGACTGGCTTGCAGTTGATTTTATGGAACATAACTGGGACATAAAATATCTTGTTAAAAAAATGCTCACAAGCAACACTTATTGTCAATCGGGAAACGTCAGTAAAAAACAGCTGGAAAAAGATCCTGAAAATATTTATTATGCGCGTGCTCCCCGAATGAGGTTTAAAGCTGAAATAGTGCGCGATTGGGTTTTGAGCAGCAGCGGATTACTGAACCCCGAAATTGGCGGACCCAGTGTAAAACCTTATCAACCCAAAGGGGTTTGGGAAAGTACAACTTCGGGAAGAGGCGTGCTGGCAAGTTATAAACAGGATCATGGTCCCGATTTGTACCGCCGCGGTTTGTATACCATTTTCAAACTTAACAGCACCACCGCCGGTTTTAATGATATTTGATGCAAGCAGCCGCGATCAGTGCGAAGGAAAACGAACAAGCACAAACACACCTTTACAGGCTTTATCTATGTTAAACGATCCCACTGTATTGGAAGCCAGCCGTGTTTTAGCTGAAAATATTTCAGTTCAGCAAAAAGACCCCGATGAAAAAATTGAACAGGCTTTTGTATCCATTTTAATAAGAAAACCTTCAAAATTTGAAAAAACAAAATTGTTGGAATATTTTCAGAAGCAACAGGTCTTCTTCAACGAAAATCCAGATTTGCTCGCTCAAACGCTTGAAGTTGGAGAATACAAACATCCAAAAGAGGATTTTAGCAAATTGGAAGCCGGTGCCTTAATGAAGACTATATTGGTAATTTATAATTTGGAAGAAGCAATTACAAGAACGTAAAAATATGAAAAAATTTAGGGAGCATGAATTCAATTACCCCCAACCCCCTAAAGGGGGCTAATGCCGCAGATAAAAGGCGTTACTTGCTTGCAGCGAAAAGTCCCCTTTAGGGGATTTAGGGGTAGATGGACAAATGCGGTAATTTTATTTTTTATACATTGAAGCAATAGCAAAAAAGAGATGAAAGAATTTCAGGAGCATATATTAAATCAGAACAGGCGCAAATTTTTAACCCGCTTGAGTTTGGGCGTTGGCGGACTGGCGTTGGGATCGCTTATGATTCCCGGTTTGTTTGAACGCAAACAGGAAGAGGAACTTTTCACAAATGTTCTTCCACATTTTGCACCAAAAGCAAAACGCGTGATTTACCTGTTTCAAAATGGCGCTCCCTCGCAACTTGAATTGTTTGATTATAAACCACTACTTCAAAAAATGCAGGGCGAAGAATTGCCCGAAAGCATCAGGATGGGTCAACGACTCACGGGAATGACTTCCAATCAGGCCAAATTTCCGCTTGCAGGCAGTAAATTTAATTTTTCGCAATACGGTAAAAGTGGTGCATGGTTTAGTGAACTGCTGCCAAATATGGCAAACATGAGCGATGATTTATGTATCGTGAAATCTATGTTTACTGAAGCCATAAACCATGATCCGGCACTCACTTTTTTCCAGACAGGGGCACAGGTTGGCAACAGGCCAAGTATGGGTTCATGGCTAAGCTATGGACTGGGCAGTGAAAACAAAAACCTGCCTGCTTTTTGTGTTTTACTGAGTAAAGGAAAAGGAAACGGGCAGGGCGTTTATTCAAAGTTGTGGTCAAACGGCTTTTTGGATTCAATTCACCAGGGCGTTCAGTTTAGCAGCGGCGAAGAACCTGTAAAATATCTTACCGACCCTGAATTTATAAACAGAACAGACCGACGGGCGATGTTGGATGAGATTTCGGCATTAAACAATGAATCGTATAAAAATATTGGCGACCCTGAAATTGTAACAAAAATCCAGCAATATGAACTGGCGTATCGGATGCAAATGGCTGTTCCGGAAATTACTTCGTTACAAAATGAACCTGAATCCATCATAAAAATGTATGGAGCCGATTGTCTGGTCCCAGGAACTTATGCCGCCAATTGTTTGCTGGCGCGCAAACTTTCCGAAAACGGGGTTCGGTTTGTGCAACTTTATCACCAGGGTTGGGACACCCACGGAAATCTTCCCAAAGAAATTGCAGGTCAGTGTAAAGACGTTGACCAATCGTCAGCAGCATTGATCAAAGACCTCAAACAGCGCGGATTGCTTGACGAAACACTTGTAATTTGGGGCGGCGAATTTGGCCGGACAAATTATTGCCAGGGAAAACTGACAAAAGATGATTATGGACGGGACCACCATCCTCGCTGCTTTACAATATTAATGGCCGGCGGTGGGGTAAAACCCGGTGTTTTTGGTGAAACTGACGATTTTGGATACAACATTACCAAACTGCCCGTTCATGTTCACGATTTTCAGGCAACAGTAATGCACCTGATGGGAATTGACCACGAAAAGTTTACCTTTAAACACCAGGGAAGACGTTACCGTTTAACTGACGTTAGTGGTAAAGTCGTGCATGATATAATTGCTTAAGAATGAACGTGGAGAAAAAGCTTTACGAAATACTCGATTTGTGTTTGTGGATTTTCAATCCTTTGCTTGTCGTTCTCGCTGTTTTTGATTATAAAATTCAACCCGGAATATATATTCAATGGTTGGGCAAATTTCATCCGCTGGCATTGCATTTTCCTATTGTTTTTGGATTTTTGATTTCCATTTACTTTCTCTTTTTTCAAAACAAAAGAATCCCCTTTGAAACTGAAAAATTATTGTTGGCTGCCAATGCGTTACTTGCCAGTATTGTTGCTGCATTTGGGATATTATTGTCGTTGCAGAATGCTTACGAAGCAGAATTGATTTTCTGGCACAAATGGGGCGGTGTGGTGGTTGCAATTTTAAGCTGGTCGTTCATTTATATACTGAATTTGAATATTAACTTCAAGAAATTGACAGGTCTTTTATTTTTAGTTGTCTTAATCGGTTCTACACACAAAGGCGCGCAGTTGACACATGGCGTAAATGCTTTGAGTTTCCCAAAATTCACTGAACCTGAAAATCAAATTACAACCGACAGCACTGCAACAATATACCAGCTTGGAATTGCGCCAATTCTGGGCCAAAAATGCATAAGTTGCCATGGAGTTGATAAAACAAAAGGCGGTTTGCAACTACACTCCCCCGAAAGTATTTTTCTTGGTGGTGAAAGCGGAGATTTATTTGAGGATGGAATTCTACTGAAAGTCATTAATTTACCACTTGAACACGAAAGTCACATGCCACCTGAAGGCAAATTGCAACTTACGGACGAAGAAAAAAGCATAATCAGATTATGGGTAAAATCAGGCGGAAATTTTGAACTTCGCGTAAATGAAATGGCTGAAAATGATAGTTTATTGGTACTTGTAAATAATTATCAAACTGCTGTAAATCGAATTGCTACGCTCAATTTTGATTTGCCGGAGTTAGAGGAATTTAATTCGAATTACTGCTCTGTGAATTATGTTTTTAACGGTTCGGATGAAGTGGAAGTCAACTTTTTTCAGGGTTCCAACTATAACCGCGAAAACCTGAAAAAGCTTGAAAAAATAAAATCAGGTATAATCAACCTGAATATGCAGGGAATGCCCCTCACAAAAGAAGACCTGGATATTATTATGCAATTCAGCAACTTACAGAAATTAAACCTGAATTCAACAAAACTGGATATTGGATCTCTCGATGTATTGAAATCGCTCCCAAAACTGCAAACTGTTTCAATATCGGGCATTGATTTAAATGCTGATGAACTGGATAGATTCCTTGATGGGTCGAAGTTTTCATCGGTTCATGTTTGGTCGCAAAAGGCTGATAAAAAACAGCTTGAAAGTGTAATAGTCAAATATCCGGATATTGACATTACAGTTGGTGATAATTTGGAGGATGAGGTTATGAAAATAAGCAACCCTTCGATTCTGCAGGATTCAGCCATATTTTCAAATCAAATAACCATAAAACTGAAGCATTTGTTAAAAGGCACAGCGATAAAATATACAACCGATGGAAGTGAACCCGATAGCATAAAAAGCCAGGAATATGAAACGCCAATAGTACTTTCAGAAAATACGGTTTTAAAAATTAAAGCTTTTAAACCGGGTTGGATTAGCAGCGATGTGGTTCAACGAACATTCTACAAATCAGGCATTCAACCCGATACAATTTATTTAGTAACTGACCCGCATCCAAAATACAGGAACGAAGGAGCTAAAACGTTGACCAATTTTCATTTGGGTGAAAATAATACTTCAAATGGCGAATGGCTTGCTTACAGGGATTATAACATGGAATTTGTTGTTGGTTTCAAGCATGCACAAACTTTGAAATCGGCATATTTAAATACACTGGTTGACATTGGCGCCTATATTTTCCCAATAAAATCAATTGTTGTGGAAGGAAGTAACGATGCAAAAAACTTCGAAATTATTTCAGAAGTTAATTTCCCTGATGGCAAAGAATCGGACCAAAGAGAAGCCAAATCTTTCAATTGTGATTTCCCCGAAGGAACGTCATTTCAATATTACAAATTCACAGTTGCCAATCTAAAAAAACTACCATCCTGGCACCGCGGAAAAGGAGAACCTGCCTGGATTTTTGTGGATGAGGTTTTTTTGAATTGAGCTTGTATCAAATGTATATTTAATATGTTTAACCTCTTCTCTATTTAAGAGAACACTGATTCCACTGATTTAACAGATAAGCACTGCAAGAAAATCAAATTTAAAGGGTTAAATTTTCAAAGCCAGGTTTTTTCGAATATCATTCTCTTGTCATTTTCTAAAAAAAAACATAATAATATTCGATTGAAATCGAAAATTATTATGATTATTTTCGGTTTTATAAAAAAAATTAATAGTTCAACCGTTTTGTCTAATATCATTCTTTGTCAATTCTATAATAATATGATGAATATGAAAATTATTATGATTTTTAATGAGCCGAATAATTATTTTAATCGGCTCAATAATAATGATTATATTTGAGCCGAATATGTTTAATATTTGGCTCATGGAAATATATAACTGGCAAAAAAAGGAATGGCCTCAATTTAATTATGAAGTTGATGTTGTTGAAAATGAGCTCTATGTTCTTACGGAAAATTTCGGACTTCTTACAGGTATGCTCAAAGCCATGCCTGAAGAAATGCAGATGGATACCATCCTTGACATCATAGTTTCAGAGGCAATAAAAACCTCGGAAATTGAAGGTGAACTTTTAAGCCGGATTGATGTAATGTCGTCTGTCAGAAACAACCTGGGGCTAACTCAGGGTTTGCCGGTTAGGGATAAACGTGCACAGGGAGTTGGTTCGCTGATGATTAACGTTAGAAATACTTACGCTGAAGCACTGACTGAAAAGGCATTATTTGACTGGCACACTTTATTAATGGGTTACAGAAAGGATATTGAAGCCGGAAAATGGAGGACACACACCGAACCAATGCAAGTGGTTTCAGGTGCAATTGGTAAAATCAAGGTTCATTTTGAAGCCCCTCCTGCAGTTCAGGTTCCCGCTGAGATGGCAAGGTTTATCGAATGGTTCAACGAAACCGGCCCGGGCGGTAAAAAGGAGATTAAAAAGGCTCCAATCCGATCGGCTATCGCACATTTATATTTTGAATCTATTCATCCTTTCGAAGATGGAAACGGCAGAATTGGCCGTGCCATTGCAGAAAAAGCGCTCTCGCAGGGAATTGGACGTCCTGTTTTACTGAGTTTATCAAAGGCAATTGAAAGTAACAGGAAAACATATTATGCTGAATTGGAAAAAGCTCAGCAATCGATGGAAATTACTTCGTGGATAAAGTATTTTGTTGATACAATACTTATTGCACAAACGGATTCGGAGAATAAAATTGATTTCACGCTAAAAAAGGCGAAATTTTTCGACAGATTCAGAAATCAGTTGAATGAGCGGCATTTAACAGTAATCAGAAGGATGTTTGAAGAGGGGCCAAAAGGTTTTCAGGGGGGAATGAATGCAGGAAAATATACCGGTTTATGTAAAGTGTCAAAACCCACAGCAACAAGGGATTTGCAATATCTTGCTGAAATTGGGGCCTTCCTGGTTTCAGGCGGAGGACGTAGCACAAGTTATCAGGTAAATATTTAAATTATTTGCAAATAAAATCAGCACAATATTCAATTTGTGTGTTCTTGTGGTTAATTTTGAGAAATCAGAAAGTAAGCCAATGAAAACTTTTCGGAACCTATTTTCATTATTTTTTTTCCTGCTGGTAAGTTTAACTTTTCACTCTTTTAATCAGGTTTCTGGTCAGGAGAAAAAAGAGCAGGAATTAATCACAAAAGCAAATCTTTATCAATTACGTTTTCCGCAGGAGAAAATTTATCTTCACCTCGACAGACCCTCCTACTGGGCAGGAGAAGATATTTGGTTTAAAGCATACCTTTTAAATTCAGCAATTCCCGATTGTAATTTGTATGTTGAATTAATCCATTCATCGGGAGAAATTATCGACAAAAAAATATTATGGGCGCAAAATGGACTGGCTTATGGTGATTTTCATTTGGAAGATACAGTTTCAAGCGGCAGTTATCAAATCAGGGCTTACACCAACTGGATGCGCAATTTCGGAGATGAATGGTTTTTCCGAAAAGACATAATTATCCTGAATCTGCGCGATAAATCAATTAAAAGCGATTTTGCTGAACTAAAATCAAAGGAAATTGACCTGCAGTTTTTTCCCGAAGGAGGGACATTTGTTGCCGGTGTGGAAAACAAGGTGGCGTTTAAAGCGGTTGACAAAAATGGCATAGGAATCCCGGTTGAAGGCGAAATAGTTGATGACAAAGGAAATAGAATAATTACGTTCAAAAGCAGTTTCAAAGGGATGGGAAGTATTGTTTTCACACCTAAAAAAGGTGAAAAATATACCGCACAGGCATTTATTTCTGAAGATATTTCGGTAAAAACCGAACTACCGGTCCTTCAAATTGATGCAATAAAACTAACAGTCAATCCAAATGATTCAGCAAAAATCAAATTGCAAATTTCAGGGAATCCGAATCAAATGGAAAACACTCAAACAAACGAGTTCTTACTAATCGGTCAAACAGGAGGTCAGGTTTGTTTTCGAAAGCAAATTGCTTTGACAGAAAAAACAACAAGTTTTGAAGTTGACAAAAATCTGTTTCCAACAGGAATCGTCAAATTTACATTATTCGATAATGAAATGATTCCGCACTGCGAAAGGCTTGTATTTGTAAATCACCATGATTTTATAAGTCTTGAAATTGAAACCGAGAAACCCGATTACCTCACACGTGAAATGGTGCAGCTCGAGGTAAAAGCGTTTACAAAAGCCGGAAACGCTTGTCAGGCAAATCTTTCCATGTCGGTTTACAATCCTTCAAACAGCCTTGAAACCGAAAAATATCCAAAAAATATACTCACACAGTTTTTGCTTGATTCAGAATTGAAGGGCACAATTGAAGACCCGGCCTTTTATTTTAAAGACGACAGTATTTCAACTTTGCAGGCTCTTGATAATTTGATGCTTACACACGGTTACAGATATTTCGATTGGGAGGAAATAGTAGAAAATAAGATGCCCGAAATTGATTATCAACCTGAAAGCAGTATTCAGTTGAAAGGGAAAGTAAAAAACTGGCTCACTGATAAACCTGTTGAAGATTGCAGCGTAACAATGATGTTTGTGAAAAGTCTGCTGAATGTTCAAAATCAAAAGACTGATTCGCGGGGAGATTTTTTATTTTCAGACCTGTTTTTTTATGACACCGTGTATGTTTCATTGCAAGCCGGAAGCAAGAAAGGAAAGAAAAAAAACTGGATTGAAATCGATGACCGATCATCCGTTTCTCCCAACCCAGGTTATTTACCATTGAATTATCAGTATAACCATGACAATCAATTTTCCACGAGTTTTTATTTGAGCGAAATAAGCAGCGATTTAATAAACAGAAAATGGAGTTTAAGTGACACAATCTTATTGGGCGACATAAATGTAGTTTCAAGAAAAATTGCAAAAGGGGATGGGCATTTTCGGCCATATTTGAATGCCGATATTGTAATCGATTCCAAAAAGCTAAAGAATGAAGTTGGTTCCATTTATGATGCAATCGACGGAAAAATTGCCGGTTTGAGAACTGAAATTACACCAGAAGGAGAAACAGTATTTATGTACAGGTTAAAACCTGTTCGGCTATATCTTGATGGAACACCGGTTGATAATGACCTTCTTTCAACCTTTTCGAGCAGTACATTTGATAAAGTTGAATTTATAAAAAATGCACTTTCCGCAGGAGTAAATTATTCTGGTGGTTTGCTTTATTTCTATACAACGCGTGGCCAAAAATTTGAAAACATGCCAACCGACGCTTTGGGTATGAAAAGTGCCCGGATAATTGGTTATTCCGTAATTCGCAAATTTTATTCTCCGGTTTACGAAACCCGGCAACCTGTTGCCGACAGGAAAGATTTTCGCAGCACACTATACTGGAATCCAATAGTGCGAACCAATTCAACAGGCGTGGCGCAGGTTTCGTTTTTTAACAGCGATGAAACCGGAAACATGCAAATTATTGTGGAAGGAATTACTTCTGAAGGAAAACTTTGCCGGGGAACAGGCAGTTTTAATGTGAAGCCTTAATTTTGTTTAAAAAGACACTTCTCCGTTTCATAATTTTTCAAATAAAAAGTATCGTTTATCTTTAGCCGCCGTTCAGATTTATTTCAATCTGAAAAATTTCTACTTGAAATGAAAAAAAATTATGTGTTGATTATATCTCTGCTGCTTTTGTTTATTTCCTGCAATAAATCGCCAGTAAAAAACATGAACAAGCAGGAAATATTAAAGCAAGGATCCGGCTTGTTTGCAAAATATGGTTGCGCAGTATGTCACTCACTTGAAGGGAAAAAAGTTTACGGACCGCCGTTGAATGGTATTTACATGAAAGAAATAAAAGTGCTGAGGGAAGGAAAAGAATATAATGTAGTTGTTGATCGAAAATATTTAAAAAAGGCAATAATGGAACCACGATATGAAAAAGTGCTTGAATTTAAAAACACCGAGATGCCTATAACCACTTTTCCCGAAGAAGATGCTGATATTTTGGTTGAATATATAATTGTCCTTGGTGAGAAAAATTAACAGTCGGATAAAAAATGTTTAAAATCAGAATTTTCGTTTTACTTTTTTTTCTATTTGTTTTTTACAATATAATTTATTCCCAGGAAAATAAACAAAGCCGAAAAGTATCCGTTCTGCCAGTTCCCACAATCGGCTATTCTCCCGAAACAAAAACCTATGTTGGCGCAGTCACACTTTTTACTTTTAATAGCCCTGATTCATTGACACGGTCGTCAAACGCCAGCGTTGAATTCAATTACACATGGAACAAGCAACTGATTTTTGAATCCAGTTGGAACTATTTTTTATCCAAAGAGCTTTGGTTTACAAGAGGTTTGATCCACTTTTCAAAATATCCTGATTTATATTACGGGATTGGATTTAATACGCCAAAATCCGGGGAAGTCAACTTTCAAAGCAACAGGGTAGTTTTTGATGGAGATCTTTTCAGGCATATTAAAAGCAAGCTATTTATTGGTTCAGGAATCATTTATACAGCCTTTAATCATATTGAATATTTGCAGGACAGCCTGGTTTATCCTGAACTGAAAAGTGAAAATAACTTTGGATTGAAAATGATTTTGTTGAATGATTCAAGGAACAATATTTTGTCGCCTTCAAAAGGTAATTATTTTGAATTTGGCAATTCTTTTAATTTTAGTTCAGCATTTTATTTGAAAACTGTTATTGATTACCGGCGCTATTTTAGTTTCGGTAAATCAGAGAAACACACATTTGCAAGTCGTTTTTACCAATCCTCTGTTTTCGGAAATCCACCTTTTTATGATTATCCGGAAGTTGGTGGCGACAGATTTGTGAGAGGTTATTATTTGGGAAGGTTCAGGGACAAAAATCTTTCATCCATACAATTTGAAATGCGAAACCACCTTTTCAGGAGAATTGGAATTGCAACTTTTGGCGGAATCTCAATGGTTTATTAACGCGGTAACCAAAATCGAAAATGAAAGTTTCAAGCCCAATGCCGGAGTTGGATTACGGTTTTTGGTGGATAAAACTGAAAATACAAATTTAAGGATAGATTATGCAGTTGGCGCCCAAAACCAGTCGGGATTTTATATTAGTTTTGGAGAATCGTTTTAGGGAATGCACTTTTCTACAATTCTGGGTTCTTTGTGGAAGTCCCGTCAGGGACCAAATATGGGTAGAAACAAATGCAATACAATGACAGTTAAGTCTCTTTGGGGACTAAATAAAACAAGTGATTCAGCAATTTGAAAAAATCCCCTGATGCTAATGGAATTGAACAATATTTACCGATATAAGAAATGAATTTTTATTTATAATGAAAATGATAAAACCAATCAATTATGGCTAATACCTATACTCAAATTCACATTCAGGCAGTATTTTCAGTTCAGGATAGGAGTTGTATCATAAAAAAAACATGGAAAAATGAATTGTATCAATACATTACTGGTATTATTCAGAATCAAGGTCATAAAGTTTTAGCAATAAATGGAATGCCTGATCATGTTCATATATTTTTTGGGATGAGGCCTACTCAATCTTTATCTGATTTAATGCAGGATGTAAAAGGAGATTCCTCAAAGTGGATAAACAAAAAGGGATTTGTTGCTGGTCGTTTTTCCTGGCAGGAAGGATTTGGAGGATTTTCATACAGCAAATCTCATGTCGATAATGTTATTGATTATATCAAAACTCAGGAAATTCATCATCGTAAAAAATCGTTTGTTGAAGAATATCTTGAATTTTTAGAAAAATTTGAAGTCCCATTTGATGAGAGATATATTTTCAATCCAATTGAATATGAAAATGAAGATTGAATTATTCAATGTGCTGCAAATTCTGCCTGTAGGCAGAAAATATGGGTAGAATAAATATTGCAGGGATGGTATTCCGTCCCGGCTGGGACGGGATTGTCGCCAACTAAAATTGCTGCTACCCATATTAAATCCCTAACGGGATTTAAGTGTGTATTAAAACAAGATTTAATTTTTTTTTAAATGCCAATAAATAAAAATGAGAAACTGAACTGAATTAAGCCAAATAAAATGATCCAATTGCTTAAGAAACATATAATCCATTTCCTCGTCGTACTTGGTTTCGGAATCATTCCGGCATTTATCAGCCAGTTTTTTGAAAGGGAGCCGGTTACCCGCAATATTCATGTTACAAGTTTCCGTTACGGTAAAGATCCTGCTGTTATCAGGTGCAATCGTGGCGACACATTGCAACTAACTTTTTCTACTGAAGATACAGGGCATTCATTTTTTTTGGAAGAGTTTGATGTTGATGCAAAAGTTAGTCCGGCGCGCACCATGGTCGAGGTTTTCAAAGTGAGCGACCCCACAGTAAAACCTGAACTTTTAAAGGAAGTAACAATTATCGCCCGTCATCCGGGAATTCAGAATTTTCTTGTGGCAAGAAGCAACTACCGGTGCCATGTTTGGTGTGGCCCTATGCACGCTTTCGAACACGGAAAACTGATAATATTCCCAAATACTCTCTTAATCTTTGGTTTGGGTTCTGTTTCAGGTATTCTTTTTTTATGGATTTTGGGATTTTTTGTCAAAACAATTCCCGTTTCTGAAACTGAAGATAAAAAAGCTGGATATCGTGATTTACTTTCAAAAACAGGTTTTTTGAGAAAGATGGTCATTTCGAGATGGCCACAAATACTATTAATGATGTTTGCCATGACAATGGTTTACGTTGTAATATTAACTACTTTTTTTGGCACAAAAATGTCAGGCCGAAATCTTGGAGTGCTTTTAATGTGGGGCATCTGGTTGTTTTTGTTAATCGCAATTCTCACTCCGTTTTTGGGTAGAATCTGGTGTACCATTTGCCCGCTGCCTGTTTTTGGCGATTTAATTCAGCGCAAATCAGTTTTCACACCCATCGAAGGAACGAAAGGGGAATACAAAAACAAATATGCCGGGTTATTCCTGAAATGGCCCAAATTGCTGCAAAACAGCTGGCCCAAATTAACACTGCTGCTTATCCTCACTACTTTTTCGGCGGTACTTGTTGCACTGCCAAAGGTTACAGGGTTTGCAGTAATCCTGTTGCTTGTATTGCCAACTTTGCTTGCGCTCATTTTTGAACACAGGGCATTTTGCCGGTATCTCTGCCCTGTTAGCGGATTTTTGGGACCATTTTCAAAAGTGAGCACTATAGCACTACGGAACAAATCGCAAAAAACCTGCGATCGCTGTAAAGCACATTATTGCCGGAAAGGGAGCGAAAAAGGGTGGGCCTGCCCTTATGGAATAAATGTTGGTGAAATGACAGAAAGTTCTGATTGCGGACTGTGCCTTGAATGCACACGGAGTTGTTTGTACAACAACGTAACCATTTACAAACGCCCGTTTGCAAGCGAATTGGGGACCCGTAATTCGAGCGATGCCTGGTTAACAATAGGGGTTTTTACCCTGGCGTTGGTCTATAGTGTTTTGTACCAGGGCCATTGGGCTGTTGTTCGTGATTATGTGAATATCCTGGATAAAGCAAACTGGGGCTTGTTTGGCATTTATTCAATCATTGTCTGGTCGCTTGCGTTAGTCGTAATGCCTGGTATTTTATTTCTGCTGTCAATTATTGGCGTAAAGCTATCGAAATTGAAAATCGGTGCAAAGCAGTTGTTTTTGGAATCTGCCGGTTCTTTGCTGCCGCTTGGGATAATGCTGTGGATTACGTTCGTAATTCCAATGTTGTTTGTAAATATAACCTTTGTTGTACAGTCTTTTTCCGATCCTTTTGGTTGGGGTTGGGATTTCTTTGGAACCGCAAACATTCCCTGGCACCAGTTTTTGCCACGATTTGTGCCGTGGTTACAAGCGACTTTAATATTGATTGGATTACAACTCAGTTTGAGGAATCTGAAAAAGAACTGGCTTCAAAATCAAATCAAATCACGCAGATTGTTATTGCTAATAATGCCAATGGGTTTGTTTTTAATAGCTTGCAGTGTTACAATGATTTTTTTCTTCACCAATTGAAATTCACTTAAATTTATTGAACATTAAAATTTAAAATAAGGATGGAAAAACAAAATATGTCTTCTAAACGCAAAAAAAATGGAGTTAAAAACTTATTCATAATTGCAGTTATAATCGTTGTTGTAGTTGGCATTCCATTGGTACTTTTAAATTATCAGGCCAAACGCAGCGGATTAACATTAAGCGAAGTTATCAGCCGAATAACAAATAAAGTAGAATCCGAAAACAAAAAGACCGAAAGTTTGGATGAAAACCGGACAGGTGAAAAAATAGATTTCCTGGATTCAAAAACCTATTGGGAATGAGTATACTGAACCGCCACTCATTTCTCATATTCAATCAGTAGATTTGGATAATGATGGACTGTTGGATGTTGTTTTGACTGATTGTCGGGAGAATACGGTTTCCTGGATCCGACAAAATCCCGCTGGAACCTATTTTGAAACAATACTTGCCAATGACGTTGTTGCACCGGTTCACATGTTCAGATTATTGATTTCGATAACGATGGTGACAAAGATTTAATGGTTGGAGTGCTTGGTATGCTTTTCCCAAATAACGATAAAATCGGTTCTGTCGTTATTCTTGAAAATGATGGTAACAATAATTTCGAAAAACATATAGTTGCTGAAAAAATTGCAAGGGTTTCGGATGTTCGCGCCGGAGATCTTGACAACGATGGTGATTTGGATTTAGCTGTAGCTCAGTTTGGTTATGATGACGGTGAAACACGGTGGATTGAAAATAAAGGAAACTGGCAATTTGAAAGCCACATTCTTCAGTATCTGTCCGGGCCAATCAACGTGGAAATTGTTGATATCGATTCTGACGGTGATTTGGATATCGTTTCATTGGTAAGCCAGGAGTGGGAAGAAATTTATTGTTTTGTAAATGATGGGAAAGGGGAATTTCAACCCAATTTGCTTTATGGATCGAGTAACCAGGATTATGGTTCAAGTGGAATTTCATTGTGCGATTTAGATAAAGATGGAGATACAGACGTACTTTACACGAACGGTGATGCTTTTGATTATATGCCACCGCAGGGCCGTCCCTGGCATGGTGTGCAGTGGCTTGAAAACAAAGGGAATCTAAATTTTGAATTTCACCGGATTTGCAGTTTTACAGGAGCTACAAATGTTCGGGCTGCAGACATTGACAATGATAATGATATTGACCTTTTTGCTGTTAGTGCTTTTAACATCTGGGACAGTCCCGATTCTTACAGTTTTATTTGGCTCGAAAACGATGGAAGCATGAACTTTACAAAACGGGAAATTACAAAAAATCCAACACATCTGCTCACTTGCGAACCAGGCGATTTTAACAACGATGGGTTAATTGATGTAATAACCGGTGGAATGCATACTTATCCACCTTTTGACAGACTTGGCAGAATAACTCTGTGGACGAATAACGGAAAACTGGTGAAAAATAATTATTGATTGTCCATGTTCTGAAATACATCCAGCAAACCCTCAAGCCTTTTCTGGTGTGATTCAGCAATTTTTTCACGGCGCCCAATGTTAATGGTTTGACTAATTGTGGTTATTGCCTTTTGTTTCTCGCCCAACATCATGCAACGCATATGCCAAATGACTTCCCGAAGCAATTAAAACATCAAGGGGACAATTATAAAAAGTGAACGCCCGCTCCGAATATTTTTTTCCCTCCTCATAATTTCGAAGCGATACAT
Source organism: uncultured Prolixibacteraceae bacterium (assembly GCA_963800345.1). Classification (GTDB taxonomy): domain Bacteria; phylum Bacteroidota; class Bacteroidia; order Bacteroidales; family Prolixibacteraceae; genus Draconibacterium. The sequence goes on along the minus strand of CAWDAW010000026.1, from coordinate 110,115 downwards.
CGGGGCAACTTACCAGCACTTCACCCATTCTTGACAAAAAATCAGGATTATTTGGATGATAAGTCAATGCTTTTTTATATAACCAGATATACTCTTTCCACTTTTGGTTGTTCATTAATATAGATCCCAGGCTTCTGATAGTTTTCACATCTTCAGGATCACCATTGAAAGAAGCTTGATAAAGTGAGATTGCTTTTTGAGTTTCTTTGTTTGCTTCTGCAATTTCACCTGAAATCCGCAGCAGTTTTGGGTGTGATGGTGCAAGTTTTTTCAATTTTGCCAAACATTCATTCATTCTCTTATTTTCCTGAAATTGAAATAACAAGTCAGCAACATCGGCAACCACGTCAGGATTTTTTTGATTTGAATTACAAATTTCATCCACAATTTCAAGTGATTTTTGTTTGTTTCCTGTTACCCATAAACACTTTGTCAGGTATTCCTGAATCATAGTTTCATTTGGTTTCAATTCGAGGGCTTTTGTCCAATATTTTGCTGCCTGTGTAAACAATCCTTTTTGAAAGAAAATTATTCCGGTATTCTTTATTTCAGTATAATTGTCATTTAAAAGCATTAAATGTTTGTCGGTTAATGCGATTGCCTTGTCATTCAAATTTTTCCACAAATATATTTTTATCGCTTTCGAAATTAAATAAGTGTTGTCGGGCAAAAATTGTAATCCCCTGTTAACTAATTTCAACGCCCAATCAGAATGAAAAGCGGATTCTGCTTCATCAATTTTTTTCAGCAGGTATAATTCAGATCTCGACATTAGCGCCACTTTATCCAACAAAGTATCAACCGGTGGCGAAAAATTAATAAGGTCGTTTGCCCTTATCGTAAAATACCTGCCTAAAGTTGTATCTCCCTTCAGGTTATAAATATTGCCAAGCAATTTATAGGAGGGTCCAAACAGATTATTTGACTTTATTATTTCGTTTAAAATCTTTTCGGCAAGGTCATTTCGGCCAGTATCAAAATATATTCTGGCCAGTTCAAATTTTGCATATACACTAAGTGGGAAATGATCCTGCCGCGTCGCATTTTCCGGAAAGTTTCGGTCATTTTTCAATATTAACCGGGCAAACGATTTTTCAGCCAATTCATTATTCTTCAGGTTTTTGTATTCTTCTCCAAGATAATACCAGGCCAAATCAATTTCAGGTTTTAATTCGGTCACTTTAGCAAAGTTTACAATTGCTGAATCAGCGTTTCCCATTTCCATGTTCAGGTAACCATTATAATAATTCCACATCCAATCCGATTTGTCTTCCTGCGCTGCGAGCTTATAACACAATCCAGCCTCAAAGTAATTAGCGCTTGAATGATACACCATTCCAAGAAAACCTAAATTGTCTGCCGTTGGTTTGCGTTTTGCTGTTGAATAAGCTTCTGATATTTGCTCCTGAACGGGATTTGAGAGAGAAGAAAGATTAGTAACTACGGGAATTTCTTTGGCATTCTGGCTATTCAAAACAAACCTTAAAAGGAAAACTAAAATTAGCATGCCAATTATTCCTCCTGAAATATATAGCAGAGATTTTCTGTTCATTCCCATTGATTTTTCTATTTAGGTTGCCAAAATTATCAAAAATGGGGATACAAATGCAGGTATGCTAAAAATATCAAAAAAGGCAAATCGTAAAAATGTATGTTTAACTTTATATCCCGGAACTTAAATTTCTGTTTGAAATAAAACCGGGGTTATATTTAATTCAAAATGCTCAAAATATTAATGAATAGAATAAAAAATAATAATTTCTCTTACGCCAATCCACGTCCGTATTGTATGATTATTAATATCACACACCTTCCTGTTTTTACATTATTGTCATTCTTTATATTATTGGGTTCGGTTAAAAATGCGCATAGTCAGTCCGTATCATCCTATTCTTTTTATGTTGCAGGTCATGCCTACGGTGCACATGCAGGAAAAAATATTGGGTTACATCCACCCTTTTTAGAAAAGCTTAACCAAAATAAGGATACCAGTGTTGTGGCACTTTTTTTAACCGGTGATATTGTAAATCAAAGTACAACAGAAAGTTGGAATCAGGTGGAAAAAGAACTCTCTGGTTTAAATTTTAATTCGTACTACGCAATGGGAAACCATGATAATAATCCAGTTGGCTACGAAGTATTCAGAAAAAAACATGGTGGCACTTATTATTCATTTATTTATAAAAACGAATTGTATGTTGTTTTAAACAGCACAGAATCCGACAGATCTATTTCTTCAGTTCAGCTGAAATTTTTAGATGACATTTTTGCAAACACCGATTCCCCCTGGGAACGTGCATTTATTTTCTTTCATGAAGTTATTTGGAACAGTAATGAAAAATATAAACTTGTGCGAAGCAACAGTCGTTCAAGATATGCGCAAATTGCCAAAATCTCTAATTTTTGGAATGAAGTTTATCCCAAATTGACTGCCAATCCCGAAAAGAAATTCTATTTATTTGCCGGTGATGTTGGCGGAAATACCGATGCAATTGCAGCAACCTATGACGGTTGGGAGAATGTAACTTTGATATCATCAGGAATGGGAGAAGTAATTGATGAAAACTATTTGAAAGTAACGGTTTTACCGGATACAGTCACTTTTGAATTAATTCCGTTAAATGATTCTGTTGAAATGAAGCCAATGTCGTGGTATAATATTCCAGAAAAACCAGATTCAATTTATGGTTCGACAACAGTTTCTCCTTTTCAAACTGATTATACATATTATATCAACCCGGTGCCAAATACAACAAGTTACAAATGGAATTTCAGCGATGGGGTTTCAGGTAGCAGCGATTCCGCTCTTATAAATCTCAGTTTTAACGAGCATTTTCAAACAGGAAAAGTATCTGTAACAGCTGTTCATGATGGTTTTGGTGAAAGCGAGCCTGAAGAATTACTGGTTTCAGCAAACAGTTCAACCTATATTCCTGAAAAGCAAGATGTAATGAAGGTTGAAATTCAACAAACCCCGAACTATATAATTTTTAAATTCAATTTAAATCAACCGCAAAATGTTGAAATAACAGTTTACGATTTGTTTGGCAGAGCTGTTTATAAAACTAGATTTTATGTGAAGTCAGGTTATTATTCGAAGTTGATTGACAGTAAAAATATTGATATAAAGGGATTTGCAATAATTGAAATACAATTCGGAAATAAGCATGTGACAAAGAAAATAACAGTCAACTGATAGCTATTTTTAAACCTAAAACCCTGATTTATAAATCTTTATCAACCCAAAAATATAAAGATAAAAATCCCCCTGATTCTGGCGCCATTTACCGATAGTTTTGAAATTGAATACACCAAAACAGATTTTAATTTACCGCTAATTTTCGCCATTCACCGACCTTAAGGTTTCATTAACAAGATTCCAATACTTTTTAACCAAAAACTGAGTAACCTTTGTACCTGTAATTAGTCTATTAAGACGAAAACAAAAAACAGATATTATGAAAACAACTATGAAAAATTTAGCTGCAGGAGCATTTATCGCTTTTATATTAATAGTCGGCAATGTTAAGGCAGAGGGAACAGAAACAAAAGTTACAAGTCAGGCAATTGAAACTTCACTCCAGTTGGAAAAATGGATGATTGATGCAACGGCTTGGAATACAAAAACGGCTTCAAATTACGTGGTCATTCAAGAAACAGAAAGCGGATTACAGCTTGAAAGCTGGATGACCAGTGCTTCAGCATGGAACTTTAGTAACAATTTTGTTGAAGATGCTGAATCCGAATTGGAAATTGAAAATTGGATGACAAATGATAAAATTTGGAACAATTACAGCAATATTGAGGAAACAGAAACGGAAATGAAGTTGGAAAGCTGGATGACCAGCGAAACAATTTGGATCAGGTAAAGACAGAAAACAGAGAAAAGTGATTAGAAAAAGTTGGATTTTTAAAGGCTGCAAGAAATTGTGGCCTTTTTTTTCGTTATTTCCAAATGAAAGATGAATAACAGTAAAAACTGTAATTATTACCGTACCCCTGCTTTTGCGCCAAATTCCTTTGCCGAAATTTTCTCAATGGCTACTTTGATTATCCCAACATTTTCAACGGCCGGTTTGTTAAATTTGAATTCAAGTTCGCTGTATTGTGCCATTAAAAGTTCAAGGCAACGGGTTTTTTCATCAAAATCATTCACAAATGCAACACTGCCTTCTACCAAAACCGATTTAGACTGTACACGATAACTGCAGCCCACCTTCACATTTTGCCATTTTATTTCTTCGCCAATAGTCCAATTGATACAAACATTTGGATTCTTTTTCAGTGTTTCCCACATACGCCCGCTTTGTGCAGAGTGAAGGATAACAGTATCTCCTTCCAGGGCAAAATTCATGGGCAAAACATACGGAAATCCGCCTTCGGACATGGCAAGATAACAAGTTTTACAGTCAAGGATTATTTTGTTGATTTTCTCCCGGTTTTCGATAAAAAGTGTTCGCATAGTTTTTTATAAATCAATCCAGTTTTCAATTTTGATTCCCTCCAATCTTTCAAACTCACGAACATTTCTTGTAACCATTGTCATTTCATTTACTATTGAAGTTGCTCCAATAAATAGATCCAAATCACTGATAACAGTACCTTTTGTTTTTAATCGAGCCTTCTCTTTTCCATAAATTCGAATAGAATTCAAGATTGGAATAATGGTAATTTTATCTGCAAAATCTTCGATAACTTTTAGGTTTTGTTGTTTGTATTGACTTTTTTCAGCCCCATAGTAAAGCTCGGCAAGTGTAATTTCAGAAATGGCAAAATTTTGAAATCCTATCTTCTCTATCTTTTCTGAAAGGCCAAATTGCCCTTTGAAATAGTGGATGCAAATATTAGTATCAAGTAAATAAGTCATTAGAATTCTTCAATTTCTCTATTATTCACCCTGTCATTTCGTAAATCTTCTATAATTTCTTCAGCTGATCGATCGTCTTTCCACGCGCCAAAACATGATGAGAAATCATATTTCTGTTTTGATTCTTTGCCAATCGATTCTGTAAGCTTAATTATCAAATCTTTTTTTGATTCGTTATCCCAGTTTTTCATAAACCTGAAATAACTATTTACCTTTTTATTAGCAGTGTTTGTATTCATAATTTTTAGTTTTTACACTTTCCGAATGAGAAAAGTAAAGTTAACTAAATTTTTCAACTGTTTATGTTTCAGTTCATCGTGCGGTTTCCCAATTTGTCCGACAAATCTTTTTCCACCCGTTTCAGGTTCATGTATTTTGATTGTTCGTCGATTACTTTATCAAAATTGTTGTCCAAAAAAGCCTTGCTTATTTCATCTTCAATCATTGGTAGCATCAATCTGATTTTACGGGCTTTATATTCATTTATCACTTTTGGGATTAATAAATCCAAAATATCTTCCTCCTTTTCGGTATAACCGCCACCGCGTTGCCAGATTTTGCTTTCAAGGTGTTTGTCCGAAAGCAAATTGGTAGCAAGTTTGCTCACTTCGCTGTTTGAGTGATAAATAAAATGTTTCCAGGGGTCAAAAGCTTTGTTACTCAAATTGTCTTTCACTTCCCCAAAAATCATTCTGAACAATTCATTTTGCGAAATCAATTCATCGTTCTCCAACTCGCTGATCATAAACTCACCAACACTTATCAGTTCTATTTCATTTGGGATTTCACTCTCCAACTCAAAAAGTGGGGAATTGCAGAATTTTAAAAGGAACCTCAAAAACACAAGTTCTTCTTCTAAAAATTCCCCTGATTTAATTTCTTTTGGAATTTCAGGCTGCCGTGCAACTTTGCGTGCTTGCTCCCTGATTCCACTTGCACGGATATCATCGCTTTGTTTGCGTTTCTGTTTTTGTACTTCGTTGTATAAAACATCCTCGTTAACATCGAGTAATTTACTGCACTCCTTTATATAAACCGAACGTATAATTGCATCAGGAATTACCGCTACCGAACGTATAACATCGCTTATTAAACGTGCTTTTGCAACCGGGTCATTTTCTGTATTTTTTAAAAGAAGCCGGGTTTTAAACTGTATAAAATCAGTTTCATTGTCTTTAATATAATTCAAATAACCGCTGGCGCCCATTTTTTTAGCAAAAGAATCAGGGTCTTCTCCGGTAGGTAAAAGCAAAACTTTTACGTTCATTCCTTCTTCCAAAACCAAATCAATCCCACGTAACGACGCTTTTATTCCGGCTTCGTCGCCATCATAAATAATTGTCACGTTTGGTGTAAAACGTTTTATTAACCTGATTTGATCAGCAGTTAAAGCAGTTCCCGATGAAGCAACAACATTCTCAATCCCGGCCTGGTGCATCGAAAGTACATCAGTGTATCCCTCAACCAGATAGCATTTTTCAGTTTTCGATATTTCACGTTTGGCCTGAAAAATGCCGTAAAGCACTTTGCTTTTATGGTAAATTTCTGACTCGGGCGAGTTGAGGTACTTCGCCATGTTTTTATCCTCTTTCAGTATGCGGCCACCAAAAGCAATAACACGCCCTGCGAGATTATGAATCGGAAACATCACTCGACCTGCAAACCGGTCACGCATCCAATCATCACGTTTTATGGTAAGCCCTGTTTTTTCAAGAAAATCAATTTTATAGCCTTCTTTTTGAGCGGCTTCAGTAAATGGTGTTTTTCCGTCGGGTGCAAAACCAACTTCAAACTTTTTCAGAATATCGTCCCTGAAACTCCGTTCCCTGAAATAGCTCAATCCAATTGTCCGCCCTTCGTTTTCTTCCCACAAATACTTTGTAAAATATTTTTGCGCAAACCCTGAAACAATCATAAGGCTTTCACGCTCATCGTTTAACTGTTTTTGTTCTTCGGAATCTTCATGCTCGATTACATCAATATGGTATTTTTTTGCCAACCATTTTAAAGCTTCGGGGTAGGTAAGCGATTCGTGTTCCATAATAAAATTTACCGAGTTGCCTGCCTTTCCGCATCCAAAACATTTAAAAATGCCCTTGGCAGGAGAAACAGTAAATGAAGGTGTTTTTTCGTTGTGGAAAGGGCACATCCCCAACATGTTAACACCTCTTTTCCTGAGTGTTACAAAGTCAGAAACCACATCCGAAATCTCGGCTGCATCAATAATCCGCTCTATAGTTGCGTGGTCAATCATTGCTGCAAATGTAAATAAATCAAACCAAACCTTTTGGAATAATGATATTTTGGAAGCAATCAATTTAATCGTATTTTTAGAAAAACTTTTTGAGTGATGAAGAAAAATCTTGTCATTTTATCGGGTGCCGGCATGAGCCAGGAGAGCGGGCTGAAAACCTTCCGCGATATGGACGGGCTTTGGGAAAATTACAATGTTGATGATGTAGCGAGTATTGATGGTTGGCGCAGGGATCCATACCTTGTAATGGATTTTTACAACCAACGCCGCAAACAACTTTTTGAAGTTGAACCAAATGCCGGGCATCTCGGCATTGCATCGCTTGAGAAATGGTTTAATATAACAGTAATTACTCAAAATGTAGACGATTTACACGAACGGGCAGGAAGCTCAAATGTGATTCATCTGCACGGCGAACTTCGAAAAGTGAGGAGTAGTTTTGATGAAAATCTGGTGTACACATCTCGATGGCTGGGAACTAAAAATGGGCGATAAATGCGAACAAGGAAGCCAGTTGCGCCCGCATATTGTATGGTTTGGTGAAGCAGTCCCCGCTTTTTACGAGGCAATTCCAGTTGTTGAAAAAGCCGATATTGTTGTGGTTATCGGTACTTCACTTGCTGTTTATCCGGCGGCGGGACTTGTAAATTACGCAAAACCTGAGGCAAAAATTTTCGTCGTCGATCCGAACCGTCCGGAAACTACTGTTTATAATGCAGTTTATATTGATGAAAAAGCGAGTGTAGGAGTTGAAATTTTAAAACAAAAACTTGAAAAACTGAAATAAATGACTAAAAAACTGCTTCTTCCGATTTTTTTTCTATTTGCCACAAATATAATATTTGCTCAACGCTTTGATGGAGGAATACTGGCTGGTTACAATGCAACTCAGGTTGAGGGTGACACATATAAAGGTTATAATAAACCCGGAATTGTGGCTGGTGCTTACGTACAAACAGATATTGCACCGGCAATTTTTGCCGCTATGGAAATCAAATATTCGCAAAAAGGGGCGAGGAAAAAATCTACTTTAAAGGATATTGAAAAATATGTCATGCGGTTGAATTACATTGAAATGCCAGTTTATGTGGCTTTTCGAACCAACGAAAGGGGTTCAATTATTGGTGGTTTATCAACCGGATTCTTATTGAACTCGAAAGAGTTTACTATTGATGGTGATTTACCAGATACAAAATCCATTCAAAAAAATTGACCTTCAACCTTTTATTGGATTTCAATTTGATTTTCTTGATAATGTGAAAGCCGATTTACGGTTCGCATTTTCGGTAATACCCATAAGAAATAGACCCGGACCCAATTCAGGTAATCTTTACTGGATAAATAACCAGTTCAACAATGTGATTACACTGGCTTTGTATTATCAGATTGGTCGGCAGTAAAAGCATAAACTGAAAATATTTCAACAGCCCTGTTTTTTTGCCTGCTATCCATTTTTATTGTAATTTGTTACCTGATTAAAACCAAATCAGCATGGATACTTTAAAAAACACGTCTGGTTTTACTACTTCAATTGTTATCCTGTTTTCAGTTATTTTTTTCTATTGTTACTACTATTTTGCAACTTCAGGTTTGCCCAAAAAAATATGTAAAAACATAAATCAACAGACTCAAAAAAAAATTGCAGTGTTTTTAGTGACAAAGGGTTCCGGTTTTTTATTTTTAGGGATTCTTCCCGGCTTGATCTATTATTTTATATTGAACCAGGATTTTGGCAAGTTTGGTTTTTCACCCGATCATTTAAAAGGAAGTTACCGAATCACCTTTTTACTGATGCTGACTATTATAACCTTACTGTTTGTCAATCAGAAGGTCAATCAAAAAAACAATACTCTTCAAATCGAATTAACCGAATGGAATTTTTCTTTATTTCTGATTAATGCTTTCGGATGGGTAATCTACCTGGTTGGATATGAATTTCTATTTCGGGGAATACTTCTTTTTGAATGCAACGCAAGTTTTGGTTTCTGGCCTGCCATAGCAATAAATATTGCCATTTATTCAGCTATTCACATGGTAAACGGAAAAGATCAAACGATTGGAGCTTTGATATTTGGCGGAATAGCCTGTTATTTGACCTTAACCAGAGGAACTATTTTAATCCCAATAATTATGCACATTTCTTTAAGTATTTTCTCCGATTATTTTTCAATTAGGTATAACAACAATTTAAGTTTTGTCAAACACATATATTTCAAATGAAATGTTTCGTCACCGGGGCAACCGGATTTATAGGTAATCGTTTGGTTGAAGAGCTTTTAAAACTTGGAAATGAAGTTCACGTTTTGGCACGTTCAAAAGAAAAAGTAATTCAATTGTATGGAAATAAAGTCACCTTTTTTGGTGGCGATTTATTTGATTTGGATGTAATATATAATGCTACACACCATTGTGATGCCGTATTCCATTTGGCAGCTTTTGCCAATATCTGGTCGAAGGATAAAATGCAGGCTTACAAAACAAATGTTGTTGGAACAATGAATATTCTTGAAGCAGCTCTTCTAAACAAAGTAGCAAGGGTTATTTTTACAAGTTCTGCTGCGGTTTTACCGCCCTCTGAAAATGGTGAAGAAATTGATGAAAACTCTACCCTGCCTGCAAAATACATAACCGATTATGAAATAACAAAATTTCAGGCCGAACAACTTTGCCTTGAATATTGTAAAAAAGGATTGAACGTTTCGATTGTTAATCCACCCCGGGTTTTTGGCCCTGGATTTTTAAATAAAAGTAACTCTGTCTCCATTATAATAAAAAAATATATATCCGGGAAATGGAGGATTATTCCCGGAACCGGAGCTGCAATTGGTAATTATGTGTTTATTGATGATGTTGTGAATGGCCATATTCTTGCCATGCAAAAAGGTATCTCTGGCGAGAAATACATATTGGGAGGGACTAATACTTCTTTCAACAGTTTTTTTGAAGTACTTTCCGCAGTTTCAGGTAAAAATTACAAGCTTTTTCATCTTCCATTTTCACTTATTATGGCAGTTTCAAAAATTGAATTACTTATGGCCGAAACAACAGGAAAACAACCCCTTATTACACCGCCATGGGCAAAAAAATATTTACAAAACCGACCTGTTTCAAGCAAAAAAGCAATCAACAACTTAAACTATACAATCACACCTCTTGATGAAGGAATTCGAAAAACTATTGAATGGTTAAAATTTGAACAAAATGAAAAATGAAGCGGTTAAAACATACACTTTAATTACTGGATCAAGTGCCGGAACGGGCAAGCAATTTGCAATTGAATTTGCAAAAAGAGGATTTAATCTTTTTTTGGTTTCCTTGCCAAATAGTGGTTTGGAAAGTTTTTCAGACGAATTGAGGAAAAATTATCCGATTGATGTTCATTATTTATTAATAGATCTAACAAAGCAAAAATCACCGCAAAAAGTATTTGATTACGCCCAACAGAATAACCTCTCTGTAAATATTTTGGTGAATAATGCCGGGCTTGGATTTAATGGAAAACTGGAAAATTCGAAAGCTGATTTAATTGATAGAATGATTTTACTCAATGTTCGGGCTTCCACCTTGCTTACCTTTTTGTTTATTCCGGAAATGAAAAAGAAGAAGAAAGCTTACATTTTAAATATCAGCAGCTTTGCAGCACTTTCGCCACTCCCTTACAAAAGTGTATATGCCGCTTCCAAAACTTATCTGCTATTTTTCTCACAAGCATTAAACGCAGAATTAAAAGGCACAGGTATTTCGGTAACCTCAGTTCATCCAAACGGAATTTCATCTGAAAGAGCCATGGAAAACATAAAAAAATCATCATTTATAGCTCGTCGTGCAGTGCTTACTCCTGCCCAGGTTGCCAAAATTTCAATTGATAATATGTTTTTGGGAAACATGTTTGTGATACCTGGTGTTATAAATAAATTCTACTATTACATTGGGTATAGTTTACCGCACGGCATTATTCTGAAAATCATTGGGAATATTTTTAAAAAAACGACATAGCTAAGTTTTCTTTTTCAAACCACATCAAAACTTTCTGTCTGTAACAATTGTCTATCTTAGTAACCGATTTTAGAATAACTTCAACTATGCAAAAAAGAAATTATATGAATCCCTACTATGCCGGAATTTTACTTGGTTTGGTATTATTGGCGGCAATGTATTTTTCAGGGCGGGGACTTGGCGCAAGCGGCGGTTTGAAATATGCAGTTGTTGCCGCAGTTGGCGCAATTGATAAAACCCACGTCGAACAATCTCCCTATTACAATCAATATTTCGCAAATGGAGAAAGTCCGCTGAAGAATTGGCTGTTCCTTGAGGTACTGGGAATGGTTTTGGGTGGTTTTATTTCAGGAGCATTTTCAGGCAGGCTGAAATTAACGATTGAAAAATCGCCCAATATTTCAAATAAAACCCGTTTGCTTTTTGCATTTCTTGGCGGAATGTTTTTCGTTTACGGGGCGCAGTTGGCTCGCGGGTGCACAAGTGGCGCAGCACTTTCCGGAATGGCTGTGTTTTCAGTGGCCGGCTTTGTTACTATGATTTCAATATTTGGTTCTGCCTATTTGTTTGCCTGGTTTTTCAGAAAACTTTGGATATAGGAGTTCAAAGTTTAAAGTTGAAGAACTTTAATATTTATGGTATTAATTTCATGTCTTAATACTAAATACTTATTACTCAATACTAATAAAATGGGTCCACTATCATTAATATCGTCACTACCTGAATGGGTAAACCTGCTAATTGGTTTCATTATTGGCATTGGGTTTGGTTTCGCGCTTGAGCAGGCTGGATTTTCATCGAGCCGAAAACTTGCAGGTATGTTTTATGGTTACGACACAACGGTTTTAAAAGTGTTTTTTACAGCAGCAATTGTTGCGCTGGTGGGTTCGCAATTTCTCAGCTTTTTTGGCTTGCTCGATTTGAGCCTTGTATATGTAAATCCTTATTTTATTGGTGCTTCAATAGTTGGTGGTGTAATTATGGGCGCCGGTTTTGTAATGGGAGGTTTTTGCCCGGGTACCGGAATCAGCGCACTTTCTATTGGTAAAATAGATGCTTTTGTTTTCCTGATTGGTGGATTGGTTGGCGCATTCCTTTTTGCTGAAACATATCCAATTGTAGAAAATTTTGCATTAGGCGGTTTCAAAGGGCCACTGAAAGTAGACGAATGGTTGGGAGTTTCGCCCGGCGTGTTTACTCTTATTTTGATAGTTGCTGCCGTACTTTTGTTTTGGATTGCCGAACTGGCCGAAAAAAAGTTTAGCCGACCTGATATTATTTCAAATACATAAATCAATAAAAATGAATGCAAGAATAAGAATAACCGTGCTTTTGGTTGGATTGGGAATCTTGCTGGCTTTTATGCCAAATCCTTCTTCAAAGACATTTAAACTGAAACCCGGCGAATTGCTTGAAAAATCAGTTTCCGAAGAAATCTACTTTTCGGTAGATGAGGTTGCACGATTTGTAAATACTGAAGACAGCACCATTCAGCTAATTGATTTGCGCGACTCAGATGAATTCAGGAAATGTAATATTCCTGGTTCCGTAAATATTCCGATTGATGATTTGTTGAATCCAGCGTGGTCTATTTATTTCAATCAGGAAAATATGCGTACCATTTTTTATGGAAACGGTGATCAAAACGCAAATATTGCGTGGACAATTGCCACCGGACTTGGCACCGAAAACTGTTTTGTAATGAAAGGCGGTTTAAATGAATGGTTTAAAACTGTGATGCTCACTAAATTTGAAGGTGACCGAATTACACCAAGAGAAAATGCATTATTCGAAAACCGGTATAAAGCGCGTGAAATATTCAATCAAATAAACAGTTTGCCCGATAATTTGAAAACCAAATATTTTGATTCAAAAAGGTTGCAAAGGGCAAAGTTGGACGGAGGTTGTTAAAGCCCCTCTGTCCTGCGGACATCTCCCCAAGGGGAGAAAAAGAAAAATCTGCATTGGACAGCTTTAAAAAATAGAAATATGAAGAGTTTGAAAGTAGTGTTGCTGGTTTTGGTGGTGGTTTTGGTTTTGGTTCTTGTTAAAACCATTGGTAAAAATGGCTTTAAACAAGATTCAACAAATGCCGTGGAAGCAGTTGTTTCGAAAAGTTTTATGGTTTTGCCGAACGATTTAGATAATAAGGAAACCCAATATTTAATAGTTGATTTGAACGAATCAGCTTCCTCCGGCTTTGAAAATTCACTCAAAATTCCATTTGAAAAATTGCTCGAAGAATCAAATCTTCAAAAATTGAAAGATTCAGAGAAGAAAATTATTCTTGTTTCCGCTGATATTTCAGCCGCTTCAAAAGCCTGGGTAATTTTAAACCAATTGGATATTAAAAATGTATTTGTCCTTTCAAATGAAGAAAACCCGGAGGTTTTAAAATACGAATTCCAGCCTGACACTGCGGTTCAACTGGAATCTGAAGTGGAGTGATAAAGCAATTTAAAGAATTTATTCTGATTTAAATTAAATCGTTCAGTTTGAAAACTAAAGGGAAATGGAAATTAATTCAGAACCTAAAGCATGTAGCCCTTTTTCAATTTTTTCTATTTGTGCTTTACGCGGTTTTGATTTGCGGTGTAAATAGTTCCACAACTGTTTTTGATGAATTCCCGTAATTTTTTCTAATCCTGATAGAGATAAAATGCCGGAATAATATTCCAACAGGCTTTCAGTATCGAATTTATATACAATCTCAAAATCCCCGTTTAAAATATCGGGATATGAAAATCCTTCTTCAATGGCTGTTTTTTTGAAAATGTCCATTTGCCTGAGCATGTCTTTTTTTGCATTTTCGGCCGTATCACCCATCCCTGTAAACATTTCATCGTTGCAATACACACTAAATGTTCCGTCATTTCCTCTTTCAATTGTAGCTTCTATTGTTTTCATCTTAAATAAATATTTTATATTATTATAATAGAAATAATTCTATTGTTATAGTAAATTCATTTTTTTGTCGGCATACACATTTTTTAGCATCAGAATCTTTAATAAACGAATTCCAGCCTGACACTGCGGTCCGACTGGAATCCAATTCAGAATAATATTTTCTGTAAAACCTATTTCACAACAGGATAGTCCATTATATCTGCTTCGGTAAAAGGTTGCCAGGAAAGTTTGTCTTTTTCGGCAATCATTTTATCGTGCATAAAACTATTGTTCCCAAACTTCAATGTTTTGGCGTTGTAACCAAACAACCGCAAATATGCAGTTACAAAAGCAGAGTTGTGACCGGTTCCACAGTAAACAACAATTTCGCGGTCGGCAGGGATTGTTTGCATCTCGGAAAGTATGCCAAGAGTTCCTCCGGTTTTGTATCGTATTGCTCCCGGTATATGGCCCGCATCGTATTTGTCCTTGCGCTCGTAGTTAATTATATAGTATTTCTCAGGATGACTGAAAACTGAATCTGCCGAAATAGTGGCATCCGGATATTCATTAAACAACCCTGAAATGCGATCGTCAAAAATTTCAGCTCCGGTGGTTTTTCCCGAATTCAACTTTGGAAAATCGCCCGGATCAGCTTTCGGAATATCATTGGTTTCGAGATTATCTTCATATTTAGAACCAACATTTGGGAGCCAGTGGTTTTCAACCGATTTATTCCAGCCGCTCATCCCCCAACGCAAAGCATATACATTTCCGTAACCCATCAAGCGTAAAAGCGAAGTTGAATAACTTGCACTTGTTCCCGAGTTACAAGCCAGTATTATTTTATCATATTCAAAAGGCTTGATTTTATTGGCAAAATAGTCGGTCAACTCCCCTATTTCAACATTTACAGCACCTTTAATATGTCCTTTTGCATAAACTTCTGGTTTTCGCATGTCGATAACCAGTGTATTTCCTGCCAGTGATTTTTCTGCAGCTTCAGGGCCAATCATTGAAGGAAATTCCCTGCTGTTTACGTAATCGCCCGTTTCGGCTAGATAATCAAGCAGAAGTTTTGCTTCCTGATTAATTTCGACAGGTTGCGAGGCTGATTTTTCAACAACTGCTTCAGTTTCGTTATTAGATTTTTGACCTCCGGAACAGGAAACAAAAATCGCAATAAAAGCAAATATTAAAAATTGAAATATTGATTTATAACGTTTCATATTATCTTCAGTAAATGGAAATTAACCTTTATTTTCTACTACGTTTCCCTCTTTGTCATAACGCAAAGTTTCAACACGGCGGCCAGTTTCATCATATTTGAATTCAGTTATTGCAACTCCGCTGTTGGGATCGTTGATAATGTTTTTGTCTTTGTCCATTGAAATTCTTTTTACCGGGGCGCCATGTTCATCATAAACAGTTTGCGTAACAGGGATTCCTTTCCCGCCAAGGAATTCATCGTCCATATCAAACATGGCAGTTTCGGTTGTGTTGCCATTTTCGTCATATGTATTTACCCGTTTGGCCCAACCCCAATATAAATTTGAAAGTTGTCCAACTGTGTTATGTACTGAAAAACTTTCAACATCACCATGTTCGTTGTTTTCGAAAAGGAAGTAAGAAACACCAATATCGCCACAATTTTCAGCGGTACAATTATAAAGTGTATCGTTGTCGTAATTGGCCATCCGCGTAACATAACCGTTTGCATCGTAAGTGAAGCGAAGTTCATAAAAGGGGCAGAAAGGGTTCATAATTACCGATTCTTCGGCCAAATTGTAACGAACTTCCCTGATCATTCCATCCGGAAGTTTTGTCCAGACATAGTTGTGAATGTTGTTACGGTTTTCAACCGGTTGCCCTGCTTCATCGAGAAAACGCATGGCAACACGCATTCCATCTGCATCGAGTTTATATTCATAAACACTTGCGCCGCCATTTTTAGTTGGTTCATTTTTTTCGTTGAAAAAATGTTTCACTTGTAAATCACCATCATATGTGTAAGTAATTTTTGCAGCACCCATTGAAGAGTAGTCGAGTAAACTGTCGTTGCGGTTGTATTCTACCGATACCAACTGACCATTGTCGTTGGTTGTAAACTTATAGTTGTTGAGCGATTTGGCCTGGTCGGCAGTAATTTCATGCGAACCCCTTTCCAAATCCCATGAAGTTTCGCTAAACAAAATACCACGGTAATACTTAACGTTATCCTGTGATTCAGGTTGCGCCGGTTTTTGACTACATGAATTAAAAATTAATGCTGCGATAGCAAATAATAAAACATTGTACAATTTCATTTTTATAATTTTTATGGTTAATATTTCTTATTTTGTGAATTAAACAGCTGATTATTAATAAAGTTTAAATAAAACAATCTTTGCAAAGAAAGTTTTATTTAATGAGTTACAATCATGAATTGACCATCCATTTCGAAAAAACTTCAATATAATTCCAAAACGAAGCCAGAACTTCGGGTGGTAAATCCATATTTTTTAATACTTCTTTATAACAATTGAGCCAAACAATTCGGGCATCGGCAGTAATTTTGAAGGGCAAATGTCGTCGGTTTAATTGTGGCATTCCCCTGTTTTGATTGAAATATTTGGGACCTCCGCAAATTTGTATGAAAAAATCTGCAGAATGTTCCTTTGCCTTTTCAAACGCAACAGGGTTTTTGGGAAACAAAATTTTGATTTCACTTTCCTTTAAAAGATCATAATGATTGCTTACCATTTTCCTCATTCCTTCTTCACCAAGGAGGTTAAACATTTCCTTTGTAGGTAAGGTAACACCCGGACGCACCCCCGGAATATAGTTTGAAATTGTAAAATCCACTTATAAAAACTTTAATTCAGTATTGTAACAAAAAATATACTAATTGGTTGAAAATGGAAATTCTCAGAATTAATTAAAAGAATTATTTTACACCATCTAAAACGATGTAACCCATCAGATAAAAAATATTATTCAAACATCAGCAAAAGCCAGGGTGGCTATGCCAACTTTAACATTTTCTATTTGAAGTAATTGAAGTGCACATGACTCCAGTGTTGAACCAGTGGTTACCACATCATCAACCAATAAAACATATTTACCTTCAAATTCTTTGGGTCGTGTTACTTCAAAAATATTTTCAACATTTTCCCAGCGTTCGAACCTGTTTTTACGGGTTTGGGTTGTAGTGTGCAAATTTCGGCGCAAATTATCAAGGCAAACAGGAATTTTCATCGTTTCTGATATTCCTTTGGCAATCCACTCACTTTGGTTGTATCCCCTCTTCTTTTCTTTTTTGGGATGAAGTGGAACCGGTACAATAAAATCAACAGAACAACATCCTGCGGATTCCAAAAGGGAAATCCCAAATCTTCTTCCAGTTTCCAAACCCAACTCTTTCATACCTTTGTATTTAATGAAATGAATGAGTTGCTGATAGTTACTGCCTTTATTAAAAGCAAAAAATGCCGCGGCAAACTCAATGTTCACTCTTCCCCAAAATAATTGCTCTACTTTATTTCCGGAATGGTGATGAAAATTTGTTACAGGCAAATCGAGCCAGCAATCAATGCACAAAAATTTTTCCTGGGTTACCAACCTGTTTCCGCAGGTAACACACAAAGCTGGGAAAATAAGCTCAAGAAAATTGTTGAATCCGCTGATTAGGTTTTTCATAGACAAACAATGAATTATACATCCAAGATAATATGTTTTTAAGTTAAATTCATCAGAGCTTAAATTATTTGTAATGGATAAGCTTTAATATTTCAACATGGGTTACATGTACAATACCTCAAAAGTATTATTTAAATATTACTGCTTCAAAACTTCTTTTGCAGGCATTCCCATGTTGGCATTATGGAACGAAAATTTTTCCCTTTAAAATCATTAAACATTTAATATTTAAAGCCAGCTTGTAGGTACAAACAGCAATTTTTGCGTCATTTTAACTGGTGAAAACGGTATAAAATAGTTTCAAAATCACATTAAATGATTCTAAATATGATACAAAACACGCGGTAACTGAGTTACTTTTTAATTTATTGTTATTTTTGAATTCATTTATTGAACTATCATTACTTAAAGTTAAATATTAATCATGCTTAAGAATTTTGTTGGTTTCCTGCGTAAGAAAATTCTTCTTGTTATTTTAATCGGTTTTGTAATAGGAATATTCGCTGCAATCCTTTCAAACAAGGTAATTGTTGCGACTTCAACAAACGAATCATGTGAAACATGTCATGTTCATCCGCATGTTTTCGAATCCTGGAAAAAATCAGTTCATTATGATACACGTGTTGGGATTCACATAGGATGTGTTGATTGCCATTTACCTCCAAAAGGGCAAAATTATTTAGCAGAAAAAATAAAAGCATCAGCCAGAGACGTATATGGACTTGTTTTTAAAGACAGCGCAGATTATAACTGGGAAGAAAAATCGACACTCGAATATGCACAACACCATGTATTTCAGGAATCTTGCGTTAATTGCCATAAGAATTTATTCCCGCTTACATTGACAAAAGATGGACAAAACGCACATTTATATTATACACAAAAGGAAAAAGAACTGCTCTGTATAAACTGCCACCTGCATGTAGGACATTATGATCCGAATGCGTTGCATGCAAAAAATGTTGCTTTTGGCAGCACTGGGAATGAAAATAAAGAAAAGTATACAGCTCCGGCTACAGTAACCGAGTTTAAGGATTTTACTGAAACAATACCAAACACTACGGTTTCATTTAACATGAAAGCCATTCCGGGTGGTACATTTACAATAGGCAGCCCGGAAAATGAAGCAATGCGGGATCCAGACGAAGGACCACAAAAGGAAGTTAAAATCAGTCCATTTTTCATGGCTGAAATTGAGGTAAGCTGGGAGGTATACCTTGCATTTTATTCGGCAACAGCTGCTGAAGGCCGATCAACAGACACTGAAGGTACACGTACGGAAGCAGATGTAGATGCCATTTCCGGGCCAACTCCTCCTTATGGCCAACCCGATCAAAACTGGGGATTAGGTACGCGACCTGCAATTACAATGAGTTATCATTCTGCTGAAACATTCTGTAAATGGCTATCCAAGGTGACAGGCAAAAATTACCGACTCCCCACCGAAGCTGAATGGGAATATGCTGCCCGAGGTGGCACACAAACTCCTTTCTTTTTCGAAGGTGAACCTAAAGATTTTGTCGAAAAAGGATTTTTTGGAAAAATGTTTGGTAAAAGTAGTGATTCAATAAATAAATATGTGATTTATGAACAAAACAGCAATGCAAAAACACAGGAACCCCGAAAAGTTGAGGCAAATCCTTTTGGTTTAAAAAATACATTGGGAAATGCAGCTGAGTATACTGCTGACTGGTATTCGCCAGATGCCTACGCAAATCTCTCAGATGGAGTTAAAGATCCGAAAGGTCCGGCAAGTGGGGAGGAACATGTTGTAAGAGGTGGTTTTTTTAGAAGTGATATTGGCGATGTTAGGTCCGCTGCGCGCAGTGCAACTCAATCAGAAGCCTGGCTAAAAACCGACCCACAGATGCCAAAAAGTATTTGGTGGTTGTCGGATTGTAATTATATCAGTTTTAGAGTAGCTTGTGATTTTGAACAAAATGAAATGACAAAAACACAATAGAAAATTTCTCAAAGCAGAATTGTAGTGGATTAATGACATTAATTTCCAATAGATTTTTTTGATTGAGAAATAAACCAAAAAAAATTAATAATTTTAGAATCCTAAATTCAACTAAAAAATTAATATCATGAGTAGCAATCAGTTTTCAAGAAGAAAGTTTTTAGCCAGCGCAGCAGCAGTTGGTGCAGCAGGTACAATGGGTGTTGGAACATTAACATCATGTACAGGTGGAAATAGTGGTAAATCAGGAGCAACAGGTACTTACGACTGGGTTCCAAGAGATTATAATTTTCCACCAATGCTTGCAACGGCACCTGAAGGAAAAGAATTAAAAGCAGGTATTATCGGTTGTGGTGGTCGTGGATCGGGCGCTGCAATTAACTTTCTCGATGCCGGACCAGGTCTTACCATTACCGCCCTTGGCGATGTTTTCCAGGACAGGGTTGACAGTTGCCGCGAAAAAATTCAAAAGGAAAAAGGACAGGAAGTTCCTGTTGAAAATTGCTTTGTAGGTTTTGATGCCTTTGAAAAAGTGATTGATTCCGGCGTTGACATTATTATTTTGGCAACTCCTCCAAAATTCCGTCCCGAGCATTTTGAAGCAGCTGTAAAAGCACGCAAACATGTATTTATGGAAAAACCTGTTGCAGTTGATCCTACAGGTATCCGGCAGGTGCTTGCTGCTGCTAAAATGGCCGAATCAATGGGCTTGAAGGTAGTCACAGGAACACAAAGAAGACATGAAGCAAGCTATATCAACCTTTATAAAGAATTGCAAAACAACGGTATTGGCAACATAGTATCAGCAAATGTATATTGGAATGGTGGCAAATTATGGCATCGCGACAATAATCCAAGCTGGTCTGAAATGGAATGGATGATTCGTGACTGGGTTAACTGGTGTTGGCTTTCCGGTGACCATATTGTTGAACAGCACGTTCATAATCTCGATGTTGCCATGTGGTATTTTGGTCAGCATCCTGTGAAAGCATTGGGATTTGGTTCACGGCAACGCAGGGTAACCGGTGACCAGTACGATAATTTTAGTGTTGATTATGTATTTGGCGACGGACGTCAGATGCACAGCATGTGTCGTCAAATAAATGACTGTACTAATGGTGTTTATGAAGTTTTTCACGGTACAAAAGCAATTGCAAAAACTGATGGTCACGGACCAAAGATTGTTGATGCTGAAGGTAATACATTGTTTACCGCTGAAGGATCAGAAACTAGTCCATATGTTCAGGAACACATGGATCTTGTGACATGCATTCGTCAGGACATTCCCTGGAATCAGGCTGAAGAGACTGCCATTTCCAATATGGTAGCCATTATGGGAAGGGTTTCTGCTTACACAGGAAAAGAAGTAACCTACGATGAAATGATGAATTCGGATATGAAACTGGGACCAGACACCTATATTATGGGCAACGTTGGTTACATGGAGACAGCAAATGTTCCTATTCCAGGGTCATATGAAAAAGAATAATATAAAAATTTGAGTAGCCTGAATATAACCTGGTTACTTTTGTTTTCCTTAAATGGAAATAATCAATCAATTCGGAATAAAACCATTCGAATGTCTTTTGACAAACGAGTGGTTTTTAATTTAATATATTGTTGAAAATACGGCAATATTTAGGTCGCTCCCAATTGATTATCATATAAAAATGTACTTTTGTATCCTTCAAATTAAAACTAAAAAAAGCATTATTTAACCCGGTTAATTATGAAACGGACAAAAATTAAGGATATCCTGCAAAAAAATAAATCAAATGAAACTGTTGTTGCTAAAGGTTGGGTGAGAACGAAAAGAGGAAGCAAAAACGTGTTTTTCATTGCTTTGAATGATGGCTCAACTATAAATAATCTTCAGGTAGTTGTTGATGTTAACAACTTTGAAGAATCACTGCTTCGCGATATCAATACCGGGGCAGCACTTTCAGTTACAGGTAAATTAGCCGAATCCGCAGGGAGTGGGCAAAGTATAGAGTTGGTTGCAGACCAGGTTGAATTGCTTGGAGCTGCCGATCCCGAAAAATTCCCTATTCAACCCAAAAAACACTCACTCGAATTTTTACGTGAAAATGCACATTTGCGGTTTCGTACAAATACCTTCAGCGCTATTTTCAGAATCAGGCATGCCATGGCTTTTGCCATTCATAAATATTTTAATGAAAAAGGTTTTAATTACCTGCACACGCCAATCATTACTGCAAGTGATGCCGAAGGTGCAGGTCAAATGTTCAGGGTAAGTACACTCGACCCTAAAAATCCTCCATTAACTGAAGATGGCCAGATTGATTACAGCCAGGATTTCTTTGGAAAACCTACCAATTTAACAGTTTCTGGTCAGTTGGAGGGCGAACTTGGTGCAATGGCTTTAGGTGAAATATATACTTTCGGACCAACTTTCAGAGCTGAAAATTCAAACACAACCCGACATCTTGCTGAATTTTGGATGATTGAACCTGAAATGGCTTTTTATGATTTAAAAGATAACATGGATCTGGCGGAAGAATTCTTAAAATCACTGATACAATATGCGCTGGACAATTGCATGGATGATTTGCAGTTTTTAGCAACCCGTTTGCAGCAGGAAGAAAAAGACAAACCACAGGATTTGCGGTCAATGGATTTAATAGAAAAACTAAAGTTCGTATTAAATAACAACTTTATTAGGATTACATACACTGAAGCAATAGAAATCCTAATGAATTCATCACCTTACAAGAAAAAGAAATTCCAGTTTCCGGTGGAATGGGGTGTTGATTTGCAAAGTGAACACGAACGATATTTAGTTGAAAAACACTTTAAATGTCCGGTTATCCTGACCAACTACCCAAAAGACATCAAAGCATTTTACATGAAACAAAACGATGATGGTAAAACTGTTGGTGCGATGGATGTTTTGTTCCCACAAATTGGCGAAATAATTGGTGGCTCGCAACGTGAAGAAAACCTTGAAAAACTTGAAACCCGAATGAAAGAGATGAATGTTCCGGTTGAAGAAATGTGGTGGTACCTTGATACACGAAGATTTGGATCTGTAATTCATAGTGGATTTGGACTTGGGTTCGAGCGTTTTATACTATTTGTAACCGGTATGGGCAATATTCGGGATGTGATTCCCTTTGCCCGCACCCCAAAAAATGCTGAGTTCTAAACTAACATAAAACTACTTCACAAAAAAAATAGTAGATTTACGGTGTAAACCATTGGGATATGAAGCAAAAACTTTTAATACAGCAAAAACTGCTTCAAAAGCTTTCACCTCAACAAATACAGGTAATAAAGCTTTTGGAAATCCCTACTTTGCAACTCGAACAACGCATCAAAAAAGAACTCGAAGAAAATCCAGTACTTGAACTTGAAGGTGAAGGACAGGAACAGGAAGAAGAAAATGAAATCCGCGATGATGCCGAACCAAATAATGATGTTGACAACGATGAGTTTACTTTTGATGATTATTATGAAGAGGATGAAATTCCCTCATATAAACTGAATACCAATAACTATTCAAAAGACGATATTTATGTGGATATTCCTTTTTCAGTAGGTACTTCGTTCCACGAGTTTTTATATGAACAACTCGGTATGGTGAAATTTACTGAAGAACAGCAACAACTGGCGGAATATATTATTGGCAATATTGATGATGATGGTTATTTGCGGCGGGATTTGGTATCAATAAGTGATGATTTAGCCTTTAATATGAACATGGAAGTGTCGGAAGATGAACTGCATAAAATATTAATGGTTATCCAGGAATTCGATCCCCCCGGTGTTGGTGCACGCGATTTGCGCGAATGTCTTTTAAACCAGCTTAAGAAAAGAAAAGGTGATGATAAAAAAATAGCATTTCATATTGTATCCGATTTTTTTGATGAATTTACAAAGAAACACTATTCAAAAATTCAGGCCAGGCTCGAACTTTCTGATGAGGATTTAAAAGATGCTATCGATTATATTTTAAAATTGAACCCAAAACCAGGTAGTTCATATAGCAACCCTTTAAATAAATCGAATCAGCACATAGTACCCGATTTTATCCTCGAAATTGATAACGGGGAATTGAATCTTTCATTAAATCAACGCAATGTGCCTGATTTAAAAATAAATGAAACTTATCTTGGAATGCTGCGTGCTTTGGGAGAAAGCCACAAAGACAAGAACAAAAACAAGAAAGAGGCCCTGCAATTTGTAAAGGAAAAACTTGATTCTGCAAAATGGTTTATTGATGCTTTGCAACAGAGACAAACCACTTTACTCCTTACCATGTCTGAAATCATTAATTTTCAACAGGAATATTTTCAGGACGGAGATGAAACAAAGTTGCACCCTATGATTTTAAAGGATATTGCCGAACGCACAAACCTTGACATTTCTACTATTTCAAGGGTTTCAAACAGTAAATATATTCAAACACATTTTGGAATTTATCCGCTAAAATATTTCTTTTCAGAAGGGTTACAAAAAGATGACGGAGAGGAAGTTTCGACACGTGAGATAAAAAAAATATTGGCAGATTGCATAAACAACGAAGACAAACGAAAACCGTTGACTGATGATAAGCTTGCTTTGATTTTGAAGAAAAAAACATATAATATCGCTCGCCGCACAGTAGCTAAATATCGTGAGCAATTAAGCATTCCTGTTGCAAGGCTCCGAAAAGAATTATAACATGCCTGAAAAAATTGCCAAAATCATTTCCAATATTTTTCACCCAATACTTTTACCTACATTGGGTTTTATATTGTTGTTCTTTTCAGGATTTTACAATGCAATGTTAACCACCGAAGCCAAGCGTTTTATTATTTTGGTTATCTTTTTCAGCACCGCAACACTGCCCATGTTATCAATTGCAATGATGGCATTTAATCCGAATTTTAATCTTTTAATGCCCAATAGTCGCGACAGAATCATCCCGCTGCTGTTTACCTCTGTCTTTTATTATATTGGATTTATTTTGTTGGGCAGGATTCATTTTTTACCTGTTTTCAAACTTTTTATGATTGCCTCAGTACTGTTAATCATTACGCTACTGTTGGTTTCGTTTAAATGGAAAATAAGTATCCACATGGCAGCAATTGGAGCTGTCACTGCAACTTTTTTCGCACTTTCATTCCGCGGAGGAGTAAATCCAACGATGGCCATTAATATTTTAATTATAATTTCAGGATTGATTGGAACTGCCCGCCTGTTGCTGAATAAAAATAGTATCGTGCAACTGGGAGCAGGCTATCTAACAGGTTTTGCAATTCTGTATCCTGTTATTTATTTTCTGTGAGAGAAATTAAAATTGCCACAAACATTAAAGAACATTCAACTTCAGAAGTGCTCTTATGTTGCAAAAAATTAATGAATTACTAATCAAATAAAGCACATATTTTTATTCCCAACAATCGGGTTAATTAACTATACGGCTATTTTTGTTGAAAAAACCTGAGCCTATATTTTTTGTAACTTTACGCAATGCAAATCACCGGAATTATTCTGTCAGGCGGAAAAAGCACCCGTATGGGAACTGATAAGGCATTAATTCAAATCAATGGAAAAACCATGCTTGAACATGTCATTCGCATTTGCCAGCCCTTTTGTTCTCAGATTCTTATAAGTTCAAACAACTTCACTCATGAAATATTTGGTTACAAAATTATACCCGACGAAACTAAAAACTGCGGACCTATGGGCGGCATTTATTCTTGCCTTAAACAATCAGATACTGATTGGAATTTTATAATAAGTGTTGATGCTATTTTTGTTGAACCTGACTTTGTTGCATTTATCCTTTCGGAAACCGGGGATTTTGCTGCTGTAGTTCCATTTCATAATAATGGTAAAGAGCCATTGATAGCCTTGTACCACAAGAATGGATTGGCTGAGATGAAGAAAATGCTCGATTCAGGAAATTTCAAAATGCAAAATCTATTGAACTCAATGAATACCAAATATGTTGAATCACAAGTATGGGTAGAACGATTTCCCAAATTATTTTGTAATTTAAACCGCCCTGACGACTTTTAAACAATCGTCAGTATTTGTTCAAATATAAAACCAATCGACGAAATGGCAAAACTTAAGAAATTCGGAACCTTTGGCGGTGTATTTACACCCTCTATCCTTACAATACTGGGTGTTATCATGTACCTGCGATTCCCATCAATCATTGGTCAGGCAGGGTTAATCAATACAATAGGGATTATTGTAATTGCCCATATCATTTCAATAACAACAAGTTTAAGTGTAGCATCGCTTTCAACCGACAAAACAGTAAAAACCGGTGGTACATACTTCATGATTTCGCGGAGCCTGGGATTGCCAATTGGAGGGACTTTAGGACTCGCTTTATTTGTAGGATTGTCTTTTGCAACCAGCCTTTATTTAATTGGTTTTGCTGAAAGCTTTTTGGCATACTGGAATTTGGATCCTTCCATAAATTCGGTACGGATAACCGGAACAATAATTTTAATAATTGTAACCACAATTACTTTTATAAGCGCTGCTCTTGCCATAAAATCACAGTACTTTATTATGACAGCAATCGCTCTTTCCTTATTGTCAATATTTTTAGGCCATCATGAATTTGCTCCGAAAGAAATCCAGCTGAAACCCATGTCCGATGCGGCCCCTTTTATGTTGTTGTTTGGTATTTTTTTCCCTGCAGTAACAGGTTTTGAGGCAGGTGTAGCCATGTCTGGAGATCTAAAAGATGCAAAAAAATCATTGCCTGTTGGAGCAATGGCTGCTGTGGGAGTAGGTTTTGTTGTATATATCTTTTTGGCATTTTTTTATACATATACAGTTGATGCGGAAGCACTGCGCAATGACAATCAAATTCTATTTAAAATTTCACTTGTACCGGTACTTGTAATTATTGGCATTTGGGGCGCAACATTATCATCAGCACTTGGTAGCATTTTGGGCGCACCCCGTATACTTCAAGCCATTGCAATGGACAAAATTGCACCAAAAATTTTCGCCAAAGGAACAGGTAAAACTCAAGAACCACGAAATGCGCTCTTACTCGCATTTGCAATTGCCGAAGCTGGTATTCTTATTGGAGATCTGGATGTTATAGCACGCATAGTTTCCATGTTTTTTATAACTACATACGCATTCCTTAATCTTGCCTGTGCCATTGAAAGTTGGTCGAGTACCGATTTTAGACCAGCCTTTAAAATACCTCGTTTTGTGAGTATTCTTGGTGCTGTTTCAGCATTTATTGTTATGATTTTGCTCGATTTTATTGCCCTTGCAGGTGCAATTGTTGTACTTGGATTGCTACTCTTTTTTC
The DNA here is from genome assembly GCA_963800345.1 of uncultured Prolixibacteraceae bacterium. Taxonomy (GTDB): domain Bacteria; phylum Bacteroidota; class Bacteroidia; order Bacteroidales; family Prolixibacteraceae; genus Draconibacterium. Next base: position 83,174 of record CAWDAW010000026.1, on the reverse strand, counting down.
TCAGTCGAAAAGAGCTGGTACTTGAAACCGGAGATGCCTGGAGCAGTTTTTGGACCAACCTGGCCAAGCGTTCGTTACTAAAGCTCACAAATGAAAAAACTGATTATAGAAATTGGCGTCCCAACATCATTCTGTTTCGGGGAGGAAAAAAGGAACGGCCACATTTGGTTGAACTGGGACTTGCCATGAGCGGCAAATTGGGTTCATTAACCGATTTTGAGCTGATAATCGACGGAAGTCCAAAGTCTGACCCTGTCTTAAATAATAGTAAAAACAAAAAGAGTGATCATTATTTTAGCCGTCAAATAGTTAGTTCTTCGTTAGAAAATGGGATAAAATCAGTCACTAAAATCTATGGATTTAGCGGTTTTGAACCAAACACAGTAATGATGGGATGGAGCCATGATCCAAAAAACGCTGGCTTTGTGGCAAATATCCTGTATGACTTGAAAAAGAAAAACATGAATGCCGTTTTTCTCGATTATGATAAAAATGTAGGATTTGGGAAAAAAGAGAATATCGATATTTGGTGGAACGGGAAAGGGCGACATTTAAGTTTTGCATTAAACTTAATGCGTTTTATTCTCGCCGATCCTGAATGGAGGGATGCCAATTTGCGTATATTAATAATTAATGCTGACAATAAAATTACCGACAAGCTGTACAGGAATACCACTATACTAATTAATGAAAAAAGGATAAATGCCGAAGTAAAAATAATCAGCGATGATTTCGGTACACGCAATAAAGAAATGATTATCAACAGTGTATCATCCGAAGCTGATCTCGTTGTTTTGGGTATATCACCAAATGAAAATTCTTATACCACAAACTATATCGAATCAATTGTTCATATATGCAAAATTCCTGCAAGCATATTAATTTTGAGCCCTTCGGATGAATTTGAAGAAATTAACATTATCGGCTCAACAAGTAAATCCAGCACAATTAAAACCACCGAAAAAGTAGTCGAACTTTCTCCAATCCCTTTCATTGATAACAAATTACTGAAAAACAGGATTGAGAAATTAGATGAAGATTTAATTTCGCTTGCCAACACCGTTCTCGAAGAATCATTTGTGGAAGCAGTAGATCAGCAAATTGGCCTTCTGAAAAATATGAAGGAGTTTTTTGAATTAAATATAAAAAGCACCGAGATTGCATTGAAAAACCAGAAAGGTGGACAATTATCAAAATCTGTAACCAAAAACCACCAAATCTTTTTAGCGTTTGCAACCCATTTTTTCACCACGCAGGCAAATCAAACTTTATTTGAAATAAAAGACCATTTAAGCAGTGGAATTGCAGCTTTCAAAGCTAAATCAGGAAATTTGATTTTTGAATCGCCGGAAACAATAATCGCTACTGTGATAAGAGAGGATTCTAAAAATGAAACGGACATATCAATCCCTTTCAGAAAAGTTGTTGTGGATTCAGTTCGTGGAAAACTGTTTTCAGGTGTGTTTGAGAATTTACAGAAATTTGAACAAAACACAACCCGGTTTTACATTGAACTCAAGAACATAATACTGAAATACAATGATATATATGAAAAAAGGAAGCTAAATCAAATTGATTTTAGTGTTAATCTGCAAGAGGCGAAACAAGATATCCTGATTGATTTTGAAACGTTGAAAGAATTGTTGGTCAATCAGGTTCCAAAAAGTAAGTCAGAGTTATTCAACGCATTAAGAAATCATGTAAACGAAATAAGTGCAGATCTTTCAACCAATAATCCTCGCAGACAAATAAACAAAAAGTTGAAATCAGGTCATATTGAGGCTGATGAAAATTTAGAAGTATTTCCTGAAGACTGGATAATGAACGCACGATTAATCAATAATGCAGTATTGCTGGACTGCCGGATTTTATCGGAACAAAAAATTATTTATGAAATAGTGCAGAATTACATTGACAAAGTAATGTCCCTGGTAAGCAATAATGTAATTTCTCCGGTTGATACTATTTTAAACAATATCGAAATCAGTAAAAATCCGGATAATACGGAAATTAAAAATGTTATTTTCAGTGATAATTCAGAAGTGCGGCAAATGTTTCAGGATATATACATGAAAATTTCGGAAATGCTTGATCGCCTGCCGGCTGAAATTGAAATTGCCGATTTTACCTTTTCCACTGATGATACAAAAAAAATATCAGAAATTTCAACTCCGGTTATGGTTGAACCAAAAAAAATTGCGCGATTTTATTTCGACACACGGTTTTACGACCCGTTTTACAGAGAATTGGAAGAGATGGACAAGCTTGTCAAGCAGTCAATTATAGAAATCAGGGAAGCATATAGTTTATTGAAATTCAGGGCAGAAAATGAACTGCTGGAAATCAAAAACAACTCGAACTCTGACAAAGGATTTATTAATTTTCTCAATTCACTCCAAAAACAGGTTCTATTTGAAAAAAATAAATTGACAGAAGCTGAAAATCACTTAAAATTTAAAGCCGAAGAAACGTTGAAAAATGCTATTTCTCCTTTGTATTCGCATGCAATTATCGAATCGCAGCACAAAATATCAACACTTTTGCGCGAACGCCAGGGGAAAAAATTTGGCTTGGTTTTTACGCGAAACTGGAAACTTATCAAAGAGGGTGTTAACGAGCTTATAGTTAACCTACTATACAGTTCGAGCGGAGGAATGATCCAGGCAAAAAAATACCTGAATAAAAATAGGGACACAAAAATAGGTATCCGTCAAATACTTGATTTTGTAGAAAAAGAAATGCCTGATCAAAAAGTTTTTTCACAGATACCCGTTTTTTACCGCACCTTGTTCAACAGCAAATCAATGATTAACGATGATTTTTGGGTGCCAATGGAAAACGAAACTGCTATTATTAAAAATGCACTGCAAAGACATAAAAACGGACTTGGCGGAGCGGTTCTGATTACGGGAGTACACAGCGCGGGCAAAACAGCGTTATCAAGATATTGTGCTACCCACTTCTTTAAAAAAGACCGCATTTTTACTATTTCTGCACCACCTGATGGTACTGTAAAAGTTGCTGACTGGTTAACCGAAATCCAAAGTGTGATAGGAGAAGGTGCAGATTCCAATGAAATTTTCAGAAATATGCCACATGAAAGTGTGGTTGTAATTAACGACCTTGAATTGTGGTGGGAAAGAACAAACAATGGCTACAACGTTCTGAAGGAAATCATGGATTTAATTCGTGTATTTGGCAAAAAAGTATTTTTTCTCATCAATACCAATACCTTTTCCCAAAGTCAAATCAACAAGGCTTTCCCAATAGAAGATAATTTTATTTCGGTTGTGGAATGCAGTCCATTCGATACAAAGCGGTTGCAACAGTTGGTTCAGCGAAGGCATAAAACCAGTGGGCTAACTTATTTTTACCGCAACGAATCAGAAGAATCAGTGTCACTTATAAAAACAGCATCGTTATTTAATAACTTTTTTTTGTATTCGCAGGGAATACCAGGCGTGGCAATGAATGCCTGGTTAGGAAATGTTACAAAAGTTGACAAACAGGAAATTTTAATAACAAAACCGCATTACCCAAATCACGATTTTTTGAAACAGATAAATCCTGACTGGTTGATTGTGGTTGCATTATTTATTCAGCATAAAAACATGTCGGCAAATAAATTGGCCAGGGTTATGGCAATTACGTTAATTGATGCTGAAAATATAATTTACAATCTCTCAAACGCCCGAATACTTGATTTGAGGGAAAATGATGTTTATACGCTGAACAGGTATCTGGAACCGTTTTTGGTGAAAGTAGTTGTTGAAATGGGAATCATTTAAAATACGCAATTATGTACTTCGAAATACTTTTGGCCGGAATTGCATTTTTTTTGTTTTTCAGAATCTTATCGCACCTGAAAAAAATATTGCCTTTTCCGAAAAATGTGAAAATCTTAACTGGATTTATCCTTCCGCTAGTGGAGTTAATAACTTGGATCGGCTATGTACTTTGGTGTTTGCATTTGATTTATGAGGCAGAAGCATATTCAACGTTGATAGTTTTTGGGATTTTAATTGTTTTGCTTTTTGCTCCTGCCTGGTTTTTTGTACGCGATTTTTTGCATGGGTTACAACTCAAAATTCAGCGTAAAGTAGAAATCGACAGTAAGATCGAAATCGGGGAATTGAAAGGCGTGGTATTATCTGCAGACTATTTTACATTCGATATTAAATCTGAAGATGGAAATATCCATACCATTCCATATAATAAAATACGTTCGGAAATAATTTCAAAAAATGCTTCAAATGTTCATCTAAAAAAGTATCCAATATCATTTCAAATCCAAACGAAACAGGACATGGATTTAATTATCCAAAATATAAAACGAACATTGATAAATGCACCTTGGGTAGCTGCTTCATATGAGCCAACTGTTAATTTGGTTTCTGATGAAAAAGGTAATTATCTTGTTGAGATTATTGTTTATATATTGAAAAAAGAGCATGGAGAAAAGATTATGGAATATGTAAAGCAGAATTTAATTGTCTGACGCGACTGATTTTGTGTTTTTTATGAAAAGATTTTCCTCACCACTCGGGAAGAACACATTTTGAACTTCTTTTTTTCAGGAGTTCTTCAAAATTATTAAGGCTTTCTCTCATCACTTTTGAATCATCAGTATGACATGTTAAACAGGAACCAACGGTAAGTATTTTCTGTTGCCGCTGAATATCAAATGGGAAAACATTTTTGCGGGTAGAAACTATGCCCGTCCTGTTTTTAAGAAATCCTGTCCAGGCATCGCCCGGCAAATCGTCGTGTTTATCATTTTCGTAAACAGGTTCAAATATCCATTTCCCCTTGTTGCCTGCTTTTTTGAAGTAGAGATCACCTTCTCCAAATCCAAGTGCAACAGGATTATTGTGACAGCTTTGGCAACTCCTGCCTTTAGCCGCAGTTGTGTGTGGGGCAACCGGTGCAAACAACCGATGGAATATCACTGAATCTTTTCCATTCTTTGTAAAAGATTCTTTATCGATTGTAAGCACCATTCCCGGAGTTACAGGTATAATTTCCTCACCATTTTCTGTAATTCTAATGCCGAGTGCCGGCGGTTTAGCCACATAACTTCCAATATACTCCACCCAACTTCCCCTAATCTTCTCATTCTTCAGCATATCATAACCTGGTTCAGCAGGATCATAAGTATTATGGCACCCAATACAACTGGGCGACCACGAACTGTGACATGCCGAGCAAGTAACGTTTTTATGAGCCTGATTCCGAATACAAACTTCAGCCGGTGGTTTCATTGCTATTTTTTTCCTGCCATTTTTAGTGATTAGGAAGGCAGTATCGCTCTCAACTGAAGTATTAATCAGGGCATGTGCTTGTTTTCCTGTTACAATAAATTTCCTGCTTTTAATATCTCCAAAACGAAGGGCAGCGATGATAGCTGATTCATTGTCAAGTTTTTCTGCAGTTGTTGTTTTAGGTTCTCCAAAGAAATGACAATCAATGCACTGAACATCCTGCTGGTCTTCCTCGTGAGCATAATGTGTACCATCACCCATTAACTCGTATGAATGATGGCAGTCAATACATTCCAATCCCAACTTGTGGTGAATATCCTCCTGTTTTTTAACAAAAACCCGTGCATTTTCAATTAATCGGTATTTGCTGCTGTCGGGCATTTCGCTTGCTTCTAAAATGGTTTCGTGCCATCCCTCATAATTTGTTGAAATTCGCCCCGACCGGCTGTGGCATCCAAAGCAATGGTTATTTGTTACCTGCAAACTTATGGAGGGATGCGATTTTAAAATCCGGGTGTGACTGTCAACCATTTCTTTTTCAGCATCTACAGAATAATTCAAATGGCAAGCCAGGCATCCACCTCCCCTGCTTGTTTCATTTGCCGGACCATATTCTGTTTTTTGATTTCCCAAATGGCAGCCAACACAAAGATTCTTCAGATGTTCATCAGCCGCTGAATTTCCCAATTGATGAACATCAGTAAGGATATCAGAATGGCTCTGCTCATTGAATACGAACCTGTCAACGCTAATCATTCCACTCAGGGTTGACATAAGACTTGTTGGTACCCGTTCCACAATTTCATGGTGACATTGCGTGGTTCCGCAGGTTTGTTTTGCAGTTTCCAGGTTTCCCGGAATTAAAAACATATTTCGATGTGACTGATTTTTTACAGTTGCAAACGGATTACCACCGTGGCATGAAAAACAGCCAATTATCTCCGGCTTATGCGAATCCGTAAAACCATGGGTTTCTGTGTGACAGACAAGGCAACTTTCTTTTCTCCCCTGAATAAGTGGCGATTTAATTGCATCTTCCAATTGATATTCAGGAAAAAAATCAACCCTTGAAGATTTAAAATTGTGAATTACACTGTAAGAATATTCCTCCGAAGCAGGAGAAACCCACTTCCAACTTTCACCGCGAAAGAAAAGCCCGATTAAAGTAAGAATAACATAGAATCCTGCAAAAACCAGCAAAATTCTTTTACTTATCAGAACAACTTTGCCCTTTCCCGAATTAACCAGATAAATCAACACAATTAACACAACAAATAACAGCAACGACCATTCAGGCCGGCTAAGCCAATGGAGTATTTCCTGAAATCCAACAAAATACCAGGGACCTTTTACCGCGGGATTGAAATTATCATGCAGCGGAGCAGTGAAAAAATAACTTAGAGTGCCAACGGCCAAAACAGAGATGACAAAGTCTCCAGGTTTTGGCCAAAATCTGCGGCTATGTTCAACCATAACTATGGTTATAAAAATTGTGAATGTGGCTATGTGATGAACATAAATCATTTGAAAATTATCTCCACTTCCCATAAGTGAAAAAGCCAATGAATTTCCGATGATGGGGATTCGTTGTACCAGTGTTTCAAGAATTTGCCGGGCCTGCTGACTGTCCGAATCACCTTTAAGTAAAAACCCGGTTAGCATAGCAAGAAAAATTATTATAACGCCAAGGCTAAGCCGAAATGCCATCCAATTTTTTAATCCAATTTTTACTTTATAATGAAAATGGTCGTAAATATGAATCAGGCTTAAAACAAGGAAAAATTGCGAACTCCAAAAGTGCGAATTCCTTATAAATGAAGCCCATGGATTTGTGATTATTATATTGCTTACACTTGAATAAGGTGTATTTATATCGAAAGGTACGACAAGAAGAACACCCGAAAACAACACAAGCAAAAACATAGCAAGTGCCATGGAGCCATAAGTCGTTTTATTTTTTTTCCTGCTCATGTTAAATTCTGATTTCGATGAGCGAACCATCCGGACTTATTCTCGATGGGAATATATCAAGGTTTTTATAGGCAGGTCCTTTCAAAACTTTACCTTCCAAATCATACTCCGACCCGTGACAAGGGCAAGCAAGACGACCGTTTTCAATTTTATTTATTTTGCACCCCAGGTGTGTACAATGTGATGATAAAACTATTGTGTTTTCATTTTGGTTTATGACAATAAAATTTTCAAAAAAGCTGACCTGTTTGTTTTTATTAAAAGGAAGTATTCGATCTTTTTGTTGAAGTAAATCAATTTGATTCAGGGTGAGTTTATTCCAGATAAAAACAAAAAAAGAAGCGATGCCCAAGGTAATCACTTTCAAAAATGTTCGCCTGTTATTTTGTTTCATCTGAAAATCCATTTCGGGCAAAAGTAATAAAATGAATATACCAATAGAAAGTTGAAATTTGACTTTGGTATGCTATCTTTATAAATCATATAACGTTGTTAATTAATTAACTTGTAAATCATTCATCTTAAAAAGGAATAGCTATAAGAAATGAAAAGAAAAATTAAAGAACAAATGCTTCTATGTATTTATATTAATTCTACAAAGCGATAATGTCATATTCGGAAATAATATCTTTTCAAGTTACTGCTATTCTCCTGCTTTGTTAACTGCTTTAGCCAAACTTTTTTTGAACAAATGTTGCCAATTTTTTTTATTCTAACCTCCTTATTTTTAATGCTTTCAAATTAAGAAATGGTGGCTGCTATTTTTCAAATCCTTTATATATTTGCCACAAATCTATAAATGTAACTATTTAGATATTCTAAACTGTAAAAGTTCTAACATTTTAAAATTTGAATGTTAACAACAGGAATGAAAATGACTATTAAAATTTTACAGATTGAAAAAAATAAACAGTCATAAATGAAAACAAGACGGGATTTTATTAAAATTTCAGCTGTTGGAGCAGGAGCAACTGCCATTGGGTTAAGCGCATTTGGATCTAAAAAATTTAAAATTTTTGAGCCTAAAATAGAAGGGCCCGTTAGCGATGAAGATCTTACACCCTACCCAACCTATTGCGAAATTTGTTTTTGGAACTGTGCCGCCTGGACCTATGTTGATAAATCGGGCAAAATCAGAAAAATTATTGGCAACGAAGCAGATCCGCATTGTAACGGACGACTTTGCCCCAGAGGTACGGGTGGAATAGGTATGTATAACGATGAAGACAGGCTCAAAACACCATTAATTCGTGAAACAAAACCAGATGGAACGCAATATTACAGGGAAGCCAGCTGGGACGAAGCTTTGACATTGATGGCTGAAAAAATGGATAAACTGCGTAAGGATTATGGCCCTGAATGTTTGGCATTATTTTCTCACGGTACAGGTGGAAAAATGATGACACATCTTGTAAAGGCTTTTGGATCGCCAAATATTACTGCACCATCGTTTGCCCAATGTCGCGGCCCGCGCGAAGTTGCTTTTATTGCCACATTTGGCGAGCCTGTTTTATCTCCCGAACGAACCGATATTCGTGATACAAAATGCCTGGTTTTAATTGGTTCCCATATTGGCGAAAATATGCACAACGGGCAAATCCAGGAAATGTCGCAAGCCATCGACAACGGGGCAACAATTATTACTGTTGATCCACGGTTTTCGACAGCAGCATCACATTCAAAATATTGGCTGCCGATTAAACCTGCAACAGATATTGCCTTGCTTCTGGCCTGGATTCATGTAATTATATATGAAGATCTTTTTGATGTTGAATATGTAAAAAAATATACCCTCGGGCTTGATGAACTCAAAGCGTATGTTAAGCCTTTTACACCTGAGTGGGCATTCGGAATAACCACAATTGAACCACATTTAATACGTGATACAGCGAGAGAGATGGCAGGAGCAGCTCCCCGGGCAATCATACATCCCGGCCGCCATGTAACCTGGTATGGCGATGATACTCAACGTTCAAGAGCGATTGCTATATTAAATGCATTGCTTGGTTCCTGGGGGCGGCGGGGAGGTTTTTATTTGCCCGAATCGGTGAAAATACCCAACTTTCAACATCCGCCGTATCCTGTACCAAAACACTCCTGGAAAGATGCTTATCCAACCGGAAAATACAATCTGGTGGACGAGGTGCTTTCAACCGGAATTTGTGATGCAACAATACCTAATCCTGCCATGAGTTGCCAGCTACATGGATGGATTGTGTACGGGACCAATTTACTTGCTTCTTTACCCGAACAGAAAAAGACTTTGGAAGCGATCAGCCATTTGGATTTTTTGGTTGTAGTTGATACCATGCCCATGGATATTACCGGATATGCCGACATTGTTTTACCGGAATGTACCTATCTTGAACGATATGATTTTATAAGAACTTCGCCTCACCGTGAGCCGGCAATTGCATTGCGGATGCCCGCTGCAGAACCAAAGTACAACACTAAACCCGGTTGGTGGATTGCAAAAGAATTAGCTACCAAATTAGGATTGGGTGAATATTTTCCATTTGAACATATCGAAGAAGTTTTGGACTGGCAGTTGAAACAAGTTGGCTCTTCGCTTGAAGAAATGAAACGCATCGGGGTCAAAAAATTTGAAAGGGAGTACGACGATTTGTTTTGGCTTGAGAATCTTCCGGATTTTGAATTTAATACCAATTCCGGAAAAATTGAGCTTTACTCATCTGCACTTGCTCATGAAGGTTACGATGCATTTCCAAAATATACAGCACACCCTGAACCTCCTCAGGGATTTTACAGGCTGAATTATGGCAGGGCACCAATGCATACTTTCAGCCGAACTTCCAACAACCCAAACCTCCATGATTTGATGGGAGAAAACAGTGTTTGGGTAAATCCAAAAGTAGCCGATTTGTGGGGACTGAAAAGGGATCAAAAAGTTTGGTTGAAAAATCAGGATGGAGTTATTTCTTCATTCCCGATTAAAGTGCGTGTTACCGAACGTATTCGCTGGGATTCGGTTTATATGGTTCATGGTTTTGGCCATACCGACAAAAAATTGTCCAGAGCCTTTGGACAGGGTGCCAGCGATTCGGAATTGGTAACCAAAGTGGCTATCGATCCGGTTATGGGTGGCACCGGAATGCGTATAAATTTTGTAACATTTTTGAAAGAAGATCCGGCAATGAATAATAAGGAGGATAGATCATGAGATATGCAATGGCTATTGACACAAAAAAATGTGTCGGCTGCAGTGATTGTGTAGTGGCTTGTCAAACTGAAAATAATGTACCTCACGGATATTGCCGTGACTGGATTGTAGAGAGTGTGGATGGAACTTATCCAAATCTGAGTCTTGAATTCAGGTCAGAGCGCTGTAATCACTGTGATAATTCTCCTTGTGTGCGTTGCTGCCCAACAGGGGCAAGTCATATTGCAGAAGGAGGAATTGTATTGGTAACTCCCGAAGAATGTATTGGTTGCGGTGCCTGTATTCAATCTTGTCCGTACGATGCCCGTTATCCCCACCCGGAAGGTTATGTTGATAAATGCACATTCTGTATTCATCGGGTTGAAAAAGGACAGAATCCTGCCTGCGTTGATGTATGCCCTACCCGGTGCTTGCACTTTGGTGATCTCGACGACCCAAATAGTGAAGTTTCGTTGGCGTTGAAAGACCGTAAATGGAAAGTTTTGGCTCCTGAAGCCGGCACAAAACCACAATTATATTTTCTTACCTAACATGCTAAACAGATAATAAAATGAAAGAAGAATTATTTGCAAGCGGACGTAATATACCAAATATTGATCCGTACCTGAACATTTGGCACTGGCAAATTCCACTCTATCTTTTTTTGGGTGGGCTGGCGGCCGGAATAATTTTCTTTGCCTCATACTTTGTGATACGCGGAAAAGAAAAAGAAATGCCAACAACCGTAATGTGGGCAACTATTATTGCACCTATTGCGCTTGGTACTTGGGTTGGGTGCTTTATTCTGGGATTTAAAACATAAACTTTATTTCTGGCAACTCTATACAACAATCCGATTAACTTCTCCCATGTCCTGGGGTGCCTGGACATTAATGGCCATTACACCTTTCTCAATTATTTGGGTGGCAAGTTACATGAAAGTGATGTTTCCGGGATGGAGATGGAAAATTAAAATATTGGAAAGCTACGATGCATTACTCAACAGACAGCGTAAATTTTTTGCCTGGGTGATGCTTATTTTATCAATTATTCTCGGAGTTTATACAGGCATTTTATTGTCGGCTTTTAACGCCCGGCCACTTTGGAATACTTCTATTCTTGGACCCTTATTCCTCGTGTCCGGATTTTCAACAGGTTTGGCAGCAATAATGTGGATGAGTAAAAGCAAAAAAGAACGTAAGGTTCTCGCACGTCTCGACCTGATTTTCATAGCCGTTGAACTTTTCTTAATCATACACCTTTTTATGGGTTTTATGGCCGGAACTGAGGTTAGTACAGAAGCTGCCAGCTTGTTTCTGGGTGGCGATTTTACTGTAAGTTTTTGGGTGTTTGTGGTTCTGCTCGGACTTATTTTCCCTGCTGTTCTTGAATCACTTGAAATTTGGGGCTATCACATTCCGGGTTGGTTACCTCCTGTACTTATTTTATTTGGCGGTTTAATGTTTCGGTTTGTGATGGTAGAAGCCGGACAAATAACCCGTTTTTTATATTGATAAGAAATAAAATTTCAGAATAATGAATAATACAAAAGCAACAAAATACGAAGAGCCAAAATACATCAATCCATATTTGGGTGGTGTGCTGCTGGGCTTGCTGGTATTGCTAACAGTTTACATTACCGGCCGTGGACTTGGTGCCAGCGGTGCAATAAAAAGTACTGTGGTTACTACAGCGAATGTTGTTACACCGGAACAAGTAAAGGAAAATTCTTACACAAGTCAGTTTATTAGCGACGACCATTCGCCAATGTTCACCTGGCTGGTTTTTGAATCGATAGGAATTTTTCTGGGTGGACTACTTTCCGGAGTAATTTTTGGTCGTGCAAAAAAATTTCGTGTTGAACACAATCCAAAAATATCAAGCAGAAAGAGGTTGATTTTTGCTTTAATCGGCGGGGCACTTTTTGGATTGGGTAGTCAGTTTGGCCGCGGGTGTACAAGTGGTGCAGCTCTTAGTGGAACAGCTACATATGCGCTGGGCGGAGTAATTGTAATGTTTGCAATTTTCGGCTCGGGATATGCATTCGCCTATTTTTTTAGAAAATTATGGATTTAATAACTGTACAAATTAAAAGATAATAATATGGGACCTTTAATTCCTAATGGTATAATTAACAGTGGCTGGGATTTCGTTATCGCCCTTTTGCTCGGCGTAGCATTTGGATTTATCCTTGAAGCCTCCGGTTTTTCATCATCCAGAAATATAACCGGCGTGTTTTACGGCTATAACTTTGTTGTTTTGCGTGTGTTTTTTACAGCAGTAATTGTTGCCATGGTAGGCTTGCTTTATTTCGACTATTTTGGATGGCTCGATTTGTCAAAAATATTTATCCTCCCAACCTATCTAACTCCAATGATTGCAGGTGGAGTAGTAATGGGACTTGGATTTATTTTGGGCGGTTTCTGTCCTGGAACCAGTTTTACTGCGATTGCAATTGGTAAACTTGATGGACTGGTTTTTACCATTGGCTTGTATTTGGGTATTGCAGGATTTACACTCATTTTCCCATATATCGAAGGTTTTTATGATAGCGGATTTCTTGGTAATGTTACCTTAACCGATGTTACAGGAATATCGGCATCCTGGTTTGCCGCCGGATTTACTTTTATTGCTCTGGCTGCTTTTTGGGGAACTATGTTTATCGAAAAACGCGTAAGGAAAAATATAACCGAATATAAATTCTAAGCCGATGAATCGAAATTATATTTTTCTCACTATACTGATGTTGGGATTAGCTTTTGGAACTTTGTTTTTAAATAAACCGAAGGAGCTAAAACAAATTGAACCACAGCAATTATTGCGGGAAATTGTTCAGCCAACACGTTTCGTCTCAACCGACCAGGTAGCGAAAATGATAATTCATAAAGACCCTTCACTGGAAATAATCGACGTGCGAAACAGCGAAGAATTCTCCAAATTTGCATTGCCAAATTCCATCAATATTCCACTCGACAGCCTCTTGTCCGGCAACAGTTTATCCTATTTTGGAATTCCGGGTACAAAAGTAGTTTTCATTTCAAATGACGATATCCAGGCAGATCAGGCCTGGGTAATAACAAAACGTCTCGGGTTTAAAAGTACATATGTAATGACAGGTGGACTAAACCAATGGATGGAAACCATTATTCAACCCGGGAAACCTTCAGAAGATGAGTCTTATTCAGCGCTTGAATTATACGGTTTTAGAAAAGGCGCTCAGCTATTCTTTACCGGGGCACAATCTGAAACCCAAAATGAATCAAAGGTAAAAGTGAATGTAGTTCGCAAGAAAAAATCTGCTGCTGCTGCCGGAGGATGTTAATTGTTTAAAAAAACTAAAAGTAGACTATAATGCATGTACACGAATTAAATCCATGGAAAACGCTTATTGCACTTTCGTTATTTGTTGTTCTTTTAATTGTTGGCTTTTTAACCATGTATCATCCATTTATCACTTTCGATAAAGATATGGAACAAAGCCTTGACGATTTAAAACAAACAGATGCTGTTTTTTATCCCTGGCAACTGGAAAGTTTTATAAATAAACAAGATCATAATCTTGTACTTTTTGATATTCGCGACAAATTTGTTTACGGGCAGGGAAATATTCCCGGTTCTGAAAATATTTCGGCGCATGATTTAACTTTGAACGAAAGTATAGAACGGCTTGAAGATTTAAAAGAAAAGAATATTACCGTTGTATTGTATGGCGAAGACCAGCTTGAAGCAAATGGACCATGGATGCTTTTCCGGCAGGTTGGATTCGAGAACGTAAAAGTTTTATTGGGTGGATATCAATATTATATTCAACACAAAGAAAATCTGGCAGCAAGCAAAAATGATTCAACATTATTAAAAGGAATACCAAAATACGATTTTGCCGGCATTATTTCCGAAATGGGCGGAGTTGCAGTTAGTGAACAATCAAATACAAAAAAACCAGTCGTCGTTCAGCGCAAACAAAAGGCGGCAGCAGCAGCAGGGGGTTGCTAATATTTAATTTTTACCTTCCACTTAACAAATAACAAAAATGCCCGTTACTAAATATTAACGGGCATTTTTAATTTAAAATAGTTAATGATTTCTCTTTTTTGAATTATCAATTTTTTATCCGCACAACTTCCACTATTTTTATAATCCGAATAAAAAAGCAAATACATGTCGAAAATATTGGTAATTGATGACGAAAGAAGCATCCGCAACACACTAAAAGATATCCTTGAATATGAAAAATATTCAGTGGATTTGGCTGAGGACGGGATGAAAGGTATTGAAAAAGTAAAAGGTAACAACTATGATGTAGTTCTTTGCGATATTAAAATGCCCGGAATGGATGGAATTGAGGTACTTGATCAACTTGTTCAGATTTCCCCCGATACGCCGGTTGTAATGATTTCAGGTCACGGAAATATTGACACTGCTGTTGAATCAATAAAAAAAGGCGCTTTCGATTATATTGAAAAACCATTGGATTTAAACCGTTTGCTGATTACCATCCGCAATGCAATGGACAAATCAAACCTTGTAACCGAAACTAAAATACTGAAAAAGAAAGTCAACAAAAAGTATGAAATAGTTGGCGAATCAAAAGCATTAAAATCGGTTGTGGAAATGGCCGACCGTGTGGCAAAAACCGATGCCCGCGTTTTAATTACGGGAGGAAACGGAAGCGGAAAAGAGCTAATTGCCCGGCGTATTCACGATCAAAGTAATCGTTCTTCAGGACCGTTTGTTGAAGTAAATTGTGCTGCAATCCCATCAGAACTAATTGAAAGTGAATTATTCGGCCACGAAAAAGGGGCGTTTACATCGGCAGTTAAACAACACATTGGTAAATTTGAACAGGCAAACGGTGGAACTTTATTCCTTGATGAAATTGGCGATATGAGTTTATCGGCACAGGCAAAAGTTTTGCGTGTTTTGCAAGAGAGCATTATCAGCCGGGTTGGTGGTGACAAACACATTAAAGTTGACGTTCGGGTTGTGGCAGCTACAAATAAAAATCTTTCAACAGAAATTGCAGAAAACAATTTCAGGGAAGATTTGTACCACCGGTTGAGCGTGATTTTGATTCACGTTCCCGCACTTAACGAACGTTTGGAAGACATTCCTCTTTTAGCCAGTCATTTTATACAAATAATTTGTGATGAATACGGAATGCCTGTAAAAACAATAACGGATGATGCCATTGCCGAATTGCAGAAAATAACATGGACTGGCAACATCCGTGAATTTAGGAATGTGATTGAAAGACTGATAATTTTGTGCGACCAGAATATTACTGATGATGATGTGTTGAAATTTGCCGCACCCCTAAAATAGAAAAGCCTCCCCTAACCCCTCCGAAAGATGGGAACCGAAAGAAAAAATCCAAATTTTGTGTTGTGTATGATTATGCAATTAATCAGACATATTAGAGTTTTTTTCCGCCCCGCAAAAACAACTTTCCATTTTTGTTGTTGAATAAACTGTAAACATTTTTCAAAAGAATGTTTAAAGAAACAAGCCTTTGATTGCGGAATTTTAATTTGTCATGGTGTATTATTAATATTTTCCGAAGGAAAATACTTTTTTCCGTTTTCAGGGGCTTTTTCTATTGTGTCAAATCTGTATTTTCAGAATTTCACCTTCAATAAATAAAACACGGCATTCAGCATAATATACAGAAAGACTATTAAAGCCATACCGTAAACATTGAAAATTATGAGGATTAAGACCGACAAACCCAGAAAAAGATAACGATACCAGTTTTCACCAAAACGCAGTGATTTAGGTTTCATCGAAAACATAGGCATGGTTAGCACCATCATTCCCGACATAAAAATACAAAGTATCACGAGGTTTTTTGTTGTGTAAACCAATGGCAGAAATTCGGCATATTTTGGCGACTGGAGCATTAAACCCATTGCAGCCCAAAATAATCCGTTGGCAGGAATTGGCAACCCGCGAAAGAAATTTTCATTGCTTGTGTTTGTGTTAAACCGTGCCAACCTGATTGCACCAAAAACAGGTAAAAGAAAAGCTGAAAAAAGTATCAGCCATTCAAACCACTTCCCGCTGATTTCGTGGATCGGGTCATTTTTTCCAAAGAGTGAGAATTCAAGCAAAGTAAAAAGGATAGCGCCCGGTGCAACTCCAAAGGAAACAACATCGGCCAGTGAATCCAGCTCTTTCCCGATTTCAGAATAGGCTTTTAATGCACGTGCTGCAAAACCATCCAGAAAGTCGAAAACTGCCGCGGCACAAATAAAAATGGCAGCCCAAACCAAATGCCCGTCAATTGCAAAAATAATTGCTACTGAACCTGAAACCAGGTTTAGTGAGGTTATAAAATTTGGTATTTGTCGAATGATGGTTTTCATTCAAACTAGATTGTTGCCAAAACTGTTTTCCCACCCACCGGATTTAGCCCCAATTCAACCGCAACCTTTGCATCGAGCGGTAAAAAAATATCGACCCTTGAACCAAACCTTATAAACCCATATTCAGCACCCTGCTCAACAAAATCGCCAGGTTTTTTGTAGTTACAGATGCGACGGGCAACAGTACCCGCAATTTGGCGCGATAAAATTTCAGTTCCACTCTTTGTCCTGAATACAGTTGAACACCGCTCATTCAGGTGCGATGATTTTTCAACAAATGCCGGATAATATGCACCTCTGAAATGTTTTATATAGGAGATTTCCCCACTAACAGGCGCACGATTTTGGTGCACATTCAGCGGCGACATAAAAATTGAGATCTGCATGCGCTTATCTTTAAAATATTCCTCCTCAAAAACTTCTTTGATTTCAACAATATTACCATCCGCTGGTGCGAGAACATGATTTTCATCCTGCATAATTACGCGTTTTGGGACCCTGAAAAAGTAAACAACCAATGCTGCCAGCACAAGCGAAGCTGCCATCAGAAAATAAAAAATCAGGTAATCCTGTAAAAAAATATAGATGATTACGTCTAAAACTGCAATCGCAAAAAATGCAATGGGGATGATTTTTATCCCTTCTTTATGAATTTTCATCTCATTATAACTGTTTATTCTTAATGGTTTTTAATGGAACTCGCCTATTAATAGTTATCTAAGTGAGCATTTTGCCCGTGGCTCGTTTCATTGTTCATATATTTCCAAATAAAGTAATCCACACAAAAATAACCGGAACTGCAAAAAGTACTGTATCAAATCGATCTAACATACCACCATGCCCGGGTAAAATAGTCCCAGAGTCTTTTACTCCGGCTTCCCTTTTTAATTTTGATTCAAAAAAATCGCCTGAAGTACCAAAAGTTACAATAAGCAGGGCAATTACTACCCAGTTTATCACGCTAAGTTCATGAAAAATTACTGCATTGACAATGCCCATTATAACCGCAAAAACAGCACCCCCTATCAATCCTTCCCATGATTTTTTGGGTGAAATTCTCGTGCATATTTTATGTTTCCCGAACATCGATCCAAAAACATAAGCCATTGAATCATACATCCAGATAATTAAAAATATGCCAATCAAAACCCACGGGTAAAATTCAGAATTGGCCGAAATTCCGGGATAAATAATAAAACTCATCAAACTATAAGGTAGAGCGATATAAATAATTCCCGCTATGGTTATCATGCTGTTTTTGAATCCGTTTTTACGTTTGTCAAACAAATCGGGAAGCAAAGTAAACAGCGGTATTAGGATTGATAAAAATATAAACCGGTATGGGATAACGTGGCTGGCAGCAAGAAAGAAAATGATAAACAGCAAAAAACCGCAAATTAACCCGATTTTAATGGAGGGTTCGTATCCAATGTTTTCACTGATTTTGTAGAATTCAAAAAGTGTGAACAGCAGGAAAAACGTGAAAATAGAAGCAAAAATATACTGGTGGATGACAATACCGACCAGCATTATTGCCGCGAATGCAATCCCCGTTAAACTTCTTTGTACAAGTACTTTCAATTTTTCAGATTTTTTAATAAAAGTGCTGCAATTTCAGCGTCCTTTTCTTCCACATAAATTCCAATTTCTCCAAATGCCTGGTATGCCGAATCACGCTGATTGAGAACAACAGCTTTTACACCCTCGTTTTCAAGCAACTCTTTTGCAATCGAAGCTTTATATTCATGTGCTGTCATAAATATTTCTACCCAACCTTTTTCCATGGCGCAAAGGTAAAAAATAAATGGAAGTCGGAAATAGAAAGTTTTTATGAAAAAAACTGAAGGAAAAGTGGTTTCTGATTTCCCTGTCTGACCTTAAAAGTTATCATTTAAATACATCTACAGGCAAACCATATTTACCTTATTTTTTCAGTGAGAAAAACAGTCCTGTTTATAAGGTTAAGAACAGGTTGTCGGAAAATATTTCTACTGAGGTTTAAGAATGCCGAAAATAAGGTTTTCATGAAACCGATACCGAAAATAACATTGCCAGGTTGATCAAATTTGCCGTTCAATAAATACTACACAAATGACAACATGCATCAACTTATTTCCCCAGCACCTTTAAGAGTGTGGCATTTTCGATTTCCAATTCACGGAGACGTTCCAGTGTTGCAGTTTCCATTGCATATTTGGGTGGATCATTAATGTCGATCTTGTCGGCTAACGCCCTTAGAAAATTGTACCCGAGTAATTCTGATATCAATTTTAAACGGTCGAGTTTGATTTGGCCTGATGCAATCATTTTGGCCAATGAATTCGGATGCATTCCAATTTTTACTGACAGTTCGGTAATTTTAAATCCTTTTTCCTTTATTTTCAGATTAATTAAGCGAATAGCTTCTTTTTCCAGGTTTTCCATGATGAGTTTTTTGTTAAAGTCGACATTGTTTGCTCCAAATGTACTTAATTCTCTGAAGAATACAAGTATGATTCACTTGTTATTCAGCGTTTTTTACTTCCTGCAAGTTGCGCATACTTAAAATACGACTTGTTTTACTTACCGCTAGTAGCGGCTAATCAACCAAATACCTATTTTACTTGCCGCACGTAGAGGCTACGTAAAAAGATACTTGTTTTACTTGCCGCACGTAGAGGCTACTTAAAAAGACACTTATTTTACTTGCCGCACGTAGAGGCTACTTAAAAAGACACTTGTTTTACTTGCCGCACGTAGAGGATACTTAATCTCCATCTTTAGCCATGTCATTTATAAGAGTTTAAAGCAGTTTGGCCGTGCTTGATTTAGAATTGACTTTTATTGTTATTGTTTCCATCAAATTAAATTGTAATTGTTTTGAATTTTTTGATGAATAATAACCTAAAACTGCATGCTGGATTAAGCCAAAAATACCCTCAACTCCCTAGGTCCATGTGCCCCAAGTACAAGGGTTTTTTCAATGTCGGCGGTGCGGCTGGGACCTGTTATTATGGCAATTTGAGAAGGTAGGTTTCCTGCATATCTTTCACCAATTCCTGCATATGCTTTTTCAAGATAATCAACCAACTGATCTTTTTTGGCGATTATAATGTGCAGTGGCGGATAAACAAACATTTGTCGTCCACCTTTTTGTGCCGAACTTACCATAACCGAGCCTGTGTGTGCAATAAGAAATTCGCATCCCGTAATTCCAACTTCAATTTGAGTCGATAATTCTGAACTTTGCTGAAATTGAATTCCAAACGTATTCAACCGGCTGCTGATTTCATCTTCATTACAAAAAACAACTTCCTTTTTATAGGAAGAGAGAAACATTTTTAACTCTGAAAACAGTTCTTCTTCCGAAGAAAATAAATGAACAAACCCATTTACCTTTTCTAAGTTTTCCTTGAAAGCATGCTCCAAAGGCAAACTGATAGAATGGTAAATGGGTTCTTCAAAATCCGGCTTTTCAGGCACTGGATGAACTGCACTTTTCAGTTTATTCATTATTTCTTCCCGTGCCTGATTCATGGTTATGTTATTGTTTTTTTATCTTCTTTATTTGCATCTTTTAGTGGTTCCAAAGGAACGCTATCTGCAGCCACTTTCTTTTCCGTGTCGGTTAATCCATTTTCAGGGATTACATGTTTTTGGTCCCAGGGGCGTTTCCCAAATATTTCCTCCAAATCCTCACTAAAAATTACTTCACGTTCAAGAAGCAGATTTCCAAGTTTTTCATGACCTATTGCGTTTTCTCTCAACACATCGAGAGCACGCTTATATTGCACGTCAATTAGCACTTTTACCTCTTCGTCAATCAACTGGGCAGTTTTTTCACTATAAGGCTTTGTAAACGAGTAATCCGATTGCCCGGTTGAATCGTAATAACTCACGTTTCCAACTTTTTCACTCATACCAAAAATGCTGACCATCGCGTAAGCTTGTTTTGTGATTTTTTCCAAATCATTTTGAGCACCTGATGATATTTTGTTGAAAATCAACTGCTCGGCAGCACGGCCTCCAAGCGCAGAGCACATTTCATCAAGAAGTTGATCCTTTGTGGTAATTGAACGTTCTTCGGGCAAATACCAGGCAGCACCAAGTGCTTTTCCGCGAGGCACAATTGTAACTTTTACAAGTGGATGAGCATGCTCGAGCAACCAGCTAATAGTTGCATGGCCGGCCTCGTGAAAGGCAATTGTTTTTTTCTCATTTATCGAAATGATTTTGTTTTTCTTTTCAAGTCCGCCAACAATCCTGTCAACAGCATCCAAAAAGTCCTGTTTATCCACTGATTCATGGTTTTTACGAGCTGCAATCAGCGCCGCTTCATTACACACATTGGCAATATCGGCACCCGAAAAACCGGGAGTTTGTTTGGCAAGAAAATCAACTTTTAATTCCTGACTTAATTTCAGTGGACGAAGGTGTACATTGAAAATCTCAGCTCTTTCATTTAAATCGGGCAATTCAACATGTATTTGCCTGTCGAAACGTCCTGCGCGCATTAAAGCGCGGTCAAGAATATCGGCGCGGTTTGTAGCTGCCAGAATTATTACACCTGTATTTGTGTCGAAACCATCCATTTCAGTAAGCAACTGGTTGAGTGTATTTTCGCGTTCATCATTGGAACCCATGTTGGGATTCCTGCCCCTTGCACGTCCAATTGCATCAATCTCGTCGATAAAAACAATACATGGCGCTTTTTCCTTGGCTTGTTTAAATAGATCGCGAACCCGCGATGCACCCACTCCAACAAACATTTCAACAAAATCGGAACCCGACATGGAGAAAAACGGAACTTCGGCTTCACCGGCAACTGCTTTGGCAAGTAGTGTTTTTCCTGTTCCGGGAGGGCCAACCAGCAATGCACCTTTTGGAATCTTACCACCGAGTTTTGTAAATTTTTCAGGGTTTTTCAGGAATTCCACAATTTCAACAACTTCCTGTTTTGCTTCTGTAAGTCCGGCAACATCTTTAAATGTAGTGGATACTTTTTGGTCTTTATCAAATATTTTTGCCTGTGATTTTCCAACGCTAAAAATACCTCCGGCACCACCACCGCCACCTTTGCTCATTCGCCTGAAAATCCACCACCAAAGCAGAATAATTAATGCAAATGGCCCGATTGTCCACAGAATTTCTCCGGCCCAGTTTCTTTCTTCTTTATATTCGAGTGATATTTCATTGGTATTACTGCCCTGAGCTTCTTTCAAATTGTTCTCAAAAGTTTCAACCGAACCAATATTAAAAGTAAAATGAGGACCGGTTTCGGCTGGCTTTGCAAAATTCGAATCGAACTGAGTTTTATATTTATCGAGTCTATCTTTTTTAATATAAATATTGGCCATTTTATCGTTTACAACCACAATTCTTTCAATGTCGCCATTGGCAAGCATTGTTGAACGCACCTCGTTCCATGTTGTTTTTACCGGCCCGCGACTTGTACTAAAGTAAAATTGAACAACTATAAAAACGATGGCAATCAAACCATAAATCCAGTAAGCATTGAATTTGGGTCCCTTCCCGTCATTTTTCCGATTCGGATTAAACTGGTTAAAAGGATTATTTTGGTTTTTGTTATCCTTATTCTCTTTGTTATCTGTCATGATATATTAATTGTCTTCTTTAATTATAGTTGTTTTGGCATCGGCCCAAAGTCCTTCCAAATTATAAAAATCCCTCGCCTCCTTCTGAAAAACATGAACCATTATATCGCCATAATCAAGCAAAATCCAGATTGAATTCCTGTAGCCATCTTTGTGCCAGGCGTCAACTCCCGTAGTTTCTTTAACAGTTTCTTCAACTGATAAGGCAATTGAATTGGCCTGTGTTGTTGAAGTGCCATGGCAGATAACAAAATAACCACATTCAGTGTGGTTTATTGTGTTTAAATCAACAATGGTAATCTCCTTTCCTTTAATTCGTTGTATTCCTTCCAGAACTCCGTCAAGTATTTTTTCTGTCTCTGTTATTTTTCCTGTCATAAAAATTTTAATTCCCTGCAAAGATAATCTTTTTGCCTTAGTCCTATTTTATGTAATTTGCGTTTTTAATAATCGTTTTTATTGATAATCAAACCGTATTTTCATCAAACGCATCGTTTTTATATTTTTATTTACCAGCTGAATTTAATACAATGAAAAACAAAAATATAATATTTTTAACCGAGGTCGAATCTACCAACAACTATGCCAACCATCTTGTTTTGTCCAAAGCGGCAGAACATGGTACTGTCGTTTTGGCACAATACCAGAAAAAGGGCAAAGGGCAACACGGAAATAGTTGGGAAAGTGAAGCCGGGAAAAACCTTTTGGCTAGTATTATTTTATTCCCAAATTTTTTGCAAGCAGCCAAACAATTTTATCTCTCAAAAATAGCAAGTCTTGCCCTGGTAGATTTTCTAAAATCCGAAACGAGTGGAATTTCAATAAAATGGCCAAATGATATTTATATTCAGGATAAAAAAGTAGCAGGTATATTAATAGAAAATGCATTAAAAGGGCAAAACCTTTCCTCATCAATAATTGGTATTGGATTAAATTTAAACCAGGAATTATTTGTGTCTGATGCACCAAACCCGGTATCATTAAAGCAGGTTACCGGTAAAGTTTATGATATGGAATTGGCTGTCGAATTAATTTTGGAAAAAATAAATAACTGGTATCGGAAATTAGAAAATGGTGGTTTTGAAGAAATTAATACTGCCTATTTCAATCAACTTTTCAGGGTCAATGAATGGTCCATGTTTGCAAAAAAGGGAATTTCATTTGAAGCAAAAATATCCGGCATAGGTGAATTTGGCCAATTAATTTTGGAAGAAAGGAACAGGTCGGTTTCAGAATATATGTTTAAGGAAGTGGAGTTTTTGATTTAGGGAGAGTTCAGAGTTCAGAGTTCAGAGTTCAGAATAAATAAAAAGTGTTTCTATTAATGGCATGACCTGCATTCATACGGTGAATTATCGTAAATTTATTCGGAACGTTTTTTCTCCTTCCTCCTTCGGGGGAAGGCCGGGATGGGGGCTGTATTTTTACTGATAGGGCAACCCCGCCAAAGTATCAGCAAGTTTATCAATTCCCTCTTCGAGTTTGTCGCCTGCCATCATTTTAACCATCATACTCATTTCGGCATGTAATGTTAATCGCATTTTGGTTTGAAAATTATCAACACGCATCAACTGAATCCAAAATGTGAAACTGAGCGGTAGCCCCCCTGAACTTTCAGCTTTGATAGTTTTAAACGGTTCGCGGTTTACAATGCGTATTTCGGCGAGACCGAGCCCGGTAATATTAAATTTACACGAATCCTGATCAGATGAAAACTCAGTTATTTTTATCTGTGGAATCTTTTCAGTTACTTTTTCTAACAAACCCGAATTCATATACCCCGACAAATTATTGAAATTGGAAAGGTAATTATAAACCACTTGCTCATTGTGGTTTATAACTTTTGTGCTGCTTGTGTATTTATTTAAACTCATTTCGATTTTCTATTTTCCCCAATTGGCTGGGTCTTCGCGCCATTTCATTAAAGTTTCAACCTGATCCGGAGTAACTTCTCCAAGTTTAACGGCAGTGTCGATTAAAACCTGATAATTGCCAAGTGTTGTCAATTCGATACCTGCTTTTTTAAAATTTTCGTTGGCATGTGGAAAGTTGTAAGTAAAAATTGCCACCATCCCAATTACAACCGCGCCGTAATTGTTTACTGCTTCTGCAGCATTCAAACTACTGATTCCGGTTGAAACCAAATCTTCAATAACAACTACTTTTTGATTTGGATTTAAATCGCCTTCGATTAAATTCTCCAAACCATGTCCCTTTGGTTTCGAACGGATATAAATAAATGGCAATCCAAGTACTTCTGCAACCAGCGCTCCAATTGCAATTGCGCCTGTTGCCACCCCGGCAATCACTTCTGCTTCAGGGTACTTTTCGCTCACCACATCTACGAACCTGTCGCGAATGAAAGTGCGTGTTACGGGATACGATAAAATCTTTCGGTTGTCGCAATATATAGGCGACTTCCAGCCCGAAGCCCAGGTAAACGGATTTGTCGGCTGTATTTTTATTGTATTGATTTCCAACAACTTTTTTGTTACTTCAATTTGAACAGATTTCATTCGTTATATATTAAAAAGTTAATGTGTTTTCTTCCAAAAGTTATATGATAAATTGATTTTTGCTGCTTAATAATCCATGAAACTCGCCTGCCTCAGTTTGTTTTTCAGGAATGTTTGAAAACCATGTTCGTTTCATACTTTTGTACAATTTTTAATTCGAAAACAAATGTATAAAGTTTTTTTTAATGACAGGGAGATAGCAATTACCAGCAGCAGGAATGCTCCAATTGTTAATGAAACAGCAATAATTAAAAATTTAAATTCTACTGATGAAGTAAAAAACTGGTTTGTAAATTTTGCTGCCAACCAATCACATTCAGCAGTTTTGCTTCATCCTTCACCTGAAAAATTTTGGAAAGAACTTTTTTTGCCTGTTTTTACTCAAATTCCCGCAGCCGGCGGTGTTGTTGTTCGAAATGAAAAATTACTTTTTATTCTTCGCAACGAAAAATGGGACTTACCCAAAGGAAAAATTGACGATGGAGAAACTCCTAATGAGGCGGCAATCAGGGAAGTTGCAGAAGAATGTGGAATTGAGCACCACCAGATAACAAAACAATTGCCATCAACATTTCATATTTATAAATCACCTTATAAAAAATCTTTAGGCCAGTGGATACTAAAAGAAACTTACTGGTTTGAAATGAGTTATTCGGGCAGCGAAAATGGTACTCCTGAAACAAAAGAAAATATTACTGAAATACGGTGGTTTGCAAAAATGGAACTCGCGGAAGCACTCGCAAATACATATGAGAATTTGAAATCGGTTGTCTCAGTTTATATGGAATAACATCTATTTCAAACTTTCCAGATAACTCAATCCCATTCGTAACTCACTGTAACTTATGGCGTCTCCAAAATGATTTTTTGCTTCGCCAAAACCTTTATTTTCAACTGATTTAAAATAGCCGACTATTTTTTTAAGTTTTTCTTCGTTCACAAATTGCGTTACATCCAATTCTCCCAATCCCACATAATGCGCCAAATGGCTTTCGATTGTTGATGCTGCAAATCCTCTTTCCTGCGCAACTTCTGCAATAGTTTTGCCTGATTTAAAAAGATCAAAACTTGCTTTTTTAGTATTGATTTTTGGCTCTTTTAGTTTTTTCGGATTTGTTTTTAATGGAATTTCGCCCTTTTCAATGTTGTTTTCATTGCAATAATGTTGAATCATTTGAACGATATCAGCGCCAAACTGCTCGATTTTTTTAGCGCCCATTCCATTAATTAACTGCATAGAATATGAATCAGTGGGCAAATAATTCACAAGTTCAATTAAAGCTTTTTGCGAGAAAACCATGTAAACCGGAACATGCATTTCTGAAGCCTTTTCGTATCGCCACGAGCGAAGCAACGAATATAGTTGAGGGTGCGGTATATTATCGGGTTCTAATATTTCCTTTACTTTTTGTTTTTTTGAAGCAGGCTGGTTTTTGTCAATTTGCGCTTTTGCCTGTGCATCCAAAAGATTTTTAACATTGAAATCAGTTTTACACACTTCAAAACCAGAAAGTTTTGTTTCTGTTTCTTCCAAAAGTCGCGATGAAGTGTTGTTGATTTGTTTTCGCAGAGCTTTGTTATCAACCTCCAAATCGGCTTTTGCCAAACCATCAACAACAATTGTCGTCAGTTTTTCCTCGAAATAAGCGGAAGCTTTGGAAACACGCTCCTTCAACTTTGAATTTTGCTCAACATCGGGCTGAACCTCTATAAGTTGATTGATTTGATTGTGAAATTTTTCGGCTATTTCAACCAATTCAGCAGAAACCGAAATTTGCATTTTTCTCATTTGCTCAATTAATATTTCGGGCAATGCTGAAGCATTTTCCACCATGAGTTTATAGAGTGAATTTATCAGATATGAAATAAAATTAAACCTGAAAAGTTCAGTCAGCAATTCACTTTGAAAAGCTAATTTGGCTGAAATCAATTCTTTTTCACCGGGTTGGTTCTTTTCAACATCCTGAATAAAACCACTTACTGTTCCATCGTTTATAATGCTTCGGTTTGAAATTGGCGTACTTAAAACCATTCCTTCCAATGTTTTGCACCGGCTGAGTGCAACATAAACCTGACCATGAGCAAACGAAGCTTCGGCATCAATTATCGCCCTTTCAAAAGTCAATCCCTGACTTTTGTGAATTGTAATCGCCCATGCAAGTTTTAAAGGAATCTGACTGAATGAACCTTCAGTTTCCTCTTTTATTTCTGAAGTTTTTTCATCGATTGAATATTTTACATTCTCCCAAAGCAGCGGAGTAACGGCAATTTCATCTTCATCATCGGGGCAACGTACATAAACCGTATCGTCTTCAATATCGGTGATCATCCCAATTTTGCCGTTGTAAAATAGCTTTTCAGTTGAAGGATCGTTTTTTACAAACATTACCTGCGCGCCAACTTTTAGTTTTAATTCGAATTCAGTAGGATATGAATATTCAGGGAATTTACCTTCAATCCGGGCCGTAAAAACCTGGGCTTTTGATTGAATTGACCTCAGTTTTGCTTCGTTTATCCTGTCGGCCTGAACATTGTGTGTACAAAGAGTGATATAGCCGTCAATATCATTGGGTTTAAAATTTGGTAAATGCCGCTGATTCAACGCAATGACTGCATCCTGATCGAGTTTATTGTCGCGTACTTTATTGAGAATGGCAATAAACTTGTCGTCCTGTTGCCGAAAAACATAGCTGAGTTCTATGCTCACAAACTTTGTTTCCTTCAAAACTTTACTGCTGAAAAAATAGATGGTTTCATATTCCCGCTTCAACAAATTCCATTCGTTGGTTTTTACTACCGGCGCTAACTGCTGCAAGTCGCCAATCATTAAAACCTGCGCTCCGCCAAAGGGTTTTCTTCCATTTTTAAACCGCCGCATCACACGGTCAATGGAATCCAAAATATCAGCCCTAACCATACTGATTTCGTCAATTACCAACAAATCAAGACTGCGGATGATATTAATTTTTTCCCGGTTAAAACGCATTTGCCGAATCTGCTCGTTTTCTATACCGATTTGTGGTGCAAACGAAAGTTGGAAAAACGAGTGGATAGTAACACCACCTGCATTAATGGCTGCTACTCCGGTTGGAGCCACAACAATCATCCGTTTTGGAGATTTTTCTTTTAAACTTTTCAGAAAAGTTGTTTTCCCGGTTCCGGCTTTACCCGTCAAAAATATGTTCTGCCCAGTGTATTGGACAAAGTTGAAAGCTAGTTCGAGTTGTGCGTTGGTTTGCATCTAATCAGGTTTTATTGTTCTTGTTAATTCTCTTGGTTTATCAAGTTGATTGCCACTTTTACCATCACATCTTTTTCTTAGGGATTGCTTACTGCAATCATTAAAGTCAAAGCCACAAGTGCATTGTCGGCAATTCGTTTGTTTCCATCCGTAAAAGAATGGTTTTTAGTTATAAAATACAACAGATTAGCGGCCTTTTCTTCGATGCTTGGATACAAATCTGTTCCATCAAAAGTTTGATAAATAGTTGCAATTGAACTTTTAAACGAATCATCTTTTTCATTTCCAAAAAGTTCACTGTTACCGTAATATTTCTTTGCCAATTCAATTTGTTTAATGGCTTCATCATAAGTTAACTGGTACATTTCTTTGTCAGATGTGGCATGAATTTGCAAACTTTGATAATCATATTGATCCAAAATATCCAAGGCATACGCATAATCTGAGATAATTTTTAAAAGACCTACACTTTCATCGTTCGAAAGAGCTTTGAATTTTAAAACGTTTCCAAGAATTTTTACTGATTCACGTAAATCCTTTAATTGTTCATTTTGCTGAATAAGCCGTTTTTCATTTAATGAATACCCTTGAATCAAATAATCTTTTAAAATTTTGCTTGCCCAAACCCTGAATTGCGTGCCTCTTTTTGAATTTACCCGATAGCCAACAGAAATAATTGCATCCAGGTTATAACATCTTATATTTCTTGAAACATTTCTTTTACCTTCTTTCTGAACTACCGAGAAATCCTCGGTAGTTGAAATTTCTGTCAGCTCACCCGATTTATAAATATTTCTTAAATGAAGTCCTATTGTATCTGCATCCTTTTCAAACAGTTGACCCATTTGTCTTTGAGAAAGCCAAACAGTGTCGTTTGACAAATTTACTCTTATCTCAGTTTTCCCGTCTTCAGATTTGAATATTTCGATACCGGAGTTATTCATCGCACAAATTTCTCTAAAATTATTAAAAATTGAAAACCGCGGGTAAATCAGAAGATTTTAAAACAAGATTTTGATTTAATCCCACACAAAACGCCAGGTTCCATCAGGTTGTTTTTTCCAAACCGTATGAAAAATTCCTGTATCTGCAACCATCATCCCCGTTGAATCGAGATACGAGAAAATATAATGTCCGTAGGTATAACCCAAATCGCCCGAGGCAGCAACGTCAACAAAATCAGGCGACCATGAAAGTCCTTTTGAATTTTGATTTTTATAATGTTCATCTATATTTTTCAGACCTTCTATTAATTTGTTGTTCCGCATTAGCACTGCATCTTCTGCGGCAAAAGTTGTAAAAGCTTTATGAATGCCCTCCTCCCCTGCCATTTTAGAAAATTTTTGTTCAGTTTCACGAATTTCATTTTTCCATTGCTCCGTTTTTTGTTTGTCGGGTTTTGTGTTACATGAAATCATAATGAGACCTGCAAAAGCAATTGTAAAAGTCAGTTTAATCATGTTGTTGTGTTGAATTATTATTCAAAGGCTATAACCACATTCCCTGTTTTTTGTCCGGTTTCAACATAATGATAAGCTTCAACAATCTGATCCAGTTCGTATTGGCGGTCTATTACAGGTTTAAATTTTCCCATTTCGGCAAGTTCTTTTAAAAAAACCACGTCCTCTTTACTAATTGTTGGTATTGGAAACAGTACCTTCTTTTTACCAAACAGAGGTGTAGTTAGAGCATAAAATATATTTTCAGCGTTATTTCCCAGTTCTGTTGATATGTAAATCCCGTTTTCTTTGAGAAGTGGCTTACATTTCGAAAACGAACTTTTCCCGACAGCATCAAATATAAAGTCAAATTTATGGTCTGTTGTTGTAAAATCTTCCTGCAAATAATCAATAACAAAGTCAGCTCCCAGCGATTTTAACAGTTCAACATTTTTAGTATTTCCAACCGCAGTAACTGTAGCCCCAAAATATTTGACAAGCTGTACAGCTGCCGAACCAATTGCTCCGGTTGCTCCGTTGATCAACACATTTTGGCCCGGTTTTACTTTTGCGGCACGAATATCAGTCAAAGCATAATGCCCACCTTCTGTTAAAGGTGCTGCTTCAGTGAAATTAAAATTCGCAGGTAAAGTTGTCAATGCTTCATTTTCAGCAATTGTCATGTATTCAGCATGTGCGCCAAATTTTGTGTCATTATAGCCAAATACTTTATCTCCAATTTGAAAAGCAGAAACATTTTTACCAACTGCTTCTATTACACCGGCAAATTCGTTCCCAAGAGTTTTAAATTTGGGTGCAAATAATCCGCTAAAAAACCTTGAAATAAAATATTGTGCGCTTCGGAACCCGCTGTCGGTACGGTTAACAGTTGCCGCTAAAATTTTAATCAGCAATTCATCGTCTTTTGGTACCGGTTTATCAACTTCCATTACTTTAACCACTTCCGGCGGACCATATTTTGTATAAATTGCTGCTTTCATTCTTTATCAATTTGTTTTCAACAACTGCATAATTTCGTCGAGTTTTGGCGACAATATAATTTCTGTGCGGCGGTTGCTGGCTCTTCCTTCAGGAGTTTCATTGGTTGCACGCGGCCAGAATTCCCCTTTGCCGGAAGCAGTTAACCGGGTGGGTGTAATTTTATATTCATCGGTTAAAATTCTCACAATCGAAGTGGCACGTGCAACGCTCAAATCCCAGTTGTCGCGGTAAACAGCAGTTTTTATTGGCACATTGTCCGTGTGGCCTTCAATCAGAATATCGACATCCGGATTTTTTTCAAGCACGCCAGCAAGCAATTTAATTGCTTCTTTTCCTTTAGATTCTACTGCCGCACTACCCGATTTGAACAATAATTTATCAGACATGGATACATATACTTTTCCGTTTTTAATTTCAACCGATAATTCATCTGATTTAAATCCAAGCAAAGCATCACGTAAAACATTGTTCAGGCGGTTTGTGATAGAATCCTGCCGTGCAATAACCTGTCTGAGTTCATTGAGTGTTTTTTCCCTTTCAGCCAAAATCCGCTCTTTTTCCTTTAATTCTTCCGATTTTTGTTTCAATGCCAGGTTAAACTGTTCTGACTCCGAAAGTTTTTCACCCGAAAGATCATTGTATTTCTTTTCTATATCAGTAATCGATTGGTTCAAATTCGAAATATTTCCTTTTAAACCTTCAATGTTTTCTTTGAGTGTTACAATCTCGCTATCCCTTAATTCAACCGTTTTGCAAAGCTCATCACGTTCCGCAACTACTGCTTTTACCCGTTTCGAAAGCAACAGGTTTTTGTCAGGAACAGGTTGTCCACATTGATAAATTGGTTTACACGAACCAAAAATGAGCATTAAAGTGCCAATCAATAAGATTGATTTTTTTGTTTTCATAGTTTCTGAATTTATTTATATAGATAATTTAAAAATACTGTTTTTAAGATCATTCCCCAAAAACCTTCTCACCCCCAATCCACGTACTTTCAACTTTTGTATTCAATACCTCTGCAGGAGCGGCGTTCATCAAATCTGTATCAAGAATTACAAAATCAGCAAATTTTCCGGATTCAAGACTGCCTTTTTCATTTTCTTCGAAAGATGCTTTTGCTGCCCAGATTGTCATTGAACGCAGGGTTTGTTCACGTGTTAAACCTTCATCCACTTGCCAGCCTCCTTCAGGAGAACCGTTGTGATCGGTACGAAATACCGATGAAAAAAAAGTAAAAAGCGGTTTGATTTCTTCAACCGGAAAGTCAGTACCATTTGGTAACCAGCCATTTTGCGCTAACAAAGTTTGGTATGCATAGGCACCTTTTACCCGCTTATCTCCCAAACGGGTTCCTGCCCAGGTCATATCCGAAGTACAATGTGTTGCCTGAATGGATGGTATAATGGAGAATTCAGCAAATTTTGAAAAATCATTTGGGTTGATTACCTGTGCGTGTTCTATCCGCCAACGCCGATCGTTTTTACCTTTCAAAAATTTGCCATAAGTGTTAAGCACAAGCCGGTTTGCACTGTCTCCAATGGCATGTGTAGCTACAATAAAATTATTATTAAGCGCAAGTTGACAGATTTTATCATAATATTCTTGTGTTTCAATTTGTAGTCCGTGATTTCCTGAATCATCAGAATAATCTTCCAAAAGCAGCGCTCCCCGCGAACCCAGTGCGCCATCAGCATATATTTTTATGGTGTTTACAACCAATTTATCCGATTTTTTCGGACCACTCTTTACAAAAGTTTCAAAATTTATTTCGGTAGGATTTAACATGGCGTTGATACGCATTTTTAGTTTGCCCGAGTTTTGCATTTCCTCCATTAGTATAATTGTACTTTTATCGAGCCCGCAATCAGTTACAGAAGTAAGTCCTGCCGCAAAACAATTATTCTGTGCTTCGAGTAAACCTTTTTGTTGTTGCTCTTCCGTTACTTCAGGAATAAAACGTCCGATTAATCCCAAAGCATTGTCAATTAAAATACCGCTGGGTTGGCCGTTTTTTAAAACTACTTCACCACCCTGTACCTTCGAACCGGCAGTAATTCCTGCTATTTCAAGCGCTTTTGAATTGCACCAGCCAGCATGACCGTCAACACGAACCAAATAAACCGGAGTCTCCGGGTATAATTCGTCGAGTTTTGTTTTGTCGGGAAATTCTTTCAACTCCCAGTCGTTTTGATCCCAGCTTCGTCCCAAAATCCAATCGCCACCAAAAGTTTCGTACTGTTTTTGCAGAATTGTATAAATCTCATCCGTGCTTTTCGTGCCGCGCAAATCGGCATATTGCATCAGGTTATTTCCATAACCGTTAAAATGACAGTGAGCATCATTAAACCCAGGGTAAATAAATTTGCCGGTGGCATCAATAATAATTTCCGAATTGTATTTCTTCAGAATTTCATTGGTTTCGCCTGTTTCACGAATTTTCCCATCAATTATTACCATGCTTTCAACTGTTGAAAAACCGGCATCAACTGTATAAATTTTTGCATTTGTAATAATCAAATCTGCATTTTCCTGTTGTTTACACGAAATCATAGAATACAAAATAATGGTTATTAAAATGAAAATTGTTTTTGTCTTCATCCGGATTAATATTGTTAGTCAAATACATTCAAAAATACATTAATTCAGCAAATACAAGGATGTTATAATCAGTTTTCATTTTTTATTGAATCGCCAATTAATAGAATGACATAAATCAACTTTATAATTAATGTTTTCCTGATTTATCAAAATAAAAGTTAAAAAGGTGCGTTTTGAAAAACAACTTTTCTTTAAATTTTTACCTTTGTTGCCTGTTTTTTAAGAAAAAAATAAAGAAATATGTTTACAGTCGGCATTTTTACCACACATATCCCATACATTGCGTTTGTGGTATTTTATGCCTTTTTTTTCCTTTTTGGTGTTAAAACTCCAGCGCGGGAAGAGGTTAAGGTCAGCGATAGCAAATTTAAAATTGAACTGCAAAACAGTAAATCATATGCTCATGCTGAAGTTGGATCCAATTTTCATTATCAAACCGATTTTGATTTTTCCGAACACAATAACTTTGAAGACAGTTTATTTAAGCGAAAAATAAATCGCCAATATTCTCTTATTACTGTACGTTGGCAATACTGTTTTAGCAATTCTCTTTCTAACAGGCCTCCCCCTTTTCTTATCTGATTCTATCAAATTTTTTGGGCTCATTTGTTTTTAAATCCTAATCTGATTTATTGACTGATGATGGATTATTCAATGCCCTGTTTTATTTTTTTATGTTTTTTATTCATTTGATAAATCGATTTTATGATAGGCCTTATTGGTATTAGTTATAAAACTTCGTCTCTTGATTTAAGAGAAAGATTTTCATTGTCGAAAGAAGAAATAATCCCTTTTTCTGAGCTTTTGCAAGCCGAAACCGGTATTTCCGATATCGTTGTTTTATCGACTTGCAACCGAACAGAAATATATTTTTCACAAAGTAAATACGAATTTCATGTTGCTTCAAAAGCTGTTTACAAAACCCTTAAACTGTTTAAGGATGTTGAACACAAATCGTGGCAATCATTTTACAGTCATTCAAACGAAGAAGCAGTAACGCATCTTTTTGAAGTTGCTTCCGGAATTGATTCAATGATTATTGGAGAAGACCAGATAATTGGACAGATTAAAGATGCCTATGTTTATTGCACCGATGCCGGATTAACCGATGCTGTGTTAATGCGCTTGTTTCAAAAATCGTTTGAAGCCAGTAAAAGGGTGCGCACCGAAACAAAAATTAAAATGGGCACAACTTCAGTAAGCAGCGCTGCCGTGCAAAAATGTGCCAGTTTGTTCCCCGATTTGTTTGGAAAAAAGGTGTTGCTGATAGGTGCTGGCGAAACCGGCAGTCTTGTTTTACAAAGCCTCAGCAAAAATGGAGTTCAAAAATTAACAGTAACCAACCGCACACTTGAAAAATCCTTAAAACTCGCAGCAAGGCACAATTGCGTTCCACTTCCCTTTGATCAGGTTGCAAACCACCTTTATTTGTATGATATTATAATTGTTGCAACAGGTTCATCAGTGCCATTGATTACCCGTGAAATGGCAGAACTTTCGATCAAAAGCAGAAACGGGAGTCATCAGGTTTACATTGATATTTCAGTCCCCAGGAATATAGAACAGGAAGTGGAATCACTTGAGAATATTGCTCTTTTCACCATTGACGATTTGCAATCAGTGGTTAACACAAACATGGAAAAAAGAAAAGAAAGCGTTTCAACTGCCAATGAAATAATAAATGAAATTGTTGATGATTATTGTGAATGGCTTGCCAGCCGCTCTTTGCGTCCTGCTATCAAAATAATTACCAACAATATGTCGAAAATTACAAAAGGTGAACTTTCAGAATACAATAAGACAAATTCTGAAGAAATTCAAAAAGCCATTGATGATTTTTCGCAACACCTCACCCAAAAATATACCCGTTTGTTTATCAAAAATCTGAAAGAAATTACTGCTAACGGAAGAAATGCCGGTTCGCTGGAAATTGTGAACGGATTGTTTAGCATGGAAGAAAAGTAACAGAAAAGAAGTTCATGAAAAATACAATAAAAATTGGGACACGAGGCAGTCAACTTGCGCTTTATCAGGCCAATTTAACTAAAAAATTACTTCTCGATAAATTTCCTGAAGCAACAGTTGAAATTGTAATTATAAAAACCAAAGGTGATAAAATACTTGATGTTGCACTTTCGAAAATTGGCGACAAAGGCCTTTTTACCAAAGAACTTGAAACAGCATTGCTTGAAAATGAAGTTGATATTGCAGTTCACAGTCTAAAAGATTTACCAACTACTTTACCCGAAGGATTGAAACTAGGCGCTGTTTTGGAACGCGGAGAATTTCGGGATGCACTTGTAAGCAGGGATGGACGCAAACTCCCTGAACTTACAGAAAAAGATGTTATTGCTACTTCAAGTCTTCGACGTCAGGCAGGGTTGTTGCGCCAAAACAAAAACTTTAAAATCGTTGATATTCGTGGAAATGTAGAAACCCGGCTTCGGAAAATGGAAGACGGTTACTGCGATGCAATGATTATGGCAGCCGCCGGATTACAACGTCTTAATCTTGAAAAATATATTACCGAAATTATTGAACCCGAAGTAATTATTCCGGCGACAAGTCAGGGTGTTATTGCCATCGAATCGAGAGATTCCGACAAGCGTATTGATGCTTTTTTAAAGGAAATAAACCATTCCGGAACTTGGAATGCGATTGAAGCCGAGCGCGGGTTTCTTCGTAAAATTGAAGGCGGATGTCAGGTTCCGGTGGGTTGTTATACAAGAATTGATGGCGAAAAAATTACAATTACAGGATTTGTAGCTGCAATCGATGGATCTGAGTATCTTTCAGATATCGAATCGGGTATTATCAAAAACGCTGAATCAACCGGTGAAAAACTGGCCGAAAAATTAATTTCA
Source organism: uncultured Prolixibacteraceae bacterium (assembly GCA_963800345.1). GTDB lineage: Bacteria > Bacteroidota > Bacteroidia > Bacteroidales > Prolixibacteraceae > Draconibacterium. The sequence continues at coordinate 47,163 of CAWDAW010000026.1, read as the reverse complement.
AAAGGAGCCAGCCGCATTCTTGCTGAAATCAGAAAATAAAGTCGCATGATGGGTTTATTACAGGATAAAATATTCATTTCAACCCGCCCACAAGGAGAATCGGGCGAACTGCGGCAGCTTTTTACAAAAGCCGGCGCTTCTGTAGTTGAAATGCCGCTTGTAACAATCCAACGCATCAGTTTAAGTGAAACAGAAAAACAGTACTTTAAACAATTACATCTTTTTCACTGGCTGATTTTTACAAGCACAAATGGTGTACGCTGCTTTTTTGAAAATCTTACTGAAATTCAAGGCAATCATATTTTACCTCAATCACTGCAAGTTGCAGTAATCGGAAAAAAAACTGAAAAGGTTCTCCAAAATTTTGGTTACAATGCGGCCTTTACTAATCCCGGTTCAACAGGAGAAGATTTTGGTAAATTTTTTATTCAAAAAATTCAAACTGAAAATACAAAACCCAATATTTTACTGGCTCTTGGAAATATTGCACGAAATGTAATTCAGCATCAATTGAATAAATTTGCAACCTGCACCCGCCTGAATTTATACGAAACCAAATCCCCTGAATCTTTGGATAAAAAAACGATGCAGCTCATCTTATGCGACAAATACGATATGCTGCTTTTTACAAGCCCGTCAGGTGTTAGAAATTTTATGAAACTTGCCGGAGATATTCAACCCGAAAAAATAAGGGTGGCCTGCATTGGGGAAACAACTGCAAAAGCAGCCATTGAAAACCATATTTCACCCGTTGTAGTTGCAAATAAAAGCACAGTTGCGGGTTTATTCGAATCAGTATTCAACTATTATAAAAATATAAAAAAACAAAAATTACAGCTATGAGTTATCCAGTTACAAGACTTCGCCGCCTGCGCCAGTCGCCGGTTACAAGAAATATGATACGTGAAACTTTATTGACACGCAATGATTTAATAATGCCGCTTTTTGTGTGTCCCGGAACCAATGTTGAAAATAAAATTTCTTCTATGCCCGGCAATTCTCAACTTTCGGTTGATTTGCTGGTAAAAAAAGGGAAAGAATTGTTCGACAAAGGTGTTCAGTCGGTTCTGATTTTTGGAATTCCTGAAACAAAAGATGAACACGGCTTGGTTGCATGTAACCATAACGGAATTGTTCAGCAGGCTGCCCGGGCATTAAAAAAGGAAGTTCCTGAGTTGTACCTGATTGCCGACGTTTGCAATTGCGAATATACAACTCACGGTCACTGCGGAACTATTGTGGATGGCGATGTTCACAACGATCTCACACTGGAAACCCTCGCAAAACAATCGGTTTCCCTGGCTGAATCGGGCATTGATATGATTGCACCCAGTGATATGATGGATGGACGTGTTGGCGCAATCCGCACCGCGCTTGACAAGAACGGTTTTTACAATATGCCAATTATGGCTTATTCAGCAAAATATGCTTCGGCTTTTTATGGTCCGTTCCGAGAAGCTGCCGAAAGCGCACCAAAATTTGGCGACCGCAAAACTTATCAAATGGATTCTGCAAACAGCGACGAAGCGCTGCGTGAAGTTGAACTCGACATTCAGGAAGGGGCCGATATTGTAATGGTAAAACCTGCGCTGAATTACATGGATATTATTTACCGTGTTAAATCAAGTTTTAATATTCCGGTGGCAGCATACAACGTCAGCGGTGAATTTGCAATGGTAAAAGCAGCGGCAGCAAAAGGCTGGATTGATGAAAAAAGAATCGTGAACGAGCTACTTACCGGATTAAAACGTGCCGGTGCCGATTTAATTATTTCTTACCACACACAGGAAATTATTCAGGATTTGGTTTAGATTGTGAGATTAAAAAAATAGTTGACCATTAAGAAAATGATAGTAAATTTCCCGTAGGGAAAACATGTTGGTAGAATATAATATTTTCCTAGAGACTATTGTCCCGTACGGGACAAAACACAAATAGGTGATGATAATTTCTACCCACATTTTGTTCCTCACGGAACATGAAAACAAAAATTACAAAAAATTATTTTCCAATTTTTGATGAAAATGAATTACAATAAAAGCATAGCAGCATTTACCGAAGCGCAAAAACATATTCCCGGCGGTGTAAATTCACCTGTCCGCTCATTTCGAAGTGTGGGTGGAAATCCACTTTTTATTGCAAAAGCCAGTGGTTCAAAAGTTACCGATATTGACGGAAATGAATTTATTGATTATGTAGGTTCGTGGGGCCCTATGATTTTGGGGCACACACACCCTGCAGTTGTTGAAGCCATTCAAAAAACCGCAGCTTTGGGAGCCAGTTTTGGCGCTCCTACCTTGCTTGAAACCGAAATGGCCGAACTCATCAAAAATCTTGTTCCTTCAATTGACAAAGTTCGAATGGTAAATTCAGGAACCGAAGCCACAATGAGCGCTTTGCGTTTGGCACGCGGTTACACGGGCCGCGATTTGGTGATAAAATTCGAAGGCTGTTACCATGGACACAATGACAGTTTTTTAATTGCTGCCGGCTCGGGTGCGCTAACTTATGGAATTCCGGACACTCCGGGCGTTACAAAAGGAACAGCCCGTGATACTTTGACAGCAAAATTCAATGATCTTGCTTCTGTTGAACAACTTTTCGAAAAACATCAAAATGAAATTGCAGCTGTAATTCTCGAACCTGTTACAGGAAATATGGGCGTTATAATTCCTGAAAAAGAGTTTATGGCAGGTGTTCGTAAACTTTGTGATGACAACAAAGCTGTTTTGATTTTTGATGAAGTAATGACAGGGTTCAGACTTGCAATTGGCGGAGCACAGGAAATTCTTGGAATTACTCCAGATTTAACCACCTTCGGAAAAATAATTGGCGGTGGTTTACCTGTTGGCGCTTATGGCGGTAAACTTGAAATTATGGATATGCTTGCACCAAAAGGACCAGTTTATCAGGCTGGAACCTTGTCGGGAAATCCGCTGGCAATGGCTGCCGGTTTAACAACATTGCGATTGTTAAAGAACACTGAAAACTTCTACCAACAATTGGAAGAAAAATCTGCACTTTTGGAAGAAGGTCTTCTAAACAACCTGCAAGAATTGGGTTTTAAAGGAGTTGTAAACCGCGTGGGCTCAATGTTCACCTTGTTTTTTACTGAAGAAGAAAGTGTAAAATCGTTTACCGATGTCATGAAAAGCGACACAAAATTATTTACAGATTACTTCAAACTCTCCCTCGACAGCGGAATTTATCTTGCACCCTCACAATATGAAGCTGGTTTTGTCTCGGGCGCTCATTCAAATGAGGATATTGAAAAAACTGTAAAAGCCAGTTACATGGCATTAAAACAATTGAAAAAATAACATTCAGATTTCAGTGTCGTTTAGTTAAAAAAACAGACTTCGACTTCGCTCAGTCTGACGGTCACCCTGAGCGGAGTCGAAGGGTGGGTAAAAGATAAAATTTGAAATAGGAAGTTTAAATAAACGACTTTAACTTAGATTTTCGGAAAAACAAAAATATGACAGAACCAATTTTATTACAGACATTAAAAGGAAAAGCAACTTCCCGGCCACCTTTTTGGTTTATGCGGCAGGCAGGGCGTGTTTTACCTTCATACCTAAAAATAAAAGAAGATTACACCTTTTGGCAGATGATGCAAAACCCAAAAGTTGCCGCTGAAGTTACACTTTTGCCGGTTTACGATTTGGGTGTTGATGCCGCTATTTTATTCAGTGATATTCTTGTAATTCCTTATGCTCTGGGAATGGGACTTGATTTTACCGATGCCGGTCCGGTTTTTGAAAAACCGCTTTTTGAACGCAGCAATCCGCTGGCCGGAATAAATCCAGACCCATCGAAACTCAATTACATTTATGATGTTGTTGATGAAATCATAAAAACACGTCCTTTAAATACCCCACTCATTGGTTTTTGCGGTGCACCGTTAACTGTTCTTTTATTTATGTTACAAGGTTTGGGACGAAAAGGTGATTTTCCTGATGCCATAAAATTCATTTACCAGAATAAAAAAATTACCCAAAAACTGATTGAAGAACTCACCAATTTATCCATAGTTTATGCCGAAGAACAAATCAAACACGGCGTTGAAGTTTTTCAGTTGTTCGATACACATGCAGGTTTGATTCCATTCGATTTGTACGAAGAACTTTTTATGCCTTCGGTGAAAAAAATAGCTGCAGCAGTGCGTGCGAAAGGTGTTCCGTTTATTTTTTTTCCAAAAGGACTGGCGACAGGAATTAAAAATATTACGCCGGAAGATTGCGACTTTTTAAGTATCGACTGGCAAACTTCACTTCAAACCGCACGAGAACTGGTTCATCCAGAAATTGGCTTGCAGGGAAATGTTGATCCGCGACTTTTATTTGCACCTCAGGATGAAATTGAAAAAACTTTGAAACAACTCATTGATTTTGGCAGTAAAAACCAAAACTGGGTTTTTAATCTCGGCCACGGATTTATTCCCGGATTGCCCTACGAAAATGCAAAATTCCTTGCCGATTGGGTAAAAACCACCGACTGGAAACGAAACATTTAATTCATTTAAACAGAAAACAGAATGATTGCCAACGATTTACTACAGAAATACAACAACCCGGTTCCGCGTTACACAAGTTATCCGCCTGCCAATTTTTTTTCGGAAGAATTTACGCAGGCAGAATTTCGGAAAGCTTTGACTGAATCAAATCAGCATTCGCCACAAAACATTTCGTTTTATTTTCATATTCCTTTTTGTTTGCGGATGTGTTATTTCTGCGGCTGCAACTCATACGGAATTAAAAACGACCATATTATTCACGATTATATTCAGGCACTAAAAACTGAAATAAAAACGATGGTCAGCCATTTGGATACAAACCGACCCATTTCGCAAATTCATTATGGCGGCGGAACGCCAAACGCAATTCCTGTTGAATATTTGCAGGAAATAAATGAGATTCTGTTTTCAACCTTCCCCACCATCGAAAAACCTGAAATTGCGATAGAATGTAACCCGGCCTACCTCACTTTTGAACAAATGGACGGGCTGAAAAAAGCCGGTTTCAAGCGGTTCAGTCTGGGTATTCAGGATTTCGACCCTGAGGTTTTAAAGGCTGTTAATCGCGAAGAACCCGGAATGCCCGTAAATGAAATAATGGCTTATTTAAAAAATGACGATCCTGAAGTGGCGGTTAACCTCGACTTTATTTATGGCCTGCCAAAACAAAATGCCAAAAGCTTTGTAAATGCAATCGAAAAAGCCATTGAATTACGGCCCGATCGAATGGTTACTTTTTCGTATGCTCATGTTCCGTGGGTAAGTAAAATTCAAAAAAAGCTTGAAAAACATGGTCTTCCTGAAAGCGACGAAAAAATGAAAATGTTTGAAAACGCTTTCGATCTGCTAATGGAAAACGGTTACCACGCCATCGGTTTCGACCATTTTGCACTTGAAAACGACGAACTGACCCAGGCATATGCAAATAAGGAACTGCACCGGAATTTTCAGGGGTACTGCACCCGCCGCACAACGGGACAGGTTTATGCACTGGGAGTTACAGCAATCAGCCAGTTGAATACAGTTTACGCGCAAAACACAAAGTCAATTGACGAATATATCCAATTGGCCGGTAAAGGTGAAATTCCGACAATAAAAGGATATAAATTAAATGATGACCAGATTATTATCCGTGACGTTATTACTGAAATCATGTGCAATGAACAGGTAGTTTGGGAGGAAATCGGGAGTCGTTTTGGAAAGACAGGGGCAGAAATAAAAAACACAATAAAATACGATTTGCCAAAATTAAAGGAATTCGAAGCTGATGGAATAATCCAGGTTTCCGATGAAAAAATTACTGTTTCAGCAGAAGGTTTAATTTTTATCAGAAATGTTGCGGCTTCATTCGACCCACTTTTAACTTCAACAACAAAAACTTTTTCAAAGTCTGTATAAAATGAATTCATCCATTGAAAAGGAAATAGTAATAATTGGTGCCGGATTAACCGGACTTACACTGGCTTTCTACCTCAAAAAACAAGGGAAGGATGTGCTGATTGTTGAAAAATCGGCAAAACCAGGTGGCGTTATTCAAACCGTAAAGGATGGCGAATTTGTTTATGAAACCGGTCCAAATACGGGTGTTGTCGGAAATCCTGAAGTAGCTGAATTATTTGAGGATCTGGAAGGCTTGTGTACACTGGAAACAGCCGACCCCAGCGCAAAGCGACGCCTGATTTGGAAAAACGGGAAATGGCATGCTTTGCCTTCAGGATTTTTTTCGGCTGTCACAACCCCACTTTTTACTTTAACAGACAAATTCAGAGTTTTAGGTGAGCCGTTTCGAAAAAAAGGCACAAACCCTGAAGAAAACCTGGCAGATCTTGTAAAACGCCGCCTGGGAGTCAGTTTTCTAAATTACGCCATCGACCCGTTTATTTCAGGAATTTATGCCGGCGATCCAAAATACCTGATTCCAAAATACGCACTTCCAAAATTGTATGCTTTGGAACAAAACTACGGCAGCTTTATTAAGGGTTCGATGAAAAAGGCGAAGGAAAACAAAAAAAATCCACGCATGCAAAAAGCCACAAAAGAGGTTTTTTCAGCCAAAGGTGGATTAAGTAATCTTATTAAAGCATTAACAGAAAAAACAGGTTCAGAAAATATCCTGCTGAAAGCTAAAAATACATCGGTTTCGCCTTTAGAAAATGCCTTTGAAATTCGAACAGAAATCAATGGCGAACCCATTCAAATTAAAGCAAAAAAAGTTGTAACCACGTCAGGAGCAAACGAGTTGATGAACTTACTGCCCTTTCTTTCGGAACAGGAGAAAGTTCCTTTTCAGGAATTGAAATACGCATCTGTTGTTCAGGCCATTGTTGGTTACCGGAAATGGAAAGGCAGAGATTTGAAAGCTTTTGGTGGTTTAGTGCCTACCATTGAAGAAAGAAATATACTTGGGGCATTGTTTACTTCATCGTTTTTTACGGGTCGCGCTCCAAAAAACGGTGCATTGATTTCGGTTTTTATGGGTGGCACAAAACGACCCGAAATTTACGAAATGGAAGATGAAGAAATTGAATCCCTTATTTCACGCGATTTATGTGTAATGATGGGAATGCCGGTTTTCAGGCCTGATTTATTTGAACTTTACCGCTACAAATATGCAATACCTCAATATGGGTTAAGTTCGGCTCAACGTTTTGAAACCATTAATCAACTGCAGGAAAAATACCCGGGATTAATTTTGGCCGGAAACATCAGAAATGGAATTGGAATGGCCGACAGGATTAAGCAAGCCCGTGATTTAGCTGAAGAGTTGAAATAAATGTTAGCTTTTTCAAATTTGTATAGCCCGTTGTAAATCCCAACAAAAGAGAGAAAAATGAGAGAAATCGCCAAAATAGCGGAAAAATATGCGGCCCTTCAATCAGATATTTGCCGGATTCTTGAAACCGCTGACGGAAAAGAGATATTTGCAGTTCATCCGTGGGAAAAAGAAATTGGTAGTGGAATTACATGTGTTCTTCAAAATGGGGCAATCATAGAAAAAGGAGCAGTTAATTTTTCTTATGTGAAAGGGAAATTTTCGGCACAAATGGAGAAACTATTAGGCGAAAAAGCAACCGAATATTCAGCTACAGGAATTTCATCGATACTTCATCCAGTGAATCCGTGGATGCCGATTATACACATGAATGTCAGGTATTTTGCGCTTGATAACGGCATTTCGTGGTTTGGTGGTGGTATCGATTTAACACCACATATTATTCAGCAGGAAGATGCTGTTTACTTTCACCAAACATTAAAAGAAGTTTGCGACAGGTTTGATTCGCATTTTTATGACGAATATAAAAAATGGGCCGATGATTACTATTTTCTACCGCACCGAAATGAAACACGAGGGATTGGAGGAATATTCTTTGACCGACTAAAACCAGGAGAAAAACATAATTTTGAAACTCTTTTTGAGTTTACCTGCGAACTTGCCAAAACTTATCCTAAAATTTATTCAGGTTTTATGGAAAAATATGGGGAGAAACCCTTTACCGTGCGGGAAAAAAAATGGCAAAACCTGCGGCGGGGAAGATATGTAGAGTTCAATCTCATCCACGACCGCGGTACAAAATTCGGCCTGGAATCGGATGGAAATACAGAATCTATTTTGCTAAGTCTTCCTGCAAATGCATCATGGGAATACAATTATATTCCCCAACCCGGCGGGTTTGAAGAGGCAACATTGAAACAGCTGAAAAAAGAAATCGACTGGCTTAAAACAATTTAGTAATTGAACGAATTTATCTGTTTTGTGTTCTACAATCAACGCAAATATTGAAACAAAAAAATGAGCCAAAAAACAGCTGTAATTTTAGCCAATGTTGGAACGCCGGATGAACCAACAGTTGGTGCGGTTAGAAGATACCTTTTTCAGTTTCTGAACGACAGACGGGTAATTGATTTGCCGTGGTTGCTTCAGAAATTTCTTGTAAACGTCATCATCGTTCCCTTCAGGGCGCCAAAATCAACGAAATTATATCAAATGTTGTGGACAGAAAAAGGCTCTCCATTGATGTATATTTCAAATGAAAGTAAAGAAAAACTGCAGGATAAACTTGGCGAAAATTACGAGGTTTTTGTGGGAATGCGATACCAAAATCCGTCATTAAAAGCTGTTTTACAAACCATTCAGAAAAAACGTTTCGACAAAATTGTGATATTGCCAATGTTTCCTCAATACGCATCGTCAACTACAGGAACCATCAGTCAGCTGGTAAAAACTGAAATTGCTACCTGGAATGTGATTCCCGAAATGACAATTATTTCGCAGTTTTACAAAAATCCCGGATTTATCAAAGCTTTTACCAACCAAATCAGAAAATATAATCCCGGGGAATTTGATCATATTATTTTTTCGTACCACGGATTGCCATTCAGCCAAACAGACAGGGTTCACCCGGGAATAAAAACAGCAGATTGTAGCTGCGAAACTGAAATGCCCGAACATGGCCGTTACTGTTACAAAGCCACTTGTTATGAAACTACACGATTGCTGGCCAAAGAACTGGGTTTGTCAAATTCGGCCTATTCGGTGGCATTTCAATCGCGGCTGACGAAGAATTGGCTAAAACCATTCTCCGACAAGGAAATTATTAAATTCGCCCAAAATGGAACTAAACGTATTTTGATTGCCGCGCCTGCATTTATTGCCGATTGTCTTGAAACTATCGTTGAAATTGGTGTTGAATACCAGGAACTTTTTGTGAAACACGGTGGTGAAAAAATCCAGCTTGTTGAAAGTTTGAATTCAAATAATGACTGGATAGAAGTCGTGGCAGAAATGGTTCAAAACAGTTCTTCAGGACTGAATTAATGAAATAGAAAATGACAATAAATACTTCCCTGTTTTGGCCGGTTTTTTACACATGTGTAGCCACTTTTATTGTCAATCTGCCCTTTGGATACTTAAGGGGAATGTTTCGTAAACTGTCATTCTGGTGGTTCTTTTTTATCCATCTGCCGGTACCTTTAGTCATTTTAATCCGCAAATGGAATGGCTTAAGTTTAACCTGGGGTTTAGCGCCGTTTTTAATAGGTTCGTTTTTTCTTGGGCAGTTTGTAGGGAGGAATATTTATGTAAAAAAACCCTTGAAAGGATTAAATTCCAAAAACCAAAAGACAAATCTCAAACAGGAAAAGTAAATTTAGAACTTCCGTCTTTGGTTTGCTCAAACAGATTTTTATGCTTTTCACTTCACAACAACTTCCTTTCATTCAAATTCGGTTTGTATTGATAACGGACAATGAAATCACTTGCCGGGTAATCTGAATTTCATTGTTAAAAATCAAACATCTTTAAAAACAAAAGGCTGTCCAACGACAGCCTTTTTAACCTAAACCAACTAAACCTAATAAACCAAAAACTTACCAGAAAGGTAAGCCAAATGATTAATCTTAAATATTTTTGCGATAAATGGTACAAAAATGATTTGCACTTTACCGATTGTTTCAAAGAATTCTCTGCTGCAAAGATATTATTTTTTACTGATCAACATCAAATTTATAAAAAGTTTAGCCTATTGTTAATCACATTGGCTTCATTCAAAACTTTTTGCACCGAACCATGCAGTATCAATAACCGTTTTGCTTTTTCCTCCGGATAACCCAACTCGTCCATAATCATTTGGGTTCCTCGGATAATCAATTTTTTGTTGGTAAGTTGCATGTTTACCATTTTATTTCCCTTTACACGCCCCAGTTGAATCATTAAAGTTGTGGTAATCATATTCAATACCAATTTTTGTGCAGTGCCTGATTTCATGCGGGTGCTACCGGTTACAAACTCCGGTCCGACAATGACTTCAATGGCAATATCAACATTTTGCGCAAGTTCACTCCCCAGGTTGCTTGTAATGCAAGCGGTGAATATTCCATTTTCACGTGCATTTTTTACTGCCCCAATTACATAAGGCGTCCTTCCTGATGCAGCTATTCCAACCACTGTATCATTTTCGTTGATATGATGTTCCTTCAAAATTTCCCATGAAAGATTTTCATCATCTTCGGCACTTTCCACAGCTTTTCGAATAGCCTGATCACCTCCGGCAATTAACCCGATAACCAAACCATAATCAACCCCAAAAGTTGGTGGAATTTCAGAAGCATCCAATATTCCCAACCGTCCACTGGTACCGGCTCCAATGTAAAACAACCGTCCGCCTTTTTTTACACGCGGCACAATTTCGGAAACCAACCTTTCAATTTGTGGGATGACTTTCTCCACAGCGGGCATTACTTTTTTATCTTCCTTGTGAATTCCTTCAAGCAATTCGCGAATACTCATATTTTCGAGATTGCTGTAATTGGAATTCGACTCTGTAATACTCATTTTAGTTATTTTTCCGTGTGAAATTTCAACAACCCTTTTAAAGGTTCTTTTAAAACAATTTTTAGCTGAAGTTGGTTTTTGTTCAACACTTTTTTTAACTGATCCTGAAAATAAAATGCTACTGAACCAACAAAGCTCACGGGATATTCATGAAAACTGGAATATTGTGAAACATTCCGGTCTATAAATTCCTGAAATGAATTTTCAACCAGTTCAACACAATAACCTTCAGAAATATTTTCTTTTAAAAATGGGACGAATTGTGCAAGAAACTGACTTGGTTTCTCCCTTTTATAAACCCCTTCCAAAAAACCGGCATACGTAATTTGAAAACGATTTTTAAATTCTTCTGAAATATTTTCGGGCATAATACCTTTCAAAAAATCACCAACCAATTTACGCCCCAAAACTGAACCACTACCTTCATCGCCCAAAATAAAACCGAGTGGCGGTACGTGTTCAATTATTTCGGTTCCATTGTAAAGACATGAATTTGAACCAGTTCCCAAAATACAGGCAATCCCCTTTTCCAGTCTCAAAGTTGATCGGGCGGCGGCAAGTAAATCACTTTCTGTTTCGATTTTTGCTTCTGGATATAACTGATTCAGTGCATTTTTAACAATATCACCTTTTTCCGTGTTGATAATTCCTGCACCGTAAAAATATATTTGGTCGATATTATGCCTGTTTTTGGCATAAGATTTAACCGAATTTCATCTGCAATTTCTTCAGTACTTCGGAAAAAAGGGTTAAGTCCTCCTGTTGAATAATATTCGGTAAAATTATCTCCATCGGTTAAACACCAGCTGGTTTTTGTTGATCCGCTATCTGCTATTAAAATCATACAGCAAAAATAGGAAAGAAAGTAACGGGTTTTGTTTGAAACCTATAAAAATCAATCTGTTTTGAAAAGAATTTCTAATTTACCCGGATCTTGCCGTGTGTCATAGATTCGCACAATTTCAATGGTTTCACCCTTGATTTTATAAAACAAAGTATTTTGTTTGGTAACTACACATTTTCTTATTTTCAGTTCTGTATTAATCTCAGGGTATTGTGTGGGGTGTAATGATATCTGATAAATTATTCGATCCAATTTTATAAGAAATCTGGTCAATACACTTATCCCCCATTCAAGCATAATATAGTCCGAAATATTTCCAATGTCAACTTTAGCAGATGATGACCATTTTACGTGTCTATGAGATGCCATATTTTTTTCTCAACTCTTCCATTACAACGTCGTGTTCTTCCCATTTTCCGTTTTCAAGCTCTTCCAAACCATATTCAATACCTTTCTTTTGTGCTGAAGTTAATTTATCCCATTCTTCTGAATTGTCGGAACTATTAATAAAATTACTCACAACACCATATAATTGAATTAAACGTTCCTTTTTCAGCTTGTCTATTTGTTGAAATAGTTTTGCTTTAATTTCTGTATCATTCATGATTAAAATTGTTTACCCAAAGTTAAAAATAAGTTCCAATAATAATCAATCTCACTTTTTCATGAACCCGGATTAATTACTTTTGCCCACTCAATTTCCAGCAATTTCGAATATGAAAAAGATTATTTTATTAGTTGCTCTTTCAAGCATCATGCAATTCCCTTTGTTTGCCCAGCCCAAATACGAATTCAGGGCGGTTTGGGTAGCCACTGTAAATAATATCGACTGGCCTTCGAAACCTGGTTTAACTTCGGAACAGCAACAACTGGAGGCAATTAATATTTTAAATGAATGCAGTCAGTTGAACATGAATGCAATCATTTTTCAGGTGCGTCCCGCCGGAGATGCGTTTTACCCATCAGATTTGGAACCCTGGTCACGCTATTTAACCGGCACACCCGGAAAAGCGCCCGATCCATATTATGATCCCCTTCAGTTTTGGATTGAAGAAAGCCACAAACGTGGACTGGAGTTTCATGCCTGGCTCAACCCATTCCGCGTTTCGCAAAATGTAAAAGAGCCGTTGGGCGGAAATCATATCGCTTTTGTACACCCCGACTGGATACTAAAATACGGGAACCTGCTTTATTTTGATCCCGGGCTTCCTCAAACCTGTGAATTTGTATGTAAGGTTGTAAAAGATATTGTTTCCCGTTATGATGTTGACGCTATTCATTTTGATGATTATTTTTATCCGTATCCACTGGCCGAAGCTTATCCTGATACTGTTTCCTTTGCAAAGTATAACCGTGGTTTTCTCACGGCAAATAAAGCCGATTGGCGGCGCGGGAATGTTGATTTCATTATAAAAATGCTAAACGACACGATAAAAGCAACAAAACCCTGGGTTAAATTTGGTATCAGCCCATTTGGTGTTTGGCGCAACAAATCTGATGATCCAATGGGATCCGACACAAAAGCCGGGTCAACAAACTACGACCATTTGTATGCCGATGTCATAAAATGGCAGAAAAACGGTTGGACGGATTACATGTTACCACAGATTTACTGGCAGACAGGACACCCGCAAGCAGATTTTAAAATGCTGGCCAACTGGTGGAAAAACCATGCCTACAACCGCGGAATGTATATTGGCCATGCACTTTATAAAGTAGATGCAAATTCGGAAACTGCAGCCTGGACAAATCCAAACGAAATGCCGTCACAAATAAGAATGGTTCGCAGCATTAAGGAATTAGAGGGATCGGCATTTTACAGTGTCAAACATTTTAACCGAGATTTAATGGGCTTGCAGGATAGTTTGCTCAACAATTTATACAGAAAACCTGCAATTGTTCCGCCCATGAAATGGATTGACAATACTGCACCACAACCTGTAAAAAGAATTAGTAAATGGGGTAAAAAAGTGAAGTGGAAAACCGAAAATACCGATAGAATAATGGATAAACCCAACCTTTTTGTAGTTTATGGCAACGAAGTTGGCAGCGATTTTAACAGCGAAAACCCAAACTGTTTCTGGGGAGTTGTAAAAGTTGAAAAACTAAAATTTGCCCCAATAAATGATAAAAAGAAAAAATACGAAATCCGGATTTCAGTACTCGACAGGTTGAATAACGAAAGTGTACCTAGTAAAGCGGTAAAAATGAGGCTGTAAGAAAGATGGATGACAGGTGACGGAAGTCGGAAGCAGGATAAAAATTTCCTCATTTTCAATTTCTTATTCCATATTTTCGGTTTAAAGGTAAAATTTGATTTATTTTGCAACCATAAAAATCGGCCTGTAGCTCAGTTGGTAGAGCAGCTGACTCTTAATCAGCGGGCCCAGGGTTCGAGCCCCTGCAGGCCGACTTTTAAAAGGGTTAAATCGTTGAAATACAGTTTAATCCTTTTTTTGTGTCCCTGCTTTATACCAACAATTAAACTTATCATGGTATTTTTCATTTTAAATTCAGTCCTTAAATGTTTTGTAACTTAAAAATAGTTTAAACATCCATTTATCAGGTTTTTCAATGTTTATGGGTTCGTCATTTTTAGCGTTGTCTTTACCATTTCATTTGGTATTCAAGTTTTTTATTTTGTTATAAATTGCGGTTTAATATGGAGTTCCTGATTGTCTTTGCGTTTTAAATGCTTCCGCATACCAGATAAATTCATCAATAAATCTGGCTGTTGACGATTCAATCCGTTTGTTTTTCGGGGTCAAATCATTGTTAAACAACTCACCTATTGACGGGAAGGGCAAAATGGATGAGATAGCCGGCATTCCAAGTTCTCCGACAATAACTCTTACATGAACTGCTGCGCGAACTCCGGCAAACGTACCGGAAGAATAGGACGCTATGGCCGAAGGTTTAAAAAAATATTCCCGTTGAAAATGGTCAAGCAAATTTTTTAAAGCCGCAGGAATACTGTGATTGTATTCACCCGTAACAATTAAAAAGCCGTCAGATTCAGTAAACAGTTTTGACAATACCTTCATTGTTTCCGGCGCTTTATCCGGCGCATATTCTTTATACATTTTAACCAGCAGTGGAAGCGGATATTCCAAAGGATCAATAAAATGAACAATAATACCTCTATCCTTCAATTTGCCCTCCAGGTACTTTGCTGCTTTTATACCTTGACGTTCACTGCGTACTGAGCCGTAAATAATGCTGATGGTAAGTTCCATAATCAATAGCAATTTAATTTTATAACAGGCCGGATTGAATGGCGAATCCTGATATATAGTGCCACAAACGCTTAAATATAAGTATTTACCTCTGTTTCGACAGGGCATTTTTCCATTTTTCCTGTATATCACTACAGAACAAAGTGTTGTTGATAATGGGGCAAAGTATTTTCATAAAAATTGAATTAACCTATTTTCAGACAGTTATAAAATCCTTTACCCAAATGGATGCAGGGTTTGCCTTTATAATTTCCGGTTCATCATATTGTTCGATTTTTCCTTCATTCATAATTGCAACCTTTGTACCGAGTAAAAATGCTTCGTGTAAATCGTGAGTTACCATTGCGAAAGTTATTCCGAACTCCCTGTGCATTTGTTTGATTTCGTTTTGAAGATTTCGCTTTGTAATATTATCAAGTGCGCCAAATGGTTCATCCATCAGTACAATCTTTGGATTTGAAGCCAATGCCCTTGCAATGCCTATCCGCTGCTGCTGCCCTCCACTGAGCAGATCGGGGAAACTGTTAAGCTGAACTGCATCAAATCCCATCATGGCAGCCAATTCTGCAATCCGCCTGTCCCTTGCTTTTTTTTCGCTTCCTGAAATGCTCAACACAAACTCCATGTTTTGGCGTACCGACATATGCGGAAACAATCCTCCTTGCTGAATTACATAGCCAATGTTTCGTCGGAGCTGGATTTTATCCCATCGCTGAATATCATTTCCCATTACTTTTATTCCGCCTGATTCAAAATTTGTCATACCATTGATCAAACGCAACAAGGTGGTTTTACCACAACCACTCGGACCAATAATCGTTACAAAAGCACCTTCAGTGATATTTAGCGAAACATTGCGAAGAACAGGATTCCCCGTTTGGTAAGATTTTGTTACTTCCGATATTTCGATAATTAAATTGCTCATTTGTCAGGGTTTAAATTCAGAAGGTTATTTTTCGCTATAAATGAAGCCGCCACTTCTTCCGGCGTCTTTTTTTCGATTTCCACTTCATAATTCAGTTCCTGCATTTTCTCATCAGTCATTTTCCCGGATAAACCATCAAATATTTCAACAAGTTCCGGATATTGCTGAAGTGTTTTATTTCGCACCACAATTCCAGCCTGATAAGACGGGAAGAAATCTTTGTCGTCACGCAGCACCCGCAGGTTCATTTGCCTGATGCGCGAGTCAGTTGAAAAGGCATTGATCACATCAACTGTATTATTTTCCAGGGATTGAAACTTCAGATTCACATCGAGTTCAACCTGCTCTTTAAAGTTGAACGGATAGACTTTAGAAAGTCCGGCAAACCCATCTTCCCTTTCAAAAAAGTCGAATTCAGCACCAAATGCAAAGTCCTTACTTTTCGCTGCCAATTCAGAAAATGTTTTGATGTTTTCCTGCTTTGCCAAGTATTCGGGCATTGCCATGGTAAAGGTGTTGTTAAAACCCAACCGGCAAGCCCAGGTAAAACCAAATTGTTCTTTATATGCCTTTTTTAACGCTGAATATAAACTATCCGGATTGTTTATTTGTGGATTTTTCAGAACAAACAACCAGGCTGTACCTGTATATTCAGGATATACATCAATTTCGCCCGACAACATGGCTGGCTGAATATTGGATGTTCCGCCCCCAACTCCAAACATACGCTTTACCGGAATATCTGTTTTGTTTTCAATTATTTGAGCAATTATTTCACCCAAAATATATTGTTCTGCAGTTGGTTTTGATGCCACAACAATTTCCTTTTTTACTGAATTGCCCGGCATTGAAAATAACGCATAAGCAACTGATAGTACAATCACCATCAAAACAGAGTAATTCAACCAATAACGAAATTTGTGTTTTTGACGATATTTGTTTTTAACTGAATTTTCGAAAGAACCGATAAGGATATCAGTAACAAGTGCAAGTAATGCTACGGAAATTGAGCCGGCCAGTATGAGAGAAGAGTTGTTTGTATTGATACCGCGGTAAATGGCCTGTCCTAAACCACCTGCTCCAATAAAAGAGGCAAGCCCTGCCAGCGCGATAGTCATCACCACCATGGTTCGGAACCCGCTTAAAACAGTGGGAAAAGCCAGTGGCCAACGTACCCGGACGAATATTTGCATGGGAGTTGCTCCCATTCCTTTTGCCGCATCCAGCAACTTCGCGTCAACTTCACTCAATCCTGTATATGTGTTTCTAATCATTGGAAGCAAGCCATAAATAACAAGCACCACCAATGCGTTTACAAAGCCGATTCCGATTAATGGAATAAACAAACCAAACATGGCAATTGAAGGAATCGTGTACAGAAAATTAACAACACCAAGAACTAAATTCCGGATTCTTTTAAAATGAAGTAAGGCGATACCGGTGCCAACTCCAACAACAACAATTATCGAAACAGCAGCAAAAGAAAGCTCAATGTGCTGAAGTAACAGTTCATATAAATAATCTTTTCGCTGAATTAGAAATGACCACATAAAAATAGTTTAAAGTACTCAACACATCCGTTTTGGTCATAATTGTGATGGCATTTACCTGACCTTTACCCACAAAGAATCTGCGAAATAATTGCGACTGTCAGTAAAATGATTTTCAACTCTAAACCCGTGAGATGAAGCCAGTGTTCCAATAGTTTCCAAATCAAACTTTTGTGAAAGTTCCATAAAAATTGCTTCCCATTTATTGAAATGAAAACATTTTTGAAGGCTTTCGACATTCACCAGCTGGTCTTTTTTTGAAACCAAAAAACTTTTCAGCGCACCTGTTTGTGGATTATAGGTGGTGTGATGCTCAAAATTGTTCAGGTTAAAATCAGCATTAAGTTCCCTGTTCAGACGAGTAAGGTGATTAAGTGTAAAATCACGGGAAAAACCATGTGGATCGTTGTAGGCTTTTACAATTATTTCCGGTGACTTTTTCAGGTCGAAACCTATCATCACTTTATCTCCTTTGCCTGTAAATTCCGAGAGTTGATTTAAAAATATATTCATCCTTTCGTTGGTGAAGTTACCAATATTTGAACCTAGGAAAAGGATAACTTTCTGAAGACCAGAAAAGCCATTCAGCCGTTTCATTATCCTGAAAAAATCACCGGTTTGGGCATTCACTTTTAACGATGGAAATTCCTTTGCCAAACTGTTAACGAGTTCATTATTTGCTTTTATACTGATATCAATGGGAATATATTGGAATCTTGCAGCACTGTTAACCAGTGAATTCAACAAGACCTTTGTTTTCAATCCATCTCCTGAACCAAGTTCTATTAATTCGAATCCTGAATTATCCTTAATAAACTCAGTCATTATTCGTTCCTTTTGAAAACTGAATATTTCGTGTTCGCAATCGGTGAGATAATATTCAGACATTTGCATAATGTCCTGGAAGATGCCGCTTCCAATATCATCGTAAAGATATTTTGAAAGCAAATATTTTGGATTGGCTGACAATCCGTTTATTGTATCAGTTGCCAAATCCGAAAGTAATATTTTTTGTTCCATTGAATTTAGTTTTCAATTTTAGAATATTCAGGAATACCTGTTTCAAAAGGATTAGCGGGGTCATTGCTCCATTCGAACCAACCACCGTCATAAACCGAAACCTTTGGCCAACCCATCAGCCAGGCATTAAACCAGGCCTCGCTTCCACGCCATCCTGTTCCGCAATAAAATGCAAGGTGCTTATCCGGTGTAATTCCGTTTTTAACCCAGGCTTCTGCAATCTCATGAAACTCAAGCGTAGTATGGTCAACATTCCTGTAATTTTCCATGTGGTATGCATCGCTGCCACAATCGGCAAATACGGCTCCCGGAATGCGTCCTTTGGCTTTAATATAGTTGTAACCACTTACTTCACCAATGTATTCTGACCAGCTTCGAACACAAACCAATTCGGCATTTTCAGAGAAAATCATTTCTTTGGCTTCAGGCGTATCAACGGCCAGTTGCGGCAGAACCGGGATGGCAACTCCAAATTCTTCAACAGGTATTTTCACAACATCTTCAGTACTTACTTCAAATCCCGCATCTTGCCATGATTGAAATCCGCCATTGAGAATCCGAACATCTTTAACCCCGGCGTACATCATTATAAAAGCATTTCTAATAGCACCAATATCACCGGCAGCACTGCCCGGGAAAGGATCATCATTATTCGGGAACATGAACTTGCCGTATAAAACAACAGTGGTGTCGGCTGTAATTCCATGCTTCTCCAAAGCAGCTTTTAATTCTTCAGGCGAACGTCTGTTCCATGTTTCCGGGGCTTCAAGTGCCAATGTGTCCATGTCGATTGCCCCGGGAATGTGCCCGCTTAAATATGCTTCGCGGTTGCGGTAATGCGCGTGTACAACTATAAATTTATCATTTTCATATTCTGCCGGTTTCCTTCCGGAAATTAATTTCATTTACCCATTCTGCTGAAACCAAATGTCGGTAACGTTCCAGTCTTTCCATCGGCAAATCAGGATTTGACGACCATTCATCGATAAAATGATTGTAAACAGAAACATTTTTATAACCTGATTTTAAAAACCGTTGGGCAACTTTTTCAGCTTCAATTTCAGAATAACCATAAATAACGATGTTGTTATCGGGTAAAATGTTTTTGTGCCTCACGATTTCAATCCAATCGATATATTTCAACCATTTTTCAGGTAAGCTTTTCGCATTTTTGATATGCCCGCCACGCATTTCATTTTTAAGTTTCCAACCGTTGTAGGCATCAACCGGGCGCACATCAATTATTTTTACATTTCCTGAATGATTTAATTCTTTGAGTTCTTTACTATCTATTTCTCTCATCATATAAATTCTTGATGTCCAATTTATTCTTGTTCAAGTTAATGTTCTTTTTAGTCTTTTACAACTTGAACCCCTTTCCAGAATGCCACGCGGTCTGTAATGCTTTTAGCCTGATCGCTTGGATTTGGGTAATACCAGGTGGCATCTTTATTGGTTTTTCCGTCAACCTGTAAATCAAAATAGGAGGCTGTACCTTTCCAGTGACAAACCGTTTTGGTATCACTTTCTTTTAAATATTCCTTATTTACTGAGTCTATCGGAAAATAGCTGTTTCCCTCCACATTTACTATATCATTACTTTCGGCTATGACTTTACCGTTCCAAATTGCTTTCATAATTTACTTTTGTATTATTATTTCTTTGATGATATTCCACTTTTTAACTGTTCATTATTGGCAACATCTTACGCCAGGGGCCACAATACGGTACATAAAAATCAAAAAAACAAATTCTTTTTACTGAATTTATTTTAATATTCAATTAACTCCACTTTATTGTTGATTTCAGGAGTTGTATCTGTTTCAATAACAACTGTAAGGATTTTTAGTTCCCGGCACATTATCTCATGTTTCAGGTTAAATACATCAGCATTACCGGTTTTGTTTATTCCCTGCAACTCTTTTACCTGTTCAGAATACTAAAAAAAACATCGCTCAAGCTGTTTTTATTGACCTTACTTTTCTTCATTCCTTCGCATTTTTCAGCATATTTCAGATAGAATGGCAGAAAGAAAACCGTTTACCAATAAATGAATGTTTGTTTGTAGATTTTGCTATACTGAAATTTTGGCACTTTGTCGAAGCGTACTTGTCTTGAATATCCTGGCATCAATAAGGATCACCATCTTGAATTCCAACCGGAGTGCTGGCATAAACAGGTTCCAGCGAATGCAGGTATTTGAATATGGCTTTTAATTCAAGTTCCGACAATCTGCTATACGGTCCCCAGGGCATTGGCGAACCTGGTATTGCCACTCCTGCCCGAAACCTGTTAATGAACACTTCCTCTGTCCAAAGAGCCATTCGCCCCGTCTCAGTGTCAGGTGTAAGGTTTGGCGTTACAAAATGTTTTCCTTTTACAATATTTCCATTTTCATCGATAACTTCAAATAAAGCCTGTCCGGCATAATAGGGTCCAACGTATGCTCCGGTCATCATATCACGGTTAGTATGGCATCCTTTGCAATTGGCAACACTTTCAGCGAGGTATTTACCGTAGGCTGCCGTTGAATCCTGCTCTGGAGCTTCCGGGACTTCTCCATCTCCCATCGGTTTAATAAGGCCAAGGGCAAGTATTGCTTTCCCCATGAAGTTCCAATCATTTTCCGGTCGTTTGTTTATTACCGGCGAAGTAGAACGCAGATATGATATTATTGCGGTAAGATCGCGGTCGCTCAGGTCATAAAAAGGCATAAAATCAACAAGGGCCTGCCCGTTATGTTTTACACCGTAACGCAAAGCACGTGCAATTTCCTGATCGGTAAAGGCACCAATCCCGGTTTCAACATCGGGCGTAATATTTGGTGCATAAACAGTGCCGAGAGGAAGCACAAAATTGAAACCACCGCTCATGGAAACTCTTTCGCCTGCATTTAAACGGGCAAATTCAGAAACTGGTGCGTGGCAATGGGCACAATGCGCAGGTCCATACACAAGTGATTCGCCCCGGGCAATAACACTGGAATCAAGACTAGCCGTTATTTCAGGATACGGAGCATCAAACGTACGGTTTGAACGCACAAAAACAAATGTAATAAAACCAAGAGTGAGGATTAAAATTCCAATACCTGTCCATTTAAGGATTTTCAGAAATTTTTTCATAAAACAAGCTTTTTTTGTTTGATTTAATTTTATCGTTATTAACAATATTCTCTAATAAACACCTAACAGTCAATCAATTTACGAATATTGAAATAAAAAAACAAGACTTTGGGCATAAAAAGATATTTATGTCGTTTATCTATCTTTATAAGAATACGACGGACATCTTAATTTGAAAAAAGGTAAAATTGTATTAGGATTTGAATTTGTAAATCTATTCCTTAGTTTCGATCCTTCCCAAAAACCTTGTTATATTTACCATTCAAATCAGTTTTAATAAAAGCAGAAAAAATGAAGAACTTATTTTTTTTCATCCTTTTGTCTTCAATGGCATTCTTGATTTCCTGTTCAGCAAATAAAAAACAGGAAAAAGATCTTCCACGGGTTGCCATTTGCGGGCTCGCCATTGAATCGAGTACTTTTTCACCGGCACAGTCAGATACAGGCGCATTTCGTGTACGCCGTGGTGATGAAATTTTTTCATATTACCCCTTTCTTTCGCCCGATTCAGTTGACAGGAAAAGGGCTGTTTGGTTTCCAACGTTGCGGGGTCATGCCATTCCCGGCGGCATAGTTACGCGCGGGGCTTATGAATCATTGGTTACTGAAACACTGGATATGCTCAAAAAGAATGTTCCTTATGACGGCATCTTTTTCGATATACACGGTGCAATGAGTGTTGTAGGTTTGGATGATCCGGAGGGAGATTTTATTTCCCGGATTCGAGATGTGGTGGGAAAAGAAACAATCATTTCAACCTCAATGGATTTACACGGAAACGTGAGCTGGCGACTGGCTGAAAATACTGACCTGATTACCTGTTACCGTTTGGCACCTCATGAAGATGCACTTGAATCAAAACAACGCGCACTTGAAAATCTGTTGGATCGCCTGGAAAACGGGAAAGGGAAACCTGAATACAAAGCCTGGATTCCTGTGCCAATTTTGTTGCCCGGAGAAAAAACAAGTACCCGAATTGAACCCGGGAAAAGTTTATACGCGAAAGTTGCACCAATAACTGAACGTGATGGAATAATTGATGCAGCCATTTGGATTGGTTATGCCTGGGCAGACGAACCACGAAACCAGGGTGTTGTAATGGTTACCGGCGACGATAAAAATGCGGTAACCGGTGCTGCAGAAGAACTGGCAACAGCATTTTGGAATGTTCGGGATAAATTTGAATTTGTGGCTCCGGTGGCTCCGCTTGACGAATGTCTCGATATGGCAATTGCCAGCAAGGAACATCCTTTTATCATCAGCGACATGGGTGATAATCCAACCGCGGGCGGTGCCGGTGATGTAACATGGACATTGACCGAAATACTGAATCGTCCTGAATTCAAATCTGAAAATGGACCTTCACTTATTTACGCGTCTTTGCCTGGTCCTGAGTTTGTTGAAAAAGCGATTGAAGCCGGTGTTGGAAATAAAGTAGAAGGTTTTGCCGGTGCCGCTGTGGATGCCAGGTTTGCCCCGCCCGTAAAATTATCGGGAATTGTAAAAGCCATTGAAAAGGGAGACGAAGCGGCAGAAGTTGAAGTAGTTGTGCAGGTGGGAAGTGTAAAAGTAATTGTTACAAAAAAACGCAAACCCTATCATTACGAAAAGGATTTTACAAATTTGGGTTTAAACCCGCGTGATGCAGATATTGTTGTGGTAAAAATCGGTTACTTAGTGCCTGAGTTGTACGATATGCGTGCTGGCTGGATTATGGCGCTTACTCCCGGCGGTGTTGATCAGGATTTGGAGAGGCTGGGTTATAAACGAATCAACCGGCCCATGTATCCGTTGGACGAAGATATGGCAGACCCTGATTTAACAGCAAAGCTGGTTCCTTCATCTGATAAATTGTAGTTTAAAAACATGTTTTCAGTCGATATTAAACCCTTCGGGACATAATTTGAAATCTAATTTTGTATTTTAAAAGAAAGGAGTGAATTGCAGATTGTGCAATCACGAGATTCCGAAACCATTTTAATTCAACTCCCGTTGCGGCAAATGGTGTACTTTATTATGCAACAATGAGCAAGCTATATGCTTTAAAACAGAAATTTAAAAATCCTTAGGTTAAATTTCATGAAGGGCAAACTGTTCCGGAAATTTTCCGGTTACACCTTCATATAAGGCATTTATTTGTTTCATTACAGCATTAAAATCGGAGGTATCATAGATTACACTCTTTACACCCAACTCTTTTTTCTTATGATCCATATACGCTACAACAATTGGAACATTCGCCTTAACCGCCATATAATAGAACCCTTTATTCCAGTGTTTTACCAATTTTATCCAACCCTCGGGAGAAACTACAATATGCAATTCATCGGCTTTATTTAACAGATCCACCACCTGAAAAATGGCATTTTTATCTTTTACTCCTCTAACTGCTATTGAACCAAATTTTTTCATAATTAAATTCATAGGGAAAAAGAACAACTCCTTTTTAGAAAGGAAAAGAAATTTTACACCCAGTTCAGTAAAGCCCAATTTTCCATAAATAGCATCGATGTGTGCAGTGTGAGGGGCAAAAATTGTAACCGACTTTTTGATTTCGGGGAAATCACCAATTATTTTCCACCCCAATACCACAAGAATTCTACCTGCCAATGTTTTCATATGTAAAGTTGTTTTTGCAAATTATCGATGTAATCCTTTTATCTGATTATCAAATTTTAGGAAATGATGAAGCCAGATATTAAAACGGATTAAATGTAATTGTTTTATCCATTATATTACTTTATATACTGAATTTCACAGTAATAATACCTTTATGAATGAATTTGCAAAAATGAATTATGATTCAACTTATTTTTTAATTATTTTAACCGAAAGAAATCTCTCTTAAAAATAAATACACTATGACTTACATTGCAAAAGAAGACCGCTACGATTCAATGAAATACAATCGTTGCGGAAAGTGGGGATTGAAACTCCCGGCAGTTTCTCTGGGATTATGGCACAATTTCGGTGGAATTGATACACTCGAAAATGGCCGTGAATTGTTGCACCGCGCTTTCGATTTGGGTATTACCCATTTTGATTTGGCCAACAACTACGGACCACCTCCCGGTTCGGCTGAAGAGAATTTTGGAAAAATATTGAAACAGGATTTTAGTGCTTACCGCGATGAACTTATAATTTCATCAAAAGCCGGTTATTTAATGTGGCCCGGTCCATACGGTGAATGGGGAAGCCGCAAGTATTTAATATCCAGCCTCGACCAAAGTTTAAAACGAATGGGACTTGATTATGTGGATATTTTCTATTCGCACCGGCCTGATCCGGATACTCCGCTTGAAGAAACAATGATGGCACTCGACCAAATTGTGCGATCGGGTAAAGCTTTATATGCGGGAATTTCGAACTATCCGGCTGATATGACAAAAGAAGCTTCACGGATTTTGAAAGAACTGGGAACACCATGTTTGATCCACCAGCCCAAATATTCGATGTTTGTACGTTGGGTTGAAGACGGATTGCTTGATGTTCTTGAAGAAGAAGGAATTGGTTGTATACCATTTTCACCACTCGCGCAGGGACTTTTAACGGATCGCTATCTGAAAGGAATCCCGGAAGGAAGCCGGGCAACCCGTGAAGTTTTCCTGACAAAAGAACATGTGGATTCGGCTCACGATAAAATTGTGAAATTGAATGAAATTGCCCTAAAACGCGGACAGTCGCTGGCTCAAATGGCACTCGCCTGGGTATTAAAAGACAAACGCATAACTTCGGTTTTAATTGGCGCCAGTTCGGTAAAACAAATTGATGACAATGTGGAAACTTTGAAAAAAGTTGAGTTTTCGGATGAGGAATTAAAGATAATTGAAAAGGTGCTGGATTGATTCACCGGTTTGTAAATGCACCGACTACGTCAGCAAAACAAAAAGTCAGCAGTAACGCTGACTTTTTGCTTATGCATTTTTATAAACCTTTATTTCAATTGAAATATTCAAAGTCCGAATACAAGTTTTACTCCCATAAACAGGATTAAAACAAATGCTGTTCCGGTTATTGTACCGGCTACCATTGAAAAAATTAAACTCATTGGCAATTTTTGTTTCTCATCTTCAGCATTCATCGTAATTACAATCTGATTCTGATTTTTTTTCGTTTCCATTGTTTTCATTTTAATTAATAAAAGACTTAAAAGTCTGACACAAAAATACAGTTTAAATTCCCAAAACTAACCCTATTCGTTTTTTGTTAAATTATTGTTAACGAGAAAGGTATGGTTGTCAAACGCAAATCAACGCCTAAAATTGCTGGGTATGGTCAACAGAAAAGTTAAATATTGTGAATTCCGATTTTCTCCAATCAAATGTTTTTTGGGATTTGATATTTGGAATTGATGATTTTTAGGTTGCCGACTCAAACTGCCGTAAAAACCGGACATCATTTTCAAAGAAATGGCGAATATCTTTTATTCCGTAGCGGAGCATTGTTATCCGTTCGATACCCATCCCAAAAGCAAAACCTGTATATTTTTTACTGTCGATGTTGCAGGCTTCCAGCACATTTGGGTCAACCATTCCGCAACCCAATATTTCGAGCCAGCCGCTGTATTTACAAACATTGCAGCCTTTGCCGCCACAAATGGAGCAACTCACATCCATTTCGGCACTGGGCTCGGTAAAAGGGAAATAGGACGGACGCAACCTGATTTCAGTACCTTCGCCAAAAAGCTCTTTGGCAAATTGAAGAAGTGTTTGTTTTAAATCGGCAAACGACACATTTTCATCAACATATAAACCTTCAATTTGATGGAATATACAGTGAGAGCGGGCAGAAATAGCCTCGTTTCGAAAAACCCGACCGGGAAAAATAGCGCGGATAGGTGGCTGTGTGCGTTCCATCACCCTGATTTGTACGCTCGAAGTGTGGGTTCTCAATAAAACATCCGGATCCTTTTCGATAAAGAATGTATCCTGCATATCACGTGCTGGGTGTTCAGGCGGAAAATTCAAAGCTGAAAAAACATGCCAGTCGTCTTCAATTTCAGGACCTTCGGCAACAGTAAAACCAAGACGGCCAAATATGTTGATGATTTCATTTTTTACAAGCGAAAGCGGGTGACGGGTTCCCAAATGCATGGGTTCTCCGGGCATTGTTAAATCTAAACCCGACTCACTGCTGCCATCATTTTCAAAAGATTCTTTTAACGAATTTATTTTTTCAATCGCAAAATTCTTGAGCGTATTGATAGCTTGCCCAACTTCTTTTTTCTGCTCAGGCGACACATTTTTAAAGTCGTCAAAAAGCTGGCTGATACTTCCCTTTTTACTGATATATTTCAACCTGAGTTCTTCAACTTCTTCTTTGCCCGAAACAACTATTTTTTCAAGCTCGTCTTGTAAAGCCTTTATTTTTTCTAACATTTTCACGTCTTGCTAAATTGAACGGCAAAGATAATCATTCAAATTAAAATGAAGGAGATTTTGAATTTCCTCAATTAAAGCATTTTCAGAAACTGAATTTCCTTTTCGGTCAAAAAACGATATTTCCCGCGGGGAAGGTTTTTTTTGGTAAGTCCGGCAAACATAACCCTGTCGAGTTTTTTTACACGGTAACCAAAATGTTCGAAAATACGCCGTACAATGCGGTTTCTGCCTGAGTGGATTTCAATCCCGACTTCATTTTTCTCTTCGTTACTGATATAGCTTATGGCATCGGCATTTATTTTACCGTCCTCCAGTTCAATTCCATCGGCAATCTGCTGCATATGGTCCAGTGTTACCGGTATATCAAGTGAAACCTGGTAGACTTTTTTCATGGTGTGGCTGGGATGAGTCAGCCGTTTCGAAAGGTCGCCATCATTTGTAAACAACAATAATCCTGTTGTATTCCTGTCGAGACGGCCAACCGGGTAAATTCTTTCCGTACAGGCATCTTTTACCAAATCCATTACAATTTTATCGGCATGCGGGTCATCGGTTGTAGTAACAAAATCTTTTGGTTTGTTGAGCAGCAAATACACTTTTTTCTCGGCAGTAAGTTTTGTTCCATCGAAACGTACTTCATCAGTAGGTAAAACTTTTACGCCCAGTTCTGTTATAATTTTACCATTAACCGAAACCATTCCGGCGGCAATATATGTGTCGGCTTCGCGGCGCGAGCAAATTCCGGCATTGGCAATGAAACGGTTTAAACGCATTTCTCCTGTGGGATTGCTTTTCCTTGGGATGTTTTTTAATCCTTCAGTTTTGGGCTTTCTGTAAACCTTCTTTTTTTCTGATGATGGAAAGCGCCTTTCACCATCTTCAGTTTTCACAGATTTAGGCGCTGTCGATTTCTTTCTTGTAAAGCCTGCAGTTTTTGAAGGCAAACTTTTACCGATTCGTTTTCCCCCTTTTTCTGCCGGTTTCTTTTTATTATACTCCTGTTTCATTGTACGTTCAATATTTTTTTTGCAAAGGTCTAAAAAAATCCGGTTTAAAAATTCTTATTCGCAATTATCAAATTACCTATCTTTATTCGCAGTATAAATTGAAAATTAAAATAATATGCAGTCACACGAAATTGATTACAAAATTGTTGGGCACGATGTTCAATTGGTTGAAGTTGGGCTTGACCCCGGAGAAACAGTAATTGCTGAGGCAGGAGCGATGCTTTACATGGAAGACGGAATTACATTTACCTCAAGAATGGGAGATGGCTCAAATCCATCGGCCGGATTATTTGAAAAATTGCTGGCGGCAGGATCCCGCGTAATTACAGGAGAATCGTTGTTTCTGACCCATTTTACCAATCAGGGCTGGGGCAGAAAAACAGTTGCATTTTCAGCGCCTTATCCGGGCACAATTATTCCCATTGATTTGCAACAAATGGGAGGAAGAATCATAGTTCAGCGTGATGCTTTTTTATGTGCCGCACTTGGAACAAAAATCTCAATAACATTCAACAGAAGATTAGGCGCCGGTTTTTTTGGTGGCGAGGGTTTTATTCTCCAACAGCTTGAAGGCGATGGAAAAGCTTTTGTACATGCCGGTGGTACTGTTATTGAAAGGTTTTTAAACAACGAAGTTCTGCGCGTTGATACCGGTTGCATTGTTGGTTTTGAACCCTCAATTGAATACAGTATTGAACAGGCAGGCGGATTGCGTTCGATGGTTTTTGGTGGTGAGGGAATTTTCCTTGCAACATTGCGTGGCCGCGGAAAAGTGTGGTTGCAAAGTATGCCAATCCGCAAACTTATTGCTCAACTTTCAACTGCGGGCCCCAATACCCGGAAAGAAGCCAGGGGTGGTTTGCTGAACAGTTTACTTGAATGATAATACCGGAATGAGGTTTCTTGAAAAAGATCATAACATTTTGCAGTTTGAATCTTGCTATTCGCAGCTATTTTTAGTTGAAACAGAATTATGTAAAAATCGGGTAAATTAAATAGGGCTTGCTGAAAATTATCTTTAGTATTGATAATAAATAGTATAACAGACAATTTGAAAGAATGAAGTGCAAGCATTTTAAAAAGAGTACCAAAAAAAGCTTGCACTTTAAATTTTAGTCTGTTCTAAAAAGTTATCCCAGAGGGATAAAATGTTTATAGAAAATGGTTCAAACGTGCGAATGTGCGACCCCTGGCCGGGGTCGAATATCTTTCAAATCATCATTTTCTATAAATATGTGACCTCTCTGAGGTCAAAATAAATCTACTTGAGTTTTTCAGCAGACCCTAAAAAAATGAATTTACCCTATTTTTAATTTTTAGATTCTGTATTTACGAATTAATAGGCAACCATTACAGTACCGTTTTTCACATCGCCGTTACCCAAAAGCAATACATATACATAATTACCAAACTTCAGTTTTGGATCGCCATTGATTGTAAACCTGCCCACATCATATTTGCTAAGCACCGAAGTTCCCCACCACCATGCATCATACTGGTTGCCCCACACATCATAATTTCCGTAATGTTCCTTTTCCCACAGCAAGTCGCCGTTTCGGTTGAATATCATCAGTTTTGCATCGGGATAATGTTCGATACACATAATCCGGAAGAAGTCGTGGATACCATCACCGTTTGGAGAAAATCCTTCAGGAATAAATAACTCACATTCAATCGGATTTGGATTTTCAAGACTGCAATCAACATTTATGTACACTGTTGCAGTATCACCCTGCGAAGGAATTCCGTTATCCCAGATTTCGTATGCGAAACTGTCAATTCCAATAAATCCGTCATTCGGATAATAATTTATTGTTCCGTCAGGATCGATTGTAAGCTCACCATGCAATGTTGGGTAAAGCGGATTTGTGTTGATACTCAGATTTTCAGAGCCATCATCATCTGTATCATTATCCTGAACCACATTCCAGCTAACAGAGAAACAACCGGCACTCAAATAATCGTCAACAGCCACAGGTTTTTCGTTAATCGGTTCAACAATTATAAATACATAAGCCCATGCATGTTCCGGTTCACAAGGTATTCCATCATCACTGATCCTGTATTTAAAAATATCAAGCCCCGAGAAATCTTTATTCGGAGTGTAAGTAACAAGACCAGTAACCGGATCTACTTTTGCCACTCCATTTTTCGGCTGAATATCAATCAAAATAGATGAACGGTTGACACCTGTTTTTTCGTCGAAATCGTTTGCCGCAACGTCAATAACAACAAATGTGTTTTCTTTAATTGTGGCGCTGTCATTTTCAGCCATAGGCGGAATGTTTCCATAAATCCTCACAATAGTCTGGCAAGAGTCGATATTTCCATTATTATCCTTACTGTAAACTGTAATTGTTGTGCGTCCAATATGGTCGCAATTCAGTTCACGTGGGAAAACATATGAAGTATCTATTCCGCAGGCATCTGTTGTATTTTTTATAATTTCAGCTACAGTAAGTATGTATTGTGCATTAATATCAAGTTGAATTATTACGGAATCGCGGCAAACAACTACCGGTCCCATTGTGTCGAGAACTGTAACCGTTGCATCGCAGTAATCCCTTAAACCAACACCATCAACAGCTGTAAGTCTTACAGGGTTTTTACCAACATCGGCACAATCAAAATCATATCTGTCCAGATACAATGTATCCAGCTTGCAATTGTCTGAAGAACCGTTATCAATTTGAGCGGTAGTGATTGACGCTTTTCCATAAACATCGAGATAAACCGTGATATTTTGGCAAACCGCATCAGGTGGTATTTTATCTGAAATGTCGATGCTCAGTTTAACCGGTACTGCACACTGGCCGGAATCAGGAGTGAAAGTAAAATTGAAAACTCCCTGTTTTTTCGTTTCGATAAACGCCGGATCCCAGGTTCCTGTAATTCCATTTTGAGAAATAAGCGGTAATTCAGGCGCTTCGGTATTGGGGCATTGCGGACTGAGTTTTGCAAATGTCGGGGTTGTCAAACCAAATATTTCAATTTCGGTGGTAACAGGAACAGCACACTGCCCGGCATCAGGAGTAAATTTGTAGATAAATTTACCGGCTTTGTTTGTTGCAATTTTTGCAGGATTCCATTTCCCTGTAATGTTATTTTTTGAAACAACGGGTAAATCAGGAGTTTTGCTGTTTAAACAGTATGGCCCAAATGCTTCAAAAACAGGTATAATTTCATCTGTAATTTCAATTTGAATGGTTACAGGATTTGAGCATTGCTCCGGATCGGGCGTGAATATATAGGGAGCAAACCCAACTGTGCCTGTTACAACTTTTGCAGGATTCCATTTTCCTTTAATCCCGTTATCCGAAGTGCCTGGTAATGGAGGAGCAACACTTTTTAAACAGAATGGTCCGAGTGCAGCAAAAACCGGAACAATATCATCAGTGATTTCAATTTTGATGGTTACCGGAATAGCACACTGATCGGGATCGGGTGTGAATACATAATCAAATTCACCCAGAGTTCCAGTTTCAATTTCTTCAGGATTCCACTTCCCTGAAATACCATTTTTAGAAACAGGCGGTAATGCAGGCGCAACACTGTTTAAACAGAACGGCCCGAGGTCGGCAAATACAGGTTTAATTTCATCTGTAATTTCAATTTTAACAACAACCGGAACTGCACACTGATCGGGGTCGGGTGTGAAAGTGTAATTAAACTTACCAACTGCACCGGTTTCAATTGTTGCAGGTTCCCATGTTCCTGTAATGTTGTTATCGGACATAAGCAGGTAACTCAGTTGCAGCGCTGTTTACACAGAAAGGTCCGAGAGCTGCAAAAACAGGTTTAATTTCATCGGTAACTTCAATGTCAATGGTTACAACTGTTGCGCACTGATCGGCATCGGGGGTGAATATATAGGTTTTCGTAACTTTTGTTTTTGTGTCGATTGTTGCCGGATTCCATGTTCCTTTGATACCGTTAATTGAAGTATCGGGCAATATATCCGGTGTGGCATCCAAACAATATGGCCCAAATGGCGCGAAATCAGGTTTGGTTATATTCTGCAATTCAATTATCTGAGGACATTCGGCACTGTTTCCACAGGCATCATAAACAGTAAATGTGCGGGTAACAATTACCGGACATAACCCGGTTTTGCTGTCCTCGTAAGTAACCTTGTCCAAATTGCAATTCTCTGTAACACTGATTCCAAATCCTACCAAACTTGCTGTAGCTATCTGAAGCGGTGTTTCAGCATAGGCTAATCCGGTAAGGTCTTTCAAATCATCGATTCCGGCTTCAAAAGTAACCGGTGCCGGACATGTAATAGTTGGTGCAATTGTGTCGTTGATAGTAATTTTTTGTGTGTAATCGTTGTAATTTCCGCAAAGGTCAGAAAAACGATAAGTTCTGATTATGTTTTTTGGGCATCCATCGGCAACCAGACTGTCACCAAGATGTGTAATTGTATAATCTCCGTTATTACAGTTTTCAAGAATGTAGGAACCACTATTTGCTTCAAATTCAATTCTGTTTTTATACGGAGCAGGGATTTCGCATATTGAACTCAATGGTCTCATCGGCCTCATTATCGATGGTTTAACTTTGTCTTCGATTACGATGACTTCCGCAGCCTCCGTTCTGTTTCCGCAGAAATCCTTAATTTCATACCTGCGGACGATGGTTAACCTGCATATCCCATCCCTGCTTTCACTTTGTTTTCCTGTAAACTTGAAAGTACTCCAGTCCAAATCGCAATTGTCAGTTGCATCATTTCCTTTTTCAGCAAAGAATTCTGTTTTGTTTGTGTAAATAGGCGGAATATCTTCCTCGCAATTCTCATTCTTTTGTTTTAAGGTGAGTACTGGTTTTTCTGTATCATCAACAATTATTAACTGTTCACAATAAATCCAATCGCCATCAGTGTTTTGAATTTTATAGGTTCTTGTAAATGTTTCAGGGCATTTATTTCCATCCGAAACGTCGGGCCCGGCAACTGTAAAAGTCCCTGCAATAAGTGCAACTGAACTTTCAATGTTTCCGCCACCCGCTTCATATTCAGCCAGTGATGTAAAAGGAGAAGCAACTGGATTGGAAGTAATGCTGCATTCCGCATAAATTGGAGGAGGACAGGTCATTCCATATCCGCCAATTACAAAAACATACATTCCGGTACAATTATTTGCATCCGTTACTTTAACTGTATAATTACCTTTTGCCAGGTTGTTTATGTCTTCAGTTGTTGAGGTAAATCCATCAGGACCGGTCCAGTCAAATCTGTAAGGTTTTGTACCTCCCCTAACCGAAAGATTTATACTTCCAACCGGGTCAGTTGAATTTCCTACATCCACTTTTGTTCCTGACAAAACAAGTTGGGCAGGTTCAGTAATAATTACCTGCAGATTTTTAAATGCACCTCTCGAATCGGTAACAGTAACAACATAAGTTCCGGCTACAAGATTTGTAATATTTTGGGTATGTTCTCCTGTATCCCAGTCAAAAGTATAATCCGGAGCGCCTCCCGAAACATTTAATCTTATTGCACCTGTATTGTCTCCGTAACAATCTATTGGTGTTGGAACAGCTGTAACAACTATATCACCAAGATCGGATGAAACAATAACATTTAAAGTCTTTGTACAACCATTCACATCAGTAACTGTAACCAGATAATCGCCTGCAGTGAGGTCATTCAGATCTTCGGTGGTTTCGCCGTTACTCCAAACAAAAGTATAGGGTGATGAAGTGCCGCTTACTGTCAGATCAATACTTCCGGAAGGATCTGCGGTTTGCCCGTCATTAACAGCAGTTGCGGTTAAAATCATTTCATCGCGAACAAACAAATTATAGGTGATAACTGAATCGCAGCCATACACATTTTTGATAATATTTTCATACGAACCCGCAATATCGTAAACCGATCCGTTCCAGGTATAAGGCAAATCCGACGGGCAAATTGTATCAAAAACAGTATTGTAGGTAATTGGCCAAACTTTTATATCAATTGCATCGGAAGCAACACAACCGTTTTTATCCGTAGCGGTGAAAATCAATTTATAATCTCCGGCGGGGGCAGCTCTGAAGTCAGGTTTCAAACTTGAAACATCAGACAAATAAGGCGCTCCGTTTCCGAGCCATAAATAAGTGTGGCTGCCGGTTCCGCCTGATGAAATTCCTGCAAGTGAAATTGTATCCGATTCGCACATTTCACGATCACCGGGTGCTATTGATGCCAGCAATTCTTCAGGTTCGAAAAGTTCGAAATCCATATCTGTTTTACATCCGTTGGCATCGGTAGCCAGAACAAGGTATTTTCCGGCAGGGATACCGGATATATCTTCGGTTGTTTGGCCTGAATCCCAAACAAAAGCATAAGGTTCTGTGCCATTTGTCAGTGTGATGTCAATAGCGCCGTTTGAATCGCCAAAACAAAGGATTGAATCCACATTTTCCACAATCAAGAGCAGGTCGTTTTGTTCGTTTATGAAAATGGAGAGCGTATCCTGGCAGCCAATTGAATCGGTAACAACAACCGAATAAAGCATATCGCCGGGCAGATTATTTATGTCTTCCGTTGTGCCGACGACAGTGTTTGTTTCATCGGTCCATTTAAATTTGTAATGTGGTTCATTTTTAAAAGGTGTACCGCCCGAAGCCGTCAGGTCTATGGAACCACGCAAACCGCCTGCACATTTTGCATCAATGCTGTCGGCAGCAAGTACAATTTGCGGAGGTTCTGATATTATAATATTGTCTCTGGCTGTACAATTGTTTGCATCCCGAATCCGAACAATATATTCTCCGGCTGACAATCCGGTTGCCACAGCTGTATTTTGCGGTGGGATTGAACTCCATTGATATGAATAATCTTCCGTTCCGCCGGTTACTGCAACCTGCGCCATCCCGTCATTTCCACCGAAGCAGCTAACATTGAGCCATCCGTTGATATCTGCCACAAGCAGTTCGGGTTGCAAAACTTCAACTGTATCGGTTGTCTGGCAGCCAAAATTGTCGGTAACAGTTAAATAGTAAAATCCTGCGGCAAGTCCTTTAATTGTATCGTTTGATGAAGTAAATCCTTCCGGGCCTGTCCATTCATATGTGTAAGGTTCGTTTCCGTTGGTAACCCGCGGCCACACCTGACCTGTAAAATCGTTATAACAACGCAGGTGGCGTGGGATAAAAGTTATGAGCGGATCGCTGAACCAGATTTCTACCGAATCGATGGCAGGCAGACAGGTTGAGTTGCTGGCTAGTCCTTCAGCTGTGAGTATCAACATCACATTACCGTTAAATTTGTCTTTTCCGCCGGGAATATAAAACGGGTTCATTGCAGTTACATCTTCAAAAACCCCGTCGCCTGTAGTTGTCCAAAGCAGACTGCGGTAATTTTCAGCCAATGCCCGGGTTAAAAAGATTGTATCCACAGCACAAACAAACATTGAATCACCGGCAAATGCATAAGGTGGCGGGAATACCTTTACATTTCCCTGCTGGGTTGTGTCGCAGCCATGAATTGAATACTGAATTGTTGTGATCAGATAAGAGCCGGGAGTGTCCCAGGTCATTGGCAATTCGCTGCCATATTTATAAACACCGGGGGTTATGAGATCCTGAAAATCATTTCCGGGTGACTGTACAATTGTATCGCCCGCCTCACCGGTTATTGCCCAGATATAGGTTGAACCCTGTTCACCATCGCCGCGGTACATCCTTTGGGCGTCAATACAAACCGAATCGATGACATAGTTTTCCTGTGCCGCAACATTTGCTGCAACAAACAGGAAAAATAATATGTACATCAGTTTTTTCATGAAGCCCCCTCTAACTCTCCCGCCAGCTGGCGGGAAGGATCAGAGAGTATTGTTGTTTTAAATTATCTGTCTTTTATTAATTCTAATTTTTTCACTGGATATTGATAATTGGTTATTCAATATTGGTTATTTTCTATGGGTGGCGTGGATTCCGATCCACGGCTTTGTAATCGCGAACCGGAATTCGCGACACCCCCTCTTCCTATTTCTTTATTCCTCATTCGATATTCGTTATTGTTTATTCAATATTGGTCATTTTTCTTTTTCCCTTCTTCCTTTTCTTCCAACGCTGACAGGAGCTTCGCACGCTGTCAGGTTTTGAACACCAAACCGCCTAATTGTACATTCGATGTTCATTATTCAATATTGGTTATTTTCTTCATTTTTATTACTTCCTTTTCTTCCAACGCTGACAGGAGCTTCGCACGCTGTCAGGTTTCTGAACACCAAACCGCCTAATTCTACATTCGATGTTCATTATTCAATATTGGTTATTTTCTTCATTTTTATTACTTCCTTTTCTTCCAACGCTGACAGGAGCTTCGCACGCTGTCAGGTTTTGAACACCAAACCGCCTAATTCTACATTCGATGTTCATTATTCAATATTGGTTATTTTCTTCATTTTTATTACTTCCTTTTCTTCCAACGCTGACAGGAGCTTCGCACGCTGTCAGGTTTTGAACACCAAACCGCCTAATTCTACATTCGATGTTCATTATTCAATATTGGTTATTTTCTTCATTTTTATTACTTCCTTTTCTTCCAACGCTGACAGGAGCTTCGCACGCTGTCAGGTTTTGAACACCAAACCGCCTAATTCTACATTCGATGTTCATTATTCAATATTGGTTATTTTCTTCCTTTTTATTACCCCTGCTGATGGTTTTCTTCTGTCCTGCTCAACTAAAAATTACCTGCGCACCTAACTTTCGTCACCTGCGCACCTAAGCTTCGTCACCTGCGCACCTAATTTTCGTCACCTGCGCAGCTAACTTTCGTTAGTTGCTGTTATAATTTTTATCGCCTGCATTTCTTTATTATTTATCACTTGTTTTAGTTCATTTTAATTTCAATCTTAAAATTTAAAAGTATCTAATTATCATATTCCATATCAGCAATTTGCTATTCATCTTTTAAGTAAATCTTCGATTGCGCAGGTTTCGGATAAATCATAATCCTCCCCCTGTCCGATGGAATTAAATTTATTGTACACTGGGTAATAATTTCATCAACCCAAACTTCTGTTAAACCAACGGGTAACGGCGGCATTGGAATCGTTAATTCTTCACTTTCTGTATGGAAATTAACACTTTGTACAGTATTTCCATTTGCATCTGATGAATAGGAATATTTAAAATCCCAGGGGCCATGACCTGAAAATACAATTCGCACAAATGA
Organism: uncultured Prolixibacteraceae bacterium; assembly: GCA_963800345.1. Classification (GTDB taxonomy): domain Bacteria; phylum Bacteroidota; class Bacteroidia; order Bacteroidales; family Prolixibacteraceae; genus Draconibacterium. The sequence goes on along the minus strand of CAWDAW010000026.1, from coordinate 10,062 downwards.
CTGGTCACCCACGCAGGTTGAGTCGCCATACACTTCGGCCATGGGAATAACTTCCGTTACATTTATCCTAAACAGAATCAGGTTATTTGTACATTCTATTTCATTCCAAACCATTACACGCAGGAAATATCTTCCTGTATCGAGCCAATGTACCTGAACTGTTGAACCCTGGTACATGCCTTTTTCAAAGTATGATGCAGGATCCACATCGCCTTTGGTTTTGGCATAGTTTATTGTTGAGTCGCGGTATAAATCCCATGTATATCTGTCGCCCGGCCAGTCGACAACGCTAAATTCCATTGTTTCGCACTTTTCTACTTCAATCAGCTGCACAGGTTTCTGGGCCGCGGCAGTTGCCACGGTCAGCGCCACCAGGAAGGTTCCCAGTGTCCGGTACATGATATGAAGTAAAGCGTGTTTCACGTTGGTTTATTAATTGTTGTTATTTACAATCACATTTTCCGCCAAATGGTAGATTTGGTTCTTAATCCCGTCAGGGATGGTAGGATTATAGCACAAATCACATTGTTGAACGGAAACCCCGAGGGGGTGGTATTTTTGTTGTACATCGTTCATTGATTTTTCTATAATCTTTCCGCTATTTGACTGATTTGTATTGTGCTATTCATCGTTGCGTTTTTTAATCCAACCAATCGAATAAATATTTCTCATCATATTCAATTTCGAATTGTTGCAATAACTCCAAATATTCTTCGCGAAAAGTGCGCTTCTTGTGATGGTTTTCCTGGTTTAAAATATATTGATATACATTGTCGATTTGCGAATGTGAATAGGAAAATGCTCCATAACCTTCCTGCCACGAAAATTTATTCCGAAGAAATTTTTGTTCATTGATGAAATTCGTTGAGTTGTTTTTTATATCACGAACCAAATCGGAAATGCACATCGCAGGTTTTAAGCCCACGAATACATGGACATGGTTTGCTACACCATTTACAATTATTGGTTTTTGATTTTTACCCTTTATTATTCCCGATATGTATTTAAAAACCTCATCGCGCCATTGTGGTAACAATAGGTTTTGGCGTCCGTTTACAGCGAATACATATTGAATGTAGATTTGAGAAAATGTTCCTGCCATTTTATTTCGTTTTAAATTATATTCATATTAACCCCGTTGTATTTATTTTTCATCCGATTGATTTTTCTATTATCGTGTCACCCCTTCGGGGTTTTCGGCTACCGATAATGTCCATTTCTATAATCATTTCAACCCTTCGGGTTTTTGATGCTATATATCATGTCCATTTCTATAATCTTGTCAACCCTTCGGGGTTTTTGCCTACCGATAATGTCCATTTCTATAATCTTGTCAACCCTTCGGGTTTTTGGCTTACATATAATTTCCAGATGCCTAATCACATTTTCCGCCAATTGGTGGATTTGGTTCTTAATCCCGCCAGGGATGGTAGGATTATAGCACAAATCACATTGTTGAACGGAAACCCCGAGGGGGTGGTATTTTTGTTGTTCATCGTTCATTGATTTTTCTATAATCATGTCAACCCTTCGGGTTTTTGATGCATATATCATGTACATTTCTATAATCTTGTCACCCCTTCGGGGTTTTTGCCTACCGATAATGTCCATTTCTATAATCTTGTCAACCCTTCGGGTTTTTGGCTTACATATAATTTCCAGATGCCTAATCACATTTTCCGCCAATTGGTGGATTTGGTTCTTAATCCCGCCAGGGATGGTAGGATTATAGCACAAATCACATTGTTGAATGGAAACCCCGAGGGGGTGGTATTTTTGTTGTTCATCGTTCATTGATTTTTCTATAATCATGTCAACCCTTCGGGTTTTTGATGCATATATCATGTACATTTCTATAATCTTGTCACCCCTTCGGGGTTTTTGCCTACCGATAATGTCCATTTCTATAATCTTGTCAACCCTTCGGGTTTTTGGCTTACATATAATTTCCAGATGCCTAATCACATTTTCCGCCAATTGGTGGATTTGGTTCTTAATCCCGCCAGGGATGGTAGGATTATAGCACAAATCACATTGTTGAATGGAAACCCCGAGGGGGTGGTATTTTTGTTGTTCATCGTTCATTGATTTTTCTATAATCATGTCAACCCTTCGGGTTTTTGATGCATATATCATGTACATTTCTATAATCTTGTCACCCCTTCGGGGTTTTTGCCTACCGATAATGCTCCATTTCTATAATCTTGTCAACCCTTCGGGTTTTTGGCTTACATATAATTTCCAGATGCCTAATCACATTTTCCGCCAATTGGTGGATTTGGTTCTTAATCCCGCCAGGGATGGTAGGATTATAGCACAAATCACATTGTTGAATGGAAACCCCGAGGGGGTGGTATTTTTGTTGTTCATCGTTCATTGATTTTTCTATAATCATGTCAACCCTTCGGGTTTTTGATGCATATATCATGTACATTTCTATAATCTTGTCACCCCTTCGGGGTTTTTGCCTACCGATAATGTCCATTTCTATAATCTTGTCAACCCTTCGGGTTTTTGGTTTGTTGCCCATTCCTATATCTGCGCACGCTGACAAGTCAAAATCAAAATCATCTGCGGAACGTTCTTCCGACCTGTCAACGTCCTTAGACTTGACAGCGTCAAAAAATTGGGCATACCACTGGCCATACACGCCTTTTTGCATGTTGAAAAATGTTGTTTTTAACGTCAGCCAGAGGTGGATTAAATCCGTTGGTTTGCCCCTGGCTGACGGCCCTTCGCGAATGGCCTCCATTTTGACGTTGTCAGAGCTTGTCCCGATCCTTCGGGAAACTACGTACGCTGACAAGTCAAATGGCGGACCATCGCGGGTGCTGACTATTGGTGTGCCCCTTGCATACCAGGGCGGATGTACCTTGATACTTATTATATCCATACTTTTTGTTTTAAAATGTTTAACATCCCATTTTGCGTTGTTCATAACCTTTTCCGGTTGCGGGTTACAGGTTTCGGGTTGCAGGTTTCGGGTTACAGGTTCTCTGAACTTTGAACCCTGAACTTTTCCCTTTTCCCTTTTGCCTTTTACCTTTTACCTTTTAACCCGAAGATGGCTTCCACCCCGCTCCGCCCCGATTAATCGGGAACAGGAAGCGGAGGGAAGTTATCTTTGGTTATGAAAAAGCAAGTTTCATTCTAACTAATAATTAGTTAACTGGAGTATTTGTCAATTACGTCATTTGGTAATTAGTAGTATCTGTTAGTATCATGTAGCAGTATTATGGTCAAGTTGTGGACGTGGAGTAATTGTTATTGATTGCTTGGTCATACTTGATCTGCTGCATCAGCTAGTGATCAGATACAATCTTCATCTTCCATATCCCAAATACCTGTTGCATCATTATCCTGTGCATCAACTGCCAAGCATAAATGGATTATCTAGTTAATGATTCTTCAGTATTGTTATCAATTACAACTCTTAACATAAACTGAAACACCAGTTGCTGCATCAGCAGGATTTGCTGCTGTTAAATGCTGTAGCTAGTAGGAATATCTGTACCATATCAGCAACGTCAATGATTGCAGATGTCCAAATGAGCATTAGAAGTAGTTCCTGCATCTGCATAGAGTTGCATAAATAGAAATTATCTGCTGTTTGTGTAGTACGTAATCCACTAATAATTTGGAAATGTTGGAGTCCAATTTTTTACAAAGTTAGCAGCAACAACTTCATAATAAATAGTATTTGTACCATAATCCATATCATATTTCATGTTTGTAGTATTATAAGTTGCACTTTGTACAACATCCACACACTGTTGCAGAATCATCATCCCAAGCCAAAGTTGTAATGCAGCGGCAGGATCAATAGCAGCAATGTCAATTGTAAAGTTAGGCAGTGGGTTAATTTCATAAACCTGAATATTATCAGTACAATTTACACCTTCTGAATATCCAACAACAAAAGTTGGTGATGCTGCAGCTGTAGCCCAGCTAGTAGCATCTCCTTGATATTCAGTTCCAGCTAAAATATCAGCAGTCCATGTAATTGTAACTGATTTGCTCCAAGCTGTTGCACTCCTGTTATCTTTACCATAAGTTGCACCAGCTTGCTAATCAAGTGACCATGAAGCTAACTGTAAGCATGTTGGTCGTTAGTTAGTAGTCCAGCATCCAGCATCAGTTACAAAATTAGGATCTTTTGTTGCCCACCATGTCCAGTTTGCTGCAGTTTCAGCACCTACACATTCCATCAAGTGTATAATGTATAAGGTACACCAGGCAAATGGATGCAATGGTTCAGAAGTTGCAACACAAGATAACAGGTCAATTGGTGAGCAGTACGTGGATCATGTAACCCTGGTAACAACTGTCCAAACACCTTATTAGTACCGGCGAAAATCATCGCCACTGTAAACATCGCTAGAAATAAAATTTGCTTTTTCATTTTTTGTAATTTTTTACCCCCTAACCCCCTAAAGGGGGGACAGGAAGTGATTAATAATTTGTTTTTGGCCGGCAGCATTATATGTAATTTGGCTGCCAACCCTTTTTGCCTTGTTTGTCTTTGGTTTTGCCGTACTAAAAGTTTGCTTGTTTCGTGCATCCCCCGCCCTTGGCAGAAGATGTCCCTACGATTTAATGGCTTTTTTGTTAAGCCGGGAACAGAAACAGCGCAACTCTTTTTTCAGGACTTCCCTCAAAAAAACTTAGCGTTTTGTTTTTCAAAATGTCAAATTGCAGAGTGGGAAAGGGTCAGGGTACGGGATCTGCCCGCCTGAACGAATCATTCGGGCAGTGATTTCAGGTCTATAGCTCCTGTAACCGGTATCCCGTCACCCATCTTCCTTCTTCCCGATAGTTCTCAGAATTCCAACTTCCCCGCGAATTACCCCAAATCCTCCCGATAAATCGGGACAAGCTCTAAAGGGGCTTAAAGAAGCATCGCGCATTGGTTGCAGTCTTCGTTCTTCCGACTTCTGACTTCCGACTTCCGTCTTCTGTCTTCCGTCTCTCCTCTGCTATTTTCAAAATGTCAAATTGTTAGGGGACAATTCGTAGCTCTATCCTTTTCAGGATACAATCCTTATCCGTCAGCTAACGGAAATCAGATCATGGTTGGTTTTATTTCCTCCTGTATAAGGTGCGTTGCAGTTTTTCAACAGTTACTTTCTGCGTAGCGCCGGTACCAGGCATTTGTCATAGGCAATTGTTGCCTTCATCAGTTGAAGGACTTTTTTTGGTTAATACTTTTTTTAATTCTCTCATTTTAAACTAATTGTTAAAAAATTTATCAGCAGGAAGCCCTAATTCCCTGTTGGCCTGATAAATTGCCCAGCCCCCTGCCCCCGCCAGCTGGCGGGGTTGAGGAACGCTGAGCGGTATATTTGAAAAACTGTTGAAATTCTCTTTTTTCAATTGCCCCCGAAAAATCGGGGCAGGCAGTCGGTTTTAACCGACGGAAAGAAATGCTGAACAATGAAACTGGCTTTACCCACATAAAATGGGGCTGAAGCCCGGCAGAGTTCGCATCTGTTACCCGTTGACTAAAGCCAACGGCAATTCCTGGCATTGGAACTGAACTAAACACTAAATTTCCGCTTCGGGATAACTCAACTTCGCCTGGGAATAATTCATTTCCGCTTTGGAATAATTCATTTACTCCGCGGAATAATTGTTTTATTCCACGTAATAAAAGTTTCCCCCTTCGGAATAATTCTTTTATTCCGAGAGATAATTCTTTCGTGCTTCGGAAATATTCATTCTTTCCGAGGAAATATTGTTCCGTGCTTCGGAAATATTCATTCTTTCCGGGGAAATATTGTTCCGTGCTTCGGGAATATTCATTCTTTCCGCGGAATATATTGTTTCGTGCTTTGGGATAATTCATTTATTCCCTGTAATAAAACTTCATATCCGTGCGCTCTTCCCTCTGCTCTCAGCCCTGTGCACGCAGCATTGACACCGATCATAAGCCTTCCGGTTTTCTCATTTCTTATTTTATATTCTTTATTCATCTTTTTATTTTTCTTCTTCTTCTCGTTTGACGTTGTCAGGAGCTGCGCACGCTGACAAGTCTCACTGCTTTCAATTCGTCATTTTTATCAGTTCCGGTCTTGGATTAATTGTTATTGTTGCAGTAATATCATTACTCACGTTGCCGTGGCAATCGGTAATTGTATAAGTTATTGTATGTATTCTTTGCTGAAAATTCACGCCATCGCCCCATAGGTAAATTTCAAGTGGATTTCCCGAAATCGGGTCTTTGTATGTTGATGGTTGACCGGTTCCGGTAATATCGGGTTCGGTGGGGTCGTTTCCATCGAATTCGATTGTCCAGAACATGGAGTAACCATCGGTCAGCACGCAGCAATTGTCGATATAGGTTCCCAGGTCGATGTCCAAATATGTATCGCCGGGGTTCATGAGTTTGTAATCGCCTTCGGGATAATCGGGGTTGTACTGAATATCATCGGCATTGCCTGTATAAATGGCCTGGCTTAAACGTTCAACACAGTCTTCAAAATCATCGGCGGTAAAAGTTGGCGGCAGGTTGTCAATAACTGTAACAAGCTGGTCGCATTCGTCGTGTCCCGATGAATTTGATGCATACCAGTGAATTGTGGAAGTTCCAAGCGGGAAATCAACAGGACCTACAGGTGTTGGACTTACGCCTGTGCTTGTTCCGGTGCCAAGAACTGTTGTACCATCGGGCGCATAAACTGTCCAGGTCCAGCTGAGTACTTCGCCTGTGCCATTTGTTGGTACGCCCGGATTATCGAGGTCGCCAGCTTCAATATGGTTGTGGCAAACACCCAAATCAGTATTCAGGTAACAGCCGGTAAACAGGTAATCTCAGGCGGATAAAGCGCAAACACAGTAAACTCGCAGGGAGTAGGATTTCCGCAGAGATCTGTAAACACATAGTTAACAGTTGTAATGCCCGAGTTGAATTGGTAAGGAGTAGGAATAAGTCCGGTTCCGCTGCCGGTTGTTGCGCCCGAAAGTGTCCATGTAATTTGTATATCGGCTTTGTCAGTGCAATTATCAGAGTAATCAAAAGCCGGGATTGAAAAAGTTGCATAAGGCAAATCGAAATCGGAAGGAGTTTCGAAACCTGCTGTCGGGCAGTCCACAACGGGCGCTTCAGTATCGTCGATGGTAATGGTCTGGTCGCAGGTTGCCGAATTTCCGGCGGCATCGAACACTGTCCATTTGCGGGTAATCGTAATCGGGCAGGTTCCGGTAACAACATCAATATAAGTTACAGAATCGATTCCGCAGTTATCGGTTGCAATCCCCAGGTTTGCAGCATCAGCAAATTCTGCATAGCTTGAGTTGGCTGTAGTTGCCGAGAAAGCAGGGCCTGTAATAGCTGCAACACTGCAATCAACATAAGCACGTGTTTCAGGACAGTCAGTTATTACAGGAAGTTCAGTATCTGTAACTGTAATTGTTTGTGTACAAGTTGTCGGATTGCCAACAGTTGGTGTTATTGTCCAGATTACTTCGGTTGTGCCAACCGGGTAAACACCACTCGCATTGTCGGTTCCGGTGCGGTCGTTTGTTATTGTGTAACCAATGTTACAAGGGTCGTCAACTGTTGGGTCAGGAATTGTTAAACCGGCTTCGCAAAGACCGGGATCGTTTGGTGCAGAAATAATATTTGGCGGACAACCTGCTGTAAACTGCGGTGGATTGTATGGTATAATAGTAACAGTAAACGTGCATGAAGCTTTGTTTCCGTCAGGGTCGCTTACAGTGTAAACTACTGTTGTTACGCCAGCGTTAAAAGATTCGCCTTTTACCGAACCGCTTCCTGTACGGGTTGTTGCGCCTGTCATTTCCCATGTAATTGTCAAGTCAACCACATCCCAACAAGCATCGGAATAAACGGGATCGTCAATATCGCCCGGAACGACTGTACAGTTACCTGCATCAGTAACATCAGTAACATCTTCGCAACCACCGATACCAATATTTGGTGGTGTAACATCTTTAATAGTAACAGTGAATGAACAACTAACCGAATTATTGTCGGGATCGGTAACTGTATAAGTTACTGTTGTAACACCAACATTAAACGGCATTAGGGTAACTACTCCTGTTCCAGTCCCAATTGTTGCACCGGTCATTTTCCAGCTCAGTGTAAGGTCAGCAAACGGCCAGCAGGTATCCGAATATTCAGGATCTTCCAAATCAGCCGGTACTTTTGAGCAGTTGTTGGGAGCTGCCACATCAGTAACATCAATACATTTTGTAAGTTCTAAAACCGGTGGAGTTACATCAACGATGGTAACCGTGAACGAACAGCTTGCCGTATTACCATCAGGATCAGTAACTGTATAAGTAACGGTTGAAACACCAACATTAAAAGTCAGGCCAGTAACTGTGCCCGAGCCTGAATCAGTAGTTGCTCCTGTTATTTCATAGGTTAAATCAAGAGAAGCGTACGGCCAGCAATTGTCGGAATATACAGGATCCATAATTGCAGCGGGTATTTTTGAACAATTATCAGGAGCAGCATTCTCAGAGATATCAGCACAAGTTGAAAGATCAATTACAGGATCTGTAACATCAAAAATGGTTACTGTAAACGTGCAATCATCTGTATTTCCGTCAGGGTCGGCAACTGTATAAATAACAGTTGTAACACCCACGTTAAATGACGAATCGGTAACTGTTCCAAAACCACTGCCTGTTGTAGCGCCTGTCATTTCCCAGCTCAGGATGAGGTCAACCTTTGGCCAGCATGTGTCAGAGTAATCAGGATCATTCAATGTACCGGGTACTTTTGAACAGTTGTTGGGAGCTGCATCATCCGTTACATCCAAACAAGTACCAAGATTGATAACAGGAGGCGTAACATCTTTAATTGTAACTTTAAATTTACAGGTTGCAGAATTTCCGGCAGAGTCGGTGGCTGTGTATTCTACTTCGGTAACACCCACGTTAAAGGTTTCGCCGCCAACATAATTAAACCCAGCTAATGGGGAAGAATTTGTTGTAGCGCCTGTCATCACCCAGCTAATTGTTGCAACTTCGCAATTGTCGTCAGCAACAGGATTGGCAATTACAACATTTTCGAGATAACAATTATTCGGCCCTGCATTCTGAACAACATCACCCGGACAGGTAATTGTTGGCGGTTGTGTAACACCATCTACCAAAGTAATGGTTTGAACACAGCTTGAAGAATTTCCACAGGCATCTGTAGCTGTCCATGTAATTGTTGTTACTCCCACCTGGAAAGGATCCGTAATGAGTAAACCATCACTGCGTAAACCAACAAACGAAGCCAGTGCACAATTGTCGGTAGCTGTTGAAGTTCCCAAAACAACATTAGTAGCATCGCACTCGCCATTATCTGCAACACCATTTACATCAGGCGCACAAACAACAACAGGTGGTGTATTATCCTGAACTGTTATTATCTGAGTTTTCGAAGTTTCATTTAAACAGTTGTCGGCAACAATCCATCTTCTGTAAATAATTATTTCGCTGCTGCATGAACCGGCTGCAATCGAATCGTTATGGTTCATTGTAAGGTTGCCAGCCAGTGTGCAATTATCAGCTAAATCAGTCGGAATGCCTGTAATTGCAGGGTCAGCGTCATAGGCACAGGCGCCATCCCTGTACACTGTAATATCTGCCGGAACTGTAAATGATGGTTCCTGTAAAACATCACTTGGTGCATCGATTGTGAATATTGCTGAAGTATTTACAACCTGGCCGCAAACATCCTGCGCTGTATAATTTATAACGATTGTTCCGCCGCAGGCATTTGGTGCGTTGAAGGCAGTGAGATCGGTACCAACTGTTCCGCATCCGCCTGTAAAACCAAACTTGGCCCTCCAGATGGCAAAAGCGTCATCAATTGCAGTTTGAGTCTGGCAGGCCGGCTGAATTTCATCAAGAGGTGCGTTTACGCTAATAAATTCGGGGTTCAGTGTGAATTTTGCTGAATCGGTAACTGCCTGGCTGCAATTGTCCCACGCGGTGGACATTACTGTTACTGTTCCGCCACACGAGCTGGGGAGGTCGAAGATTGAAAGGTCGGAAGCAGAAACATTACAACCTCCAGTATAACTGAACTGAGTTTTCCAG
>CAWDAW010000025.1:0-47683 GCA_963800345.1 uncultured Prolixibacteraceae bacterium | reverse complement strand
AAATACCAATTTCATCAAACTGCACCGATTTCCAGTCGCACAATAATTCAGGCATTAATTCGGCCAGTCCTGTCAACACAGCTTTTACATCTGCCCGCCTTACAGTGCATCGGTCTGCCAGCATACGGCTTAGCTCGTGCGTTCCGGTTACTTTTCTTCCTGTAGCTGCAGCGTGATATTTAAAATCACCACCTCCTTTAATACCCGCCTGTGCTTTCTTAACCACTTTGTATCTGATTGGCATAATCAATGTTTTATTGTATTTATTTTTATCTGTTAAAAAACAATCCAATACAATATCATTTTATCGGAAAGTTTTAGTAAACTTAAAAAATATTACTCCATATGAACATACAAAGCATTTTCTTAACAACATAATTTTCCTGCACAGAAAACATCCTTTTCCTGAGTAGAAAACATAATTTTCCTGCACAACAAATCATACTTTCCTGCACACTAAAAATCAAAGATGTGCAGACATAAAATCTAAAATGTGCTGTTGTAAAAATTACAGATCAAGAGATCTTATCATTTAACAGCAGCTTTCTTTTTTATGAATGCCCGCGTCCTGTATATGATTTGCCATTATACACAAGGCACAAACAATTAATCCTTTGTTTTCGGCGCAATATTTTAACGAATTGACTATTTCAATTCTTTTCGCGTAAAAACCAGCCAGCCGGTTGAAAAATGTGGCATCAAACTGGGCGAAAAGCAAGATATCGACCAACCGGAAGTGGAGGCGATTTTGAAAAACCGCATTTAAATTTTTTCACGAATGGAAATTCCTCTTTTTCAGGGCTGCTTTCTTTTTGCTTGCTTCCCGAAAATCATTCAAAAAAAGACTTTATGGTTTTTGCATTGTCAACTGAATTTGCATTGAAATCGTTGTTGAAATAAACGAAAAGCTCGTTTACATTTTTTAATTTCTTAAGGCGTTCTTCCCAGATTTTAAGTTCTTTTTCGGAATAATGATAGCGGTACCACTCTTTTTTGCCATGCAACCTCAAATAAGCCAGTTTGCTGGTGGTCCTCGATTCTTCCGGCAGGTTTCCGGGCGCTGATATAATACAAAGCGCTACATGGTTTTCCGAAAGTATTTTATAAACTTCCTCATCAAACCATGATTCATGGCGAAATTCAATTACATGAAGATTTTTTTCGCTGAATAACCGGCACAGGTTGTGCAGTTTGTACGTGTTTTTATGCAGGTTTCCCGGAAGTTGCCAAAGCACGCTGCCCAGTTTATTTTCCATGCCGTGGGCAATTTCCATAAAATTGTGGAACTGCTCTTTAAAATCATCGTCCACATGCAGCTTTTTCTGATGGGTAAAATAGCGGTTGGCTTTTAAAGTAAACCTGAAATCCTCAGGCGTGCGGGTTTTCCATTTATCCAAATCCTTTTTTTCGGGCATTTTATAGAAGGTGTTGTTAATTTCAACGGTGTTAAAATGCTCAGAATAGTATTCCAGCCATTTTTTCCTTGTCAAATCTTCAGGATAAAATTTGCCTTTCCAATCGGAATAATAAAATCCGCTGCAACCAATGTACGTTTTCATGTTTTTGCCTTTTCCTTTTTAGTTCCAATTTCCTGCCAAAAAGGTTTCATTCATTTTTGGGACGGCACAAAATTGAAAATACTGTATAAACAGCAATTGACAACGAACAACTGGCTGATTACAACCTGATTCAAAACCTCTACAACTGTGGTGAATTGCATCAAAATTTTTTCAGAAAATAAAAGCTGATTTTTTCTGGTTTACGTAATCGGCAAAAACGTAAAATTTGAGCATAGAATTTCCTTTTTTGGGTTGATTTTTTTGTTTATGCCGCTTTTTTGAGCTTGATTTTGTCGTGTGCTTTTTCTTTGCTGCTAAACAGTGTTATAATTTAGTCATTTATTGTATAACACGCAGCAGCTGTTTTTGATCAAGTTGCCTGTAAGTTAGCGATATAATGAATCCCCATCCAGCTCATTTTTAAAATTCCAAATAGTTTTAATTTTAAAGCTATTTGATTTTACTCTAAAAATAACAGGATAGCAGGTTTTAATAACTCCGTTTGCTGTTGCAGAAGGAGTTCCAGGGGCTTCACTTGAAAAAACCTGAAAATTTTCCGGCTGGTCAATCATTAATCGAACAGATAAAGAGTTAAAATCTAAAACTATTTCTTTATTTAAATCCTTATACATTATGTTGCTTATATGTTTGTATTCATTCAGAACAGTGTCTTTTAACACGGGAAGAAGTGGTTTTTCCGTAAAAAGCAAAACATAATCATAAGTATGGACAGAATCTGAATTACAAGTAAAAACATCCGCAAGTTCGGCCTCGTTCAAAGATAATTCTCTGGTCATTTTAACACCTGGATATGCTTCGTCTGATGTTGCAATAACACGCCCTCCTGATTCCAAAGGACTAAAGCTTATTAATTTTCCACTTGTTTTATTCTGATTCTTACCATCAACTGTAACTGTATTGTGTGCAATTGTATTTTGGTACCATTCCCTACATACTGGAAGGCTATATGCAGGCGTTCCCAAATCAGGCAGCACCTCGCTTTCTCCATCGTGCACTGAAATCGATAATTTATCAGGATGACCGTGAACACCACCATGAGGCCCGTATTTTAAAACGACCGACCTATCGCCGCTCCTAAGTATTGCAACCCCAAGATCAGGAAACAATTTACTTTTTCTTTTCAGTGGGTCCGGTGTTTTATCAAGCTCCATCCCATTAATTAAAGCATTCGGAGAGTTTCTTCTGGAAACCTGATAGCAAAGTTGAAGTAAATTTATAAATGACGTCTCATGAAAACGTTTTGCGGCAAGTTCATACAATCCTGCTTGCGCCAACAAAGAAGAACCATACCAACCATCGTTTTGCGAGGGTAAAGTATAATCAGAATATGCCAGTTGCATGGGCGATTGAAACATGTTGAAAAGTTGCTTGTTATACAAGTCAATATTCCGGCAGCGAACTGCCTCAGCGGTAAGTAGTAACGAACGAAGCGGGTAAAAGTGATAGGTAACTGAACCCTCTTTCCACCAACCATCAGGATAAACATTTTCCTTCATCACAGCCCAATAGCCAAATTCCGGTTCATTGACAGCTACATCGATTATGTGATCGCTTTGCAAAGCGACTCCCAATGCTGCAATGGCGCCAATATGCCAGGCCTGCCAGTTTCCCCGGTCGTGTTTTCGCATTAGCATTTCAGCACACACTTTCAGATAACGATCTCGGATGAAAGTTTTTTCTTCGCTACTCAATTTAGGCTCAATAACTTGAAATACCCTGGCAGCATCAATTGCCCAAACAGCTTCGTCAAGGCTTTGAGCGAACATCTTTCCACTGTATTCACGAGTTCTTTCCCGCAGACGGTTGTGTTCAATGTATCCGGGATATTTATCTGCATATGCCAGAAGCATTAATTTCGCTTTTTCGGCATAACGAGTGCTATCCGAAATAAGGTACAGATACATATTGGCAACCAGATAGTCCAGATTCCTGCCATGTGCCACGGCAATCCAGGCCCAGTCATATTTATCCTCATTTGTCCAGTATTTTTCGCATGCACTGCAATAATGTTCATGGGGTCTATTCCATTCAAAAACAAATTGCAGACCATGGATAGGACAAAAATAATCATGAATATAACTACCTTCAGGCACCGGAATATCCATCGGATACTTTTCCCGTTCCTGTATTGTATTTCTAAATCCTTCAACTATCTCCCTGCCCCAATTTGTTGTTGCTGATTGCTTTAATGTTTTGGATATCATCATCAGAATAAAAGTAAAATGATTGCTTATTTTGAGACGATACTGAAAAGGTGCAAAACAAAATCAGAATTAGCTGTATCAGGATTTTCCTTTTCATCATCATTCTGTTTACAAATAAGTTATAGCTGACGAATAATCATTGTTGATCCGCCACGCGCATATAAATTAAGCTTTACCCTGGTATTGCTGTCAACTTTCAGCTTTTGAATTTTAACGTGAGTACGCGTTTCCACTTCTTCACCTCCATCGGTATAAATAGTTGCTTCATACTTTCTACCTGGAATAAGAAAATCGAGCGGTAGTTCCATTTTTCGCGCATCGTTATTTGTAATGCATGCTACAAACCATTTTTCGGCTTTGCGTCTGGCGATACTTATATAGCCACCTATTTTACCGTTTAAAACTTTGGTGTCGTCCCAAACAGTTGGCAATTGGTCAAAAAATTCCAGTTCCGGTTCATCCTGAACATCTGCCGGAGTATCGTACCAGTATAAAAACTGTAACGGACTGTAATTGATCACTGAAAGTGCCAGTTGGTGACAAGCCGTATTTTGCAACAAACGGGCCTTTGGATTCTTAGCCTGTTCAGGTTTCAAATCTTTCCGCTGATAATAACAAACCGTTGCATCGGCGGCACCGGCAATATAGCGGGTAAAAGGCAGTGTTGTATTGGTATTACCATCGGGAAACTCTTCATTTCCACGAACACCTTCCTGCGTTAACAAGTTTGGATAGGTACGGCTAAAACCAGTTGGCCTGTATTCATCGTGGATGTCGACCATCAGATGATGTTCGGCACATTTTTTTACCGCATCGTGCAGCCAGCTTGTCCATTGCTGGGAACCAACATTGACAAAGCCAAATTTAATCCCTGAAATTCCCCATTTTTCATACAATGGAAGTATTTCATCCATGTAATTTTCCAGCGCAATGTGATTCACGTACAACCAGATGCCAACTCCTTTGCTTTTTGCATAATTAACAACTTCCGGTATGTTTAAATCATTGATTTTCGATCGGGCCGGATCGACATCCGATTTAGTCGGGTTGGATGCAGGGTCAGTTTCAGCGCCGTACCAGCCTGAATCAAAATGAACGTATTCAAGTTTTCTTTTGGCAGCAAAATCAACTACCTTTTTTGCTCCTTCGGTAGTTAATGAAATCGTACGAATGACTTTACCGGGTTTTATCCATTCAGTATTTTCAATAGCACAGGGCTGATTTAAATTCAGTATTAAATCATTATTTTCCAGCAAATCCGCAGGTTTTTCGGCAACCATAATAACTCTCCAGGGACTCGCAATAGGTGCTGTTGTTTTCACCGGTCCGTCCATAACACAACGGATGATGTTTTCTTCGCCAGCGACAACAGTAAATTTTGTGCGACTATAATTCACCAGCTCCGCTTCTGCAAGGCAGGAAAATAATCCATTTTCAAGTTGAAGTGTTAATGGTCTTTCTGCCAAATCTTTCCAGTTTTTTACAGGAAGCAGCTGATAATCGGATTGAGCGTGATACGCGACCCAGGCCATTGTGTTTTTAGGAACCGTGAAACTTGTTTTTTCTGAATTAATAGTTACTGTTCCACTTTTATTTTCAGGAAAAAAATAATGAAAAGCAATGCCTTCATTGTATGCACGGACTATTAATTGAATTTGTTCGTCAGTTCCAGTCTTTTTTATTGTAATTGTTTTCCCCGCATAATGATCACGGATGCTGGCACGTTCACCATATACAGGATTCCAGATTGTATCTTGTTTTTGGTCTGTAACCTTGTCAATTTTCAGATTTTGTTCCCATCCTGTAATACCCAACTCAGATTTCCGAATAACTGATTTTCCAATATAGTCAACCTGATAAAACATCATTCCTTCTTTTGAAATAGAAAAAGCCATGCATAAATTTCCATCAGGGGAACTTATTTTTACCTGGTCATTGGCCTGAATGCTTCCAACAAAAAAAAGCTGAAGCAGAAAATATTGAACAAGTAATTTTTTCATGTGTTTTTTAGTTTTAAAGTTATTACACCCGTACTACCCAGCCGCCATCTGAAGCCAAAGAAATAGTATTTCGACTGACTTTCTTCATTTTTTGATTTCGAGTAATAGTGATAAATAATTTATTGATTTCATCCTTTCGATGGTTTGGGTTTCATTTAACAAGTTCAATTTCGGAAATAACCGGCAAATGATCAGACAGTTGAGTTTCAATTGTTTGACTTGAAACCAGATTCCAAGCATTTTGTGGAAATCCAAAAAGAAAATCAATTTTATGTTTTGGATTCGATGCGGGAGAAGTTGGATCAGAATTACTAAGTGCTGCCCAGTCATAGAAACCCCCCTTAATCTCCTCTGATTCCAGATATGAATTCAAATCTCCACCCAGCAAAACCGGATACTTCAATGATTTAAGTTTATTGACAATCACCTCAATTTGCTCTTTTCGGGCATTAAAACTGGTATAATCCAGGTGAGTTGATGCAAAAATAATTGTATCGGCATCATTCAGTTCAATGGTAGCAATTAACAGAACCCTGTATTCAGTAACATTTTCCGCTTTGGGAAGGATAATCTTTTCAACATTGATGTATGGTTTCCTTGTTAAAATGCCAATCCCGTACAAACCTCCGGCATACGAAATAGTCTTTCCGAAAAGTGGAAACATTCCGGTACGAAAACCGAGCTCTGTTGTAAAATCCTTATGGTGTTGATGCGGGGCACGATCTCGCTGTGTCATCCAATCCAACTCTTGAAGTGCAACCAAATCTGGCTCTTTTTCAGCAATAAAATCTGCCAGTTCCTCAAGGCTGGCCAACTCTCCAAAACGAAGGTTGTATGTCATTATTTTCAGACGAACAGGTTCTTTGGAATATGACAAACCTACAGAGAAAGAGCACATTAATATGATAACATAAATTCGTTTCATTTTATTCGTCTTATTATAAGTCTTTAAACTAACAAAATAGGATGCAGAAACAATTCGATCCTTAATTTTCGGGCTGTTCATTTGAAAGAATAGCAGCCCCCATAACAGGGCTGCTACACTAATATTTAAACTTAATCTTTTATTACAATTGATTAAAGTGGATACGGATCGTATGGTGCAATAACCGATTGATTGTTCGCCGTACGTTGATTGTCCTTTGGATATTTAATATCAAAAACAAATTCCCAATGTCCATTTGCTTTTTGAGTTACCCGTTTAACCCAAACTAATGCGTGTGCCACATTGTTTACTACTGCAGGGTCAACAGTTGGATGGGTGTGTGTACCCCAGGCAATTACAAATCCACCTTCAGACTTTGATTCATTAAAAGTATCACCCACACGACGACTCGAAGTGTACACATTATAGTTTTGTCCTTCCGGGGCAGGGCCAAAAATATAAGTATCAATATATGATTTGATATCTGCCTCGGATACCAATTCATTAAATGCTTCCTCTGTCACTATTGATCTTTTTGACGTCAGATATAAATAAGTCAATTGAGTAAACCCTTGTAAATAAGGAAGTGTATTCTCGTAATACGCAGAACTGGCACCGTATGCAAGTCCACTTACCGGTTGAGCCCCTGAACTTTTATAAGTAAGTATCCAGTCGACCATTAGCTGATCGGACTTAGCCTCGGCAATACCATAAACGTGTGGAGTTTTGTATGCAGAAAAGAAACATTTATCATCGGCAGGGTCAGTTGACATAACAACGTCTTTAAGATAATTCGCGCGATAAGATGCCTCCGGAATAGGCAAGTTTAAAGTCATTGTCTTCCCCCCATTGTTTTCAGCTATCAATTTCACACTCTGCATTCCTGCTTCTCCAGTGATATCTATGTTAAATTCCAGCTCATTATCTTCGACTCCGCTGGTAACCGGTTGCGCAACACCTTCAGTATCGTTTTTAGTAATGATATATTTTAAGGATTTAATATCAGAACCCGAATTTATGACACCACTAATTGTATTTTTTTCGTCGATAAGGAAATGATTTAATTCGGTAAGGTTTCCATTTATGTTCAAATTGATGAAATCATCGCTTACAACATTCAGAACTTTAAAAGTATCAATAGAAATTCCACCTAATGTATTCTCAGCCCGAAGCAATACATAATCAAGTCCAGCTTCGACAGGTACATCTGCCACAAATTCAACATTTGATTTATTTCCCAGATCCAGTACAACCGAAGTACTTTCATTTCCATTATTTACAGGTGTAAAACTAATTTGCTTCAACTCATTTTCACTTGTAACATTTCCGTTAATTTTGAAATTAATACCAACTGCAGCGGTTTTCCTGAAATCAATATCGTTTTTGAATGTTATAACAGGTGATTTATTAACACCTTCAACCTTGATTGTACGAAGATTAATAATATCATCAGTATCATAAACCGCAATTACAACGCTGTTCAAATCCATGGTAACCGGAATTGAAAGAACAGTATCCAGCGAATTTCCTGACACTGGAATATTTATTTCGGGCCCTATTTTAGGCTTATAGGTATTCTCCTGGTTGGTCACAATTTTGTAATAGGCCTTTTTTAAACCTTTTTCTGACGTTATGGCGATTGGAATTTCCAAATTCGCATTTTCATTCAGCGATTCATAAACTTCAGGAGTGCCTTTCAGATCAATTGCATAATTCATTTCAATGGTATCTTCCTGGCATGCAAATAAAAGTATACCGACAAACATTGAAAGAATGTACTTTAATAAATATCTATTTTTCATAATCTAATTTTTATATAATCAAATGACATTACATTTTTTAGCAGATTTTGAATTCTCTCAGAAACCTAATTTTGTTCAATTTTTATTCCCGAATTCGCATCAATAACCTGCTGTGGTATTGGAAATAAGTTATTCTTCAAAGAACTATTGTCAACTGTATTTGCAGCTACAGTATATCCAAAACGCTTTGTCCTGTCGGAATATAGATTTAAACGACACAGTGTTAGCGTACGCAATTCTTCACCATATAATTCACGACCTCTTTCATCCAAAATATAATCAATGTTTACTTCTCCTGGTGTAATTGGTTTTGCGTTCGAACGTGCTCTTACTGTATTTATGTCGGCTGCCGCTTTGGCTAAATCGCCATTTTTCATGTAAGCCTCTGCCCTAATCAAATAAGTTTCGGCCAAACGAGCAACATAATAATCCATAACAAAAGTGTTACTTGGATCGGTTGTATAGTGCCAATCCGAACCCATTTTCATTACACGTGGGTACCATCTTGCCATTGTGTCTTCCCGTGTAACCAACCACTCTTTTCTAACTGTATCCCCGGGATGAAGCTGAACGGAAATTACAGAACCATCAATCAACGTAATTTCCTGTGGTGTTGTCGGATAATTTCTGCTTGAATCCGGTAACTCCTGATAAGTGAGATCCGGATTGGGAACTTTCAAGACGCGGTTGATGTTCCATTCAGCATTTCTTGTATCCTCTTTACCCGACTTATTCCATAAATCGTAGAGGAAATAGCTGGTAGGCCTTACCCATGCAACACCACGCCCCATCCAGTCATAAGCAACTCCTTTATAACCGAATTTGTTAAAACCCCAAAATGCCGGCCAGAAAGTTCGTTCCTGATCACTACGGGTACTTAACTCAGAAGGCAGTCCCCCTGTTTTGAATTTATCGAGGTGAATAATGAAAATTGATTCTTTGTTACCTCCCTGATAGCTGAAATTAGTTGTGCCGTCTTCTTTGGTAATTTGAAACATATCCCAAAAAGCGTCTTTTCCAGGTACATTTGCCCTGTAACCAAAACGGTTTGTCATTAAATGATAATCGCCTCCATCAATAACCTGGCTTGCAGCATCAATGCTTTTTTGATAAAGTGTTTTATCAGTTCCGCCTGTCTCGTCAGCCAAAGCAATATACATTTCAGATAAGAAATGATAACCCGCTGCACTTACCAATTGTCCGACACCACTAGTTTTAGGGAGATTTTCTGCAGCAAATTTAAAATCTTCAACGCACAATTTATAAACGTCTTCGCGTTTGTCACGGGTGTAAGATAAACTTGGTTTGGTTATCGGTTCTGTGATGATTGGCATATCCCCCCACATATATGACAGGAACCTATAGGCGAAGCCCCTAAAGAAACGAGCTTCTGCCTGAATCTCCTTTTTCTCTGCTTCGTTTACCCATTTAACATCCGGGTTCTCAGATTGAGCCAAAATAATATTTACCTTGTTAATCATTTCAAATTGTCTGTAAAACAAATCTTTGAGAAAACCGGCAGTACCATTCAAGTTTGAGTAATTAGTCCACAAGTTTTGATCGTTCCAGCTGAAATTAAGATCAGCGCCCACTCCAAATTGAACAACGTAAGCATCTCCATCCTTGTAAATATAATTCCGGCGAAAATCATAATACAAATAATTTATCCCGGTTCTAAATTGGGCCGCATTCAAAAAAGCATTGTCAATTGTAAGAAAGTCAGACGGTTTTTCACGTAAAAATTCATCATCGTTGCAACCTCCAAAGGGAAGAAGAAACAGCAGCGATATTGTAATAAATAATAATTTTTTCGTATCCATAATATTCAAATTTTATATCAATTAAAATGTAACATTCAGGCCAAGCGTAATTATTTTGAAAACGGGTGGTCCTCCGGCATATTGGGTACCCGCTTCAGGATCTAATCCTTCCCATTTTGTAAATGTCAACAGGTTTTTTCCTGAAGTAAAAACCTTCATTGCTGAAATAGGTGTCCTTTCCAATAGTTGATTGGGCAAATAATACGAAAATGAAAGATCCTGTAAACGAAGGAATTCGCGGGTCTTAGGGAAGTTATAACCAAATGCTGCATTATTATAATTCAATCGGGTTACCTCATTAGAAGGATGGTCAGGCGTCCAGTACTTTTTATCCAACCAGTTTGCCGCTGTTCCTCCATATAGCGCATTAGGATAATATGCATAGAGATTGCCTCCCATATAATAATTGTCTTTTCCTCCTCCAGCGATATAGTTGAACAGAAAATAAAGTTCAAAATTTTTGTAAGTAAATGTATTCGATAAAGTCATTGTAAAGTTAGGCTTGGTATAACCTACAATTTTTCTGTCGTTGGTCGCATCAATTTTACCATCATTATTTAAGTCTTTAAATTTGATGTCTC
Organism: uncultured Prolixibacteraceae bacterium; assembly: GCA_963800345.1. GTDB lineage: Bacteria > Bacteroidota > Bacteroidia > Bacteroidales > Prolixibacteraceae > Draconibacterium. Next base: position 36,771 of record CAWDAW010000025.1, on the reverse strand, counting down.
CGGGTTGCCCACCATAAATAGCCATGTGTTGAACATCGTCAATTTGGATTATTCCATCCATGACATATGTATATATTGCACCTAATGATTTACCAATGAATAAGGAATTCGAAATATCATCGTCTTCCATACCATCGTTGTCGGAATCCAACCCATATAAGGTAACAATTTTATTGCGGTTCAACCAAAATGTAACTCCCGAAGACCATTGAAAGTCGTTTGTTTTCAAATTTTTCGACATCAATTGAATCTCAAGCCCCTTATTATTTATCTTTCCAATATTATCCAAAACATTTTCAAATCCGTTAAAAATCGGGATTGTACGGCTGAGTAGAAGATTGGTTGTATTGGAGTTATATATATCGAATGATCCACTTAATACGTTTTTAAATATGGAAAAGTCAACACCAAAATTAAAAGCTGTAGTTTTCTCCCAATCCAAACTTTTATTCGCCAAATTACTTGGATAAGTAGCCCTGTCGCTCACTCCACCAATTAAAATATCAGTGCTTCGAATGGTTGGGAAGGTCGCATATGCCCCAACCGATGGATTTCCATTTTCTCCGAGCGAAAGTCGAAGTTTTAAATTGTCGATAAACGATAAGTTATCTTTCACAAACGACTCTTCACTGGCAGTCCATGCTATCGCTCCTGCACGAAATATACCGTACTTATGGCCTTCGGCATAACCAGAATAACCGTCCCTGCGAATTGAGCCACTAATGTGGTATTTGCTTTTGTACACATAATTAAGGCGAGCCAAATATGCCATTTGATACAGTTCATTTAGATATGTGTCCACGCTATAATTTGCCGAATTACCAAGCTCTAAAGCATTTACACCCAAGATACTTGTACCTACGGAGGAAAAATCTTTTGACCTTATATTCATACCAGAATTCTGATAACCCTGTCGTTCAGCTAATAAAGTAGCATCAAACGCATGGTTGCCCCAATTGTGTTTGAAGTTTATTAAATGGTTCATATACCAGTCTGTTCTCCCGTTATTAGTTTTACTTCCGTTCGCTTCGTTAAGATGGAGTGAAGGATCGATAAGTTCATTTAATATTAACGTATTTACAAAATAGTTTTCGTCTTGAAAGCCAGCGTAATGACCTTCCCACCGATTTAAAGAATAATTGAAAGTATAGGATAACCCTCTTACCCATGGAGCGTCAATACGTGCAAATGTTAATCCCCGATAATTTTGGTTTCTGTCATAGTTATATTGTTGCGTAACCCATAGCGGACTCATCGTTGTTGTTTGTCCTTGTGGATAATGCTCAAGCCTGTCTGTAAAATTCTCAAACCCAGGGGCAATGGTTCCTCTATCATGAACATATTTATAACCATAAGGGCTGTCAATTGTGGCAAGTCTGAAATCCGCCACGGCACCATCTGCATTCTTACTTGTAACACTAAGGTTAACACCTATTTTTAACCAGTCGGTTATTTGAGATTCTATTTTTCCTAAAACAGAAAATTTTTGAAATTGGTCGCCCACTGCAATTCCCTTTTGATCTAAATAATTTCCTGAAACATAATAGTTTGAACGATTGCTGGAACCCGAAACGCTAAGTGCGTAATTTTGGAATGGTGCAGGACGTGTAACCTCATCAAACCAATCCACAGTATGATTTGCATTATAGGCATCCAACTCGTACAGAGCTAAATTTGTATTTATATCGTAAGTGCCTGTGGGGTCATCTGCCTGAAAACGATCTTTTCTCAACTGGATATAACCGTCCGGACTCAACATATCAGGCCTGTTTGTATAAGTCTGAATGCCACCGGTTATATTCATCTGAATAGTGGGCTTATCTGTTTTTCCTCTCTTAGTAGTTATTAACAGAACGCCGTTGGCAGCAAGAGAACCATAAATTGCCGTGGAACTTGCATCCTTAAGCACATCCACTGATGAGATGTCTAAGGGATTAATCTCATTTAAGCTTCCAAGGAAGACTACACCATCTAAAACAATGAGAGGATCATTTGAAGCTCGGATAGAATTTTGTCCCCGAATATTAATGCTTGGATTACTTCCAGCACCTGTAACCACACCAATATCGAATCCTGGCATAGAGCCTTTTAGCGCATCTAACAGATTTACATTAGGAAGGGTTGATAATGGCGAATCTTCTAATTTGATTGATGAGATTGAGCCGGTAAGGTCTTTCTTACGGCTGGTTCCATAACCAATAGCTACAATCTCTTCAATCCCAATCTCATCTAATTCCATTTCAACATTTATGGTATTTTTACCTTCCACTTTTATCTCCTGAGTTTTCATTCCAACAAACGAAAACTGCAAAGTTGCATTTGGGGAGATACCTTCCAAAGAGTATTCGCCATCGGAATTAGTAACGGTTCCTTGCATTGTTCCGGATATTACAACAGTAACTCCAGGTAAGGTTTGGCCACTGTTATCTGTTACCCTGCCCGAAACTTTGAACTGTTGCACAACGATACTTTCATCGTTAATTCCCTGTTTTTCGGTAGTTAAAATTATAAGCCGGTTTTTAACAAGATGGTGAACATCGGTTTCTGCAAATACATCGCTTAGAATGTTGTCGATGGATTTTTCATTTGCATAAATATTCACTTTCCGATTTACATCAATTAACTTCTGGTTAAACAGAAAATAGAACTCGCTGTTATTTTCAATCTCATCCAGCACATCAATTACCCTGGCATTATCCATTTTCATGGTTAATTTTGTTTGTTGGGCGTATCCCGAATCCGCCCAAACCTGGGAGATAAACAGGAACAGAAAAAAAGCACTTAGTCGCATAATTTTCCAAATTTTAGTTTTGACGCCAAGTTTAATGGCGTCTTGTATCCATTTTTTTTTCATAGATTTGAAACATTAAGTAGTTAAACAATTATATCACTAATTCATACACTGCTTGATTTTACAGGAGAGCGTTACCAGCACTCTCCTGTTTTTTTAAAAGGCATCCAGCCTTTTTCTATCTAAACTAACTATTACCTTTCTCTTTTTATAAGTACTATCATTCGAAGTCTCGCGTTTGATTTCTTTATATTTTAATGGGGCAGTTTGAGCAATCAACTTTAAAACTTCTTCCAATGGTTCTTCAATAAATGTGGCACGAAATGCATAATTAAGTAATTCTTCATCCGCAATTTCAATTTCCACGTTGTACCATCTACCCAAGCGGTCGGCCACCAATTGCATACTTTCGTTACGGAATACAAGTTTCCCTTCCGTCCATGATATATATTGTCCTGCTTCTACCTGATTTGTTTCGAATTGCCAGGTTTTAGTGTTTAAAGCAAGTCTTTGGTCGGGTTCCAGCATCGCCAATTTTTCCCCCTGGTTTGAATACACTTCTACTCTCCCTTCCTCCAATATGATTTCTTCGCTGTTTTCCAATCCGTAGGCAATCACATTAAATTGTGTTCCCAGTACTTTTGTTAATAAATTTGGAGTTCTCACAATAAACGGGTGCTCTTTATCATGAAAAACATCGAAATATGCTTCTCCTTTTAGTTTCACATTTCGGGTGTTTGAAAAAATAACAGGGTATTCCAATGTTGACCCACTGTTTAAAAATCCTGTAGTACCATCGGGCAAAACAAATTTTGTGCGGACTCCCAGCGGGCATTGTATTTCTGCAATTGCTATTTCAGTTGAAACAGATTTAGATTGGAAATATAAAACAGCCATGAACGCCAGAATCAGGGGAAGAATTAAAATGGCAGCAACCCGCTGAAAAACTGATATAAAACGATTTTGTTTTACCCCGTTATAACGCGTAATGATTTGTTGATGTATGTTTCTTAAAATATGGTCAATATTGCCTTTTGGTAGTGGTTCATTGCTGAAATCTTCCCAATGGTTTTGGAGCAAATATTTTAATTGCTCCTTTTTTTCAGGTTTTTCAAGAAAAGATTTTAAATCTAAATAATCTTTCCTTGAATAATTTCCATTAAAGAAACGTTTTAGTACATCTGGATTGAATGCCATTTATCGAGTTTGATATTCGTTTTACAGTTCATATAAAATATATAGGGCTGAAAGCGAAAAATCCCCCAGTGAAAAACAAAATATTTTTGGATTCTTTTTGTATAGTAGTTTTTGAGCTAATTCAAATCATGTGCAGGACCCGTCCCCCTTTGACCAGAAACTTGATTGGAAGCCATATTATTTTTCAAAGGGGGAATTGAAGGGGGATTGCAAAACTACACTCAAAAATCAGTTAATCATTTTATCAACATTTTGTTGTTCTATGCATTTTATCGCATAATCAATCTCCGAGATTACTTCATCAATGCGAAAAACAACTAAATATTCTGGAAACCGCATAATCGTAAATCCCTGATTTTCAAGAAAAGTTTGTCTTTGATAATCCTCCTCACTTTTGGCAAAATGAGAAGAACCATCTATTTCAATTATCAATTTCAGTTTTCTACAAACAAAATCAACAATGTAATCCCCAATAACCAACTGACGGTTAAACTGATATAACCAGTGATGTTTGGCTTTCAAAACATCTCGCCACAGTAAAGCTTCGCCTTTTGTGCCATATTTTCGCAGATTCCGCGCCAATGGTTTTAGCCTTTTGTTGTATCCGTTTGACATTTATATGGTTTGCATAAAGTTAGAAATAGAATGTAAATAAACGCATTTCTGAATCCCCCTTCATTTCCCCCTTTAATATTGATATTTGGCTTTTCTATAAATGATTTGCAATTAAAGGGGGACGAGTTCTAAGGATGATTGTATTACTGGATAATGTTTTTTTCATTTTAATCCTGTTTTAATTTGACAATTACATTGTTTTTTTGTCAACCTAACTTTTTCAAATCTTACAAAAAGAAAAAAAACAACATCCCGGAGATTTCATCTTTCCCCAATCCACGTTTAAGATTTTTGATGGCTTCTGTTAAGTGATTTTCGACAGTTTTTGGGGAAATACCCAACTGCGATGCAATTTCTTTTACAGGTATACCTTCTTTTTTGCGTTTCAACAGAATGTCTTTTTGTCTAGCAGGTAATTTTTGAATGAGAGATTCCACTTTTTCCAGCAACATTTGGTAGTTCAAACGTTCATTTGTATCATCGTTAAATTCAACTGTTTCATCTAAAATCTCATGGCGATATACCTGTTGTCGGGTATTCTGTTCAAAATGTTTAATAATATAATGCCAGGCAATTTTAAAAAGGTAGGCTTTGAACGATAATTCAGGGTTTATCTGTTCACGGTTACGCCAAATCCTGAGAAATACTTCCTGAACCACTCCTTCCGCTTCTTCCTTTGATTTTAGGTAACCATAAGCAAAATAATACATACGCTTTCCGTAATCGGCAAAAAGTTTGTCGAAAGCTGCCGTATCGCCTTGTTTTAAAGCATTGAGACATTTGACTTCAGATATATTGGTTTTCATGTCCAAAAGGTATAATTCAATCCATATTGTAAATCAAGGAGCAAAGTTACGTTTTGCTGAATAAGAGCAACATTAATAAATCAATCATGCAAAAATTCAACTTCCCCTTGATTCCGCCAAACTGATATTGTTATTTTTTGGTTCGATTTCAATTTTGTAACATTATTTACCACAATTCCGCTCACTTTTAAAATCACATCCTTGCATAACGGTTTGAACGTTTTTAAAATTTCATCAGAGCGTGCATGTAACATAAAAGTTCCCATTTCTTTGTCCATGTCATTGTTAGTTTTTAGTATTTTTCAAAATAAAATCAACTATTGGCTTTGGGTCTTTCAGCGAATGCGGGTGGTGACCAATTCCCGGTTTATGAATTATTTCCATTTTCCATCCCAGCAATTCCAGTCGTTTTTGCAGTAAATCGGTATTTTCTGAAACCGGAACAACCTCATCCGCATCCCCAACCACACAAAGAACCGGAACTTTTGACGCAGCGATATTTTCCATGTGGTCAACCGGATTTCCATTAAAATTAATAGCGATTTGTTCCGTAAAACCATAAACTTCCAAACAAGCTTTCCAATCCGTTTCTGAGCCCGAACCGATTCCTTTACCTCCCGGCCAGCTTTTAAAATCACACACCGGTGCATCACCGTAAATGCATGCCACTTTTTCGGCATTTCGGTTTCCCCAATTAAAGATTATCAGTCCGCCCCGACTCATTCCTTCTAAAACCACCTTTTCATTCAGATTATATTTTTGAGTTGTAAAAGCATAAAAATCATTCCAAATTTTTATGGCCTTTTCACTGCCAAACAAACCGCCCACTTCGACATAAACCAAATGAAATCCGCTCTCTAAAAGTGCAATGTCGGTTTGAGGTTCGTGCCCCCAGAATCGGGCGCGCCAAATCCAGTTTCGGTTTATGTTTGCATTTTTTGGAAAAACTATTTTGAATGGGACTCCGTTTAATGTGGAGTCAAGCATTTGAAAGTCATTCCACGATGCTTGCTCTTCAAAGTTTTGTTGAAAATTTGTTTCAAATGCAGCTTCCCCTAAAGTATTCACATTTTCTGTTTCCCTTGAAAATGAACTAAAAGAAATATAAAGTGAAATAAAAATCAATAACAGGAAATTCTTTTTTGCATTATTCACGTGCAATATGCAGGTCGATAACATAAAGAAATTAGTTGTTTGCTTCATTTTTTTAATCCTTAGTTACCATACTTCCCCACCAGTTATTTTTTGGGTCGAAATCTTTGGAAAGAAAATCAAGCCGCTGTTTTTCCAATTGTGGCCAGCGTTTATTTATAATGTTGTCCAAATGTTGTTTTTCTTTTTGAGCTGTCCATTCCGGGTCCTTTTCAGGGTAACGGGCACCCACTTCATTTAAATAAGTAAACAGTTTTTCGCTGAGTTCTTTAACCTTTTCCTGATTTTCAGTAGCAACATCGTTTTGTTCTTCCAAATCGGTTTTCAGATTATATAATTCCTCGTGTCCGTCTTCGTAATAATGAATGAGTTTCCATTCTCCCAAACGGATAATTGAAGAAGGTTCTCCACCCTGGTTCCCATAATGCGGGTAGTGCCAGATTAAAGGACGTTCCGAAATGCTATGCCCGTTCAAAAGCGGGACCAAACTTACTCCATCACTATGTTCTTTAGGGTTTAACGGAAGCCCGGCCAACTCAAGTATTGTTGGATAAAAATCTGTTCCCGAAACAGGAGTGGTACATTTTTGTCCGTTACCAATACCAGGAACTTTTATAAAATAAGGTTCACGGATACCTCCTTCAAATTGATAACCCTTCCCGGCGCGCAATGGTAAGTTTGAAGTAGAATAAGAATCGCCGGCAACCACTCCACCGTTGTCGGATGTAAATATTACAACCGTATTATCAGCCAGACCTGATTCATCAAGAGCTTTTAGAACTTCGCCAACAGCATCGTCCATAGACTCTACTAATCCTGCATAAACTGGATTGTCCTGTACCTTTCGGATGGGAAGAAAATGCCCCATTTTAAATCCGGTTTCGGCAATTCCCAAATCCTCGGCTTTCTGCCGGTATTTTGCCCATTTTTCCTGCGTGGTTTGAATAGGCCCGTGAACTGCGTAAAAAGAAAGGTATGCGAAAAACGAAGAATCCTTGTTTTCTTTTATAAAATTGACAGTTTCATTAGCCAGCCGCATTTCAAGGTTTTCTCCGGCAGGGCCGTCTTCCAGATTTGGATTTTCGTATGGAGAAAAGTATCCCCCTTTCGGACTTCCGGCATCCCAGCCGCCTTTATTTATGTCGAAACCATGGTCAGTTGGCCATGAACCTTTTTCTCCCAAATGCCATTTACCGGCAAAGAATGTTTTATAACCAGCCGCTTTCATTGCTTCGGGCAAGGTTGTGTATTCCGAAGGTAAATTGTGCACATATTCAGGCGGAAGAAGCTGATTTGAACGCCCGGCATTTCGCCAGTCTTCCCCTGTAGGTGCACCAATCCAATCAGTAATTCCGTGACGGGCAGGGAATTTACCAGTCAAAATACTTGCCCGTGACGGACTGCAAACCTGACAAGCCGCATAACCATCTGTGAAAATCATCCCCTCACTGGCAATCCTGTCAATGTTGGGGGTTTCGTAATATTTACTTCCCGAAATACTTAAATCATGGTAACCATAATCGTCGGCAAGAATGAAGAGAAAGTTTAGCTTATGCTTCACAACGGTTTTTGGTTGACAAGCACTTAATACTAAAATAAAAATTACAAAATATAAACCTGATAAGCAGTTTCTGTTTTTCATTTCAAAGCCATAAAAAATAACGAAATTTCAAATAAATAGTAAAAATAATAAAATGAAAGTGATTATCATTGTAATTCAATTCATCTGAATTAAAGTATAGCTCAGTTTTGTACTGAAACCTAATATATCAAAACACATAACCATGAACCGAAACTTTTTCTACTTTGGTTGGCGCGAACTCACCCGATCGGCTTATTTCAGTAAAAACATGGCGGCAAAAGGAGTGCTTATATTTTTGGCGCTTTACTTTTCGGCTGTTGCTCTTTTTATGGGATTCAATTTAAGTGTATTTATCGAAAAAAGCTTTCCCGGACAAGAACAAATCCCGATTTTTAATTCATTGATATTCGCTTATGTTGGGTTTGAATTTGTGTTAAGAATTATGGTGCAAAACCTGCCAACATTTGGTTTTCAACCGTTTTTGCTGATTCCTGTAAAACGCAAAAGGATTGCGCGATACATGCTCAACAAATCAATGTTGCATTTTTTTAATGTGCTGCCGCTTTTTTTGGTTTTGCCTTTTACTTTCAAATCTGCGGTTCATGAACTGGAAACACCGGTTTTAATTGCCTGGCTGGCTTCATTGTTTTTAATGATTTTTGTAAATCACTTTCTTGCAATTTATACCAAGTGGCGAACCAACGAGTCGAATTGGGTTTTTTATGGATTTCTGACTTTGGCAGTTACAGTTTTTGCCATCGACCATTTTGGTATATTCGATTTTACGGCAAACTTTGGAAAAATATTTGATTTTATTGTACAACAACCGCTTACAGTTCTTTTTTTCCCTGCAATTATCCTTTTGCTTTACATTTTAAACCTTAAATACTTACTGAGCCGTTTTTATCTCGATGAGCTTTCGCAAAAGAAAAAAGAAGGGATAACGCATGATTTTTCCTGGCTGAACCAAATTGGCGAGTACGGTAAAATGCTGTCGTTGGAGGTTAAAATGATAACTCGCAACAAACGCCCTCGAACCACTGCAATTATGTCAATTCTCTTCATTTTTTATGGATTACTGTTGTATAAAAAAACAAATGGCGAAATTCCGGAAGCTATATTGGTGCTCGGTGGCATGTTTATGACCGGGATTTTCGGGATGATGTATGGGCAGTTTTTCCCGGCGTGGCACAGTCGCTACTATCCGTTTTTAATGGCTCAAAACGTAAAAATGAAACAAATACTTCAATCAGCATTTTTTCTGATGGCAGTTACGAATATTGTTTTTTACCTGCTTTCGCTGGGTTATATGTTTGTTTCACCAAAAGTGCTTTATATTCATCTGGTAGTTATGCTGTATAATATCGGGGTGAATACTTTTGTAATTTTCGCACTTGGATTAAACAGTCGGAAATCAATCGATTTGGAACAGCGCGCCATGTTTAACTACCAGGGGATGAGCGCAACCAACTGGCTGATTACTTTCCCTATTTTATTTGGCCCTCTGGCTGTTTATGGCATTCTTACTTTTCTGTTGGGGAATATAGCAGCTTACTTTGTTCTGGGCAGCCTGGGACTTGTTGGAATTATTATTCACCCGAGATTAATAGATTATTTTACAAAGCAATATTTAAAACGAAAACATAAAATGATTGCGTCTTATAAATCAACATAAAAAGCCTCCCCCGGCCCATCCAAAGGAGGGGAGAAGGAAGGTAAATCACAACAAATAACTATAAATCACTTTTTCCATGATACAAATTACAAATCTTCAAAAAGAATACAGCGGGACAACCGTTCTTGATATTCCTGAATTAACCATACAAAATGGCGAAGTTTTTGGACTTGTCGGAAACAATGGCGCCGGTAAAACAACACTGTTTTCATTGATTCTTGATTTGATTCGTGCAACAAAAGGCAAAGTTGTTATCAACGAAATTGCTGTTGCAAAATCTGAAGAATGGAAGTCGGTAACCGGCGCATACATTGATGAAAGTTTTACAATAGGTTACCTCACTCCCGATGAATATTTTAGTTTTATTGGTGAATTGCGCGGAATGAATGCAAATGATATTGCAGGTTTTTTGTCGAATTTCAATGAATTTTTCAACGATGAAATTTTGGGAAAAAAGAAGTTCATACGCGACCTTTCGAAGGGAAACCAGAAAAAAGTGGGTGTCGTTGGTGCTTTAATGGGCAATCCCGAAATTGTGATTTTAGATGAACCTTTTGCCAATCTCGACCCAACCTCACAATTTAAACTTCGAAAAATAATCAAGGAATTTGCTGCCGGACAAAATAAAACTTGCCTGATTTCGAGTCACGATTTGGATCATGTTACAGATGTTTGTTCACGTATTGTTATTCTGCAAAAAGGCGAAGTAATTAGGGATGTACAAAAAACAAAAACTACCCTAGCCGAACTTGAAGAATTTTTTACCGGGGTAAAAGCAGAGCCTCATTTTTTGGAAGAATAACGGATTAGCGTTTGAGCATGAATTTATTTTTTTTCTCTATTTTTAATGCTTATTCAAAATCAACTCATCATTATGGAAAACAGAGAACAAATAGTAAAAGAAGCCTATTCAAAGATGGCGCAGTTGTGCAGCCGATCGGAACAATGTTCTGCCGACATCAGAAAAAAAATGGTGGCATGGGAAATTATGGATGATTTGGTTGATGAAATAATCTCAAAACTCAAAAAAGAAAAATTCCTTGATGATGAAAGGTATGTAAAAGCTTACGTTTCAGATAAATTCAGGATTAACAAGTGGGGCAGAATAAAAATGCGTTATTATTTAAAAGCTAAAGGATTAAATGATGAGTTGATTCAAATAGGCTTAAACGAAATCAAAGAAGATCAATACAAAAAAGCTTTAATTTCTACACTGAAAGAAAAAGCCAAAAAGATAAAATCAGAAAGTAAATTTGAGAAAATGGGCCAAATCATCAGGTTTGCACAAAGTCGCGGTTTCGAACCCGAAATTATTCATCGCCACCTCAATGAAGTGGTGAAATAATTTATCGTCCTCAGTAAAAAATAATTCGATTAATTCAACAAACCTCTTTTTCCTTTTCCCTCGCTGGTTTAGTGATTTAGTAATGATTCGGCAAAAATTGTTGCTACCTTTGTCAACCTTAATTAAAATGAATAAATATGATTTTTAAAGACCAGATAAATGACCTTCTGGAGCGCCGGGATGCGCTAAGGAGGCATCTTTGACTACGATGCAAAATTAATTCAACTGCAGGAAGAGGAACTTAAAACACAGGATCCCGATTTCTGGAACAATCCGAAAGAAGCCGAAGAACAAATGAAAAAAGTCCGCACAGTAAAAGTGTGGACTGACGGATTCAATGCTGTAAATCAAATGATTGAGGATTTGGTAGTGCTCTATGAGTTTTTCGAAGAAAAGGAAGCTACAGAAGAAGAAGTTGATAAAGCATTCAACGAAACCAATGAAGCCGTTGAAAAGTTAGAAGCAAAAAATATGTTGCGCAGTGAAGAGGATCATCTGGGTGCTGTTCTAAAAATCAATGCAGGAGCAGGAGGAACCGAAAGCAACGATTGGGCTGAAATGCTTTTCAGGATGTACACGCGCTATGCCGAAAAAAACGGGTATAAAGTAAAAGTAGCCGATATGCAGGATGGTGACGAGGCCGGTATAAAAAGTTGCACTCTCGAAATTGAAGGAGAATTTGCCTACGGATATTTAAAAAGTGAAAACGGAGTTCATCGCCTTGTCCGCCTTTCACCATTTAATGCACAAAACAAACGAATGACTTCATTTACTTCAGTTTACGTTGCTCCGTTGGTTGACGATACTATTGAAATTGAGCTGAATATGTCGGATATTACATGGGATACTTTCAGGAGTGGTGGCGCCGGTGGTCAAAATGTGAATAAAGTTGAAACAGGTGTTCGGTTAAAACACGCCCCATCCGGAATTATAATCGAAAACACTGAAAGCCGCTCGCAACTTGGGAATAAGGAAAATGCCATCAGGCTTTTAAAATCCCAACTCTACGAAATAGAACTTCGGAAACGTCACGAGAAAACCACCGAAATCGAATCGCATAAAAAGAAAATCGAGTGGGGATCGCAAATCCGCTCCTACGTGCTTCAACCCTATAAATTAGTTAAAGATGTGCGCACCGGATATGAATCAGGCAATGTAAATGCAATACTTGATGGCGAACTTGACGGTTTTATTAAAGCGTATTTGATGGAGTTTGGTGGCATGTAACATGCCAAAACCTTTTACAAAATTGTGGGTTAATAGTATTGAACAGATAAAAAACTACATATGTATTCCGATCAAAACTTTACAAACCGCGAAATTAGCTGGCTTTCTTTTAACGAAAGGGTTTTGCAGGAAGCTGCCGACCCTGCAACTCCTATTTTTGAACGCATTCGTTTTATCGGAATCTTTTCGAACAACCTCGACGAATTTTTCAGGGTGCGAGTGGCTGCTGTCCGTCGGATGGTTGATTTTGGGAAAGACGAAGAAAACCTTCTTGGAAACCTGACACCCAAAGAATTGCTTGATAAAATCCAGGAAGTTGTTATTGGCCACCAGCAGCAGGTGCAAGTTATTTTTAAAGATATTCTTGAAGAACTAAAGGAAGACAAGATTTTTCTTATCAACGAAAAAGATTTAAACCACCAGCAAGGTGTTTTTGTAAAGAAATATTTCTACGATAAAGTTTTGCCAAACCTTGTTCCAATCATGTTGCGGAAAAATTACCGGTTTCCATATTTGCGCGACCGCTCGGTGTATTTGGCAATTAAACTCTCAAAAAAATCAAATCCGCTTGATTTTGCTTATTCGTTAATCCGTATTCCGGCAATATCTGTTTCGCGGTTTTTTGTTTTGCCAAAAACCGGGAAAAGCAAAATCGTTATCATGCTCGACGATGTAATAAGGTATTGTTTAAATGATCTTTTTTTTTATTTCGATTATGATGTTTATGAAGCTTTTACTTTAAAAATTACACGCGATGCCGAATTAGATATCGATGATGATATTTCAAAAAGTTTCATGGAAAAGATGAGCACCAGCCTCAAAAAACGCAAAATAGGAAAACCTGTCAGGTTAATTTATGACCGTACAATGCCCGAGGATTTAAAAAATTTCATCTTTAAAAAGATGAAAATCTACAGCGATGAGAATGCGATTGCTGGTGGCAGGTATCACAACCATAAAGATTTTATGAATTTCCCCGAAATAGGGAAAAAGAAACATTACTACCCAAAATTAACCCCAATACGGCACAGGGATTTACTTCCAAACACAAGTATTTTGCAGGTTTTGCGTAAAAAAGATGTGATGTTGCATTACCCGTATCTAACTTTTAATCATTTTATTGATTTGCTTCGCGAGGCGGCAATTGACCCGCAGGTAAAGGAAATTGGGATAACCATTTACAGGGTTGCCAGCGCATCAAAAGTTGTAAATGCTTTGTTAAATGCCATTCGCAACGGGAAAATTGTAACAGTAGTTATTGAATTACAGGCACGTTTTGATGAAGAAGCCAACATTTTTTGGTCGAATAAATTGCAGGAAGAGGGGGCTAACGTAATAAATGGTGTGCCCGGAATTAAAGTGCACAGCAAACTTGCCTGGATAAAACGGAAAGAGGGAAATTTGTTGCGCAACTACGCTTATATCGGAACTGGTAATTTCCATGAGGGAACCGCCCGTGTTTATGCTGATGACGGCTTGATGACTTCGGATCCGCGTTTAGCTGACGAAGTGGCAAATGTTTTTGAGTTTTTCAAACACAATTACAAACATTTCGATTATGAACATTTAGTTGTCAGTCCATTCAAAATGCGAAAATTCTTTACCAAAAGGATTGACCACGAAATGGAACTTTCACGAAACGGCAAAAATGGCTACATGATTATTAAGATGAACAGCCTTATTGACCCTGAAATGATGAAAAAAATTATGGAAGCAGGAAAAGCCGGTGTTCGGATTCAGCTTATTGTTCGTGGTATATTCGGGTTGAACATACCAAAAGAACTCTCGCAAAACATAACGGCAATCAGCATAGTTGATAAATACCTTGAACACTCAAGGATATTTTTGTTTGGAAATGGTGGCGACGAAAAAATGTATATTTCATCAGCCGACTGGATGCCCCGGAACCTGAACCGCAGATTTGAAATCGCCTGCCCAATTTACAATAAGGAAATTCAGGCAGAATTGAAAGAAATGCTGAATATTCAGTTGAAAGACAATTCGAAAGCAAGAATCTTGTCACCCGGATTATTAAATGAATACAACCCCGGCGATGACAATGACGAACATGTTTACCGCGCACAGGAAGATTTTTACAATTTCATTAAACATAAACACCACTTTGTTATGAAAATTTATCACAACCCACGCTGCTCAAAAAGTAGGGCCGGATTGAAATACCTTGAAGAAAAAGGATTTGACATTGAAATAATAAAATATATTACTGATGGGATTTCAGAACCTGAACTAAAAGAAATAATAGCAAAAACAGGCAAAAAACCCTTTGATTTTGTTCGAACCCACGAAAAAGATTTTATAGAAAATTACCGTGATAAAGATTTTACCGATGAGGAATGGATCAAAATCCTGATTGACAAACCACACCTTTTGCAACGCCCTATAGTTGTTAATGGAGAAAAAGCAGTTTTGGCAAATCCTCCGGAATCAATTGAGGAAATTGTATAACCCGCTCTATTCGATTTTAAGTTCTTTTTGAAGCGCTTTGACTTCCTCTTCAAGCGTTGTCCTTCTTTTTAAGGCATTTGAAAGTGCCAATGCATCTTTTACAGCAGCTTTATCATATTCTTCCAGAATGATATAATACTGACCTTTACCCAAAAAGACAGCCTTTAAATTTCGATCTGCGTTTTCGGCAATAAATTGGATTACCCCATTATCCCTGCCGTTTCTATACGACACTTTTTCCCACTTGTATTCCATAAAATCTGACTGATGATTCATTGGATCGCCCAATGGAATTGAGTCGGTTTTGGCACTTAGTTCTCCATCATAAACGCGCAATCCTACATGATTTATCGAACTTTTACCATAATAATTGCTACTCAGGAACAATTCGCCACGTTCATCGAGGTGAATTTGTATAAACGACCGGGTAATTGATCTTTGTAATGTTTGCCTTTTATGAATATATTGGGTATATCTGTCGAATTCGGTTTTTTCCTTTTCAAAAGAACTTTCAAGTTTAGATATCAGCATATTTGTTGAGTCTAGTTCAAGCTCCTTTCTATTTAGCAATTCAAATTTGATTTCTGTAGTTAAATTTTTGGCCGCATTGATCGAATAGGGCGCCTTTGGGTACAATTTGGCAATACTGTCCAATTGAAGCAAAGCCTGAACGGTATCCTGCTTTTCGAGTAACAGTTTAGCATAATTCATTTTAGCCCGTGCTTTTTCTTCATCCGACGGTCCACAGGACAAAAATATAACAGTCATTCCAACCGCAATAAAAAATATTATATGTCTCATATTCTCAATTGTATTGGGCAAAATTACTATTTTAAATGATTTTTGAAAAAGTAGCATTAGCCACACAACAACGAATGAATGAGAGTGAGAACCCTAAAAATATAATCTTCAAAACTCAAATAAATTCATATTCACTATTTATAATTATTTGAAACAGATTAAATTCATAACATAACAAATTAAGAATAGCAATTTCCATTTTGTTTGATAGATTATTCCTAATTTTAAACCAAAATCAACTACAGGTAAATTATGATTACGCTCACTCAGCTTGAATATATTGTTGCTGTTGATACTTACCGTCATTTTGGCCGTGCCGCCGAAAGCTGTTTTATTACGCAGCCAACACTCTCCATGCAAATTAAAAAATTAGAGGAAGATCTTGAAATCATCATCTTCGATCGCAGCAGGCATCCATTATTACCAACTGATGTTGGTCAGCGGATTATCGAACAGGCCCGGATTGTTTTAAAACAGAACGAAGAAATCAACAACATTGTAAAAGACCATAAAAATCAGGTATCAGGATTGATACGAATTGGTATTATTCCCACCATGGCACCTTACCTGTTGCCCATATTTATTGGCAATTATAAAAAGAAATATCCCAATATATTTATTAAAGTAGTTGAGGAAACAACGGAAAATATTGTAAATCTCCTTAACAAGGATTTAATCGATGTTGGGATTTTAGCCACCCCGCTAAAAGAGGATAAAATAAATGAAAAGCCGGTATTCTACGAAGAGATGCTCATTTATGCCAATCCGTCGCATTCTATACACAAACTTAAAGAGATAACTGTAAAAGACATTGCAACACCTGAAATCTGGCTGTTAAGCGACGGGCATTGTTTTCGCGACCATGTGATAAACCTGTGTTCTTTTCTGGGAACCACTGACAGTTTACTTCCATTTCACTTTGAAGCCGGTTCGCTTGAAACACTGATGAACATTGTTGATAAAGAAGGTGGCCTGACATTGATACCTGAATTGGCAAAACTTAATATGCCCGAAAAAAAACTTGCCAACGTTAAATCGTTTACAAACTTTAAGCCCCTGCGCGAAGTTAGCCTCGTGTATTCCAGGCATTTTGCCAAATACAAACTCATCAATTTGTTGTGGCGGGAAATCAGAGAATCTATACCACTGGAATTTCAGGATGAAAAACGGGGAACCATTGTTGAATGGAAGTAGTCAAAGTTAATTTCACATTTTAATATTTGAAAAATATATTTACCTTTGCGCGCTGTTTGGCGGGCATGGCGGAATTGGTAGACGCGCTAGACTTAGGATCTAGTGCCATACGGCGTGGGGGTTCGAGTCCCTTTGCCCGCACAAAAAACCGCCGACCTTCCTTTACCGGGAAGCGTTGGCGGTTGTTTTTAGTAAGAATACTTGAATTTAATTTTTTATCATCATGAACATTACCAGGGAAAATATCGATGCTGTAAATGCCATACTTAAAATTGACATTGAAAAATCTGATTACGAAAAAACAGTTGCCGATCAACTGAAAGAGTATCGTCAAAAGGCAGTAATCCCAGGGTTTAGGCCGGGAAAAGCTCCCGATGGACTTATTAAAAGAAAATACAGAATTCCAGTTTTGGTGGAAGAAGTGAATAAACTCCTTTCGAAGAAATTATCGGAATATTTGGTTGGTGAAAAACTTAATATTTTGGGTGAACCGCTCCCAAACGAGGAGCAGCAAAAAAGCATAAATTGGGAAAGCGATGAAAATTTTGAATTTGCTTTTGACATTGCATTGGCTCCCGAAATAAATGTTACACTTAACGATAAAACAGAAATAAAATACTACAAAATCGCTGTTTCGGACAAAATGATTGACGAACAGGTTGAAATGGCTCAATCGCAATTGGGGCAAAATTTGCCTGATGAGGAAATCAAAGATAAAAGCTCCGTTCGTGGAAACTTTCTTCAACTTGACGAAGCCGGTGCTGAAATGGAATCTGGCATCAAACCTGAGAATGTATTGATTGCCATAGACATGATTAAAGACGAATCGATTAAAAACAGTTTCATCGGCAAAAAGAAGGGCGATGTAGTTATTTTTGACCCTGCAAAAGCATATGATAACAGACATGAAATAAAACATATGCTAAACATTTCGCAGGAAGAAGCGGATAAATTGAACAGTGATTTCAAATTTACTGTAACCGATATTCTGAAGTTCGAAAAAGCCGAACTCAACGAAGAATTTTTCAAAAAACTTTATGGCGAAGAAACTGAAGTAAAAACTACCGAAGATTTCAGAAACCGGATAAAAGAAGAAATTGAAGCGAATTTGGTGTTTTCTTCGAACCAAAAATTTGCCATTGATGCACATGACAAGCTGATCGAGCAAAATAATGTGGAACTTCCTGAAGCTTTTTTAAAACGATGGTTGATTGCAATTAACAAAGAATTAACAGTTGAACAAATTGAGAATGAATTTGATGCTTTTATCAGCGATTTAAAATGGCAGTTGATCAAGGATGTGATTATTAAAGAAAATGAATTGAAAGTTACTCCCGAAGAAGTTCAGGCGTTTGCGTTACAAATGGCACGTGCACAATACAATCAATACGGGATTTTCGATATCCCCGAAGAACAACTTGAATCATTTGCAAAAATGATACTTGAAAAGCAGGAAGAAGCTGAGCGAATTTACAAAAGGCTTTTTGAAGAAAAGGTTATCAATGCTGTAAAAGAAAAAGTAACAGTTACAGAAACCGAAGTTAGTCAGGAAGAATTCAACGAAATGATGAATCGACAGGCAATTTAAATAGGTCTAAAGGAAATAACAACTTGCTGAAAGAATTAGCAAGTAACTTTTTTGTAACTTTGTAACTCATTTTTAAAAAATGAATATTACAAAGTTACTTTTTTAATAAAACTTTAATACAATGGATAATAACAACGAATTCAGAAAATACGCAGTTAAACATGCAGGATTTAGCAGTATATCGCTCGACAGGTTTAACTCATTGACAAACAACTATATTTCCCCGACAATTATCGAAGAACGCCAATTGAACATTGCATCAATGGATGTTTTTTCGAGGTTGATGATGGACCGTATCATCTTTCTTGGTGTTCCAATTGATGATACAGTTGCAAATATCATTCAGGCACAGTTATTATTCCTTGAATCAACTGATCCAACAAAAGATATCCAGATTTACCTCAATTCACCTGGTGGTTCGGTTCATGCCGGATTGGGAATATATGATACAATGCAGTACATAACAGCCAATGTTGCAACCATTTGCACTGGTATGGCAGCTTCAATGGCGGCAGTACTTTTAACTGCAGGAGCCAAAGGCAAACGTACAGCTCTAACACATTCGAGGATTATGATACACCAACCAATGGGTGGCGCATCAGGACAGGCTTCGGAGCTTGAAATTACGGTTAGGGAAATAATAAAATTGAAAACGGAACTTTACGCAATTATTTCTGAACACAGCGGTAAACCAATTGAACAGGTTGAAAAAGACGCTGATCGTGATTATTGGATGACTTCGACAGAAGCGGTTAAATATGGAATGATTGATGAAGTGCTGGTTAGAAATAAAAAATAATGGCAAATAAGAGTAAATTGGATAAGTGCTCGTTCTGCGGTCGTGAAAAGAACGAAGTTAATTTGTTGATTGCAGGAATTGACGGTCATATCTGCGACAGATGTGCCGAACAGGCACATTCAATTATTCAGGAAGAAGTTAAAAAAGACAGCACTTTTGACCTCGATGGAGCCAAACTTTTAAAACCAAAAGAAATTAAGGAATTCCTGGATCAATATGTGATTGGTCAGGATCAGGCTAAAAAAATATTGTCGGTTTCGGTTTATAATCATTACAAAAGGTTGCGGCAAGCCATTGATGCCGATGAAACTGAAATTGAAAAATCGAATATTATCCTTGTGGGCGAAACCGGAACTGGTAAAACCTTACTGGCAAGAACAATTGCCAGGATGTTGCATGTTCCGTTTACAATTGTAGATGCCACAGTTTTAACCGAAGCTGGTTATGTAGGCGAAGATATTGAAAGCCTGCTTACAAGACTTCTTCAGGCAGCAGATTATAACGTGGAAGCCGCTGAAAGAGGTATTGTTTTTATTGATGAAATTGACAAAATTGCCCGCAAAGGCGATAATCCTTCAATAACCCGAGATGTTTCAGGCGAAGGGGTTCAGCAAGGTTTATTAAAACTTTTGGAAGGTTCAATTGTGAATGTTCCGCCACAGGGTGGACGGAAGCACCCTGAACAAAAACTGATTCCTGTAGATACCAAAAACATACTCTTCGTTTGCGGTGGCGCTTTTGACGGAATTGAACGCAAAATAGCCACACGTCTTAATACGAAAGTAATTGGTTACAGCGCTGCAAAAGATGTTGATAGGATTGAACGCGAAAATTTATTGCAATATATTGCTCCCCAGGATTTAAAATCATTCGGGCTGATTCCCGAAATAATTGGTCGCTTACCCGTTTTGGCTTATCTCAATCCTTTGGATAAGAAAACACTCCGGAGTATTCTAACTGAACCAAAGAACTCGGTAATAAAGCAATACAAAAAATTATTTAAAATTGACGGGATAACTCTCGAATTTGACGAAGCAGCGTTTGAATACATTGTTGACAAAGCCATCGAATTTAAATTAGGTGCACGGGGTTTGCGTTCAATTTGCGAAAGTATAATGAATGATGCCATGTTTTATTCACCTTCGGAAAAGATTGACAAACTGAATATTACAAAAGAATATGCTCAAGACAAACTGGAAGGAGCAAATATTCAACGGCTGAAAGCGAGTTAAATCAAATATTTCCTGGTTTTATGTTATATTTTAACGCTGACAGGTCTGAGGACGCTGTCAGGTTTAAGAATGCATTTTGGATTTGTCAGCGTGCGAAGTACCTGACAACGTCAACAAAATAATTATCCTTCAGGCTGATAACCCGTATCTTCTTTTAAATATTTTTCCATTGAAGCCGCAACTGCAAGTTCATCGCAACGTTCATTTAGTGGGTTGTTGGCATGGCCTTTTACCCAAATAAATTTCACATTGTGTTTTTTATAAATCTCCAGAAAGCGTAACCATAAATCGGTATTTTTTTTGCCTTTGAACCGTTTCTTTACCCAGTCAAAAACCCAGCCTTTTGTAACCGAATCAGCAACATATTTCGAATCGGTATAAATAGTCACGTCACTGCCGGGGATTTTTAGCGTTTCAAGAGCAACAATAACGGCCAGCAATTCCATTCGGTTATTGGTGGTATGTTTGAATCCTTCCGAGATTTCCTTCCTATATTGCCCTGAAATCAATACGATTCCGTATCCCCCGGGTCCTGGATTTCCGCGGGCTGCACCATCGGTGTAAATTGTTATTTGTGGTCGAACCATTTTTTTGTATTGAATAAAAAGCGCAAAGTAGTTAGTAAAAAGCAGAAAATGCAAATTTTAGTTTATCAGCCCAGCAGATTGGAACCACTTGGCGAATAAAAAAATCCCCGCCACTTTTTTGACAGGGATTTTTTTCTTCTTCTCCCCTTCCGGGGGAGCCAGAGGGGGCTATTTATTTCACAATCTTCATTTCATCAACCAAATGACCTGCGCCAGCATAAACATCGATAACCCAAAGTACAAACCTGATATCAACATTTATACAACGCTGTAATTCAGGTTCAAAGGCAATATCACCGCTCATGGCTTCCCAGTTTCCATCAAATGCAATTCCGATTAACTCGCCATTCCCATTCATTACAGGGCTGCCCGAATTTCCGCCGGTAATATCGTTGTTGGTAATAAAACAGGCATGCAATTTTCCATCTGCATCAACATATTGCCCATAATTCTTTTCAAGTAAAAGTTCTTTCATGCGAGCAGGAACATCAAACTCGTCATCACCCGGAATTTCTTTTTCAAGATAACCATCTGTTGTTGTGAAATAGTTGTAGATAACCCCATCTCTCGGTGAATAATCCTTCACCTGGCCATAAGTTAAACGCATTGTTGAATTTGCATCAGGATAGAAATTTTTGTTAGGTTTCATCTCCATCAATCCCTCAACAAAAAGCCTTTCTCCTTCACTTCTCATTTTTTGATTTTCACCTGCCTTTTCGCTAATCTCCCGGTATTTTGCAAAAATGTCAGCTGCAGCAGTTAATGCCATATCTTTTTTAAGGACTTTTAATGATGGGTTTTCCAAAAAGGCTGTCAACTCTGCTTTACTGTCGAAAACTGTATTTTCAAAAAGTTTTTTGGCATATTTTTCATAATCGCCTTTGTATTTTTTCTGAATTGTAGAAAAGAAATCAGGATAATACTGTGCTGCATTTTTATCAGCAAATAATTTTAATAAGGTTCCAACTACTCTTTGGTCGGTTGCGGCATCGTAATCCTTGAAATAATCAACCATACTTTTTTTCATTGAATCAATTACCCGATCAATTTTGTCTTTGTTTTCCTCTGGTTTTTCAAGAAGATCCAACAATGATTGTGCACGATTTGCAAACATAAAAATTTCGGGACCACGTAAAAGCGCTTCTCCAATGTATGCCCTGGCTATATCTAATTCCTGGTTCTTAAACGAGTTTTCAATCATCGAAAGGGCTTTTCCATATTTTTCGATTCGGTTTTTATCGGCATTTACCCAATCCGTGAATTCATTTTCGATTGCCTGCTTTTTATCGATAACATTCAGATTTGTTAGCCCTTTGTTTTGCCCAATGCTGTATTTGTAATAGTTGGAACTACGTGCATGTTTCGATGCATACTGAATGCGTGCTTTTTGGCTTGAACTCATATAATCGCTCCAAATGTCGAGCAGTTTTTCACGAACTTCAATTCTCACTTCATTTGTAACATCCATTGTGCTTTTTACACCAAACGAGGTTTCATAACGGTTTGTTCTTCCCGGATAACCCATTATCATTGCAAAATCGCCCTCGTCGACACCTTTTAACGAAACCGGCAAAAAGTGTTTTGGTTGATACGGAATATTGTCTTCAGCATATTCAGCCGGTTTCCCGTCAGGACCACAATATACCCGGAACATCGAAAAATCACATGTATGGCGGGGCCACATCCAATTATCGGTATCGCCGCCAAATTTTCCCAAAGCCTGTGGTGGAGCGCCAACCAGACGAATGTCTTTGAAAGTTTCAACTACAAAAAGGTAGTATTTATTTGAGCTAAAAAAGCTGCGGACATAAGTTTCGTAATGTGTATCACCCTTGGCTTTTTCTTCAAGTTCAGATGAAACTTTACGAATAATTTTACTGCGTTCTTCGTCACTTGTAGCATCGGTAATATCGGCTAAAACCTGCGAAGTAACATCTTCAACACTAATCAGGAATGTAACGGTTTTGCCCGGATTGGATAATTCTTCCTCGCGCGACATAGCCCAAAAACCGTCTTGCAGGTAATCGTGTTCAACACTCGAATGTTGCTGAATTTCACCAAAACCGCAGTGGTGGTTGGTAAGCAAAAGTCCATCGTTCGAAACTAATTCTGCTGTACACGAACCACGATCGAGCGCTACTACTGCATCTTTAAGGCTTGAATTATTGATGCTGTAAATATCTTCAGCACTTAATTTCAATCCTTCCTTTTGCATTTCTGCAATATTCAGTTTGTTAATTAGTGAAGGCAGCCACATTCCTTCATCGGCCACTGCCCATCCGTAAAACATTACAGTAAGTAGCAGTACTAAATTTAATTTTTTCATGCTTTATTAACTTTATCTTAAAGAGTTTGCAAATATAATTTTTCATGTCGCATGTTTATGTGATAAATGTCTTTTTATTAGTTAAACATTGCAAATTACTGCAGTTTATTACTCTTTTTCTTAAGGAATTAAATCGTGTTTTAAGATAACTTTTACGCCACTATGCTTTAAATTGGGGTTTTATACAATGACACTGGTGTGATGCAACCCGGGATAAGGCTTCGGCAATACTTCAGCAAAACAATTCTATTTGGAATGTGTTTGCTGCAATGCGGAATTATTGTAATTCTCTATGGATTTACTCCTGTTCTAAAGGGATTATCTATCATTCCAAAAGGGATCATGCTCCGGCGCAATGGAATAACACTTCGGCAACATGGAATTATCTTGCTGCAACTACGCACTGACTTTCCCTTTTAATCCAACCTCAAATTTTTCCCTGCACCTTGCAATTTTGGTACTTGTGCTACAGCTAGCGTTACGGGACATGGGCTTTCCAAAGTCCGTGTTATTCAAATTAGGGGAAAAATAATCTGTTTCATTTATTTTTTGTTTCTAAAATCAGGAGAAAGGATTCTCCTGTTCCCACCACTCCAAGGTGGTTAAAAAATTATAAACTACATGATTGTTTATCAATTCTTTCTAAATTTGTGCCGCTTAAAAACAAAGCTGTGGCAGAAAAAAAGAAACGTATTTTTTTTGATAAATTAAATGACCAGTATCGGCTGACAATTTTCAACGATTCCACTTTTCAATCGGTTTGGAGCATAAAGCTTACACGCTTAAAGGTTTTTACAATTGTCAGTGTGGCCTCATCCATCATTGTTATTCTTGTTACATTTCTAATTGCAGCAACCGGTTTAAAGGAATACATTCCAGGCTATCCCGATGCAAAACAACGGCAAATGATGGTAGACAATGCTTTGAAAGTCGATTCTCTTGAAATTGAACTGACAAAACGTGATGAGTTTTTTAAAGGCATAAAAGCAATTATTTCAGGCGAAACTCCTGAAGACAATATTGTTGTTGATACTTCTTCAGAGTTGTACGATGTCAATTTTAACCAATATAACCACGACTCCATTTTTCAGGATAATTTATTGGCTGAACAGCTGAGTTTGTCGATTCAAAACAACACACGAAAAAAAACTGAATTGAGCGAAATGCACTTTTATGTACCGGTGAAAGGTATTGTTACGAATCATTATAATTTAACATCGGACCATATTGGGGTTGACCTTGTAAGTGATCCCAATGCAAGGATCTCATCGGTTTTGGATGGTACAGTCATTTTTTCTGGCTGGACACTCGAAACAGGTTACGTAATGTATATTCAGCACGAAGCCGATTTGGTTTCGGTGTACAAGCATAATGCTGAACTTTTAAAATCCACGGGCGATAAAGTCAGGGCGGGCGAGGCCATTGCCATTATTGGCAACTCGGGCGAACTAACAACCGGACCACATCTTCATTTCGAACTTTGGCATCGTGGAAATGCCATCGATCCTGAACAATATATTGATTTCTAATTTATGAAAAAGCGTATTGCTATTCTCGGTTCTACAGGGTCCATTGGAACACAGGCTCTCGAAGTAATTCAGCAAAACCCTGAAAAGTTTGAAGTTGAAGTGCTTACAGCCAATAACAATGTTGATGTTTTAATTGGGCAGGCTAAAATGTTTCAACCCAACGCCGTTGTTATTGCAAACCCTGATAAATATAAATACATTTCGGAGGCATTAAAAAACGAACCCATTAAAGTTTATGCCGGCACCGACGCACTCAACCAGGTGGTTCAAATGGAAACCATTGATTTGGTGTTGACTGCAATGGTTGGCTATTCGGGATTGATGCCTACGTACAACGCAATAAAAGCAGGTAAAAATATTGCACTTGCCAACAAGGAGACAATGGTTGTTGCTGGGGAAATCATCACAAAAACAGCACTTGAAAAAAAGGTTGAAATTCTGCCGGTCGACTCGGAACACTCTGCTATTTTTCAATGTTTGGTGGGTGAATTTATGAATCCGATAGAAAAAATTTACCTCACTTGTTCCGGTGGTCCGTTCAGGGGAAAAAGTGAGGAAGAACTTCAAAATGTAACCATCGACAATGCTTTGAAACATCCGAATTGGGAGATGGGCGCAAAAATCACAATCGACTCGGCAACATTGATGAACAAAGGATTTGAAATGATTGAAGCCTGCTGGTTGTTTGGTTTAAAAGCATCAAAAATAGATGTAATTGTCCATCCCCAATCCATAATTCACTCGATTGTTCAGTTTGAAGATGGTTCGATGAAAGCGCAAATGGGGCTACCTGATATGAAATTGCCCATTCAGTATGCACTGGGATTCCCTGCAAGAATTAAGAACGATTATCCCCGTTTCAACTTCCTCAACTACCCCTCCCTTAATTTCGAACTGCCAAATACAAAAATTTTTCGTAACCTTGCACTCGCTTTTGAAGCAATAAAAATGGGAGGAAATATTCCCTGCATTTTAAATGCTGCAAACGAAGTGGCAGTTGAGGCTTTTTTAAGTGGGAAAATTACTTTTTTGCAAATGCCGGTTGTCATTGAACAAGTCATGCAAAAAGTAGCCTTTGTTCAAAATCCGACATTGGAAGATTTAATCCAAACAAATGCCGAAGCACGAAGCAAAACAATGTTATTGACTGAAAATAGAAAATAAGAGATAAAATTTTAATGGATACGATATTAATTAAGACGGCACAATTACTTTTAAGTTTATCAATTCTGGTTGTACTGCATGAACTGGGGCATTTTATGTTTGCCCGATTGTTTAATACGCGGGTCGAAAAGTTTTACTTGTTTTTTGATCCATGGTTTTCGCTTTTCAAAGTTAAAAAAGGCGATACAGAATACGGAATCGGCTGGCTTCCTTTGGGCGGTTATGTGAAAATTTCGGGGATGATGGATGAATCAATGGATAAAGAAGCCATGAAGTTACCTCCCCAACCTTACGAATTTCGATCAAAACCTGCCTGGCAGCGATTGTTGATTATGTTGGGCGGAGTAACAATGAATTTTCTGTTCGCAATGATAATTTACATTGGTATTATGTATGCGTGGGGCGAAGAATTTTTACCAACTGAAAATGCCAAATATGGTATAGCTGTCAACGAGGTAGGAAAAGAAATCGGATTTCAGAATGGGGACAAAATATTGACCGTTGACAATAAATACGTTGAAAATTTTTCGGTTATTATACCGACAATAGTGCTGGATGATGCGAAATCGGTACAAGTTGAAAGGAACGGAAAAAAAATGGACGTTGAAATTAGTGGATCCGATTTGGCGCTCCTTTTAAAAAGCAAATCGGTTATGGTTCCGCG
Organism: uncultured Prolixibacteraceae bacterium; assembly: GCA_963800345.1. Taxonomy (GTDB): domain Bacteria; phylum Bacteroidota; class Bacteroidia; order Bacteroidales; family Prolixibacteraceae; genus Draconibacterium. The sequence continues at coordinate 10,031 of CAWDAW010000025.1, read as the reverse complement.
TACTCCATTTGATATTAAAGTTGGGAAGGTTGAAAAACATTCGCCTGCACAAAAAGCAGACCTGCAAAAAGATGATATTTTTTCGGGTGTTGATGGGTTAAAATTCGAATTTTACGATGAGTTCTCAGATTACATTTATTCTAAAAAGGGACAAAACGTGGAACTGGAAATTATACGTGACGGTCAACCTGTTAAGAAAGAAGTTACTGTTACCGACGAAGGAAAAATTGGCTTTTTAGCTGCATACAATAATCCAGATGTTTTTGATTATAAAACTGTAAAATATGGTTTTATAGAATCAATTCCAGCCGGTATTAAAAGAGGAGTACGCACTACCGGAGACTATCTGAAACAGTTCAAATTGTTTTTCAAAAAAGAAACAAAAGCTTATGAATCGCTTGGCGGATTTGCAACAATCGGCAATATTTTCCCCGGAAAGTGGGATTGGTATTCGTTTTGGAATATGACCGCATTTATATCAATTATTCTGGCAATCATGAATTTGTTACCTATCCCTGCGCTTGATGGCGGACATGTTATGTTTTTGTTTGGAGAAATAATTACAGGCCGCAAACCCGGCGAAAAGTTTTTGGAATATGCACAAATTGCAGGCATGGTTCTTCTATTGGCTTTGGTACTATTTGCAAATGCCAACGACATAATAAAAATGATAAACGGAACATTCTAATTAAAAAAAACTACTTTTGTAGAAAATTATTTTTATATATTATATTATGAATCTATTTGTAATCGCAGGTTTTGTAGGGCCACAGGAAATTATCATCATACTAATTATTGTTCTTTTACTTTTTGGCGGTCGCAAAATTCCGGAGTTAATGAAAGGACTTGGGAAAGGAATGAGCGAGTTCAAAAAAGCCAGTAAAGGTGATGACGAAGAGGAAATCAAGTCGAATCCCGATAAAATTGAAAGATAATTTTAGTTTTGATATATTCATGAATCCTGTTTCTGAGAAGCTCAGAAACAGGATTTTTTTTGGTAAAGTTTTTGTTATATACTAACATCAAAACCAAAAAAAAAAACAATGAAAACAAATTGTATTTTTCAGTGCGTAGTAATTATTATTCTGGCCGTTTTACAATCCTGTTCAAACGAACCTGTCTTACACCAAAACATTACAGGAAAAACCAATGAATTGGTAGTTGTAATTTCGGATGAAGCCTGGAAAGGTAAGCCCGGAGAATTACTCAAAAATACCTTGGGGCAGGATTATGTGGCACTACCACAGGAAGAACCGGTTTTTGATTTGGTAAATGTACCACACGAAGCTTTCAAGAAAATATTCAGGAGCACACGCAATATTATCCAGACTTCAATCTCGGAAAATATTGAAACACCGGAAATAACAATGAAAGAAGATGTTTGGGCATATCCTCAGGCAGTAGTAGAAATTAAGGCAAAAAACGCCCAACAATTCGAAGAGCTTTTCAATAAAAACAGTGACAAAATTTTGTCGTATTTTTTGGTTGCTGAAAAAGAAAGGTTGACAATGAACTACAGGAAATATTATGAAAAAACAGTTTACAACGCGCTAAATAATGATTTTGGAGTAACAATGACTGTTCCCCCGGGTTTTGTGATTGCCCGCCAAAAGGAAAATTTTATCTGGTTCAGGTACGAAACTCCGGAAATATCGCAGGGAATAGCTCTTTATAGTTTTCCTTATATTTCGGATTCTACTTTTACTGTTGATTATTTAGTTGCCAAAAATGACAGTACATTAGGCATTAATATCCCCGGTCCAACCGAAGGAAGTTATATGGCAACCGAAAAGAGCCTTGATCAGGTTTTCAACATTCGTGAGCACAACAAAAATTATGCGGCAGAAATGCGTGGACTTTGGCGTACTGAAAACGATTTTATGGGTGGCCCATACATATGTTTGGCAGAATTGGATGCTTCCAAACAACGGGTTATTGTAGCTTTCGGTTATGTTTATGCTCCAAGTAAAGAAAAACGAAATTTACTATTACAGGTGGAAGCGATGATTTACTCGTTGAAAATGAACGACCAGGAGAAAAACAATAAGATAAACAGTCAAGTGAAAATGGGGAATTAAAGCCCCCACCTGACCACCCCAAAGGGGAGGAATTAAGAAGCTCCAAAAAATATAATTTTTTGGAGCTTCTTTTAACATCTCGATTCTGAATACTGGAAAAATAGATATCTGGTTCTTCCTGTTCTCCCCCTCGGGGGAGTTAGAGGGGGCTGTCAATTAAAACACCGACTTAACAATTTCCTTTACATTGTCTGAAACGCCGTAGGTGTAAATGTGAAGCGAAGGCGCATTATTAGCCACCAAATCTTTAGATTGATAAATAGCCCACTCTGTACCAATTTTAGCGGCCTCAGCATTTGTTTTACACTTTGCAAGTTCTGCCGCCAGTTCTGCAGGAATATCGATGCTAAAAATTTTTGGCAGGACAGTTAACTGGTTGACAAGATTAATAGGTTTAATGCCTGGGATTATCGGAACAGTGATACCGTTTTCACGACATTTTTTCACAAACTCGTAATAAACCTGGTTATCGAAAAACATTTGAGTAACAATGTAATCGGCTCCGGCATCTACTTTTTGCTTTAAATGAAACAAATCCTGACCTCTGTTCGGTGCCTCAAAATGTTTCTCCGGATAACCTGCAACTCCAATACAAAAATCCAGAGGAAGACTATTTTTCAAATCATCCTCAAGGTATTTTCCTTTACTCAAATCCTTCATTTGCAACACAAGCTCAAGTGCGTTTGCGTTTCCATTTTTTTCGGGTTGAAAAACATGCTGGTTTTTTGCCCCATCGCCACGAAGTGCCAAAACATTTTGAATCCCCAGAAAATTTAAATCGATTAAAACATGCTCGGTTTCACTTTTTGTAAACCCACCGCACAAAATATGAGGTACAACCGGAATATCGAATTTATGCTGAATAGCGGCTGCAATGGCTACTGTCCCTGGCCGTTTCCGAACCGTGCGTTTCACTATCGAGCCGTCAGGCATCTCTTTGAATTCCAATTCATCCCGGTGTGTTGTAATGTTTATGTATTTTGGGTCGAATTCGGTCAGGCTCTCAATAGTGTGGTATAATTTACCAGTGTCGTTCCCTTTTAATGGTGGCAAAAGTTCAAACGAAAAAACTGTCTTTTTTGCCGTATTTATAATGTCTATTACTTTCATACCTATTATCTCAACGTATCCTCGATTTTCTTTTGTGCTTTATTTAGTTCGCGGGTTACGCCTTTTTCAACCGAATTATTGAATTGAAAAATCATGTCAAGCCCAAGCATAAACAGCATCCCAACAATAAAGTATAGAATCTTGCCCCAGAAATTGCCCTTTTTACTTTTCATATATTTTTGATTTAGAGGGCGTAAAAATACAAAAAAGTGTGTTTTTTAACGAGTTCAGGCAAAATGTAATTTGAATATTTAATTTACTCCATTTACTTCCGGCTACTTCTGTCTCCGATTTTTTCTGATTCCTACTTGTAATTCAAATTCGCAGGCATAAATTTCTCGATGTATTCAACAGTTTCGCCTTTGCGTCTGGCGTAGTCTTCCACCTGGTCTTTACTGATTTTTTCGAGGCTGAAATAACGCGATTCAGGGTGCACAAAAAACTCGCCTGAAACCGAGGCATTTGGGTACATCGCAAAATGCTCTGACAATGTAACTCCAATTTTTTCGGCTTGTAAAAGTTCAAAAAGGTTCTTTTTTTCAGAATGTTCAGGACAAGCCGGGTAACCCAGTGCCGGACGAATTCCCTGGTAATTTACTTTAAGCAGGTCATCCTGTGTGAGATTTTCATCGGGAACATATCCCCAGTAATCTTTGCGAACCTGGAGATGCAATAATTCGGCAAAAGCTTCGGCTAAACGGTCGGCAAGTGCTTCCAGCATAATTGCCTTGAAATCGTTATTATCAGCCCGGTAGGCATCTTTCCATTTTTCGATACCAATTCCTCCGGTTGTTACAAATCCTCCACAATAATCTATTTTACCCGAATCAAGTGGTGCTACAAAATCGGAAAGACAGAAATTGGCAATTCCCGGTTTTTTTAGTTCCTGTTGACGAATGTGGTAGAACCGGCCAATTTCTTTTTGTCGCGTTTCGTCTTCATATAAAACTACATCGTCACCATCAGCATTTGCTGGCCAAATACCAATTACAGCATTTGCCTTCAACATTTTTTTTTCGATAATTTCATCCAGAAATTCATTGGCTTCGGCATATAACTTTTTAGCTGCTTCGCCTTGTTCCCCATCATTAAAAATTTGTGGATAATGACCTTTTAAACCCCAGGTAATAAAGAAGAAAGTCCAGTCGATATATTCCCGCAATTCCGAAATTGGATAGTCGATTATTTGTTTAATGCCCAAAAAGTTTGGTTTGTAAATTGGAGTATTGTCCCAGTCGATTTTGAATTTATTCCTTCGGGCCTGTTCCAAAGTAAGATAGTTTTTAGGTTTTCTTTTACTCTGAAAGCTTCGGATTTCAGCATAATCAGCCTTAACAGCATCAAGATACTTCTGATTTTTTGCAATGAGGTTTGAAACTACATTTACCGCCAGTGAAGCATCTTTTACATGGATTACAGGATGAGAGTATTCAGTCTCAATTTTAACAGCGGTGTGGATTTTTGATGTAGTTGCCCCGCCAATTAAAATCGGGATATCCAGTCCGCGGCGTTCCATTTCCCGCGCTACATCGGCCATAATTTCCAACGATGGGGTAATCAGTCCGCTCAATCCAATCACATCCACTTTTTCCTGAATAGCTGTTTCGATAATTTTCTCTGTGGGAACCATAACTCCCAAATCAATAATATCAAAATTGTTACAGGCAAGAACAACACCCACAATATTTTTACCAATATCATGCACATCACCTTTTACAGTTGCCATAAGCACTTTATTTCGTTTGTCAACAGTTTTGTATTTTGCTTTGTCGGCTTCAATATAAGGGAGTAAATATGCAACAGCCTTTTTCATTACCCGGGCTGATTTTATTACCTGCGGGAGGAACATTTTCCCTGCGCCAAACAAATTGCCAACCACGTTCATTCCATCCATCAACGGGCCTTCGATAATATTTAATGCCGGTTGGTAAATTTTTACAGCTTCGGCCATGTCTTCGTCAACAAACTCCGGAAATCCCTTTACAAGTGCGTGTTCAATTCGTTTTTCGAGAGGCAGTTCGCGCCACTCATCTTTTTTTGCCTCTTTTTTGTCCCCTGTTTTTAGCTGTTCGGCAAATTCCAGCATTCGTTCAGTGGCATCTGGTCGCCGGTTCAGGATTAAATCTTCACATTTTTCGAGTAAATCTTTTGGGATTTCATCATAAATCTGCAACATCCCGGGGTTTACAATTCCCATATCGAGGCCGGCTTTTATCGCATAATAAAGAAAAACCGAGTGCATGGCTTCGCGCACAACATCGTTTCCCCTGAACGAAAATGAAACGTTACTTATTCCGCCGCTTGTTTTGGCGTGTGGCAGATTTTCCTTAATCCACCGAACCGAATCAATAAAATCGACAGCATAATTGTTGTGCTCTTCAAGTCCGGTTCCAATGGTTAAAATATTTGGGTCGAAGATGATATCCTGTGGCAGAAACCCAACTTTATCCGTCAGGATTTTATATGCACGACTGCAAATTTCCTTGCGGCGTCCGAGATTATCAGCTTGTCCAACTTCATCGAAAGCCATTACAACAACCGCAGCGCCAAACCGTTTTATCACTTTTGCCTGCTGCACAAAACTTTCTTCGCCTTCTTTCAAACTGATTGAATTTACAATTGCCTTCCCCTGCAAACATTTTAACCCGGCTTCTATAACTTTCCATTTCGATGAATCAATCATCACCGGAAGTTTGGCGATATCGGGTTCGGCCATCAACAAATTCAGGAAACGGACCATCTCTTTTTCAGCATCGATCATTGCATCGTCAAGATTCACATCGATAACCTGCGCGCCCTCATCAACTTGTGCCCGCGCAACTGAAAGCGCTTCTTCAAATCTTTCTTCACGAATCAAACGTGCAAATTTTCGTGATCCTGAAACATTGCAACGTTCGCCGATATTCATAAAGTTGGTTTCTTTGGTAAGTGTAACCGGTTCCAAACCGCTTAAACGTGTATAAATTTCGGGTTTAACAATTTGGTGTGGATTTGCCTTTTCCGCAATTTTTGCAAATTCGTGAATGTGATTGGGCGTTGTTCCGCAGCAGCCACCAATAATATTTACAAAATTATTATCGAGATAATCCTGTAAAAATCCGGCCATCATTTCAGGTGTTTCGTCATATTCGCCAAACTGATTGGGTAAACCTGCATTTGGGTGGGCACTGATGTGAAACGGCGCTTTTTTGGAAAGTTCCTGTACATAAGGCCGCAAATCTGTCGCGCCAAGCGAACAGTTCAATCCAATGCTTAACAAATCGACATGAGAAACCGAGTTTAAAAAAGCCTCCACGGTTTGACCTGAAAGTGTACGTCCGCTGGCATCGGTAATCGTTCCCGAAACCATCAGAGGAAGTCGTACATTTCTGGCTTCGAGCGCTTCTTCGACAGCAAAAATAGCTGCTTTGGCATTTAATGTATCAAAAATTGTTTCGATTAAAATCAAATCGACTCCACCGTCCAGAAGCCCTTCAAGTTGCTCACGGTATGCAGCTTTCATTTCATCGAAAGAAACTGCCCGATAACCGGGGTCGTTAACTTCGGGTGATAAAGAAAGGGTTTTGTTTGTTGGTCCGAGTGAGCCCGCAACAAAACGCGGTTTCGAAGGATTTTGTGCTGTAAACTTATCAGCAACAATTTTTGCCAGAGTTGCCGAAGCTTTGTTCATTTCGTACACAAACTCTTCGGTGTGGTAATCAGCCTGTGAAATGGGAGTTGCATTAAAAGTATTGGTTAACAGAATATCAGCTCCTGCCTCCAAATATTTCGTATGTATTTCGACAATAATTTCGGGATGCGTAATCGACAAAATATCGTTATTCCCTTTTTGGTCGTATGGAAAATCCTTTAAACGCTCGCCATGGTAATTAGCTTCAGTTAATTTGTATTCCTGTAAAAGTGAACCCATTGCGCCATCCATAACGAGAACACGGGTTTTGAGTTCGGTTCTAATATCGTTTTTAATCATAATATATTTTTTCTTGCAAAGTTGCAAAGACACAATGTTTATTTATATTCAACCCAGTGCCTTCGCAAGTATATTTTTTACTTCAAAATTCTAATTTCATTCTCCCCTTTTATCCCAACTTTATCCTCACAAACAATTAATAATGAAAGAATTTCCGGATATTTTTCAGATTGATTTAATACTTTTTCAACATCGTTTGGCGACTTTACTTTATTACCGAAAGCGGTTGCAAATGCATCGGCAAGCAAAACATCTTCGCAAACTACCACAACTGCATCTGCTTTCCCGTAACTCAATGACGGGCCAACAGTTCCAGCCGAAGTACAAATTCCGAGTTTGTTTTTTTCAGGTGGAACTACAAGTCCAATCCGTTCCGACAAAATAGATTCACCCGCAAAAACAGAAAGCACCAATTCATTTTTTAAAAGAACGTAAATGTCGCCGCCGTTTTCAATAACCATTTCCTCTATTGAAAAGTTTTGTAAAAGTGCCTCGCCAACTTCGCGTGCAAACAATCCGGCAACAGTTGACATGGGCCCGATTCCTGCCTTTTCTGCAGCAGCAGCCATTTCAACCGCTTCTTTTGGTGCAATATCAGAGGGTTGAAATGGTTTCAGGCTTTTCTTAAAAAACGGCTCAACCGCGATATACTTATCCAATTTTTCTCGCAAACTTTTGATTTTAGCAAACGCAACCATTTTCATTTCAGGTAGAAAAGAATCAGGTCCTACACCAATCCACAAATCGGTTTCGAGGTGTGCAATTTCAAAACCAGTAAAACGAGCGGTGTTGAATTGTGTGCGATAAGTGCGTGGTTGAAATCCTCCAAACAAATTTTTAAAAGGCTGATTCATTATTTAATGTGTCATTTCACCAAAATTCATTTCCAAAACTATCTAAAATCAATCTCAAACAAATGTAACGGACAGGCAGGAATACAAAGTTCACAAACTACACATTTCTCTTTGTCGAACTCTAATTTCCACGATTCGGGGTTCATTGTAAGCGAACCCGCAAAACAAACAGCTGTGCAATTTCCGCAATCTATACATTTTATTTCCTTAAAATGAATTCGCTTATCAAGTGATTCGCAAATAATATTTTGCTTATTGAGGTATTCAACACCTTTCTCGATATTATCTTTTTTACCATGAAGTTCCAGCAGTAAACTGCCACGTTTCCCTGGGTATACCTCTGCTTTTAATATGTTGATGCGGATGTCGTAATTTTTTACCAAATGATAGGTAAAAGGTTTATCGCCACTATCGGGTGGAAAATTCAGGATAAATCGTTTTTTAATCATTACCGGCCTCCGTTTCTTTTAAACTTTTTAACGAAGTATTTTTAGGGAACATTTGAACTGGTTTGCTTATTTCAAAATCACCATTTTGGAGCCATTGTTTCAATTCATCCGCTATTTTCCTTGCTTTTGTCAGACTTGAAACTGGTGCAGTACGGATTTTATTACCGGCAATTTTTATTGTTCCTGATTGTAGTTCTCTGTAGGTTACCTGCCCAAGTTTTGGTGTTCCAACAGTACCATAATCAAGTACTGAAGTTTCAATCTGACTGTTATTTATCGAAACTCTTTTGGCCATTTCAACATCAAGGATTGGGATTGGAACCCCGATTCCCACAAACAGGCTGACACCATATTTTTCGTAGTATGCTGCCTGCAAATATTCTGGCGACATTTCCTTTAAATTACCCATAACTGCTATTGTGGCCGAATTGGACACAGGAATTCCGTATTCATTTTTTGGTTTCGAAGTATTGAATTGTGTACCAGGCCAAACTACAAAACCCTGTGTTCCACCCAAAAAAATACGTGTTCCCAAACCAATAGTCCGAAACTCGGGATCGTTTAACAATGGGCTTAATTCGCCGGAAGTTGAATAAGTTGCATTTCGCATGTTGGGTAACAAAGTTCCCATATAAGTATGAATCATCTTTTTAGTAGTATTCACTGCAACATTGTAATTCTGGTAAGCATTTCTTGGATTGAAAAGTGTAAACTCGTTGATTGTGGTTATATTTATTTTTGTCCTAATATGTTTACGAGGGTAACAATCAGTGCCTTTCCCCCAGGCTTCCAACAAAACGTCTTTTCCTTCGATTAAATCCTGAATTACATGTGCACCTCCGTATGATGGGTTATCGGGGTCGCAGGCGGTAGCACCAATATAAGAATCCACAGCAGCCAATCCTTCGTAGCACGGAACGCCATTTAACCTTATTTTTTCCATTCGGATGGGCGGATTAGAATGACCAAAATTGATGATTGCACCCGACGAACACATAGCGCCAAATGTTGCCGTAGTAACCACATCTACCTTTTCAAGAATATCTTCAGGTGAATATTCGAGTGCCATTTTTGCAACTTCCTCAGCAGTCAAGATAACTGCTTCACCCGATTTAAGTTTGAGGTTGATTTCTTCGTAAGTTTTTGTTTTTTGCATTTTAAAAAATGATTGTGTTTAAATTATAATTCCGTTTCCGGCCGGGTTTTAGCACCTTTCCTTCAGTTATCGGATGGTTGCCAGAGTTTCTGTGAGCCCGCTCTCTCCACTCTTCTGTATAATCAAACATTCCTATTTGACAGTGTGCAAATTTAGTTGAAATTGGTACAAATCAAATATTATTTCAATTGACGCTAATATTCATAGAAATCGCCACAGAATTTTGGAAAATATATTTGTGTAATTTCGGTTAATGTTGTAAACTTGCACTCCGAAATTTAAATGTTGAAAATTTAAGTTTAATTCTTTAAACTTTAAACCATCAAATTTAAACTTCTCGGGGCCTATAGCTCAGTTGGTTAGAGCACCTGACTCATAATCAGGTGGTCCCTGGTTCAAGCCCAGGTGGGCCCA
>CAWDAW010000024.1:0-30941 GCA_963800345.1 uncultured Prolixibacteraceae bacterium | reverse complement strand
ATCAACACCGAAACAAAATAATTTCTTGGGTTTCCGGGATAATAGTATCGGGGTAAACTGTTGCCAAAAGCAGGGGCATTTACTGCAAGCATTGAAGCATAATGAATGTCAAAAACGTTTTGAATACCGCCTTTCAGTTCAAATTTGAGTTTGTTTAATTTTCCGTAAAATTTGGTTTCAAAATTAGTTATTCCGTAAGCATCAGAATAGGCTGAGTTGGCATCATTTGCGGGCATTTTACCAATAAAATGGTACCATACATTGAGGTTTATATTTTTTGAAGGGTTAAAATTTACAAACGCGAAAAACGTATTTTTTGTTGTTCCCGGTAGGTTATTTCCCGAATAATCAATGTCCAGGTCGGTAAATTCGGTAAAATGATAATTCGCAATGGTTGCATTTCCCGATACTGTAAGCGAAGGAAATTTTCTTGCGTCCGTTACGTTCCATTTAACTTCAGTTTCAAAACCCGGATGTAGTGATTTTCCTGCATTTACGCCTACATAAGCATCTTCACCTGTACGTCGGGCAACCAATAAATTTTTAATATAAATACGATAGTAACTGGCTGAAAATTGCACTCTTCCATACAACTGTGATCGAACACCTATTTCAGTATTCCACCCGGTTTCTGGTTTTATTTCTGAATTTATTTCGCCGGCAGGAAGCAAGGTCTCCTCGAAAGTTGGTGTTGAAAATCCGTGACTTACATTTCCATAAACCGAAAAATTACGGCTCACTACAACATTTGCTCCCAATCTCGGAGAAATTGTTGGTTTATAATTCTGGTTTCCCGACTGGTCGCCATTTGAAAGGAATTTATCAGTATAATAAAACTGTGTGAGGTTTCCATTCACGCCTGCTGAAATAAAATATTTTTCTTTAAAAGCAGACTCAACCTGAAAAAACAGGTTTTCATATTGACGGCGTTCCATATTGTCGGAAAGTAAATCGGCACTGGTAGCATTTGAAATTGTGGACCAGTTGTATTTTTCCCGGAAAAGTTCAAGACCTGTTGTTAAAATGAACTTACTGGATTCCACGTCGATTGTTTTTTGTCCGTAAGCCCGTGCACCAATAAAATTGGATGATTCATTAAGTAGGTTAAAAGGCCGCAATTCATCTGCGTTACGGAAGCTACCAAATGTAGCTGCTGAAATCTTATGCATGTTGTCGGGCGAAAAATTTAACGAAACTCCAAACTGCCCGTTTGTATAGTCTTCGTATCCTTTAATGGCAGCCCAATTTGACGCTGCTTTTTCCGGAGATTGCTGAAACGTTGGCAAATCGAGGGAGCTGGGGATATTTGCGTTCATTTTTGTGCCTTTCAGCAAAATTTGCATATTCAAATTGGGTGAAAATGAATAATTGGAATTGATGAGGATATTTGAGCGGTTTGTCTTATTATTTTCGCGATAACCATCGCTTTTTAAAATTGCACCCAACGCAAAAATGTCCAACTTGTCGCTGACAACTCCTGCCGACAAAATATTTTTAATTGTTCCGAAAGAGCCAATTGTAGTTTGATTTTGAGCAAAATTTTGTGCAGCAGTTTTCGGATGAAATAAAATTACACCTGCCAGTCCGGCGCCAAACAAACTCGACGAAGGTCCTTTAACGATTTCCACCCGTTTTATGGCTGTATTTTCCAAATCTTCCAAAACGGTTTCTCCATCGCCTGAAGTCAGGGGTATTTCACCAAAATATGCCTTAATTTTATTCGTCCCGTATGGAGTTCGCGAACCGATTCCGCGAATGGTTAAACGGTTAGTATTCAGCGTTCCGGTTTGCATCAATAGTCCGGGTGATTGGTTGAGCGCTTCAACAGTAGTGAGCGAATTCCCCATTTCGAGCTGCAAAGGAGTTATAACATTTATGGGTGCAGGAGTGTTAAATAAATTGTAAGGTGAACGAAATGCGCTTACAGTTACTTCTTCAATTTTCCGTGACAGAACGGTGGTATCTTTTTCAGTTTGAACTTTTTCCTGGCTGTTGGCAGTAATTTGAAAAAGCATCATCAAAAAAAGTATGGTCGGTTGTAAAGATTTCATCTCATTATTATTGTTGGTTTTCAAAGGTATTCGATGTAACTCCTATGAAAATGTTACTCGTATGTGAATATTGTTGTTCATGGTCGTTTCATGAAATTAGTTTCTGTGTATAGATACTAAAATAAGCCATTTTTGTTCAAATTGACAGAGAAAATAAATGAATGCAGAAAATTAAAATCAATTTATGGAGGTTGATTCATAATTGATTATTTTTGAATGAATTAACAAAATCAGTGTATTAAGCTAACATTATGAAAAAACTACTCACCTTGTCATTCCTTATTTTTTCAAAAATTGCCCTTTCGCAATCGCACCCTGAACCTGTAACCCTCGAACCCGGATCAAAAGCAATCGATTTCAAATTAAAAGGAATTGATGAAAAAATATACTCACTCGCTTCCTTTAAGGATGCCAAAATTCTTGTAATTATTTTTAGCGCACCGCATTGCCCAACCGCTCAAGCTTATGAAGATCGGATTATAAAAATTCAAAATGATTACAAAAAACAAGGATTGCAGGTGGTATTGATCAATCCTAATTCTCCTGAATCCGTTTGTTTGGAAGAACGGGGTTATACTGATTTGGGTGATACTTATGAAGATATGCAGATTCGTGCAAAGGAAAAAGGGTTTAATTTTCCGTTTCTCGATGATGGCGCAACCGAGGAAACTTCAATAAAATATGGCCCGGTTGCGACTCCACATGCTTTTGTTTTCGATAAAGAAAGGGTTTTACGTTATGTTGGAAGAATTGACGACTCAGAAAAAATTGGCACTGAGACCCGGCATGATTTGCGAAATGCCATTGATGCAGTTTTGGCCGGGAAAGAAGTTGAAGTGAAAAAAACCAAAGGTTTTTGGTTGTTCAATTAAGTGGAAATGGAAAAACGAATCAAGGAAAAAACTGGATGCCGATTGGGCTAAAAAGGAGGCGCCACTTGAAACGCTTTCAATTCCGGCATTGAAACAATTGTTAAAAAATGATTCGAAAAAACTGCGTGTCATCAATGTTTGGGCAACCTGGTGTGGCCCGTGTGTGGCCGAATTCAGCGAACTGGTCGATACCTACCGCATGTTTATGGGGCGCGATTTTGAAATGTACACGATCAGCACCGACAAACTGGAGAAGAAGGAAAACGTTAAAGAATTTCTCCAAAAGAAAAATGCTGCCATTAGCAACAACTTTATTTTTGAATCGGAAAATAAATATGATTTGATTGACAATTTCGACCCAAAATGGAGCGGTGAAATACCTTATACAGTGATTGTTGAACCGGGCGGCAAAATTGTGTGGAGCAACTCGGGTGGCCTCGATTTTCTTGAATTTAGAAAAGCAATTGTAGAGAACCGGATGATCGGGAGGTATTTTTAGTTCAGAGTTCCACGTTCCGGATTCCGGGTTCCGAATTCAGCGTTTTCCGATTGTGCGGTGGGCTCCCTTTAGGACCGGGTAAACGAGGCGGGGTTTAGAGTTCAGAGTTTAAAGTACCAAGGTGAAAAGTAACTGAATGTTTAATTAACCCGTTCCAGTTCAACCCAAAACGGAAAAATATATTTGTTGCCGATAGCGTAAAACGGAATGAGTTCGCAGTCCATTTCTTTTAGGCTGACGTTTTTCATTTCAATAATATCAGTATTGTTGAGTTTGTTTTTCATTTGGTTAACAACTGCGCCGGTTTCCAAAACCATCTGTCCACCCTTTACGACTGGTTCGATAAATTTGTATCGCACATTGTAAATTCCCTCTTTTACCGACACCTGCCATTTCCCGTAAACCTCTTCCTGTGCCCAAATTCCGCGGGCGCCATCGGCATCGTTACGATTCAAATAAACGGGGTTTTCATGTTTATCTCCAATTGTAATTCTTGGTTTATGTACTATATTTTCTGAAGCAATCAGTTCATTATAAATTTTGTCAAGCTCGGATTTTAACAATATTGCCATGTCTTTTTTGTCGGCAACAATATTTTTCTGTTCGTAAGGATCTTGCTTAATATCAAACAATTCAAAATCATCGATTGCTGAATTATAGTCAGTATGCCCAACTAGTTTGTAATTACTTTTTTGTAGCGCGATGTTGTTGTACAATTCGGGGTAACGCCGTGTCCAGTAAAAAAACAGGGAACGATCAGCCCAATCCACTGTTTTTCCGTCAAGGAGCGGAACAAGACTTTTCCCGTCAATGATTCGGTCGGTTGGCAATTTCGCGTTGCAGATTTCTGCCAGTGTTGGTAAAATATCAATATGTGCAGCAGTTGTTTCAATCTCTTTGTTACTGGCATATTTAGCAGGATAACGTAAATAAAACGGCACCCGCACACCACCCCTGAAAACGCTTCCTTTTAATCCACGCATGCCGGCAACATATCGTGTTTGTTGTGGTCCATTGTCGGTCATAAAAATTACAAGTGTGTTTTCAGCGATTTTTAATTCATCGAGTTTTTGAAATAGCCTTCCAATGTTATCATCAATACACGAAACCATGGCATATACCTTTCTGGCGTCTTCTTTATTCTTTTCGCTCATTTTTTGAAAAGGCCTTTTATCGTTTTCAAAGCCCAGTGCTGGATCGATATTTTTAAACTGCGTGTAATATTTGTCGGGAACCTGCAACGGTGTGTGTGGCGCATTAAATGCGAGATAACAGAAAAAAGGTTCTTGTCGGTTTTTTTCGATAAACCGGATGGCCTGTTCAGCAAAAATATCGGTGCAGTAACCATTGTATTTTTCCATTTTTCCGTTGTGCCAGAGTACAGGGTTGAAATAGCTGCTGTCGCCCTGAAACCAGGTTGTAAAATCACCAACTTGTCCCATTCCACCTGAAAGATGTATCAAGGACTCATCAAAACCCTGGTCGTTTGGTCGCGATGGATAATTGTCGCCAAGATGCCATTTGCCGAAATTGCCTGTTTTATATCCCGCTGCTTTCAGCATTTCTGCAATTGTGATTTCGCTTGTTGCCATTATAGCTCCTCCGTTGTATGTGTCGCGAATTCCGGTTCGCAACGAATATCGCCCGGTCATTAAACTTGATCGGGTAGGAGCGCAAACCGGCGAAACATAAAAATCGTTGAACCTTATACTTTCCCGGGCAAATTTATCGATTACAGGAGTTTTCACATGCGGATTTCCTGTAATTCCGAGGTCGCCATAACCCTGATCATCGGTAATGATTAAGATTACATTTGGACGGGTTTCGTTTTGGGAAAAGGAGAATTTTGGAAAATAAACCTGAAATAAAATTGTTACCAGAATTAAATAGAATGGTTTCATGGCTGTTACTGTTATTTGCCTTAAAAGTATTCATTTTTAAATACTTTTGAAATATAGGTTGGGTTAAAACGAAAATATGATATGACTATTTAACTGCCAGTTTCTGTTTGTCCTTGAATTCAAAAAGGCGGTTTATAAATTCGGGCACGCTTCGGGCGGCAATGAGGCTGGGCGAATTGGAGAGATATACGATTCCAACATTCTCTTCTTTGCAAAGTGCGATTTCGGCACGGTAGCCTTGTACATATCCGCCGTGGTAGGCAATTTTCCGGCCTTTGTAATCAACAATTCTCCAGCCGATTCCATAAGCTTTTGAATCAACTTTTTCCCATTGTGAAAAATAGCCTCTGCTCAGTATTGTTTCAATTTGTGGAGTGAAAATAACCTCTTCAATCCGGTTACTGATTTTTAAAGTATCGCTTAACAATGTAAGCAGAAAGTTCTTCATATCGGAAACACTTGCATTGACACCAGCTGCCGGAGTGGTATTGTAGTAGCGGTCATTCAATTTAATCGGAGTAACACCGGAATGTGGCAGTGCTATATTTTTATGGTTTTTAAATTCTTCAAACCCTGTGGAAGCATCAGTCATACCAAACGGGATAAACAGTTTCTCTTTTAAAACATCGCTGTAATTTTTGCCGGTTTTGTAGGAAACAACTGAATCGTACAAGCTGAACATCACATTCTGATATGAGTATAATTCTCCTGGGTTTGATGTTGTATTAGCCATTGGTAGCTGGCTCATAATCTGACATAACGGGATTTTTTGTTCCACCAAATCATCGTATGCATGTGCAACAAGACCTGATGTGTGACTAAGCAGGTTTTTAATTCTAAGTTCGTTGGTTATCGACTGGCTTTTAAAATGGAGGCCCGGAATATAATCTGTAACTTTATCGTCAAAGCAAATAACATTTTCATCGGCAAGCATTCCGGCCAGAACGCCACAAATTGGTTTAGAAACCGATGCCAGCCTGAATATTGTGTTTTCATCAATTGAATCATGTGTACGCGCTTTTCGCAGGCCGTAACATTTTTGAAGCACAACCTGGTTGTTGTACACAATTGCATACGCAGCCCCCACTGTATGTGTTGATTTAATTTCAGCAGAAATCAAACTGTCATATTCAGTTAAAATGTTCGCAATATCAAGAGGTTCGGGGATTGCTGATATTAATAGGGAATCATGTTCAGGTAAAGATTCGGTTTCAGATTGAGCATGTTGTTGTCCTGAAACAAAAAGTACAAGTAAAATAATCCCTGCAATTCCAAAAAAAGAGGTTTTCTTCATAAGTCTGTTTTTTTGCTGATCAAAAAGCAATATCAGCGATAATTTTAATTTTCCGCAAATTAAAAATCATAAAACGAAAAAAGGAATAATCTGGTATAGATTTTTCCTTTTTTATCAAGAATTAATTGTTAATTGTTTTATTTCAATTTCAGATATGCCTCCTTTATTTCGTTGTAATGTTTGCATCATCTTACTTTACTACATTGTTGCGGCATTAACAAGTAAATTGCGCCATTTCATCATGAGTTGCATCTTCCTGAAAGTGCATTTACGTTTTTACTTTACCTTAACGCGAATTATCAGATATATCATAGCCTGATAAGCAAGCAAAAGGGCTGAATAAAAAGTCCAGCCCTTGTTTTTTAATATAAGCATTCAGCTTATTGTTTTAGGAGAATTATCTTTCTTGTTTCAACAAAATCATTTGTTTTAATTGTGCTATAATAAATGCCTGTAGCAAGATTCCTTCCATCAAATACATAATTATAATCACCCGAAGCCTGGTTAGCAGAAACTATACACTTGATTTCTTTTCCAAACATATCAGTAATCATTAATGTAACCTTCGACTCAGAGTGATAATGAATAACTAAATTTGATTTCAGTTGAGAATGGATTAGGATAGCAATTGAAATTCAACTGATTATCATGTAAAGGAGCAATCTGACCATCAACAACCGAAAGAACAACCGGATTGTTAATCGTACCATTTATTTTGTCGATACCAAAACTGATATCAGGCGATGACAACTCATATTCACGTTGATTGTTAGTATCCCATAATACCGTTTTCACTGCGTCACCAACATCCGGTCTGTCACCATAAATCATGGTAAACGCCATATATTCATCCAGGTCGGTAATATAAATTAACTGAATTTCGCCACGCAGCTTATCATTTATAAATGGTACGGAGTTCGTAATTGTCAGAAACCGGAAGATCTCCAAAATTAATAACAGCTGTCAAAGTCATGTTAAATTCATGTTTTAAATACAAATCATCAGGTGAACCCGATTTCAGAATATTCAAATTATCCGGATTTGAAACAAACAGCTTGTACCCTTTCCCCGGTTCGAAAAATTTCAGGTCGCCAATCCACGTATTTGTTCCGGAGTTGTATTCGGCAAATTCTGTTTGTCCTTTAATTATGTCTCCATTATCAGTAGTCAAAGAACTCAATACAACATCAACAGGCTGATTCTCCTGTTTGGGATATCCAATCCAGTTCCATTTGGTATTCAATGGAATTTGAATATCAGTCGTAGGAAAATCCCCAATTAAATCTAATGTATCGGCATGCGCACTTAAATAAATCAAATATCCAGAAGCTAAGTTTATATCAGTCAAAGTACCCTTCCATCCCGTGCTTTGCGCATACTGGGCATAATTATTCTGCGACTTAAGTGTAAGTTCATTTAAAGAGGTAGGAGGCGTGAGACTTTCAAAGGTCTTACTTACACTCATGTCATTACTTTGTTTATTTACCGAAATCCAGTTCCAGCCTTTCGATAGAATAAAATCCTGAATTCTACCTGAAGGATGCAAAATAAAAGGATGTTCAGCGCTTCCAATAACACCATCATTAAAGAAGGTAAGTTCTTCTATAGCACCATATTCAATTCCACCCAATCCGTCCCACATTCTGAATTTAATTACATCATCGGAATGCGCATTCCTCACATGATACTGCGGGAAATTGATCCAGTTCAAATAAAATTCTGAGCTGGTTGACAATATCCTCATTTTATGGGAACCTTCGTTTATGGTCAAATTAGTCCTAATTGTGGTGTAGGTGTCCACATTACCTGTATTTGGTACGGCAATGGATTGCGCAGCAATTCCATCTAAAAGCACTGTTATTCCGTTTCCGTTGTTTCCACTGGCTACCCTGAATTCAACATCAAAAGTCCCTGATTTTGTGGCGTAAACATCGTATTCTCCCCAGAAATCTCGTCTGAACCGTGATGCCATCGAACTGACCCCATTATCTGAAATGTTGACATCCCTTAAACTTCGGTTATCAACATAGTCTTCAGCTTCTATCATACTTCCGTTGTGTCCTGCATGATTGCTTGAAACATTTATGAAAGCAGCATATTTGTTGAGGTCGGGTACAAATTCAATTTCACCGACTCCACGGAGTTCGCCATCAATAAATGCGGCTATTTTATCACGTAATCCGGTAGATAAATTAACATCTCCGTTATCCGAGCTAAACTGAGCAGTAATATTCATGTTGTATTCAAAATCCGAATGATTTACGCCCCAGTTTATATCTTGTGCGTACAACTCAAGAGTTACGTTTAGTGTTTCGGGTACATTGTCGACCATGGCAATAACCTCTCCATTATAATGTCCCGGAGTCAATCCTTCTGCGGCTGTAAAACTAATAGTATAATTATTTTCAGGCAGAACAGAAGCCATTGTTACTGAAGGGATAAGCCATTCGGGCCACTGGGTTACTTCGAAAGCTTTGCCGATGGTTGCACTATTGTCGAGTTGGGCGGTTATTACCACTAGTTCTCCTTCTTTTGCAGAAGTGGAAACTGTATTCGGATTCCAGCCAACCGGACTCACATTAACAAGGAAAGACCATTTGGTGGGGTAATCCTGTATGTTCCCTGATTGATCCTTAACACCAGATACCTCTGCAGTTAGCAGAATTCCTTCCAGCTCAGGTAACATAAACAAGTCTTGAACTGGTTTCAGGATAAGTTTACTACCAGCGCATTGTGTTATCAATGGTATTTCTGTTCCATCTTCTTTATAAAGCTTGATATCCGCTGTTTCAAGATCATTACATTTAATTTCCTTATCAAATGTTACGCTGATCTCCTGCCCGTTTCTAAGGAATCCATCAGCCGGTGTTGGTATCCAAATGGGGCAATGGAATTACGATTGATCCTTCCTTTTAATTCATTGGAGTAAGTATAACCTCCATCACTTCCACACGATGCAATTGCCCGGATAGAATATACTCCATCAACAAATTTGCTCACGTCAAAATCATAGTCATAAAATTTAGTAATTGGTTTGGAAACGGTAATAATTACATCGGTAGGCTTCCAAATTCCATCATTGTCATTTTTGATCTCAAGACTAATAGATTCAAGAAAATCATTATTTATATCGAACCCGGTAAAAGAGACTTTAAGTATATTATTACTGTTTTTGTTTACCAGCCATCCATCAGATGGCTGATGAATGTTACATTTGGACACTCGCTCTGAAAATTCACACTGAAGGTTGCTGAACTATACGAATCTTCACAGACAGGAGCAATAAGAATTTTTAAATTCTCATAATTGGAGGCTAGTGGTCCCTTTTCAACCGTCATAGCAATTTCCAATTTAGTGTCAACAGTAAAAATAGCAGGACTGTTGTTAATCTGCTGACCACCCAAACGGACAATTGCTCCGTCAGGATTAGAAGCTGGATCGATTTGATCCGGTAATCACGTGTTTCCTGTGTTTCACTTTCATTTCCCAGAGTAACTATAAAATTAGCTATACCATCTGCCGGAACCTCGTTTCTCTCCAGCGGATTGACCGAGATAGTACCCAAGTCTCTGTGTTGCGATCCTGGCTCATACGGGCAACTCGATGCCCCAGACCTGAGACGAAAGGCAGGTACACTGAATGCCGAGTCTGTCATCACATCAACACTGAAATAATCGCCAATATCATTATCGTTTAAAACATATCCCACCGTCCTGTATTCTTCAGATTCTTTACCCACATTTGTATTATTTGACCACCTGAATTTTGCCACGGCACCAAAATCAGTTTCAGCCCAAAAACCAATGTCATTTTCAATTTTTGCGCCAGTCGCAAAATCTAGATTTACCAAATCGTGATATTCAAAGGAACTTGAAGTCACCGTATTTGAAGTCATTTCGTAACTACGAGCTGCTCCTGCACTAAAAGTGATATTTTTATCAAATTTTGCTTTCTCCACACTTCTGTTTAAATCATTCCAGGCGATTATGCTTTTCCAGTTTGCAATTTGCAACGTCCATCCAAGTACCTGTTTTTGATCAAATTCACTTAACATTGACACATCTTTATCCCCTTTAGTATTTGCAATAAGTTTACTGAAATTGGGAATTAAAGTGTTTTTTATATGATCTTCAGTAAAGATAAAGGTAGTATTGATACCTGTTGGATTTATCATAGGTTTCGTTACAACTTTGGGATAACATTCTGAATAATCGAAATATAGTTCACGGCCATTTGTATATTCCTGATTATAGGATGCACCTATAAAACATCTCCATTGTGACCATTCAAATTTTCCATGTCAGACGTAGATAAAGTTTCTTCAAAGGTGAGGGTATTCTGAAGCCCATCCCTGTTAAAGTTATCCCTGCCTCCTGTTAAGGTAAATTTGACAACTCCGCCAGCTTTAAATGTTGCTGATGTATAACCAAAAGTCAAATCAGCATATGCTCCTGCTTCACCGCCAACCAATACCTCATGTGTGGTGAAATTGGTAATGGAGGTACCTTTATTAACATAAGCATAGCTTAAGTCACCGGGTGGATCATGTACAACAAGTGATGGAAGGTCGGGAGATATAGTCACATTACCTGAATTTTCCCCAGGTTTAACGCCGGTAACCACGATCCAGAATTCAGTAGGTTCTGATTTTACAAATCCAACACTGGGTTTTACCCATAAAAGTTTCTTAAAATCATTTTTGGAAAACTCTGGTAATCCTGCATCAACAGTATATATTGCTATACCTTTTTTAATGGGTACATTAATAGTGGTTTTGCCGCGGTCACTGATATAATCAATTATGCGCAATTCTCCTTCAGTAACCGGGCAAGCCCCTTGTTTCTCTTCTATATTGAAAAGCAGAGAGTAAGCTTCGTTTTTTTCCATGAGCGTATAAGTTTTGTTTGATGGATCACCACAGTCAACCACTTTTGCACCGGCTTCTGCAAAATCAACTGTAACTTTCATTGGTGAATGATATATGAAATCGGCTTTGGGGATAACTACTTCCCTTATGGTGTCATATACAGTTATAAATACGGTATCTGCTGGTTCGATGAAAATAGAACCATCGGAAAAGGTGGTTGTATCAGGTGGTGTTATAGTTGTAATAGTGTCCCTGGTAATCACGTCAACTGTATCGCGCACCGTAAAGTCTACCGTAATGGGCTTATCGCCGATCTGAGAAAATATGTTATTATCTAAAAGGTTAGACTCAACAATCTTAACAGTATATTTTCTTGCCGACAAATCCGGAATAGTTAGAAGTCCAGTTTTTCCGGTTGAGAAAATTGTTTTGTAGCATTCATCAATAGTTGCAACCTGAATATTTACAGCATCAGCCACTGACGCCCCGCATCCGTTCAACACTTTAACCATGATGCTATCTTTTTGCTCATCAGTGAAATCGATTTTCGAAACATCATCATCAATAAATATAGAATCTATTGACATATCAGATTGGAGATGCTGATAAACCGATTCAAATTGGTGATGCAAGTAAACCGGCTTAAATGAATAATTACCTGCATCCTGCAAGGTGGTACTCCATGAGCCATCCTTTTTGGTAAAAATATTTCGTTTTTGCCTGTTGACCAAGATCTCTACTCCTTCTATTGGGCAATCATCGGGATAGGTAACTTTCCCGCTGACCGCAAATACGCTGTTATCGGTAAAACTATTCCCGTCACTTGATGAGGTTTGAATATCCAACGTTCTCTTTATCGTATCGGGAGAAAAGTCGTGTGGTTTAGTTGTCTCCAATTTTACGGGAACCACCTCAAATTCCGCCTTATCATAATAGTAAATATCGCGGATTTCAAAATTCCCATCACTATCGGTGATGTCGCAATAAGATACTTTAGTAACACTCGCATCACCAGGAAGGATTATGGTGAGAGGCATGGCGCAAACCTGTACATCGGCTACACCTGTCCCATTTACCGATTTCACTGTTCCGGATATAATTCCGTTGGGTTTTTTGAATCCGGTATCGTTCAATGTTGTATCTGTCTGACCAGCTTTGATTGCTGATATAAAATATTTGTAGACATAACCCGGAATGGCATCGATATCGGCAAAGGCCCGGGAATATTTACTCACTATACCAAGTTCTTCTCTTTCCTCAATTTTTCCGGGTTTTCCGGGAATACTTCTTTCGATACGGATTTCGTCTGAATATTCAGACAGATCAGTCCATTCAAGCTTTACTGCGTTTACATAAGCTCCGTCAGATGCCTTCAGTACGAGCGCTTTCTTGGTACTGCCCTTAATTGCATTTGCTTCTGTCCGGATGGAAATGCTTATTTTGTTGTTATCCCAGGGATTGATAAATCGGGTGCACACCCAGTAAAAATACTCATCGTTAGGCTTTACATCGAGGTCTGTCCAGGAAAAATAGAGTCCATCAGTCGGGAATCCCTGCACAGAACTTATATATTCAGAAGAATCTGGATTGTTTGTTTTACCTCTGTAAATGAAATAATTTACATGAGTAATATCTGTGGCTTTTTCCCACGTAAGCACAATTTTGTCAAAGTGCTTCTCAACCGTGGCGGTCTGTTTGGAAGGTTGCTTGATGGGTGCAGTTTTTACACGGAAATAATTAGTGTATAGTTTTTGTTCCTCTAAACTAGGTATTTCATTTTCTGTACCCGCATAAGGTTCCCATGCCTCCGCATCATTCTTCTTAAAGCCGCTCCATGCGTGTTCTCTGTTGCTGTTATTGTACTCAGTGTAACGTAATGCATAAATGTTTGATATGCCGGGACCTACAGGACAATTTACTGTATACTTCAACAAATGTCCTTCCTCGGAAAACGTTTTGACTTTATTTGATTCCTCAGCACTATTTTTGAAAATGTCAACTAAATAAGTGAGGTTTGAATTAATTTTTACATTGCCCACTTGCATAGAAGCTGAATAATCCCAACTGAAATAAACGTAATAGTCTGAGTTTGAGGTTATCTTAACATAGAGATCAGGATACATTCTGTCATCTGCCCGGACTTTAAAGACTGTTAAACAAGCAAAAACTGTTGCAAAAAAGAGAATTGCGGTAAATTTTGTTTTCATAGAATGTACAGTTTTAATTGTTTAACATAAATAACTCATATTTTCATTGATTTAAAATTCAGAAAAAAAATGCCCGGAGAACGAATAAAAAATTGAGTTAAACTTTAAATTTTTTATGATTTCTTGCAAAATTTTGAGAAAACTTGCAATTTTTGAATCAGGGGGTTTTATAAGAACATGTTTAAAGGCAATAAAAAAATGCTGTGCTTGTTATTGACTCAACTCGCAACAGCATTTATTTACAGTCAGTCCTTGAGAAAAACATACTATCTCTGAAGTTTTCCCCTCAAAATAATTTTATTTGTAAACCAAATAACCATCTATTTTAAAGCAGACTCCATCTTTATTCATGTTCCATCCACCAACAATATCGCCTGAACCTGAACTACCTTTAAATTTTCCCGTTCCGCTTCCGTGTGTTATGTCCATTTCACCAAAGTAACTGCCGTCAACTAGAGACTGTTTGACCCACCAGGTATATTCGAAGGAATCACCATTTGCTCCCACCATTAAGCCAGTACCTGACTGGTTAGTATATGGAATTCCATTTTCAAGGGCAAATTCCATACTTTCAAATTTATAAAAACTCTTTTCAGCATTTACTTTCCCTATGTGGGAGCCAGTTCCGCTGATAAGCATTATACTAGGATAATAATTATCGGGGTCTTCTGGGTCAAGTCCCGATATGAGTATCGGATCTGATTTCAAATCGGGAAATGCGTTCAAATCTGCCTTTCATCGGAATAGGCACGTTAGCCTTTTTCAATTCCAGGTTGCCCGGTTCTTCAAATATTGTATCGTCCTTGGCACAGCCGGCAATTACAAGAATTGCCAAAACAATTAAATACATTAGTCTTTTCATAATCGTAAATTTTAAATTGTTTGAAATGAATAATAAATTCTTGATTAAAATTCGGAAAAGAAATGAACCGGGGAATAGTGAAAAAATTGGATAAATCTTTAACTTTTTGATGATTTCTTACAGGATTATGGAAAAACTTACAATTTCTTCATTCAAGTGGTTTTGAGGTGAATATGTTTTATGCAGTTAAAAACTTTTGCTATGCAATCCTTCGAGTTGTTTGGATTCTGCTGTGGATAATTATTTTTTGTAACGCAAATTAAAATACGGAGTTAAACCTGTTTTGTCAACAATCTCCAGAAACCGTGGGATCATCATGTAGCTTCTTACATATTGACAGTCAAGCACCATGTGCTTGCCAGGCGTGGAGAACGGTTTTTACAAGCCTCTTCAAGGATAATGGATTGCTGTATTCAGAGAGTCCATATTTACTGGCATACCAATAGTCGG
Source organism: uncultured Prolixibacteraceae bacterium (assembly GCA_963800345.1). Lineage (GTDB taxonomy): Bacteria > Bacteroidota > Bacteroidia > Bacteroidales > Prolixibacteraceae > Draconibacterium. The sequence goes on along the minus strand of CAWDAW010000024.1, from coordinate 15,938 downwards.
GTGGATTTTTGTACATCAATTTGATATAAACCCGTTAACCCATAGGTTTTATAAATAGGCATAATTTGATTTGCATACTGTTGATACTTCTCTGTAATTTGGGTTGGTTTCAAATCCTTTTTTCATATACTCCAATGCAGATAAAGTATCACCTGCATACAGATAACAAACAAACAACTCTCCCTGGTGATCCGCTCTGATTCGTCTAAAAGTCTCGTCTAACAATTAATACTTCCTTCAATGCTTCTTTTGCTTTTTTTTCCTCATAATAAAAGTAAGCACTCATTATTCTGTTAATTGCCGAATACGGATGCAATTTCAATTGCACGGTCGATGTATTTCCGGGAAGCTTCAAATTCACCAATGATTATTGAAGCAAATCGGAATAATAGTACAGCATGTAATCGCATTATTACTATCGATTCTGCATGGCCTTTTCAAAATACTTTCGCGACTCTTCCCATTGCCAGTATCCATTTGAATAAACGACACCTAGAACGGTATAAGCTTCCGGAAATATTTTCATCCAATTCCAGCGCTTTATTCTGCCAGATTACGATAGCTATTTCATAGCCCTTTATCAGGATTTTGGCTATATCTGGTTTGAGCGTAATAGGCATCGGCAAGTCCTGCATATGCCAAAGCGTATAGTTTGAATCAGATTGTATGGCCTTTCGTAAAATATTCTATACTTTTTGTTATTGATTCGGGCGAACGTATTATTCCAATTGAAATCGTCCCATTAAATAATAGATCGTAAGCCTCGGTATTGTGCGTGTGTGTTTTTTCAATCAGTTGTTTTTCTTCAGGGGAAATGGCAGTCTGTAACTTATCTGCAATTAATTTTGCAATATCACTTTCCAATTCGAGAATATCTTTCATATCCCTGTCAATTTTTTCAGAAAGAATATGCCGGTCGTTTTTTGCATCAATCAGCTGAATTGTTATTCTTATTTTCCCCTCTTGCCGCTGCACACTGCCTTCCAGGATGTAATTTACCCCCAGCTTTTTGCCGATTTCAGGCGCACTCTCAATACTTTCCCTGAATTGCTCGACCGATGTTCGGGATACTACTTTCAGTTCGCTGATTTTTGTCAGCCGGTCGAGAATATCTTCCACAACTCCATCAGCAAAATAACGGTTTTCTTCATTCTCGCTCAGGTTTTTAAAAGGTAAAACCGCTATGGATTTCTCAATGGTTTTTTGTTTAAATGCTGTTGAGTTTTGAACGAAAAAAATAGATGTGAGAATTATTCCAACAAGCACAAAAATTGTAGCACTTACTGAAATGATTTTTGTATTTTTTGAATGCAATAAATTTTTTAAGCCAGACTTATTGTTGGAAGTATTCACAGTTTTACTTTCAGGATTAGTGCTTTCTGATTTGGTAACTGTTCTCTTTTTAATATCGCCTGGGGGATATCCAAAATGGTCGTGAAAGCATTTATTAAAGTAGGTAGGACTGTTGAATCCGCAATTATCCGCAACCTCTGTTGCAGTGTATGTTCCTTCGAGGAGAAATTCTCGGGCTTTTTCCAACCGGATTTCAGTAATAAACTGGTTGATTGTAATTTTTTTTATCGATTTAATTCTGCCCCTTAAGTAATTTTTATTCACTCCTGAGGCCATAATTAATTCGTTTACACCAAAATTCTCGTTGCCCAGATTGTCAAGAATGATTTTGGATAAATGTTCGATAAATTCGGTGTCGCCAGTTAAATATAAATTCATGGAATATTGTATGAATATTCCAAATTTACGAATTATTAGCTGAATTATAAATAGTAAGGAGTGTGTAAGTTTGAGAGGATAAAGCTGGGTATATAAATTACTTTTCACCGCAATAATCTTTTATTGAAAAGTAAAAACTGAATTCCGTCTGTTTGTTTTACTATTGCCAATTTCACCCTATTAAATTAAACACATTGTAAATAACAATAAAGTTCTTTATCACATGTTCTTTGATGCCAGCGGCATTGTATGTTTATAGAAAAAACCCTGTAGTTGATTTTTCGACCCTGACCAGGGTGGCATTGCAACTTATTAATTATTTTTCTATAAACATTTGAACCCGAAAGGGTTCAATAATTTTAAGAGTATCAATCAAGCGCCTTATTCAATCACTTTAATTTTAAATATGCCTCTTTTATTTCGTTATAAGTTGCATCACTTACTTTATACATTGGCGAACGCAATTCATTTTCAATTGTTCCCTGAAAGTGCATCAATGCTTTTATTCCACCGGGATTACCTTCTTTAAAAATGAGTTTGAAAAGGTCAATCAGATTCAAAATGAATTTTAGTGGCTTCACTATAATTCCCTTTAAGCGCAAGATGAATCAAAGAACTTATTTTTGACGGTAAGGCGTTGGCCAACACCGAAATAACACCTTTTCCTCCGATGGTAGTAGTAGGTAATGCCAAAACATCATCGCCTGAAACTGTTGTAAAATTATCAGGTGTATATTTTGAAATACTTGCTATTTGCGACATAATTCCGGATGCTTCTTTAATGGCAACAATTTTATCAGATGCCTCTGCAAGCCGCACAACAGTTTCGTATTCGAGATTTACACCGGTACGTGACGGCACATTGTATAAAATAATTGGAAGCGGACTTTCTTTGGCAATTGCTACATAATGCCTGAACATGCCTTCCTGTGAGGGTTTGTTGTAATAAGGCGTTACAATCAACAATCCGCTAATTCCTTCTAAATTTGTATTTTTTATCTGGTTAATTATCGCTTGCGTGTCGTTTCCACCCATGCCAACCACAACGGGCAATTTACCTGAATTCTCTTTTGTTAATTGAATTACTTTTGATTTTTCTTCACTTGCAAGGGTTGCAGACTCTGCTGTGGTTCCCAGAGCAACCAGATAATCCATTCCCCCTTTTACCTGATTCTCTATAATGGTTTCAAGTGCTTTGTAATCAATTTGATTTTTTTGTGTAAACGGAGTAATCAACGCTACTCCTGCTCCTGTAAATTGCTGGCTCATTCAATTATTTTTTATTTAGTTGCGCAAGATAGAAAATTTGCTGTTTGGCAACATACATAGAATCGTGGTTTTCATCTATATTAATATTTAAATCGAAATAATTATTTGTCTTTGAAGAACTCCCAACTTTAAATTTTGCCTGCGAAAGCGCTGTTATATAGTCGAGAACAACGTTGTTTTCAAATGCGATATTAAAGAGGATTTCAAATCGTATATGGATAAATTCATCCACCTTGTCTTTTTTTGGCAAACCCCAAAAATCGAGATCTTTAACGGTTAGTGTGTTTGAATCATGAAAAGGACTTGTTATTTCTTCGAAAACGCAGTAGCCACGGAATATTGCCTGTTCCCGGTTAAAGTAACTTTTTAAATACTGAAATGCCTCTTTTTGAGTTGGTTGCCATATTACACCAACTGTTTTGACAGTATCAATATTTGGAAAAACCGGTATGTGTTCGGTTTTTGAAATCAATTTGGCTAATTTCTTTCGCGCATATATGTTTTTGATCCCCATGTTGTACAAAAGTAATAAATGTAATATGAAAGTTTAGAACCACCCAGCCGAAGTAACTTTAGGAAATCATTTTTAAAAATTCGTCTTCTGAGATTATGGGGATTCCCAGTTGGACAGCCTTTTCTAATTTACTGGGCCCCATGTTATCTCCCGCAAGCAAATAGCTTGTTTTTTTCGAAATCGACCCTATATTTTTACCCCCGTTTTGTTCGATCATTTGTTTTAGTTCATCACGCGAATATTTTTCAAAAGTACCCGAAATAATAATACTCAGTCCGGAAAGTTTTTCAGTTCTGTTGCTGATTTTGTCTTCGCTGATTTGAAACTGCAATCCAATTGTTTTTAATTTTTGAATAAGCAGAATGTGATCTTCTTTTGAAAACCAGTCAACTATACTTTCCGCAATTCTTCCGCCAATTTCATCAATTCCAGTCAAATCCTCTTTTTTAGCAGATTGGATATTTTCAATGCTATGAAGTTTTTTTACGAGAGTTTTTGCCACAGTTTCGCCCACAAACCGGATTCCCAGTGCGAAAAGAACCCGTTCAAACGGAACATTTTTCGAAGCGTCCAAACCGTCTAAAATCCGTTGTGCTGATTTTTCAGCCATCCGTTCAAGTGCTTCCAGCTGCGGTTTATTTAGTAAATACAAATCGGCAATATTTTTTGCCAGATCTTCATTATAAAGCAGCTCAATGGTTTCTTGTCCAATTCCGTCAATATCCATAGCTTTACGGCTGACAAAGTGTTCCATTTTTCCTTTAATCTGTGGCGGGCACCCATCTTCATTCGGGCAGTAAAATGCAGCTTCTCCTTCTGTTCTAATCAGTGCTGTCCCACATTCAGGGCAATTCTTTATAAATTCAACTTTTTGGAACATTGGGTGGCGTTTTGTAATGTCAACACCAGTGATTTTTGGTATGATTTCGCCGCCTTTTTCAACAAAAACTGTATCGCCTAAATGCAAATCAAGGTTTTTAATAATATCGGCATTGTGCAATGATGCACGTTTTACAACTGTTCCGGCAATAAGCACAGGTTCAAGATTGGCAACTGGTGTAACAGCCCCTGTGCGGCCAACCTGGTATGAAACTGATTTTAAAGTGGTAGAAACATTTTCGGCCTTAAATTTATAGGCAATTGCCCAGCGGGGCGATTTTGCTGTGAATCCAAGGTTATCCTGAAGGTTTTTTGAATTTACTTTGATTACAACGCCATCAGTAGCAATTGGTTGTTTAAACCGCTCAATATCCCATTTATTTATAAAATCGAATACTTCGCCTAAACCATTACAAAGTTTTGTTGCCTCCGAAATTTTGAAACCCCACTCCCTGGCTTTCTGAAGACTTTCAAAATGCCCGTCAAATGGCAGGTTTCTACCCAAAATATAATAGAAATATGCATCTAATTTACGCGAGGCAACAACTTTTGAGTTTTTCATTTTTAAAGTACCCGCAGCTGTATTTCGAGGGTTGGCAAGTAATTGTTCACCGGCCAGTTCAAGTTCGGCATTCAATTCATTAAAAACTTTAAATGGCATTACTATTTCGCCTCTTATTTCAAATTCCTGCGGAAAATCATTGCCGCGCAGTTGCAAAGGAATTGATTTTATGGTACGCACATTTTTTGTCACATCATCGCCTTTTACCCCATCGCCGCGGGTTACAGCGCGGGTTAACCGTCCATTTTCATAGGTTAAACTTATCGAAGATCCATCGAATTTAAGTTCGCAAACATATTCAAAATCTGTATTTATGATTTTTTTTATCCGTGTGTCAAAGTCTGTGATTTCTTCTTCGGAATAGGCATTTGACAGAGAAAGCATTGCATATTTGTGTTCCACTTGCTCAAAATCGCTGCTCAAATCATTACCAACACGCTGAGTCGGCGAATTTGGATCGGCATATTCAGGAAACTCAGCTTCAAGTTTCTCCAACTCCTTCAATTTCATGTCGAAATCAAAATCACTGATAACAGGTTGTGCCAAAACATAATATCTGTAATTGTGTTCTTCAAGCTCAAATCTCAGAGCGTTTATCTTTTTGAATGCTTCTTCACGGTTCATTTTATACAAGTTTTTGATTTCAATATGAAACAAAAGAATGGTTTAAAGGGTTAAAAGTATAGAAGATTTTCTTCAACTTTTAAAATTTAAAACAGTTTTAACCGATATTTTTAAACAAAATACTATGTCATTTACACTCGAAACAGGCTCAAAAGCCCCGGAATTTAATCTCCCTGCAACCGACGGAAACACATATTCTCTCGATAGTTTTAAAGATTCAAAATTTCTTGTCGTTTTTTTTACCTGCAATCATTGTCCGTATGTGATTGGCAGCGATGAACTTACAAGAAAAACTGCTGAACGGTTTAAGCCGTTGGGAGTTGAATTTGTGGGAATCAATTCGAACAGCAAAAACACATATGAAGAAGACGATTTTCAACACATGGTTGACAGGATGAAGGAACACAATTTCCCATGGAAATATTTACACGATGAGTCACAGGAAGTTGCTTTGGCTTACGGTGCCTTGCGAACACCACATTTTTATGTTTTTGATGAAGAACGTAAACTTGTTTACACTGGAAGGGGAGTTGACAATCCGCGCGACACCTCAAAAATGACAGTAAACGATCTGGATCGGGTACTGGAAGAACTTACTTCAGGTAAGCCGGTTTCAGTTCCAAAAACTAACCCGATTGGCTGCAATGTAAAATGGGATGGAAAAGATAAACACTGGATGCCCGCTGATGCCTGCGATTTAGTATGGTGAAAAAATTGAAAGTCGAAGGATCTAAATTGGAATAGTAAGGGAAATCAGAGAAGGGATAATTATAAGGCCTTTTATCCTGATTTTGAACCTGCAACCCTTACAAGGAGCCAGGATTATTAAATCTGCAACCTGTCCGGTAAATAAAATGTTCTTCTGACTATGTCGCCCCGGCTGAGTAATTCCGGTAGCCAGGTGGGTGCTAATATACGGAATTTAGTATCCATCATTAAAATTCAGCAGATCGTACTTTTTGTTTGCAGGTAATTTAAATTTTTCTACTTTTGCGCCGGGTAAGTCCTGTGCAACCAGCTCCTGCTGAAACCCCCCAGAGTCGGAAGGCAGCAAGGGTAGGCGGTCGTAGCGGTGTGACACAGGTAGCTTACCCACTTTTTTTTAATAAAAAAAGGAAAATAAACTGGGTGAAAAGTTTTGCAGATTCAAAAATTAATGCTTTTCTTTGCGCCGCTGAATTTGAAAAACAGCAAACGTTCTGAACAAATTTTGTAACAAAAATAAGCCGGATTAGCTCAGTTGGCCAGAGCACGTGATTTGTAATCTCGGGGTCCTCAGTTCGAATCTGAGATTCGGCTCGAAAGAGTAAAAGTCCTCGGTTCATCCCGTTTTCTCGGGATTACTCAAAAAATATTCGGGGAGTTTCCAGAGTGGCTAAATGGGGCAGACTGTAAATCTGTTGGTAATACCTTCGGTGGTTCGAATCCATCACTCCCCACAAAAGGGAATAACTGCAAAGTTGTTCCCTTTTTTATATGCCTAAAAAGCTGTATTTATTTGAATTGATTAGTGGAATTGGGTAAATTTAGAAATTTGAAAATTGATAAGTTATCAAGCAATTTAAAAATAATTTTAACCAGGTCTAAAAAAAATTATCCATGAAATCAAACCAGGTTCGCTTAATTTTAGTTGTAATTTTTATTTTTTGTTATTCCATTTTTAAATCCTTTGCTACAGAATATTTTGTGAGCAGCAGTACCGGTAACGACTCAAATACAGGATTGAGCAGTTCAATGCCCTGGAAAAGCATTTCAGTTTCATACAATGTATTTGTTGAAAACGGAGGCTTTTTCGCACAGTAATGTCAGTTCTTTCAACTTTCAACTTTGGACTTTAAACTTTAAACTCACTTCCTAAGAATCACCATTGTAGCCCCAAAACCATATTCTTTAAAAGATGCATCCTGAAAATAATATTTTCTGAATTTTGATTTAAGTAAGTTTATTACTTCCTGTTTCAGCACACCCTGTCCAACTCCATGAATAAAAACTATCTTCTTTACCCCGGTCTGCACGGCATGTTTTATTTCCGATTCAACTTTTTCTTTTTGAATTTCAAGAATTTCGTGGTTGCTAAGTCCTTTAGCGTTATCCACCAGTTCGTTGATATGTAAATCAACCTCAATAATTTCAGCAGTCCGTTTTGGTGCGATTTTTTCAACAACCTGCTCTTGATTTTTTTCTGCAACAATTTTTTGAAAATCAGCTTCTGTCAGTTTGTCAATTTCGGTTGTGAAAATATTAGGTGTTATTTGCAAAACCATTGCATTTTTTTTGAAAAGCTGGTTCGGATGAAAACTTGTTTCTTTGTAAAACTTAACCGGATTTACCTTAATCCGCTTTTTAATCGGTTCATACCATTCTTCTTCATTTTTCATAAAATAGATGATTTGAAACCCGTATTCAGGTATTTCACTCAAATCATTTTGAACAATACTTTCAAGCAATAATTTTGAGTTTGACTGGATAGTGCCATGTTTTACCGTTTCAAAACCGTTGTTCGTGATGTGTGAGTAACGATACAATACTATAAAATTACTGTCGTTTACAAGAAAAAGTTTAATTTCTGCAGCCAACGGATTTCGCGAATCTGCGGGCACAAAACAAAAATAAAAATCCGGTGAATTTTTGCCGTTTATAATTTCTCCGGGACTTTCTTCGATCACAATTTTTGGGGCGGTGTCGGGTTGTATATTTTGTTTTGGTTGATTTACAGCGCCTACATTTAATTCCGGATCATTTGAATTCAGCAATTGAACGATGGGATATGGAATTTCGAAACCATCATAATTCTCCACCATTACTAAGTTTTTATTCAGAAAACGAGTAACTACGCCACCTCCAACATCATTCAAAAACTTCACTTTATCGCCAACTTTAATCATAGCTTTTAATTTTGCGCAAAAGTACAATTTTAAACCGATGGTTTTTTAAGCTATTTTTACAGCCCCCTTTTAATTCCCCAAAGGGGGAAAGATAAGGATTGAAGAATTTTCAAAAAAACAAGAATTTGAATATAAAGCAGAATAACTCAGAAAAGCAGGAATCTTTCTTTCTCCCCTCCACCGGAGGGGTCGGGGGAGGCTCCATAAAAATCAGCGATTTTACTTACGATTTACTTGAATCGAAAATTGCAAAATATCCTTTAGCAGAAAGGGACAAATCGAAATTACTTGTGTGGCAAAGTGGGAAAATCGGCGAAACCATATTTAAAAATTGTGGCGATTTTATTTCTGAAAAAGCCCTATTGGTTTTTAATAACACACGGGTAATTCACGCACGGTTATTTTTCAGAAAAGATACTGGTTCGAAAATTGAAATATTTTGTTTGGAACCTATTGAACCGCTTGATTACCAAATTGCTTTCCAGGAAAAAAAACAAGTGGTATGGAAATGTATGATCGGCAATTCAAAAAAATGGAAAAGCGGGATTTTGACACGTGAAATCCAAATAACCGGAGAAACTATTACACTTAGAGCTGAAAAGATTGCACAAATTGAAAACACATTTCAAATTAAATTTACCTGGGATAAACCATTTACTTTTGCTGAAATCATTGAACATGCAGGAGTTTTACCAATTCCACCCTATCTGAACCGCGAAACAGAAGCATCAGATGAGGAAAGCTACCAAACAGTTTATGCAAAAATTGATGGATCGGTTGCCGCACCAACTGCGGGGCTTCATTTCACTGATTCAGTTTTACACAAACTTCAACAAAAAAATATTATAACCCGCGAAATTACTTTACATGTGGGCGCCGGAACATTTCAACCCGTAAAATCAGAAACAATAGACGGGCATACCATGCACAACGAAATGGTTATTATTTCAAAAAGTACAATCGAAGATTTTACCAATCATAAACATAAAATCATTGCTGTGGGAACGACTTCGGTGCGCTCGTTGGAAAGTTTATATTGGTTGGGGCTGCAATTGGAAAACAACTCTTTCAATCCGGAAAGACCTGAAATATTACAATGGGAACCCTACGAAAATGAGACAAAAATCAGCACAAAAAAGGCATTCCAAAATATTGTTGATTATCTTGCTAAAACAAGACAAAACAACATTCAGTTCTCAACTCAAATAATCATTCTTCCCGGTTATAATTTTAATGTTATCGACGGAATGTTTACAAACTTTCATCAGCCTCAAAGTACGTTATTATTGTTAATCAGTGCTTTTTTGGGTAACGACTGGAAAAAAGTTTACGATTACGCCCTCAACAATAATTTCAGATTTTTAAGTTACGGGGATAGTAATTTGTATTTAAGGTAACACCAGATAATAATCCCGTATGGGTACAATTCAGAATAATACTTTAATATTTATACCCGAAAAGGTATAATTCAGACTTTTATCTTATATTTGTACCCGCTTAGGTATAAATTATGGATAATCTAGAACTAACTCAGTTTGTAAAAGAAAAAAGAAAGTCGCTTGGTTTAACTCAGCAAGAACTTTCGTTTAAGGCAGGCGTTGGTTTGCGCTTTATTCGCGAATTGGAAAGGGGAAAACCGACCTTGCAAATGGACAAAGTGAACCAGGTGCTGAAACTCTTTGGATACGAACTTGGAGCTGTTGAGTTGAACCGGAATAAATTGATAAATGAGGCAAGCTAAAATATACATGCATGAAAGTTGGGCGGGTACGCTAACAGAAGATGAAAATGGGTATCACTTTGAATATCAAACCGATTACTTAGAATCTGCACTTGCAGAACCAGTGAGTTTGACCTTACCCATTTCGAAAAAAACCTTTTCAAGCAATGTGCTGTTTCCATTCTTCGACGGGCTGATCCCGGAAGGCTGGTTATTGGAAATTGCCGAAAAAAACTGGAAATTAAATCCGCGCGACAGGATGGGGATTTTACTGGCAACATGCCGAAATTGCATTGGCGCAGTTTCGGTCGAACCATTAGAAATTACACAATAAATGAAAAGGTGTTTATATTGCTATAATGAATTGGTTTTTGAAGATAAGGATACGGTATCAGGTGCATCCGATTTTCATACGACTTGCAGTAAGAAAATATTTAATACTACCGTCCCGCCTGAACTTCCATACACAGAGCATGATTTGTTAAAACTTGCCGAACAGGTTGTGAAAAGCCAGAAAACAGTTACTGGTGTCCAGCCAAAATTGTCACTCGGCATACAGAAAATGAAGGAAAATGATAATCTAAGCCGATTTACGATTGTTGGTTTATGGGGCGAATATATTTTGAAGCCACAAACAAAAGATTATGCAAATCTGCCTGAGATAGAGGATTTGACAATGCATTTGGCCGAAATTGCAAAAATAAAAACCGTCCCACATTCATTGATTTATTTGAAGTCTGGGCAATTGGCATATATAACAAAACGAGTTGACAGGGAAAAGAACAAAAAGCTACACATGGAAGATATGTGCCAACTTACTGAAAAACTTACCGAATACAAATACAGAGGCTCTTACGAGCAAATTGCCAAGGCTATTTTAAAATATTCTGCCAACCCCGGCTTCGATGCAATAAATTTTTATGAACAGGTTCTGTTTAGTTTCCTGACCGGAAACAGCGACATGCACTTAAAAAACTTTTCGTTGTTGAAGGACAAAAATTTGAGCTATAATCTTTGCCCTGCCTACGATATGGTAGCTTCGCAACTTGTTGTTGCGGATGATGATGAGGAACTTGCTTTAAATTTGAACGGGAAAAAGAAAAAGCTGAAACAAACCGACTTTGAAACTGCCATGAAAAGTGCCGGAATTGAGGAAAAAACAATTGAAAACATTTTTAACCGATTTGCTAAATCAATTCCCAAATGGCATGAATTTGTTGAGATCAGTTTTGTTCCAGAAGAATTAAAAGTAGCTTATCATAATTTAATCGATTCAAAAATAAAACAAATTAAACTTTAAAAATTCCAACTATGGACGGCAGAAACAGAAAAAACATAAACATTGGCGACGAGGTGGAAATAGTGCAAAAACACCATCAACGCACTGGGGAATTAACCGAAGGATTTGTAAAACGCATACTTACCAATTCGCCAAACCACCCACACGGAATTAAAGTAATGTTAGAAACTGGTGAAGTTGGTAGGGTGCAAAGAGTGATTCCCGGTTAAAAATGTTTTTCGTTATTTGAAAATGATACTGAAAATTCAAAAATTATAACACGCAGAGTGGAATTGCGTTTTCAAAAGACAAATCTTTATCCTGTATTCAAATATTGATTATCTGTTTGAATAAAAAGACGATAAAGTATTAATACTAATAGGTATTAATATAAATTTTATTTATCTTTTTTTCAGCTAAAAATAATCATTATGAGAACATTAATTTTCATGGTCGGGATTTTCTCTATTACACTAACCTGTAATTCACAAGAATCCACACCTCTTTCCCCCATCATTTTTATTTACGATGCCAGTGGTTCGATGTGGGGGCAAATCGATGGTATATCGAAGAAGGAGATTGCGTCAACGGTGCTGTCGGATGCAGTAAACAAGCTTTCCGACAATCAGGAAACCGGGTTGGTAGCTTATGGACACCGAACCGAAGGTGATTGCAGGGATGTTGAATTCATTGCTGAAGTTGCGCTAGGAAATAAATCGAAAATCAATCAATCTTTAAAAAAAATAAAACCGCTTGGCAAAACACCGCTCGCTTATTCGGCCAATTTGGTAATCGACAAATTACGCCAATCGAAAATGAAATCAACTATTATTTTGATTACAGATGGCATTGAATCATGCGATGGAAATATTTGCGACGTGGTAAAAGCGGCCAAAGAAGAAGGAATAGATTTCAGGTTACACATTGTAGGTTTTGGTTTGAAAGCAGGAGAAACAGAGCAATTGAAATGCGCAGCCGAAGCGGGAGATGGCAAATATTTCGATGCCGCTGATGCCGGAGGTTTAACTGTTGCATTATCGGAAGCCACAAATGAAACCGTAGATGCTTTGCCGGACAATTTTTCGGTTTTTGTTGTTAAAAATGGAATACCCATAGATGCTATGGTTCAGTCATACAAAGCGGGAACAACCATTGAATCGGACAGAGTGCGCACTTATCAGGATACAGGATTCATGCATCTTCCGGCAGGTAAATACGACCTAAAAGTTACGCCGTTGGAAAACAGCAATGTAAAACCAATGATGATTTCCAATATTGAAAGTTTTGACGATAAAACAGCCCATAAAACCGTGAGTTTTGATGGCGCCAAAATTCAGGTTTTGGCCTTAAACAATGGTGTAGGCTGGGATGCCTCAGTTAAAATAATTAATAAAACAGATGGAAAAGTAGCAGCACATGGACGTACATATGGACGACCAAAAATACTTGAAGTTAATCCAGGTATTTATAATATTGAGATTATAGCGTTGGCAATGAAAGGAATTGAGATTCAGGAAAATATTGAAAATGTAGCAGTTGAAGCGGGCGACTTAAAAGAAGTAGAACACAACTTTAAAACAGGAATTGCCATGATTGGGGCAGTAAATTCTTCGGGTTTGGTTGATGCAACGGTAAATTTTCTGGAAACTACAACGAATAAAAATGTAGCTGCAGCCCGAACTTATGTTTCAGAAAGCAGTAATCCCAGAGAATTTTTGTTAAATCCGGGTTCTTACGTGGTAAAAGTAACTTCGCGGGGGAAAAGTGGTGGCAAAACAGAAACTTTTAATCTACAGGTAAAAGAAAATGAAACGGTAGAAAAAATTATAAACTTCTAAAACCAAAGCAAATGAGCAAATTTATCAAACCAACAAGCATTTTGTTGTATCTTCTTTCGTTTGTGGTATTCGTGATACTAGGTGCAACCTATGCTGCTTTGTCCGGCGCAGCTGATGGACAGGGTTTGGCAGGAGGAGCTATCGTTTTGGGCTATGGAATTATGTTTGGTTTTTTTGCAATTGTTGTGTCAATATTTATTGTTTATCAAAGTTCTCAAAAAACAATTCAAGTGGGAGTCGTTATTTTGTTCGTTTTACTCCTTTTATTAATCGCAATTTTATTTATACGGCAAAAAATGCAAAAGAACAAAGTTGACGAAGAAGTTCAATTTAAAGTTTCTACAGAAATATTTCATGCGGCAGTTTATAAAGAATTGAAAAACGAATTTTCGCAAAACACAGAAATTCCATTGGGCTTAGGTTTTTTCAGCCCCAATTTTTATGAATATCCTGTACTGTATTTTTATGGTAATCCTGATTTTTCAAAAACATTGCATGATAATTTTCACATGGACAGCATTTTATTCACGCAAAGCGAACCGGGTAATTATAATATTTCTTATGCACCACCCTGGTTGCAACCCAACCACATAAAGATGGATTACGGTATTTTATATTTCAGGGTGCAATCACTCGGTAAAGAATACATTGAAATAACTGTAAATACATCGACACAAAAAACGAGCTATGTTAATCGTTTCGGGGGGAACATCATTCTTTGGCCTGAATTTTTATTAAATGTTTATTCGATTGAAATACTTCCTGAAAATCAACAGACAATAAAAATAAAACCCCAGGACAATGCAGGCGAGGTGAATTTCGATTATGATATTTTGCAACCCATATCAATTAAAAACGAATGGATACAGGTTCAACTTCAGGACAAGAATTTAAATCCAATAACTACCGGCTGGCTCCGTTGGAAAAATAATGAGAAATTGCTAATCTCCTATTCTTTGTTGTGCTGAAATCTTTGAGAGGCGACTGGAACATGGACATTCCAGGGACTTGGACTTTCCCAAGTCCATGATTCTTTAATATATAAATAGGAAAACAGCAAATTTAGAAGCGGAAATAATCAATTTGAATATCCAATTCTCATTTTTTGAATGAGGAAATTAAAAATCTGAATGAAATAATTCTAACCTGCATTATTCATGATTGCCAATAATTCCAGAAAATATTTCTTTATAATCTTAAAACGTTTATAACGGAAGATGTTTGATTCAATTCTACGAATTTATTGGCCAAATATTATAAATGAGAGGTCATTTAAAGCAATAAATGTCTGTTAATTTTACAATATGACATACCAATCCCATGTAGGGGAAATAAACCGATCCGCCCGTGCTTTATTGAAAAGTTAATTCTTTCAGCAGGTCTTGGTAAACAAAGGCTTTTGATAGCTTTATATAAATCCTTTTACCGTTTTTCGGATTATGTCACCTGCTTTCAACAGGCATAATCTAATGTTGTCTATTTGCCATTTGTGCGCCTTTTTGTACTTTGTTTTCCTTACACCGAATCCAGGCTTTGATTTTGTTAACAACGCCTTACAATCGCACAGCAGCGGGGGGATGGATGCCAGCGGCATCGCATGTTTATAGAAAAAATCCTGCATACAGCCGTTCGACCCTGGCCAGGGTCGCATTATCTTTTATTGATTGTCTTTCTATAAACATTTGAATCCGCCGGGTTCAATAATTTTTGTAATAATGTCTATATCCCCACAGCTGGCGCGGTTTTGTAAACCGTGTCTTGCCCCACAAGGGCATATAATTTTTTACTTTTTTAAAGCAAGATACAGGTCACCTGCTCCAGTGAAGGGGAAAATTTCAATCCATCGGATTGCACACCGATTGCAAATCGGCGCGAGCGAGGGTGTTAAGTTGCAGGAATGCGTTTGTAAGTTGCAACATTGTCTTTGTAAGTTGCAACATTGTCTTTGTAAGTTGCAACAATGTCTTTGTAAGTTGCAACAATGTCTTTGTAAGTTGCAACAATGTCTTTGTAAGTTGCAACAATGTCTTTGTAAGTTGCAACAATGTCTTTGTAAGTTGCAACAATGTCGTTTGTAAGTTGCAACAATGTCTTTGTATGGTGCAACAATGTCTTTGTATGGTGCAACAATGTCTTTGTATGGTGCAACAATGTCTTTGTATGGTGCAACAATGTCTTTGTATGGTGCAACAATGTGTTTGTATGGTGCAACAATGTCTTTGTATGGTGCAACAATGTCTTTGTATGGTGCAACAATGTGTTTGTATGGTGCAACAATGTCTTTGTATGGTGCAACAATGTGTTTGTATGGTGCAACAATGTCTTTGTATGGTGCAACAATGTCTTTGTATGGTGCAGGAATGTGTTTGTATGGTGCAGGAATGTGTTTGTATGGTGCAGGAATGTGTTTTTCAGGAACCAATGTAAAAACTCCCTGCTTTCGTTACCCGATTCTTCCAGCAACGGGCACGAAAGCCCCCTATAGCTGGCGCGGTTTTGATAAACCGTGTCTTACCCCACAAGGGCATATAATTTTTTACTTTTTTAAAGCAAGATACAGGTCACCGACCTGCACCAGTGAAGGAGAAAATTTCAATCCATCGGATTGCACACCGATTGCAAATCGGCGCGAGCGAG
>CAWDAW010000023.1:0-59190 GCA_963800345.1 uncultured Prolixibacteraceae bacterium | reverse complement strand
GGGGGTTTGCCTATCGGGACTTATTTTGTTCGGGTACAGTCGAAAGATGGAAATAGTGTTTCGCGGTTTGTAAAGGAATAGAGGTTAATGATTGTTTCTCCTAATAAAATGAAAAATATACCCACAATTGCTTTTTGCTGTTTTTTAATAGCAGCACAGGCACAAGTAACGTTTACCGAATTTCAAATCCCAGACAACACTGACGCTGAAAACTACCGTTTGGTGGTTGATTACTATTCCGGCCAACAAGTTTTTTTCCCAGTAAAGCATTCAAGGTAAAATAATGTTGACAAAAACGATAGCCGTCCCAACGCAAACTATTGATATCAGCTCGCTAAAACCCGGGATTTATATCTGGCAAATGGGAAATAGGAACGGTAAGTTGTTGGTTGAGTAACAGTGCTGCCAAAAACAATGGTGAATTATTGATGACATTTTTCCTGTTTTCCCGATATTGTAAGAGATTAAACTCTTTTAGTGAACAACCAATTGGGCAACCCGACAACAAGAAGAAAACAAAAACAAACAATAAATCACGATGAAAAACATTTATCTAATTATCTTAAACATTGGCCTTCTGCTGTTTTTATCTAATTGCAAAAAAGACAATGACGAACAAGCGAACCAACCAGGTGGCACATTTGAAAAATTATCTACTGTTATAAACATTACCGGAGAATGCAGCCCAAGTTTTTCAGGACAACTTTTTTCAAGACTATGATACCTTAAGAGCTTTCCATGCTGTAGGAAACTTTTTGTCTGAGCATGACCAAGTAGCATCGGGTTATTATGTTGACAGATATAGGATAGAGTTTACATTAAAAAACGGATTGAAAAGTTCTATTTTGTTTATGGAGACTGATGCCAATGGGAACCATAAATACAGGGGGGGCGGAGGTTCAGCAACGTTGAAAAGTTTTTCATCACAGAATAAGACTGTTAAAATTAAAAATGAAAAGGTATTGGTTTTGAATCCGTATATCAATGAATTTTCCTATCCCAACCATTCTTATGACAGTTATTTGCCTTATTTTGAAGGCGGCGATGTTAAATTAGAAGTTACGCATATCGATGAAAGCGATGTCAGGTTAAGTCATATTAATTCGATGGAAGATTATGGCATGGTGATATTGAACACTCATGGTGGCCATAATAGTTTTAGTCTTTACGATCTTGTTACCCTTTCGTATCCCGAAGCGGAAGATTTTACATCAGATGAAGTCAAGGGCTTATTAGAAAAAGCAGATAATTACCCCATGGAAAAATTCGAAAATGGCGAGTTGAAAATGACTTCTGCATTTAAGCTTAATAAAAAAGCCAATACTAAAATTATAGAAATTTTTATTTGCCTGGATGTTACCGCTGATTATATCAGAAATTCCAATCTGGATTTAACCGATGTGGTGGTTTTTGGCAACTACTGTTACAGCGGTTATAAAAGCCCTTTTCTGCCCAATTATAGTATGGCTGAAGCCTTGGAAAGCAGAAATGTAGGAACTTATTATGCCTATGCATTTGAAAATGGCATGTCAACCACTGCTAATGATGATTTTTGTCGCCAAGTTGAAATTAAATTAATTAAACGCTTAGCGCAAGACAACGACACAACAGGCGTTGCCCATTTATCATCTGATGGTAAACTTCAAGGTCAGGCCAATAAGGCGGATTCTACTATTTTTGGAATGAATATCAGTACAGAGAAAGACTTCAATAAATTTTATCGGATGCTCAGACGAAATGATGGCCCTTTCCAATATCCACTTTATCTCACAAAGTTTTTTTCCGGAAATCTCAAATGGGGTTGTCCGGATAGCATTTTTACAGATCCACGTGATGGGGAAGTGTACAAGATAGTGTGTATTGGCGACCAGGTATGGATGGCAGAAAATCTCAGATATGCAGGTGCGGGTGTCTGCTATGATAATAATGCTGGGAACTGCACTACTTACGGCAGATTGTATTCCCTCAAAGAGACTACAGGCTTGGCTGTATCAAACACTAACCCCAGTGGGATACAGGGCATCAGCCCTCCAGGCTGGCATGTTCCTTCCAGTGCAGAGTGGGCTGAACTTTTTCAAGCTTCTGGTAGAGATGTTAGAAAACTGCGAGCCAAAACCTGGCAAACGCAACATCAAAATACAAATGAGCTGGGCTTCTCTGCCTTACCAGGAGGATATTATGTTGAAGCCGATACGCTGAAAGCATTCGATGTTATCGGGGAACAAGCATATTTCTGGACTACAAGTGAAAACATCCAACTTCAACATCGTCTCGGGGTAATTATTGGCACAGGAATAGGTTATAATTTCGAAGCAGGTTTTGAACCGCCATCATCAATAGCCAAAAGGTATTTCTCAGTCCGCTGTGTGAAGGATTAATAAATGCTTCAATAAAAATTTTCTCTTAGCGAAACTTTGTTAAAAATTATCCATGGATCACAATCAATGTAATGTTGTTAATCCCAATCCCGCCTCCAAAAAAAATTCAAATAATGAACGGAAACGTGAAAGGCGAATTCAGGATTTATGACATTCAAGGTAAAATAATGTTGACTAAAACGATAGCCGTCCCAACGCAAACTATTGATATCCGCTCGCTTAAACCCGGAATTTACATCTGGCAAATGGAAAATAGGAACGGTAAGTTGGTGGTTGAGTAACAGTGCTGCCAAAAACAATGGTGAATTATTGATGACATTTTGCCTGTTTTCCCGATATTGTAAGAGATTAAACTCTTTAATTATGAAAATAAGGGGAATTATGAAGTCAAAATACGCAATTTTAGCACTAATCGTAAATTTATTTTGCGTTACAGCATCGTTACAAGCACAAGATACCCACATTTGATTGGGCATTTAACAATGAGGTGTCTGGGCGGAAACGTATATACACGTTCAATGATTTTAGATGACGCTGGCAATATCTATACAATAGGCAGCTTCAATTGGAGGTACCGATAGACTTTGATCCGGGGCCGGATTCTATTGAATTTTACTTCGGCTGGGGAAACCGATATTTTTATCAATAAATTCGATGCTTCAGGTGATTTTATTTGGGTCAAAAAGATTTGGGGGAACTGATGATGTATGACGGTTCATCGATTGCCGTGGACGCATTCGGGTAATATTTATTTTACAGCCGGTATTTCTAAGGATGTGGCAGATTTTGACCCTGGACCTGGTGTTTATAATCTCTCGTCTTCCGGCGGGTCTGAAATATTCGTTTGTAAACTTGATGCCAATGGGAATTTTCTGTGGGCGAAACAGATGGGTAGTACTTCGGCAGATGACGGCGCAGTTCATTGCAGTAGATGAAGCCGGGAATGTTTATGTTATAGGTTCTTTTAACAAACTTTAACTTTTAATACGAAGTGACGGAATCGTTAATCTTACTTCATATGGTACACATGATATATTTATTGCAAAAATTCGACGCAATTGGGAGTCATTCATTTGGGTAAAACAAACCGGAGCGAAAAGTAAGATTTGGCGCGGATATTCGGCCTCCACTGATGCCTTGGAATGTTTTTTTAACCGGAGTCTTTTCAGGAACCGTAGATTTCGATACAGGTACCGGAATTAATAATCTCATTCGCCAAAAGGCGATGTAATTGTTTTATTTTAAAACTTATACGCATCAGGCGATTTTCTTTGGGCGAATCAAATGGGTGGAAGTGGCATTGCTAAAGGCAATTCGGTCACTACTGATGCCAATGGGAATGCATTTATAACCCGGGAGCCTTGAAGGAATATTGGATTTTGAACCGGGGCGGATATGGCACAAATCTGTATGTTCAAATGGCGAATGCAGATATTTTTATTCAAAAACTCGATGCGAATGGCGATTTTCTTTGGGCGAAATGAATGGGCGGAACATCCAATGATTTAGGCTATTGCATCACAACCGATGCCAGTGGAAATGTATATGTTACAGTCGGTATTTCAGAGACACAACAGATTTTGACCCGGGACCTAATTCGGACATCCTCATTCACTCAAAGGTGACTGATGATATCTTCATATCATCAAATTTGATGCTTCGAGGCAATTTCGTTTGGGCGTACGTCAAATTGGTGGGCCTGGCACTTGATGAATATGGCGCGGCAATCGCTTTGCACGGATTTATAGGGAAATTTATTCATACGGGGTGGTTTTAGGTATACTGTCGATTTCAATCCTGCCAGCGGGGTAATACCTTCAATTTAGTTTCGCGTGTGGCTGACGATATCTTATCTAAATTAAATCGAATCTGACAACGGTTGGAATAGAAGAAAAGGCACGTGGTTTCCGAAAACATACCATTTACCCCAACCCAACCACGCGGAAATTTTGCCATAAAATTCAAAACCATACAAAAAGAGTTATCGGTTCGGGTTGTGTCCATTACAGGTCAAACCGTTGAAACACGGACTTTCCAAAACACCGATTTTATTGAGTTGCAATTTAATCAACCCAATGGGATTTACATCGTTGAAGTGTTGAATGAAAAAGGCAATAAAACAGGATTTCGATTGATTAAAAAATAACAACATTCAATAAGTCAGAATAATTTAACTTTTTAAAAACATTACAAACATGAATAAAATATCTACCATCCGATTGATTATTTTCATTTTAACCTTTACCTCCCTCAACTTCCTTTCCTACTCCCAATGCCTTACCGACACATTAATTTATTATGAAACAAATGACAAATCGCAAGCTCGGGAGTTATATATAGTGCGAAGAAGCATTTTTCAATACAATTCAGCCGATCAAATAACTGAAGAGCTTGTTCAAAACAGGGATACGGTAAATCAAATATGGACAAACGCGACCAAAACTACAAGAACATATGATGCAAACAAAAATTTACTTTCATCGCTCTTGGAAACCTGGGATAATAAATGGATAAACGCGTCCAATACTACTTATAAATACGACGGTAATAATTGGGAAATCGAACAAACACGACAAATAAGGGGCGACTTCGCAGGCACGCTTGTCAACACCGACAGAATTACCAACACCTATTATAGTACAGGAGCTACAAAGGTTTATCTATTTCAGTCCTGGAACACATCAACAAATAAATGGGAGAATAAAAACAAAAGTACATATACGCTTACATCATTTGACAGGCATGATAATTCTGTGTCGGAAAAGTGGATAATTTCAACCCAAACCTGGGAGAAAAATGACTCTGTAAAAAATAAATATGATGCGGGCCAAAACTACATTGGAAATGAAAGGCTTACCTGGAATTCTATCGTAAAGGACTGGGTAAAAGATAGAAAAGAAGATGTCACGTTGGATGGGAATAATAATAGGTTGAGCCTTACAAACCAAAGCTGGATAGCTTCTTCCGGCACCTGGCAAAATAATTATGCTTATACCTATAAATACGATGCGAATAATCAAAGAACGGAAACAATCTATAAAACCGGGGTTACAGGTTCCAGCGAATGGTTAAACGAAACCATGAACACCTATAAATATGATGCAAACCTTAATATGACGGAACGGATACAATATAATTGGGATAGCACGAAAAATGATTGGGTTAAATATTTAAAAAATACAACAATATATAATGGAAGTGGCATTGTTACAGACCAACTTAGTGAAGTCTGGGATAAAAACACTGGCAAATGGATAAACAACCAACATGTAGCGTATGGGTTTAATGCTGATGGATTTAAAATTTCTTATGACCAATATAGCGTATGGGATTCCAAATCCGAAGTTTACGGGATGCACAACAGGATAAAATATATTTGCTCCCTGTCAACATATATTCCTGATTTTAACTGGAACAATGAAATTTCAATTTTCCCCAATCCTGTCAATTCAAATATATTGAACATTAAAATCGCCAACAATGCAACATACCAAATCTTTAATGTACTTGGTATGTTAGTTCAAAGCGGCAACCTCGAAATGGGGGAAAACAAAATTGATATTCCCGGTCATCTGCCTAACGATATTTATTTAATAAAAATAAGCAACGGTGGTTTATTTATTTCTACTCACAAAGTGATTCTTAGCAGGTTGTAATCAATTTGGGATAGTACTTCCCAATCCAAAAAAATAATTGAAGGTTGTGGGTTACAAAATAACATCAAATAATTATTAAAACGAATGATGACATTTCACACCTTATCCCGATAATATATCAGAGATTAAAATCTTTTAATCTAAAACTTAATACAAATATTTAATTATGAAAAAGAGAAATTTGATTTTAGCGACAATTTTGATGCTAAGTTTTTTAATGGTGGATGCCCAAAACACAGAGCAGGGCGACATGATCATTAACTTTGGTTTTGGTTTGGGAAACAATTATACTGTCGGAGGCAGTGGTTTTTCAAATGCTATCCCACCTGTTTCAGCCTCATTTGAATATATTGTTAATAACGATCTTTTCAATGGCAAAGGCGCTTTTGGGGTTGGTGCTTTTGCGCAATACATGAATTACAACTATGAAATCAATGACAATCCGGGGATTGATATAGTGGGCGGGACCATAAGTGCGGCTGTACTTAAAGCAGCCACCGCAAGCACTTCCAGCTATGACTGGAAATACAACAAATTCATTATTGGCCCCCGCGGTTACTTGCACTATGGCTTCCTCGACAAACTGGATACTTATACTGGTTTGATGTTGGGTTTGGACTTTGTTTCGTGGGGTTCAGGAAGTTCAGATTATAATCATACCGATTTTGCATGGGCCTGGTTCATTGGCGGAAGGTATTATTTCAATGATAACCTTGCTGCAATGCTGGAACTGGGTTATGGAGCTACTTATGTTAACATCGGTATTGCATATAAATTCGGAAAATAAATAATCAGCACTTTAAAATAATTTTTATGAAAAATCAATTTTTGACCAAAGCGGCGAGTTACCTCATCGGTTTTACCTTAGTTGCTTTATTTTCGGTTTCATGTTCAAGTTCGGGCGACGATGAAGAGGAAGAGCAAACCGGCAACGGTTACAAAATTACCTTGAAAGTTGACGGAGTATCAAAAGAATTTCAGGATGAAGATTTCCCGCCATTCGGTTCTCTTACTGACAACGGGACCCAGTACAGTGCATCATTTGCAGCCACAGGCCGAGCCAGTTCTGTGGGGTTTCAGGTTTATGACACAAAAGCCATTGTTCAAAAAGATTACAGTGGTTTGGTTATAACCCCCACCAGCGGACACAATTTGATTTATGGGGCTGTCCTTTCATACGCTGAAAGTCAAGACAGTTATTCAACACAAAGTGTTACAAACCCTGTTGTACATGTCGATATAAAGGAAATAACAAGTACCTCAGTGCGTGGCGAATTTAGTGGTACACTTAAATCCCAGGGTACAAAAGCAGACATAAAAATCACCGAAGGGAAATTTTATATTAAGTTACATACGGCATCGAATTGACGGACAGTAGAATACGGAAATACATTTAAAAACTATTAGATTTTGAATTTTATGAAAAGCGGAATTTATTTATTACTGATTTTATTCAGTTTGAGCATTTACTCATGCTCAAAAGATGATGACAGTTCATCTGAATTGACAGGTAATTGGATCGGAACCTTTACCGGGGACATAGTAGGGACATGGACGGCAACGATCTCCGAAAGTGGTGTTGTGACAGGGACAACCATGGTAACCAGCCCTCCTGTTGGCGCTGTGCTGAATGGAAATGTAAACCCTGATGGGAAATTCACGGCAACAGCAGGGAGCACTTCATTAGGATATAACTTTACCGGGCAATTAACCGGGAATTCTGGCGGTGGAACATGGAAAAACTCATCTGGTACCCAAAGTGGCGATTGGAGCGGAACTAAACAATGATTTTCCGAATATAACAAGTTAAGACTAAATCAAAGAAACTGAGTTTAAAGTAATATTTGGCTATTGTAAAGGCGATTCGAAAATTAATTATTAACAACCCAGAATAAGCAATTATGAAAATAAAGTTACAGTTCATCTTCTGCATGCTCATTTTAAGTTTTTCAGTAAATGCACAAACCGGACTATACATTCCACAACTATCCAGTTTTGATGCGGCCATGACAAATCTTATGAAAAAATACGATGTACCCGGAGGTCAGTTGGCAATTACCTATCAAGGGCGCTTGGTGTATAACAGAGGCTTTGGGTTTGCAAACACAGCAACAAAAGATTCGGTTTACCCCAACAATCGTTTCCGGATCGCAAGTGTTTCGAAAACTATAACAAGTATTGCCTGCATGAAGTTGTTTGAGCAAGGTTTATTAAATTTAGATGCAAAAGTATTTGGTACAAATGGGATTTTAAACGATGCCATATACAAAAACTACATTGATTCACGCTGTGCTAACATTACGGTGCGCATGTTGCTTCAACATTCCGGTGGATGGGACAGGATAAAATCAGGAGATCCCATGTTCGATGCCTACAACATCGCAACTACAATGGGTGTTTCATCTCCCCCTCCACCGCAGGTAATCATTCAATATATGCTTTCGAATAAGATGCTCGATTTTACACCTGGAACGCAATCGCAATATTCTAATTTTGGTTACAGCATACTTGGAAGGGTAATTGAGAAAATTACAGGTCAAACCTATGAAAACTATGTACGAAATGCCATACTGATTCCACTTGATATCAACGACATGCAGTTGGGGCGTAATTCCCTTGCCAACCAATTGCCCGACGAAGTGAATTACTATGACTATCCCAACGCACCCCTTGGCAACTCCGTTTACGACAATTCATCTTTGGTACCATGGACTTATGATGCATTTAATTTAGAGGCTATGGATTCGCACGGGGGTTGGATTTCATCCGCCGAGAGCCTGGTAAAATTACTTTGCGCTGTTGATCGATTTAACACAAGACCGGATATTTTAAAACCCGCCACACTTGATACTATGACAAAGGCATCCGTTCATGACCCTAATTATGCTTTTGGCATTGCGGTAAATAAATACAGTAATTGGTGGCACTTAGGCTCTTTACCCGGAACAAGCTCAGAAATTGTGCGGAACGGCAACGATCAGTTAAATTGGGCTATTTTATTTAATACGCGTGATAAAAACATGAATATCAATTCGGCAATGGATTATTTGGTGTGGAACGTATTGCCAACAATCAAAAGCTGGCCTGCCTTTGATTTGTTTAAAATTACAAATACAACCACCAATGAAATTTCCGATGGTACTGAATTAGAATTGTATCCAAATCCCGCAAGTAAAAATCTGACCATCTCCTTTTCTTTAATTGATCAGCAAGTAAATAGTTTGAAAATATTTAATGCTTCAGGACTTGAGGTTTTAAATGAACAAAATACCAGATTCCCAAAAACATTTGACATTTCGCAATTGACCGACGGAATTTATTATGTCCGTGCAATCAGTGACAAGCATATTGTTTTTGTCAAAAAGGTAATTGTCAAAAAATATTGAGATTCTAATCAAATACAAAATCAAAAATATGAAAAAAGCGAATTATGTATTTTTCCTCATTCTAGTTTTAAGTTTCAGTAGTTTCCGATCGAATTCAAAGACAGTTTATTACCTCCCAAGCCATTACAGGGGGATTTTTTACGGACAGCCAACCAATGCCCGGGCAACAGGTATGGGATTGACGACAATAACGCTCGGCGGAATTGAAAATGTGATTTATAATCCGGCATCAATCGGTTTGGAACAACAACGATTAAATACTTATTTTAATTATGCAACTGGAGATCAGGTGGAATTAGGATCAAGCTATCGCTATTTCGGGGCTTCTTATCGGGTAAACGAAAAACTGGTGTTAGGTTTTAGCCGGTTCCGTTGGGTGGAAAAAGATTCGCCATGGACCACAATAATTGGGGGTTTTGAGGAAAGTACAGATGAAAGTTCGCAAGTGATGCACACAATTAGTGGAGCCTACGAGCTTATTACCGATCTGCAAATAGGGCTTTCTGGGAATTTTTTAACTGATAGGTCGGTAAACAAAACTAAAACAAATTCATCCTTCATTCTTACTCTTGGAAGTATCTATGATATGGATGTCGATTGGATTAAACTTGAAAATCTGGAGAATCAAAAAATCCGTTTTGCCGGAAGTTTTACCAACCTTTTGTTGAAAAACAAGATTGAACAGACCTATGAGGATTATCTGAATTATAGAGATTTGCCAATTCAATTAACTGTTGGCACTTCCTATCAGGGAACCATGCCTTTTAATCCGGCATTTTTGAGCAAAGGCAACGGCTTTTTTAGTAGTGCACCAAAAACCATCGATTTAAGCCTGAACCTGCAGTTCCGCGAAGTTTTAAAAGGTCCTGAAAAAACTGTGGTAAATACCAATTATAAAGAAAACACAGCTTTCGGAATTGGTGGAGAAGCTCTTTTTATAAAAATGTTAGCATTGCGTTTGGGATATTACTTTGAAAAACGGCCTGAAGGCAATAATGAAGATGGAGATTTTTGGGTAACAAAAAATAAAACAGGGTTTACTTTTGGCTATGGCGTCAAAATTCCGCTGAATGAATTGTCAGATAAAAAAGTGCCTTTTGATGTGGACGTTGACATTGTTACATTCAGGGTATTGAATGAATTGAATACTAAAAATTATACCCATAGACAAGTATTTACAGACAATAATTTCCTGTTTTCCTTTGGGTTAAAACTCAAATGGATTCTAAATTAAGGTTAGCCGATAATTATCGCCCCGGTATAGAAACCGAAATTAAACCGGTGCCCAAACATATTTTCCCGGTTTTGCTGATCCCTTCAACAAAAATATGATAGCGGGCAAGGTCATCGGCAGTGAAAAACTCAATTTTTGCTTCACCATTTTCAACCACAACATCCGGATTCCAAAACAACGTTGGACGTTTATCGGGTCGCTCATCGTTGATGTTTTCACTGCCGTATTTTGGTGAATAAAATTCCCGGGGTTGCTGATAACCAACAACGGTGGGTGTTAATCGGCCATGAATAATTCTTTTCCAGTTATTTTCCCATTCTCCTTTTCCCATTTTTGTTAACACAGCAATTACCCCATCCGATCCTCGCGAACCATAAATTGAAGATGAATAACCCGATTTCAATACTTCAATTTTATCGATATCACCCATGGGAATATTTGTCATGTCTGACCAGTCCGTTTCAATGCCATCTACTATCAGCAATGGATTTCTTGCCGCTCCCCTTATTCTCACTTCATCTCCGGTCACTGTCACTCCCGCCACGCGTCCCTGCAGATAATCAAGAATATTAAAATACATTTCCATATCTTCCTCCAATACAACAAGAGAAACGTCCGGTTCACCATAAAGCCTGAAATGCCCGTCGCCAGTAACTTTGTTTCCAATTGCCTGTACTTCGTCCAAAAGTATTCCTGATTTTACCTGAAATTCAGTTTCGGCAATCTGACGGTAATAATTTTCGCGATAAAACCTCATTGGAATACTTATGTCGGCACACTTGTTTTTAAGGTTTTCGACAGAAATCATTGAATCCATTTTGTATTGAGGTTCCAGAAAAATATCGTTCCTCTTGTTCCCGGTTTTTGTTTCGGCATTGATCATTATCTGCGCTTTATCTTTCAAATAGAGTTTGTCGAAACCAAAATTCCCGTTTTCGTCTGTCCTTGTTTCTTCGAAAAGAAAACTGCCCGAAAATGGCCCAATAACAACTTTTCCGTCTTCAACAGGTTTTCCTCCCCACTGCTTAACAACATTACCTTTTATAGATAGTCCATAATCGGCCCAGCCTGGTAATTCCGCTCCGCGATATTTTTCCAGATCGTTCCAGTAATAGCTCCTCCAGCCGTTTACCATCATCGCCAAATCGAGTTTTTCTTCTGCCGAAATATCGTTATCATCCATAAAATAAGAAGCCGGCGATTCAATGGCACCTTTTAACTCTGAGTCTAACAACAAATAACTTTCGATGGTTTGGTTGTTTCCAGTTGAACTAAAATAATCCTCATGCACAACCGAAACTGATAGGTTTGAAACAATTGTATCGCCTGGCGAAAGTAAAGAAGTAACATTCATTTTTACCTTCTCGCGGGTTTTGAATTCTTCTTTGTTTATATCGAGCCGAATCGCTTTGTCATCACTGTTTTGCACAAAAACCAACCGTTCAGCTACTGTGTTATTTTGCTCATCGAGAATAGTTATTTTTGAAATTCCAAGAGGGAAAAGGCCTTTAAATAAACGCTGGGCATGTTGAAATTCATTCATTGTAATTTGTGAATAGAAAAGTTCAATTCCCTTGTGCGATGCGCGCAACACATAATTTTGCGGAACAATAATTTTCAGGTTTCTTGATAAAGTAAACAACAGGTAATTTCCATCGGGTTTGTAATTCAGGGAAATTCCATCGGGTTTGGCCTGTTCGAACTGATAATTGAATTCGGGATAATCGTCAACCATTGCAAAGTAGTTTTTTCCTTCCTGCGGCATCATCATAAATTTTCCCATTCCTTTGTAATCAGTTCGGAATGAAACAACTTCTGCACCGGTTTCATCCACTACTTTTCCTTTTACCGAAATCCCTTTTCCATTTTCGTCGATGGCTTTAAAAGCAATATGATTGATGGCGTTCAACACAAAAGTTCCACCTTCGGGCAAAAACGAAACATCAATATTAACAGGCTTTAAATCAGCATCATCATTTGTAATTTCCATTGAATTTTTTGATCCTGAAATCACAATCTTTTTGTGAAAGAAACTCTCTTCACCAAAATTTTCGAGGTATTTTGTAAATGCCCGTATGGTGTATGTTCCATCGTCAATTTCAAGAGGCAATTGAAAATCACCGTGAGCTATTCCGTTTTTCGATAACAACAACCTGCTGGTAATCAGTTTTCCCGAATCAGAAATAAGTTGAATATAAATATTTTTGTAGCCCGAAATCAATTTGTTGTTAATTCCGCTAACCAGGTACGATTTAAACCAGATATCGTCGCCCGGTGCAAATAATTCGCGGTCAATATGGAGATATACTTTTTCGTAAATAATTGAACCAGACGTATTAACAGAATCCTTATCGGATGCAAAAATAATATTGTGCTGGCCAATCTGAAAAATTGCGATAAGTAAAATCAGATGTTTCATTTTCAAAATACTTTAAGCCCGTATAAAATACAAAAATTAATCCTTTATACTGCACCACATAAATAAAACCCACAAAATGCTTGTAATTAAACTCTTAAGTCATTTAATCCTTCGATATAGAAGTTTTAATTAAAGCAGTTGCATAACAAATCTTTCCTTTTGTGCTGATGCCTTCAACAATAACAACATAATCTGCCAGATTATCACCGGTGAAAAATTCAATACTTGCTTTGCTTTCATCTACCATTACATCCGGCGACCAGTACAAAGTTGGACGGTAATCCGGTTTCTCATTTTCGATATTTTCAAGGGTGTATTTTGGCGAATAAAATTCCCGGGTTTGACTGAAGCCCCTCACTTGGGGATTAATCCTACCATGAATAATGCGCTCAAAATCGTCATTGAATTTACCAAACCCAGTTTTAGTTAAAATGGAAATTACACCTCCTTGATTTGAAGGTGCACCGACTGCTATATCGACTCCTTCCGAGTTGGTAACAAAAAGAGTAGAAAAAGCTTTTGATGGGTTAATAATTTCAATCTTTGCAATATCATCCATCGACATAGTTTGAATATCGAAAGCAGGCAAATATCCATCCACAAAAATTTTGGGAGGGATTTTTGCAAAACCTATTAAAATCTCATCCTGGGAAACAAAAACATTCGGTACCTCGATTTCCAGAAATTTCAGTATATCCTGGTATTTCCGATCTGCATCTGATAGCATATAAGATCTGGTTGGGAATCCATAAAGTCCTGTAATATTTGGAGGTGTCCTTAATTTTTCCTTTACTTCCACCTCTTGCAGAAGGATGCTTCCCTCTGCCAGTTTAAATTCCTGTTCAGCCAAATAGCGGTAATGGGCGGCCTGGTTAAATTTTTCGGGTATTTCGATTTCCCGGGCGGCCTGGTTTACTTCACTTAATTTGCCAAATGGTATAACCGAATCAAAAACAGGGACTGTCTCGTAAAAAATTTCCACATTATCGTTTTTATCTTTTTTGTTTTTCGCATTTACCATTATTTGAGCAGAATCTTTCAGATATAACCCGTTGAAGCTAAACCTTCCCTGTTTATCGGTAGTATCTTTTAGTATCAAAAACTGGCTTGAAAACGGCCCCAATTTAACTATGTCGCCTTCCACAGCTTTCCCTCCAAAAAGTGATTTTACTTCTCCTTTAAATGTTAGCCCAATATCAGCCCAGCCGGGCAAAGGTTTTTTGAAATAGTTTTCCAGCTCATCCCAGTAATATTTTCGCCAGCCATTTATCATCATCACCAAATCCAGTTTCTCATCAGCACTGATGTTTTCTTCATCAGTAAAAAAGGTTGCAGGCGATTCGAGCGGGCCTTTCAGCTCCGAATCAAGCAGCAGGTAGCTTTCAATTGATTCGTTTCTTCCATCTACACTAAAATAATCCGTGTTTACAACTGCTACAGAAAGACCGTTTTCAATAAAACCATCATCCGGGTTAAGCAGCGATTCTATTTTTAGTGTTACTTTCTCCCTAGGTAGGTATTCATTTTTATCTGAAGTTATCAAAAGTGTTTTGTCATCGGAATTTCGCACAAAAACAAGTCGTTCAGCAAGTATATTGTTCTGTGCATCGAATACGGTTATTTTGGAAATCCCCAATGGAAAAAAACCTTTATAGATTTCCACAGGAAATTGGAATCCGGTCATTTCAACTTCTTCACTGAAAAGTTCCTGCCCCTTTTGCGAAACTGCCAAAACAAGATTTTTAGTATTATTCAACTTAAAATTTTGGTTTAAAATAAACTGAAGGTAGTCCCCTTTCTGCTGATAATGCAGGGTAATCCCATCAATCCGTGCATCTTCAAATTGATAAGTGAAACCGGGATAGCCATCGATTCGGGCGTAGTACTTTTTCCCTTCCTTTGGCATCATTACAAATGTTCCCATTCCGTTGTATTTGCTTTCGAAGCTTACAATCTCATTCCCTGTTTCATCAATTATTTTACCGCTTACCTGTATTTCTTTCCCTTTTTCGTTTATTGCTTTAAATGCCACGTAATTGGTAGCGTTCATCACCATGTTGCCCCCTTCTGGCAAAAATGAAACGTCAATAACTTTTAGCTCCTCCGACTTGTTTTCCAAATCGGGCAAATCGGTTGCAGCAGACACTGCAATTTTTTGGTGGAACAGGCTCTCTTCCCCAAAATTCTGTAAATATTTGGTAAAACCCCGAATAGTGTACTGTCCTTTGGAAAGTGTGTCAGGTATGTGAAAATCATTATTTGAAATCCCGTTTACTGAAAGCATCAGCCGCTGATCGATTATCCGACCGTCTTCTGCAATTAGTTGTATATAAATATTCTTGAACCCCGAAATCAACTGATTGTTTATGCCGCTAACCAGATATGATTTAAACCAGATATCGTCGCCGGGTGAATAGATTTCTCTGTCGATGTGGAGGTATAGTTTTTCGTACAGGATTGTGTCATCCTGAAACAGCAAATTCGGTATCACCTGACTGTAGAGCAAACTTTGAAAAGTCAAAACAAAAGAGCACGCTAAACCTAGTTTTTTGACGATTGACATATCTGGATTTTTTTATCGTTTACTATTTTCAGGGTTAAAATCATAGGGCAACATTGCACCAACACGTTTATTCCCTATTTCCGGACCAAACATAATTGAGTTATCTGGTCGTGAACCATCTGCGCGTATGGTGCAGGTATCTTTTAAGAAGCTAACATTTGAATATTTTGACCTGCCTCCTTCTCTCTCTTTCAGGTTCATTGGGGCGTTAAAAATCTGATAATATTCAATTTCATACCGTTTGCTTTTTAAGCCAATTATCATTGCTTCGTTGTCATTATAAACGATATGGTTATCGAACTCAATATCATCGGATTCATACAATCCTGTGTCTTTATTTAAATGGTTAACATAAACTATATAACCGTTTTCTTTAAGTTGATTATTGAATAAAGAACGACAGAAATGATTCGGGGAATTGTAATAGGCTTCTGTCCGTTTTTTCAGAAATCGGTCTGTTTTTTTTGAACTCGTTTCTGAAGGTCGAAAATAGAAATAACCCAAAATATGAATTCGATAACGTTCTGAATTGTTTCTACGCAGTTCTTTGTAGTTTATTAGATTGACATGCACTTTATATCCAAGCAAGGGCAAATTAACAATCAATGGCTCCTTTGTTTCAACCATAAACCAATATAAATTCGTGTCAAGAGCGGAAATCATCCGGTTGCCAGTTAAACTGCTGTCAACTTCCGATATCTTCAAATGACTAAACAATAAAATACTTTCATTTTCAAAATAGGCATGTTTGCCCCAGTAATCGTTACCAAGAAACTGTTCTTTAAAATGCTGTAAATTTTCTTCACGCCAGTTTTTATCAATGATGTCAACAACTCCCACTTCCACATCTCTTGGGTTTAGTTTAATATGCAGGATAGTATCCGGGTTTTGGTTTAATACAATCACTGTTGTAGAATAACTGATATGGCTTACAACTATTTCGCATGGTGTAATTACCCTTTCAAGTGAAAACTGACCTGAAGTATTCGTAATCGTACCGTTGGATGTTCCATTGACATATATTGTGGCATTTACAACCGGATGATTACTTACGTTTTCGGTAACAGTGCCGGTAATACTAATTTGTGAAGCAACCTGTATGGGCAACAGCAGTAAAAACAGCCTGAAAATCTTCATTTTTTTATTTATATGAATATGGTAATCATGCACAATTTATTTGCCAAAAATTGAATCTAATACTGTTGCCTGCACCAAATTATCTCGCTTAGCATTAATATCCAATCAATTACACGTGACTTCCTACCCTTTTCAATGCATAATATTAATGCGCAACAATGCCATTTTCCGGTTCTAAATACTGATTTCGGAAAGCCTCATGTCGTTTATCCGGTTTTTTCAGAAATAAGCTGAATATAAATATTTTTGTAACCTGGTATTAGTTTGTTATTAATTCCACTTACTAAATATGACTTAAACCAGATATTATCGCCCGGAGCATATAATTCGCGATCGATGTGGAGATAAACCTTTTCGTAAAGGATTGAATTTGTGGTGGAAATCGAATCATTTTCTGAGGAAAAACAAATCCCCGATATTAAAACATTCATTATCAAAAACAAATGAAACCGCTTCATATACAAATATTTTGATTGTTTTACGGTAAATATATAAAATACGTCATTCGAATTAAAACGATTTCAAGGGAAATGAAGTAAGACCGCATCAATACAATAAAATATTAAAGCGCGTTGGCTTCTATTAGCACAGGAACTTTAATTTTCATTACCGATTGAATGTCATAGTTTGCATCACCTGACACAACAAATTTGAATGTACCTGTTTTATTTTGTTTAATCAACACAATAAACTTTTTTGTCCATTCTGTATCAGTAATTTCGATTATTCCATTTTCGGCCGTTAACTCGCTGGTAACCTCAATCCCAACCATTCCTGCATTAGGATCAACACCATACATTAATTTGCAGTTTGAAATTTTACCTCCCGAAGGAACATCTGTTATCTGAATTTTGCTTGCTGCACTAACAATAACATCATCGATTTTATTAACATAATCAGCAATATCTTCATTGTCAGATAACGAAAAAGTTGCATTTCCACCAAACTTGTATGCAACAGTTGCTAAATTGCCTGATTTAGCCACCAATTCTGACTGACCAGTGCTTTCAACCGGAATTTCAAAACTCAATACTGTTTCAAAATCTACTGCAGTAGCGTCCTTTATTTTATCGCACGAAACAGAAAATGCAAACAGAGCAATTAGCATTAAACAGAGGTAATTTTTCATGATAATTAATTTTATAAAAAGTGTAGGTTTTGTAAATCAGCGCTTAAAATACAAAAAAAGTTATCAACAATTTCGAATATGTTTGTTTATTTTGGTTTAATCAATTCAATTTGAAAATGTTAAATTTGAAAAAATGATTTAAAATGAAACAAATTCTACTTTTTGCCAGCCTGTTTTTCATCTTTATTTCCTGCAAAAAACATGTTGTATTTAATCCTGAAATTATAAACAGTGCGATTGAAAATGGGAAGCAATCAAACGAAGGTTATGTACGCAGTTTGAAGTTTGTTGAGGGCTGGCTTACCAAAACCGATAGTGCAAGTGGCTTGATTCCTACCAATCTCACTAAATCAATCGATGTTTGGGAACCTCATAATTCGGCTGCCGATAATTATGCTTTTATGGTTTTAACTGCTTTTTTGCTCGACAAAGATTTGTACAACGGAGAAATGCTTGAAATGCTGAACACTGAGAAAAAACTGACCTCCCGTGTAAAAACATTACCCGATATTTATTCCTTTTCAAAACAGAATTTTCTTTCGGATGAACTCAAAATGAGCCAGGTTATTTTCGGAACTTCGGAATATATAAAAGATGGTTTAATTCCAATAACCGAATATATTGGAAAATCGCCATGGCAAATCAGGATGATGGAAATGCTTGATGATTTACAGGAATTTATGGGAAACCCAAAAGATTTGGAAACACTTTTCAAAGATCGGCAGGCATCGATTGAAGAAGTTAACGGCGAGATGCTGCAAACGCTTTCGCGCATTTACTGGATGACCGGCGATAAAAAATATTTGGATTGGGCTGTTAAAATTGGTGATTATTATTTGCTCGGCGAACGTGATCTTTCCCAAATAGATTACCTGCGCATCCGCGATCATGGTTGTGAAATTATTGGTGGATTAAGCGAATTATATGTGACTTTGCATTTTACCAACCCTGAAAAAAAGGAACTTTATAAGGAACCTTATTACAAGATCCTGGATCGGGTGCTTGAAGTTGGACGAAATGAAGATGGATTGTTTTACAATGCTATCAATCCGAAAACTGGTGAAATAGTTGATGAAAAAATAGTTGACAACTGGGGCTATGTTTTCGATGCATATTATTCGGTTTGGTTGGTTGATAAAAAAGAAGAATATCGCACAGCAGTTTTGAACGGCTTTAAAAACTTAAATGAAAAGTACCGCAATTATGCATGGGAGGGCACAAGCCATGATGGTTATGCCGATGCTTTGGAAAGTGGTATTAATTTATACAACCGCGAGCCCGTTCCCGAATTGAAAAACTGGATCGAGAGCGAAATGCAGGTGATGTTCAATATGCAGCAATCTGATGGTATTATTGGCGGCTGGCACGGTGATGGGAATTTTGCCCGAACCGCAATTATGTACAGTCTCTGGAAATCTCAGGGCGCAACTGTTCAACCCTGGCGCAGTGATTTAATTTTAGGGGCTGAGAAAAATGGTGACAAGGTGTACTTCGTTTTAACTGCAGAAAAAGATTGGGGAGGAAAACTAATTTTTGATGCGCAACGCCATCAAACCATTCTGAACCTTCCAATTGATTATCCGAGGATAAACCAGTTTCCCGAGTGGTTTACAGCCGAAGATGGAAAAGAATATTCTATTGTTTCTTCTCAAAAGGAAATTACAGGGAAATATTCAGGCAAACAATTGCTGGAAGGGATTCATATTCAATTAAAACCTAATGAACAATTCATAATTTCCATGGAATGATTTTGAAAATCAAAATTTACATTTTTATATAATTTTGTAAAAGCAATCAACCAATAACAACAATCCAATGAAACATAATACCTTGTTGTTCCTATTCTTAATCCTGCTCTTATTGTCATGTCAACAACAAAAAAATGAAACAATTGATCTCGCAGGAGAGTGGCAGTTTAAAATGGATGCAAGTGATGTTGGAATAAAAGAAAAATGGTTTGAAAACAATCTTTCCGAATCGGTAAAATTGCCCGGTTCGATGGTGGAAAATGGAAAGGGATTTGATATTAAACTGGATACAAAATGGACAGGCGGTGTCCGAAATCCGGAGTGGTACAAAGATCCCAACTACGCTCCATTTCATGATTCGCTGAATATCCGTTTTCCATATTGGTTGCAGCCACTCAAAAAATATACTGGCGCAGCATGGTATAAAAAAACAATAAATATTCCTGAAGAATGGGCTGAAAAAACTGTGTGGTTGAATCTGGAACGGGTTCACTGGGAATCAACTGTTTGGGTAAACAGCAAGGAAATTGGAATGCAAAACAGCCTTGCAACACCTCATCAATACAACATTACATCTTTTTTAAACCCCGGTGAAAATACAATTACTATTTGTGTTGATAACCGCACAAAAACTGTAGATGTGGGTCATGATTCCCACAGCATTTCAGACCATACACAATCCAACTGGAACGGTATCGTTGGCGACATTTCACTTCAAACCAAAGGAAAAATTTATTTCGATAATGTTGAAGTTTTTCCCGATGTTTACAATAAAACAGTAGAAATACGGGCAAAAGTTTTCAATTCTGAAACAGGAGAAACTACAATAAAAATACCCGTTTATGCCAAACTCAAAAATTCGAAAATCAACACAAAAGCAAAAACATACAAATTCACTGTTTTCCCCGGAGAAAATATCGTTAAAATGAATTACCCGCTTGGTGAAGATGTGCAGCTTTGGGATGAATTCAATCCCAATGTTTATCAACTTTCGCTGCGGCTTAAATCCAATGGTTCATCTGATTTCAATTCTGTTGATTTTGGAATGCGCGATTTCAAAGTTAACGGAAGTCGATTTGCAATAAACGGTCGCCCTGTGTTTTTACGCGGGACTTTGGAGTGTGCCATTTTCCCATTAACTGGTTATCCTCCAACTGAGAATGCCGGTTGGGTAAAAGTTTTTTCTGCTGTCAAAGAACATGGGTTGAATCACGTCAGGTTTCATTCGTGGTGCCCGCCCGACGCGGCTTTTCGTGTGGCCGACAGTATGGGAGTTTATCTTCAGATTGAATGTTCGTCGTGGGCAAACAGCACAACACGATTAGGAAGTGGTGAACCCATAGATAAATATATTTGGGATGAAAGTAAACGTATTGTAAAAGCTTATGGAAACCATCCGTCGTTTGTAATGATGGCATATGGAAACGAACCTGGCGGACCAAAATACACAGGATTTTTAACCAAATTTGTTTCGGACCTGGAAAGAAACAGACCCTCGCACGTGTTTATACTGGCGGAGCAGGCTGGCCAATACTTTCAGTTAATGATTACCACGATATTCCACAACCCCGGATTCAGGGCTGGGGAGAAGAGTTGCGCAGTATCATCAATGCCGAACCTCCAAAAACTAATTTCGATTGGAGAAACAAAACTCCGGGAGACGGGATTCCGGTAGTAAGTCATGAAATTGGGCAGTGGTGTGTTTATCCGAATTTCAAAGAGATTGAAAAATATACAGGAGTTTTAAAGCCACGGAACTTTGAAATTTTTCAGGAAAGTTTAACTGCTCACCACATGGGTGAACTGGCTGACAGTTTTTTGCTGGCTTCCGGAAAATTACAAACTCTCTGTTACAAAGCCGATATAGAAGCAGCCCTGAGAACACCCGGTTTTGCCGGATTTCAATTGCTTGATTTGCACGATTTCCCCGGACAGGGAACTGCACTTGTTGGTGTTTTGGATCCGTTCTGGGAAGAAAAAGGATATGTTTCACCGCAGGAATACAGTCGTTTTTGTAACCAGACAGTTCCGCTGGCAAGGCTCGAAAAACGTATTTTTGCTGAAGAAGAAACAATTACTGCAAACATTGAAGTCGCCCATTTTGGAGAAAAACCTTTAAATGAAAATCCACACTGGAAACTCATTCAGAATGAAAAAACAAGAGCCGAAGGAACACTCGGACAACAGGATATTGAAATTGGAAATAATATTGAATTGGGCGTAATAACTTATAAGTTTCAAAAGGAAAACATGCCGCGGAAAATGACTTTGGAAGTTTCGGTGGGCAATTTTGCAAACTCGTGGGACATATGGGTTTATCCGGAAAATCCGATAACAGAATCAAAACAAATTCTGGTGGTTGAGAAATTATCCGCATCAACAATTAAATTTTTAAATGAAGGGGGAAAAGTTCTACTTAGCCTCGGGAAAGGAAAAGTTTCGCCTGAAATGGGAGGAAAAGTTGGAGTCGGCTTTTCAAGCATTTTCTGGAATACTGCATGGACTGGTGGACAGAAACCTCACACACTTGGAATTCTTTGTAATCCGAAACATCCGGCTCTGGAACTTTTTCCTACGGAATTTCACTCCAACTGGCAGTGGTGGGATGCCATGAGCCATTGTGATGCCATTCAACTGGATTCGTTTCCCCTTGAACTAAAACCCATTGTACAAATTATCGACGACTGGGTGAGCAACCGAAAACTGGCATTGCTTTTTGAAGCTAAAGTGGGGGATGGTAGTTTATTGGTAAGTGGTGCCGATTTATCAACAAACATGGAAAATCGTCCGGAAGCCAGACAATTAAAGGCAAGTTTGCTGATGTATATGGAAAGTGGGAAATTTAATCCTCCAACAGCATTATCAGTAAATCAAATTCAAAAAATAATCAACTAAAAATGAAAATTTCAAGTACGTTATTATTTCTGTTTGCAACAATTTTAACATTTGCGGCAAAACCTACCGACCCAAAAGCGACAAAAGAAACTGTAAAACTTTACCAAAACCTGATGAAACTTCAGCAAAAAGGGGTAATGTTTGGTCACCAGGACGATCTTGCATACGGACACGGCTGGGTTTATGAAGAAGGCCGCTCTGATGTGAAAGATGCTTGCGGTGATTACCCCGCAGTTTATGGTTGGGAGTTGGGGCATTTGGAATTGGGAGACGCTTACAGTCTGGATTCTGTTCATTTTGATAAAATACAGAATTGGATAAAAACAGTGTACAAACGCGGCGGTGTAAATACTATTTCTTGGCACTTGCGAAATCCATTTACCGGAGGTTCTTCGTGGGATGTTTCGTCTAAAGAAGTGGTAAAATCGATATTACCCGGCGGCGAAAAACATGAACTTTTCAAGACTTATTTAGACAAACTTGCTGATTTTATGCTTGCCTTGAAAACAGATGATGGAATTTATATTCCAGTACTTTTCCGCCCGTTTCACGAACACACCGGAAGCTGGTTCTGGTGGGGAAAGGATCTTTGTTCGGTTGACGATTACAAAGCACTTTGGCGGTTCACTGTATCTTATTTACAAAACGAAAAAAATATTCACCACCTGATTTACACCTACTCCACCGACCGTTTTAAAACTTCAGCGGAATACCTGGAACGCTACCCCGGCGATGATATTATTGATATTCTTGGTTTTGATTTGTATGACCGAGGGTCTGATTATCCTGAATTATTAAAGAATTGCCTTTCAACTGTAAGCAAACTGGCAACTGAAAAAGGGAAAATTGCAACCGTCAGCGAATCGGGCGGCCCGATTGCCAAAAACACAGCATGGTGGAGCATGGTTTTGGAAACCATTCAACCCTATCCGTTTTTCCTATTTTCTGGTTTGGAGAAATCCATGGCAACCAGCAAGTCATGGCGCATTTGCTCCTTATAAAAACAGTCCTGATTCAGCTGATTTCCTAAAGTTTTATAACGACCCAAAAACATTATTTCAGAAAGAAGTGAGCAAGGAAAAGTTGTATGAATAGAACAATAGTACTGATAAATGAAACAATGCATTTATAGTGAATGGAAAAATTTAATTTTTTGTAGGGTTGAATGTATTTATAGTTTGGAAAGATTTTGTTATAATTATTTTTGAAAAATCAAAATGAGTAACAGTAAAAACTTTAGTTTCATTTGAAGATTTATTTCGATAATAATATTTTTTCCGTAATCAAAACCGGTGAATCATACAACGGAATATTGAAAGTACAACTGCTGCCTGATTTGCTCCAATTCGATTTTGGTATTTCATATATTCCGCCCGTCATAAGATCAACCCATACAGGAGTGTTAAAACTAACATTATCTATTGTAAAACTCACTGGCGTAGTTTCAAAAGAATTGGTTACATTTTGTCCATCAAGCCAAAGTGCCACCACTGGTGTTTGGGTTGGCTGATGTTGATAGTCATAAACCGACATTGATACATTTGATGATGTTGAATACTTAAAACCTGTATTAAGAATCAGATTGTTGTCGAAAATGGCAGCCAGGTTTTGGATGGCATAATACGCCACTTTAGGACGGATGGCAGCCATTGTAATATCCGATTGTATCAATCCTTTTGTATTTAAAACCGCGCGATCGCCCCAGTTGTAATAAATGTCGATGATGGTAAAAACCGAGGTTTCAATGTCGTGACCCAAATCGCCAAGCATGCGACGCATGTCGTATTTAGCCTGCGTGTATTCTGTCCAGTAATATTCCGATAGTGCAAAGCTGGGAATGTACGTTGATGGAGCACCGTTTTCGCCCTGTCGTAAAAGGATATTTTTTGAATATTTTTCGATAACCGAACGTAATCCGAGTACTTTCTTTTCGGTGTATGCATCTTCGGGACGCATGGTATAACTGTGATATGAAATCCAGTGAAATAAATCCAGTTTTCCGGCATCGGCAATAACCTTCAGAAATCGGTCGAGATATTCCTTATCACTGTTTGATGCAAATGCCAAACCCGCAATTTTCGCGTCGGGCTGAATTCTTTTGATTATTTTGGCAGTGCGAATATTTAACTCTGCCGTAGTTTCCGGGCTGATTTCCTGCATTGGATGGTCGGGTTCATTCCAGATTTCCCATTCAGTTACACGGTCTTTATAGCGGGAAACCAACGCTTCCACCCACCGATCCCATGCCTCCCAGGCCTCTTCTGAAGTCATAATACTGTTTAAGAGATTAACCCCGCCGCCGCCAGGATAAGCTGGATTACCGTACGATGTTTGCAACCAGGGTTCTATGTTGTTGGCAACAGCATAATCAATAATTTCGTCTAACCATTCCCAGTTGTAAACCCCGGGAATTTTTTCGCATTTAGCCCAACCAGCCTGCAAGCGGATTTTTTTCACACCAAGAGGTGGCAAATAATCTTTGTAATTATCCCAAATTGTGTGATCGCGATCCAAGGTTTCGCATCCAACCGTTAATCTTGACGATTCAATTTCTTTCGTGCTGCGGGGCTGAATGGTGCCAATCCTTTTCATTTCCACTTTTAATGGAGTTTTTACCCGGTTTGAAGAAGTATCTATAAACTGGGCAAATGAAGTTTTGATTCCAAATGAAAACAGAATTATGCTGATTATTAGTATTAGTTGATTAGCTTTCATCTTAGTATTCTGATATTTAATTCGAATTTAACAGTTCTTAGTTTGACAATTTTAGTTATTTATATTAATTTTTTCTCCCCAGGGTACCAGTTTTCCCATTTTCTGCTTAACCCGAGTATAACAGCCTCATCGAAAAACTGAATTTTACAAGGATAGGGCCAGGATGACAATTGTAGCTCCAGGAATTGGTTCGTCGTCGGCGGACGCAACAGTTCCGAAAATAACGTTTGCGAGAATCCTGAAAGCGATAAAAACATCGCTGCCAGCGTAAGGAATAGAATTCTTCGTATTCACAAAAACTTTTGTTTTTCCTTCTTCATAATTTTTAAGATTTGGATTTTATTGAATTAATGTTTACAGTGTTCTATAATAATGGTATTCCAAGTGCTTCACAATTCCCTTTAATGTAGCCAACAGCAAACACTTTTCCTGTCATTTCGTAACCAGCAGAAATTGCAGATGAAAAATCCTGAGTTTCGCCAAACATGGCTGGAGCATGGTCGGGGCGAATCGGCCCATT
This sequence comes from uncultured Prolixibacteraceae bacterium, assembly GCA_963800345.1. GTDB lineage: Bacteria > Bacteroidota > Bacteroidia > Bacteroidales > Prolixibacteraceae > Draconibacterium. Next base: position 33,410 of record CAWDAW010000023.1, on the reverse strand, counting down.
AAAACCATTATCGTAATAATGTTTAAGCATAGCGGCCATAGGTGTTGGACCGTTATCGTGAAACGTTTCACGGAACTTGAACTTATCGCCCTCAACATCGCGAAGGTGGATAAAGAAGATTCTCTTGTCGGCCAGCCATTTTTGGGAGATTGCTTTGATGTCTTCTCCCATGGTAAGAAACGTAGCCTGGCAAAATGCAATTCCATTTGCAGGGGAAGGATATTTTTGGATGATTTTGTCGAAAGCTGCTGCTGAAGTTAAAATCCGACCTACACCTTTTATTGGACTGATGGGCGGGTCGTCGGGGTGTAATGCCATTTGGATTCCATTTTCTTCGGCAACAGGCAATACCGCATCAAGGAAATAAAACAGGTTATCCCACAGTTTTTCTTCTGAAATTCGAAGTTCTTCGGGCAGCAATTCATCTTTAATTTCGTTGAAATCGAATTCGCTGGTCAACGCACCACCACGTTCCGGAATGTCAATTCGGGTGCGCATCCAGCCAATGGAAGCCATAAAATTGTAGCACAGCAGCGGAATTTCAAGTTGTGCCATGTTGCGAATCATTTGCTGGTACTTTTCAATCCATTCATCACGGTTGGGCAGTCCGAGTTTTATGGGCTGCATATCAAACTGATCGCCTTCCAAACCATACAAGTTGAAACCTGCATCGTTAAAATCTTTTTTAACGGCCTTTAAAGCTTGCAAATCATAAGGTGCATTTCGTCCCGATAACGAAGGAATAGCTTTGGTTATCGCGTAATTCACACCTATCTGCCGCGCAAGTGTCCATTTGCGTAGGATCGGGTTTTGGTGGAAGAAGCATTGTTAAGCGGAAACCCAAGCCCCCTCTAACTCCCCCGTGGGGGGAGGACTGGGTTTCCGATGACTTTGTAACTTTCGTATATTTTTCTTTAGCCATTTTTTTATTCGTTGCTTTTAAACCTTCAAGTTTTCCCAAACTTTGAAGGCTTGGTTCTTTTCCTTTCTTGTTCTCTCCGCCAGCTGGCGGAGGAGTTAGAGGGGGCTTTCTAAAAATACCCTCCTTTATCGGTAATATCTTTTGCGCTCTGGCCTTCTTTTACCCAGCCAAATATTTTCTTTTCGTTTTCTTTAATTTCTTCGGCACGGACTAAAACATCATAGGCCACGTCGCGCGGAACCACTAATACTCCGTCAACATCGCCCAAAACCACATCGCCGGGTTTGATGATAACACCACCAATTTCAAGTGGAATCTGGTAATGGGTTATAAGGCAGCGGCCCAAACTTCCGTTTGATGAACGATATTTGTAAAACACCGGAAAATCGGCTTCGAGGATTTGATGGGTATCGCGGATACCTCCGTCAAGACAGGCTGCTTTTAATTTTTTGCCTTTTGCAGTAGCTGTCATAACACCGCCCCACGAAGTTGATTTTTCGTCGCCACTACTGTCCCAAAGCACAAAAGCATCTTCGTGCATTTCGTCGAGCATTTTAGTCCGAAATTCCATTTCGCCCTTTACCAGAACATTGGGCGAACTTTTAATGGTGAAAGCGATTCCGGCTACAGTGCGATATTCGCGCAATGGCACAATATGGTTGGGCAAAGCCTGGTTCATCAGACAAAATTCCCGCAATACATCGTTAATAGCGCCTGTATATAATTCTTCAAAACGGGCGAGCAACTCTTTTTCTGCAATCGGAAACTTCTTTTTTGAAATTCCTTCCCGCATTTCGATGAGCTTTTCTAGCTTCATCATTCCTACTTCTTTTTTATATTGTTCTGTTGACATTATATTTTCAATTTTAAATTCCTGAATCTGCTAGAAACCCGCCATCTACCGGCAATGTTACACCCGTCATAAAACCCGATACTTCATCGTCAATCAGGTAGTTTAATGTTCCGATAAGTTCAGGTGCTTCACCAAATCTCTTTAATGGGGTTTGCCTTATGATGTTTTCGCCACGTGGGGTAAAACCACCATCGGATGTAGTTAGCAATTTTGAACTTCTGTCGTTAAGGAAAAACCCGGGAGCAATGCCATTTACACGAATATTGGCCGGGGCCAGATAAACGGCCAGCCACTGAGTAAAATTGGCGATACCGGCTTTAGCCATCGCATAAGCCCCAACTCTCGAAAGAGGCCGAAAACTATTTAACGATGCAATATTTATAATTGTGCCACTTTTCTTTTTTGCCATGTCCCGGCCAAAAACAAAACTGGGAATAACGGTACCCATGGTGTTGGTTTCAATAACATTGGCAAACATTTTCATACTTAGGTTAAAAAAGCCGCGCACACCTTCAATATCGTTCAATTCCTCTTCGTCGAATTCATTTAAAGTGGTAACTGCATCAGGTTGGTTTCCGCCGGCACCGTTTACCAATATATCGCAAGGCCCAAACGCTTCCAATATTTTTATGCGGGCAGCTCCAACCTGTTCCTCATTGGTTACATCTGCACTTATTGAAATTGCAATTCCACCTCTGTCCGTTATTTCTTTTTCGGTTTTTTGAAGTTTCTTTAAACTTCGTCCTAACAGAGCAACTTTGGCACCTTGTTCTGCCAGGTTTCGAGCCATCTCAGAGCAAAGGATCCCCCCGGCTCCCGTTACAACGGCAACCTTACCAATTAATTTCTTTTCCATATTATTTATTGAATATCAGGTTTTTACTGTTCGAATAACTTATATTTTTAACCAAATTTGAAAGTAAATCGTAATCGTTTGGCAGATTTCCAATATCTGTCCATTCTGCAACCAAATTGCAAAGAATTCTACGGAAGTATTCATGCCTCGAAAAAGAGAAAACACTTCGGCTGTCGGTAGTCATTCCAATAAATTGACTAAGCAATCCATAGCTGGCAAGGTCGGTCAATTGTTTGCGGATTCCTTCGTACTGGTCGTTGTACCACCAACCAGGTCCGAACTGGATTTTTCCATGAACACCATCTTCAGCATACGAGCCGGTTAAAGTTGCAAATGCCTCGTTTTCAGAAGGATTTAATGTGTAAAGAATTACTCGTGGCAGGTCGCCACCTTTTTCAAGCGCATCTAAAAAAATACAAAGACCAGGAATATCACAAGAAACGCCCATGGTTGCGAAGCCTCCAGCCGACCCGGCCAGTTTACGCAAACGCGAACTGGTAAAACGTTGTGCTCCAATATGTAACTGCAAGGTCCAATTTCGTTTTGAATATTCCTGACCCAGAAATTGCAACATGTGGTTTTTAAAATTTACAACCTCATCATCACTTAATACCTGTTTATCCAGGTATTTTGCAAATACAGCCGATGCTACAGATTCAGAAGGTGTACAAAAAATAAACCCCCCATCAAGTGAGTGGTCGGCCAAACGGCAACCCGCATCAGAAAAATTATTTAGCTGGCCAATCACGGCAATTTTATAATCATCGAGATTGGATATATGTTGAGTTGTTGATTGCTGTAATTTTTCGAACCACGCCGAAAAGGGAGCTTGTTCAATATTTAATATTGAATCGCCACGTAAAGAAGGGAAAACCTCAATTCCTTGTTTTTCAGTAGCTTCTTTATGAAAGCTTAAATCATCCAATAAATCGTCGGAAGTACAAGCGGTTTCCACATGAAATTTTTTAAGGATTTCGGCTGCACCAAAACCGTCATTAGAAAGTTGTGTATTACACGTATTCCAAATTTCTTCTGCATTTTTTTCGGTAAGTATTTCATCGATGTTAAAAATGCGTTTTAACTCTAAAGCATTCCACACAAACAAAGGATTTCCCAAAGTTTTTGGAACCGTAGCCGCCCAATTCATAAATTTTTGTTTATCTGAAGCTGAACCTGTAATTTCATTTTCGGGAACTCCGGCAATCCGCATCGCGCGATGTTTGTACGGATCGAACAAAACCCAGGCATCAGCAATATTCGAGAATTTTCGATTGCTTGCTAAATCCTGTGGATTAAGGTGATTGTGATAATCAACTAAAGGTAGATCTTTCACAAACTGGAAAAGCTCAACTGCCAAATCGGATTTTAAATAGAAATTATCGTGTATGTAGTTATTAGCCATTTTATTTTTATTTTTTACCCCCTTTTATAATATTTCTTGAAAAAAACCAGATTATACCGCCAATTGCAAAACATGCAATTCCTGATACCACTGAGAATACTCCGCTCAATTCGGCTATTGATGGAAGTCCCATTCCAATAAAAAGTATTCCAGAAACAACAAGTGATGCAATGTACAATACAGAGAGCGCCCGGTTAAAATTTATATCGATGGATGGAACATCTTTAATTTTTGTATGCAAACGTTCAAAAAGAACTTTTACCCTTTCGAGGTAATCAACATCTTTAAAAGTTTGTAACCCCGAACCGAAGAATATGGCCAAACAAATACCTGTTTCGATAAGTGTTGCCATTTCCCATGAGAAAACCGAAGGAAAACTGTTTAAGATTATTCCTGCAATCGCACCAATTATTACGGTCAGCAATGCTCCCCGAGGTGATGCTTTACGGGTTGTAATACCAAGCACCAAAGGAATTCCAATGGGAATTGCAAAAATTCCGGTAAACAGTTTGTTGGCTTCGAACGCACCACCAAAATCTTTAATAAATAAACCTCCGAACAAAACAAACGCACCAACCACAACTGTCGATAATTTTGCCACTAGTAACATTTGTTTATCGGTGGCATTTTTGTTGACTAAACGCTGATAAACATCTTTTGATAAAACAGCAGCAATTACATTGTATTCAGCATTTAACGACGACATTGTTGCAGCAAACATTGAAGCAATCATAACTCCCATTAATCCCGGTGGCAGCAACATGCTCGAAATTGCAACATAAGCCATTTCCTTATCGGGCAGATTGGGCATAATTACAGCGCTTACAATTGGTGGAATCATAAATATAATCGGGAAAATCAGGAATAAAGCTGCTGTTAGATAACCCACTTTTTGTGCAGCTTTTTCATCTTTTACGATATAAAACCGTTGGATAAAAATCCAGTTTTCGTTGTATTTTATAATTATCATGAGGTAGTAAACACCAAGCCAAAACCAGTGTCCTTTTGGTCCGTTAAACCAGTTGAAGTGGTCCGGTAATTTTTGTACCAAAACATTCATTCCACCTACATGGTTAATCGATAGAAAAAACAGAATCAGCGATGTAAAAATCAATATCACAAACTGAATGGTTCCCATTATCGATACAGCCCAAATACCCCCATATAAAGTAAATCCAACAACTATAATAGTTGAGACAATCAAACACATGTGCAGAGAAAGTGGCGTTACCGCTGTAAGGAAAATACCGATGGCATACAAACGCACCATGTTATCGAGAATACGCATAATTAATCCCACCCACCCGACTGTTTGGCGGACTGTAGAATTAAATCTTGTTTCGAGGTATTCAATAGGCGTAGAAACACCGGCACGCCGCCAGCGTTTCGCAAAAAACAGGGCAGCAATAATACAAGCAGGAATTGTACTCATAAAAACAGTTACCGATACAAGTCCATGTTCATAGGCAATACCGGCATAGGCAACAAATACGAAGGTGCTGAACAAGGCCATAAAATTGCTTATTCCGGCGGCTACCCAAGGTATCGTACTGGACCCTTTTGTGTAAGCATTTATATCTTTTACATACCACTTGAAAAACAGTCCGATGCCCAGCATAAATGCGAGGTAAATAAGAATTGCTATATAATCAAGTGATACGAGTGATGTCATATTTTAGTCCTGAGATATTAGTATTGAGTATTGAGATTTTTCCTGAACGTCATTTCTAATTTGTTTCGGAATCTTTTTTATTTAAATACTGAAACAAATTCAACATGACGTGTTCCAACTTTATCTCTATTTCATATTAATTAATTCTTTTTCAGCAATTAAAACAGGTGAATCGTAAACGGGCAATCCAATCATTTTAAAAGTATTTCCGGATTGGCTCCAGGCATTTTTAGGTATTTCATAAACTAAACCATTTCGTAAATCAATCCAAACCGGATTTTTGAAGTTCACTCCTTTCATTTCGACATCAACCGGGGTGGTTGCATTATAATCGACCGGACGATTGGTATGCAACCACAAGGTTATGATGTTTTGTTTATTCGATTTGTTGGTATAGGCAAAAACAGAAATTTCGTGTTCAGTATCAACTGTGTATTCAAAGTTTTTATTTCTTTCCAATGTATTATCAAAAATAGCTGCCAGGTTTTGAACTGCATAAAATGCTTGCTTTTTGTGTCCAACCGTTTGGTCGTCATTTGAATAAAGCAATCCTTTCCGGTTCATTTCATCCGGGTATTTCAGGTCGATAATGGAAAATATGGAAGTTGGGATGTCTCTCCCCAAATCACCCAACATACGGCGCAATGCCCATTTTGCCTGGGTTAGTTCTGTCCATTCATATTTGCTTAAAGCTTTTGTATTCCTGTATTCTGAAGGAGCCCCATTTTCTCCCTGCCACAATTTCATTTCCGGTGCATATCTTTTCATTATTTCACGAAGTCTTTCAACTCCCGGATAGCTGTCGTCAGGATTAAAACTATAAGGATGATAACACAGGTAATCGACGAGATTGGTTTTATTATTTTTTTTAAGAATCTGAAGGACAGACTCAGCCCATTCATGAGGTATTCCGGCAAGTGCAAAGCCAATTACCGTTGATTCAGGTTGAATTTTTTTGATTAACTCTGAAGTTTGCATTAATAAATCAGCATAAACTTCAGGCGGATTATGTCCGTTGGGTTCGTTCCAAATTTCCCATTCATCAACCACATTTTTGTAACGGTTTACAAAAGCATCAACCCATTTCAACCAGGCAGTCCGGGTAATTTCATCAGTATCAATTTTCGACCCCAGTACAATATCACCTTTTCCGTAAAGCGGATTTCCGTAACAAAGACAAACCCAAGGCTCAATTCCTTTTTTGGGCAGGTCGTTTATTACATCGTCAAGCCATTTCCAATCGTAAACACCTTTGGTAGTTTCACATTTTGCCCAACCACCCTGAATACGAACTTTTTTAATTCCCAGTTCTTCCAAATAAGGGCTCCAGTTTTTATAAATGGTATAATCGCGGTCCATGGTTTCGCCACCGACGGACCAATTGGAAGATTCTATTTCGTGTGTGGTTTTTGTTTTTAGGGTGCCTGTTTTTTTGAAAGGGACAACAGTTTCAGTTGCCTGATTTTGACACTTTACATGCAAAGAAGAGAATGCAATCGCAATTACAAGTATGAATGCTTTAATGAATTTCATGTTAGTTTTAGTTTTACTGGTTTAAAAAGATAAAATCCAACACAACAAATATATTGGGCTAAAAATGTATTTGTTAGGATTGTATTTGCAAACAATTGAACTATATTTGCTCTGACAGCTTTAATAGTCCAGTTATTGTTAAATTAAGTTCAATGAAGCCGATTAACTATAAAAAATATAGTTTATCCCCCGAGAATTCATTTTTGGTGCGATATGTTGAGGTACCGCACACCTTAAACAAATTTCACTTTCACAAAGAATACGAAATCCTTTACAACATTGAAAACAGTGGGACACGTTTTGTTGGCGACAGCATCCGACGGTTTAACAATGGCGATTTAGTTTTGGTTGGCCCTCATATTCCGCACTACTGGCACAGCGACGACCGTTATTTTGAAGGGGTGGAAGATTTAATGGCAAAAGTTGTTTTAATTCAGTTTGATGAAGAATTTTTAGGTGAAAGATTTATTGCTATGCCTGAAATGCAGAATATTAAAGACCTCTTTTCGAAAGCTTCTCATGGTATTCGTTTTAAAGGTCGCGATGCCACAAAAATTGGTGATAAAATCATTCAGATTTCTGAAGAAAAAGGATGGAGAAAAATATTGCTGATGATTGAAATGCTTTGTATGATGAGTGAATCGAAAGATTTTGATTTGCTTTCAAGTCGCGGTTTTACGGAAGCTTCGAAATATGCCAACCAGGAAAAAATAAGCGATTTATTCAATTTTATGGTTTCCAATTATAATCGCGATGTGAGGCTGGAAGAGATTGCAGAACGTGCCAATATGAATATTTCGGCATTTTGTCGCTATTTTAAAAAATCAACATCTAAAACGTTTTCACACGCGTTAAACGAAATACGAGTGGGATTTGCATGTAAAAACATGATTAACTCTGATAAATCGATTTCGGAAATTGCCTTCGACTGTGGATATAATAATATTTCATATTTCAATAGGGTTTTTAAAACAATCAAACATGTAACTCCACTAAAATACAGGGAAATGCATGTTAGTGAGGTTATTTCGTAAGAACCGAAACGGTACTACATTTGCTTTTTGTTGAACTCCTTTTGCCGTAACAGTTGGTATTATATGAATAACAATTAGTTTTAATGGAAGTTTGTTGTAAAAAAGAAGTTGTTCACTTCATAGAACATTGCAAAACATGATCTTGATTTCTTTCTGAATTATTTGAGTTGATTGGTTTGGATAGTGATTTATTAGTTTTTATCAGGCCTGACATCAAATTTATTCAATATTTTAACTTCTAAAATTGAATTACAATACTGTAATTGGAAAAAGGAAAAGTATATGAAGGTTAAGGAAAAGCAGTTCGGAAATAAATGGGTTTCGGATTTTTTAGCGATAAAGTATTGATAGACTCCAAAGTTAGGGAAACAGAAGATTAATAAAATAGGTAAAGGCTTTCTCAATTCCAATAAATAAAAAAGGCCAGTAAATACTGACCTCTTTGTAGCGGGAGCAGGACTTGAACCTACGACCTTTGGGTTATGAGCCCAACGAGCTGCCAACTGCTCCATCCCGCAATATATTTTTATTTCAATGAAATTTCCTTTGTAACGGGGTGCAAATATAACTACTTTTCGTTAATTTCCAAAACAAAGTAAATTTTGTATCATAAATTAACAATTTAATTGAACCTATTTCTCATCATTTTTTTTACATTTATCACAATTTATTACCAACTAAAATTGTAATGACATTTATATCAATTAAATATATAATTTCTAACTTAAAAAAAGTAAGATGAACAAAAATCAATCACGAAGGAATTTTATCAAGAATACAGCGGCAGCTACCGCTGTAATTTCTATTCCGAGCATTATCCCAGCTCATGCTTTTGGAGCTAACGACCGCATAAATGCAGCCGTTTTGGGAGTTAACGGGCGAGGGAAAAGTCATATTTCAAGTTTTATGGTGCAGGATAATTTGGAAATAACGCATTTATGTGACCCCGATATGAATGTGTTAAAAGCACGTCAAAAAGATTTTAAAGACAAGTACAGCAAGGATGTTATTTTAGAACAGGATTTGCGCAGGATATATGAAAATAAAGATATTGATGTGGTAAGTATAGCCACTCCGAACCACTGGCATTCACTTGCAGTAATATGGGCTTGTCAGGCCGGGAAAGACTGTTATGTGGAAAAACCAGGTTCGCATAATATTTGGGAAGGTCGAAAAATGGTGGAAGCAGCCACAAAGTACGACCGTATTGTTCAACATGGAGTTCAGTTGCGCAGTTCGCCTTCGGTACGCGAGGCAGTGCAAATGATGCACGATGGTTACATTGGTCGGGTTTACATGGCGCGTGGTCTGGTTTTCCGTTGGAGGCCAAGCATTGGAGATGCAGGTTTTGAACCTGTACCTGAAGGACTTGATTATGATTTATGGACAGGTCCGGCAGCAAAAAGACCTTTCAGCCGCAACATTGTTCACTACAACTGGCACTGGACTTTTGAATATGGTAATGGTGATGTAGGCAACCAGGGAATCCATGAAACAGATTTGTGTATGTGGGGACTTGATGTTGGGTTACCAACTAAAATCACTTCCATGGGCGGAAAATTTCTTTGGGATGATGCCAAGGAAACTCCGGAAGTACTTTCTTCTATTTACCATTATCCCGAAGAAGATAAAATCATCCAGTTTGAAGTGCGCCCCTGGTGTACCAACACTGAAGAAGGTGTAACTGTAGGAAATATTTTCTACGGAGATAAAGGGATTCTTGTGGTTGACGGTTACGATAAATATCAGTTTTATATGGGCCAAAAGCGTGAAAAAGCAAAAGGTGGAGATGACGGTTCGATTGCAAAATCGGAAATGGAACGTGGTGATGGCGGTACTGACGGGCACTTCAAAAACTGGATTACGGCTGTTCGTGCTCATGACAAAACCATATTAAACGGACCGGTTGAAACCGCTCATATGGCATCGGGACTGGCTCATCTTGGAAATATTGCGTACCGTTTGGGCAAGGTTCTTACTTTTGATCCTGCTTCGGAAAAATTTGTAAACGATGCTGATGCTGACAAATTGCTTAAACGCAATTACAGGGCACCTTACGTTGTACCTGACGTGGTATAAATCAAGAAAATGTATTATTAAAATGCTCCGGAAACGGGGCATTTTTAATTTAAATAAATTGGTATTTTCAGCCACTCCTCCAGTTTTTCCTTTACCAGTTTTTTCTGGTCGGGCGGCAGGTTGCTGATTCGGGTGGAGTGGCTACCACCGGGTTTTACAATTTTCAGCAGGTTACTTTTTTTCGGAATTTCAAAACCTGATGCCGACCACGGGTCGTATTCTCCATAAATGAAAAGAATTTCGGAATCAGTGCCTTTTATAAACTGTTTCACCTGTTTTGCTGTCGATTTATCATATTTGATTTTCAAACCATCGGGAATAAATATTTTGCTCAAATAGTTTTTTGAACTTCTTATTGAAAGGTATTTCTTTAATGGTTTGGTATCATAACCGTAATAACCCAATTCCCTTGCCGCCTGAACAAAAAAGGATTTTGTGTTTTCCATCCCGCTGATTGAAAAATACGAGGGACCCGGAACTTCCATTAAGTATTTGAAACATTCATCAAGAGAGGCATTCTCTGATGGGATATCTTTGGGCGATTTTCCCCATTGCCAAAAAGCAAACGGAAACTCAAGTACTGTGTAATCCAAAACTTCATCCATTGATATACGATATTCCAAACCTTTTTCCTTTGAATATTCTGTAAGTTTTGGAATCAATAATTCTCGGTTTTCCAAAATCCGTATTTGAAAATTCAGGATTTTTTGCCTGTCTTCCGCTGTACCCGGCTTATTTTTGATGAACGGTTCATGACGACCATCTTCAACTCCAAAATTGAGTGGTGCAACATATGCTACCGTTACATCAACATCATCAGGATAAAATGCCCTATGATAAACAGCAGTTTGCCCCCCTTTACTTATGCCTGTGTTTATCCATTTTCCGTAGTAATATTTTTTGAAAAGTTCCACTACAGCATGGTGATCTCCTTCGGCGTTGGTTACGGTTAAATAGTCCCAATTTAACGAATCGGGCCAGGATTCACCAAAGTAACGGTGTTCAACACAAATTTGGCTTGAATTTAACATGGGGCTCAGTTCATTGATATAGCGCGGATTTGCGGCATAGCCGGCACCATATCCTTCGGTAATCAGCAAAACCGCATTTTCTTTTCCCTTTTCCGCCACAAACACCCGCTGAAGAAAATACCCTTTGGCTGTATCTGCATGATCCAGTGGTTGACGTACCATTATTTTCCATGTTTCATTAAAGAAATTGTTGCCCTCTATTTTCTCAATCGATTTGATTTCGGGTTGAGATTTCAAAAATTGCTCAAGCTGGGCAAAAGATACAATTGAAATCAGCAGGAAAATAAAAAGAAGTTGCAGCTTTTTCATGCAATAGATATTTAAATGGTTGGTTTTTTTATTTTTGGCTAAAATAAAATGAATTTTACCAATAAACGAAAAATATTTCAGGATGCAACTAAAAATAATGTTTACCACTTTTTTTATCGCGCTAGCTCTTTTTAGTTTTTCACAGAAATTACCTATCGTTACAATTGAAACATCTCTGGGAACAATATTTTGTGAAATTGACACAATCAATGTTCCAGTCACGGCAAATAACTTCTTAAAACATATTAAAAACGGCACATATAAAAACCCGGTTTTTTATCGTGTTGTCAGGCCCGATAATCAACCGGCAAACAACACAAAAATTGAAGTCATTCAGGGAGGATTATATGCTGATGAAGAAATTGACAAAATAAAACCAATCGCTCACGAAACTACAAAAGAGACAGGGATAAAACATTTAGACGGAACAATTTCGATGGCACGAAATGAACCGGGAACTGCATCAACAGAGTTTTTTATTTGTGTTGGAAACCAGCCTGAACTTGATTTTGGTGGTGTAAGAAATCCAGATGGCCAAGGTTTTGCTGCCTTTGGGAAAGTGATTGAAGGAATGGAAGTGGTTCGAAAAATTCAAATTCAAAAAGACAATAACCAATATTTGATTAAGCCAGTCAGGATTATGAAAATTGAAATAGTTAAATAAAAAGGGGACATCAAAACTGACATCCCCCAAATATTTCAATTTTAACTATTTTAAAAATTGTTAATGTTCATCTTCAACAAAACCGGTTTTACGGGTTCCAACTGCCTGATAAACCACACCAGGTTCGTCGCTGAATTTAATCTCAAAAGAAATTTTATCCGTTACCACTCCTGAAGTTGAAAGGCCTGCATCTTTTTCAATTTTCCCGTTCGAAACCTCAATGTTAACATCAGAGTTTAAATTGTCCAAACTGCTTCCACCAAAAGTTAGATTTGTAATGTTTACCGGACATTTAAACTTGATACCTTTCCAGTTACCCTTGTCCCAAATCCACATTTCAGTGGCAATATCATCGGCAGTATTGAATGTAAGAACTTTTATAAAGCCCGTTTCATAATCGGTTGCCGAAAACTTTATCCACCATTCACCCGAAGCATCAACTACCTGTGAATTAATTTGTTCGTAATCTTCTTTGGTATCGCATGAAGTAAGCATAATACTCACAAATGCCAGCATATATATCAGATATTTCTTCATAATTGTATTTTATTTTAAGGTTAATTGAACGTCAAAATTAAATCCGTCATCAAACACAGCTTTAAAGGTTAAAATATTATTAGCTGCATCGAATGAGAAATTTTCACCAAAAACATCCTGACCGAAACCGGGAGCATTTCCAAGTTCACTTCTCATTACGCCATTTTCATTTATCACTAAAATTGCAGGAGCAGCAGTAGAAGGGCCATAACCCACGTATTGATCATAATAGCCAGCCAGCAAATCACTTATCTGATAAACACCGGGTGCGAGTTTTGCAATTTGAACAGTACCTCCCACACCCCTGTTAACACGAATTCCATCATAAGTTCCGGAGGGAATTTCAAAAACATCATACCCCGTAAAACTAACAATATTTACCCTGCGGTTGATATAAAAATCGTAGCCGTCAGAATTGGTAACCTTGTATTGCAGTTTATATGAACCAGTTACATTTACATTTACTGAATTCAAAACTTCGTAGGAAAGTTCTGTTGTATCACCATTTACAATTTCCATTGCATGAATTCCCGGATCTTCATAGGGAGTTCCTTTAAAAAGAACCATAGGATTGCTTCCTATTAATTCCATAACAGGTGCAGGCGTTTCTTCCGTAATGAAACTGTCATATTCCTTCTCGCAGGAAACGAGAAAAAGCACAGCCATTACTAATATTGAATATCTTATTTTCATCTCATTATAATTTTTAATTTTTCCACCATACTTTTTGTAAAATCACATCGGCATCTGCCAGTCCCTTATATTCTGCAGCATTTGAATTAAAGTTTAACTCACTGTCGGGATAAGGAAATCTTTTGGGTAGAATTCCTCCTGTCGTGCCTTTTTTACTGTAAATAAGCGTTCCGGGAACGTAATTATCCGGTACAGTGTAACCTTCACTTATTTGGTCACTTATCGCCGATTCTTCAGGATAACCGGTTCTTACTCTCTCGATGTGAGATTCAATACCGCGACCCCCATCAGCAGCATCAACCCATTTTTGCATAATGATTGCTTTCAACTGATCGTTAAATCCGGTAGTTGGAAAAGCGTATGCACCCGTTAACAAATCGCCAATATCTGCGCCCATTCTGTTAAAAGATTCTGAAACGCCATTTTCATAATGCGTTTTTGCCATTTCGGTATTACCCAATCGTAAATAAGCTTCAGCTAATAACAATTCCGATTCAGCATATGTCATCCAGTAAACCGGCATTTCAGGTTCAAGAACTGGAGAAGCAATAAGATTGGGTGCTTCAAATTCGGTTGACGGAACGTTGTATGAGCCTGGAACCAAACCATAATAATTTCCGGCAACCGGAACGAACAAACTTTCAATACGAGTATCCCCATTTGCTTTAAGATAAGAAGTAAATGTAACACATGCTTTCAGATTATTTGTTGTATTTAACTGGCGCTGGTCGCTTTCATACAAAGGGTTTGATTTACTGTCAGCATCCTCAAAATTGGTTACCGCGACGTCTTTATCGAGCAAATAAATGTTTTCTGCTTCCATATCAGCAATCAACTTTGTAATTTCGGTTGTTGCAAAAGCTGAATTGGCATCAAACTGCCTCAGCAATATTCTTAATCGCAATGAATTTGCGAACGCCTTCCAATCTTCAATTTCTCCTCCAAAAATTAAATCATTAGCTTCATAAAGTTCAGGAACAAAAGATGAGTAATCTTTACTCAAAGCTTCAACCAACAAATTATAAATGCTGGCATATACATCTTTCCCTTTGTCAATTGCCGGATTCAATTTTTCGGCACCAAGAAATGCTTCTGAATATGGTACATTTCCGTACAAATCAACCAAGTACTGAAATCCGAAGGCTTTTATGACGGCACCCATTAAATAGGGTCCCCATTTTTCATCAGCTTCCACTTTTTTCAGGAAGATTTCATTGTCGCTCAATCCATCAACAAACATCGCCCGATAAGAGCGTTCAATTACATTTGTGTTACTGCTAATGGCGTATGATTCGTAAATTTTATATTGAGAAGAGGTATTATTCTGAGCCCAGTGTTGCGACCAGAAAGAACCAATCAATCCCCAATCAGCACAATATACATTCGTAACTGCTGCAATTGACGATGTTAAAAGTAATTCATCCGAAACATCAGTAGGATAGTTTGGATCTTTATTAACGTCCAGAAAATTATCACATGAAGATAAAAACAAGACTACGCAAAATATTATTGATAACTTTTTCATTCTGAATTCTATTTAAAAGGTTAAATCTAATTTCAAACCATATGTACGAACACCGGGAGCACCATTAAATTCGCCAAATAATCCTTCAATATCATTATCCCAGGTAGTTGTTTCAGGATCGACGAAACTGTTTTTTGCAGGAGTCCACAGGAATAAATTTCTTCCAAAAAAGGATAAGTTTGCCGAAGACAGGAAAGTGCGTTCAAGCATTGCACTTCCAAAACGATAGGACAGCGAAACTTCCCTTAGTTTTATAAAAGTTCGTGGAATTAGCCGTGAACTTTCAATAGGCTTATTCGTATTTGCTGAGTAATATTCGTGCCAGTTATCGACAACAGGCGTTGTATTTTCAATATATCCGGTTACATTCCCTTCTGCATCTTTTACTTCGGTTACAGTATTTGGAATAATCCAGGGTCGTCTGTCGTTTGTAGTTGATTGTTCGTTATTACCCGACCAGAAAGTGGCACCGGCAGTGTTTGAATACATTAAACCACCGTTTTGCGTATCGATCAGGAACGACAGTTTAAATCCTTTAAATGTCAGATTATTGGTAAATGACATGTTAAAATCGGGCACTGATGAGCCAACAAGAATTTTATCACCTTCAACCGGCAGTCCATTATCACCAACAATGATTTTTCCGTCAGGTGAATATTTATAATCCGGAATACGATACATTCCCAGTTGTTCTCCGGGAATGGCAACAAATTCTGTTTCGTAGGCTGAATTTATCAGGTACTCAGAAACACCCAGTTCTTCTGATAACTCGTCGAGTACCATATTTGCCTTATTAAACAAATAGATAAAATCCCAGGTAAAATTGTGGGTTTTAACTGGTGTTACATTCACCATTAACTCAATTCCATCGTTTGTGATCTGTCCCAGGTTTGAGGTAATTTCACGATAACCCGATGAAGCTGCAATATTGGCAAGCATAATCAAATCGGTAGTAGTTTTTTTATAGTATGCCAGGTCAACCCCCACACGATTGGAAAAGAACCTCAAATCGGTTCCAATTTCCAACTCTTTTGATATTTCAGGTTTTAAATTGGGGTTACCCAACCGCTGGTATTTTTCATATGCAGGAATTCCTCCAACAGGGTAATTTGTAAAGCCAAATCCACCTGCACGCAGAATAGAAGGTCTGTATATTTCAGATGTCATAAAAGGAGCTGCGTCATTTCCGGCAAATGCATAACTTAATCTGAATTTTCCGTAGGAAAGTGTTTTATTCTTCGGCAACAAATCAGAAAAAATAAATCCTAAAGTAGCACCTGGATAGAAAAAAGAGTTATTCCCGATGGGCAGTGTTGAAGACCAGTCGTTGCGGGCCTGGAGATTTACAAATAAAAAGTCATTAAATTCCAAACCCAACTGACCAAATACGCCAATTAACCTGCGCAGGTATTCATTTGAATACACTTCGGCTGCACCGCTAATATTACCCACATTGTAATATCCCGGAACAACAAGTCCTTTCGATACAATATTTACCCGTTTGAATGATCGCTGGTTAATGTTGTTACCAACAAGCAGGTTGTATTTTAAATTTCCACCAAATAAATCAACTTCGTTTTTGTAAGTCGCAATCAGGTCGCTGTTTAATTGTGTCTGGTATTTTGCTTCTTCTTTTACAGCTCCGGCAACATCATTAATTGTTCCGTCATTGTTTGAACCAGGAGTAACTTTGGCAACAGCTCCATGAACTTTTGAAAATTGCGAATACGTATCCACACCGCCTGTAAATGATATATCCAAACCTTCCGCAAGCTCCTGGGAAATATTAAGATTTCCAATGACTCTGTTTTGTTTTGCTTTTGCGCCGGTTTCATTCAAGGTAAAATACGGATTCTGGGCATACCCGTTGTAGTAATTATCGAGGTTATTAAATTTGTATTTATAATCTCTGTAATCCGGCAAATAGTGGTTAACAGGCTGATATAATATATCAGAATAAATAACAGCTCCGGTTCCGGCATCATCACCCTGCCCTGATGGAATTGTTTTTTGATCCCTGTTAATGTATGTCATCCCAAAATTCAGTTTCGTTTTTTCAGTTCCGCCGTTACCTTTAAAAGTTAAAGTATTTCTGTCCAGAATATCCACCGGTCCCGGAAGTACGCCATCGTTACTTGAATTTGTAGCTGACGCATACCAGCCAATTAAATTATTACCTCCTGAAAGTGCAATTGTATTGTTAAGTGAATATCCATATTCATAGACATCTCTGATACCATTTTCTTTATAGGAAAAAGGAGCAACTTGTTGCATATTATCGACAACATAACCTGTTAGCCGGTCTTTGCCGTCCATTACCGGTCCCCAGCTTCCGTTTTCCTTTGTATCAAAAGTTCCGCTCCAGCCCTGTCCAAATCTTTTTTGAAAATAAGGCAGTCGTCCAACTTCTGTAAAAGCTGATGAACTTGAAAAGTTGACAAGCAAATCGTTATTCTTTGCCCCTTTTTTAGTAGTAATCATTATTACACCATTTGCTGCTCTTGAACCGTAAAGGTTTGAAGCTGCGGCACCTTTCAGAACTGAAATGGTTTCAATATCAGCAGGATTGATATCGGCAGCAGAATTACCAAAATCAACTTTAGCATTTACGTTCATTGAATTTTCGGTGGCATTTCCACTTGAAAACGAGTTATTAATTGGCACACCATCGACAACATAAAGTGGCTGGTTGCTACCTGTAATTGAAGATAGCCCGCGCACCAAAACCCGGGTTGCCGCTCCCGGAGCGCCTGACCCTGCTGAAATTGATACACCCGCTACTTTTCCCTGCAAAGCTTTTGTGGCATCATCATTTCCAACATTCCCAAAATCCTCGCCACTGAATTCACTCACCGAATAACCAAGAGCCTTTTTATCTCTTTTTATTCCCATTGCCGTAACTACCACCTCTTCAACACCAAATGTTTCAGCTTCGAGCGCAACGTTATAAACAGTTTCAGCACCAACTTGTATTTCTTTGGATTTCATTCCAACAAAAGAAAATACAAGTATTTCGCCATTGGGAACAGTAATCGAATAGTTCCCGTTTGAATCGGTAATTGTTCCAGTAGTTGTTCCTTTTACAGCCACTGAAACACCAGGAATAGGCACACCATCATCTGCATCGGTTACCATTCCGGTAATTTGCTTTGTTTGGGCAAACATTGAATTCACCCCAAAAAACAAAGCCATTACTAATAGCAGTAATTTTTTCATAGATAAAGTTTTATAATTAATACTTAAGGGTTTACATGCCCTTGTTGGATTATTTACCATTAAAAAACTCCCGCCGGGGAAACGGGAGTTCAATACCTGTCAACTGATCAGATATTAGCACTTTTACACTTTTCTTTCGCTGTTTAACTATTTCTATGTAAAATCAACCGTGCTTTATTTTCCAATATATTTTCCGTTTTTTCCCCGATAATGTTTGATTTCCTCCATTTGCAATTATTTAAAAGGCAATTCCAATACTCACTTTTAAATAATGCACACTTCAATAATTGACATTTTGTGTCGATTACATTTTTTGATTTCCATTCAAACCTAAATAATTATGAAATGTACATTTTGGAAAATCAACCAATAACGGAAAAGTGATTGCGAATGACGCCAAACAGTTTATTAAACTGATTGCAGGTAAAATGTTACTGTTGGTACATGTAAATGATGTTGATGGCAGTTTAGGAGAAATTAAAAAAGACAAAAAAAGGCGGGGAATTTTTCCGCCTTTATTATTTCAAGCCGCAATTCCGGCAAAAGCTTTTGAAAGTACATCTGGGTACATCTCCTTAAAATTCTCGTTGCACCACACAAAAAGTTCCTGTACCTGGTCTTCTTCAAGCCAACTAATGCACTTATTTAATTCCTTGTTAAATAACTCGCGGCTGAAACTCACTTTTGGTAAAATAACTTTTGCATATTCCAACATAACTTTGATTTTTTATGGTTTGCGTTTTCAATATAACAAGTTAATTTTAATTGAAGTATGCCAAATGTCACGGTTTAACAATCATTAACTGAAAAAGACTTTTTTGTCTTTTTGTACTTTGCTGATATTTTGCAAGTTGACTTTTAATTTGATAAATATGTTATACAACAGTTTAACGAATTGAACAATACGATTCCTGAAATTGATATTTTCAAACAAGTATTATATTCAATTGTTTTGTTTCTCATATTTCTTTTTAATACAAGAAATCCCAGTTAATTGCCGGGATTTTTGCTTTATATAATACATGAAAAGTGATTTTCAAGATGCAATAATATCCTTCGCAAACTGAGAAATCGATTCATCTATTTTTAATTCAGATTGCAGCGACTTCACGAAAGCGCTGCCGATAATTGCCCCACTTGCATATTTGCAGGCATTGGTAAAAGTGGCGTTATCAGAAATTCCAAACCCGATTAAACGTGGATTTTTCAGGTTCATATTTTGAATCCGTTCAAAATAACTTTGCTGAAAATCTTCCACTTTTTTACCGGCACCGGTTGTCGATGAGGATGAAACCATGTAAATAAAACCTGAACAAGCTGCATCAATTTGTTTGATGCGGTTTTCAGAAGTTTGCGGCGTGATCAGCAAGATATTGTGCAGGTTATTTTTTGCGAAAATCTCTTTGTATTCATTTTCAAATTCGTTTAACGGGAGGTCGGGAAGAATGGTACCGTCGATACCAATTTCAGTACATTTTGCACAAAATCGCTCAACGCCAAATTGATAAACGGGATTGAAATACCCCATTAAAATGAGCGGTATTTTTACTGATGCGCGAATATTTTTTAACTGTTCGAAAAGCAATTCGAGGTTCATCCCGTTTTTTAGCGCTGTTTCGCTGCTGCGCTGAATGGTTGGCCCATCGGCAGTTGGATCTGAAAACGGGATGCCAATTTCTATCAGGTCAACCCCGTTTTTTTCCAGGAGTTGAATGATTTCCACGGTGTCGTTCAGATTTGGGAATCCTGCGGTAAAATATACCGAAAGTATATTTTCTTTTTTTGTTTCGAAAAGGTTGTTGATACGGTTCATTATTGTAAAGTTAAAGCCCCTTAAATCCCCCGAAGGGGAACTTCAGACGCTATCTGTTTTTATTAATTTTCATTTAACAATACTATCTTCATTCTTGCCTCTCCCCTTTGGGGAGAGGTTGGAGAGGGGCTTCAATACCCAAAATACTCCAGATATGTTTCCATATCTTTATTTCCACTGCCTGAAAGATTGATAACATTCACATCATCAGGTTTCATTTTAATTTTATCGAGTGCAGCCAACGCGTGTGCTGATTCGAGTGCCGGAATGATACCTTCTTTCTGGGTAAGTAAAAGTGCGGCTTTCAACACTTCTTCGTCGGTTGCCGAAAGAAATTTTGCCCGACCTGTTTTGAAAAGATTAGCGTGCATCGGTCCAATTCCGGGATAATCCAAACCGGCAGAAATAGAGTATGGTTCGGTAATTTGACCATCGCGGTTTTGCATGAGGATTGTTTTCGCGGCATGTAAAACCCCCGGCGAACCCACCGTCAGCGTTGCAGCAGTTTCGCTGGTTTCAACTCCTTTTCCGGCGGCTTCTACACCAATCAATTCAACCTGCTCGTCATCCAGAAAATGGTAAAACGCTCCGGCTGCATTACTTCCACCACCTACACAAGCCAAAACACGGGTTGGTAACTCGCTGCCGGTTTGCTCTTTCAACTGCCATTTCATTTCAGCACTTATAACCGATTGAAACCGGGCAACCATATCTGGATAAGGATGCGGCCCCACAACCGAACCGATAATATAATGTGTGTCTTCCGGGTTGTTAATCCAGTCGCGCATTGCTTCGTTGGTAGCGTCTTTCAGCGTTTTGTTTCCGCTGTGTACAGGAACAACTTCGGCGCCCAGCATTTTCATTTTTTTTACATTCGGGGCTTGCCGCGCAACATCGAGCGCACCCATGTAAACCACACATTTTATGTTTTTTAGCGCGCAAACTGTTGCAGTAGCAACACCGTGTTGTCCGGCGCCGGTTTCGGCAATTACACGTGTTTTACCCAAGTTGTTGTGCCAACAAAATCTGCCCGATTGTATTATTCAACTTGTGGGAACCGGTGTGGTTCAAATCTTCGCGTTTCAAAAAGATTTTTGAGCCGTAATGTTCCGATATCCGGCTGGCATAATACAGCGGAGACGGGCGGCCCACATAATCTTTCAAAAGTTTGTCGAATTCTGTTTTGAATTTTTCAGACCGAATGATTTCGAGATAACGACGTTCCAACTCATCGATATTGGTGTACATCATTTCGGGAATCCAGGCTCCGCCAAATTCCCCGTAATAGCCTTTTTCGTTTACCTGGTATTTCATGTTATTATAGATGTGAGATTTTTAGATTTGAGTATCAAGACAAACAAAGAAGATTTCATTTTTTAAGTTGATTAATAAATTTCTCAAGTTTTTCAAAGTTTTTTAATCCGGGTTCATCTTCGAAACCGCTGTTTAAATCAACGCCTGTGAGTTTTGGATGATTGATTTTCAGGATATGTTCCGCATCATCCGGCCCAATTCCGCCACTCAGAAAAAATGGAATGTGTCCTTCGTATTTTTCAAGAATTTGCCAGTTGAATTTTTCACCCGATCCACCGTGGCTTTTTGTTTTTGTATCAAAAAGGAAAAAGTTGGATACTTTTTCGTAAGGTTCGGTGCTTGCGAAATCGAAATTATCATCCACATTAAAAACCTTAATTATTTTTAATCCCTGTCTTTTAAGCATCTGACAGGTTTTCGGATTTTCTTTGCCATGCAATTGAACCCATTCAAAACCCAGATTTTTTGCAAGTCCCATTATTTCAAAGGCATTTTCATCGACAAAAACTCCCACTTTGGGTTTTTCAGAATGAAATAAACCAACTTCGGGAGTTTGCCCGATGTATCTTTTTGAAGACGGATAAAAAATAAAACCCAAAAAATCAACATCCAGTTTTTCAAGCTGTTGCCGGTTTTCGGTGTATTTCAACCCGCAGACTTTTATTCGCAGTTGTCGTTCCATTAATTAAATTATATTTTCTTATTAAAACAGACTTCGACTTCGCTCAGTCTGACAGTCACCCTGATCAAAGTCGAAAGGTGTGAAGTTTTACATTTCATTCTTCAGATTCTTAATAAATTTTTTACAGGCTTCTCCCGGATCATCGGTTTTCATAAAAGTTTCGCCCATGAGAAAACCTTTAAACCCGTGTTGGCGCAGGTAGCTGATTTCTTTGGCACCTGTCAGTCCGCTTTCCGAGATTTTTACAAATTTATCAGGAACCAGTTTCGAAAGTTTTACTGAAGTTTCCAAATCCACCGAAAAAGTTTTGAGGTCGCGGTTGTTTACGCCAACAACATCCACAAAATCGTTTATGATTTCCAGTTCCTGTTCGTTATGAATTTCCATCAAAACATCCATTCCAAGTTCTTTTGCCTTTTGAGCCAGTATTTCAGCTTCACTTTTTTGCAAACAGGCGGCAATCAGTAAAATTACATCAGCGCCAAAAGCTTTTGCTTCCACAATTTGGTAGGTGTCAATCATAAAATCTTTGCGCAGAATCGGAATTTCAGGATTGGCTTCGCGGGCTTTTACAAGATTAGCCATTGTTCCTCCAAAATATTCGTAATCAGTTAAAACCGAAATACAAGCTGCACCTGCATCCGCATATCCTTTGGTAACTTCCTCAACTTTTACCCTGAAATTGATTTCTCCCTTTGAGGGTGATTTTTGTTTGAATTCGGCAATAATTCCTGAAGAGCCAGCTTTTAAAAGATTTGCTTTTAACGAGTTGCATTTTCGTGAAAACAGTGGGTACTTCTCAAGCTGCTCAATGCTCACCATCTTTTTTTGGTTTGCTACTTCCACTTTTTTTGTGGCTATTATTTTGTCGAGAATGTTCATAATTTTTAAATTCCAAAAAACAAAAAACAAATTTCAAATAAATCTCAAAATACAAACATCAAATCTAAAACAATGCCCAAATATCCACTTGGCCATATTCTCTTTATTTAGTTTGAATTTTAGTTTTTGATCTTGGATATTATTTGTTTTTTGGCTTTTGCTATTCTATGTGATTTTTTATTCAACTATTGCTTTTAATTTTTCCAATGCACTTTTGCTTTCAAGTGATTCGCGCGCCATTCCAACGCAATCCATTAACGTTTTTTCGGGATAATAAATATGCAACCCGAGCGCAGAATTTGCAACTACTGCGTTGTTTTGCTCCCTTGTACCGTTTCCTTCTAAAATGTTTATGAATATTTTTGCTGCGTCTTCAATGGTTTCGCCTCCAAATAATTTTTCGGGTTGAATTTTTTCCATCCCGAAATCGGAAGTGGTTAGCAAAAAATCTTTATGGTTTGAAGCAACACGAGTGTCGGCTGTCAGTGAAATTTCATCATATCCATCCATGCTGTTTACAATTGCGTAATTTACATCAAGAGTTTCGTAAACATTTTTGTAATGGTTGAAATTTTCCAGATTATTTACACCCAGAATCTGGAATTTTGGCGATGAAGGATTTATCATCGGACCAAGAATATTAAAGAAAGTCTGAACTTTTAAGGCCCGCCGAACCGGTGCAATATATTTCATTGCCGGATGAAAAAGCGGCGCATGATGAAAACAAAAATTTCCTTTTTCGAGGTCATTTTTCAGTTTTCCCAAATCATTACTGAATTTGTATCCCAACAATTCCAGCACGTTTGACGATCCGCTTGTTGACGACACAGCATAATTGCCATGTTTGGTAACTTTAACTCCCGCTCCGGCAATTACAAAACATGAAAGTGTTGAAATGTTAAAGGTGTTTTTACCGTCACCGCCCGTACCTACCACATCAATGGCGTTGTATTCAGAAAGGTTAGTTGCAAGGCACATTTCGACCATTGCATCGCGGAAACCTGCCAGTTCCTGAGAAGCAAGCGGTCGCATTTTAAAAACTGTTAAGAAGGAAGCAAATTCCGATTCAGAATGTAATCCTTTCCCTACCTCGAGCAGGCTTAATTTGGCATGTTCTCTTGTGAGTATGTTTCCTTCGAAAAGGTATTCCAATGTTTTTTTCATTTTAGAAGATTAGTCGGAAGTCCAAAGTCGGAAGTCCGAAGAACTTTATTAATTTATTTTATCTCAATACTTTGTGCTTAATTCTTTTTATCTGAATTCAACCAATTCTCAATAATCTTTTCTCCCAAAGGTGTTAGTACTGATTCAGGGTGAAACTGTACACCTTCTACATTAAATTTCTTGTGTTTCATTGACATTATCAGCCCATCCCGATCATAACTCGTAACTTCAAAACAGTCGGGCAGATCTTCCTTTTGCACAATCCACGAATGATAACGACCAACTTCAAAAGTGTCGGGCAAACCTTCAAAAAGAACAGAGTGGTTGCTTGTAAGTTCAACAGGAGTTGCAATTCCGTGCAAAACACGGTTCATGTTGTGCAGTTTCCCGCCAAATGCTTCGCCAATTGCCTGATGACCAAGACACACACCGAGGATATTTTTTGTTGGACCATATTCTTTAATAATATCGAGCAACAAACCTGCTTCTTCAGGAATTCCCGGGCCGGGTGAAAGCACGATTTTATCATATTTTGCGATTTCTTCCAATGGAATTTCATCGTTGCGAAATACATCAACCTGCAAACCCGATATTTTTTTGATTGCGTGAACAAGGTTGTAGGTGAAGGAGTCGTAGTTGTCTATTACCAATATAGCCTGTCCCCTGCCCTTCCGAAGGAGGGGTGATTGGACTGCGTTCGTTTTTGTTGTGTTTTCTTGTTGTATCATTTCTATAATTTTTATGTCGTTTTTTCTTCTTCCTCCCTTCCCTTCGGGGAAGGGTTGGGGATGGGGCTTTGGGTCGGGGGAGGCTTTTAATTAATTCCTTTTGCCATTTCAATTGCCTTTTTAAGGGCGGCTAATTTATTATTTACTTCCTGCAATTCACTCTCTTCCTGCGAATCGGCAACAATTCCTGCACCCGCCTGGTAAAAAAGCTTGTTATTTTTGCTCAGGAAGGAACGGATCATAATCGCATGGTTCAAAGTTCTGTCGAAACCCAGATAACCAATGCAGCCTCCATAATATCCGCGGTTTTGGTTTTCGTATTTATCAATCAGTTCCATTGCTTTATATTTTGGCGCGCCTGACAAAGTTCCGGCTGGGAAAGTTTCGCCTAAAACTTTTATGAGATTTGTATCATCTGTAATTTCCCCTGAAACCTGCGAAACAAGGTGAATTACATGGGAGTAAAACTGAACTTCACGATAAGTTTCAACTACTACATGGTCGGCATTTCTGCTCAGGTCGTTGCGGGCAAGGTCAACCAGCATTACATGTTCTGCATTTTCTTTTGGGTCTTTGCTGAGTTTTTCAGCCAGTTCGCGGTCTTGTTCATCGTTTCCGGTGCGTTTAAAAGTACCGGCAATGGGGTGAATGTACGCTTTGTTTTTTTGAATACGGATTTGCGCTTCGGGACTTGAACCAAAAATGCGGTATGTTCCATAATCGAAATAAAACAAATAAGGCGAAGGATTGATGGAACGCAATGAACGGTAAACATTAAAATCATCGCCCTGAAATTCCTGCGTAAACTGCCGGCTCAAAACAATCTGAAAAACATCGCCACGGTAGCAGTGTTCTTTTCCGCGGGTTACCATTTGTTTGTAATCATCGTCAGTAATGTTGGATGTCTCCATTCCAACAGGTTCAAATTTAGCGGTTGAAAAGTTCAGGTTCACCAGTAAATGGTGGATATAATCCATTTGCGACGATTCATTATTCAATAAATTTTCCACAATGTGAATAATGTTTTTGTGGTGGTCGATGGCAATAACATATTTGTAGAAACAATATTTCACTTCCGGAATCTGATATTCCGCCTTTTTTTCGGCAGTAAATTTTATGTTCTCAAAATGCTGGATTGCATCGAAATTTACATAGCCAAAAAGTCCGTTTGCAGGCAATTCGATTTC
The DNA here is from genome assembly GCA_963800345.1 of uncultured Prolixibacteraceae bacterium. Classification (GTDB taxonomy): domain Bacteria; phylum Bacteroidota; class Bacteroidia; order Bacteroidales; family Prolixibacteraceae; genus Draconibacterium. The sequence continues at coordinate 7,314 of CAWDAW010000023.1, read as the reverse complement.
GTTTGAATCGACATCAAAAGTCTGAAAAAAGCTTTCCAGTTCATTGTCTAAACTTCTTTCTTTTGAAAGTTTGAATTTTTCCACTTCTTTTCCGGGAAGCTTTTTCTCCACCTCGCTATTGTTAACAGTGAAATCGGCAACCGGATTGAAACAAATAAAGGAATAGGCATTTTCGTTGCCGTGATAATCCGAGCTTTCGAGAAGGATTGAGTTAGGGTAAAGCGTTCGCAATCGCAGGTAAACACTTACCGGGGTAACTGTGTCAGCCAATATTTTTCGTACAACGGGTTTAAATTTTAATTTCATTTTTGTAAAGTTAAAGCCCCCCTGCCCCCCAAAAGGGGGTTCCAGGAAAACGTTATTATTAATTTATTTTCTTTCTTTCTTTCTCCCCTCTTTCGGAGGGGTCGGGGGAGGCTTGCTCCCTAAAAAAAACGGCTCACCGTGATTCGATGAGCCGTTTTTTTATTTGCTTTTAAGCAATGGCATTCCCTCTCTTCACGGTTGTAAAAAGTTGCTTTGCCACCACCAATTTGTATTTTTGTAAATTTTCATTTCAATAAATTATTAACATCATTTTTAAGAATGGGTAAATGTATTTTAATTGTACCCCAAATTACACCATTATCTATCTTATCGTAACCGTGAATTACCTTGTTTCTCATGCCAATTATTCTTTTAGAACTGCTAATTTCCACTTCATTTTCAATTTTTAGAAGTGCATTCAATGTTTCTCCAATAATTTCCAGTTCCCATTCAACAGCCCGCCTAACCATTTTGTTTTTCTGGTATTGAAAAAAATCAACATCTTTTTAGTAATCTTCTATTGATTGCACAGATTCCAAAATGTCATACAAGTATTTTCTGGTTTTGTCTGTCATATACCAATAATTTACTTTTGTTAACTTCTTCAATAAAATAAGGATTTGACAGTGAATTTTCCGTAACTAAATCAATATTTCTTTCAAATATTTTCTCAAGGTTTTCAGCTAACAAAAAATAGTTTTCAGCGTAATCTTCAATTTTCATTTTTTCAAATGAAACCAAAAAATCTATATCACTTTCCGAGGTAAAATTTGTTGAATTTGCTGAGCCAAACACCCATAATTTCGCAACCTGCAATTTCTCACAAATCGTTCTAACTACTTCAATTCTATTTTTTACCAGTTCATTCATAAATAAAAAAAACCTGCTCTTTACAGGAGCAGGCTCATTTTGAAATATTTTTAAAAAAATACCAATATGGCTATTAACTCCTGACTTACGTAAGAAGACCCCACCACGGAAGCCATATTGTATTTGTATTTTGTGTCATTGTTATTTAAATTGATTCCAAAAGAATGAAAAATTTTTCCAAAATCAAAATTGTTTTCACTTTTATTAAAAATTATAACCCGATACTTTGAGCATTGAACTCTAAACTTTAAACTTTTTTACTGTGCCAGTGTAAACCTGAAACTTACTCCAATGTTTGTATTTGATGTTGGAAATGAAAGTGATGTAAATGGTGTATTTATAATTTTATCGAAGAAAACGCGCATTTGAAAACGGTCGCTTAACATGTAATCGGCATAAGTTTTTATGGTAAATGCACTTTGCCCGGCGGTTAACTGATCTTTATCTTCGTCCAGTTGGCGAAGGAGTGTCAGGTTTTTCCGGTAAGAAAAATCAGCCCGGATATTGAGATCGTTTGAATAAGCCTGTTGCGATTTCTTGGTTTTTATAATTAAATCCATTTGTGTAAATCTGTATCCAACACCCACAGTATATTCATTGCTCAGAGTTTCGGTGAGCTGGCTGTTGGCAAAAGCCAGTTGCAAACTCCTGGAACGTTTGATTTCGCCCCGGGTAGTGAGGTCGCTCATCCACATAATATCGACATTAATCAGCGGACTGAATGATTCCATGATACTTACCGAATTAAAATCGTAAGCCGAAATAAAATTATCTGCAATATCACGGATATAGGTAAACCCATCATTTTCCTCCTGGTATTTTAGGTTGGTGATGAAAGAACCAACTGTGTAGCTTGAACGGTATGCATGTGTAAAATTCAGCGAGCGGATATATTTGTTTAATCCAGGAATTTTTGAAACCATACCTTCATAACGAATGCTCCAATTGGGTCTCATGTATTTGAGGGCAGGAAACATGCCGAGTGAAACTTTTCCGGGATCCTTATTTTGATAAGCAGCCAAAAATGCAGGGACAAGAACTTCCACAGAGTTTGGACCGTAACCATCAGGATAACCTGGGTAATCTGGGTTTGGTGCTGTGGGATCATACCCAAAACCATTGTCGGCAGGACGCTGAGATGCCAGCCTGTGTGCAATTATTGGACGGTTTGTTTTTAATTGCTCAAAGGCATCCGATTTGTAATTATCACCCTTTCCAAAAGATGAAAATGCTGTACCCCAGGTAATGGTTGACATGCTAAAGTTCCCCGATTCGGTGTAACTGTTGGCATTGAAATTTCCTGTTGAATAATCGTAGTTGTAAAACTCGGTGGTATTTACAGCAAACGCCCGGTCGGAAGTTACATCAATTCTTAAATCGGGTAGCGGTTCAATTGTAGTTCTTAAACTAATTCGTTCGCTTTTTGTAAACAAATATGGTGTATTTAAAGTGGAGTCATTTGTTATCCAGCCGTTTGAAGATGCCTTTTTAGCAAAATCACGATCCTGCCAACCCATTAGGAAAGGAAATCCCGGAGCATAACTCGAAGGTACGTTGTAACCAAAACTTGCATCGGGCGAGTAGTTTCCGCCACCAAAAAATGCAGGTTCGGGCAAGTAGCCCGGTAAAACTGTACCGCCGTTTTTGTTATAAGTAACCGAGAAATTCTGAACACCAATTAAAATGCGGGTCGTCAGGTCAAGCACATCTTTGAACAAAGTTTGGTCGCCCGGTTTCCCCGAAACAGTTAACATTGCCTGGGTAGCTGATTCCATTGGCGTTATTTCAATCACATTTGCATCAATGTAATTAACTTTTACGGGAATTACTTTGCCCTCGACACCTGTTACAATTACCTTTATTTTCTTTGTGTTGAGTTTATGCGTAATTTTTTGTGCTGTATTAGCTTCAAGTTTTATGTTGTTGGTGTAGGTTTGTTCCTTGCTTTTTGTTGGCACTACTTCTTTTTGCTGATTTTGCCTTCCTCCACCCTGTTGCTGGTTTAAACTTCCGCGTGCCCTCCCGGTTCTTCTGAATTTATTGTTGACTTCTTTAAAATATGGAACTTTATTGTATAAACTTGAAAATGTCATACTTCCGTTTATCTGCCAGTTTTGAGAGTTTTGAATCCTGTTTCCGAGATTTATCGTATCGGCCGTAATGGGCCCGGCAAGCCAGTTGTAAGTTCCCTGGTAACGAACTGTTGAAGATACAAAATTCAACATTTTAATCTGGTTGAACGGAAGGTTGTAAGAAACGTTTACATTGTGGTCGTACGTTGTTGGCCGTCCCAAATCATAAAGGCTGTTTAGTATTGAATCTTTTTTCCATTGATAATCATCATCATTCTTGTTTATTCTTCCTTCAGGTTCATCGATCCTGTTAATTCCGCGCGATGAAAAATCAACTTTTAATGACCGCGAAACATCATATCGTAAATCGAAAAATCGGTTCCAGAGAAAATCTTTTTCGTAAGTTGGCGGAAGTATAAAATTTGGGTTTGTAATGTTCCGGGTTTTTGTTTCATGGTAGCGTCTGTACAAGTCGGTCCTGAATGAAATTTGAGTTGGAAGCGGATAAAAGTTAAACGCCCCAATCAATTTTAAAGGTCCTTTTTGCAAAATCTTTACTTTGTTAAAGGGCTGTATAAGTTGCGGGCGACTGCTAAAGTTGTAAGAAAACATGGCACGATGCTGCTTGTCACCGTTTACTTCGGTGTTAATATCCCTTCTGGCAGTTTCGTTGTATGAATAGGTAACTGCAAAGTTTTCAGGATCCCACAAATGTGTTTTTTCCTTATCGGTTTGCGGTTCAACTTTAACGTTCGTAAAGTTTATACTTTTGCGGGTTACCACATCCTGCGACATAAAATTTATCGAATCTTTTTCCTGCTGGTTATCAGCATGCTTCAACGATTCTGAAAGTTCAATATCAGGTTTCAGTGGGTCATATTTCGGGTTTTGTGCACTGCGGGAATAGCCGTAATAAAATGGCAGTCTAACACCTATTTTTTCGGGGAAGAACTTACCCAAATCAAGTGATGCAGCTATATCGAATTCATTTACATCTTCAAGCTGGCGGCTGTTTTTGTTTTGATTGATGCTTCCGTAACCAGCAGTACTTGTGCGCCCGGCAAAGGTAAAATTACCCAAATCGGCAAGTCTTGTTGATAAACGCGCGTTTGCAGCCCAACCACCTTTTTCATCGGAATCGGACAAACGCAATTCGTTTACCCAGACTTCAACACTTTTGGGACCGGTATTAATTTGTCCCTTTTTGTTCCTGATTCCCATCATCATTACCTGCACATTACCGAGGTTCGGGCTTCCTTTTATTTTAACTTTATTCCGGTTTTTATTCCAGCCCTGGTGAATCATCTCAAATACATCCTGTATTGACACAGTTGATCCTGCCTGTCGCATTTCATCATCTCTCGCCAGTTTAGCGTTGGTAAATAAATCCAATGGAACATCAATACGGTTATCATCGGGCCAAACTGAGTAACGGTCGCTTTCGATATCTCCGTTGTAGCGTCCGTATGGTGTTAGTTTCAATGGCAATTCGTATTCGTAATAGTTGAAATTATAGTCGGAACCCAACCGGATAAAAAAGTAAAGTTCGTCATCTTTTAAAGGATATTCTTCTATTTGCTCCGCATGAACTTCTAGTTTAAGTTGCTGATACCTTCTGAAATCCATGTTAATCGATTTATAGGACGCACGTGCATCGCCCTGTTCAAGCTCGGTTACTTTTAAAACCATCGACTGTTCGTTCAACTGCTGAAGTTGCGGGTTAGCCGGGTCGATTGTCCTTGAAATTCCGGGAGGTAAAATATAGTTCACCGGCTCACGGCTACCGTTTTCTTCAATACTAACAGCTGAAACATTAAATTCGGCATTGGGTGAAATCACATCCGGGTCGCCAAGTTGACGGGTGTAGGTTCGCCAGTCGGCACGAACAAGATCGAGTTCGGCAAAACGCAAAAAAGTAGAATCTTGAAAACCACGCATAAACATTCGCAAAAAGCGGATTGATTTAAAGTCGCTGATGTTACCAATTACTTTATCAGGATCGTGAATTGGAACTTTAAACTGGTACCAGTTAACTTCTCCAATTGTACCATCTTTAAGCTGAACCCGGCTTTTTTTGATATCGGTTATAAAGTTTTGTCCCAGTACCATGTCGCTTTCACGGATACTGATTTTATACTGGTAATATCGTTCATATTCATTCAGGGTATTGTCGCTGTTAATGTCTTCAACATCCGGAATTGTTGATGCTGAAGTTGGATAACTTTCGGGCGACATTTCGGTAGTTGGCGAGTTTTTATCGGAGCCATTGAATTTTTTGTAACGCTGCAAAATATCAAGTCTATCCCGGTCATAATCCGATCCCCTGTAATAATGGTAGTTGTCGTTGGCCGGGTCAACTGATAATTTATTGAAGACCTCGGGAATTACCTGTGAACTCAGGTTTTTTAAATAATTGTCGAAGTGGGTTTTTTCGTCGTTGTCGTTCAAACCATCAAAACCAATATCCTGATAAATTCTTGAACTTGGATTATTATCAAAAGCATTTACAAGCGATTGTAATTTTGAAACACGCCCCCAAACTGTTGTATCAACGTCTCTTAACGATCCGTCAACAGGCAATCCGTTTTCAAACGCCTTTCGCGAATCTTTTAAAACATCTTCCGAAATATCGCCAAGGTTGAAATAAAGATCACCACCCTGGTGAACGCCCGTTGTATCGTACACAAACGGATCCATCAACCAGAACTCGATGTGTTCGATATTTGAAGTTTCAAAATCGCTCGTTTCGATTTTGCGCATGATACCGCCCCACCGTGTTTCGGGTGCCCGTAATGTTCCATCAGAATTAATACCTGCTGCCAAAGAACTTGTTCCATCGTCAAAGTTATACTGGCCGCGATCTTTTGGATAAAATGCCAGGTCGAAAACAGGAATATTTGTTGGTTGCCCCGGAGGCGATTCCTTTGCAGGAAAAATTTCTTTTTCAAAAACCTCGCGCATGAAATGGTTCGATTGCATGTCAAGGTCGTTTTTGATATAATCGGGAGTTAAAGTATTATTTCGCAGAAACAACGGATCGATAGTGTACCAGGCAAGATTTGCGCGGTTCATACCATAATCCAGTTGATTTGTGAGGCCACCTTCAGGAAACAAATCGGGCTGAAACTGTGGCGTACTTGCCAAAACCCAGGCCTGGCGTGCTTTTAGTGAAATTGAAGTTTTTGTGCCTTCAAAATCGTCAACATAAACAGTTCCTGCTTCGCTGATTTGTTTTGATGAACCCGGTATCAACTGGGCAATTTCAGCTTCGAGATTAATTGTTGAAGGTGTATTTGTGGTATAAAACGGAAGTGCATCAATAGCTTTTGTCAGCAACATACTTTCGGTCGAATAACGTGCATCCATCCCGATTACCATGTTCGAAATGGGGTCGCTGCCGTAATTTACTTTCTCCGTTAACGGTCTTTCATATGCGTACAAAAATGTACCTCCAATATTCAGTTTGTCCGAGAAAGCATAATTTGCGTAAGCTCCCATCAATGTTTTGCGCTGCATGCTGAACATGTCTTCGCTTTCAGTTGAAACCGAAATTGGAGTACCTGCCTCCAGTAATGCCTGGTTTATAACTTTTACTCTACCTAAAGTATAATCAACTGTATAATCAACGTTTTCAACAAGTTCGCGACCGGCAGCAGTTACCTTTACCGATCCTTGTGTAAGGTTGAGTGTATTGAGCATAATTTCGGAACTAGAAGAACCTTTGTAAGTCCCGGTAAGCCTGTATTTATTGTGTTCAGCATCCTGTTGTGCATATGTACGGGTTGAATCATACAGCGATTGAAATGTATATTTTTCGATCAGCACCGGATCCTGAAGTGAATCGGCAAGATGTTTTCCAAAAGGTTCGAGTACTGGAAAAATGATTCTTCCGTTGCGCGATTGTACAGTTATCCCTTCAACAAAATCGAAAACCCCATCTTTATAGGGGTCTAATTGTTTGTTCAATTTGTCGAGGTTCATTACCTCGAGTAGTATGTGCCCGTTTATTCTGCCTTCCGGAAGATAGTTAATGTAGGTACCTGTTGAATCGTTTTGATAAACAATA
>CAWDAW010000022.1:0-30589 GCA_963800345.1 uncultured Prolixibacteraceae bacterium | reverse complement strand
ATCGGCTGGGTGCAGTCCAGGTTTTCAACAGGAATAAATACAAAAATCCCGAAAATGATCTTCAGCATTTTTAATTTTTCACCCTCTTTTCTTTAATCATTTCATTCTTTTGGTTTTTGTGAAAGTGAACCGGGGATTACCTTTATTCTGCTCATGACTGTCCGATATTGAGGCAACTTTAAGTGATCCTTTATCTTCTCCGGGTTTTGGTCAGCCAAACGCGAAATACAACTCGTCTTCAATTGAATTTCGCTTAGCCCGGAGCTGAGTGAATGCAGGCTGGTCCCTATTGTAGTTTAGCTTTTTCCTGACCCACACTTAACTTCGGGCGAAGTGGTATTAAAATGGCAGAAGAGGGGATGGATGATATTGGGTATTAATCAAAAAAAAGGCCTCTTTTCAGAGACCTTTCTATTTATTTAACGTTTTCTTTCTTTGATGCGGGCTTTTTTACCGGTTAAATCGCGCAGGTAGAAAATCCTTTTTCTGCGTACTTTACCACGTTTATTGATTTCAATTGAATCAATGAATGGCGATGCCAACGGGAAAATCCTTTCAACGCCAATGTTACCCGAAATTTTACGTACTGTAAAGGTTTTTGTACTTCCACTTCCACTAATCTGGATGACGACTCCACGGAAGCTCTGAATCCTTTCCTTATTTCCCTCCTTAATTTTGTAACCAACTGTTACGGTGTCTCCTGCAATGAATTCCGGGTGGGAAGTCCCAGTTGCGAATTCTTGTTCTACTAATTTAATTAAGTCCATTTCAATATTTTTAATTATTGTTGGCAATGTATCCGTCAGCCGACAGAAAGAGATTGCTAAAAGTTGCGCAAAAGTAATAAAAAAATTAATCTGCCAAATTAAATTGTTGAATTGCAAGGATAAATCTGAAATCGTGTTTATGATTTACAATTTTGGCATTTACGATTTACCATTTTTCAGTTACTATTAACCATTCACTTTTCGGAGTACCCTCAAATTTTCAATCCGCAACACCTAACCCGTAACCTGCAACCCGGATCCCGTAACCTGCAACATCTTCAATAGCTGTGTTCATCCAATTTCACTTTACCTTTAAAGGTGCGGTAAACGAAAATTGTGTAGGCAAGTACAAGTGGTCCGCCAATAGCAACCATAGTCAGCATGATTTTCAGGGACTTTTGTGAAGATGCTGCATTGTAAATGTTAATATTATACAGGGGATCAACAGTTGAAAGCAGCATATTGGGGTAAACTTCAACGGCAACTAAAATTAACAGCAGACAAATTGTCAAAGATGAAAAAAGAAAAGCCGGCAAAAACTTTTTCTTGCTTACCAACCGGGGAATGTTGGCAATGCTAAGGAACGCAGTGAGCGGAACAATAAAAAGCTCAGGGTTGTTTTTAAATTTATCGGAGAGGTGCGGGATATATATTAATGTATACAAAGTAGTTATCGCGAAAATTACGACGAATGCAATGATGCCCTGTTTTACCAGAAAAGTTAACCTGACATACAATTGCCCCTCTGTCTTTAGCAATAAATATATCGCACCGTGGGTCATCAACAAAAACAGCACGCTAAAACCTGTGAGCAAGGTAAAAGGGGTAAAAAACTCGAATAATCCCTTGCCCTGATATTCGTAGTTTTCTCCAATGGCCATTCCCTGCAACACATTACCAAGTACTACACCCAGCAGAAATGCAAGCATGATGCTCGAGACGCTGTAAAAAAAGTCCCATGTTTTTCTCCACCAGGCCATGGGTTCTTTGCTCCTGAATTCAATTGCAACTGCGCGGAAAATGATAAACACAAGAAATAAAATAAAGGGAATATAAAGGGATGAAAACAATGTTGCATACATCACAGGAAATCCGGCAAAAAGTGCACCGCCGCCGATTACAAGCCACACTTCATTTCCATCCCAAACAGGGCCAATTGCATTAATGGCAATGCGTCGACTTTCTTCTTTACGGAAAAAAAGATGCCACGCGCCTGCTCCAAAATCAAATCCATCCAACACTGCATAACCCGAAAAAAGGCCACCAACAACCAAAAACCACCATGTTTGATAATCCAATCCAAGAAATGTTTCCATAATCATCTTGTTATAACGTTACTAATTTCGTTTTGCAGCGGTCTCTCGTCTTCGTTGCTTTCATCATAAGGTCCTTTTTTAATTTTTTTGTCGATCATATATATAAACAGAAGGAACAACAACAAATAAATGGCCATAAACAAAATGAGCGAAAAAAGTACCTGATTTGCCTGAACCGATTTTGAAAGAGCATCGGACGTTCGCAGCAAGCCATACACCACCCACGGCTGCCTGCCCATTTCGGCGGCAAACCAACCAACCTGATTGGCAATTTGGGGAAGGAGAGTGGCAAAAACAAAAATCACCATCAGCCATCTGTAATGAAACAACTTACCCCGCCACCATAAAAAGCTTGCAAAAAGTGTGAGCGCTATCAACGTCATTCCTATTGTAATCATTATATGATAAAACTGAAAAACTGCATTTATCTGTGGGGGCCTGTCTTCTTCAGGGAAAGCATTGAGTCCGGAAATAGGGGTTTTGAAATCATAATCTACTAAAAACGAAAGGCCTCCTGGAATTTTGGGTCCAATAACTTTTTGATTTTCCTTGTCAACCCAACCAAAAAGGTACATATCAGCGGGCGCTTCTTTTTCAAAATGCCCTTCGAAGGCAGCCAATTTAGCCGGTTGATTTTTTGAAACACCATCTGCTGAACGGTGACCGGTGAAAAGTTGTGCCAACGAGAAAATCGTGGCTACAACGAGCGTAATTTTAAAGGCTTTAACTGAAATCGTTTCGTAACGGCCTTTCAGCAGATAATAAGCGTGAACGCTCAACACAAGAAATGCTCCCGACAAAAGTGCTCCCAGCCAAACATGGGTAATGCGGTCAACGCTGGAGGGGTTGAATACCATAGCCCAAAAATCAGTGATTTCAGCACGGGCATTTAATCCATCTCCAACAATATGGTAACCGGCTGGTGTTTGTTGCCAACTGTTTGCAACCACTATCCAAATGGCTGAAAACATTGAGCCAAGAAACACGCCAATGGTTGAAACCAAATGAACCCAGGGTTTTACCTTATTCCACCCGAATAACAAAACACCCAGGAATCCACTTTCAAGTGCAAAGGCAAAAATACCTTCAGCCGCGAGCGCACTTCCAAAAATATCGCCCACAAAACGGGAGTAGGTGGCCCAGTTGGTGCCAAATTCAAATTCCATAACAATTCCGGTGGCAACCCCCAAACCAAAAGTTACTGCGAAAATCTTTGTCCAAAACCGGGTCAGAATTTTGTATTCTTTGTTTCTGGTTTTGATATACATACTTTCAAAGATTACCATCATCAATCCCAAACCAATGCTCAGTGGCGGATAGATATAATGAAACGAAATGGTAAACGCAAATTGCAAACGAGCAAGAATTTCTACATCCATGGTATTAATCTATATTTACTTTTTATCAGAACAGATTATTTTATTACACTCCATTTAATAGTCATAAGTTCACATAAGATACGGAAGATAATTGTTTTGACCAATTCATTTTTAATATTTTCAGAATGTTTTTTTTATGAGTGCAGAAGAAATTATTACTTATTATTCTCATTTACATTGCACTCCAAACATGCCAAAGCATATCGGTCGTATTCATCATAGGCTGGCCCGGGAATACCGTTTACAGTGATAATACGGTCCATTCTTATTCGCTTTCCGTTGCTCAGTTTGAGGAATTTTTCAAAATTATTTACTGTGTCAATGCAATCTATTTTTGAATTTTCTTCACCCAAACTATTTTTTGTTTCGAAATAAAAAACTTTTGAAACTTTGTTTTTTAGAATTTCATTTTCCACAATTTCAAAATAATCAGGATCGATTGGTGTATAACTGTTTTTCATGGCAGTAAGTTTTAATTTAAGCACTTTTCAACAATTTCTTTTACATGTATTTGGGTGGTGTTGAGCACCGGAATGCCGCAGTATTCGGTCTCAGTTAGTATCAAAGGGAATTCGGTGCAACCAAGGATAATTGAATCAATTTGTTGTTCATCCACCATTTTTTGAATGATTTCTATGAGCAAATCTCTTGTATCATCTTTAAAAATGCCATGCTCAATTTCGCTAAACAATTTTTGGTTGATTACTTGTTTTTCAGCTTGAGTTGGCATTATCACTTCAACATCATTCTTTTTAAAAACATCAGGATAGAACGAGGCGTTCATGGTAAATTCTGTGCCAAATAGCCCCGGTCGTTTTAACTTTCTTTTTACAGCTTCAACACAAGTTGCCTCAACAATGCTGATTAGCGGAAGTGGAGAACTTTTCTCAAGTTCGTTAAAAAGCAAATGAGGCGTATTGGCTGTTATTGCAGCAAAATCGGCACCGGCTCTTTTTAATGCGTTTAATTTTTCGAGTAATAACAAAGCAGCCTTATTGTATTCTTTCTGCTTCATTAAACCGATAAATTCCGACATGTTTACGCTGTAAACAATGATTTCAGGATAGTTTAAATCTTCGTTCCCAAAAGAAAAAGCTCTGATTATTTCCTTGTAATAATCTATTGTAGCTTCCGGGCCAAGTCCTCCAATTAATCCAATTTTCTTCATGTGTTAGGAGTATTTATATTTTGATGAATTTTTAATAATTTATTACCGGCATAAATCAACATGAATACCTTTACAATTTCAAGTACTCCAAAATAAATGTGAAGCATTGATTTCCCCACGGTACCTCCTTCAATTATTGTGTTGGCCCTTTCTGTTAATCCGGGCAGTAAAAAAAGGGTTTGAATGAGTAAAATCACAAATAAAATTATCAGGGTAATTAAGATTGATCCGCGTTTTAAAGTGTCCGGGATAAAAACCAAAAGTGCTGATGTGATAAGAAATAACCATTCCATTTTGTTTAGAGCGTTGAAAATGGTTTTACCGATGCTAAGCCCAACAGGTAGCGTTACACCGGGTGCACGGAATTTCAGCCAGGCTTCCATAAAACTAATGGAACTTACGAAACCAGCCCAAAATAAAAGAACTGTGACTGTTGCAAAAACAAGTTTGTTCATCTGCATTCTTTTTAGTTTTGAATGTCGTAAAGGTAATATTAAAACAGAAGAAGACAAAAAAGTCCTTTACTGTTTGTTGATTGTTAATAAAAAAGCCATTTACCGGGTGATAAATGGCTTTTTCGGAACCGAAAGAAAGCAGAGTATGCTCCTCAGTTAGTGGCCTGTACTCCCGATAACTTTTTTACTGTCACCTGTTGCTTTTGCAATAACTTCGTACCACCATTCGGGGTAACCGGCAAAAATTGGTGAAGGCGGCATTCCTGTTTCAGTGCGTTCAAACTTGCCGTCTTTTTCGCGTTTAATATTTCCGTCCATATATTTTACAAGTAAGTACTGCCCAAGTTGTTTCCAGCGTAAAGTCATGTTGTTGGCTTCATTTACTGAATATTCGGTAATAAACCTTCTGGCCTTTTCAGGGCTGGAAGCGTATAATGTTTCAGCAGCTTTATCGATTAAAGGAACATATAAAACATATTTATTTTCAAGTTCGCTTTGTACTTTCTGTACATCTTTAATCATGTCGCTGTAACGCAGGTAGGCAAAGTTGGTAACATAGTTAAAAGTCCAGAAAGCAGAAGTTTCGCTGTATGTTAACATATCGCCGTTGCCAACTTTAAAACATTCGGGAATTTCTGTAATTCCGCAATACATTGGTGCGTAGCAGGTACTGTAAGTATCGTCAACGCCAAACCAAATGATTCCCCCAATGGGGTTTGGCAACCAACTGCGGCTTTGGGTTACAAACGAAAATCCTGTTTGCTGTGTTGAAATTGCACGTTCGTGGCAGTATTCTACTGAGTCAACACTCCAGGTCATATTTCTCCAGCGGTATGGAAGTTGAAAAGGACCTGCACCAATATCATTTGTCATATCGAGTTCTGTATTTTCATAATGGTCGCGCATCATGCCCATCACATCCTGAACTGTCAATTTTTTATCTGGTTTGACCCACAGCGGCATCCTATTGGTAGCAAAGTGATTTTCGCCTTCATTTTTTACAATCCCTTTTGCATATTCGCTGTATTTCTCCATCCCGCTTGCGACTTTATTAAAACCTGCCCAAACTCTGGCGTCACAAAAACGGGCTCCACCAAAATCAACCGGTGCATACACATCTGAAAAACTAAAATCCTTGTCTGTCCCTTTGTACCAGCCCTTTTCACGGGCGAAAGAAATTACATCGGGTGCATAAACACAATTGTTTTTATCATTTAACGGAAAAGTAGTTATCCGCGCCTGGTTGGCATGGCCGCTGATATATCCGTCAGGAATTTTTACTGCTACCCAAACTGCGCCTTTTTGTCCTTCACCCTTCCCAATCAGTTCCAAAATCCAAACTTCATTTGGATCGGAAATTGAAAATGATTCACCTGAGCTGTAATATCCGTATTCTTTAACCAAAGTTGTCATCACTTCAACTGCTTCGCGTGCAGTTTTGGCACGTTGTAAGGCAACATAAATCAAACTGCCGTAATCCATGATTGCGCCGGTTTGACTGCCAAGCTCACTGCGTCCGCCGTAAGTCGTTTCACCTATTGCAACCTGAAATTCATTCATATTCCCGACAACACTGAATGTATGTGCAGGTTGCGGAATTTTACCAAGGTATTTACCTGTGTCCCATTCGTAAATATCGCGCATTGCACCAGCCGGATAATCTTGTGCCGGCTGAAAATATAACTCGCCATATAAGGTGTGCGAATCGGCTGCATAGGTAATCATTGTTGAGCCGTCGGTTGAAGCTCCTTTAGTGATCAGAAAATTTGTGCAACCATACGAAACTTGAATGCCAGTAATAAGGAATGCTAAAAAAAGTACCCCTGCTAATTTTATTTTTCTATTCATTTTTCTTTGTTTATTATTTTTATGAGGATGGCAAATATAGTGATTTGAAGTGTTTGGGATATGATATTTATCGCCTTAACATCTTCTTAAAGGATAAATGACAGTTCTAACTTTCATTTTTGCCGGATTTTCTGCCTGGTTTATTGATTTTTACTGGGTCTTGCCGGGTATCAAAAACGTCAGTTATTAGAATTCCTTCAGGAATTTCTTTATAAATGATTTTGTAATTTCCTTGAACAAGGTATCTATGTCGTTGGTCGAGTTTTTGAAGAATCAATTCAAAATGGCCTGAATATGGAAATTTTTTGAGTTGCCGGGTTGATTTAAATATTTCTGATTTTATTTTTTTTGCAACAATTGGACTTGCATTTTCTTTGTAATATTGATATATCTCAGATAGTGTTTCAATAGCAAAATCAGTCCAAATAATTTTCATTTGATTACCAATTTTCTGATTCCTTTTCTAATTGTTCCTGATCCTTTATTTTTCCGGTCAAATAATCTTGTTCCGATTCTTTGGCACGATCTAATAATTGTTGCTGTGTGAATGGTTTTACATTTCTTTTTTCAATCTGTGCTTTCTGGACTTCAGCTATTGTTGATTCGATTTTACGAAAAATATTTTCATCCCGAAGTCCGGCTAAATATTCTATCGCATTAAGTTTTCTTGTCTGTAAATCCATTTTGATTGTTTTTTACAAATATAAGTTACAATTCTTAATTTCACTTTTTTTAATTTGAATTTTGTCGTTCGGCTATTTCTGAAATTTATAAACACCCCTTTATTGCTTCCAATGTTTCATCAATATCATTATCCAACCCGACGGAAAATCGCACCAAACCTTCTGAAAGCCCCATTTCCTTTTGAACTTCAATTGGTATTTCAGATGAAGTGCTGTGCCCCGAACAACTAAACAATGTTTTAAAATAACCCAGTGAAACAGCAAGATATCCAACATCTGCCTCCTGCATTTTTTGCATAATTGCGTAAGCATTTTCCATGGTTTCAAAATCAAGCGCAAGCATCCCACCAAACCCGAATTCGGTGTTCATCATTGTTTTGTGAAGTTCAAATTGCGGATGATTCTTTAATCCGGGATATATTACTTTCAATCCCAATTTCTCGAAGTTTTCAGCCAGATACTGTGCATTTTTACTATGTTGTTTCATGCGGATATGCAATGTATTCAGGTTTTTAAGGATAGAGGAGGAGCGGAGTGGATCGAGAACCGGCCCAAGCAACATTGCGGTTCCGTTATTTACGTTCGAAAGTTGGTTTATAAATTCATGCGAACCGCAAATCGCGCCTGCAACACAATCATTTTTTCCGTTGATGAATTTTGTCATGCTGTAAACAACAAGATCAGCTCCCAGCATGACAGGCGTAAAAATCATCGGTGTAAAAGTGTTGTCAACCATTAATTTTGCCCCGGCGCTGTGTGCAATTTTTGCCAACTCCGGAATGTTGGAAACCTGCAACAGCGGATTTGTAACACTTTCAGTGTAAATAACTTTTGTATTGGGTCGAACTGCATTTGTTACTTCATCGAGGTTTGTTATATCGACAAACGAAACTTCAATATTGTATTTTGGAAGCCAGTTTTTTAGGAATGCATAAGTTCCGCCATAGGTTGTAACACTTGTGATAATATGGTCGCCCGAGTTGCAAAGCTGCAAAAGCGCACATGTTATTGCAGCCATTCCCGATGCGGTAATCCATGCCGATTCGGTATTTTCCATTGCAGCTATTGCTTCAGCCAGGTATTTGTTACTGGGGTTCCAGTGGCGCGAATAAAGAAAACACCCTTCCTGATGTCCCAAAAATGTCTCTTCCATTGTATTTCCCTTAAGAAAAGTGTAAGTTGAAGAGTCGGTAATTGATGGATTTACATCGCCAAATTCGCCAAATTGACGTAAATCGTGGATTGCTTTTGCAGGATTGAATTTCATTTGATTTCTGAATTTTATTACTTTTCAAAATTCAGAAATATTGAAGGTTATTAGTATGATATAAATCTTATTTTCAAAGAGAATATTATACCTGATAAACAAGGCCGCTGCTATGATCATGTTTTGCACCCGTTACCGATGACAAACAATTGTTTTGTCCACTTATTTTCAAAACCCCCAAAAAAGCAAAAATCAATGCTTCTTTAAAATCAACAATTTCTTTTGATGGAATTACAATCTCAATCGAAGTTTTGTTTGAAACAAGTTCAATCAGAAATGTATTAAAAGCGCCGCCACCGGTAACAAGTATTTTTCCCTGTTCTGAAAAAACATTTGTAATTTGTTGAGCAATATGTTCATAAACCGTTCTCATTTTATCATTGTCCGAAATTTCAAAACCGTTTAAAACCGGCATAAAAATATTTTCAACCCATTCGCGTCCCAAAGATTTTGGCGGTTGTTTCTGATAAAAATCAATTTGATTCAGTTTTTCCAAAAGCTCGATATTAACTTTTCCTTTTCTGCCCAATTCTCCGTTTTTGTCATATTGAAGTCCTTTTTTTTCAGCAAAATGGTTAAGTATAAAATTGACCGGACAAATGTCAAAAGCTACTCGCTTGTTGTTTTCTTCAAAAGAAATATTTGCAAATCCGCCCAGATTCAGGCAGTAATCATATTCTGAAAACAACAGTTTGTCGCCAACAGGTACAAGCGGCGCACCTTGTCCACCCAATGCAACATCGCCAGTCCGGAAATCGGAAACCGCTGTTATTCCTGTAATTGCAGCAATATCGGCACCATTTCCAATCTGGTATGTAAAACCTAAGTCAGGCTGATGAAAAACTGTGTGTCCGTGTGAGGCTATCAAATCAGCTTGAAAACCAGTTTCGTTGATAAACTGCTTTGTTTCGTTCCCCAAAAACCGGCCATATTTTGTGTTCAATTCGATTAGTTTTTCGCCCGGCAGCGTGGGGGAGTTGTTCAGCAAATTCATCCATTCGCTTGTATATGAAACGGTTTTGGCCGAAACAATGTTGAAATTCCATTTTACATCAGTTTGCCAAAACTCAACTGCAATCAGGTCAAGCCCATCCAGCGATGTGCCCGACATTAAACCAACTGCTTTTATTTTATTTGGTAAAAGTGGCTTCATAAATCGCGCTGTTTCCTTTTGTGTCGCTTACTGTAAGTTTAAAATCATGTTTTTTATTCAGTTCAAATCGTTGTGGATCAAAATAATGGGTAATCATGTCGTTTTTTGCGTCGTATTCAAACAGTGCCCATTTTCCGTCAATCAAACCTTCTATGTTTTCTATTCCGGCTAAATCGTCTTTTATTTCAAAGCGGATTTTATCGGCTTCGGTCAGGGTTGTTTTATTTGTGATGCTGAGTGGTAAAATGGTTGGAGGAACTGTGTCAATTCGAACTGCATAATTACCAAAGGTTTTAATTTCACCTGTAACCCAATTGTTGTCATATTTACCTCCTGCTGCCGAATATTTTCCGTTTTCCGGATTTATATTGACCAGCAAGGCTTTTCCCTGCAGAGAATCAACTATATCTTTTGTTTTTATTGCAATGAAAGCACTGCTGTTTAATGGTACTGTATTTTCATGAATCTTGTGGATTGATGAATAAAAGCCCTTTCCGGCATCCACGATTTGGTACCGAAAAGCCAGGTTGTTGAAAAGTGCATTTTCAGGTAGTTCAATACTAAAATTCTCTGTTTTATATTGATTACTTTTTTCACAATCAAATACAGTAGTGAATTCCTTTGTAGCAGCTTTCATTTCCCTGTATTTCCCTTCAATCGAAAATTCAAGTATTGAACTGTTTCTGTGTGCATCTTTAATTTCAATTTTAACCTGATGGACTGCACCTATCATCGGATCGAAAATCCCACTGTTTTCAGAATATTCAAAATTGTGAAGCAGGTTGCAGTTTTCAATCCATGTCTTTTGAAATCTGCGGTTTGATTTTATATACTGCTCATAATCAATATAACTGTTTATTTTTCGCGAATCCTCAAACGAAAAACGGTTGATTTCAAAAGTCGATAAAATTATCCCGTCAACCGAAAGCTCCATTGAATTAATACCACATTTGTTAGCTGAACCATCAAGAAAATCATTGGCTTCTATGGCAAAACCTATTTCTCCGAAAACAGGAATTACAATATTGTTTTTTACGCGGTATTTTCCTTCAATAAGTTCAACATCATAAATTACCTTGTTACTTGTGTAATTAATATGAGATGAATCGGAAAGAGGAGAAATCTCCAAAGCAAAAATTCTGGGGGGAATATTATCTTTTACAATGAATCCAAATTTCAGCGGATTTACCGGATCTTCAGATTTTGTATTTCTAAGTTCAAAATGAAGGTGAGGTCCACCTGAACTACCAGTATTTCCGCTTAAAGCAATTATTTCATTTTTTGAAATCGGAAAAATTCCCGGTAAAAAAGGGATATCAACCTGAAATGATTTTCTTTCGTACTGAATGTTTTTAATGTATTCTGCAATATCCGGTCTGAATTGATTCAAATGACCATAAACCGAAGTTGTTCCATTATCGTGGTTGATATATATTGCATTTCCATACCCTGATGGTGAAATTGAAATACGGGAAATATAGCCATCAGCAACAGAATAAACAGGTAAATTAATCCTTCCCTGTGTTTTTATATCGATACCCGAATGAAAATGGTTGTTTCTTAATTCGGCAAAGCTGCTGCTTAAATAAAGCGGGATTTTTAAGGGTGGGGCAAAATAAACATCTTGTGCAGAAACAAAAAAAGAATAAATAACGATTGAAAAAACCAAAAACAACTTCATCATTATACTGTATTTACTAACAATTTTGGGTAAAAGTAATCTTTTAGCCTTTACTTAACAGAAAGGTGTTTGTAATATTTCGTCCCAATATTTTGCATTTACTTTTACAATAGGTCAAAAATATTAACTTTGCCTTTGAAATGCAGCTATGATGACTGACGAAGAACAATTGCTTCTGAATAATTTAAAACTTAATCTACAGCAGTTTTTTAAAGAGTTTGCAAATATTGAAAACGAAAAAAAGGAGCTGGAAAAAAGCGTGTTAAATTTAAGACACGATATTGAAATATTGAAGAGTGAAAATGCTGAAATCAGTCGCAGAAATGAACAGTTGAGGTTAGCAACCCATTTTTTATCGGGTGTCGATGAAAACAGGGAAGCAAAACAAAAAATAAATAGATTAATACGGGAAATTGACAAGTGTATTGCATTACTAAATAAGTAATGGACGGTGGACAAGAAAAATTTTAGAATAAATATTAAAATTGATGGTAAATTTTATCCATTAACCATCAATATTGAAGATGAAGAGAGATACCGATTAGCTGCAAAAAGAGTAAATGAAATTGTACGAAAATATCGCGAACAATTTGGTGACCAGGACTCTAAAGATATTTTGGCGATGGCTGCATTTCAAATTGCGCTTAGCAATACTGAGATTCAGCAACGCAACGACAAATCTCTTTTTATTGAAGAACTTAAAAACTTAAACGATGATATTTCTGATTTTTTAAAGGAAAAAGGAAAGAAATAGTGTAGTTTATTACAGGAATATATTTATCGAAGCCCGTATGAAGTTTTGTGATAGTGTGTATTACAATACTTTTTACGGGTTTTTTTTATTAATTGATTAAAACAAATAAACATGGATTTAATATCGTTATTGATAGGCGTTATCGCTGGTTTCCTGGTCGGAGGCGCCTTGGCATATGTTTTTTGGAACAGGGCATTGAATTCCAAAAAGATGCGGATTATTGCAGATGCCCAGGCTGAAGGTGAAGTAATTAAAAAAGACAAGATTTTACAGGCAAAAGAGAAGTTTTTGCAATTGAAATCGGATCATGAAAAGTACATTGTTGAAAAAAGTGCTGATGTTAATGAATTGGAAAACAGGTTAAAACAAAAGGATAACCAGTTGAACCAACGTCGCGATGAATTGCAGAAAAAAACAAAGGAATTTGAGGTTACCAAAAGAGAAGTTGAAGTTATTAAAGAAAACCTGACTGCTCAAATGCAACGGGTTGAACATAAAGCGGAGGAACTTGAAAAAATGCACCGCCAGCACCTTGATAAACTGGAGCAAATTTCAGGATTATCTGCTGAAGAAGCAAAGGCTCAACTGGTTGAATCATTACAGGAAGAGGCAAAAACAGAGGCCATTTCATACATTAACGAAATAATGGAAGAGGCAAAACTTACTGCCAACAAAGAAGCTAAAAAGATTGTAGTGAAATCTATTCAACGCGTGGCTACAGAAACTGCCATTGAAAATGCTGTTACCATTTTCCATATCGAAAGCGATGAAATTAAAGGCCGCATCATTGGTCGTGAAGGTCGTAACATCAGGGCGCTTGAAGCTGCCACTGGAGTTGAAATTGTTGTTGATGATACGCCTGAGGCAATTGTACTTTCTGCATTTGACCCGGTTCGCCGTGAAATAGCACGTTTGGCTTTGCACCAACTTGTAACCGATGGAAGGATACATCCTGCGCGGATTGAAGAGGTAGTTAGCAAAGTGAAAAAACAAATTGAAGAAGAGATTATTGAAACCGGAAAACGGACAACAATCGATCTTGGAATTCATGGATTACATCCTGAATTGATTCGGTTGATTGGTAAAATGAAATACCGCTCCTCATATGGTCAGAACCTTTTGCAGCACTCGCGCGAAGTGGCCAATTTATCGGCAATAATGGCTGCTGAACTGGGATTAAATGTGAAAAAAGCCAAGCGTGCCGGATTATTGCATGATATTGGAAAAGTGCCCGATGATGAACCGGAATTACCACACGCAGTTCTGGGTATGAAACTCGCCGAAAAATACAAGGAAAAACCGGATATTTGCAACGCAATTGGTGCGCACCACGATGAAGTTGAAATGCAAACTCTGTTAGCTCCTATTGTTCAGGTTTGCGATGCAATTTCGGGTGCCAGACCCGGAGCACGCCGCGAAATTGTTGAGTCATACATTAAACGTTTAAAAGATTTGGAAGATTTGGCACTTTCGTACCCTGGCGTCATGAAAACATACGCTATTCAGGCCGGTCGTGAACTTCGTGTAATTGTTGGCGCCGATAAATTAAGCGATCAGGATACTGAGCAGCTTTCATATGACATTTCCAAAAGAATTCAGGATGAAATGACATATCCGGGACAAATAAAAATCACTGTAATAAGGGAAACCAGAGCAGTGAGTTACGCGAAATGATATTCAGTCAAAAATAGTGAGGGCTTCACTTCAAGTGAAACCCTCACTAACTAGGGTCTGCTGAAAAATATCTTTAATATTGATAATAAATTGTATAACAGACAATTTGAAAGAATGAAGTGCAAGCATTTTAAAAAGAGTACCAAAAAAAGCTTGCACTTTAAATTTTAGTCTGTTCTAAAAAGTTATCCCAGAGGGATAAAATGTTTATAGAAAATGGTTCAAACGTGCGAATGTGCGACCCCTGGCCGGGGTCGAATATCTTTCAAATCATCATTTTCTATAAATATGTGACCTCTCTGAGGTCAAAATAAATCTACTTGAGTTTTTCAGCAGACCCTAACTAAAAAGCTTTTCAGTTAAATATTGGAAGGCTTTTTTTGTGCTTAAAAAAGCCGTAGTAATTGTTGAATGCGTTCCTTTTTGTCGATGAAATTTACCGATTGATATGACAGTTCCAGCGACTCGACAAGTGATTTAATAAATTGCACATCCGATTTAGGTTCGGTGTAATGGTGCATAGGCTGGAAATTATTTGTACGCAAATGATATTCAATTTCTTTTATACTTGTAATAGAACCTTTATTTGAAGGATTTATATAGAATAAAACATCTGACTGAGCATCATTTCCATGCACTTTTCTTGCCAGTTTTGCATCAACAATAGCAACAAGCGGATTTCTTGGAAAATCAATAAATTGTGCCGGAAGATCCAACATACGGGCAATGATTGTATAAAAAATGCTGATTGACACAGGATTGCCTTTTTTTGTGTCAAGCATTTGGTTTAAAAAGCAATTTTGAGGCGAATGTATATTTTTAAAATTGATGGAAAACTCATTCAAATTAAAAAGAAAATGGTTTACGATGGTAATCTTTTCAAGCAGTGTGAGCGAATTATTGAGTTCAAGCCAAATTTTCTTTCTGATATTTTCGAGCTTTAGCCTGATATTCATCTGATTCAAATCGGGATATTGAAACCTGTCAATAATTATAAAACCAGTAAGCAGCTCGCGTTTATCTAAATCTGTGATCAGCCACTCTTCAAGTAGTCTTGCTGTTTCTTTAAATTGCAGGTTTTGAATGATATTTTCTATTCGTTCCTGACAGTCACCATCAAAACTCGTTTCCCATTTTTGTTCCAGCTCAGGTATTATTCTATCTGTTTCTTTTAACAACTCCTTTTGAACTGCTTCAAAAACAGTTAAATCGGGGTCGTCAAGCAAATCAATTAAAGCACAAAGTTTGCTGTTGGTCATTGTTTTTCAGTTGTTAAACGTTCCAAAACAAGTGTGATAAGCTTTTTCATTTCATCACGGTAATTTTCATTGGCTGTTAAAGTTACACGGTTGGCAATGATTAAACAAATCGTCAAAGCTTCGTGTCCCAACATTTTCGACAAGCCGTAAATGGCCGAACTTTCCATTTCGAAATTTGTAATTTTATATTGATTGTAACGGAAATCCTCTATTTGTTTATTCAATTCCGGTACGGCAAGCGGTAAACGAAGTACCCTTCCCTGTGGTCCGTAAAATCCCGGCGCAGAAATAGTTATGCCTTTGTTGAAAATAACATCATCAAATTTTGAAAGTAATTTATCAGAGCAATCAACTATGTAAAAAGTTGGCAGTGATTTGTCCCAGTTTGTAAATGTTTTAAATGCATTTTCGAGTTCAAGGTCGCAGTGTACTTCACGATTTGCATAAAAATTCAACATACCGTCAAACCCAATCGACTTTTGTGAAATAACAAATGAATTAACGGGCAAATCGGGCTGAAGACCACCGGAAGTACCAATTCTTACGATGTTAAGTGATTTGTGTTCTTTCTTAATTGTCCGGTTTTGTAAATCGATATTGGCAAGTGCATCCAATTCATTTAAAACAATGTCAATATTATCTGTTCCAATTCCTGTAGAAATCACAGTAAGTCTTTTCTCATTAAACCAGCCGGTTATGGTTTTAAACTCACGATTTTGAATTGAAAAATCAATTTTATTGAAGAATGATGCTATGGTATCAACTCTTTCCGGATCACCAACAAGGATAATATTATCCGAAATATATTCAGGTTTCAAATGCAAATGAAAAATTGAGCCGTCATTATTTATAATTAGTTCCGAATGTTGAATCATATTTATTGTGTTGAACTGTGTCCAAAACTATTCTAATTTATATAAAAAGACAATTATAATAAGGTTAAAATATAAACAGTCAATCGTGTAAAACCTGATAGTAATCAGTATTTTGTTTACAACTCAAAAATGGGTAGTGCTGTGTTTAGACATTGTTCTAAATCAAAACAATTAAAATTAGAATATAATGGGTTTAATTTTTATTTTTGAATCCATAAAAACTAAACGCAAATTATGTCATTTAAAATTTTCACGCTTCAGTTTCTGGGAAAGTTAAAACCTGTGGAAACTATTGAAAAACAACGCAAAATTTTATTGGATGATTACATCGAATTTCAAAAGGTTGAAAGTTCGGATGAATTAAAAAAATACCTTGATCTTGAAAAAGAAATAAATTCGGAAGAATTTAAAAAGAAAAAAACAGAAATAGAATCTTTAATATTTAATGGTAGCAGGGAGTTTAACCAACTAAAGGAGTTTGTTGGGCTGCAAAAAAAACCAACAATACGCAAATACTTTAAAATTGCCAATTCCAGTGATTTGGAAAGATACAACAAATTGAAAACGTCGGAAAAGATTGGTGAGTATTACAAATTACTTGAATATGTAAAAGAAGGACAGTTTGCCAAAGAAAAAAATGAAATATTAGCTCAGGTTTTCAAAGGATCGGTTGAAGAAAAGCATTGGATTGATTTTAAAAAACTCGAAAAATCCACTGAAATAAAAGTTTACAGGGAGTTGCATGATTCCGACTTTTTGAAAAAACATGATCTTTTTACAAAATCGGAAAAATTGAAAAACTTTGTTCAACTGGGAAATATTCCGGAAAAAGACAAAACAAAATTAGCGGAACTTAAAAGATTAAAAAATGACACGGAGATCAAAAATTATTTCAAATTCGAGAAATCAAAAAAAATAAGGATATACAGAGAAACAGCAGCCAGTCAGCAATTAACGAAATATTTTGAGCTAAAAGCTTATGTTGAAAGTGCAGATTACAAAAAGCGTGAAATTTTTTTAAAGGATAGAAAGAAATTCGAAAACAGCGAATCCTTTAAAAAATACACCAGATTCAAACAGTTGAGTTCGGATGCTGATGTAAAATTTCTTTTAAAATTTGAGAAATCTCCACTTTACAAAAACTATCTTGATGTTGTAGGTTCATTTGATTTGAAAAGATATGCAGAACTTGAAGCAATAACCAATTCAAAAGAATTTAAAGAACAAAAAGCATATCTGGAAGATAAAAAGAAATGGGAAAAAACAGCTGAATTTGCAAGACAACAGGAATATCTGAGCATGAAAAAGCTGCCTCATTTGACTAAGTATTTCAAAAACAAGGGGACTAGTGTTTTTAATTTCTTTACGGAATGGCAGGTTGTTTTTGAAGATGATTTCTTAAAACCCAAACTTGATACCGAAAAATGGGCATGCAAAAGTTATTTGGCTGAAAAAATGCCTGGCGAAAGCTATTCACTAGCCGGTGATAATTATTTTTTTACCGATGGTAAAAATATTAAACTGGATGGTAAGTTGCGAATCGATGTAAGAAAAGAAAAAGCCAGGGGTAAAGTATGGCAAATGCCTGCGGGTTTTATACCGGCAGAACTCGATTATACTTCAGGTATTATTTCATCATGGAAAAGTTTTTGGATGGAGGATGGAATTATTGAAGCAAAGATAAAATTTGAACCAATCAGGCAAATTGTTAGTTCGTTTTACCTTGCGGGAGAAATGGAAATGCCCCGGTTAAATTTGTTGGAAATGGGTGCAAAAAACCGTTTGGGAATATTAACCCTAAACAGTGCCGGTAAAGCAAATGTTAACGGAATTGATATTGAAAATCTTAAAAAGGGGAGATGGTATATTTTTACCCTTGAAAAAAGTGGAAATAACCTAACCTGGAAGATAAACGATACAGAAGTTATTACGCTCCAAAATTCAGAACAAAAAGCCAAACTTCACCTGAATGCCTCAAGTATAGTTATTGACGAAGTTTCTTCGCAACAACTTCCTGCGGGTTTTGAAATAGACTGGGTGAGATGTTACACTAAGAAATAGCCGGAAGTCAAAAGTCGTTATTTGACAACTTCTGAACTCTGAACTCTAAACTCTAAACTCTAAACTCTGAACCCTGAACTCTGAACCCTGAACCCTGAACCCTGAACCCTGAACCCTGAACTCTGAACTCTGAACCCTAAACTCTGAACCCTGAACCCTAAACTCTGAACCCTAAACTCTAAACTCTGAACTCTGAACCCTGAACTCTAAACTCTAAACCCTTAACTCTGTATCGCTTAAAATCCTCTCTTGTTGAACATGATATAGCCAAAACTTAGCAGGAAATAAAATTTTGTATCTTGTTTTTCGTAATAATTAAGCGAAACACCTAAGGGTCCGATCCCTGTTTGATAAACCAAAGCCGCCATTCCCTGAAAGTAGTAATTTTCAATAAATTTTGAGGATGGCAAATATTCTTTTGTATCCTGAAGTTCTTCGTTAAATGGCACGAAAGCATAACCTTCAAGCCTGAAATTAAAGTTCGTATTCAGATTTAAAATGGTGTTTATGCCTCCTGCAAAATAATTATTGGCATGAAAATTTTCAATAAAAAGTGATTTGCTGTGTGGTGTTGGATAAAATCCCGGTGCATTTAATTTAGTTGAACGATAATTACTGAATAAATCTTTGTTGCTAAAAACAGCTTCCCCTTTCAATCCTAAAGTAAATTTACTGCCGAAGTCAAAAAAACGGGTTGAATGTGCCTGAACTAAAAAATAGTTGTGATCTGAAGATTTATTCAGGTTGTTGGAAGAAGTTGTTCCCGGGATAATCGTTTCTTTACCTGTAATGTATTTAACTGTTAAATAACGGTATACTCCATCTGATGGATATTGCTTATAATTCAGGGAGTTATTTTCCATCCCTACAATTGTTGAAAATGCGTTAAAGGTTGTTTTGTCTGGTTCGTCAGCTTTATTAAAAATATCGGTTTGGTAATATTGGTCAATACTATTTGAAAAGGCAATCCCACCATAAATTTTGCTGTGCAAACCAGCAGGAATTCCTGCTTCAATCCGCGTATTGTTTTCGTTTTGAATAATATATGGCGGACGTACATCTTCGAAAAAAAGTTCTGAACTGGAGGCAAAGTAATCCCATCGGTTAAAAGTTGAATAACCTTCGAGATAAAAAGGAATAATGGAAGTATAATCAATGCGTGCGCCCAGTTTAAATGAGCTGTAAAACCTTCCAAAGTAGATGTTGGACGTTAATGCATAAGCCCGGCTTTTGTAAGTGCGGTAATTAAAACTTGCAAATCCCTGGTTAATTGGCTTTGTTGAAATGTTTCCTCCGGCAGTTACTTCCATTTTGTTTTGCAGGTCAACTTTCAAATGCAAATCAAAATAGCCTGTTTCCTTGTTGTACCTTGAAATTGGAACTATCGATTTAATGTGCTCATCGGCAATTAATTTAAAATATTCTTTTTTAAACGACGAAAGGCTTACTACATCATAGTGGCCTTTTATCGACTGAATAATATATTTACGCTGCATCGGGTCTTTAACACCCTCCACCTGAATATTCTGAAAATAAAGTTCGTGCTTTTTTGAATTGAATTGCTGACGTTTTTTCTCAACAACTTCTTTCGGAACTCTTCTTTTCACGAGTTGCATGATGCTGTTAAGAGAGTCCTTCGCTGTTTCCGAGCCTGCTTCAACAGCCTGATCAATTTTGTTGAAATCGAGTAGCCCAATATTATCGAAATGCGTTTCGAGAACAATCCCTTCATTTGGTTCAAAGGAAATGTCATTTGGCCTCAAAACAATATTCGATATTTGTGCCATAACATCATCAGCATCTGCAATTTTAAAATTATTTGCAACTTTATGTCCGATAATTATATCAGGTTTAAAAACTTCAGCCATAATATCAAAAGGAAAATTATTGACAATACCACCATCAAACATCAGGTTACCATCAATTTCCACAGGTTTAAAATAAAAAGGGACAGTCATTGAAGCCCGAATTGAGGCACCCAAATCGCCGCTTCTTAGAATTGCAGGTTTGCTTTTATTTACATCTGTTGCAACGCAAAAAAATGGAATCATCAAACTGTCAAAATTATTTTTAGCAGCTTCATTTGTTGCTGTAAGCAATTCCATAAAAGCAAAATCCATTTGCTCTTCAGGGATTAAATAGGTTTTGGGTAAAATTTTAACCTTCTCGTCTTTTTTTTCAACCCGTACATTTATCCAGGCTGGATTTTCTTCGGGCATTTTGAAATAATAGCGGTAATCTTTCTGAATTTTACCTGTCGACCAAAAATAGAAGTCTTCCGATTTGAATAGCGTTTCCATTTCGTCGGGAGAATATCCTGCTGCATACAATCCTCCAACGATTGCACCAATTGAAGTCCCCGCAATATAATCAATTGGAATATTGTTCTCTTCAAGCACCCTGATAACTCCAATGTGTGCCATTCCTTTAGCACCGCCGCCACTCAAAACCAGCCCAACCGATTGCGCCTGAAGTTGCAAACAAACAGCAATAGCAAGTATTATGAACAATAAAGATTTTCGAATCATGGATTAATTTTGAAGCTTCTGAACAATTCCAAAATTACAAAATTGATTGTTGTGACTGGTACATATATCTCTAAAAAGAATTAAATATATTTGGAAAATTAGCAATTACAACATAAGGGTTCGTGATGTTTAATTATTTTGCCGGTTGAAAAAAAGCTATTTTTGAATTCAAGTTTGATATGTTTTTTTGAATTATTAAATCTTACATCAATGTTAAAGAACTTAGGAATATTTCTTTTAATGGTATTGGGAATAACAAGCCATGCGCAAATAAAAATGCAAAAACAAAATGGAGGTTTTTTGTTTACTGAAAGTGGAAAAAACGTTTTATTTTATCAAAAGGAACCAAAGAATCTGGAAGGAAAGTATGAACGTTGCAACTACATACATCCGCTTTGGGGAGTTGACGGGACAATTTTAACTGAAGATTTTCCTGCCGACCATTTACACCACAGGGGTGTGTTTTGGGCATGGCACCAAATATGGATTGGTGATAAAAGGATAGGCGATGGCTGGGAAATTAAAAATTTTGAACAGGATGTAACAGATGTGGAATATGTTGCCAAAGAGGGCGGTATTGCTGTTTTAAAAACAGAAGTACAATGGAAATCAGATTTGTGGAAAAAACAGGGAGAAAAAGTACCTTATTTGAGAGAGAAATCAACAATTTCAATTCATCCCCAAACAGAAAATTACAGGATAATAGATTTTGAAATCAGCCTGCTTGCATTGGAAGAAAACCTTTCGATTGGTGGTTCAGAAGATGTAAAAGGTTACAGTGGTTTTTCTGTTCGGATGAAACTTCCCGAAGATGTTGAATTCATTGGAAAAAGTGGAGTAACAGAACCTCAAAATGAAGCCGTACAATCAGCAGGTTATATTAATATTTCAGGTTCCGTTGGCGATAATAAAACAAAGGGAGGAATTGTAATAATTGACAATCCACAAAATCCCGGTTACCCTCAACCCTGGATTTTACGCAAAAGTAAGAGTATGCAAAATGCTGCCTTTCCCGGAAATACAACTATAGGTATTTCAACTCAAAAACCTTTGATTTTGAAATATTCTCTTATTGTTTATTCAGGTAGTTTAAGTGAAAAGGTAATCCAAAACATTGCAAAATAAATTTTAGTAAAAAAATAAGTCCCGTCATCGCTTCCTGCAACCAAAAATAGGATTATACCTTCTTTTCTGAAATGAATAATCCTTTACAACTTTTACTTCTTTTTTAGATTTTATCGAAACCTTATTTCAAAAACAGTTGTAATTATCATTGTAGAAAATGGAAAATGAAATTTAAAGTAATTTATAAGGTTTAATCACTAAAAAACAAACACTATGCCTACCAAAAAATTGAAAGCTTTTCTTGATGAGAACAAGGTGAAATACATTACCATCAGGCATTCCAGCGCGTACACCTCTCAGGAAATTGCAGCAAAAGCACACATTTCGGGTAAAGAAGTTGCAAAAACCGTGATTATTAAAGTTGAAGGAAAAATGGCAATGGCTGTGTTGCCAGCTTCATATCAACTTGATTTTAACCGATTAAAGCAGTTATTCGGCACCCAGCAGGTAACATTGGCTACTGAGGCAGAATTCAGTTCTTTTTTTCCCAATTGCGAAGTAGGAGCAATGCCACCATTTGGCAATCTGTATGATATGGAAGTGTTTGTTGCCGAATCTCTTGCTGAAGACAAACAAATTGCCTTTAACAACGGGACACACACCGAGTTGTTGAAAATGGGATACGGTGATTTCGAACGACTGGTTCAACCCAGAGTATTGCAAATTTCAAAAAAAGAGGTTTCGTTTCCGCATGACCCTAAAGACAGATGGTTGGAAGATTACTAAAAAATGTTGTGCTATCATTTTTGTAATGGATTCATTTTTTTTGTTTTAACACCAAACTGAAAAAAGTACCAAAAAAAACCTCCAGGTTCGGCCCTGAAGGTTTGATTATTATGTGTCGTTGTATTTAGGGCTTGCTGAAAAATATCTTTAGTATTGATAATAAATAGTATAACAGACAATTTGAAAGAATGAAGTGCAAGCATTTTAAAAAGAGTACCAAAAAAAGCTTGCACTTTAAATTTTAGTCTGTTCTAAAAAGTTATCCCAGAGCCTGTCCGACTATCCAGCGGGGATAAAATGTTTATAGAAAATGGTTCAAACGTGCGAATGTGCGACCCCTGGCCGGGGTCGAATATCTTTCAAATCATCATTTTCTATAAATATGTGACCTCTCTGAGGTCAAAATAAATCTACTTGAGTTTTTCAACAGACCCTATTTAATGGAAAAACCCTACATCAAAAAGCTAAGCAAGATACCTGCGGCAACTGCAGAACCAATTACTCCTGCAACGTTTGGTCCCATGGCATGCATCAGCAAATGGTTTGTTTTATCATATTCCAAACCTACCACCTGTGAAACACGCGCACTGTCGGGCACTGCCGAAACGCCTGAATTCCCGATTAGCGGATTTATTTTACGTCCTTCTTTTAAAAACAAGTTGATTATTTTTACAAACATTACACCTCCAAAAGTTGCGATTACGAATGAAAGTGCACCAAGCAGAAATATTCCTACCGATTTCCAGTTCAAAAAAGTAGTTGCCTGTGTTGAGGCTCCCACGGTTAAACCAATCAATATTGTTACAATATCGATAAGCGGACCTTTGGCTGTATCTGCCAAACGTTTTGTTACACCGCTTTCCTTTAGCAGATTTCCAAAGAAAAGCATCCCCAAAAGCGGAAGACCGCTGGGTACAATAAAAGTAGTGAGTAACATACCCGCAATTGAAAATATTACCTTTTCTCTTTTTGAAACCGCACGTGGTGGTTTCATCCGGATAAGACGTTCCTTTTTGTTTGTCAGTAGTTTCATTATCGGGGGCTGAATAACAGGTACAAGTGCCATATACGAATAGGCCGAAATTGCAATTGCCCCCATTAGATCAGGTGCCAGTTTTGAAGACAGGAATATGGCGGTTGGACCATCGGCTCCACCAATTATTGCAATTGCTCCTGCTTCTGTTGGGCTGTACCCCAGTGCCAGAGCAATACTGTAAGCACCAAAAATCCCCAATTGGGCTGCTGCACCAATCAAAACAAGCTTTGGGTTTGAAATGAGTGCCGAAAAATCTGTCATGGCACCAATGCCAAGGAATATCAACGGGGGATAAATCCCCTGAATAACACCGAAGTACAGATAGTTGAGTACACTGCCTGATTCATAAACCCCAATTTTAAACCCGGGAGCAAAAGCAATGTTGCCAACGAGTATTCCAAATCCGATGGGGATGAGCAGCATGGGTTCAAACTCCTTTGCAATGGCGAGGTAAATAAATACAAGGCCAATCAAAATCATTATCAAATGCCCAATTGTTAGGTTCGCAAATGCAGTGAATTGCAAAAACTGCATTAAGTTATCTGCAATAAAGCTTATAAAATTCCCCATAATTTACTCTCCGATTACTATTAGAATATCGCCTTCCATAACTGCATCGCCTTTTTGCTTCAAAATGGATATTACTTTTCCTGCCTTGTCGGCTTCAATGTTATTTTCCATTTTCATTGCTTCCAGCATCAGCAGTTTTTGCCCCATTTTTACAGTGTCACCTTCGCGTACAAACATTTCAAGAATTACACCTGGCAGCGGCGATTTTATGCTGCCTGTGCCTTTGTGTGCCGAAGGACTGCTTGTTTTTGCAACAGAAGGATGTGAGTCAGTTGAGGGAACGGCTGCAGTACGAACCAATTTTGGCGTTTTTTGTACTTTTAACTGTTTGTCAACTTCAACTTTGTACGTAGTTCCGTTGATGTCTATTTCAGCAATATTATCCTCAATGTTGATAATTTGTGTGTCATAAATATTGCCGTTGATTGTGAATTTATAATTTTTCATATGTATTTATTATTGCGGATATTTTCTTAATGTGTAAATTTTTGAACTCCAGGGTGAGTAAGTACGTGCCACTTTTTTAATTGTTAATACTGTATTTTCTTCATCGTGAATCTCTGACTGGAATAAATGAAGTGCCATTGCAATGGCAGCGCTCA
This sequence comes from uncultured Prolixibacteraceae bacterium, assembly GCA_963800345.1. Classification (GTDB taxonomy): domain Bacteria; phylum Bacteroidota; class Bacteroidia; order Bacteroidales; family Prolixibacteraceae; genus Draconibacterium. The sequence continues at coordinate 5,662 of CAWDAW010000022.1, read as the reverse complement.
CTTCGCCCGATAATTCTTCTTCAGATTTATCGGTAGTACCATCCTCCTTAACAACTTTTTTTGCTTTTCGTGCCCTGCTCTGGAAGTAAGAACCTGTAGTTTTGAAAATCAGGTAAAGCAATGCCAGTGAACTGAAAACAACAGCCATTGCAATGGTTGCCATTCCCACACCATTGGGGTCATATTTAACAAACTGTTCACCGGAAGATGCTTTACGGGAATGGTCGTTATTTGAAGCGGGTGTAATTTTAGTCAGATATTCCCATTGACTGATGGCATTGCCCTCTTCATCTGTTTTTTCCATCAAACCAAACGACATGTTTGATTTTTGTGGTTTTTCAATGGCTAATTTGTCGATTAAAGTTCGGCCATTGGCATCAAAAAGTGCAATAGTGTCAGCATTTCTCAATTCAAAATTCAGGTGTAAAATTCCACGGGTAGGTTTATTGTCGGCCCAAAACAAAAGGTAGCATCTGGCAGGTATTTTTGTCAGCGGATCGCCTGTAGGAATCCAGTATTTTGTGGGATTTTTCATGTCATCAGTCAGATAACATCCTCCAATTTCAACAGAGTTGTAACCTGTGTTGAAGATTTCTATCCATGAACTGTGTTCTCCAAAATCATCCACATTTAACGAATCATTCATTACAAGAATCTCGCTGAATCTTAAGTCAGAAGCATTCTGTCCCCATATTTTTCCGGGAATAAATGAAACAGTTAAAGTGAATAATATTACAGTAAGTATTTGAAATATTTTATTTTTCATTTTAACCAACTTATAATGGAATATTAGTATGTTTTTTTGCAGGCATATAGTCCTTTTTTGTAGCTAAAGTCTGCAAAGCCCTGATAATGCGGAAGCGTGTATTTCTCGGCTCAATTACATCATCGATATAACCATATTGGGCAGCCACATAAGGATTGGCAAATTTCTCCTTATACTCTTCTTCTGCTTCTGCTGTATATTTTGCCCGATCTACCGGATCTTCGTGTTTTTTCAACTCTTTGCTGTAAAGAACTTCAATAGCTCCTTTTGCACCCATTACTGCAATTTCTCCGGTTGGCCACGAGTAATTTAAGTCGCCGCGCAGGTGCTTCGAACTCATTACGCAATATGCACCACCATAAGATTTGCGAAGAATAATTGTAACTTTTGGAACTGTTGCCTCACCATAGGCAAACAACAATTTTGCGCCATGCATAATAATACCGCCATATTCCTGGGCTGTACCGGGTAAAAAGCCCGGAACATCAACAAGTGTAACGATAGGAATATTAAAAGCATCACAAAATCTTACAAAACGGGCAGCTTTTCTTGAGGCATTTATGTCAAGAACCCCGGCCAGATAATTGGGCTGATTGGCAACAATACCTGTTGAAATACCATTAAACCTTACAAAACCAACTACAATGTTTTGAGCATAATTACGGTGTACTTCAAGAAATTCTCCATAATCAACAACGGCATGGATAACGTCCTTTACATCGTATGGCTTATTCGGGTTGTCGGGGATTATTTCGTTTAAAGCATCTTCGAGCCTGTCAATGGGATCATCGCAGGGAGCAAGCGGGGCATCTTCAAGATTATTTTGTGGCAGATAACTGATTAGTTTTCTTAGCAGCAAAATTCCTTCTTCTTCATTTTCTGCAATAAAATGCGTAACCCCCGATTTTGAACCGTGAACCCTTGCACCGCCCAGTTGGTCATCGGTTACATCTTCGCCTGTAACAGTTTTTACAACCTTCGGACCAGTTAGGAACATGTAAGAATTCTGCTCTGTCATCATAATAAAATCCGTTAGGGCAGGGGAGTAAACTGCACCACCTGCACATGGTCCAAAAATGGCTGAAAGTTGCGGAATTACACCCGATGCCTGAATGTTACGCTCAAAAATTTCGGCATAACCGGCAAGTGCTGTAACTCCTTCCTGGATACGTGCGCCACCTGAGTCGTTGATCCCGATTACTGGGGCACCAACTTTCATCGCCTGATCCATTACTTTGCAAATTTTAGCTGCGAAAGTTTCAGAAAGCGAACCTCCCAAAACAGTGAAATCCTGTGAAAAGACATACACAACACGGCCATCAATTGTGCCATGGCCTGTAATTACCCCATCGCCAAGACTTTTTGTTTTTTCAAGTCCGAAGTTTGTGCAACGGTGTTTAACAAACATGTCATACTCTTCAAAACTTCCCTCGTCAAGCAGCATTTCAACACGCTCCCGGGCTGTGAATTTTCCTTTTCCGTGCTGTGTTTCAATGCGTTTAATTCCGCCACCAAGTTTTGCTTCAGCGCGCAATTCTATCAATTGTTTTATTTTGTCACTTGTACTCATAGTAAATCGGTTATATTGTATTAAAAGTTATTCTTTTCCGCAGATTTCGGTTAAAACACTCAAAGTAGATTTTGGATGAAGAAAACCTATTTGTAATCCTTCAGCACCTTTTCTCGCTGTTTTGTCGATTAACTGAACTCCTTTTTCATTCAGTTCACTTAAAGCATCATTTACTTTGTCAACTGCAAATGCCAGATGGTGCACACCCGGTCCCTTTTTTTCGATGAATTTGCCAATTGGTCCTTCCGGATCGGTTGATTCGAGCAACTCAATTTTGGTTTGACCAACCATAAAAAAAGCAGTTTTTACCTTTTGATCGGCTACTTCTTCAACGGCGTAACATTTTAGTCCCAACGTGTTTTCGTAAAATGGAATCGCTTCTTCCAGACTGTTAACTGCAATGCCGATGTGTTCTATATGTGAAATATTCATGTTATAAAAATTTAAAATAGTTATTATTAAAATAGATGTTTTTCAACATGTTTTTGTTATTTAGAATCGATATAAAATACTATATATCAGATTATTATAAGGTGCAAAGTTACGATACTCAATATTTCATTGGTTCAAAATTTAAAAACAATGAGCTTTTGAGCAAGAATTTCAGAAATAGTTAATATTGGGATTTTGGAGGTTGTTACAGATGGGGTCTGATTAGAAAGAACGTGGATGAAAAACTGTATCTGATTTTTCTTTTATGAAAGATTCCTCAGTCGCTGATCTTCCAATGACAGATTTTTATTAATGACTGATATTGAATAAATAACCAAATATCAAAAAAACAAAAAACAAATAAATCCCAAATCCAAAAATCCAATTTTAGAAAGAAATTCAATTTAAATTATTTGGATTTTAAAATATTTGGTAATTGCGATTTATTTGAAATTTGTGGTTTGTATTTTGGAATTTCTTTCAACTTTCAACTTTCAACTTTGAACTCTGAACTTCCCCTATTCCGCGTCCCAAACAAAATGGAAGTGAGGTCCAAAACGTTCAAAGGCTGCCTTGTCAAGGTTTTCCTGGTGATCAGGATGCGAAATTGAAATTATCAGTTTTGCCCTGTCCTGCAAACTGCGGCCATACAAATTAACAGCGCCATACTCAGTAACCAGCCAGTGAATGTTTGCCCTTGTACTCACAACACCGGCACCCGGCGTTAAAATTGGCGCAATTTTGCTAATTCCTTTGTTTGTAACTGAAGGGATTGCAATGATTGGTTTGCCTCCCTCGCTGAGAGAAGCACCTCTTAAAAAATCGATTTGTCCGCCAACGCCCGAATAATGTGTAGTACCGATTGAATCAGCACAAACCTGACCTGTAATATCAATCTGCAATGCTGAATTGATAGCTGTTACTTTCGGATTTTGCGCAATAACTGACACCCTGTTTGTGTAGGCTACATCAAGCATTGCCACACCCGGGTTATTGTCGATAAAATCGTAGAGATTTTTTGAACCCATCAGGAAAGTTGCCACCATTTTTCCTTTATCGATGGCTTTGTTTTTGCCGTTTACAACACCTTTGTCAACCAATGGTAAAATTCCGTCGGCAAACATTTCTGAATGAACCCCCAGATCCTTGTGATTCCCAAGCATTGATAAAACTGCGTTTGGAATAGCGCCGATACCCATTTGTAAAGTAGCGCCATCGTCAACCAATTCGGCAACAAAACGGCCTATTCTACGGTCCATCTCCGAAATTTCGCCCATTTCTTTTGCAATCAAAGGGCTGTCATCTTCTACAAATAAATCTATGTCGTTGATATGGAAAATGGCATCTCCAAAAGCACGTGGTACATTCGGGTTTACAATTGCAATTACAGTATCAGCTTTTTCAACAGCTGCCAGTGTTGCGTCAACCGAAGTGCCAAGTGATACATATCCAAATTTATCGGGAACCGAAACCTGTATCATTGCAACATTCACTTTCAGAACACCTTCACGGATCAACCGTTGTGTTTCCTGAAGAAAAACGGGAATATAATCGGCATAACCCATTTGTGTCTGTTTTCTGACATTGTGCCCAACAAAAAACGATTCCAACTGAAAAATGCCCTCAAATTCCCTGTCTGCATAAGGAGCTGGCCCTTCGGTATGGATATGCTGGATACGCACATTTCTGAATTCCTTATTGCGCCCCCTTTCGCACAACGCGGCAATCAACGGATGAGGCGTTACAGCAACGCTGTGCAAATGAACCCTGTCATTCGATTTTACTACTTTAACTGCTTCCCTGGCGGTGATAAATTTGATGTTTTTCATGACTAACGGATAAAAAATCAGGTTGAATAATTAAGGGTGCAAATATAGGAAAACAATCCGCCCCCCGAACTTTCGACTATTATAAAGGCTTGTTCAAAAGCTTTTGTAAAGTATTTGTTAATTGACCGAAAACATTAGAAAAGTCATAGTTAAACTGGGTTTGTTTTTGAGATTGGGGGGTATTTTTTTAGTAGAAATCCAATATTAGCCACGTTTTTACCCCTGTCCTAAAAGGAGGAATAAATCCATCCACACGTTTTCCCCGATTTTTAAGGTAGGAAGAAGGTTCTAACTTATTTCTATTCACCCCTGAAAACCGCTATGCTGAACACATAAACCGAATTCTGAATTAAATTTGCACATAAGTAAAATTACGTATAGGTATTATTACTTATTGTTATTATTTTAGCACTCTAATACCTAAAATAAACCACAATACTGAGTATATGAAAAACCTGCAAATATGAAAACTTCCCCAATCAAAATTTTATTATTGGAAACTTCTGTAAAAAAAAATAGCTCGGTTAAGCAGATACTTGATGAAAACGGTTTTCAAACTGAATCGTTTTGTGCAATTGAGCAAACTATCGAAAAAATTACAAACCAGTCTGTTGATTTGATAATTTGCGATTGTATGGTAAATGAATACAATGGTTTTGCTGTTTTTAAAATGCTGAAGAAATATTTGCGAAATTATGGTGTCCCCTTCTTTTTGATTTTAGACAAATATGAAAAAGAAGACATACTTATTGGTTTGGAAATGGGTATCGATAATTTTTTGGTTAGCCCTTTTAGCAAAGAATCGGTTTATTATAAAATTGAAAACCAACTTAATAAAAAGGAAGAACTGAATATTTTTGAAACAGGTAGTTTTAAGGAGTATTTTAATTCGTCATTGATTGCTATGTTTTATGTAGAAGACGATAAAATAATCCTGGTGAATAAGGCATTCAGTAAAATCAACTATGATTGCGCCAACGAAATTTTGCAATTACCGGTTCAAAGTGTTTTCACTTTAACTGCCCTAAAACAAAATGAGTTAAATTATCGCCGTTTTCAAAATGG
>CAWDAW010000021.1:0-1113811 GCA_963800345.1 uncultured Prolixibacteraceae bacterium | reverse complement strand
CGTTGGTAAAAACGGGTAATCCAAATAACCCGTTTTCTGGTTTTTCGCGACGAAACTGCTCTTGACTTTTTTTTATACATCTTATCCATTAATGCAGGCACGAGGAACAGCGAAACCACCAGCGAAACCGAAAGGTTGATAATCATTACCCACGTGAAATCGATAAGCATCAGTTTTTGGTTTTCTTTAAGGAAAAAAACCACCGACAAAGCCCCAAGCGTGGTGAGCGTCGCCGCCAGCAAAGCCACAAAAACCCGCAATCCTTTTTGCCGTTGCAACTGGCTCACCATAATAATGCTGTTATCGATGATGATTCCGAAGGAAACCGTTACAGCAGCCAGTGAATAAATGTGGATTTCGACCTTAAAAAGGTAGTAAAAAACGCAGGCAATGAGCAGGTTTGCAATCAGCGAAATAAACAGCACACCCAAAATACGGAACGAGCGGCTGGCCACCAAAACAAACAGTAGTAAAATTAGCAGCGAAAAAAGTGTTCGCATCCCAATTTTGTTCAATTCCTCCTTGATGAAAAGGGTGCTGTCGGATGCCACCTGAACCCGGTAACCAAAGGGAAGATTTTCCTGAATAGTTTCCAATTGTTCGCGTATTTTGTTTCCCAGTTTTACCTGGTTTTCGCCGGGAGCAGCATAAACTACCATGTTAATGGTATTTTTGCCGTTGATGCGGTAATACGATGTTGGTGGTTTTTCCCGGAGTTTTACCGTGGCCACATCGGCGAGTTTGATTATCCTTCCATTTTTATTGGCAATGGGAAGGTTCCCCCATTTTTCAGGAGCAATGTTTTTTGTTTGGGTAAGCACAGGCAATGAAACTCCGGCGCCGTCTTTTTGAACCCCAAGGAACGATTTATCGCCTAATTGGTTGACAACCGCGCTGATTTCGGAAGGTGTTAACGAATAGTTTTTCAACAGTTCGGGGTCGAAACGGATTTCCCACTGGTGCGGTGTAACGCCGTGCAAGGAAATATCGGCAATGCCCTGCAATTTTAACAAGTTGCTGATAACTTGTTGTTCGGCCACTTTTTTAATTTCGAAGGTGGTGGTGTTGGCGTTGAGGGTTAAAACCATAAACGAAGCCTGGTCTTCCTGTTCGATATTGGCGGTGATTTCGGGGTAGCTCATTTCGGGGGGCAGGTTGCCTCGGAGCTGGCGGATTAAAGCAGAAACTTCATATCGTTTTTTATTCAAATCAGCGGTTTTATCGAAATTAAGGGTAACCGAACCGCTGCCCACCGATGAAGTGGACTCGATGGATATTACCTGGTTGATTTTTCCCAGCACACCTTCAATTTTTGATGTTTCTTCTTCAATCACCTCGGGCGATGCATTGGGCCATGAAAACCGAACGCTTAACTGCGGCAAATTGTGGCTGGGTTTAAATCGCACATCGAGCAGTGGGATAAACGCAGTTCCGATAATCATCAGCGCGAGGAATACTACGATAATGGAGAAAGGGGAAAAGGTTTTGATTTTGGTAGCTTTTTGCATTTATTATGATTGTTCGGCAATTTAGCAAAAAGTATGCTTTGTGAACTGGGATGATCTGTCTTTTTTGAAACTGGTTCGAGTGAAAATTTTAACTCATTTAAATTCCAACAATCATTCCTTATTTTCGCTGTTTGGATTTTTCGCTGTCTTTATTCTCAAACTTAAAATTTCTGTTAGATCCGACTCTTTTGTAATTTCTTTTTTTCTAATAATCTTTCCTACTTTATAGTAAATAACTGGGTAAATAGGTCTATTAAAATTTAAATTGATTTCTTCAAAGTAATTTAATCCTGAAAAGTTATCGGAAAAACTGTTTATCTCTTTGTGGTTTCTGCCTGAGATAATAAAAAGTACCTGCTCTGTTTGTTGTTTTGTTTCTATTGTTTTTAAAATTTCCTTAAAGCAATCGGTACAGTAATCTGAAGGAATAAACAGGAATAAATCATACTGGCTGATTATACTATTTTTTATTTTTTCAAAGCTTAATAACTCACTTGTATAATCTTTTTGATTACAAGAGCCTGATAAAAGCAGAAATATTACAATTATTTGTATTTGTTTCATTTTTGAAAAATAAAGCAGTCGAAAGCGAAATAATTTACGTTGAATTCAGGATTCAAAGGATGGTTAATTGATATGTACAAACCATCTCTGGTTACAAAACTGTTGGTAAAAAAATATTTGTTGTCCGGAAAAGTAACATCAGCAATTACCTCGTAGTTCTGGTTTATAACCTGTATCCCAAATGATGGGGGAAAAGAATTCATTTCAACCAGGTTTATATCGCTTTTCGGGAGTTTTGTTCCGATTTTATAAAACCTGTAGATTACATTTCTGAAACTATCTGGTAACAATAGACTGTATTCTCCAGATTCGATTTTATCCCTTAGCACAGATTCAACAGATGAACTTTTATTACCTTCAATAAGCTGTTTTATGTTTGTAGTTTTAGCATTGTATTTCAGCACCATGTTATTGTCGATTACAAACAAACTATCCGATGCTGCAAAAGAATATACCAAATTGTTATTGAACTCATTATAAGAAAAGTTAGGTGAACTTAAACGTGATAAATGGAATGGTAGTTTTATTCCGGATTTAATAACCTCGCCGTTTTTATAGTTGTAATTTATTGTGGTTGAGTAAGCCTCAAAATACTCCTTATCGATATTGTTCCAATTCCCCAGCAAGCTTTGCGGTAACACCCAAATATTGTCAATGATTATAATTGGTTGCAGGGTATTAGAACATGTACGTGAAATTGTGTAATGCTCGGAATCGAATGGAAATGTGCAGATTACAGCACCGTTTGAGTTAACAAGAAACAATTTTTGAAAGAATTTAGAAGTAATCAGAATAGAATCGGGTGACAATAGTTTAAAACCATTGGCCATTCCAACACCATTACTGCCTTCTTTCTCCAAAATTATTTTATTTAATAAGTTTTGGGTATCAGCATTGTAAACCAATAGTTGATTATTACCGTCTAACAAGTAAATTTGTTGACTTCCATCTGTGTTTGTTAATACCTCAATTTGAATCGCATATGGGTTTACTTTTTCATCAACAGGAAATTGCTTTCGTTTGACTGGTTTCCACATACTCACATTTTTATCAGTTTTCGATGAATTACATCCAGTCAAGATGAAGAAAATAAAAATGAATTGAACCGTTTTTTTCATTAGTATAATTGTTAAAAACTGCTTATCTAATATCAATTACAACATTGAATTAAACAAGCAGTTTGTTTTATAACATTATGTTTGACTTATTATCCATAACATACTGAAATTCCTCCGGTGTCGCAAGGGTCTTCCGGAAATGGAATATCCGGATTAAAGTATTTTTTTGCAGGTGGTTCGGTTGCAAAGGCGTTTATTGCCACAAAGGTGCCACATCCGAGAATGATAACAAACAATAGTTTTATAAAAATTTTTTTCATGATGTTTTTTATTTTTTTAATTACAAAGCTTATAACACAATATCAGAAACCTAAGTTTCAACATATTCCCTTAAATCAAGGGTAAAAGAACAAATAGGGTCAATTATTTCAGGGGTAATAAACGCTGGTAATGAGCCATGTTTATTGTTTTGTGGTTTTTGTTAATTGGTTATCTTTGTCACAGCAATCCTCCTATTTTTGGGGTGGGAGCAGGGGCAGCACAACTGAATACTTTAGCGGGTAATAGTTTGCCGCCCTTTTTTTGCCCCACCGGTATCTAAATTTCGTGAATGGTTTTCAAATTTTATTTGATTTTTTTTACGTTAAATCTAATTAATAAAGAGGTATAATGAAATAGTACTTTTGGGTAATTTATTTCATTGAAATACCTATTTCGTTAATTGTCAGGATTATAATTTTAAATCGTCGGTTTTTACTATTGAATTTTCACGTAAAATCAAGGATAATTCGTGAAAATTTCAAAAAAATACCTATTAGTGGAGTGAAATGTTTTTGCCTTTTATTTAAATATGTTCAAAAATTGACCCAAAACACAAAAAAAAATAGGACTTTTAGACAAATTGATTTTTGGTAAAAAAACATGATTTGTAATAAAAAGCATCAAATTGTATGTTCTGGTTTTTATTTGGGAAGGCGCTCTTGCAACAAAAAAATTCCATATTTTCTTACTATAACAGTTTAACGTATAATTCAATTCCTCATCCCTGATTTTTTCAACAAATAATACATCAACGGAATAAAAAACAAACTCACCAAAGTGCCGATAAACATCCCGCCAATGATGGCGAGTGACATTGGTTTTTGCAAATCGGCGCCCAGCCCCTTTTGGAACATTAACGGCGCCATGGCTAAAATGGTGGTGAGGCTGGTCATAAGAATGGGTTTTAACCGTCTGCGACCCGCCTCGAAAATAGAACGAATCAAGGAATTTCCAGATTCCATCAGTTTATTAATAGTGTCGATTTTCAGGATGGAATCGTTGATTGTAATACCCATCATTACAATTATTCCGATGGCCGACATGATGTTGATTCCAGCGCCGAAAAGTTTCAGAAAAAGGAAAACGCCAAATAAAGCAATAGGCACTTCAAGCAATATAATCAAGGGCAACACAAACGACTCGAACTGGGCGGCCAAAATAAAATAGAGTAGTAACAGGCTTACACCAACAATCAGCAGTAATTCGAGCAACATACCGCGGTTCGACAAGATTGAGCCACCAAAAGTGACATCATAATTTTGGTTATTGCCGATGATGGTTTTTATTTCCTGTGTGGTTTTGTTGTAGGCATTGGGTTCTATTTCAAACAACACGGGGAAATATTCGCTCTCGCGTCCGGCGACAATGGTTTTCAGGTCGCTGCCCGAACTAATTTTTACCAGACCTGAAAGTGGAATCCGTTCGTTGTTTTTATTCCGGATGGTGATGTTTTGGATGATTTCGTAAACCGAAGCGAAATCATTTCCCACACTCACCGGAACGTACAAATTGTTGTCGTTAATAGTAAATACAGTGTTTACATTGAATGCGCTTTTTATTTCGCGGTACAAATCGGTATTGTCAACCTGATAATACAACAGTTTTTCGGGGTCGGTTTCCAAAAGAATAAGGTTGCGGGTAATGATTCGCGAGGTGATTTTTTCGCCAAACTTTTGCTCCAGCTCTTGTTGAAGTTCCGCAAGTTCGGAAAGATAATTTTCGCCACCGGGATTAAAATGGGTAACCCGTGCAATAAGCGGAGCATCCGATTTTCCAAAAGCGAGGTTAAAAAGGTTTTCGGTTTCGCTAAAACTGAAATCGGCATGAGGATACGATTTTTGTATCAAACCGGTAACTTCAGATGTTAATTCTTTAAGTTTTTGTGGGGAAGCGCATTTAATAAACAAATTATTTTCTGAAGTACCCGCCTCACCAATGCTGTTTAAAAAATATTGCTGCCTTCCGGCCTCTTCAATAATGTATTCGGGCTTTGCTGAAATTCCCACGATTAATTCGGTAATCCGGGCGTTATTTTCCTCCAGCGTCACCGGCTCGTTCCAGTCGATTTTCAAAATGGTTTCGTCCAGACTCATCTTCGGGAACCTCGAAACAGGCAACCATTTCCACATAAATACCGAAAGTATCAACATAATCAGCACGCTGAACACCGTTAAAAACTGGTGGCGGAACACAAACTTTAAACCCGACTCGTACCAATGAAAATAAATGGGAAGTTTCGTTTTTCGCGTTTTTTCTGCTGAGTTTTTTCGGTAGATAAGCCGGTAAAGCGTGGGCAGCAGCGTAATGGAAACAATAAGCGACACGGTTAACCCGATTGTTACCGCAACTGCCTGATCGAAAAACAGCGCTCCGGCCATCCCTTTCATAAAAATCAGTGGGATAAAAACAGCGCAGGTGGTCAACACCGAACTGATTAATGGACTGATTATTTCGTTGGTGCCGTCTTCGCAGGATTTGGAGAGAAGATCGGGGGTTGAAGAAGTTGAAGAAGGTTCGGGGGTTTGAGGGTTTGAAGGTTTTAGAGTTTCTGTTGTTTCTGTTGTTTCTATTGTACTTGTTGTTTTTTGGGATTTGTGAATTTGTGAATTTCGTTCGCGATGTTGTGTAATATTGTCGATTACGATGATGGAGTTATCAATCATCATTCCGACGCCAAGAATTAAACCCGAAAGGGAAATAATATTGATGGAAAGCCCGGTGAGATAAAATAAGAGGAGGGAAATGATTAAGGAAACCGGAATGCTAATGCCAATTAACCAGGGCGCTTTTCGTTCGCGAAGGAATACAAACATGGTAAGAAATGCCAGCAATCCACCAATAATAAGGCTTTGCCCGAGGTTACTGATGGAATACTTCAGGAGTTTCGACTGGTCGCGGGTTACAGAAAATTCCAAATTGGGGTAATCTTCGCGGAACCTTGAAATCAGGAAATCCAATTCCTTTTCGAGGTCTGCCATTTTTGCGTCCGATTGCTTGATGACCGCCAGACTGATTGCGGGATTCGATTTGAAATTTACGTTTCCCTGTGGTTTTTGTGATTGTAGATTAATTTCTGCAAGCTCCTTCAATTTAACCACTTTTCCGTTGAGGTTTACCGGAACATTTTCGATGTCGGAAACATCGCGCAAACGGGTGTTAAAGCGGATGTTGTATTGATATTGCCCGTCGCGGATGAGCAGGTTTCCCAGGTCGATGTTGTTGTTTTGCAAAGCCTCTTCCAATTGAGCAACCGAAAAAGATCCGTTTTGCAGAAATGTTTTATTGGGCGTAATTTTAATTTCGGGGTGTTGCAGGCCGCTCATGTCAACCAGTGCCACTTCGGGCAATTGTTCGAGACGTTTGCGGATAACCTGGGAGGAGAAGTTAGAGAGGGAAAGAGAAGCCCCCCCAGCCCCCCGAAGGGGGGAGTTGGAAGAAGTATTATCCGAAGATGCTGCAAAATTTGGAACATCGGATTTTTTTTGGTTGACCATTAAATAGAAAACGGGGATGTCGGAGGCGCTGGCGCGGATGACTTCCGGGCGTTTCATTTCGCGGGGAAGGAAATTCATGGCTTTATCCACTTTTTCGTTTACCTCCACCGATGCCAAATCGATTGGTGTTCCATGACGAAAACGGAGTTCTATCCAGGCCGAACCATCGCGGGTTTCACTTTTTAGTTCTTCCACATGATTCACCTCTTTTAATAAATTTCGTACTGTTTTAACCACTGTATTTTCCAGTTGCCTGGCTGGCAATTCGCTTGACGAGATACGGATGGAAACCACGGGAATATCAATATCGGGCATTAGCGAAACCGGAAGGTTTGTAGTAGTAGCTATACCAATTAACAAAAAGGCCAGAAATGCCATTGTTACTGCTACGGGACGGTGGATAAGGAATTTTACCATAAATTTTAGTTTCTGTTGTTCAATTGGTTTCTATGGTTTCTATGGTTATTTACGAAACTTAATTCCTTTTAAATCGCATTTTCTAAGGTATTCCATCAGATTTCCTGTTTTTCTGCTTAGAATCAAACATTTTTCGATATATATTTCAAGTTCGTTTTCATGAATATATCCATAATCAAAAGCCCTGTAAAGCTGCGAACGGGTTTCACCAATTGAACCCTTTGAAATAGAAAGAAACTGATGAAACTCCTGATTTCCATCCCGTTCAAAACCTTCAGCAATATTGTCCATGGTTGAGCCACTTGAAGATTTAATTTGGTTCTTTAATGAAAAGTCTTTCGAAAAATTTTCCCGAAGTGTTAGTTCGTTTACCTCTTTTGCAAGTTGTCTGGCCAGTTGCCAAATTTCAAGGTCTTCGAATCTTTTTATTGTGTTCATAATTATCGTTTCTGTGGTTTCTATTGTTTCTGTGGTTTCATAAATCCTGAACAACAGGAACTTTTCAAACCAGAGGAACTTTTTCGAACTATTTTATCTCCACTTCCGACTCGTGCGCCAGATTCAAATTATTCGAAATAATTACCGTGTCGCCCAGTTCAAGCGTAGCGCCTTCGGCAGCAACAACCGAATACTGGTGTTCGTTTTCATCGAGTACTTTGATGTAAGTCCAGTAGGCAATCCCCCCGGTGTAACGGAAAAGAACCTCCCGGTTTTGGCGCAAAACCACGGCTTGCTTGGGAACCACCAGTTGTCCGGAGATTGCCCTTTTTATACTTACTTTAACGTTCATACCCTCTAAATATCCTCCAGGATTTGTTACTTCAGCTTTAACCCAAACAAGTCCGTTTTCATCAATACGTGGATTGATTTCGGTAATATTCCCTTCAGATTGTTTTGCTCCTGCAATGGGTGTGACAGTTACTTTTTGTCGTGTATTTATTTCGCTGAATTCGGTTTCCAAAAGCGGGAATTCTATGGTAAACCTACTGTCGTTGATTAGTGTGCAAAATGGTTTGGAGAGATCGGATTTTTCGAATGATTTTTGTTTTAACCCTTCCACTTTCCCTGAAAATGGCGCTTTTAATATAACATTTTCCAATTGCTGGGTTGCTTCTGCCATTTGTATTCTTGCCTGGTTGTATCCCGAACGGATATCGGCAATTTTCCGGTGTTCCGGGGAAATGTTTTCTGCCCCGGTTTTGTATCCCATACTCAATAAAGCATCCAGACGGTCGATTTCAGCTTTCTCCATATTTACCTGTGCTTTTTCCACATTAAACCGGTATTCGTCGTTTTGCAAACGGGCAAGTTCGGCATTTACCGAAACGATTTCCCCATTCCCAACTTTTATGGTTTCAATTATTCCAGGATTTTTAAAATATAATTCGGCTTTTTGGATGGCAGCCAGTTTGCCGTTGCTGATAATTTCGCGTGTGAAATCCTGTTTTTCGAGTACAACGGTTTCAACAATGTTTTTTTCTTCGGGAAGGGATTCGTTGGGATTCCCTGTTTGAGCATCACTTCGTGATTTGCACGAAGAGATTGTTGCAATTATTAAAACGGTCAGAAAAATTGCGATAGATCCCCATATGCTTTTGGGTCTCAAATGGTTTGTATTCATTGGTTTTCGTTTAGATTTTAATTTTTAAAATTATGAAATAATTGTTTTTTTGATGAATCTAAAAATTCTTTTCAAATTAAATTTTATTGAGGGAATCATAATCGACCTGTATTTATCATTAATCCATTGTAACACATCATAATCGTGATAAATTTGTCATCATTAATAATTTATCTTAGAATTTATTTTTCACTTGTTAATAACATTATTCTAGTAATTCACACGAATCAAGGTAGATTACTTATTTCATTATTTAATATTTCTTTGATTTCAAAAAAGTAATCTAATACATTTTTTAGCTGAAGATCATTAGCACCCTTAATATTAACTGTTCGCCAAAGGCCTATATCTTGTGTATCACTTATGGTGATTGGATTATTATATCCGTTATCAATAACTTTAATTCTAGTGTGATTTAATACTGCCATTGCCCAGAACCAAATATCATCAGCATGCGGTGCCAGACTTTGAAAGAGTTCATGCTTCAAAACATTTGGATGAAGAGAGTGAGGCGGGTATAAAACACCGCCAAAGCCGGTTAAAAAGTTAAGAAAAGATTCATTCATTTGATTTGAGCAAAATTCCCATTGTAAATAGTTAAGCGGCTTTTTGGTTTCATCTAATTTTATCCTATGCATTCTATGGCAATGTATGCTACTTTTGTTATTGATATAAGAATCATATAATTTTTCCAACCAGTCTGGGTTGTAATATACATCATCATCAGCAGTAACGAGTATGTCATTTGGATATAATTTCAATGCTGGAATCAGTTTTGTATAGGATTTCATATTCTCACACCAATTTATTGTAAGTCCATACTTCCTCAATCGTAAAAGCTTATGGGGCAAGTCTTTTTCCATATGTGGAAATTGACTTTGTGCTAACCAGAGAATTAGCATATCAGGCTTTACGGTTTGATTCAGTAGTGTATTAATTGTGATATGTATAGTTGGAATCCTCAGGGGATAAGATGTAAGTGTTACAATTAACTTTGGACTCCCTGGTGTTTTGTTTATACCAATTCTACTGACTGTTTTATAAAAGTGAGGGTGTGTTTTTTTTAAAGAATTTAATTTATAACTTTTTAATATACTTTTCAAAAGACTTTTTAAAAAATTGGCCAAATGAACTGAATTATAATGATAGGTTTCGTTGTTTTGCTCCAATAAAAAATTGGCCCACTTTTTTAATGGAATAAGTTCACTTTCATTTTTTAGGGGAACTCTATTCATCAATGCAAGATGTAGTTGCTTGTCTTCATCAGAAATACTTTTTTTAAAATTATTCAATTGCGATAGAATTACCTGCTGAACTACTTTAACTTGCCCCAACTTATTTGCAGAAGAAATTTGTTCAGGGTGTTTTCTGTACTCAAGTAAAACTTCCTGAATATTTGTAACAGGGAATAAATGGGCTGCTTTTACCAAAAAATCATAGTCGCCTGCATAACGGAACGAATCATTATATTTTAGCTTATATTTTTTCAAAAATTCTGTTCTGATAAAAACTGTAGGATGCCTGAACATGATGTTGCATAAAGACCATACTTTTATTTCTTCATGATCTTCTGGTGCGGTAATTATTTCATCGCTGTCGATCACTTTTACAAAACTTCCGCACAATCCAATTTTTTGATTGGCCTCCATAAATTCGAATTGTCTCTGAATTCGGTTTGGCAATGCGATGTCATCAGAATCCATAACACAAATGTATTTACCCTTAGCTTGTTCCATTCCCATATTTCGGGCATAATAATTTCCTTTATTTTCCTTTAATTTCAAGAATTTTATCCTGTGGTCGTTAATGGAATTAAGAATTTTATTTGTATCATCTGTCGAACAATCGTCTATTATTATAAACTCGAAATCAGTGAAAGATTGGATCAAAATGCTTCTTACCGCATATGCTACAAATTTTTGCCTGTTAAAAACAGGCATTACTACTGATACTTTCGGATTACTTGTAATCATAACCAAGGGCTTTTTAGTTTTTATTCAAAATTGTTTTTAACGGGTTAATAAACCGGTATATCATTCTCATTTCATCCGCAATTATTTCAGCAGTACCATCCATTTCCTGCACCAGTTTAAGTTGTTCGCTGTAGCTTGACTTCATGCCTTCATTTAAACTGATTTCAACAAAATAACCTTCCTTTTCCGGTACTAATGAAACATTACTGACTTCACCTGTCAACATACCGTGTTCCATATATGGATAACCGCTTAGTTTAATATTTACTTGTTGCCCAATTTTAACTTTCCCAATACCCGATGAAGGGACAATTGCCCTGCAAATTATTAAGGAACTATCGTTTGGTACAACCGTTGCAAGACGTTCGCCTTCGTTTACAACATGATTTTCGCTCCAAAATGTGGTGAGGGTAACTGTTCCGTTTATGGGGCTGGTAAGCAAAAAGTTGTCTCTCCAGTTTTTAAACTGGTTTTTCAATGTTCTGATATTATCTGAAATGTTCTGTTCAAACTGTTCAACCTCTTTATGATGTTGTTCCTGTAGTTCAAGCAACGAGCGTTTTTGATTGATTACGTTAATTTCGGTGGTTTTAACTGATGCGATAAAACTTGTAAATGCCCTTTCTGATTGGATAACACGTCCCCTGGCTTCTTCTATTTGAACTTCCGAAACCCCACCTTTATTTAACATGCTTTCATAACGTTTTAGCCCTTTTCTTGTTATTTCAAGTTCATCTTCCATCATTTTTTGTTGTTGCAAAGTAAGTTGGTAATGTTGTTCCTGTTTTACCATTTGTTGCCGGAGCAACTCAATCTTTTTTGGTAAAAAATTGTATTCAATGTAATCCTTATAATTACTCCAGTTATTGTACAATTGATTGTATATATCCTGCAATTCACCAAGTTCCAGTTTTTCAGGTAAAACTACTTTATCAAGATTGTCTTTAAATTTTAAAGAATCCAGTTGTAAAACAATATTCTCTGCCCTGTAAAAATCTTCTATGTTGGTTGAGTTTTTTATTAAAGCGATATTATCACCACCTTCAACTGTTTGCCCGTCGGATACAAACCAATGTGTTATCCTGCCGGAAGCTTTGCTTATAATTGGCGCCGGCGGATTGGTTGTTGTGATTATCAGTGGAGCCGAAACAATTTCTTTAAATTGAAAAAAATAACTACCGACAATAATTGAAACAAAAATCAGAAAAATGATGGCCAGTCCCCAGCGGATTATACTACCGGGAATTTCTTTCATTATTTCCCTGACCTCTTCATTGTGGATTTCTATGTTTTGCTTTTTAGCCATTAAAACATTTATTTCAGCTTATTTACTCGCTTGTTTGTCAATCACTCTTTCAATTTCACCAACATTAAAACCGGGTTATCGTTTTGGTTTAAGCTGTAGGCCAGTTTTTCAAGTTCCTTTTTCTTTTCGGGATATTTTGGGGTGGAGGTTTTGAAAATATCAGAAGCTACATAAGCTTTTAATTGAAATGGATTAACCTCTCCTATTAGATATTCATTATCCTGTTTGTCGCAATAATATGACAACGGTATCAGGGGCATTCCTGAATCAAAATCGTTTATGATACCCGGCCCACGCCATAAATTCCAGTCTTCTGTACTATTAACATTGTAAAGCTGGTTTTCCGATTTCACATAAATCCCTGTATGATTTTGATACTGATAGATATAGGCAAAGAATAAGTAATCTTTAGTAAAAAAAACAATGCGTGGAAAAAAATATTCACAATATATTTCTTTTATCTTTTGTTTTGGAAAACGAAAATTACCCTGAGTAAAAATAAAAGCGGGTTCATATTTTTCATCCGAAATCTTAAAAATGGTATCGTTTATCTGGTTCCAGTAATAAAAGGTGTTGTTAAATGCTTCCTGCTTATTCCCACAGCAATAATGATCAGATGGAAATTTTTCTATTGCATTGAATTTTTCAAAAAGGATGTTCCCAATGGTATCCAGAACAACCCAGTCATATTTTCCTTCTCCCTGGTTAATCCCTTCAAATAAAACTAATTTACCGTTTGTGTAAACTATTCCACTAAATATTTTGATATCAATTTTGAGCTCAATTGTTTCTAAGAAATCTCCATTGAATGAGTATTTGAGCAATCTTTGATCACTTAAAATATAAACTGTTTTGTTTTTACTGTCCAATGTAAATTCGTTTGCATATTTATATTCACCCGGACCTCTTCCCTGATTCCCGATGCTTCGAACAAAATTTCCATTATAATCGTAAACAAATAATTTTCCAAGGGCAGGAGTAATAAAAATCACACTATCGGTTAGTTCAACACTAACAATATTCCCAAACAAAAAATCATTGCTTAATGGGATATATGTTATTTCCCTGGCAATCTCTGATACAGATATCTTTTTAAACGCTATGTTTCCCGGATTAATTAAAGGTATCTTATGGGATTTATCTGCTGAACAAGATATTAAATAACCAAATGAAAGGTTTATTACTATCTTTATAATAGAGTATGCCCTGATTTTAACACAGTGAAAATTCTGCCAGATTTTATCTGGCAGAACCTTTTTAATTTCAGTTTTTCTCTTCATTTACTAAAGAACAAAACTATTAACAACTCCACCTACCTGCACCAAATCCGGCACCCGCACAATCTATTTGACATTCACTTTGATTCGTTGGGCCATAAATAGCCTGGCCATTCCCACAAATGCAGATACATCCAGGATAACCGCCTTTCAAATTCACCAACTCTTCATTTTTTATCACCTTTTCAGGATTGATTGATAATTTTTTTAACGTTTTCATTTTTAATGATTTTTAAAATTAATTACTTGTATTTCTGATTCATCTTAAATGTTTATTTTTGGGTAAACACCGCTTGAGTAAGGTTGGCTGCCTTTGCGGATTTTGTTTTTATCTTTGCCGTTATCTCCTTTCTTTTAGTGAACAGGAGTCTGGGCAGGAAGCAGTACCTTTGATGAGTAACAGGTTTCCTGCCCTTCTTCCAAATGTTCTATTTTTAGTTTTAATAATGTTTGCATTTATCTATTGTTTCAGTATTCTTTTCTTAAACTCTCCCCCTTTGGGGGAGTTGGAGGGGGCTTCTAATCCCCAAGTTCCAACTGGTCTTTCACCAAATGATAATATGCACCTTTTATCGTTACCAATTCTTTGTGGGTACCCTTTTCAACAATCTCTCCCTTTTCCAACACCACAATCTGGTCGGCTTTTTTTACAGTACTCAGACGGTGGGCAACAACTACAACAGTTCGTCCCTGGAAAAACCTGTCAAGGTTTTCCATGATAACGCGTTCGTTTTGTGCATCAAGTGCGTTCGTGGCTTCATCAAAAAACAGGTAATCCGGATTTTTATAAACTGCACGGGCAATCAATATCCGTTGTTTTTGCCCAGTGCTAAGACCATGGCCCTGGTTCCCTATTTTTGTATTATAACGTAAGGGCAACTTTTCAATAAATTCACCAATATTTGCCGTGTTTACTGCTTGTTCTGTTTTATCAAGATCGGGTACTTCATCCATTACCCCAATGTTATTGGCAATGGTATCAGAAAATATAAACCCCTCCTGCATTACAACCCCGCATCGTTTTCGCCAGTTCGACTCGCTGTACCTTTTCATCTCAATCCCACCAAGTTTAATTTTGCCCCCGGTTGGTTCGTAAAATCCAAGCATTAACTTTATCAGCGTAGTTTTCCCACTTCCACTGGTGCCAACTATTGCCGTTACTTTGTTTGCCGGAATGGTAAGATTGATTTTTCGGAGTACTTTTTCGGAGTGTGGCCCTTCGTATTGGAACATTATGTTTTTAAGTTCAATATCTTTATTTGGGGGAATGTCCCTGATTTTGCCATCCTCTGGTTTTTCTTCATCTTCACGGTCATGGATTTCCCCTAAACGTTCGAGGCTTATTTTAGCATCCTGCGCCTGTTGGGTAAAACCAATAAACTGTTGGATGGGTGCGTTTAATTGTCCGATTATATACTGAACGGCCATCATCATTCCCAAAGTCATATCACCGGTGATTACTGCTTTGGCCGAAAGAAATGAAATAAACAGGTCTTTGGTTTGATTGATAAGAGTGGCGCCAAGTTGTTGGTTCTGGCTTAATACCAATCCCTTTATACTTACCCTGTAAAGCCTTGCCTGGATGCTTTCCCATTCCCACCGTTTTTGTTTCTCACAGGCATTGAGTTTTATCTCCTGCATACCGTTTACCAACTGAACAATGTTGCTTTGATTGGCCGAAGATTGCTGGAATCGTTTGTAGTCGATTTCCCTCCTTTTTTTGAGGAACAGGAGCACCCAACCAATGTATAAAATGCTTCCGATAAAAAAAATCCCCAGGATACCCATATGGTATGATGCCATTATAAAGG
The DNA here is from genome assembly GCA_963800345.1 of uncultured Prolixibacteraceae bacterium. Classification (GTDB taxonomy): domain Bacteria; phylum Bacteroidota; class Bacteroidia; order Bacteroidales; family Prolixibacteraceae; genus Draconibacterium. The sequence goes on along the minus strand of CAWDAW010000021.1, from coordinate 1,098,461 downwards.
TGTAAATAACAAGCGTAATTACTGCAAATACAATATCGATTAATGATTTGGTCAGGAACGATTGAATCCGGTTGTGATCCTGGATGCGCTGCATAATATCGCCAATCATTTTAATATCGAAAAAGGCGATTGGAAGTTTCATGAGTTTAACCAGAAAATCGGTAATCAGCGAAATACTAATCCGTGTTGTAACGTGCAGCATAATCCAGCTACGGATAAGTCCGTTGGCTGTTTGCCCAAAGGTTAAAATCATTTGTGCCACTAAAACCATGACTATAAAAGCCAAATCGCTGTTGCCAATACCATAATCCACCACCGACTGGGTAAGAAAAGGGAAAATCATACTGATGATGCTACCCGTGAGGATGCCCAGCCCCAGTTGAATGATATATTTACGGTAAGGCCGAAGGTAACCCAGCAGATAAGTAAATTTTAGTTTTCCTTTTTCTTCGTCTTCGAGTTTGTAGAAATCGGGGGTAGGTTCCAGTAATATGGCTGCGCCTTCTTTTTCACCTTCGGTTTTGGTACTTAGCCAACAATTGAGGAATTCTTCTTTGGTATAAGTAAGGAGACCCTGCGCGGGGTCTGCAATATAAATAAGAACAGCCCCCTCCCGGCCTCCCCCGAAGGGGGAGGTGAAAGAAAAAGATTTCTTCTTTTTTATGGCGTAAATCACAACAAAATGCCGTTGTTTCCAGTGGACGATGCAGGGAAGCGTTACATCATCCCGCAACTCTTCCCAGGTTAAACGGTAACCTTTGGTACGGAACCCGATATTTTCGGCGGCCTCGCTAATTCCCAGCATAGATACCCCTTCGCGGGTAATATAAGAGTGGCTACGCAAATATTGTAAACTGTAGCTTTTGCCATAATATTTAGCCACCATGCGCAGGCACGAGGGGCCGCAATCCATAGAGTCGAGTTGTTTGTAATGTGGAAATTTTGGCATATTACTCTTTAAGTTTTACCAACATTAAAACAGGGTTATCGTTTTCGTTTAGGCTGTTGGCCAGTTTTTCCAGTTCTTTTTTCTTTTCAGGGTATTTGGGAGTAGGGTTTTTATATTTTTCGGAGGCAACATGGGCTTTAAGCTCGTACGGTTGAATAATTGCTGCCAAATACTTATTGTCTTCAATTTTAAAATATTTTTCTGGAATAAATGAAAGCCCGTTGTCAAGGTCATTATTGATCCCATTCTCAGATTCTTTTAATTCAATCACATTAGCCGCACTATTTTTTTTATCAAATATTGCTAGTTTTAATGATTCATTTAAGTTGTATTGAAGTATAAAAAAATGTTCTGTTTCCAGAAAATTGAGCAAGATAATGAAATTTGACATATTCTTAAAAAACTCATCTGCTGGGTTATACCCTGCTGTTGTCATAGGAAATTTATGTTCTCCTTTTACGAATATGGATGCTGGGGTATGATTAAAGTCAGTAGAAATATGAAAGACAGTGTCTTTAAAATTATCCCAATACAGGATATTGTCATTAACTTTTGAGAGTGTAGATATATTTCCAATTCGACCATTAAATTCAGGATAGGGATTAAGTTTTTTAGTGATGTTAACACCAAGGGTATCGATAACCAACCAGTCATATTCACCATGACCCATATTAATATATTGAGCAAGAAATAATGAAGAATTGAAGAATTCTAAGTCATCAAAACCAAAACCGTCTTTCCCTACCGGTAATTTAATATCTCGTATATGGTCACCGCTTTGGTTATAAACTTCAATATTGTCCATTTTTTGATCCATCACATAAACACTTCCGTTTTGATTATCTACAGCAAATTTTGAATAGTACACATATTCACCGGGTCCCCTTCCAACTTTACCATACCGCTTATTCAATTTCCCGTCTTTTGAAAACCTAACAACACCAACATCTTTCACGGCAGCATATATAAAATTAGTAGTCACTTTATAGGAGTATATATTGCCTATCGGAAATTGATTTTCAAGAGGAAAATATTCAATATCATTTGCAATATCTGATAAAAGAATTTTGCCAGGCTTAAATTTTGCGAGGTCAATTAATATCACTTCTTTAGTTTTTTTTGATCCATTGCATGAGAGCAACATTACAATAAGTAGAAAAGAAATTAGCTTTTTCATCTTAAATGATTAATTATTTGTTTATTATTAAGTCCTTTAATTAGATTCATTCTTTCAATTTTGTTGGTTTATGTTTGTTATACTCAGTTATTAGAAAAAAGAAGACAATGATGAAAAATATTATGATTTATTTTTTTGTCGTAATTTGATTAAAATGATTTGTTTGCGCCATAATTCCTAAAAATAGAATACCGCATGTATTAAGCTTTCATCACCTATTAATTAAGTTGAGGTCTATCTTATTGTAATAAGATAGACCTCGTGCAATGATTAGCAAATCCACGTACCAAAAGTAGAATAAGCGTTATAACAATCACTGTTACATTCTGACGGAGAAGATCCTACAATAATATTCTTATCTCGCCAGCATTGACAACATCCAGTACCATATCCCCCTTTTAGGTTCACCAACTCATCATTTTTTATCACCTTTTCAGGATTAATCGATAATTTACCTATTTTTTTCATGTTTATGATTTTTAATTTTAATTACTCGCATTTTAAATTCATCCTTTTTGTTTGCTTGTTTGTTAACACCGCTTTGGTATGGTTGGCAGCCTTTGCGGATTTATTTTATCTTTGCCTTATCACCTCCTTTCTCCGGTATAAACCGGAATTTAAGGAAAGGGTAGACAGGAAGCGGCTAATGGCAATTGGAGCAGGCTTCCTGCCTTTTACTTTCCCTGGTTAAATTTTTAATTTCATCAATATAATATTCCATATCGCTATATTCGTATTGGTTAGGGAATTTATACCCATTCACATATATAGTAGGAGTACCAGCTACTTTGAAATGTTCAAAAAGAGCCTTGTTTTTTTCTCCAACCTGTTTAGCTATATCATAATCTTCTTGTAATCCATTTTCATACATTGATTTTCTGTTCTGTTTTGGCATGGAATACCATTTGTACAGAAAATCTATCGTTTGTTCCGCGCCTTTTTTGTAGTAAGTGGAATACAAGGTGTTTATTAACTTTTTTGAATCTTCATCGTCGTAAACCGAAAAAATAGCATTGACTTTTACTTCCGGGCAATCATCTAATAGTTTTTTAAGTTTATTAAAAGCACCTGCACAAGGATTACAATACAAACTCAGGAATGCTGTAACCGTTAATTTTGCATCGGGATTTCCAAGTACCAAACAATTTTCATTTTCGATGAACTCGGTACGACCTTTACTTTGCAAAAGGTGGAGAAAGATTTCAGGGTTCCGTTTAAATTGGAGAAATGAATAATGTTCTTTTGTTTGTTCTCCGGATTTATTGTAATATGCTTTAAAAGTGAACCAGATTGCGGCAGGTATGGAAAATGAAACAATTAATTGAAGGAAATCAATACCTGAGAAAGCTATTGATTTAAACGTTGGGATTAAAAGAATAAATTCTAAAATTAATACCAGTTGGACAATAAGGCAAAACGGGCACCATTTTTTTAGTTTTACCGATTGATAGTAGATTGAAAATATGGGATAAGGCAATGAGAGTATGCTTATTATTGCAAGTATCCAAAGCGAATTGTTTCCTGGTGCACCCAATAAATAAAAGAGAGAGCCTGAAAAGAAGATTAGCCCTGCATCGGCCCAATTTATCCATCCAAATAATTTCGAAGCATTGGAAGACAAGACAGTATCGCAATCGGTTTTTGAACTGAAACCGCAGATTTTGTCTGCTAATGGTGTATGTACCTTCAACTCATGAAGTATCAGGAAAACGGAGGCTGTGAGTCCAAGTATTTTGGTTGCAAGCAATCCCCAAAATATAAATTGCAAAGAAGAAAACGCACCACCTGAACCCGAAATAAAATTAAAGACAACAAAAATAAAAAGGGTTATAAGAGAAAGAGGTAACAGGCTTATATTTAGAATTTCGTTTTGGCGGATTTGCCGGTATTCCTTTTCACCTGAGTTTTTACCAGCTTCCATTACTACAACAGCCCCGGAAAGTTTTTTCGAAAATTTTTCAAAATCTTCATTCATTGGTTTTCCTTCCGATGCATAAAAAGTTACCTGGTTACTTTTTATCCATTCAACAAAAACAAACTGCCCCCCGGATATTTTCAAGTGGGCAATAAATGGCATTTCCAGGGCTTTTATTTCGTCTAATTCGAGGTTTAAGGCATAATGATCAACATTCCATTTTTTGAGTGCATCGCACACACTTTTTAAAGAAGGATAATGTGGATGTGCCAGTAAAAAATCTTTAACAGTGGTATTAGTTACCTTAATTTTGAAATGTTTTATTGCTTTTTGCAAAACAAAAACTACGTTTTCTTCTTTATTCCTGTGCATTTAGTTTAAGTTTTTGATGGTTTGTAAATAGTTGGTTATCATTATATCCAGGGTAAATTTTTCGTTTGCCCGAATTATTGCATTTCCTGAAAACTCTGTTCTTAGTTTCTCATCAGATAAAAGTTTGTACATATGATTTGTTAACTGGTTAACTTCAGGGGAAACGCCATATATATTTGTTTTATCGGCAATTGTATCTGAAAGAAGGGCATTTTGTCCATGAACAAATATTTCTTTTAAGCCACCAAGGTTTGATGCAACAACGGGCAAACCACAATGCAGCATTTCAAGCGCTACATAACTGCAATGCTCTTCAAGTGATGGGATTACTCCAATATCAGCATCATGATAAAGTGCAACTACATCTTCAAAGGGAATGAATCCGAGATAACTGATATTAGCGGAAAACTCACGGGCTTTTTTTATTAAGGATTCAAAATTTCCATTTCCTGCAATAACCAATCGACAACCGGGAATTTTTTCCAGGAGTAATTCAAAAGCATCACACAAATAATCCAATCCTTTAATAGGGTCAATACGTCCGCTGTAAAGAATTATCTTTTCACTTCGCTTTATCCCGTACTTTTCCAGTATATCATTATTTTTTGTATTGAAATAGGTTGGATTAATTCCATTGTAAATAACTTCAATTTTATCCGCCTCAACTCCTTTTTTAACCAAATGGTCTTTGCCGTGTTTGGTAACTGTTATTATCTTATCAACTAATTGATAGGTGTGGTTTTCTGTATCGAAAAAATTGATTCCAACCTTTTCGTCCAAAGTAAAAACATGTTGGGTGAAAATTAATTTTCCTTTTAAGACTCGCCTCAGCTCAATTCCAATAAAATACTGAAAAAGGTAATTCATATGTACAACTGTAACATCACATTTTGGAATATACTGCGAAACAACCCGGGTAATATTTCGGGAAAGTTTTTGCTGGTTTTTTTTTGTATCAACCCCTTTCGTATTTTCTTCCAGAGGGATCTCAAGAATGTTTATTCCATCTTGCTTTCTGATTGTAAAAGATTTGCTACCGGTTATTCCTATTTCAAGGACAAAAACATTTATTTCTTTTCTTGCAGCTAATCCTTGCGACAATTGTTTAATAAATGTTCCAACACCGTAATCAATTCCACGGTCTTTGCTTTTGAGTATTATCCAGTTAGTTTTTTGCATTAGTTAAGTTTCTTTTGTTTGAACATTTTATTGTTTATGCGATGCCGCAAGGCTGGACTCAATTGTTTTTGTCGTTTCAGTATGGCAATTAATTATTCTTTTAATTTTACCAACATCAAAACCGGGTTATCATTTTCGTTTAAACTGTTGGCCAGTTTTTCCAGTTCTTTTTTCTTTTCAGGGTATTTGGGAGTGGAGTTAAGAAAAGTTTCCGATAAAGTATATGTCTTAAGATCATAAGCATTAAGCCAACTAACTAAAGAAGTGTCACCTAATTTATATTCAGGAATGAAATTTATTCCACCGTCAATATCATTTTCAATTCCAGTTGGGTATATTTGATCTCTTGTATTCGTTGGTTCAATGAAAAAGAATTTTTTTTTCATTTTGTTGTACACTCCCAAAATATTGTGCGGTGTTTTTGCTGCAAAACCTCCTGTTAAAAGCGTAGGACTGAAGAATTCAAAAGGATAATGCTTCATAAAATTAGTTTTGAGAATTACATACCCTTTGATCTCATATAAATTATTAATAAAGATTGATTTTGTTATTTCATTATGGAAGATTTTTATAGGTAATCCTCTAATATTATTAGGTGTTCCAAACTTACCTCTGTCAAAAACATATATAGGTATTAATTTATTTTGTTCAATTTGCCAAACTGTATCATTTAGTAATTCTTTATACCTGACTTTATTACTATAAAAATAGAATTGTGCTGCAAGATCGCTACTATCAAACCGAGGTCTTTCTCTATAAAAAAAAGTAGTGTTTTCGTAATTTATTAGTACTTCCCCTTTTCTGTTTATCAAAGAAATCCTAGTACTTTCCTGTCCTGTTAAATTTGGTATTTGTACAAGAAATAATGAATCAGTAAGGGGCATATAATTATTGATTTGAAATTGATTGGTAAACTTGCCTGGCGATTCTACATTTTCAATAAAATTTCCTTTGGTATTATATATCCGGATAATGTTTCTATTTGCATCGGGAATGAATATTTCATTATCAATTATTCTTATTTGACCTGGATGCGAATATTCACCTGGTCCACGTCCCTCACGACTAATTTGTGTTAAGAATTTTCCCGATCGGCTAAATAAAAGACATTTTTCCCAATCATAAATAAGGATATATTTCCTTGATACTTCCAGATATTTAATCTCATTAATTAGGCATAAATTGTTGTTTTCCAGGATTATGTATTCAACATCATGGCATATCTCGCTCAACTTCAGATGTTGAAAGTTTTTTATGCCTCCTTCGATATCTATTCTTTCTACTCTTTCTTTTTTCTCAAGGGAACATGCAAAAAATACAAATAACATCAAAAAAGTAACAGTTATTATTGAAAAGTGACTATTGTTTGTGTCCATTATGTTTAAGCTTTGATCCTAAAAAGTTGCAATTGATATTTTATCAAAATATTTTTTTTCAATTAAATAAACAACTGCAACTATTTAAGTCATTTGATTTATTCACATGCAATGTTACAGCCAGAATAAGCGGGTAAATTCATCATATCAATTGCACATTGATTACAATCGGAAGAAGTTCCACATTCTCCTGCAAAAGATGTTTGTGCTCCGCCCGGCCACAAAATACTGCATGAACAATGAGCATAACCTCCTTTTAATTTAACCAATTCCTCGTCTTTTATTACCTTTTCAGGGTTTATCGATAATTTTTTTAACGTTTTCATTTTTAATGATTTTAAATTTTAATTACTCGTATTTCTAACTCATCTTAATTATTTGTTTTTGGGTAAACACCGCTTGAGTAAGGTTGGCTGCCTTTGCGGATTTATTTTATCTTTGCCCATGCCTCCTTTCTAGTTTAAAGGAGCCCGGGCAGGGAGCGGTAGATGTACAAATAACCTGGCTTCCTGCCCTTCTTCCTGTTTGGATTGTATTTATTTCATTTTTGTGTAATTCAATGTTTTATTGTTTTGCTATTTGAATGACTGATAGTTTGGTAGTTGAGTGAGATACCAGCATTTCCTTCTAAAATTCCAAATGCGGTTTCTTTATGGTTTGTAGAATCTTCTGCACTTGAGTAGTTTTTAATATCGTTTTCAGCGTGGAAAATTTGAGTAGCCCAATTTTCCATCTCTTGTTTAAACCGATTGTCTGCTGTTAACTCAAATAATTTTCTGTAAATTGTGGCAATACCGGAAGTACCATGTTTTATGGTAAAATCGTTCGGTAAAAGTTCTGATTTTATTGTTGCCCTGTTCAAATCAATGAACAGGTTTGTATTTATGGTTTCAGCATTTAATAGTTCGAGTGCCTGACTGATCGAGTGTTCAAGGGTCTGTCGAAGTTTGGTTAAAGCTAAGGCTAATAATAGTCGGTTACTTTGTAGTTTTGGCAAATTTTGATTATTGGAAAGTGGTTCAATCATCCGTTGGATTAACTTTTCAACTTTAAAATTGAAAATATTTTGTTGATATAGTTCTCCAAGGAACCAAAGTATTACAGGATAGTTCCAGGTTATATCGAACATATTTGAAGATTTGTTGGACGGTTGTTTGATGATTTGATAGTTGTTCGAAAGTTCGGGTGTTACAGAAGTTGTTGTAGGTTCCAGAATGATTTGTGAAATATCCTGTGTTTGGAGTTCCAATTCGTCAATCAGGTGAATTAAGGTCTGCTTGTTGGTTAATGTCGTAATTTTATCTTCGTTTGATGCCAGATTTTGAATGCGCTTCAGGAAATAAGCGCCAATACCAACTATTCCATTTAATAAACCAATTTCTTTTGGTGTATTGTAAATTAATTCTTTAAATATACGGTTGTCGAATTCTTCCAGCACTTCATCGGTGTCAGCATCAATAAATCCATTTTGTACCAGGTATTCAATTCCCCAACCAATTCCGGCCAAACCGTTTTCAAAATCAAGCGGGGTATTTGCTGTTATTTCTTCGTAGATTTCATCGATTAATTCACCGGCGTAATCTTCATAAATTTGGTTTTTGGTTTGTCGGGCAAGATGGAAGAAAAAGATAGAGACTCCCATTTTGCCATGCATTAAACCAATATTGTCGATAAAGCTGGCATTGAGTAACAATGTATTGATTATTTGTTGGTCGGTTGAAATTATGTGTTCCATTTGCTTACAGTTTTCAAAATAAAAACAAGAACTAAACACATACAAAAGGATTATCCCTTATTGCTGTTTGAAAATATTTATACTTTGATATTACAGAAAAAGACAATCAGAAAAACTAGGGTTTTGTCCTATTGTATTTTGAAAAGCTGCACTTATATAGGACTAATCCTTATTTTTAGCTCAAATTCTGTTTTTTTTCAACTATTTTGCAAAAAAAAAAAGCGATATATTGCAATAAATCGCTAACTTATTAACAATTATTAACAATTAAGTATCGTTTAATAATCAAAAACTCTCTTAACCCTTTAAATATTCAAATCTGAAACAGCTAAAAAAATAGGACTTTTAGACAATTGAAAATTTTCATATTTCGCAACATTAGTTGTTTTAGCAATATTCTGTAAAATATCCTGCTAAGTGGAAAATAACTATTACACACTTTTAAAATATAATTCTGGGAAAATCCTCACTTGCTTGCCAAGAAATAATTTATAAAGTAAAGATGTACAAATGGAAGCAACAATCCAGGAACCTACTGCAAGCTGAGGAGGCGATATGTATTGGTGTTTGATAAAGATATACTCTTCTAAAATTTTGGGCAGGTAATCTGGAAGTGTATTATGTTTTTTAAGTTTATCGATAATATGGTTAGCTAAATGGATTTCAAAGTCTTTATAATTTGGATGCAATTTCCTCAATGCCATGTTATTTCCCTTTATAATAAAAACACTTGCGCCCCATCCCAGGTTAAGAGGATGCAAAACAGGAATACTTTGTTTGCAGCATATATCATCAAAAACAAAAGGCATATCTGAAGTAAAATCAAGTGTATTTATAGCAACCGAAAATGTTGGAAGCAAGTATTCCGAAATATTATCCATTGTTAAAAATTCAGGTACAGCCAGAACAGTTGCTTTTGGATTTATTTTCATCAACCTATCGTAAAGTGCATTCACTTTATAATTACCAATATCCTGTTGGGTATAGTTTTGCCGGTTTAAATTCGAGAGTTCCACTTTGTCTCCATCGATAATGCAAAAATTCTCGAAACCCAATCGTAATGCACATTCGGCAATTACACTGCCCAGTCCACACCCTCCTATTACAATACGGCAATCTTTTATCTTCTCCTGGTCTTCAGGAGTTATATAAATATAATTTCTGCTATACATGGCTTAATGGCTTAAGTGTTTATTCTGATTAAAAAAATCTTTGATTCCGGCATTATCGCAATAAATAGGTACCGTTTGTGAACCCATGCAAAATTTTGAAGTTCCAATTACATGAGGATATAATCCCATTATACTTAGTTTTAAGTATAATTTTTGATCACACTCACAAAAGAAAATATTCGAATTATTCTCTGTCACAGGTAATAACGCATAATACATTAGCAGTTTTAGTATTGTAATTCTTTTTTTTCTTAAGGCTGTTTTTTTTCTTATCTTATCCTGATCGATTGCAAAACGTCCAATATGAAATATTTTCTGAGGATTTTGATGCAAACCTTGAATAAAATATTTTACATTAACCAAAAAATCCTTTTCAATAGCTAACGTTGTATTATTATCCCATAATTCTGATTTTATAGTTCCTACAATTTCTTCTTCTTCATCAGTAATTACGTAAAAAGATGAGTTTGGCAGAGCTTTTATATCCTCTAAAATCATATTTCTCAACTCTTTTTGAGGATAATTTCTTTGCTTTAAATGGTGGTAATAATAAATGTGTAAAATAAATCGATCGATTTGTTGCAATTCATTTCTTTCAGTTATTTCCCAAAGTGAAAAGTCTCCATAATTTTTTACTAATTTTTTCATTTTTTTGTTTAGATTTGTGATTAGGTTTAAATTTAATTGAGAATATAGAAATAAAATATAGGAGAAAAAGTCCGTAAATTTTTACCTTAAAATCAATACCCATGACTCATAATTCAGCAGATTTTTTTGATCCGATCGTACAAACAAGATATATTGGGAGTGAGAATTATCGTAAAATCGAAAACTATTTAGAGGCACTACAAGCTATTTCAAAATTGTGCGATTTAAGTTATTACATTGTTGATTATTATAAAAAATGCTTCTTTTATGTTTCGCCTAATCAACTTTTTTTAAGTGGATATACGCAAGAAGAGGTATCAAAATTAGGATTTGACTTTTATCCCTTATGTGTTCCTCCAGACGATCTGAAACTTTTGTTCGAACTTAACGAAGCAGGATTCAAATATTTTTATAAACTGCCTGTCGGAAGAAGAGAGAATGCTGTTATTGCATACGACTTTAGATTAAAACATAAAACAAATGAAAGTTTAATAATGATAAACCATAAGTTGGCTCCCCTATTATTAACTGAGGATGGTAATATTTGGATGGCAATATGTTTGGTTTCCATATCTTCTAGAAAAGAGTCAGGTGATGTTCATATTATTATGCAGGATGATAACTCAAGATTTAATTTCAATATTGAAAACAAGACTTTTGAAGTTGCCCAAAAAAATGAAGGGCTAACCAAAAGGGAAAAAGAGATATTGAAATTCATTGCTATTGGAGACAGGATTGAAGTAATATCAAAAAAACTTAAAATAACAGAATCAACTATTAAAAATCATAAAACAAAAATATTTGAAAAGTTGCATGCCAACTCAGCCGCTGAAGCTGTATTTTATGCAAGTAAACAAAATTTAATCTAAAGAGTCAACATTTTATCCATCCCTTGAAGTTTCTTTGAAAGCTCCTGCATATCATTTCCAATTTTGCTATCAGTAATTCTAGCGTAAATCTGAGTAGTTCGAATACTCGTATGACCCAACATTTTGCTAACGGTTTCCATTGGAACTCCTTTCGCCAAAGTTACCGTGGTAGCAAAAGTATGTCGGGCCAAATGAAAAGTTAAATTCTTTTCAATGCCACAAACATCTGCGATCTCTTTTAGATATGAATTTATTCTTTGATTAGTTATCACCGGTAGTAACTTACCCCCAGTGATTTTATTACTGTATTTCTTCAAAATCATTTTTGGAATATCTAACAAAAGAATATTTGATTGAACATTGGTTTTTTGACGTTTCTTAATAATCCAGAGTTTGTCGTCAAACGAAGTTGTGATATCTTCTGCTCTCAAATTCCGAACATCAACATACGCTAATCCGGTAAAGCACGAAAAAACAAAAATATCCCTTACCTGTTCCAGCCTTTTAATTGAAAATTTCTTTTGCATCATTACTTCAAGCTCTTCTTGCAGAAGATAACCCCGGTCAGCTTTTTCAAAACGTATTCTAAAGTTTATAAATGGGTCAGATTGTAACCATCCATTATTTTTTGCAAGTGTTAGAATGTGTTTAAACTGTTGAAGATATTTAGCTGTGGTATTTACTCCACAATTATAAACTGTTCGTAAGTAGGTTTCAAAGTAATTAACAAAATTGTAGTTGATTTCCTTTAAAGCAATGTCTTTGATTTTGTATTGGTAAATCATAAAATCTTCCAATCGCTGCCTTGTACGTTGATATTTTTCTACTCCTGCTTCTGTTATGTCCTTTCCTATTCGCTTTGATATATCATCATTATGATTTTTAAATACCACTAAAAGCATTTGAGCTTTCACAGTAATCCCCAGAAAAGCATTGCGGATTTTTTCCGCTGTTACTTGTACATCTTGCCATTCAATCTCACGATAGTGTCTGATTATGGAAGCCCTGATATTTTCCAGAGTGTCATTAATGTTTTTAGCTTCCTTTGTTTTACCAACAACCTTACCTCTTTTGGTATCCCAGTTGTCGGGATTAACATTTAACTTTGAGCTAAATTGGACGATTTCACTGTCAAGCGTAATACGAACCATGATACCCGTCTCCCCATTTTTATTAACGTAGTTTCTTCTCACATAAAATAAAATCCGAAATGTACTCTTCATAATACTTAAATTTTTCGTTACAAAATTAACTTTACTTATTCAATTTTAAGTTAATTACAAGAAGACAATATGCGACAGTTCAGAGACTTACGACCAAAATCGTTACAGAAAATCATTACACTTTTCTGTAACGATTTAGTAACGATACTTTGTCTTAAATTGGAATTATTTTGTCGTGGATTGGCATTTTTGGTTAAAAAACAATTGCCTAAGATACTGATTTGTAGCTCATTTCATCTTTTGTCTTATCTTTTCAATTCCCGGTTGGGTTCGGACCCAACCATCCTTTAAAGGGATATGCTCTAGCAACTGATACACTGAATCATCCTTGTTTCACCAAGGTTTTGCAAAAGTTGTGTCTATTTCTTGTGTGAGCTGGTAAAGAAAGAACTTTCAATCGTACTCTTCTATTCTCAAAATTCTTAATTTGAATTAAAACCAATTCGATACATTTCATCTATAAGGTTAACATTTCATCCATCCCCTGAAGTTTTTCGGAAAGCACTTCCATATCATTTCCTATTTTACTATCGGTAATCCGGGCATAAATCTGTGTTGTTTTTATACTTGTGTGACCAAGCATTTTACTAACTGTTTCAATAGGAACACCTTTCGACAAAGTAATCGTAGTGGCAAAAGTGTGACGTGCAAGGTGAAAACTCAAATTCTTTTCAATGCCACAAACATCAGCAATTTCTTTCAAATAAGAATTCATTTTTTGATTTGTTAATACCGGTAATAATTTACCATCCGATAGCTTGTCTTTGTACTTTGTCAAAATCTTCTTAGGAATATCAAGCAAAAGGATTTTTGATAGCACATTAGTTTTTTGACGTTTTTTCATAATCCAAAGCTTTCCGTCAAATGATGTTTTAACATCTTTTTCAGCAAGGTTTTTTACATCAATGTATGCCATACCTGTAAAACAAGAAAAAACAAAGATATCCCTCACTTGCTCGATACGTTGAATGGTAAATCTTTTTTGCATCATTATATTAAGCTCTTGCTGAGTAAGATAACCCCGATCAACTTTTTCAAAACGCAGTTTGAAGTTTTTAAAAGGATCAGCATGAATCCATCCATTGTTGAATGCAAGTGTTATAATATGCTTGAGTTGTAAAAGATATTTAGCTGAAGTATTGACTTTATATCCACAAGTTGAAAGTAGGTAAGTTTCATATTGGGTTATGAAATTATATTTGATTTCATTTAATGCTATATCTTTAATATTATATTGATGCTGAATAAAACATGAAAGCCTCTTTCTTGAAAGTTCATATTTATCCACACTTCTTATAGTGATGCCCTTACCTATTCGTTTTATTAATTCTTCGTTATGTTGTTTAAATACTTCAATAAGCATTTGTTTGTTCTCACTAATCCCGAGAAAAGCATTCCTCACCTTTTCCGGGGTTACATGAGATTCAAATCTTTCAATTTCTCTGTAATGAGAAGTTAAGGATGCCCTAATATCATCAAGTGTAGAATTGATCAGGTTAGCTTTATTATATCTTCCAATTGCCATTTTCCTTTTTGGATCCCAACTTTCTTGGTGGATTTGGAGTTTGGAACTAAATTGAGTGTTTTCGCCATTTACCGAAACGCGAATCATTATACCTACTTCTCCATTCTTGTTTACCTGATTTTTCCGTGCATAGAATAAAATCTTAAAAGTGCTTTTCATGATACTTAATTAATTGGTTGCAAAACTAATTCAATTAAGCTACTTGTGAGAAGTCAAAGCATGACAGTTCAGAGACTTATGAAGGAAATCGTTACTATAACATATTGCAATTTTTCAGTAACGATTTAGTAACGATACTTTGTCAAAATATGGCGTTACAATGTCGTATCAGTGAAGTGTAATAAAAAAAGAAAAGATTGTTAAAGTGTTAACCTTCACAATCTTTCTTAGTTTGACAATCAGTTGTCGTCATCAAGTTGTACCCGGGGCGGGACTTGAACCCGCACGAACATAATGTTCATTGGATTTTAAGTCCAACGTGTCTACCATTCCACCACCCGGGCATCCTGATTATTTTAATGAACAACAGAAGAAGTTATAAAACCTCTTTTATTCAATGAGCGGGAAACGAGACTCGAACTCGCGACCCCGACCTTGGCAAGGTCGTGCTCTACCAACTGAGCTATTCCCGCTTATTTTAAAGAACTTTTATAAAACTTAAATATGCCGTTATCATTTATTCTTTCATTCTCAAAAGAACCCGCGACCCCGACTTTGGCATCCCGCCACAGGCGGGACTACCAACTGAGCTATTCCCGCATATTTTAAAGAACCTGTTTTTTTAAGTGGTGCAAATATATTGCTATTTTTTTATCTCACAAAATTATAAAAATAAAAAACAGGCTTTATTTTAAGCCTGTCAATTTCTTAATTTCATTAAGTTTATTCAACGCTTCAATAGGGGTTAAGTTGTTAATATCGAGACCTGCAATTTCATCCCTGATCTGTTTCAAAACCGGGTCATCCAGCTGGAAAAAACTCAGCTGCATACCTTCGCGTTTTTCCCTGATTTCGCCCAATGGTTTCGAAAGGCTTCCTTTTTCGCGGCTGCTTTCCAATTTTACAAGTATTTGTCCGGCACGTTTGATGACGGATTTTGGCATTCCGGCCATTCCTGCAACGTGAATTCCAAAACTGTGGTTACTCCCGCCACGAACCAATTTCCGCAGAAATATCACTTTATTCTCAACTTCTTTTATCGACACATTAAAGTTTTTTACCCGCGAAAATGCGCCTTCCATTTCGTTCAATTCGTGATAATGCGTTGCAAAAAGTGTTTTAGCTTTGGCGCGCGGGTGTTCGTGTAAATGTTCAACCACCGACCAGGCTATTGAAATGCCATCATAAGTGGAAGTTCCGCGGCCCAACTCGTCAAACAATATCAAACTCCTGTCCGACACATTGTTCAAAATACTTGCTGCTTCATTCATTTCAACCATAAATGTAGATTCGCCCAGCGAAATATTATCAGATGCGCCAACCCGCGTGAATATTTTATCAACCAAACCGATTTCAGCAACTTCGGCAGGCACAAATGAACCCATTTGTGCAAGCAGCACAATGAGAGCTGTTTGTCGCAACAGTGCTGATTTTCCTGCCATATTTGGCCCTGTAATTATTATAATTTGCTGGTCATCCTGGTCAAGAAAAACGTCATTTGTAATGTAAGATTCTCCAATGGGAAGCTGATGCTCAATAACAGGGTGACGCCCGTTTTTTATTTTGATGTGTTGTTGAATCGTTAATTTGCGGGCGAAAATATTCATACGAATTTGCGCAAACCGAAAATGACAGTAAACAATCTATTTGAGCCAGAATATTTGAATTTAGCTGAATGGCTGATATATATTCGGAGAGTGCAAAAACCAAGTCAGAAAAAATTTTTGTTTCCAGCGATTGTATTTTTTCTTCGGCCCCAAGAATTTTTGTTTCGTATTCTTTTAGTTCCTCAGTAATATATCGTTCTGCACTCACGAGAGTTTGTTTTCTAATCCAATCTGCAGGAACTTTGTCTTTGTGTGTATTTCGTACTTCGATATAATATCCAAAAACATTGTTGAAACTGATTTTTAATGAAGGAATTCCACATTTTTCGCTTTCACGCCTTTGGATTTTAGCAAGAAAATCTTTTCCGGAATAAGCGATTTCACGCAAATCATCAAGCTCTTGTGAAATTCCATTGGCAATTACTCTTCCTTTGTTAATTGCTGTTGGAGGGTCGGAAATAATTTCTTTATTAATTTTCTCACGTATTAACTCGCAAGAATTAAGTTGTTCGGAAAAACGGTTAAGTGCAATATTTTCAACAGCTAAACAAGTTTGTTTGATTGGTATGATTGCATTTAAAGCATGCTTTACCTGCACTACTTCGCGTGGATTTATCCTTCCAACTGCAACTTTTGAAATCAGGCGTTCCAAATCACCAATCTGACGTAAATGTTCGTCAATAATTTCTTTTAATTCCGGATTCTTCAGGAACAATTCAACGACGTCAAGCCGCTTATTTATTGGTTCAATATCTTTCAAAGGTAGAGCCAACCAGCGTTTCAGCAAGCGTGATCCCATTGGTGAAATGGTTTTGTCGATTACGTCAATAAGAGATTTTCCATTTTCCTGAATGGGTGAAAAAAGTTCGAGGTTGCGAATTGTAAACCTGTCGAGCCACACAAAATGGTCCTCCTCAATACGGCTTAAATTGTTGACGTGGCTCAACCGGTTGTGCTGTGTTATATCCAGGTAATGCAAAATTGCGCCTGCCGAAATTATTGCCAACTGCATTCCCTGAACTCCAAATCCTTTTAACGACGTGGTTTCGAAATGGCGTTTCAAACGGTCGGTGGCTGCATCATCGGTATAAACCCAGTCCTCCAGGTTAAAAGTATAATATTTTGAACCAAAAATTTCATTGAATTCCTTCCCTCGTCCACGCTGAAAAAGTACCTCCTTGGGTTGAAATGAGTTCAGTAATTTATCGATATATTCATATTTACCCTGGGCAGTTAAAAATTCACCCGTTGAAATATCAAAAAAAGCTACTCCTGCCATTTTTTTGTCGAAGTGAACTGAAGCAAGAAAATTGTTTTCACGGTTTTCGAGGATATTGTCGTTGATTGAAATGCCGGGTGTAACCAGTTCTGTAATACCTCTTTTTACAATTGTTTTGGTAAGTTTCGGGTCTTCAAGCTGTTCGCAAATAGCCACCCGCTGGCCTGCTCGAACTAATTTGGGCAGATAAGTATCGAGCGCATGGTGTGGAAATCCGGCCAACTCAACATAACTGGCAGCACCGTTTGCACGACGCGTTAAGGTTATTCCTAAAATCCCCGCAGTTTTAATGGCATCTTCGCCAAAAGTTTCGTAAAAATCGCCCACCCGGAATAGTAAAACTGCATCAGGATGTTTTTCCTTGATGTTATAATATTGCTTCATCAATGGAGTTTCGGCGTATTTCTTTTTTTCTGTCATAGGTTAGCAAAGATAATTTTTTGATGAAGTATGGAAAAGGTTTTAATCGGAAATGACAGGAATGTTGGAAAAAGAAATAATGGTTACAGGGATGTTAATTTATCGTTGTTGTGGTTGTTGTAGAGTTATATAAAATGAAATTAATAGAGATATTTTACGACATTTTAATCTTTTATTTGAATATTTGTAGTGAATTATTTAAAAGTAGAGAAGAAATGAGTTGTATAGGATGCACTATGAATAATACGGCAGGCAACACTTTTATCGACAGTTACGACTGGTTGAATGAGTTGCCTGACACCTCCGATCAATCTGATGTAGTGGAGGTTAAATTTAAATCGACACGGAGGGAATATTTTTCGAACAGTGAAAATATAGATATTAAAAGAGGTGATAAAATTGTTGTTGCCACATCACCGGGACATGATATTGGGGAAGTAACATTGACCGGATATCTTGCTGAGAAACAGTTTATGCGGAAGATAAAAAATCCTTCAGGATACAAATTGAATGTTGTTTACCGAAAAACAACGTCAAATGATCTCAATATTTTGAGGGAAGCACGTGACAAGGAGAAACCGACAATGATCCGTGCCCGGCAAATTGTAAATGAACTGGGGTTGAACATGAAAATTGGTGATGTGGAATTCAGGGGCGACAACAGAAAAGCTATTTTCTATTATCTTGCTGATGAGCGGGTTGATTTTAGGGAGCTGATAAAAGTTTATGCCCGCGAATTTGGGATCAATATTGAAATGAAACAAATTGGAGCGCGGCAGGAAGCTGGAATTGTAGGTGGAATTGGCTCTTGCGGAAGAGAACTTTGCTGTTCGAGCTGGCTTACAAATTTTAAAACCATTTCATCAGGAGCAGCTTTGAAACAGGGACTTTCTCCGGCGGCATTAAAAATGTCGGGTGCTTGTGGTAAACTGAAATGTTGTTTGCTTTACGAATTGGACACATATATCGAAGCTCAAAAAGAGTTTCCGAGAGAACTGCTAAACCTCGATCTTGCAAGAGGTACTGCTAAACCATTCAAAACCGACTATCTTAAAAAGGAAGTTTGGTACAGTCTTGAGGGTAGCGGCAGTGCGGTTTTTAATTTATCGATTCAGCAGGTAAAAGACATTATTCAGCAAAATAAACGCGGAATAAGGCCCGAAATAAATTCGAATGCCGAGAATAGCAAGGAAGAAAATAAAATGGAAGTCAAGTTGGATGATAACATTGAAAGGTTTGATACAAATAAAAAAGGCATAAACAAAAAAAGAAGATCGAAATTCAAACCAAAGACTCAGAAAAAAGGGAAATTTGTTGTGAACAAGAATTTTAATTAAAGTGTAATTGCCACAGATTCACTGAATTTGGAAAAATAAAGAACATATAACCTGACAGCGTCCTCGGACCTGTCAGCGTTATATAAACGAAATAAATCCCAAGACTTATTTTTTACGGATAATTGTCATCCCGTCGCGCAAAGGCAGGATAACCTTTTCAACCTGGTTGTCATTTTTTATCATTAAATTGAATTCGATAATTCCGTGGGTGTGATGGTCATCTTCTGCAGGTTTCTCCAGAACTTTGCCACTCCACAAAGTATTGTCGGCAATGATATATCCACCGCTTTTGACTTTATCGAAAACTGCTTTGTAATAAGCTGGATATTCGGGTTTATGGGCATCTATAAAAACAAGGTCAAAGGTTTGTGTTAATGTTGGGATAATCTGCAGGGCGGCACCAATTCGTTGATCAATTTTATCCTGAATGCCCGCTTTTGTGAAATATTTTTTGGCAAAACTTTCAAGTTCGTCATCAATTTCTATGGTAATCAGTTTTCCATTTTCCTGTAATCCTTTTGCAAGACAAATGGCTGAATATCCGGTGAAAGTGCCAATTTCAAGTATATATTGAGGGCATATCATTTTTGAGAGCATCGTAAGCACCTGCCCCTGTAAATGCCCCGATATCATCCGTGCACCAACCATTTTCAAATGAGTTTCCCGATCCAATTCTTTCAAAATAGCATCTTCAGGTTCAATGTGATTTAGGATGTATTTGTCTATTTCTTTCTCTTTTTTCATAGAATATTTTTTAAAGTTGAGTTATAAGCTCAAAAATACAGATTTCAATGTTTCCAGAGTTAAAGCTTTATGCTTTGCACTTCTTTCTTTTTTCGAATCCCAACTTTCTTTACCGATACACCAACATACTCATTTGCTTTTCTTCCAATATTTCGTTTGCCACTTCCAGTAAATCATTGGCTGAAATTGCTTCAATTTTTCTGAAAACTTCTGTTAACGGGTCTACACGATTATAAAGCAAATAGCTTTTACCGATTGCAAGCATCAGGTCGTCATGGCTTTCGGTGGAAATGGCAATTTGTCCCAGCAGCTGTTTTTTTGCTTTGCTCAGTTGTACTTCTCCCAGTTTTGTGTCGCGCAACATCTTAAACTCTTTGTTTATGAGCATTAGTGCCTTGTCGAAATTTTCCTTGTCGGTGCCAAAATAAACGTTAAACAAACCTGTATCAGTATATGCGGTGTAGCTTGATTCAATATTATATGCCATTCCACGTCTTTCGCGAAGGGCGAGGTTAAGCCGCGAATTCATTGCCGGTCCTCCAATTATATTGTTGAGCAAAACCATTACTATTCGTTTTGCGTGCATAACATCATAAGCGATGTTTCCCATTACACAATGGGTTTGAAATGTATCCTTTGTTTCGAAGCGGTTGCCAGGCAAGTAATTTTCAAATGGTTTCCGTCCGTTAATACGTAGATTTGTTTCAGCAAAACCAAAGTATTTTTCAACCAACTTTATCAGTTTATCGAAATTCATTTCTCCCACCGAACTGATTACCATTTGGTCGGTGTGGTAGTTTTTTTCGATAAACCGGAGAATCGAATCGCGGTTAAACTTGTTGATGTTTTTACTTGTACCCAAAATATTACGCGCTATTGGGTGTCCATCAAATACAAGCTCTTCAAACTCGTCAAAAATTAATTCCGATGGTGAATCCTTATATGAATTTATCTCTTCAGCAATTACTTCCTTTTCACGATTTATCTCTTTTTGCGGATAAACGCTGTTAAATAAAATATCGCTTAACAGTTCGGCAGCACGCTCATAATCTTCATTTAAATAAGTAGAATACAGTGTTGTTTCCTCTTTTGTGGTATAGGCATTTAATTCGCCACCTACATCCTCAATTCTACTTAAAACATGGTAAGCTCTCCGCTTTTTTGTACCCTTGAAAACTGAATGTTCGATAAAATGAGCCAATCCGTGTTCTTCTTCAGTTTCATCGCGCGAACCTGTATTTATTAGAACGCCCAGGTGAGCTACCGGTGAATCGGTTTGCTGATGTATCAACCGGATTCCGTTTTTCAGTGTATGTGTCAGAAAATCAGTACTAACCATTGAATGAATTATAAGCGTGCAAAAGTATAAAAGAAACGTAAAACACAAGCACAGTTGACGGATTTGATTTTTTTTAAACGGATTATTCACAAGAATGATTTATTTTTTTGTGAATTTGAAAAAATGTTTACTTTTGCAGCACCAAAATAAAGGGGTACCATAGCTCAGTTGGTAGAGCAACGGACTGAAAATCCGTGTGTCCCTGGTTCAATTCCAGGTGGTACCACATTCAAAATCCTCTCACTTACCAGTGAGAGGATTTTTATTTGTGCAGCACTCATCCAACTTTTCCGATATGCAAAACACGAGTTTTTGATTTTCAATTAAAATAACATTAATTTGTGGCTTTTCGATTTTAGAAAATATGAAGAAAATTGCATTGAGTAACAAATTAACAATTCGATTCATTTTACTGTTGTTAATGGTAATTTGGATTCAAATTCCGGCAAATGGCCAGGTTTCTGTTACTCAATTTACTTTCGACATTTTTTCGCAGGAAGACGGGCTTCCCAATAACCAGATTCAATGTATTTATCAGGATAGCAAAGGTTGGATGTGGATAGGTACAAGCCAGGGGTTAAGCAGATTCGATGGATACAATTTTGTGAATTTTTTACCTAATCCTAATGATTCAACCAGTTTAAATGGAAACCTGGTAAGAGTTATCAGGGAAGATAAAAATGGAAATTTACTTGTTGGAACAGAAAATGGCGGGCTTAATATTTTTCAAAGGGAAAAAGAAAGTTTTTCAAATCCGCTTAAAAATTATGAAGCATTTAAATTGAGAGACGTAGTTGTTAATGCTATCGAAATAGATAAATCAGGAAATATTTGGATTGGAACCGATTTTAATATTTTCAAAATTGATACTTCTGGGAATCTTCAGTCAGTTAAACCTGAGTTTGAAGGAAATTTTGTGAGAAATCTTCAATTTGACAATTCAGGTAAATTATGGGTTGGCACCAATAACGGAGTTTTTATTTATAATCCTGCCAATAATGAAATGGATCAATTTGAGCTTCCGTATGAAGAAAATCAAAACAGGGAAATTTGGGAAATTTATCTTGATGATGAAGGCTTGCTATGGATAGGAACGTATTCTTCAGGATTGTTTCTTGTTGAACCGGAGTCAAAAATAATTAAATCAATACAGTTAACTCCCGAAAACAATCGGTCGGAAACGGTGAGAACAATTTCACAAGGCTTTTTTGGCGAATATTGGATTGGCACACGCGGAGGTTTATATACCTATTCGAAGAGCCATGGTGTCACCGGATTTTATCGGCACGATGACCGAAAACCCCGAAGTTTATCGAACAATTCAATACTTTGTGTATATAATGACAAACAGGGAGAAACGTGGATTGGAACTCGTGGAGGATTGAATTTGCTGGCAAAAAGCAAGCAGGTATTCCATAATTTTTCAGCCTTGCCTGGAGATAATCACTATTTGAACAGCAGCATTATATATGCATTTTGGATTGATAAAAATCAAAACATCTGGATTGGTACCGAAGATGGTGGAATCAATATTTATAATCCGGCAACCGGTACTTACCGTTACATGATTAGTGATGAAAAGAACAGTAATTCAATTTCACAGAACTGTATTAAGGCATTTCAGGATGATGGTGAAGGAAAATTATGGGTAGGTACATATCTGGGAGGAGTTGATGTAGTTGATTTACAAACAAGTAAAATCTCGCATTTTAAGCATAATCCCGATGTTTCCGGTTCGCTTTCCGATAACAGGGTTTGGGATATTTGTGCTGACCGGAATGGCGAAATTTGGGTAGCTACATCACGTGGAATTGACAAATACTCGAAAAAATCACACTTATTTATTCATTATCCACAAATAAATGGCGATGCTCAGGTAATTTGGATTGAGACCGATTCAAACGGAAATATTTGGTTCGGTAGTTTAAATGAAATTATTGTATATAATTCTGAGGAAAATACAGTTAAACGTTTTTCTGAACGAAGCAAATCTATGTATGAAGACTCCAAAAAAAGAATTTGGATTGCTACTTTGGACAAGGGAATTGCCATCTATTCAGCTACCGGTGGTCCTTTGAAATATTACAATGAAGCCGATGGACTAGCTAATAATCAAGCACTTTGTATTGAAGAGGATAATCAGAATAACTTATGGATTAGCACAACAAACGGTCTTTCCAAATTTGATACAGAAAAAGTTTATTTTCAGAATTTTACAAGCAAAGACGGGTTAAGTAATAATCAGTTTTGTTATGGGGCCTCATTAAAGACAGAATCCGGAGAAATTCTTTTTGGTTCGGTTTCAGGGTTTAATATATTCAACCCTTCAGAAATTGTTGCCCAAAATAATGATGTACCAATTGTATTTACTGATTTAAAGATTTTCAATAAATCAGTTCCTGTTGGCGATGATAAAAAAGCTGTCTTGCAAAAAAGTATCTCCCAAACAAATCACCTCGAATTGAAATTCGACCAGGATGTATTTACACTTGAATTTGCCGCTTTGAATTATGTGAACAGCGACAAAAACGAATACGTTTATATTCTTGAAGGGTTTAACCGGGGGTGGAATGAACCCAGTAATATCCGATCAGCTACTTATACCAATCTAGATCCAGGAGATTATTTACTTCGCATAAAACGAGTTGTCCCTGGTATAAAAAACGATAGCAATGAATTACAGCTAAAAATAACTATACTTCCTCCATTTTATAAAACCAAATGGTTTTTAGCCTTAATAATAATCGTTATTGTGTTTTTAATAAACATAATTGTTCGATTTATTTTGAACAGGGAAAAGATAAAACAACAACTTGTGCTTGAAAAAGTAAATGCACGAAAACTTCATGAAATCGATATGATGAAGCTGAAGTTTTTTACCAATATTTCACACGAAATCAGAACCCCTTTAACATTGATACTTGGGCCACTTGAAAAGCTAATCAACAAAGATTATGATGCAGTTGAAACAAAAGAAAATCTCCAGTTGATCCATCGCAATGCCAAAAATCTCGATAAATTAATCAGTCAGCTTCTTGATTTCAGAAAACTTCAAACCGGTAATTTAAAACTCAATTTAACAGAAGCCGATATTATCGGTTTTGTGCGAAACATTATTGAGTCATTTAATAATTTTGCTGTTGAAAAAGGTATTACTTTAAAATTCAACACTTTAAAAAATAGTTTATATGCAACTTTTGATCCTGATAAAATCGAAAAAATACTGAATAATCTTATTTCAAATGCACTCAAATTTACAGCACAAAATGGTACAATAACAGTAAATATTTCGTTGATTTTTGATTCTGTCGATACTGAATTTAATGAAACCGGAAAAGAAAAACAGTTTATTGAAATTGTTGTAAAGGATACAGGAAAAGGGATTGCTGCAAATAATCTGAATAAAATTTTTCAACGATTTTTTCAGACCGATAATGAGGACAGCAATTTTGGAGTTGGAATTGGTTTAGCCTTAGTAAAAGAGCTTGTAAACGTTCACAAGGGCGATATATTTGTAACGAGCAAGGAGGGAAAAGGTACAAAATTCGTCATTCGGATTCCCTATTACTCAAAACTTCACGAATTGCAAATTGAATCGGGAATTGAGAATAGAGGGTTGGAATTTAACGCTTTGAATTTAACACTGGAAAATGAATTAAATGAACATCCGGATTTGGAAGTAATGCTGATTGTTGAGGATAATGCAGATGTACGAAAATTTATTTCGAGCCATTTTAATACAACATATAAAATTGCTGAGGCCCAAAATGGTGAAGAAGGGTGGCAAATTGCACATGAAATTATTCCCGACATTATTGTTAGCGATGTTTTAATGCCGGTTTCTGATGGATATGAACTTTGTAAACGCATAAAGAATGACGAACGAACTTCACATATTCCCATAATTTTGCTTACAGCTTTGCATTCAAGAGAACATGAGATAAAGGGATTGACAACAGGTGCTGATGATTTTATTACAAAACCATTTGATTTGGCAGTTTTGGAGGCAAAAATTGAAAATTTACTTTCAATTCGGGAATCGCTAAAACAAAAGTTTACAGGAACAGTAATTCTTGAACCTAAAAATGTGGTTATTTCCTCACCCGATGAACGTTTTCTGCAAAAGGCAATAGAAGTTGTGGAAAACAATATTTCAGACAGTGATCTTGATATTGAAACTTTTTCGGCAAAAGTTGGTGTCAGCCGAATGCAGTTATACCGAAAGCTACATGCACTTACCGATATGACAGTCAAAGAGTTCATTCGGCATATTCGTTTAAAAAGGGCAGCCCAGCTTCTCATCCAGCAAAAATTGAATGTTTCTGAAATAGCTTATGATGTAGGTTTTAAGGATTTGTCGCATTTCAGAAAATGTTTTAAACGTGAATTCGGAATGAGCGCTTCAGAATATGTTTCTAAATCAAAACTTACAGAAACCAGGTAGGTTTCATACTTTAAAAACCATCGGTTTTTCATTCTATCAAAAACAACCCGCTATTTGGGAAGTATAAACCTCTGTCGGGAAAATTCACCATGTGTTTTGGGAAGTTTAAATAGCCAAATTCTTTTAGAAATCGACTAAATTTATTTTGAAATATTTAACCAATAACTAATTGAGAAACTTATGGGTAAACACCGGCGTGATCTGAGGAAAATAAACAGCATAATTATTGTTTCATCACTTATTCTTATATCGTCTATTATCATCCTGCTAAAAATTATTCTTTAAACTTTTAACCGGCCAGTTAAAAGAAAACTTCAGTAAAACCTGGTTTATTCACAATCAATCAATTAATACAGGTCAGGTATTGATTATTTGTAAATAATTTATAATGATAGTGGAATCCATATCACTGGCGGATTATAACATTTTTTGAACGTTGACTTTTTAATTTTTAAGAGATATGTAATTACTAAATTTAATTGAAATCTTTAAAATCTTTATTTATGCAAAAACTACTATTACTGTTATTGGCGTTTATTGTAACTATCAGTAGTGCAATGGCGCAAAAGGAGGTTACGGGAAAGGTAACTGACGATTCCGGACAACCATTGCCAGGTGCAACAATTGTTGTAAAAGGAACATCAAATGGAACGGTTTCCAATTCAGAAGGGAATTATTCTATTTTAAATGTTCCGGAAGATGCTGTATTAACTTTTTCTTTTGTTGGCATGCTAACGCGCGAAATAAGGGTTGGCAACCAAACAACGGTGAATGTTTCGTTAGAATCCGATGCAATTGGGATTCAGGAAGTAGTTGCCATTGGTTATGGTGTACAAAAGAAGTCGGATGTAACTGGCGCCACGGTGAGTGTTAGCGCAGAAGAACTAAGCTCCCGGCCGGTTAAAAATGCAATTGAAGCGATGCAGGGTAAGGCCGCCGGAGTAGATATTACATCGAATGAACGGCCAGGTACTGTTGGAAGTATTACGGTTCGAGGTGTTCGTTCACTAACTGCATCCAACTCTCCACTATATGTAGTGGATGGTATTCCATTGGTAACCGGAAGTATTGATGCAGCAGGCGTTTCATCAAACTCAGTAACGCTTGGCGGAATTGACAATCTGAACCCCAATGACATTGAGTCTATTGATATTTTAAAAGATGCATCGGCTACAGCAATTTATGGTTCACGTGGTGCAAATGGCGTTGTCCTTATTACTACAAAACAAGGGAAGGCGGGTAAGCTTTCTTTGAATTTTGATTCATCGGTAACCATTGAAAAAATGCATGAATATTCAGCTTTATTTGATGCTGGCGGATACATTGAATACCGTCGGTGGGCAAAATACAACAATGGAGAATCAACGGTTAGAGGAGATCAGCCTACACAGGAAAATGATTCTAAAATTTTTACCGGTGATGATACAGCATGGGACAATATACTTAAAGGCTGGGCAAGCGGTAGTTGGGACCCATCAAAATTAACTACTACAAATTGGACTGATTTTGTAACACGCACCGGAATCACCACTCAAAATACACTAAGTGCAAGTGGGGGAACCGATAAAATAAAGGCTTACGGCTCATTTGGATATACTGATAATACAGGGGTTGTAAAAGGGCAGGGTTATAAACGTTATAATGCCAATGTAAGTGTCGATGTTACACCAACCAAATGGTTCTCGTTTGGCAGTAACCTGAATAGTTCATACAGTATTCAGGAATATGGTCAATCTACTTCAGGTAATGTTGGCGTGTCGGCTCAAACCGGATTGTACCAAAGTGCATATGGCATTTTTACCTATACATTACCGTATGATGCGGATGGCAACAGAATAGATTATCCGGGTGGTGATATTGCAGTTAAAACAATAATCGATGAGGATAAATACTCTCAGGACCAACGTGTATCTGCACGTGTCCTTGGTAGTTTTTACGGGCAGCTGGATTTTGGAGAAATCATTCCTGTACTTGAAGGATTAAGATTCCGTACCAATTTTGGACCTGACATTGAAAATTGGCGCGATGGTATTTATATTGACGGCAAATCTGTAATCAGAAGTGGTTCTGCATATGCTTCTTTAGAGAAAAGACAACGCTTGTCATACACACTCGACAACTTGCTGTATTACAATAAAACCATTGAAAAACACGATTTTGGTTTGACTTTTTTACAGAGTCAAACGAAATTTGAAACTGAATCAAGTCTAATGACGGCCGATAACATTCCATTTGCAAGCCAGAAATGGAATGCATTGGGTGCAGTTAGTTCACTTAAAAGCTGGAGCTCCGGAATTATAAAACAATCATTATTATCGTATATGGCACGCTTAAATTATAGTTTTAATAGTAAATATCTGCTTACTGCATCAGGCCGTTATGATGGAGCTTCAGTATTGGCAGAAGGCAATAAATGGTCATTTTTCCCCAGTGCAGCTTTAGGATGGAGAATGGATCAGGAGGCATTTATGGATGATGTGAACTGGATAAACCAGTTAAAATTACGCATTGGTGTAGGGGTAACCGGTAACGCGGCTATTGACCCTTATTCTACCAAAGGAAGATTAGATGCTTTATTCTATCCGTTTGGCAGCACTTCTACAGCAGGTCAGCAAAATGTTGAAACTATGGCAAATCAGGAATTGGGATGGGAAAGAACAATGCAATATAACGTTGGTCTTGATTTTTCAATACTGAACGCCAGAATAAACGGAAATTTAGATGTTTACAGTTCACATACTTCTGATTTGTTACTTCAAAAATCAATACCAACAGTTACAGGTTTTAGAAATACCTTTGCCAACATAGGAGAAACCAAATCCAAAGGTGTTGATTTGACTTTAAGTACGGTTAATGTAAGGACCAGTGATTTTGAATGGTCAACTACTTTAAACGCTTCATATCAGGATAACGAAATAGTTTCTTTGGCAAATGGGAAAGAAGATGATTTACTTAATGAATGGTTTATTGGCTACTCCCAAAATATAATTTATGACTATGAAGCTGCAGGAATCTGGCAGGAATCTGATGCCGCAGAAATGGCAAAATTCAATGCCAATGGTCATACCTTTAAAGCAGGTAATGTGAGGCCGGTAGATCAGAATGGCGATTATAAAATTGATGCGAATAACGACCGTGTCATTATTGATAGTGAGATTCCAAAGTATATTATTGGACTTACAAATACATTTAACTACAAGAATTTCGAGTTATCTGTATTTTTATACGGACGTATGGGATATACTTACGATGCCGGAGGTGAAGGATTGGTTGGACGATATCAGCAAAGAGAAGTGGATTACTGGACTGATACTGACACTAATTCCGATTATCAAAAACCTATTTATTCTGCCGGTTACGGAGACCAGTACTATGGATCACTGGGTTTTGAAAGCGGTTCTTTCCTAAAGATTCGCAATATTTCCCTTGGGTATAATTTACCTAATAAAGTTGCAAATAAGTTAGGTCTCTCTAAATTAAGACTTTACGTTCAGGCATTAAATCCGGGTTTTGTTTTCAATAATGTGCCCTGGATTGACCTTGATTTAAGATATCATGCATCGAACAGAGGCTTTGTAACAGGTATTAACATACAATTTTAATAAATGATAAATTCAAAAAGAATAAGATTTATGAAAAAGAATATTAAAATATATACGCATCATCTATTATTAACACTTTTCGCACTGATAGTAGGTGTTACTTCCTGTAATCAGGAAAAATTTCTTAATGAAGTACTGGAAACTGAAAGGGATTTCTCATATTATGAAACAGAGCAAGGAATCCAGGAATTAGCTGTAGGCGCATATTATCGGATTTTTGCTTCGCCTTTTGCTTCAGAATATCAATTTGGTACCACAAATTATGGTACCGATGAGTTTCATGTCGGTGGTGACGATACAAATAGTCAATGGAATAATTATGACAGCCGGTTTAATTCCATAATAACAACAATTAGAACCACAGCACAGGAACCCTGGGATAATGCATATGTTGGCATTGGATTGGCCAACCAGTTAATTGAATCGGCAACCAATATTGAATCTACAAACGCTGCTATCAAAAAAACTGCCCTGGGCGAAGGTTATTTTCTTCGCGCATTTGTCTATTTAAAACTGGCACGACAATATGGTGGAGTTCCACTAAAATTGACACCTAGCACTACAGTTGAACTTGAGTTTACACGTGCATCGGTGGAAGAAGTTCTGGCACAGGTGATTGATGATTTTACCCAGGCCTATAATTTGTTGGAAAATTCAGGGCAAGGTCCAAACAGGATTACTAAGGATGCAGCAGCACATTTTCTGGCAAAAGCATATTTAACACGTGCCAGTGAAATTAATGATTCATGGAATGGTTCTACTAAAAGCGCAGACCTGGAAAAAGTGGTTTCTCTGTCCGACGAAGTAATTGCCCGACATCCGCTTGCTCCTAATTTTCAGGACCTTTGGCGTTATACCCAACCCGATGGTGCAAATGAAACTCTTCCGGAAATAATTTTATCAGCATCATTTAGCCGTGAATCTGTTCTTGAAACAAATAATAATAGCCATATATTTTATACAGCCCGTTATGACGATCTGGCAACATTGAAACGCGACCTTACGGGAATGCGTCCATACAGCCGTTTGGCTAATACATATTACACTTATGATGTGTTCGACCATATCAATGATTCACGGTTTTGGAAGGTATTCAGAACAAAACACAGGGTAAATAAAGGTGGTGATTTTGGTGGTATTACTTATACACCGGGTGTAGATCTGGGTATTCTGTATATTATCAACTCAGCTGGTGATACACGTTTTGCAAAAACTGTAAATAACAACGATCCTGACATTTTATACAGTAAAACCGGAAAAACAATTCCTCACGTTTATGTTGCACATGCTGCGGATGGAGTAGGTTTAGAGGCTAACCCAAGGTTTCCTTCCTTATCAAAACATTTTGAATCCGACAGGACTGCTATTAATGATAACAGAGGAATGCGCGATGAAATTTTAGCACGTTCTGCTGAAACATATTTAATGGCAGCCGAGGCAAAAATACGTCAGAATAAATTTTCAGAAGCTTTGACCTATATAAATGCAGTTCGGCAGCGTGCTACTTATCAAGATGGAGAAGACCGTTCATACTATATGGATGGAGCAGAGTCATATCCTACTTCTGCATTTACTCAGCCTTTTGCTGACAATTCATATATGAATGAAAATTCTTATTATGAGTCTAACAATATTCCGGTAACAACTATTGCTACTGATCTTACTATTGCCAATACTTCAACATTGCCTGCTGAAGATGAGGCTGTAATAACCAAATTGGGTTATTCAAGTGATTATAACCGCATGTTATGCCTTGTTTTGAATGAACGCACCCGGGAACTTTGTGGTGAATGGCTGCGTTGGGAAGACCTAAGCCGAACCAAAACTTTGATTCCAAGAGTCAGGGCATATAATAAAGAAGCTAAAGCAAATATTCAGGATTATCACCTTCTGCGACCAATTCCACAGACATTCCTCGATGGAATTTATAAAGAGGGAAGGCCATTGACTCCTGATGAAAAAACAGCAATGCAAAATCCAGGTTACTAATCTATTGAGTAAAATGAACTTTATGAATTATTTATTCATGGGTTAGGTATAGTAGTTTATAGGTAAATATGCTCCGGGATTTCAAATTGGTTTTGATTCCCGGAGTTTTTAATTTCAGTAAAATTATCAGCAAAAGTGATTCATATATAACGGCGGCAAGCACAACACAAAGAAAACTATTGGATTTATGTTTATTGACTGCAATTTATGCTGAATATAAAAATACGGACTCTGGCATCCTGAAAAAAAGTGTAACCTGATCGCGGCAATTATCTGATGAGGAAGCCAAAAACTAAACATTGAAAATATTCCCGACGATTGTGTTTTATCCAAATTAAAAGAATAAACAAAACATTATAAATATGAAATCAAAAACTGCATGGTTGTTAATAGCAATATTTACCATAACAGCAAATGTTTTGGTTGCGCAAAAGCTGCCGGTAAAAAATGAGGTTTTGAAAAAAATGGAGTTAACAAACGCTTATTTTATGCAAAAATGGCCCGACACAGGAAAAAGTATTATTACAAACAGGGAACGCCCAAGTAATATTTGGACCCGTGCAGTTTATTACGAAGGATTGATGGCTTTTTATTAGATAAAACCTGACAGGCAATTTTATGATTATGCCATTTCCTGGGCAGAAGCACACAACTGGAATTTCAGGGATGGCATTGAAACTCGGAATGCAGACAACCAATGCTGCGGCCAGACTTATTTGGATTTATATGAAATCGACCCGCAACCCGAGCGTTTGAAAAATGTAAAAGCCTCAATCGACCTGATGATGGCAAGCAAAAAAGCCAACGACTGGAACTGGATTGATGCCCTGCAAATGGCAATGCCGGTTTTCGCAAAATTATCAGTAATTACTGGAGACAAAAGTTACGCTGAGCGCATGCACGAAATGTATTTGGATACCAAAGTTAAGCAGGGGCTGTACAACAAAAAAGACAAATTGTGGTGGCGCGACAAAGATTTTCTGCCTCCTTACAAAGAACCAAATGGCGAAGATTGTTACTGGTCGCGCGGAAATGGTTGGGTAGTGGCTGCATTGGTGCGGGTTTTGGATATTTTGCCCGAAAATGACCCGCACAGAAAAGAATATATTAACACCTATAAGGAAATGATGAAAGCTTTGTTACCCCTTCAGCGTGCAGATGGTTTTTGGAATGCAAGTTTGCATGACCCAAACAATTTTGGGGGAAAGGAAACCTCGGGTACTGCCTTGTTTGTTTATGGAATGGCATGGGGTGTGAATAACGGTTTACTTCCTTCAAAAAAATATCTTCCCGCGCTTACAAAAGGATGGAATGCGATGGCGAACGAATCAGTTCATCCAAACGGGTTTTTAGGTTATGTGCAGGGAACCGGGAAACAGCCATCAGACGGGCAACCTGTTTTGTACGATAGTAAACCCGATTTTGAAGACTACGGTTTGGGATGTTTTCTGCTTGCCGGCAGCGAGGTTTTTAAACTTGCTGAAAATTAAGAAAGACGATACTTATATTTTATTCGTCAGTTTTTACTGAAATTTAAATATGTTCGCCTGAAAAATTATCAGTAAAAGCTGGTTTTTAGAATTTGAAGACAAAAAATAAAGTATAAAAATTTAAATACTAAATCGACAGATATGAAAAAGAATAATCAGAAAAATAAAATTTACGTTTTAATTGTAATTTTTTTCGTTTTGAATGAGGGACCTGGTTTTGCACAAAAAATGAACGATTCAAACACACCGCTTCATTTGTTGCAACCGGAATACGATGTTCCGTACGGGAAACCTGAAGTGAAAGATATTGAGGCTGTTCTCGATCGTGTTTATAATTATCTCGACAAATCAACTCCCATGAAATTGGTTGATAAAAATTCCGGGAAAGAAATAACGGACTATTCAAAAGTGGATGAAAATACGATATTTCTGCCAGGCGATTTCCGTTTAATCAGTTACGAGTGGGGTGTAACTTATGCCGGAATGACACTTGCAACCAAGGCAACCGGCAATGCAAAATATGCAAAATATACAAACGACAGAATTCAGTTTATTGCCGGTATTATTCCGTATTTTAAAAAACTCAGTGAAAATCATCCTGAAATAAAAACTCCTGTAAATTCCGTTTTACATCCACACGCGCTGGATGATGCCGGTGCCATGTGCGCAGCAATTATCAAAGCTCAGCAATCAGGTGATAATTTCGGTTTTGATCCGATTATTAATAACTACATCGATTACATCAGCAACAAAGAATTTCGCCTTAAAGATGGAACTTTGGCACGAAACCGTCCGCAACCCAATACTTTGTGGCTCGATGATTTATTTATGAGTGTTCCAGCACTTGCACAAATGGGTGCATATTCGGAAGAGCAAAAATATTTTGATGACGCGGTAAAACAGGTGCAGCTCTTTTCGAAACGAATGTTTAACGAAGAAAAAGGTTTATTTATGCATGGTTGGGTTCAGGAAATGGACGAACATCCTCAGTTTCACTGGGCACGTGCAAATGGCTGGGCTGTTATGACAATGGTTGAATTATTGGAAGTTCTGCCGGAAAATCATGCGGGCAGGGATCTTTGGTTTTGGAATTATTGAGAAAACATATTCGGGGTTTGGCAAATTATCAATCAGGAAAAGGTTTCTGGCATCAGTTAATTGACAGAAATGATTCGTATCTGGAAACTTCAGCAACGGCAATTTATACCTATTCAATTGCTCGTGCGATTAACCGCGGTTATGTCGATGCAAAAGTTTATGCGCCAATGGTTTGTCTGGCATGGAATGCAGTTTCAACAAAAGTAAACGAAAAAGGTCAGGTTGAAGGAACCTGTGTTGGCACAGGTATGGGATTCGACCCGGCTTTTTACTATTACCGTCCGATAAATGTTTACGCTGCACACGGTTATGGCCCTGTTCTTTTGGCCGGCGCTGAAATGATTCTGCTTGTAAAAAACAATAAAATTGAAATCAACGACAGCGCAGTTCAACTGTATGAATGAGAATTTCTATAAACCTGATAAAATGGTTTTGCTTAAAAAAGGGTGATTTCAGGAACTTAATTCAAAGTCGTTTAATTTATTAAATTTTGAAGTTCAAATTTGTTTGATGTTAGTCTGCAGTGCCATAACCTGTCAACGTCTTTAGACTTGACAGCGTTAATCGACATTTAAGAATTAATTCAACATTCAGTTGACATACTTCGCCTGAGTTTTAAGCAACGCTTTAAAATCTTCCATAGTTTTAACTCCTGATTTATCCTGCTGCCAGGCAGCTCCAAAATAGTATGTCAGTTTATTGTTTTCAGGTTTTAAAACTATTACATGACTAAATTTGTCTTTAGTTTGCTTAATCAGTTGTTCAGTTTTGAAAAATATACACATGCCAAGCATATCTTCTTCCAGACTTTGTTTTCCGAACGTAATGAAACAACTCCATCCCGGTTTGATATCTTTTAATACTTCAGTTTCGGTTTCGGGCAGATTGATAATCCCTGTTGCCAGATTTGGTAACGCATCTGAAAGTTCTATGCTGTATTTGGTTAGATAACTTCCTTCTTTAATTTCAAGCGTTGTATGCACATCGGTTTTTGTATTGTTAATTTCCCAATTGTCATAATCAATTACAACTTTCGATGAATTTTTCCCGTTTTCAACAGAAGCTGATATTTTATCTGTTTTTTCAACCCTCACCGCTTTTTCACCGTCCCAAAAAGCGAGGGTTCCAATTCCCAGTGCATCGCCAACTTTTAGAATATCTACACCCCAATCCTGCATTTCGTGGTACGAATCAAAACCATCCAAACCAACATTCTGCAAAACCAAAGCTTCTGTTTTTTTTCCAAAAATATCAATGGCATTGCGCCAATCCATGTAAATCCGGTAACCGATTTTGTCAGATTCCCAACCAGGACCTTCAAACTGAATATCAAAAGAATGGTCTGTATGTTTTTCATCTGCAACCAAACTTTTAACAGGTTTAAAAATTCCGCCCTTGTATTCGTATTGTTTATTTCCATTGGTTTTTGTTACCCATTTCCATTCTCCACCTTCTTTTAATCCCAGGTAGGCCTGAGTTTTTTGTGCGAAAGTCCCTGAATTAAGGAGAGCGAAAATCGAAATCAGAAGAATCAGTTTTTTCATTTGTAATTTATTTATTTAATTCAATGGCAGCCAGAATAAATGGGGCAACTCCTTTTTGGTCGTTATCAACCTGTTTTTCGGTTACATAATAATTGTAGTCAGCTTCACGGTAAGGATTGCCACCGAGTCCACATGCACCGCAGGTATTCGTCAAAACCGGTAAGCCATCGTCTCCGGTTTTTACCATATTTTCTACCATACTATCAAAAGCAGATTTGGCAATTTCGAGGTAATTTTTATCGAGATATCCTTTATGAGCGCCTTTTGCAAAGGAGTAAATAAACATTGCTGTTCCCGATGCTTCCAAATAATTTCCTTCATCTCCACCACGATCCAGAACCTGGTACCACAAACCTGTTTTTTCATCCCGAACTTTTAAAAGTGCTTCACTCAATTTGTTTAGGATTTCGATAATGGATTGACGTTCCGGATGATTTTCAGGCAAATAATCCAGCACATCAACCAATGCCATCATATACCAACCAGTTGCCCTGCTCCAAAAGTGTTTACTTTGGCCTGTTTCGGGATTGCTCCAGCGTTGTTGGCGACTTTCGTCCCAGGCATGATACAGCAATCCTGTTTTTTCATCCCGTGTATTTTTATAAGCTTCATGTAATTGAAAAGCTACTTCATCAAACCATTCTGGTTTGTTAAAATCGCGGGCATACCTTGCCAAAAAGGGTGAAGCCATGTATAGCCCATCGAGCCACATTTGGTTGGGATAAACTTTTTTATGCCAAAAACCACCTGAATTTGTCCGTGGTTGGGTTTCCATTTGACTAACAAGCGTTTCTGCCGCTTTTTTGTATTTTTCATCTCCGGTACGTGCGTATAATTCAAGCATATTTAAACCGGGACGAACTCGGTCAATATTGTAATCAGTAAGTTTATGACCCACAATACTTCCATCTTCCTTCACAAAATAATCAATGTAAGCCTTCATATAATCAGAATACTTTTTATCAGTATTTCCCAATTTGTCAATTGCTGATCCAAGAAAGGCAAGATCGTATTCGTACTTGGGTTTATTCCCGTTGTAATTTATAAGGCTGTCATGTCTTGTCATAACTGCATCGGCAAATTGAACAGCCCACGAGTCAGGTTGTTGGTCAACTTCTGTTGTTTTGGATTGTTGACCACAACTAAAAAGAAGATAGAGAATGGTTGAAAATATTATCAATTTCATTTCTTGTTTTTTATCTAAACACAAATTTAACAACCTGACAGCTATTTCTGAGGGCTGAAAGTCTCAATATGCGGGTAATTTTGGCTAATTTTTTAATTGGTTGGAATTATTAATCTGGTGTTTACTGTATTTTGTTCAACTGAATTTTTAAGATACATTTTCCGTTCAACTCAATTTTGCTATTTTTAATCGAATTAATTTTTATCAATGATTAACCGTAGAAAATTTATAACAAATTCTTTACTAGTTCCCGCTCTGTTCCCGTTTGTGAAAAATTTGGGCCTTAAATTAAGGCAATTCGAAAATTTTCAAACGGAATCTGTAGAATCTGATTTCTCAAAAAAACTTAAACCCATTGGTCGTATTCTTGAAGAAAAAGGATTTTATGTCTGGTGTAATTCACCTGTTTATGATGAAGAAGGAAAGGTTCATGTTTTTTATTCGCGCTGGCCCGAAAAATTTGGAATGGGAGGTTGGATACATAAATGCGAAATTGCACATGCAGTAGCTGATTCAGCAGAATCGACGTTTAAACATCTTGAAGTTGTTTTGTCGCCACGTGATGGTTTTTTTGATGCAACAACCTGTCATAATCCACATATTCAAAAAGTTGACGGTTTGTATTGTTTGTTTTACATGGGAAATTCAAATGGTAAAACCAACACAAAACGCATTGGATTGGCTACTTCAAAATCTTTGAATGGTCCATGGCAAAGAAGTGAAAAACCGATTCTTGAAGCTGGTGAGCCAGGTAGCTGGGACGACCATTGTACAACAAATCCTGCATTTTTAAAACATCCAAATGGTGAATACTGGCTTTATTATAAATCATGGAATACAAAGGAATATGAAGATGCTGCAGGACAAAAAATTCGCGGAAACCGCAAATACGGACTGTCAATTGCTAGTTCGGTAACCGGTCCGTACAAAAAATTTAAAAATAATCCGGTAATTGATTTTTCTTATCTGGGAAATAACGAGCAGTTGGAAGATGCTTTTGTTTGGGTAGAAAATGGAAAATTTAAACTCATTGCCCGCGACATGGGTTTTTTCAACCACGATTACGGATTAATTTTTGAATCGGAAGATGGAATAAATTGGGAAAAACCACAAATTGCCTATTATGAAACCAATCATTATTTTAAGCAGCCACCAGCACCAAAACATTTGTCACGTTACGGTCGATTTGAACGACCACAATTGCTGATGAAAAATGGCAAACCCGAATACCTTTTTACCACAACTCAAGGTGGTTTGTACAACACAGCAAGTGCTTATGTTTTTAAAATTGAAAACAATCTATAATGAAAAAAATAGAAAATTCTTTTAAACTATTGACACTTATTTCTCTATTGGTATTCACTGTTTCCTGTAATTATAAACAAAAGCCAACTGACAAAATCGACCGTTTTGCACTTGTAACAAGGCACAACGTAGTTAACAACGACTTTGATTCGCTCTCATCACTTTCGGTTGGAAATGGTGCGTTTGCGTTTACTGTCGATGCAACCGGGCTACAAACTTTTCCTGAAATCTATGAAAATGGAATTTGTCTTGGAACGCAGAGCGAGTGGGGCTGGCACAGTTTTCCGAATATTGAAAACTATAGGTTGGAAGAAACCTACCAGTATTTTAACGTTGAAGGAAGAAAAATTCCTTATGCAGTTCAGTGGAATGAACCTGGCCGAAAACAGGATGCAGCAAATTATTTTAGAATGAACCCACACCGTTTGCAGCTGGCCAATTTTGGATTTGCATTATTTAACGCCGACAAATCGAAAGTAGAGGTTGCGGAAATCAAAAATAAAAATCAAAACCTGAATTTATGGGAAGGTTTGATAGAAAGTTCTTTTGAAATTGAAAATGAAAAAATCGACGTTTCAACTTGCGTTCATCCTGAAAAGGATTTGGTTGAGGTGGAAATCAGTTCAAAAAGAATTTCGAAAGGTTTGGTGGGCTTAAAACTAAGTTTCCCTTATCCATCGGGCAATTGGGGTGACAATGCATCCGACTGGAAAAATGCTTCTCTTCATCAATCTGAAATCATTGATAAAACAGAAAACAGTGCCATTTTTAAACACAAAATTGATTCAACAATTTATTTTACTGAATTAAAGTGGTCGGGAAAAGCAAAGATGACGGAGTTGGAACCGCACATTTTTATTCTTCAACCCGAAACATGAATCGACCAAATTTTTCCTGTTCGGCTAGAATTCAGGAATAAAAATGATTTTTCTGAATCGGTTGAAATGGAACATGCTAAACAACTTTCTGCAAAAAGCTGGGAAAAGTTTTGGCAATCGGGTGGTGCAGTTGATTTTTCGGGAACTGAAAATCCGCGTGCTTTTGAATTGGAGCGGCGGGTTGTGCTTTCGCAATATTTAACAAGGATTCAGTGTGCCGGAAATTTCCCTCCGCAGGAAACCGGATTAACGTACAACAGTTGGTACGGAAAACCGCATTTGGAAATGCACTGGTGGCACGGTGTTCATTTTGCCTATTGGAACAGAACAGAATTACTTGAAAAAAGTCTTGATTATTATTTTGAAATATTCAGTAATGCAAAAACAAAAGCAGAAAAACAAGGGTACGATGGTGTGCGCTGGCCAAAAATGACCGATATGCAGGGAAATGATTCTCCTTCTGGAGTGGGAGAATTCCTGATTTGGCAGCAACCGCACATTATTTATTTTGCCGAGTTGTGTTACCGTCAAAATCCAACCAAAGAAACACTTGAAAAATATGCTCCGCTGATTTTTGCAACTGCTGATTTTATGGCCGATTTCGCCCGTTGGGACGAAAAAAGCAATCGGTATATTTTAGGGCCGCCCCTGATTCCTGCCCAGGAAAGTCTCGAAAAGGAAAAAACTTTTAATCCGCCTTTTGAAATTGCATACTGGCACTGGGGTTTAAGTGTTGCTCAAAAATGGCGCGAAAGAATGAATTTGCCTGAAGCTGAAAAATGGCAAAAAGTAATAGAGGGACTTCCAACTTTTGCCCAAAAAAACGGATTGTACCTTGCTGCCGAAAGTGCGCCCGATTCGTATGAAAACGAGCATTATTATTCTGATCACCCCATGGTTTTGGGCGCTTTTGGAATGTTGCCGGGAACAGTAGAAATGGACACCGCTGTAATGGCTGCAACTTTCGGCCACATTGAAAAAATTTGGAACTGGGACAGAACCTGGGGCTGGGATTACCCGATGGCTGCCATGTGTGCAACCCGGCTGGGCTTACCTGAGCAGGCAATTGATTTGCTTCTGAAAGATGAAGTAAAAAATACCTACCTGAAAAATGGCCACAACTATCAAACAGAACGCTTGCGGATTTACCTGCCCGGAAATGGCGGCTTGCTCACTGCAGTTGCCATGATGTGCGCCGGTTTCGAAGGAAATAAAATTGATAACCCGGGTTTTCCGAAAGACTGGAATGTAAAATGGGAGAATCTGAAACCTGTGTTTTAATGGTTTTCAGACCCAAAACCAATTTATGATTTACAGTTTTAAAAAACGCCTGAAAATCGTTGATTCGTCATTTTGTGACCTTAGAATATAAAAGCCTGAATTTAAATCTTCAACGCTAATACCCGGGTTATTGGCAAAATTGGTAATGCTTTTAACGATTTGTCCTTCAGTATTTATGATTGATATTTTTTGTGTTTGGACGGCTAAATTACTGCTCCATTCCAAATTCAAATAATCCTTCACCGGATTAGGATAAATTTTTAGTTTATTATCATGAAAATCGATTGAACCAGTACCTGTATTAATATCGGGCAACTCATAAACCCGAACATAATCAACAATAAAAGAATCGGGATATTGCGCATTTTCAGGATTGTTCGACCAATACTGGTTAATTGCCCAATCCTCTGTTGAAATTTCACCGGTTACTTTCAGATATCCTTTTTGGTTGCATACACCACCGCCGGTTGTGCGCCAGGTTTCTTTTCCGTCAATATAAAAAATGTACATTTCAGGGTACCATTCCATTGCATAAGTATGAAAACCATTTCTTATTCCCGAAGGATATTTCTGCGTCCCGATGCTTTTATGTTCAGTACCATAACCATCCCAGTGAATGGCCTGATTTATTTTATCAGTCCAACCAAATCCTTCCATAATATCAACTTCCGAACCATCAACTCCGGCATTGGCAACTGAACTTACATTTCCCTGCATCATCCAATACGCAACCCACCAGCCTTTTTGTGTCGGCAGTTTACAGCGGATTTCAAATTTTCCGTAAGCAGTTTCAAATTTTCCTTTGGTTCTAATAGCACCAACACTGTAATCATAGGCATCGGTGTCGCTGTTTTTATTTGCAATTTTTCTTACACGGATAACCAGGTTCCCATTTCCATCGAAATAAGAATCCTCTTTGCTCCACCATCCGTCAGGACCTTTATCATTATTTCTTCGGTTATATTCAGGTCGATCCCATTTATTTGGATCTGGTATTCCTGTCCCTTCAAATTCATCCGACCAAATCAGGTTTCCTTCACCCGATTTTATGACTGATTTTTCTGTCTGACCAAAACAAAAAATTGCGAACAAAAGAATAGTTAATAAGATAAAAGAAGTTTTCATAGTTTATTTTAGTTTAATGCTGAATTTGAACGGATTATAACTTTTTCGACTTTCCTGAATTCTGAAGTATTTAATGATATAAAATAGAGTCCCGGAGAGAAGCTTTTCCCAAAAGAAAAATTTTGCTGACCAGCGTCAATGCCTTTGTCTGAAATTACTTCAACCAACTTACCATCAGCAGAATAAACTGAA
Source organism: uncultured Prolixibacteraceae bacterium (assembly GCA_963800345.1). Lineage (GTDB taxonomy): Bacteria > Bacteroidota > Bacteroidia > Bacteroidales > Prolixibacteraceae > Draconibacterium. The sequence continues at coordinate 1,057,302 of CAWDAW010000021.1, read as the reverse complement.
ATTTTCGCATGATGAAATTTTGGATTATTGATGGAAATTTGCGCTACTCCATCAGCTGGGTTAGGATGAATTTGTTGTGGTCGGGCCATGAATAACCTTGCGGGTAGGTTGTAAGCAACTTTGGAATTGATTCCAATAAAATCTGACATTTTCAACTGTTGATTTTCCTGTACTGAAACACCGCAAATAAAAATGGATAAAAAAATCAGGATGATATATATTCTCATTTTTTGAAATTTTCTGTATTGATTTTTAAAGGTTGATTTTCTTTTAATTCAATTTCGATTGTTTGACTTTTGTAATCAACTAAAACCGTTTTATTTTTTTCAGAAGAAAAAGTCGCCTGAATTAACTTTCCATTTTCCCATTCCATCGAAACTTCAATATTACCGCGAGCTTTTAAACCCGAAATTTTACCGGTTGCCCAGTCGGTTGGCAGGGCAGGCAATAAACGGATTTTACCTTCGTGACTTTGAAGCAGCATTTCAGCAACTCCGGCTGTGTAACCAAAATTTCCGTCAATCTGAAAGGGCGGGTGTGCATCGAATAAATTTGGGTAAAGTCCGCCACCAGTATATTGTGTGCTGCCTTCTTCCACATAATTAAAGAAGTTTTTGATGATTTTCAGGGCGTGGTCGCCATCGTACATTCTTGCCCAGAAATTAATTTTCCAACCCATGCTCCAGCCTGTGGCTGCATCACCGCGCAATTCAAGTGTTTTTCTAACGGCTTCAAAAAATTCGGGAGTTTTTTCTTTTGTAATTTGGTTACCGGGATGAAATCCATATAAATGTGCCAAATGTCGGTGCTGGGGTTCAGGTTCTTCAAAATCAAATTCCCACTCCTGTAACTGACCTTTTTTGCCAATTTTGTAGGGAAGTAATTTTGCCTGTTTTTCCAGTAATTCCTGGCGAAGTTCTTTATCAACTCCCAGCGCTTCTGACGCTTCAATGGTCCGGGCAAACGTTTCTTTTATGATTGCCATATCCATTGTTGTTCCCTGGCTGACGGTTGCAATTTCACCTTCAGGAGTGTAAAATGCATTTTCGGGAGTCGTGCTTACCGGGGTTAATAAAAAGCCGTCCTTGTTTTCAATCAGCCAGTCGGCATAAAATTCGGCTGCGCCTTTGATTACCGGATATAATTCATTTTTAAGAAAATCGGCATCTTCTGTAAAAAGATAATGTTCCCACATGTGGCTGGTTAACCAACCTTGCGCCATGGGCCAGAAAGAATACCGGGCCTGGTTATCAACCGGATAAGTTGGCCGCCAGATATCGACATTGTGATGCACCACCCAACCCCGGTTACCATACATATTTTTCGCAGTTTCATGCCCGTTAACCACACATTCCTTTATTAGTCTGAAAAGTGGTTCATGGCATTCCGAAAGATTGGTAACTTCAGCAGGCCAGTAATTCATTTCGGTATTCATGTTAATTGTGTATCCGCTGTTCCAGGGCGGAATTACTTCGGCATTCCAGATTCCCTGCAAATTCAGGGGTTGTCCGCCAGTTCGCGAACCCGAAATCATTAAATACCTACCATACTGAAAAAGCAGTGTGTTTAAATTGTAATCTTTATTTTTGGCATAGTTTTTTAACCGGTCAACTGTGGCAAGTTTACTGAAATCAGCAGTTTTCAATTCAAAACCCACTCTGTTAAACAAATTTTTATAATCTTCCTGATGCGTGTTTACAATTTCATTCCAGTTTTTATTTTTAACGTTTTCAAGAATTTTTGTATTGATTTCTGTAGGATTTTTCCCTTCGCGGCTGGGGCTTTTATCAAAACCGTTGTAACTGGTTGCCATTGAAAGTAAAAGCATAACTTCATCAGCACCTGTAATTTGTAAACCATTTTCTGTTTTTGATAATTCTCCGCCTGAATTTCTGATTTCCAGTTGAGCCTCGAAAAACATTCCTTTTCCATCAATTTCATCGCCATACAAAACCTGTTTGGCATTTGGTTTTCGGGTTCCGTCGGCGTTGTAAATTTCGGAGTATTTGTGCTGGTCGTTTTTGCTTTCAATATGTTCCAGTGTTCTTCGCGAAACAAAACCGGGAGCCTGTCCTTTGAAAATGAGTAATTGATTTGAAGGGATTTCTGAAATACAATTTGGATGAATTGAGTTAAAATACACCCTAAAGGAAATGGTTGATTTTTTATCGGATGAAATTCTGATTGCAATGATTTGATCGGGAAAACTGGCAAAAACCTCGCGGGTAAAATTCACTCCATTTAAATTGTAACTCACTTTTGCAATGGAATTTGAAATGTCAAGTTCACGATTAAAGTTGGTAATTTCGGTTTCATTTCCTTCGAAATCCAGATACAAATCGCCAAAAGGCTGGTAATTCTGATGCAAACGACCCAGCCAGTTTTCAGTTACATATTTGTCGGCTTCAACATATTTTCCGTTTTCCAGCATTTTTAGTCACAAACGGTAAATCGTTCTGAATGTTTACGTTTTTATAAGTTGATGAGGGTTCGCCAGAGTATAAGGTATTTTCATTCAATTGAAAATGCTCATTTAACGGATTTCCAAAAATCATTGCACCCTGCCGCCCGTTTCCGATTGGAAGCGCTTCTGTCCATTTTTCAGCCGGTTTATCGTACCACAATTTTAAAGATTCGGTCTGGCCGAAAGCAGTAAAGGAGAAAAGAATCAGAATTAAAAAGGAAATTCTCATATTCATTGCAGTTCAATTGGTTTAAACGGTAAAACTAACAGCTTAACTGAATTCTGACAACAATACGTTTTGAATATTTTTGTTTCTTTGAAAATCATTAAAAGAATTAATTATGAAAATTGTTGTTCTCGATGGATATGTTTTAAATCCTGGAGATTTGAGCTGGGATGAAATTAAGAAACTGGGAGATTGTACCATTTACGACCGCACTTCTGCGGAACAAACGATTGAACGGTCGATAGGATCTGATGTGCTCATAACCAACAAAGTAGTTCTGAACAAGGAAATCATCGAAAAATTACATGGTTTAAAATACATTGGAGTTTTAGCTACGGGTTACAACATTGTGGATATTGATGCGGCAAAAGATTCTGGTGTGGTTGTAACCAATATTCCAGCATACAGCACCGCGTCCGTTGCGCAAATGGTGTTTTCGCATATCCTGAATTTTGCTCAAAATGTCTCAGTTCATGCCGATTCTGTGGCGAATGGCGAATGGGCAAGAAGTGTTGATTTTGCATATTGGAAAACCCCGCAAACAGAGCTGGTGGGGAAAACGCTTGGGATAGTTGGTTTCGGACAAATAGGTCAGGCTGTTGCAAAAATTGGGTTGGCATTCGGTATGAAAGTGATTTTTAATAACCGAAGTAAAAAAGAAACTGGGTTGGAAGCCGATCAGGTTGATTTAGATACATTGCTTGCAGGAAGTGATTTTATAAGTGTCAATTGTCCGTTGACTCCTGAAAACACTGGGTTTATAAATAAAACATGCAATTTCAAAAATGAAACCAACAGCTTTTCTTGTTAACACAGGTCGTGGCCCGCTGATTAATGAACAGGATTTGGCAGATGCTTTAAATTCAGGAAAAATTGCAGGAGCTGGATTGGATGTTTTGTCAATTGAACCTGCAAATCCTGGCAATCCGCTTCCAAATGCGAAGAATTGTTACATCACACCACACATTGCATGGGCAACTTTTGAAGCACGTTCACGGTTAATGCAAGTCGCTTCAGAAAATCTAAAAATGTACATAAACGGCACTCCAATTAATTTGGTTAGTTAAGAAATCTAAAACAGTAACTAATTTTTTACATCTGAGAAACATTTTTAAATTCGCAGCGTTTTAATTGAGTTGTTATAAATTGAATATGATTTTTAAAATTATTCATGTTATTTTGCTCGCTTCGGTTAAATATTTTTTAACCCTGCCTTACGCAATGATCATCGGTCTCGATTTTGATCAGGCATTGATATCAGTATTGATTGGTGGTATTGGTGGGTTTTTGTTTTTTTATTATTTGAGTAAAAGAGTAGTTTTATTAATTGATTTTCTGAAGCCGAAATTGTGTCAGATTATGCCTGCATTTATCAAAGCAAGACTTCATTTATTTTGCGAAAGAATGGCATCAAAAAAATCGGCAAAAGTATTTACAAGGAAAAGCAGGTTTATTGCAAAAGTGAAAACTACTTATGGTTTTTGGGGAATAATTATAGCAACACCATTTATTTTAACTATCCCGGTTGGGGCATTTCTTGCAAACAAATATTATTCAAAACGGTGGCAAACGGTACCTTTTATGATCATGTCGATTTTAAGCTGGGCTGCAGTGTTATCGGGTGTCGTACATATTTTTCCAAAAGTATTTTTCTAAAATCTATTTTATTTTGAAGTTTTCAAATAAGTTTTTGTCAATGTCAATAGGCTTTTTTTGCAGAACTTGTAATATAACCATGTAAAATTCAATACCATTAGTCAGATCTTTTCACCTGGTTTTATTGCGCATAAAAAGTAAATCAATTCGTTTTTTATTGTATCAGAAGTCATGAATTACTTCAATCATTTTTGAATGACTTCTAATTCAATCTCCAGTTTATATATTTACGGGAAATTTCATAAATGACGAAAAGTGAAATAATTGAACTTATTGATTCGTGGGAAAATTTGCCTTTTCTTATTAACACAATAGCTCAGAATTCTGAATTTTACGAGGTTTTAATGGAGGTAGCCCTGTACGATTCAAATCGAAAAAGTTGGAGAGCAGCTTATTTAGTCGATAAAATTAATGACAATAACGAAAAATTACTTTACCCCTATTTGCAAAAAATGATAGAGCAAGTCATAATTGAAAATAGCACCAGCAAAAAACGTCATTTTTTAAAATTGATTAGCATGAATGATTTAACCCAAAATCAGCAAGGCTATATTTTTGACTTTTGCGTTGAAACTTTGAAATCGGCAAAAGAACCTGTAGCGGTAAGAGTTCATGCAATGCAAATTTTGCATAATATAGCTCTGAAAGAAACTGAATTAATTCCAGAAATATTGTTGTTAATAGAGAATGAAATGGAATACCATTCAACCGCAGGAATTATATCAAGGGGGAAAAAACTAATTACCAACCTAAAAAAGTATCAGAAATAAGTTAGAGATTAAAAAACAGGGTAATAAAAATAATTCCGGATATTAAAAGGAGCAATAACACAAAAAATCCAAGTACACCCAATGTAAAGCCTTTGTTTATTTTTTGTTTATTGGTAGTTGAAATGGCCTGTTCTATTGCTCTAACCAATCTTACAGGAGCTTTATCGTTTTTAACAACGTAATCTGATGCCCCCAGTTTTAAAATTGATACTGCAATTTCAACATCATTTTGTCCGCTAAGAAAAATAAAGTCAATCGACGGGTTGGTTGCTTTAATTTTTTTCATTAAATCCAATCCACTTATCCCTTCAATTGAATAATCAAGAATGATAATATCGGGATTTAGACTCAACTGGGATAAACATTCATCGCCGCTCTTAAATTCTTTGACGTTGGCAAATTTATTTGAGCGTAAATATCCCACAATCAAATCTTTATAGATTGTGCTTTCTTCAATTATAAAAATTAACGGATTTTTAGTCTTTTGCATTAGATCACTTTTTACTTTAACCAATCATTTTGTTAAAATAACGCATTTTTTTTAACAAAACAAATTCAAAATAATGCATTTTATTTGTTAGTAATCAACAATAAAAACAAGTGTTTTAAAGAATTTCTGAATAGGTTATATTACTAAATTATATTTTATTTTTAATGGATTAAAGATTTGACAAACAACAAATTTCAATTGTACAGGGTATTTTGAAACTTAAAAAAATAATAAAATTGAGTTAGAGAATGTATTTATTCAACTAAGTTTGTTTTTAAATTGAAATAAGAAACATGTTACTTGCAATAGATATTGGGAATACAAATATTGTATTTGGTATCAATCAGAAAGGAGAGTGGTTGCATAGTTGGCGCATTCAAACCGATCATTTAAAAATGGCGGATGAATATAAAGTAATTTTTGGATCACTTCTTTCCGATGGAAATATTAATGTAGCCGACATAAATGAAATAATATTAAGCAGTGTTGTTCCAACGCTGGTTTATCCTTTTACAGAAATGTTGGCAAACCTACTGCCTGCTGGCAAATTAGTTACTGTTGGCCCTGATATATATCATAAACTTCCTGTCAAAGTTTTAAACCCCTTTCAAATTGGTTCCGACCTGGTTTCCAATGCAGTTGCTGCTTTCGAAAAATATGGGAAATTAACAACTGTTATTGACTTTGGCACAGCCCTGACTTTTACAACAATTGGTAAAAATGCTGAAATCAAGGGAGTTGCAATTGCTCCGGGATTAAATACTGCCGTTAGTGCTTTGGCTGGAAAAACTGCTCAGTTGCCGCAGATTCATTTAACTGCACCTCCTTCGGTTTTAGGAGAAAATACGTTACATGCTATTCAGTCTGGTGTAATATTTGGCTTTAGTGGGCTTGTAGATTCAATTATAGAAAGAACCCAAAACGAACTGAATGAAAAACTTACAGTGGTTGCTACCGGTGGATTGAGCCAGGTAATTGCCCCGCTGACAAAAAGTGTCAAAATAATTGAACCAATGCTGACACTTGATGGTTTATTCCTAATTAACCAATACATTTCTTAAAACTGTCAGGTTTGAATGATGATTAAATTTCATGTTTGGTTTATAAAAACACAGTGGGAGATTTATTATATCTTTGAAAATATTTTTTCGTAAAATGATTGATAAAAAGGGAAGCTTATTAGAAAAAATAGATAGTCCGGACGACTTAAAGAAATTGCATATTGATGATTTGCCTGAAGTTTGCAAAGATTTAAGAAATTTTATTATTGATGAACTATCGGTAAATCCCGGACATTTTGGTGCAAGCCTGGGAGTTGTTGAACTAACTGTTGCTTTGCATTACGTGTATAATACTCCTTATGACCAACTCATTTGGGATGTCGGCCACCAGGCTTACGGGCATAAAATTTTAACTGGGCGGCGCAACATATTTAGTTCAAACCGAAAATACAATGGAATAAGTGGTTTTCCGAAAATGAAGGAAAGCAAATACGATGCTTTTGGGGTTGGCCATGCTTCCACATCAATTTCTGCTGGACTGGGTATGGCAGTTGCTTCACGTTTGAAAAATGAAAAAGACAGAAAAGTAATAGCAGTCATTGGTGATGGAGCAATGAGCGGTGGAATGGCATTTGAAGCATTAAACAATGCAGGCGAGTCAAATTCCGATTTGCTTGTTATTCTGAACGACAACAATATGGCTATTGATCCGAATGTTGGCGGAATGAACAAATATTTTTTAAATATTTCAAAATCAGGAACATACAATAGATTTAAAAAAGATGTTTGGGAAGGTTTGGGAAAATTGGATGGTTTTGGGAAAAAGGCGAGGAGAATACTTCAAAAGAATCAACATGCCCTCAAAAATTTAATTTTAAAAGAAAACAACCTTTTTGAAGCGCTTGATTTCAGATACTTTGGTCCAATAGATGGTCATGATGTTATTTATTTGACTGAAGTTTTAAACGATTTAAAAAATATTAAAGGACCAAAATTACTCCATGTAATCACCCAAAAAGGAAAGGGTTTTAAACTTGCCGAACAAAATCAAACAAAATATCATGCACCCGGTGTTTTCGATAAAGAAACAGGTGAAATTTTCTCGTGTGATTGTCCGATTGACAAAGCGCCAAAGTTCCAAAGTGTTTTTGGCGAAACTCTTGTTGAACTTGCCGAACTTAACGACAAAATAGTTGGGATTACTCCAGCAATGCCAACCGGTTGCTCTATGAACAAATTGTTTGAAAAAATGCCAGGTCGGGCATTTGATGTGGGTATTGCCGAGCAGCATGCAGTAACGTTTTCAGCAGGATTGGCTACTCAGGGAATGGTGCCGTTTTGCAACATTTATTCAACTTTTATGCAGCGGGCTTACGATCAAATTATACATGATGTAGCCATTCAAAAATTGCCAGTGATTTTTTGCCTTGATCGTGGCGGATTGGTAGGCGAAGATGGTCCAACACATCATGGAGTTTTCGATATTGCATACATGCGGTCAATTCCTAATATGATAGTTTCGGCACCAATGGATGAAATTGAATTGCGAAACCTTATGTACACCGCCCAGTTACCCGAAAATAAAATGCCATTTTCAATCCGGTATCCCCGGGGTTGCGGAATAAAACCCAATTGGAAAAATGCATTCGAGAAAATCGAAATTGGTAAGGGACGAAAACTTGCCGATGGAAAAGATGTTGCTTTGGTGACAATTGGTAAAGCCGGTATTTTTGCCAAACGAGCAGTTAAGAGTCTTGAAAACAAAGGTGTGTCGGCAGCACATTATGATATGCGCTTTGTGAAGCCTGTTGATGCTGAAATGCTTGCTGAAATTTTTGAGAACTTTAAATTAATTGTTACAATCGAAGACGGCGCAATCCAGGGTGGATTTGGCAGTTCAGTTCTTGAATTTATGGCCGAAAATAATTATTCAGCCACCGTTAAGTTGCTCGGCATTCCTGATAAGTTTATTGAACACGGATCACCTGAAGATTTATATAAGGAATGTGGCATCGATGTAAAAGGAATTACTAATACAGTACTTGGATTTCTCGGAACTCAAAAAGTAATTAAAAATCTATCAAAAATCATTAGTCATCATTAATTTCCTATAATTCAACCACAAAAATAATATTCTTACCTTTCCAGCGTTTTCAACAATTGAACGATAAAACTTACTGAATTGGACATTTACCTGAAAAGAAAACGAGGAAAAATCCTGCTCCTGATTGCAGCTATATTAATTGGTGTCTCTTCATTATTTTATACCAATTGGCTTACGGACAAAATGGCGCAGGAAGAGCGCAAAAAAGTGGAGCTTTGGGCAGAAGCAACAAAAGAATTAATTGATGCCGGTATTGAAGTAACTTCCCCGGAAATGGAACAATTAAACACTCATTTTTTAAACTTCCTGGGTATGGTTGCCACTCAAAACACAACAATCCCAATTATTATTGTCGAAAAAGACGGTTCGTTTAATACTGATGCAAATATTAAATATAGTGAAGGTAGAAAGGAGGAAGTATTAAAAAGGGAACTTAAAAAAATGAAGGAACGGGTTGAACCAATTCCAATTGAACTTTCGGAAAACAACACCCTATTATTATATTACAGTGAGTCAAGTATTTTGCAAAATCTCCGATACTATCCTTTTGTTCAATTATTTGTAGTAGTAGTTTTTATTTTGATTGCCTATTTTGCTTTTAGTGCAACCCAGCGTGCCGAACAAAATCAGGTTTGGGTCGGAATGTCAAAGGAAACTGCCCACCAACTTGGAACTCCAATTTCATCTTTAATGGCATGGATTGAAATTCTTAAACTTCAACAAATTGATGAAACACTGATAAGGGAGTTTGAAAAAGATACGGAAAGGTTGGAAAGAATTACAGAACGGTTTTCTAAAATTGGATCTAAACCCGAATTGTTTCCAACAAATTTGGTCGATACTTTAAATTCAACCATAAACTATCTTAAAACTAGATCTTCGAACAAAGTTATTTTTAAAACTTCATTTTCAGAACATGATGACATTGAAACCCCATTAAATGCTGCACTATTTTCATGGGTAATTGAAAATATATATAAAAATGCGATTGATGCCATGGAAAACAGCGGTACAATTACTTTGAATGTGCAAAAAAAGGAAAATCAAATAATTATCGATATTACCGACACGGGAAAAGGTGTCCCTAAATCTCAGTTTAAAACTATATTTCAACCTGGTTATTCAACAAAAAAACGTGGGTGGGGACTGGGACTTTCTTTGGCCAAACGCATAATAGAGAATTACCATAACGGTAAAATATTTATAAAATGGTCAGAAATCGGCAAAGGAACTACTTTCAGAATCATTCTTGGAAAATGATTGGCTCTTTATAATTTAAAATAAAAAAAGATAATAGAGTGTTTCCTTTTTCTTCATAAACAGTCAAAACCTAATTATTTTAGTGAATTGTTCGGGTGTTGATAAAAAAATTATACTTTTGCAACTCTTTTTTGGAATCGTGAGCTGGAAAAATAAATATGATATTGAATTCAAGGGTCTTAAAGAAGGCTTGCACGAATTCGAATTTGAAGTTGACTACAAGTTCTTTGAACATTTTGAAGAAAGTCTGGTTGACAATGTGCGAAATAGTAATTAAAGTTGTTCTGGAAAAGCGCAGTTCGTTTATTAAATTACAACTTAATATTGCAGGGTGGCTTGAACTAAATTGTGACCGTTGTTTGGAAAATTATAAGCAGACAGTTTCCAACGAAACGGAAATGTTTGTGAAATTTTCGGAAAACGAATTCGATGACGGTGAAAATATAGTATGGATAAATCCCGAAGAACACAACATTAACCTGGCTCAGATTATTTATGAATACATTACACTAAGCATTCCTTTGCGGCACGTGCATCCAAAAAACAACAATGGTAAAAGGGATTGCAACAAAGAAATGCTTAAAAAACTTAAAAATTACATGCATTCTGAAAGTGAGGATAAAACACCTACAGATCCTCGGTGGGATGCACTTAGAAAATTAGGGAATATTAATTAAAAACTATATATATTATGGCACATCCAAAGCATAGAATATCAAAAACGAGAAGAGACAAAAGGCGTACGCATTACAAGGCAGTGGCTCCAACTCTTGCAACTTGTTCGAACTGTGGCACAACGGTTAAATATCATACTGTTTGTCCGGAATGCGGATATTACCGGGGGAAACAGGTTGTTATAAAAGAAATTGCAGTTTAAACCAGGTTAACCACCTGGTTTTTTTTGCTGTGAAATATATGGGATAAATTTTCGGTTATAAAATAGTTGATTTAAATCAAAGGAAATCTGGTATTTCTAAGAATGCAGATTTTTCGAACACGTGAATGAATTGTTCAGCACGAATTTTAGTATTTATTAAACTCTGCATATATACAAATATCAATTTCTTGATTTTAAACTGTATTACTTTTATATTCACAGCGGTTTAAAAAGACATTTTAAAGCCGAAATATTTTTCGGAATTTATAAATAATAGATGGCAACATTAAGGGCGGCAATAACCGGAGTCGGAGCATTTTTACCCGAATATCGGTTAACAAACGAAGAGATTAGCACAATGGTTGATACCACCGATGAGTGGATTTTACAACGAATAGGAATTAAAGAACGACGTATCTATAAAGAACCGGGAAAAGCCACAAGTGATTTGGGGGTCAATGCAGTAAAGGATTTGCTAAATAAAACAAACGCTACACCCGATGAAATTGACATGCTCATTTGTGCAACGATAACTCCCGATATGCCTTTCCCGGCAACTGCCAATATTATTGCAAACAAGGTTGGAATTCATCATGCCTGGAGTTTTGATTTGAATGCAGCATGTTCAGGATTTGTTTTTGCATTATCTACAGCAGTACAATTTATCGAGTCAGGTCGCTACAAAAAAGTAATTGTGGTTGCTGCGGAAAAAATGTCGGCAATAACAAATTATACCGACCGCACAACCTGTCCGCTTTTTGGTGACGCAGGAACTGCGGTTTTACTTGAACCTACAACCGAAGACATTGGTATTGTTGATTATATTAACAGGGTTGATGGTTTGGGTCGCCATCACCTGCACATGAAGGCTGGTGGTTCTTTATTGCCAGCTTCTCATGAAACTGTTGACAGAAAAGAACACTTTGTTTATCAGGAAGGGCAGGTTGTTTTTAAAGCCGCAGTTTCGAGCATGACAAATGTGGCTGAAGAGATAATGAAAAAATACAATTTACAATCACAAGATGTTGCATGGGTAGTTCCACATCAGGCAAATTTACGAATCATCGATGCAATTGCACGTCGCATGGGAGTGGGCAAAGAGAAAGTAATGATAAATATCCAGAAGTTTGGCAATACAACTTCAGCAACAATACCATTATGCCTTTACGACTACGAAAAATTACTTAAAAAAGGCGATAACATTATCCTTGTTGCGTTTGGCGCAGGGTTTACATGGGGTAGTGTATATTTAAAATGGGCTTACGATTCTGATTAGTTCTCTTTGAAATTTCAGTTTATCAAATGAACCTGATGTTCATTATTTCTTGAATCTATCAAACAAATGAACAATTTACATGTTTATACAGCGGTATTGAAATTTTTCTGTAAACACTATGTTTTTTTGCTTTGGCGGAACAGCAAAAAAGGTTAAATTCAAACCCATAAAAATGTGAATAAAAAATGTTATTCAAAGAAAATAAAAATGAAAGCAATATGGCGAAAATTACTTCAAACTACGAAGGCACTAATCAATCTATAAATATTATTAATGAGGGTACCAAAATTAAAGGCGATGTAATTGCCAATGGTGATATCAGGATTGATGGTGAATTATTAGGAAATATTTCTGCCAAAAGTAAATTGGTAATAGGACCAAAAGGTAGGATTGAAGGACAAATCATGTGTAATAACATTGAAATATCAGGGTATATTAAAGGAAAAATAACTGCAAGCGAATTAATAAATATGAAATCTACCTCTCAAATAATTGGTGATATAGTTCCCGGTAAACTCTCGATAGAACCTGGGGCAATGTTTTCAGGAAGCTGTGTTATGAATGTTACAAATCTTTCAAATGAACCAGAAAAACCCACACAAAAACAAGTTTGACAACTTCATCCGTTACTCCAGTCTTGGATTCGAAATGATGGCAATTATTGGTGCCGGAACTTTTGGCGGATACAAGATTGATCAGTGGATGGAAAATAAATTCAAGGTCTTTACTTTAGGCTTGATGGTCTTATCTGTTGTTGTTGCAATTGTTTATGGTGCAAGAAGTTTGTTGAAGAAAGGTGGAGGACAGAAAAAGGAAAATCAAAATCGAAAGAACTAGGTGGTTGGAGTATAAAGTTTTGTTAAAATGCACTTCACTATTACCCAGGACCAAAAATACAGTTTCCCCTTGCGCAAAATTTAAATCATGATGAAAAAATATATTCAGAATTTATTTATTGTAGTATTTGTAATTGCACTTTTTAGCTGGTTAATATTTTCAAAATTTTTACCGCAATATTATTTGCCTGTATTTCCACTCATCGTTTTGTTTTATGCGGTTATATCAGTTTCCATTTATTCTTATCAACTTCGATTGGCTTCAAAAGATACTGGTAAATTTGCCCGCAGTGTCATGATGGTTACATTTTTAAAACTGATTTTATATTCAGCTGTGGCTATTCTTTTTATTGTAATTGACAAGGAAAATGCAAAAATATTTGTTGTCTGTTTTATGTCATTATATGTTGTCTTTACTGTTTTTGAAGTTTTTTCCTTATTAAAGATAAATACAAGCAACAAAAAATAAATACGATAACTTTTGAAAATACACTTTTATCCCAATTGAATTACCGTATTAAAATTTCTTTTTTCATTGGCCGTAAAAAAAATCTTTTAAATTTGTAGGCGTTAGAAAAACACCATTAAAATATGCTTAAGTTTTCCACTGGGATCTTTTTAATATTTATACTGACTATTGTCTCTGTATCAACCGTTGCAGCTGATGAGCGGAATGAAGGTGCAAACACAGAAACATATGCGAAGGAAGAATTTGATGCAGGTAAATTTATAATTGAACACGTTTCTGATGCATACGATTGGCATATAGTATCTTTTGGCAAAACGCATATTAGTATTCCGCTCCCTGTTATATTATACAGCAGAAATCCAGAATTGCATGAAGGAAAAAGCTTTCACGCCTTTATGTCTTCAAAGTTTCATCATGAACAAGAAGCTTATAAGGGTTTCAGGATTTCCCATAGCAAGCAGTTTGAGGGTAAAATTGTTGAATTGGATGCCAACGGCACCGAGATTGGAACACCAATTGATTTTTCAATAACCAAAGTAATAGCTGAAATCCTGATTACCGTAATCCTGTTACTTTGGATTTTTATATCAATGGCTGTAAAAGCAACAAAATTCAAAGATAAAGCACCCACTGGGATGCAAAATCTACTGGAGCCAATAATAATTTTCATTCGCGATCAGGTTGCCAGACCCACAATTGGTGACAAAAAATATGAAAAGTACATGCCATTTCTTTTAACCCTATTCTTTTTTATCCTGCTCGAAAACTTTATCGGGTTGATACCATTTCCACCATTTGGTGCCAACGTAACCGGAAATATTGGTGTAACAATGGTGTTGGCATTATTTACATTTTTTATAACTACAATTAACGGAAATAAACATTACTGGAAAGAAATTTATAATCCTGACGTACCCTGGTGGTTGAAATTCCCAATTCCGCTGATGCCCATTGTTGAACTAACCGGTGTTATTACAAAACCATTTGTTTTAATGGTTCGACTTTTTGCCAACATGATGGCCGGACACATGATTGTAACTGTGTTCGTGAGTTTAATATTCATATTTGGAAGTTTAATGGGTACTGTCGCGGGTTTTGCAATCAGCCCGTTATCAATCGCTTTTTCCGTATTTATATTTTTACTCGATGTTTTGGTATCGTTTATACAAGCTTATGTTTTTACACTGTTGTCGGCACTCTATTTTGGAATGGCGACTGCAGATCATCATTAATATTAATAAATAAATTTAAATGCTATGTTATCAGCAATTTTAACTGTATTACTACAAGCGACTGCAGGAGCTGCATTAGGTAAACTGGGTGCTGCTGTTGGTGCAGGATTGGCTGCTATTGGTGCAGGTATCGGTATCGGAAATATCGGTGCAAGTGCCATGGAAGCCATTGCCCGTCAACCCGAGTCGGTTGGTGAAATTCGCTCGAACATGATTGTTGCTGCAGCTTTAATTGAAGGTGTTGCCTTCTTTGCAGTAATTATTTGTGCTCTCGTTATTTTCATCTAACAAAAAATTTGGCAACCACTTTCGGGATTGCCGGAGGTGTTGTTGCCATTAAATTTTAAAAATTTTATATCATGAGTTTAGTTACTCCGAATCCCGGAACAATATTTTGGATGCTGATAATTTTCGGAATCGTACTTTTTGTGCTCCGGAAATTTGCGTGGAAACCAATTCTAAACGCACTCAG
Source organism: uncultured Prolixibacteraceae bacterium (assembly GCA_963800345.1). Taxonomy (GTDB): domain Bacteria; phylum Bacteroidota; class Bacteroidia; order Bacteroidales; family Prolixibacteraceae; genus Draconibacterium. The sequence continues at coordinate 1,042,169 of CAWDAW010000021.1, read as the reverse complement.
GGAGCGGGAAGAATCGATTGCAATGGCATTAAATTCAGCCGAAGAAGCAAAAAGAGAAGTTGCAGGTTTAAAAGCCGATAACGAAAAAATTATCGCAGAAGCTCGTCAGGAAAAAAATATTATTCTGAAAGAGGCCAAAGAAATGAAAGACAAAATTATTGCTGAAGCCAAAGAAAAAGCAATTCAGGAAACAACCAGAAGTATTGAACTTGCCCAGCGACAAATCCAATCTGAAAAAAATGCAGCAATAAATGACCTTAAAAAACAAGTTGCTGAATTGTCGGTTATAATTGCCGAAAAAGTGTTGAAAAAAGAACTGACAAGCAAAACCGAACAGGAAAAAATGGTGGATGGATTGGTTGATGATATCAAACTGAATTAAAACGAATGGATATAAGTACAATAAGGGTTCGTTACGCAAAAGCTTTTTTCTTGTTGGCCAAAGAGAAAAATAATTTGCAATCGTTTAAAACTGATATCGAAAAGGTGTCAAATGTTTGCAGTCAGTCTGCTGATTTTGTTCATCTGCTGGAAAGTCCTGTGATTCCATCTGCCAAAAAAAAGGAACTTATAACCAGAATATTTAAAACAGAAGTTAATCCATTAACATTAAATTTTCTATTGTTGGTGCTTCAGAATAACAGGGAAGAATATATTCCCGGAATTTGCCGTAATTTTTTAGAACTAATCAGGAAAGACCAGAATATAAAGACGGCAACGTTGGTAACGGCTGTTGAAATCAATCCAAAAACAATCGACAAAATAAAAACACTTTTAGAAATTGAGTTGAAGGCGAAGGTGGAACTCAAAAGCAAAGTTGATTCCGAAATTATAGGAGGCTTGATTTTGCGAATTGATGACAAACAGTATGATGCAAGTGTTACAACCCAACTCAGGAAAATAAAACAGGAATTATTGGAAACTGAACTTAGAAAATAAAACAAGAAGCGATAAAATAAGATAAGATGACAAATATTAAACCAGCAGAAATATCTCAAATTTTAAAGCAACAATTGGAGGGCTTTAAATCAGAAGCTGATCTTGAAGAAGTAGGCACTGTTTTGCAGGTGGGCGATGGAATTGCCAGAATTTATGGACTTTCCAATGTGGAAGCCAACGAAATGATAGAGTTCGACAGTGGTGTGAAAGGGATTGTGCTGAACCTGGAAGAAGATAATGTTGGTGCTGTACTCCTCGGTATTTCGTCTAAAGTAAAAGAAGGCGATACAGTTAAACGTTTGAACAGGATCGCTTCAATCATGGTTGGCGAACAATTGCTGGGACGGGTTATCAATACACTAGGCGAACCAATTGATGGTAAGGGTTCTATTCAGGGTAATTTACTTGAAATGCCATTGGAAAGAAAAGCACCTGGTGTAATTTTCAGACAACCTGTAAAAAAACCACTTCAAACCGGGATAAAGGCAATTGATGCTATGATCCCAATTGGTCGCGGACAGCGAGAGTTGATTATCGGCGACCGCCAAACAGGTAAAACAGCAATTGCAATCGACACAATTATCAATCAACGAGAAAATTTTGAAAAAGGAGATCCGGTTTATTGTATCTATGTTGCCATTGGACAAAAAGGTTCGACTGTTGCCAATATTGCCGCCACCCTCGAAAAACATGGTGCTTTGCAATACACTGTTATTGTTTCAGCGCCTGCGTCTGATCCAGCAGCTTTACAGTACTATGCGCCATATGCCGGAGCATCAATTGGTGAATATTTCAGGGATACCGGAAGGCACGCTTTAATTATTTATGATGATTTATCGAAACAGGCAGTTTCGTATCGCGAAGTTTCCTTGTTGCTGCGCCGTCCACCTGGTCGCGAGGCTTATCCGGGTGACGTTTTTTATCTGCATTCACGCTTATTGGAACGTGCAGCAAAAATTATTGAAAGCGATGAGGTTGCATCGAAAATGAACGACTTGCCCGATTGTTTGAAAGATAAGGTAAAAGGGGGCGGTTCTTTAACTGCACTTCCCATTATCGAAACACAGGCTGGCGACGTTTCCGCATATATTCCGACTAATGTTATCTCCATTACTGACGGCCAGATTTTCCTTGAACCACACTTGTTTAACTCGGGAATTCGTCCTGCGATAAACGTCGGAATTTCAGTATCGCGTGTTGGAGGAAGCGCGCAGGTAAAAGCAATGAAAAAAATCGCAGGTACATTGAAGATCGATCAGGCGCAGTTCCGCGAACTTGAAGCATTTGCAAAATTTGGTTCCGATCTCGATACTGCAACAATGCGTGTTCTTGATAAAGGACGCAAAAATGTTGAGATTCTGAAGCAGGGGCAGTATTCGCCATTACATATAGAGCAACAAATTGCAATTATATACTGCGGTGCAAAAGAATTGCTTCGTACAGTTCCGGTAGAAAAAGTAAAGGAATTTGAAGCTGATTTTCACCAGGAAATGCAATTACAGCACCGTTCAACACTGGATGAATTAAAAGACGGAAATCTCACGGAGAATGGCGAAGAGGTTATTAGAAAAGTGGCAGCAGAAATAGCAGCTAAGTTTAAGAAGTGATTGAAAGAGTGAAAAAAGCGGGAATTTTGTAATTAATACTTTCAATTACGCATTCGCTCAGTAACACATAATAAGAAAATGGCAGGTTTAAAGGAAATACGAATTCGAATTGCATCGGTTAAAACCACCCGACAAGTTACAAGTGCAATGAAAGTAGTTTCGGCGGCAAAATTGAAAAAAGCCCAGGATGCTATTAATCAAATACGGCCGTATGCGAATAAACTACGTGGAATTCTCGCTTCTTTGAGTGCCAGTTTGGAAAGTACTGATGATTCGGTTTACACACAACAACGCAATCCGGAAAAAGTATTAATCGTGCTGATTTCTTCAAATCGCGGTTTATGCGGAGGATTCAATTCAAACATTTCGAAAGTAGGGGCAAGGGTTGTCAACGAAAAATACAGTGAACAGTTAATAAAAGGAAATGTCAGCTTTTTGTGTTTGGGGAAGCAGGGGATGCGGCAATTGAAATTTCTTGGGATGAAGGTGGTGGGTAATAGAAACGACATTTATAATGAACTTTCTTTTGAAAATATTTCAACAATTGCCGAAGATTTAATGAATATGTTTGAGGATGGAACCTACGACCGTATCGAAATTGTATACAATCAATTTAAAAATGCTGCAGTTCAAATTCAAACTACGGAACAGTTTCTACCGGTTGAAATAGAAAATGATGATTCAACAAGAGTGAATACAAATTATATTTTTGAACCTTCAAAAGAATATATTATTCAGGAATTGGTTCCAAGTATTTTGAAAATTCAACTTTATAAAGCACTTCTTGATTCGCATGCTGCCGAACATGGAGCTCGTTTAACAGCGATGCACAGTGCAACTGACAACGCAACTGAATTGCTGAATTATCTTACTTTGCAATACAATAAAGCCCGTCAGGCAGCAATTACAGGCGAAATTCTGGAAATCGTAAGTGGTGCTGAGGCTTTGAATGGTTAACATTTAAAATCGAAATTGGGATAAAATTAAAACGGGTAGTATTTTAAGCTACCCGTTTTAGTTATTAATGAAGTTTGATTTTTACAAACCCAGTTTTTCTTTTACCAATCCAGGTATTTCTCCTGGTTCTTTAGCCACAGGTACACCGGCGGCGGCAAAAGCTTTTATTTTTTCCTCGGCGGTTCCAGACCCGCTCGAAATAATTGCACCAGCATGTCCCATGCGCTTTCCGGGAGGCGCTGATTGGCCTGCAATAAACGCCACAACAGGTTTTTTCATGTGGTCTTTTATATACTGAGCAGCTAGTTCTTCAGCATCTCCGCCAATTTCACCAATTAAAACAACGGCTTTTGTTTCAGGGTCGTTTTCATACATTTCAAGCAAATCCCTGAAATACAAGCCCGATACTGAATCGCCACCAATCCCCACACAGGTAGTTTGTCCTAATCCACTTTCAGAAAGCATATTTACCACTTCGTAAGTAAGTGTTCCTGAACGCGAAATAAGCCCTACATTTCCTTTTTTGAAAATCATTCCCGGCAAAATGCCAATCAAACATTCGTCGACAGTAATCAAGCCCGGGCAATTAGCCCCAATCATCTTCGTACCATTCTTCTTTAAAATGGGCGTTACTTTTATCATATCTTTTACCGGGACACCTTCTGTAATACAAATTACAAGTTCCACTCCCGCGTAACTCGCTTCTAATATAGCATCTCCAGCAAATGGTGCAGGCACGAAAATAACAGATGCATTTGCTCCGGTTGCTTTCACTGCTTCTTCAACTGTATTAAATACCGGAACACCTTCAACTTCGGAACCACCTTTCCCGGGCGAAATACCTCCAACAATTTTGGTACCGTATGCTTTCATTTTACTCGTATGAAACGCACCATCACGACCTGTAATTCCTTGTACAATTACTTTTGTATTTTTATTTATCAGTATACTCATTACTCAATTTTTAATCTGAATCTTTAACTTGATGCTTTTTACTTTAATGTTGAATATTACAATTTAAACGCGATTTCTGCTCAACTCGATTGCCATTTTAGCAGCCTCACTCATTGTCGAAACGGTAGGTAATCCGTAATCTTTTATGATTTCCAAGCCTTCTTTTGCATTTGTCCCTGAAAGACGGATAACAATTGGTATATCTGTTTTTATTTCATCAAGTGCAGTAACCAAACCACGGGCTACGTCGTCACACCGGGTAATTCCACCAAAAATATTGATCATTACTGCATTGACGTTTTTATCGCTAAGAAGAATATTCATTGCATCAACAACTTTTTGAGGATTCGATGAACCTCCAATGTCAAGGAAATTTGCAGGGTCACCACCATATAATTTAATCATGTCCATGGTTGCCATTGCCAAACCGGCACCATTTACCATACACCCAATATTCCCATCAAGTTTAATGTATGAAAGCCCTTTTGCCGTAGCTTCAATTTCCTTTGCTTCATCTTCGTTCACTTCGCGCATATCTAATATTTTATGCTGGCGGAAAAGTGCATTATCATCAAAATTCATTTTGCCATCGAGAGCCATTACTTTTTTGTCAGGTGTCAAAACCAACGGATTAATTTCTGCCAAAGAGCAATCTGTATCAACATACAATTGGTACAGTTTTACAAGTATTGCTGCTGCCTGTCGCACCTGGCTTGGCTCACTAAAAAGTTGCAGTGCTATTTTGCGTGCTTGCCAATCCATTAATCCCATTGTAGGGTCTATGGGCATTTTAATGATTTTCTCAGGAGAAACTTTTGCAACTTCTTCGATTTCAACACCTCCTTCAGCACTGGCCATTAATACAACGGATTTTGTGTTGCGATCATTTATCAATCCAACATAAAATTCTTTCTCAATGTCAACAGCTTCGGCAATCAGCACTTTTTCAACTGTTAATCCTTTTATGTTCATGCCAAGTATTTCTTCAGCTTTTTCAATGGCTTCGGCCCTTGTTTTTGCCAATTTAACACCTCCGGCTTTACCCCGGCCTCCTACATGAACCTGTGCTTTCACCACACGAAGCTTGTCTTCGTCTGAAATTTTCTTTTTGACCTCATCAACCGAGCGGCAAACTTCGCCCTCCGGAACTGGAATACCGTACTTACTGAATAGTTTTCGGGCTTGATATTCGTGAATTTTCATCTGTTTATTTTGAAATATGAATAAAATTAGTGTCCAACGAAACAGGCATGAAATAACAATTACATTTTATTAGTTTTTTGAATATTCATGCTCATTTTAATATTACTGTTAAAGTAAAAAATTAAAAAAATAATTGCTAAAAATAGAGAATATTTAAAAATATAGAACTATCAATATGTTACTTTTTTTATGATATTTCTCAATTTACAGAGGGTTTGTTAATGTTGTAGCAAGGAATGGTAAAAAAGAGATGAAAAGTTATTTGGAGCCTGCACATTTCAGTTAGTTTTGTAACTCAAATTTTAGAAATGAAGGATAAGATACGAAAAGTAATTGAGCATGAGTCGCAGGCAATTTTGAATATTCCGGTTGATGATGGTTTTGTAAAGGCTATTGAACTGATATTTTCACGCGTTCACTTAAAAAAGGGTAAGTTGGTGGCCAGCGGAATGGGCAAAGCCGGTCAAATTGCTGCAAATATTGCAACCACTTTCAGTTCGACAGGAACTCCGGCAATTTTCCTTCATCCAAGTGATTCACAACATGGTGATCTGGGTGTAGTTCAGGAAAATGATATTTTATTGCTGATTTCAAATTCAGGGAAAACTCGTGAAATTATTGAGCTTGTGGAATTAGCTAATATTTTGCACCCTAAATTGCCTTTAATTGTGATTTCGGGAAACCCCGATGGAGTTCTGGCAAAAGCTGCTGATGCATATATAAATACAGGAAATCCTGACGAAGTTTGTCCGCTTGGGTTATCCCCCACAACTTCAACAACAGTAATGACTGTTATCGGCGATGCGCTTGTAGTTTCCATGATGCACAAAATAGGATTTACTGCAGAGGATTATGCAAAACGGCACCACGGCGGATATCTGGGAGACAAATCGCGGGAACAGGCACGTAAAATGGGAGCAGGACTTACCTAGGTACAATTTGTAATATAAAAGCAAAAAGAAATGAGAATCACAACTCAAAATACAATTGGTTTAATCGTCGATATTCAGGAACGTCTGTTGCCGGCGATGTTTGAAAAGGAAATATTGATAAAAAACTGCCTCACTCTTATTAAAGGCCTGGCTGAACTGAAAATTCCGCAATTGGTTACCCAACAATATTCCAAAGGTTTGGGCGAAACATATGAAGAACTAAGGATTACAATTCCAAATTTTGCTTATATCGAAAAACGAGGTTTCAGTTGCTGTGATGAACCCTTACTTATGGAAAAACTGAAAGAGTTAAACACTAAAAACATTATTTTATGTGGAATCGAATCGCATGTTTGTGTGTTGCAAACCGCTGTTGATTTGAAAGATGCGGGACTTAACCCGGTTGTTGTAATGGATTGTGTTTCATCGCGCACAAAAGAAAATGTAGAACTTGCAAAAGAACGTTTCAGATTTGAAGGTATTATGATGACATCATATGAATCTATTTTATTCGAATTGACCCGATCTTCTATGGCTCCTGAATTTAGAACTATTTCGAAGCTGGTGAAATAGTTATTGCTAATAAACAGTAAAAACGATAAAATATGCTTGAAATTTGCGCAATTGCATCGGGGAGTAACGGAAACTGCTACTATATCGGCAACGAAAAAGATGCTGTTTTAATTGATGCCGGTATTTCGGCTAAACAAATTGTTGCGCGGATGAAACTGCGCGGTTTGAAATCTGCAAAAGTAAAAGCACTTTTCATTTCCCATGAACACAGCGACCATATACGTGGAGCACGCGGTGTGAATAAAAAGATAAACGTGCCGGTGTATTTAACAGCAAAAACCTACAATGGTTGCTATAAAAACCTGCGACCGGATTACCCAAAATATTTTGTTCCCGGAGATGTAATTGAAGTAGGTGAGTTTATTATTTACACTTTTCGTAAAAATCACGATGCTTCAGAGCCTTGTTCTTTTCGGGTTCAATATCAAAATGTAAATGTTGGAGTTTTTACTGATATTGGTAACCCCTGCGAAAATGTTACGGCTCACTTAAAACTTTGTGATGGTTTATTTCTGGAAACCAATTATGATGAAAAAATGTTGTGGGAAGGCAGATATCCCTATTTCCTGAAAAAACGGGTTGCTTCCGAAGTTGGCCATTTGTCTAATGTACAAGCTTTCGATTTACTTCAAACTCATGCTGGCGAAAACCTGAAATGTGTTTTTCTGAGCCACCTTTCAAAAGAAAACAACACTCCCGAAATAGCACTTAATTCGATGATAAACCTGACTTCAAGGTTCGATATTAGACTCACTTCACGATACGAAGCCGGTGAAGTTTACCAATTTTGAAAAGCCATAAATTAAAAGAGCTTAAACCATAGGTCAAAGCTCTTTTGGCTCCTCTCCTTTGGAGAGGCGGGGAGAGGCTTCTTTTTTTAATTATACTCATCCCAACTTTTAATCGAAATATCCTCAATTTCATATTTGCATATCGCATATATAAATGCACTTGCTACCCTGGAATTTGTAATTAACGGAATATTGTAATCGATTGAACTCCTGCGAATCTGATATCCGTTTTGAAGTTCACGATTTGTATAGTTCTTTGGAATGTTTATTACAAGGTCAATTTTCTTTTCTTTTATAATATCTATTGTATTTGGAGATTTATCCGCTTCATCGGGCCAGTAAACGTGAGTGTTTTCAACACCGTTATCACTGAAAAACCGGCTTGTTCCTTCGGATGCAAAAATTTTAATTCCACGATCCCTCAACATTTTAGCGCTTTTCAGAAGTTCAACTTTTCCACGTGAAGGTCCTGATGAAATCAGTCACATTTTTTACAGGTATCCGATATCCCACCGAAAGCATTGCTTTTAAAATTGCTTCGTAATAATTTTCGCCAATACAACCTACTTCACCGGTTGAAGCCATGTCAACACCCAGAACAGGGTCGGCATTCAGCAAACGTGCAAACGAAAACTGTGGCGCCTTTACTCCTACATAATCCAGTTCGAAAAGCGATTTGTCAGGTTTTGGAACGTCAATCCCAAGCATTACTTTTGTTGCGATTTCAATGAGGTTTAGTTTCATTACTTTCGAAACGAATGGGAAACTGCGCGAAGCACGCAAATTACATTCAATCACTTTTATATCGTTGTCTTTTGCCAAAAACTGCATGTTAAACGGACCGGTTATTTCAAGTCCTTTTGCAATTTCGCGTGCAATTTTTTTGATTCGGCGTATGGTTTCGATGTATAATTTTTGAGGAGGAAAAACAATTGTAGCATCGCCTGAGTGAACACCGGCAAATTCAACGTGTTCCGAAATGGCGTAAGCAATCATTTCGCCTTTGTTGGCTACTGCATCAATTTCTATTTCCTTGGCTTCCTCAATAAATTCACTCACAACCACAGGATGTTCTTTCGAAACGTTTGAAGCCATTTCAAGGAAATGTTCAAGTTGGTCGGGATTTGAGACCACGTTCATGGCAGCACCCGATAAAACGTAAGACGGACGAATCAACAGCGGATAACCAACAATTTCAACAAATTTGTGAATTTCTTCGATGGTTGACAGTCGCGCCCAGCGTGGCTGGTCAACTTTTAGACGATCTAAAAGCGATGAGAATTTTTCTCTGTCTTCGGCATTGTCAATTTTTAATGGCGAAGTCCCCAAAATCGGTGCATTTTGCCCATGCAGTTTCATTGCCAGATTATTGGGAATTTGTCCGCCCATAGAAACCACAACTCCGTGCGGGTTTTCAAGGTCGATAATATCCATTACACGCTCAAAAGTAAGTTCATCAAAATATAACCTGTCGCAGGTATCGTAGTCGGTACTTACAGTTTCCGGGTTGTAATTTATCATTATCGAGCGGTAACCTTCTTCATGAATGGTGTTTACAGCATTTACACTACACCAGTCGAATTCCACTGAACTTCCAATCCGGTATGCTCCTGAACCCAAAACAATTACCGATTTATCGTCGTTGTTGAATTCGATGTCGTGTTCTGCACCGTTGTAGGTAACATACAAATAGTTGGTTTGCGCGGGATATTCACCGGCAAGTGTATCAATTTGTTTTACAAAAGGTGTGAGTCCAAGTGCTTTGCGGTGCTCACGAACTTTAATTAAATCAGCATGAATATTTTTGTTTTTGCTCTTCAATACAAGCCTCGCAATCTGGAAATCAGAAAACCCTGCCTGTTTTGAAATTTTTAAAAGATGTTCGGGCAATGTTTCAAGTGTATCAATTTTTTCGAGTTCATCTTTAATACTGATAATATTTTTCAGCTTTTGTAAAAACCAACGGTCAATTTTGGTTTTTTCATGAATTTCATCAATCGAATAATTATTGTTGAAAGCCTCGGTAATTGCAAAAATCCTGCGATCTGTCGGATTGCTAAGTTCTTCATCGATAGCTTCAATACTTATTTCTTCTTTATTGGCAACAAATCCATGCATTCCAAGGCCAACCATTCTGATTCCTTTCTGAATTGCTTCCTCAAAACTACGACCGATTGCCATAATTTCGCCAACACTTTTCATCGAACTGCCCAGGTTTTTCGAAACACCTACAAATTTGCTCAAATCCCAGCGCGGAATTTTCACTACACAGTAATCGAGTGCAGGTTCAAAAGCTGCAGTTGTAACTTTTGTAACAGAGTTTTTTAGTTCGTGTAAGCCATAGCCAAGTCCAAGTTTTGCAGCCACAAAAGCCAGCGGGTAACCGGTTGCTTTTGATGCCAGCGCCGACGAACGCGATAAACGTGCATTTACTTCAATAACCCTGTAATCTTCGGAATGCGGGTCGAGGGCAAACTGTACATTGCATTCTCCAACAACACCAACACGACGTATAATTTTTATCGAAATTGCCCTGAGTTTATGATATTCTGAATTCGATAAGGTTTGCGATGGCGCAACAACAATACTTTCTCCGGTGTGAATTCCGAGCGGGTCGAAATTTTCCATGTTGCAAACAGTAATGCAATTGTCGTATTTGTCACGTACAACTTCGTATTCAACTTCTTTCCATCCTTTTATCGATTCTTCAACAAGAATTTGAGGTGAATATGAAAATGCTTTTTGTGCCAAAACTTTCAACTCTTCCTGGTTTTCGCAAAAGCCCGAACCTAGTCCGCCAAGTGTGTAGGCAGCACGAATAATTATAGGAAACCCAACAATTTCAGCAGCATTAAAAGCTTCGGCCATGGTTTTGGCTGCTATGCTTTTCGGGGTTTTGACATCTATTTCGGCCAACATTTTTGAGAAGAAATCACGGTCTTCAGTTTCAATAATTGATTGTACCGGAGTTCCCACAACTTTCAAATTGTACTTTTCAAGTACTCCTGATTCAAATAAAGCTACCCCGCAATTCAAAGCTGTTTGTCCGCCAAAAGCAAGTAAAATACCTTGTGGTTTTTCCTTTTTTATAACCTCTTCAACAAAGTAAGGGGTAATGGGAAGAAAATATATTTTATCGGCAATATCAACCGAAGTTTGTATAGTTGCAATATTCGGGTTGATGAGGATGGTTTCAACTCCTTCTTCTTTTAAAGCTTTTAACGCCTGCGAACCTGAATAGTCAAACTCCCCGGCTTCACCAATTTTCAGAGCTCCCGAACCAAGTATTATCGCCTTTTTAATATCTGTTTTAATCATGTTAATTATATTATGTTCCCCTTCTGGCGTTCTTTTCCCTCCCCTTGTGGGGGAGGCGGGAGGGGGCTTTATTTTATACTGTCAATAAACTCATCAAATAAAAACTCCGTATCCGTAGGCCCGCTTGATGCTTCGGGGTGGAACTGAGTTGAAAAGAAGGGTTTGGTTTTATGTCTGATTCCTTCGTTTGTATTATCGTTTACGTTGGTAAACAGCGGCTCCCAATCATTGGGCAACGTTTCTGTTGCAACTGCGAAACCGTGGTTTTGCGAAGTGATGTAGCATTTGTTTGTACCGGTTAAAAGAACAGGTTGATTGTGGCTGCGATGTCCGTATTTCAATTTAAAGGTTTCAGCTCCTGCAGCGCGCGCAAGCAACTGGTTTCCGAGACAAATTCCCATAATTGGTTTTTCAGCATCAATTACCATTTTTATATTTTTAACCGTAGCATCGCACATGGCCGGGTCCCCGGGTCCGTTGGAAATAAATAACCCATCAAAATCTTCGCCTGAAAAATCATAATCCCATGGAACCCTTATAACAGTTGTTCCGCGATTTAGTAAACATCTGATAATGTTGTTTTTCACACCACAATCGATTAGAACCACCCGCTTGTCACCATTTCCGTAAACTTCCTTTTCATCGCAACTCGCTATGGCAACTAAATTTTGTTTGTTAGGATCGTAAAAATCGATGACTTCATCTTCAAATTCAATCTTACCTAGCATTGAACCTTTCTCACGTAAAATTTTTGTTAAGGCTCGCGTATCGATTCCAAAAATACCCGGAACTTCAGATTCCTTTAACCAGTCCGACAAACTTTTTTCAGCGTTCCAATGGCTGAACTCAAATGAATAATCAGAAATAATTAAACCGGTGACATGCAGTTTATGCGACTCGTAATACCTGTGGATTCCATTTTCTTTTTGGTTGAATGGTACACCGTAATTTCCAATCATTGGGTAAGTCGAAACAAGGATTTGCCCCGTGTACGAAGGGTCAGTCAAACTCTCCGGATAACCAGTCATTGCAGTGTAAAAAACTACTTCACCTGCAACCGATTTTTCGCTACCAAATGACTTTCCGGTAAAAACAGTTCCGTCTTCCAATGTTAGTTTTGCTTGCTTAAAATTTAACATATTTCAGTTATTACATCAAAAAAAATGCGTTTGCCCTAAAAAAAGTTCAAACGCATTTTCCTCCATCTTTTATAATAATAAGTTTTATTCTCTTTCTCATCGAATCAAAAAATGATAGTACAATATTTATTGACGTTGCAAAAATAGAAATATTTCTTAAACTTTTTCGTCATTATTAATTTAAATGCATAAATTTGCATTTTAAATGTATAAATATACAAATATTTATAATCGCATATTTACAGCTTTTGATATTGTGAATTTGGGTGAATTGATTTAATAATCAACACCAAATTAGTAAAATTTCGTTCATCAACCTAACGTAAGAAAGATTCTTTTCTTAATCTATTCTTTCATAACTTAGGAATTCAGCTTCTATGCAATTTGGTGAAAATGATGATGGATTCCTTCTATGACGTAAATTTATAATCTGCTGCTTTTTTGAAAAGATAACTGATTTTTGCTTTTAAAAAACAAGACACAGGCCGCAGAACCTAATCTGTTGGTTTTGAAAAGGTTAATCCTAAAATTACATGTATTAAAAATCAAGATTACAGAATGCTCATTTTTGATTTAATCCGTAATATCTAAATGCCCTACGAAATCCTTTTTCAGTTGCTTCTTTAACAGTAAATGCATAAAATTCTCCTTCGTTTTCGATTTTAGTTCTATCATACTGCTGGTCAAATGGTAAATGATAAATTTTATTGCCATTGTTAATATTACATTTTATTTGTGGGTATATTCCTAAGGGAAATTTTGTAGCCAATTCTACCCCAAGTTCATTCGCAAATCTTTTTGCTGTATCAGAAATGTCAATATTCGTAATGAAGACCGGAATTACTTTATTTGTAGACAATGACATCATCTCTAATTTATACATAATTGAAGTACCATAAAGTTGTGCAATGTGTTTTTCATGTATTAACTTATTGCTAGCCCAATATTTACATTGTATAATATAAATATCTCCGTTATCTCGATGAGTTATTAAATCTCTTCCTAAATCTTCAAATCTCTTATCAATTCCAGTTTGTTCAACATCGTCACCGGCAATACGGTAACGATAAGCACAGTACATTTCATAATCACGGCCAATTTGCCAATTTGTTTTTTCTCTATGATTATAATTATCTAAAGCCTTTTGATTCCTTTCATCTTCACTTAATTTTTCGTATTCATCTTTTAGAATATAATCTCTTACTCGATCATATGAGTCAATCACTTCATTTACTCCTTTGAAAATATTTAATTCTTTTATGAAAGTAAAATCATCAATGTAATTTGTTAACTCCGGAAAAAGACTAACCAATGCTTCGTATTTATACTGCATTTGTTTGAATTTTTCAATGTAACCTCTTGTTTCCTTTCTTAACTCAGATATCCGTTTAGCCTCTTTGATAGCAGGATGACTTTTTGTTTTTAGATATTTAGCAGATAGGTCAAATTGCACGGTAAGAAAATTTGAATATAATTCAGATATTTTTTCAATAGATGTGTTATTAAGAGTATGTAGCGTTGAATAATGTTGGTCTTTTTCTTTAATGCCAAGTTCTAATTCATTAATTGTTGCCTTATTAATTCTATTTTCTTGCCTTAATTTCGTTATTTCATTTTCGAGTAATGGTCTTACTTTTAATGCTTCCCTCATCTTTTTTAATAAATCTATCTTTTTTCTTACGAAGTGGTAAAACCAGATGGTGAAAATTATAAATCCGATAGTTAAGGGAACAATTAAATCTTCCATTTTAAATATTTAATTTAATTGTCTTTAAAATAATAAACATTTTTCTGAAGGCATATTTATTGCATTAAATTTTAAGGTAAAGCTACTAAAATAATTGTTGCAGGTACAGTATGAAACAAGTCTTGTTAATATAAGAATCTTCAATTTTTCTATAAAACTTTCAATCTTTTATCCAAAGAATTAACACCATTTACTTTGGTATTATCTCATTAGCTAAAATTTGAAAATGGTACATTGCTTGGAAGTATAATGTATTTTGTTTTTACAAAGCATGACAAGAATCGCCTAACTACACTGGGGCATTTTGCTTCAATTGATATTTTAACTAAAACGAATACAGATATTTATGAAAGACTTACTTTATGTCGTTCATTAAGAAATAATCTCTTTTAATTTTAAGGTAATCCGAATAATTTTTCCAGCTTTTTGTTGTTATCTTATTGATTTCTGAATCTGGTTTACCTTTTAGCCAAGAGTTTTCATTAATAAATCTATTTTTTAAAGAACTAATTAGATCTTTTCCAAAAGCAGAATCTGGTTCAAATCTTGTAATCCTATCGAAACAATATTCAGCTAAAACTAAACCAAAAATTCTTTCGCCTAATTCTTCATTCATTCGATGTACTGATTCCTTAAGATCAAAGGATGTAAAATACTCATCATAAAAAGATGTAAAACCAGATAATATTTGTGGTTCTGTAATTTCTTGGCCAGGGGTAACCAAAGCTTTGAAGGGAGCTCTTCCCAAAGGACTAATATTTTTCAAGATTGATGACCCATAACATGCCGCTAGATATATAACTAGATAGTTTTTTGTCAAAAAATTAATTCGCGAGAAGTAATCCATTAATTCTGACCAATTAATGCGATCACTGTTGGTTAATTCCAACCCATTTTCGAATCCATGAATTTCAAAGTGGAGATTTGGAATAAATTCAACTTTTTCTTGCATAGAAATGATCGATTCAAACAAACTAATTAATTCATTTTTGCTGTTAATCGAAAATACTATTGTTTTTAAATCAGGTTGCTGAAACTTTTTTAATTTGAGTAATTCTTCGTTAAGTATAGTTCCCGTTTTTTTATCGTCATCTTTTAAAGATTCAATGATGATTAAAGCATATTGCTGTTCACTTTTCAAGTTTGGCTAAGAATTATTGGCTAAATGGAACAAATTTGCTCAGAATTCTATGTGTAGCCAAAAGCTGTAGTTAATAACTGTCTCGCTTTTTGTACAGTGTAATTTGTTTATAGTAGTTTGCTCGGATACAACAGGATGTTTGTCTGATAAAATGAACTTTTCCCCGTACTTCCATAATAAATCTTTTTCCGAGTCCATTTTGCTGTTTATTGTACCATTGGGCAGCTTCCCGAATATCTTCTTTTGCAGGACTTAAGATTATGGATTTATACATTAGAATTCTTTTTCAAATTCGTCCATAAGCGAATCAAATTCTACAGCAGAGCCGGGATTTTTCTGATAATCAGAAAGCCGTTCTTTTACAATATCTTTGTGCCATTCTGGAATATCGAAATCTTCATTTTAATATCAATATACTTGTTTTTAAGGTCATTCCAGTCCTTGATAGGGATAAATATTTTGGTAGTTTGTCCTTCGCTGACTGAAATATATTGAACATTCATATCAATTTTTTTGTCAAACTTTAAAAGGATTTATGGTTTTCAAACCTTCAATTTTATTAAAGTCTTTTTCATTATTGGTTATAAGCGTAAAACCATGAGACAAGGCAGTTGCAGCAATAATTGCATCAGGGGTTTTAACTTTTTTACTACGGCGTATGTTTACACAATTCATTATTATTGTGGGGTTAATATCAATTATGGCACTATCGGAAATAAAATCCCTTATCTGTTGTTCTTTTTTAGCATCTGTTTTCCAGCAAAGAAGTTCAATTTGAGTAATAACCGAAAAATTTGGAATGGCATCAATAACCGAGTCCATAAACTGCAATCCGTTATCCGGAAGGGATGCTGAAAAATAATCGGAAACTACGTTTGTATCGATTAAATACTGTTCCATTCGTTACGCATTTGTTGTATATGTTTGTTTAATTGCTTCCCTTCTTCCTTACTTATAATACCTCTGTATTTATTTGATAATTTAGTTTTGACAGGCACAACGTTTTCTTTGATTACCTTAATCAATTGTAGTTCTTCCAACTCGTGTAAAAGCCCCGCAGCTTTTTTGTTGGTCAATTGTATTATCATCGTATTTTCCATAAAAGCAATGTTTAAAAGTGCATCAATGTTTAAATATACTCCATTTGTTTCTGTTATAGTCAAAAGTAGTATAAAAATCAATTTTTAAAAAGTTCGTTCCGGCTTAAAATCCAACCTAAAATCGCACCAATTTAATTTATATAGTAATTAATTTATAGTTTTTGAGATGACATTAAAATAAATGCATAAATTTGCATTCGAATTGTATAAATATGCACAATGAAAAATCGGTCGCAAAGGCAGGTAGAAATATTGAAAATAATTAGAAATGGAAATGTACATAGCCAGGATGAATTACTGGTTGAATTAAAATCAAAAGGATTTGATTTAACACAAGCTACCTTGTCACGCGACATGAAAGAACTGCAAATTGCAAAAGTTCCCCATCCGGCAAAAGGATATGTTTATGTGTTTCCTGAAAGTGATAATGATGCTAGTGCAAAGGACCAAAATCAGGTTAATTTTTTAGCTGATGGTTTTCGGGATTTACGATTTTCGGGGAATCTGGCAGTTTTGCGCACACAGCCTGGTTATGCAAGCAGCATTGCAGTGGTAATCGACAAGGCAAACTCTTGGGAAATACTGGGAACAATTGCCGGTGACGACACGATTCTGATTATACAAAAAGAAGGAATTTCGAAATTGGATTTAATAAATGCATTAATAACAATAATGCCAAATTTAAAAGGTAAATTATAATAGAGGTGATTGATGAAAGAGTTGAAAAATATTAAAATATTAGTTGCAAGCGAAGAACATGTAAAGTATGTTGATGACATTAACGATGCCATCGATATTGCTTCGAAGCAGCGTGGAACGGGTATTGCGAGAAGGACATTTGAATATCTTTCAGGGAAAATAACCGAAGGAAAAGCGATTATTGCGCTTGACGGTGAAAAATTTGCCGGTTTCTGTTACATCGAAGCCTGGCAGGAGAAAGGATTTGTTGCCAATTCAGGGTTGATAGTTGTAGATGAATATCGTGGATTTGGACTTGCAAAGGAAATTAAAAGAAAAGCGTTCAATTTGTCGCGTCAAAGATATCCCAATTCAAAAATATTTGGGTTAACAACCGGTTTGGCGGTAATGAAAATTAACCACGAATTAGGTTACAGACCTGTAACTTTTTCGGAATTGACCATGGACGACCAGTTTTGGAACGGTTGTAAAAGTTGTGTAAACTACGATATTTTAACCCGCACTGGCCGTTCGAAATGCTTGTGTACCGGAATGCTTTACGATCCGGCTTGGGAAAAAACTGCAAAAGGCGCTGAACCTGCAATAAAAAAACGGAGTTTAATGGATATCATCAAAAAACTGAATCCGGCAAAAATCAGTTTAAAAAATAACAAGGAAGAAAAAGACAGTAACAACAAAAAAGTGATTTCAAGGATTTTTAATTCATTGTTTTGAAATAGAATTCTGAGTAATTATTGCTTTTTGCAAGAAAATATATCATGAACAAAAAATTGGTTTTGGCTTTCAGCGGTGGTTTGGATACCTCGTTTTGCGTAAAATATTTAAAAGAAGAAAAAGGGTTTGAAGTTTATACTGCCATTGCAAATACTGGCGGTTTTTCCGATGAAGAACTAAAAGCTATTGAGTCGCGTGCCTACAAATTGGGTGCGGTAAAACATGTAACACTCGACGTTACAAACGAATATTACGAAAAATGTATCCGCTACATGGTTTTTGGGAATGTGTTGCGCAATAATACATACCCGATTTCGGTAAGTTCGGAGCGCGCTTTTCAGGCAATTGCAACAATTAACTACGCCAAAGAAATTGGTGCAGCTTACATTGCACATGGTAGTACCGGCGCAGGAAACGACCAAATTCGCTTCGACCTCACTTTTCAGGTTCTTGCGCCCGAAATCGAAATAATCACTCCAACCCGTGACCTTTTATTGAGCCGCCAGCAGGAAATCGATTATCTAAAGAAATTTGGCTACGAGGCGGATTTTACAAAAATGGATTACTCAATTAATCAAGGTTTGTGGGGAACAAGTGTGGGCGGAAAAGAAACGTTGAAATCGGGAACGAATTTGCCCAATCATGCTTATCCAAGTCAATTGGAAGCCACCGAAGAAAAGGTAATTAAACTTGGGTTTTGTGAAAGGCGAATTAAAAACAATTGATGGGAAATCTTTTGAAAACGGGCCAAAAACCATTCAGGCTTTGGATGAAATTGCATCGAAATATGCCATTGGCCGCGACACGCATGTTGGCGATACAATCATTGGAATAAAAGGCAGAGTTGGTTTTGAAGCTGCCGCACCACTTATAATTATTAAGGCGCACCATTTGCTCGAAAAACATACACTTACAAAATGGCAGAGTTACTGGAAAGAACAACTTGGTAACTGGTACGGCATGTTTTTACACGAAGCAATGTACCAGGAACCCGTGATGCGAAATATCGAAACTTTCCTTGAATCGACCCAGGAAAATGTAACGGGTAAAGTCATTGTGAAGCTGAAACCCTATCATTATGAACTGGTTGGAATTGAATCGGAACACGATTTAATGAACTCAGCATTTGGCGAATATGGCGAAACTGTAAAAGCCTGGACTGCCGACGACGTAAAGGGTTTTACAAAAATCCTGTCAAATTCGTTGAAGATTTATAATGCGGTGAATAATAAAATATAGCCTTTTATCCTGACAGCGTCATTAGACCTGTCCGTTAAAAGACATTCTTCGAGTTGTCAGCGTGCGTAGCTCCTGACAACGTCAAACAAGAATAAAATAAAATGATAAAAGTTGGAATTATAGGCGGAGCAGGCTATACTGCAGGAGAATTACTTCGGATTCTATTAAATCATCCGGAAGCAGAAATTACTTTTGTGCAAAGCGCCAGCAACGCGGGAAACCTGATTTCGGATGTGCATTTGGATTTATTGGGAGAAACCGATTTAATTTTTACCGATGAAATGCCTTTCGAAATGGTGGATGTTGTGTTTTTATGCATGGGACATGGGAAATCTATAGATTTTATGCGAAAAAATAATCTGCCATTTTCATTAAAAGTGATTGATTTGAGCCACGATTTCAGACTTAAAAGAACAGATAATGGTTTTGTATATGGCTTGCCTGAATTGAATCGTGAATCAATTAAATCAGCAAAGTACATTGCCAATCCCGGTTGCTTTGCTACGGGAATTCAATTGGCACTTTTGCCGCTTGCAGCTAATAATTTACTGGTTGATGAAGTACATGTTCAAGCTATTACAGGTTCAACTGGCGCGGGACAAAAACCTTCCGAAACATCACATTTTAGCTGGCGGAACAGCAATGTTTCAGCTTATAAAATATTTGAACATCAACATGAAGGAGAAATCCTGCAAAGTTTGAAACAGTTGCAACCTTCTTTTGACAAGGATTTCAACTTTGTTCCAATTCGGGGAAACCACACACGCGGAATTTTTGTTTCGGCTTACACTAATTTCAGTGGTTCGCTGACTGAAGCCAATGAATTGTTTGAAAGCTATTACAAAACACACCCATTTGTGTTTGTTACCAAAACTAACCCGGGTGTCAAGCAGGTTGTAAATACAAACAAAGCTGTTATTTATCTTGAAAAACACGGTAACAAGCTGATAATTATCAGCATAACAGATAATTTGATAAAAGGTGCTTCTGGTCAGGCTGTTCAAAATATGAACTTAATGTTCGGTTTTGATGAAAAAACTGGACTGAATTTAAAACCTGTTGCTTTTTAGTTTTGCACCGTCCTTTAGGGCGGTGAAAAAATGCAAAGATGCAAACTTGGCTTTAGCCATTAAAATCAGAATGCAAAAATTAAAGGCTAAAGCCGGGAATTTCCCTTTTATGAAAAATCACCCAGCTAAAGCAGGGTGCAAAACAAAAAAAACATGAAACTATTTGACGTTTATCCACTTTTCAACATTACCCCTGTAAAAGCCAAAGGCTGTTACGTTTGGGATTCTGAGGGCAAAAAATATCTCGATTTGTATGGCGGTCATGCCGTAATTTCAATTGGGCACAGCCATTTTCATTACGTGCAAAAAATTACCGACCAGCTTTCCGACATTGGATTTTATTCCAATTCAATTCAAAACCCATTGCAACAGGAATTGGCGAAAAAACTTGGCGAACTTTCGGGTTGCCCTGAATACCAGCTTTTTCTTTGCAATTCCGGCGCTGAAGCCAATGAGAATGCCATAAAGCTGGCATCATTTGTTACGGGAAGAAAAAAATTTATCAGCTTTTCAAGAAGCTTTCATGGTAGAACTTCGGCTGCAGTAGCTTTAACCGATAACCCAAAAATTATTGCTCCTGTTAACGAAACCGAGAATGCTGTTATCTTACCATTTAATGATTTGACTGCAACAGAAAACGCATTGAAAAACCGTGATGTTGCTGCAATAATTGTGGAAGGAATTCAGGGAATTGGAGGGATTCATATTCCACAAAAGAATTTTTACAGGGATTAAAATCGTTGGCTGAAAAATACGGCAGCCTGTTGATTTTGGATGAAATCCAATCGGGTTACGGACGAAGTGGAAAGTTTTTTGCATATCAGTATTCTGATGTTCAACCTGATATTGTTACAATGGCAAAAGGGATGGGCAACGGATTTCCTATTGGTGGGGTTTTAATTCAGCCTGAAATAAAACCGTGGGCGGGGATGCTGGGAACAACTTTTGGTGGTAATCATTTGGCGTGCGCCGCGGGCATTGCGGTTTTGGATGTTATCAAAAACGAAAAACTTGTTGAGAATGCTGAATTTATTGGAAATTATATCATGAAGAAATTGGCCGAAATAAGTTCGGATTACGAAATCCGCGGTTTGGGTTTGATGATTGGCATCGAATTCAAATTTCCAATTAAAGATTTAAGAAATAAGTTGCTTTTTGAACATGGCATTTTTACTGGAATTTCCGGTCAAAACATTATTCGTTTATTGCCACCATTAAGTTTAACAATTGAGCAGGCTGATGTTTTTCTTACGGCATTTACCAAAGTTTTTGCCGATATTTCAACTCAATAAAAATTAGCGAACTATGGAAAATAAAAAAATAGCCATTATCGGCGTTGGAAATATGGGTAGTGCAATTGCAGTTGGTCTGATAAAGTCAGGATTTATGAACCCTTCTGACATATTTGTTACCGATAAAAAAGAATCAACACTGGCTAAAATGAAAGAACTTGGTGTAACAGTAGCACAGGAAAATATAGAAGCGGCACGAATCGCTGACGTTGTTTTATTGGCGGTTAAACCATATCACATTGCGCAGGTTATAGAAGAAATAAAACCCGAATTAAATCCTTCAAAAATTCTTATTTCAATAGTTGCCGGTGTTGGGATGGTCGAAATTGGAGAAATGGCCGGAAAAAACTTGCCCATTTTTAGGGTAATGCCAAATACTGCCATCGCATTGCAGGAGTCGTTAACATGTATTTCTTCAAATGAAAATACTGCCCCGCATAAAAAATATGTAATCGAAATGTTTGAAAAGCTTGGCAAAACCATTGAAATCGGAGAAGAATTAATGGCAGCGGCTACAGTACTTTCATCGTGCGGAATCGCTTTTGCACTTCGTTATATCAGGGCGGCTATGCAAGGTGGAATCGAAATTGGATTTGGCGCTGAAATGGCTCAGTTAATTACTGCACAAACAGTAAAAGGAGCTACCGAACTGATTCTTCAATCGGGCAACCATCCCGAGCGCGAAATCGACAAAGTTACAACACCAATGGGTGTTACAATAACCGGTTTGAATGAGATGGAACACAAAGGCTTTAGTTCTTCGCTGATTCAGGGTGTGATGGCTTCATACAAAAAAATTGCCCCAGCTAAGAAATTATAATGGAATTTCGTTACAAAAAAATAACTGTTAAAATTGGCAGCAACGTGCTTGCCAAATCTGACGGAACATTAAATGTTTCGCGGATTGCACATTTGGTTGACCAAATTGCTTTTCTCCGCAAAAATGGGGTAGAGGTGGTTGTTGTTTCGTCGGGTGCGGTTGCGGCTGGTCGGGCCGTTTTACAACCATCAAAAAAAACCGATGCAGTTTCGCAACGCCAGTTGTGGGCTGCATTGGGACAGGTAAAATTAATCAGCCGTTATTCTGATTTTTTTGGCGAACACGGCTTGATTTGCGCGCAGGTTCTAACAACAAAGGAAAATTTTTCGAGCCGGGCGCATTACCTTAACATGAAAAACTGTTTTACAACTTTGCTTGAAAATAAAGTAATACCGATTGTAAACGAAAATGATACGATTTCGGTAACCGAATTGATGTTTACCGACAATGATGAACTTTCGGGATTAATTGCATCTATGGTAAATTCGGATGCATTGATTTTGCTTACAAACGTTGACGGAGTGTACAATGCAAATCCGAAAGACAAAAATGCACAACTAATTCAGCAAATCGAAATAAACGATATCGAACCTGAAAATGCAATTACTTCAGAACGATCAGATTTTGGACGGGGTGGAATGTTGACCAAATTTCGAATCGCACAAAAAGTGGCGGGTGACGGAATTGGTGTACATGTCGCAAACGGAACTACAGAAAATGTGCTGATAAACTTGATGAAAATACATAAAGAACTAAGCCACACGTTTTTTGTGCCGAACTCAAAAACTGCAAATGGGGTGAAAAAGTGGATTGCCTACTCCGATGATTTCGCAAAAGGAGAAGTAATCGTGAACCTGGGCGCATTAAAAGCGTTAAATTCTGAAAAAGCGGTAAGTTTACTACCGGTTGGGATTGTGAAAGTGAAAAGTGAATTTAAAAAAGACGATCTAATAAAAATTACCGACGAAAACGGGAAAGTAATTGGTGTTGGGAAAGCCAGTTATGGCTCTGATAAAATTGAAAGCGAAAAGCAATCGGACAAACAAAAACCGATTGTACATTACGATTATCTGTATTTAGATGGAAAGAAGTAGGACTGTTATTGGAATTTTATCCTGACAATGTCCCTAAAACTTGTCAGCGTTAAAAGTCCACATGTCTTGATACTTGATACTTTTCGTCTCAAAGCTATAAGAAAATGAAAATACAACAACAACTGCAGAACACACTCGAAGCGTCCAGAAAATTGAATTTGGTGGAAAATGAAATGGTAAAGAGTGTGTTGCTCGAATTGGCAAAACAAGCTCGTGTAAATACAGATTTCATTTTAGTTGAAAATCAAAAAGATTTGGAGCGGATGGAATCGAGCGACCCAAAATACGACCGATTGAAATTGACAGCTGAACGGATTGAAGGAATCGCTTCTGACATTGAAAATGTTGCCAATCTGGAAAGTCCTGTTGGAAAGGTTTTGAAAGAAACAGATTCGGCCCAACGGTCTTAAAATTAGCAAAGTTACAGTTCCGTTTGGTGTAATTGGTATTATTTACGAAGCGCGTCCCAATGTAACTTTCGATGTTTTTGCTTTGTGTTTAAAATCGGGAAATGCTTGTGTCTTAAAAGGTGGCAGCGATGCAATTTATTCAAATACGGCCATTGTTTCCATTATTCAAAATGTTTTGAAACAGTTTGGGTTGGATGAAAATACCGTTACACTTTTACCTGCAGGCCGCGAAGAAACCAACGAAATGTTGCGTGCCCGGGGTTATATCGATTTGATTATCCCGCGTGGAAGCCAGAGTTTAATAAATTTTGTACGCGAAAATGCTACAATCCCTGTAATTGAAACTGGAGCCGGAATTTGCCACACTTATTTTGATGAATTTGGCGATGCAGAAAAAGGGCGCGAAATTATTTTTAATGCCAAAACCCGCCGTCCGTCAGTTTGCAATGCACTTGACTGTTTAATTATTCATGAAAATAGATTGGATGAATTGCCAGCTTTTGCAAAAAGATTGGAAGAAGAAAATGTACTGATTTATGCCGATGAAAAATCATTTGAAAAATTAGCCGGTGTTTATCCTTATGATTTGTTACATAAAGCCAGTCCAGAATCGTTTGGTACAGAATTTCTTTCCCTGAAAATGGCGATAAAAACCGTTTCGAATTTCGATGAAGCTTTGGCGCAAATTAACGAACACAGCTCAAAACACAGCGAAGCAATAATTTCAGAGAATGTCGAAAATATTCAGAAATTCAGGAAAATGGTGGATGCTTCTTCGGTCTATTCCAATGCTTCAACAGCGTTTACAGATGGTGCGCAATTTGGATTGGGTGCCGAAATTGGTATCAGCACCCAGAAATTACATGCCCGCGGACCAATGGCTTTGGAAGAACTCACCAGCTATAAATGGATTGTCGATGGCGACGGTCAGGTTCGGCCAAAATAGAAGAGTAAATTGAGTATATTTGTGTAAAATCATAAGTTATGGAAGCAGAAATTCTTATCAATAAATTTCAAAATTTGCCCGAAAGCGCTAAAAAGGAATTAATAGATTTCCTTGATTTTTTATCGTCGCGCTATAATAAAAAGCAAAAAACAAAAAAGGGGGGTTTCTCTTTTGATTGGGAGGGAGGATTAAAGGACTTGAATGAAACTTCGGTGGAATTGCAACACAATGCAAATCAATGGCGATAAAATATTTAATCGACACAAATGTTTTTCTTGAGATTCTTTTGGATCAGGATAAGAAAGAATTGTGCAAAAAATGTTTAACAGATAGGTTAGAAAAAATTGCTATTTCTGATTTTTCTTTGCACTCGGTTGGAGTGATTCTTTTTAGAAATAAGAAATTCGAACTTTTTAATTCATTTGTGAACGATGTACTTCCTCAAATAGAAATTTTGACTTTGCAGTACAAACAGTATCCAGAGATTTCAAAAATCGCAAATCAGTTTAAGCTTGATTTTGACGATGCTTATCAATTAACGATTGCCAGTGTTAAAAATTTGATAATAATTACAATGGATAAGGATTTTGAAAAAGTCCGTGATTTTAACAAAATTGAATTTTTATAATGAATTACTGAAATTTTTTTATTGATTTTCTAGTCTTGACACCTGTTTCTAATCATCACATATTTAATTAAAAAATGAAAAATTTCACTTCAGTAAAAGATATTCCCGGTATTCAGGAAGCACTGAAAGTCGCTTTCGATGTAAAAAAAAATAAGTTTGCATATCAGCACCTTGGAAAAAATAAAACCATGGTTTTAATATTTTTCAATTCGAGTTTGCGAACACGTTTGAGCACCCAAAAAGCTGCCATGAATTTGGGAATGAATACGATGGTTCTCAATGTTGGAGAAGAAAGCTGGCAAATGGAATCGGAATTGGGTGTTGTTATGGACGGCGACAAACCTGAACATTTATTGGAAGCCATTCCTGTAATCGGGCAGTATTGCGATGTAATTGGGGTTCGTGCTTTTGCAAAATTCAAAAATCGGGAAGATGATTATTCAGAAAAAATATTGAGCCAGTTTGTAAAATATGCCGGTGTTCCGGTGGTGAGCATGGAAGGTGCAACCCGTCACCCGCTGCAAAGTTTTGCCGATTTGGTAACAATTGAAGAATACAAAACAAAACCCCGCCCAAAAGTGGTTTTGACATGGGCGCCACATCCACGCGCTTTGCCGCAGGCAGTTGCCAATTCATTTGTTGAATGGATGAGCAAAACCGATTATGATTTGGTGGTAACGCATCCAAAAGGATATGAACTGGCTCCTGAATTTATGGGCGATGTAAAAGTTGAATATGATCAAAAAAAGGCTTTTGAAGGCGCCGATTTTATTTATGCAAAAAACTGGTCGTCATATAACGAATATGGCCAAATTTTATCGAAAGATTTGGGCTGGACGGTAAATGAAGAAAAAATGGCACTAACAAATAATGCCAAATTTATGCACTGTTTGCCAGTCCGCCGAAATGTGGTGGTAACCGACGGAGTAATCGATAGCGCAAACTCAATAGTAGTTCCGCAAGCTGCCAACCGCGAGGTTACAGCTCAGGCAGTCTTGAAAATGATTTTGGATGGGATAGAAAATTAGTACCTTTGAAAAAAGCACTTGGTCGTGATATTAGAAAGAACGAAAGATGAAATATTGATTCGATTACCGGCAAACATGAATGTTTCAGATTTACAATCCTTGCTCGATTATCTTAAATATTTGGAACTAACAGCTAATTCAAAAGCAAAAGATTCTGATGTAATTGACCTTTCAAAAGCGGCTAACAAATCAATGTGGAAAAAAGTTAAAGAAGCATTATGAAAACAATAACAATCGATATATCAGATGGGGTTTACAAAACTTTCAAGGAATTTCTTGAACTACTTCCAAAAGATAGTTTTCGGATTTATGAAGATGATCCAGAAAGTCTTACCGCTGAAGAAAAAAAAACTTTTTATGCGGTTCAAAATAAAATAAAAAAGGGTGATTTTAGCGACTTTGAAGATTGGGACGGATTGAAATAATGATTTCATGTACCATCTTAAAATTCATAAAAAAGCATTAAAATTTCTGAAGTCTCGCAATAGTTCCGAAAGAAATCAGATTGAAACTAAATTAGAATTTTTAAAAGAAGACCCTATTTCCCATCCTCAACTTGATGTAAAAAAAATGAAAGGTGTTGAAAACACATTTCGTTTAAGAATTGGCAGAATAAGAATAATTTATCTCATCATTAACGATGAATTATTAATTTTAGTCATCTCTGCCGGGGTTAGAGGAGAAATTTATAAAAAGTAATAATGACTAAAAAAATAGAAATCATCCCCGCAATCGATTTAATCGACGGGAAATGCGTCCGTCTTTCGCAAGGCGATTACAACCAGAAAACGGTTTATAACGAAAATCCTTTGGAAGTTGCAAAGATGTTCGAAGCGGCAGGAATCCGCCGTTTACATTTGGTTGACCTTGACGGTGCAAAAGCAAAACATATTGTAAACCACAAAGTGCTTGAACTGATTTCAACAAAAACCAGTTTAATTATCGATTTTGGTGGCGGTTTAAAATCTGATGAAGATTTGGAAATCGCTTTTAATTGTGGCGCACAAATGATTACAGGTGGAAGCATTGCCGTTAAAGAACGCGATACTTTTTTGAAATGGCTGCAAAAATACGGCAGCGAAAAAATCATCCTCGGCGCCGATGCGAAGAATGGAAATATTGCAGTTGGTGGTTGGTTGGAATCTACGGAATTACCTGTTGTAGAATTTATTTCCGATTTTCATGAGAAAGGAATCACAAAAGTTATTTCCACCGATATTAGCCGCGACGGGATGTTGACTGGCCCTTCGTTTGAACTTTATGCTGAAATCATGGATAAACTCCCCAAAGTCGAAATTATTGCCAGCGGCGGCATTGCAACTATGGACGACATTTTGAAATTAGCAGAGATGGGCGTACCTGGCGTAATTACGGGAAAAGCCATTTATGAAAACAGGATTTCTTTGCAGGAGATAGAAAAATATAACCTTATTTGGTTATAATTCAATAATTAGCCTATTTAGGTTATATTTTGATAATTAGCCAAAATAGGTTATATTTGACAGGTGAAATTGAAAAAACAAATAGCAGTTATTACGGCCGATGTAGTTGATTCTTCCTTATTATGCGAAGCGGAAAAGAGGTTATTTCAAGAAAAAATAGAAGGCTACAATGACAAGGCGATTGTGCTTAAACCGCGGTTTTATCGCGGCGACAGTTTTCAATTGGCAGTGAAACCTGGTGCTGCGTTGTTGCTGGCTTTGAAATTCAGAACTGAAATAAAGCAGTTGAAAGAAAAAAACGATGTGCGTATATCCATTGGAATTGGCGAAGTTTCGCAATGGAATGATGATGTTTTGTTGGCTGGCGGCAATGCTTTTGAACGCTCGGGTAAAAACCTCGACAATTTGAAAGAAACAGGACTGAATATTATTGTAGTTACAGGAAATGCTGAATTGGACGATGAACTGGAAACATACTGTTATATGGCCGACGAGTTTATTAAGAATCAAACCGCCGTACAAGCAACCTTGGTATTTCAAATGCTAAATGGAACCCCGCAAATCGAAATTGCTAAAATGCTTGGTATCAGTCAGCCTTCGGTCAGCAAATCACTAAAAGCGGCCAACTGGAAATTAGTGGAAAGGTTCCTGAAACGTTATGAACGGATAATACAAAACCATTATGCAATTGATTAGCTCCGTATTTTTCCCAATGCTGGCAGGCCATTTGGTTGCCGATTTTTGGTTACAGCCAACTTCGTGGGTGCACCACAAAAAAAGCAAAGGCTGGAAATCGGTCAAATTGTTGATTCATTCTGCAATAGGTGCAATCCTGCCTGTTTTGTTCACACTACAAATCGGGTTATGGTGGTTTGTCCCCATAATTTTTGTGAGCCATTTTTTAATCGATGCAATTAAACTTCGTTTCAAAGATAGCATTGCCACTTTTTTACTTGACCAAATGCTGCATATTTCAGTTTTGCTTGTTTTGACTTTATATTTAAGCGAAGCAATAATTCCAGGTAATTATACTGTGTTTTGGGTTTATGCTGTTGGCTTTATCCTGGTAACCAATCCATTGGGGATTTTAACAGGGATGTTCCTGAAGACGGTTACTGAAGCCAAAAGTCCCATTGCAAAATTGGATGCATCGGCGTGGATAGGTATTTTGGAGCGAATATTAATCGTCATTTTTATTTTGATGTCGCAGGTTGCAGCAATAGGTTTTTTGGTGGCTGCCAAATCCATTTTCCGTTTTAGCGAAACCCAAAAAGACGGCAATAAAAAAGCTGAATATTTTTTGTTGGGAACGCTGGTTTCATTCGCGTTTGGTGTTGTGGTTGGTATTTTGATTAAATATTTGGCGTTTTTGTAATTGTAGTTCCTTCGTCAATTACATTAAAATTTGATGAACAAAATCAGTGCATTCATTTTCAATCCAAACCATTCATCAAAATAAAATATCTTTGAAAAAAATTGAGTTTGAAATTTAGTTTGAACTTTAAACTCGAAACTTTAAACTGATTTATGCTGGCAAAACGAATTATACCATGTCTTGATATTCGCAACGGACAAACCGTTAAGGGAATCAATTTTGTAAATATCCAGGAAGTGGGCGACCCTGTTGAACTGGGTGCGAAATACGCAGCAGATGGTGCTGACGAACTTGTTTTTCTGGATATAACCGCAACACACGAAGGCCGTAAAACTTTTGTTGAATTGGTAAAACGCATTGCCGCGCACTTAAATATCCCGTTCACGGTTGGTGGCGGAATCAGTGAAATTGGCGATGCAGATAAACTATTGAGTGCCGGAGCCGACAAAATCTCAATAAATTCATCGGCAGTGCGAAACCCGAAACTGATTGACGAGCTGGCATTAAACTTTGGTAGCCAGTTTGTTGTGGTGGCAATTGATGCACGCGGCGATAAAAATAACCATTGGACAGTTACAGTAAACGGTGGCAGAATCCCTACCGACAAAGAACTTTTTTCGTGGGCAAAAGAAGCCGAAAATCGCGGTGCAGGTGAAATTCTTTTTACATCAATGAACCATGACGGAACAAAAAACGGCTTTGCTAACGAACAATTGGCGCAAATGGCCGATTCACTGAAAATACCAATTATTGCATCGGGTGGGGCAGGCGCAAAGGAACATTTTGTTGATGTTTTTACAAAAGGCAAAGCTGATGCTGGCCTGGCAGCGAGTATTTTTCATTACAATGAAATTCCAATCCCAATTCTCAAGAATTATCTTCGGGAAAGTGGGATTGTAGTCAGGTAACTTATTTCAATCTTTTTTAGGCGCTTAACACAAAAACTAATGAACATGGAGCTTAATCAGTTGTATTCTTTTTCCTTTATGCAGTTTAGTCTTGATGCTTGATACTAAAAACTCAATACTAAATTAGTACCTTCGCAGCAAAATTTTAAAAATGAACGAATTCAAAAATATTTCCCAAATCGATTTCAAAAAATTAGACGGACTTGTACCAGCCGTTGTTCAGGACAGCCAGACCATGAAGGTTTTAATGGTTGGTTTTATGAATGCAGAGGCTGTAGCAAAAACGCAGGAAATTGGTAAAGTCACGTTTTTTAGTCGTACAAAAAATCGTTTGTGGACCAAAGGCGAAGAATCAGGAAACTTTTTGAATGTAGTTTCAATATTAATCGATTGCGACAACGACACACTTTTGATAAAAGCGAAATCCAGTTGGTCCGGTTTGTCACACTGGATCCGACACATGTTTTGATGAGGTAAACCCAAAAGGCGATGTTCAATTTTTGAGTTATCTGCAGGATTTTATTGACAAGCGCAAAATAGAAATGCCTGAAGGTTCATATACAACCTCGTTGTTCACAAAGGGCACTCGCAAAATAACACAAAAAGTTGGAGAAGAAGCCATTGAAACAATCATTGGTGCCATGGCCAACGATGATGAAAACTTTATTTACGAAGCGGGTGATTTACTGTATCATCTCATTGTATTACTAACGCACAAAGGTTATCGCATCGAAGATATTGTAAGGGAATTGCAAAAAAGGCATGCTTAATTATGACCGGATTATATTAAGGTTACATTTTATCGTATAAAAAAAATGTTTTATAAAACATAGTTTCATAACATAACTGTATAACATACTATATTTTAGCCATTGTATAAGGATTTATTATTCCGAAGTTAGTAGCTTTGTATCTGTTGTCTAACTAATAAACCGAGTAAAATGGAAACCATGATTGAATGCCCGACCAGCACACTAACTATTTTAGCCTGTGAAAAAATTGCTAAAACTTTCAAGGAAAATATTTATGAACTTAGCAGAATTCGAAATGACTGGGATCCGGGTTATGCTACTTCTATAAATGTCTGGGTTAACGACACAATTGAAAAATACTATTTAGACAATAAAGAATCGATCGATTATTCTCGGTTTGTCGAATGGCACGATATAATGATTTCAGGTATGCAGGGACTGAAAGTACTTCGTGCCTCTGTTAAAGTTGATTTCAAGAACGATAAACCTTTTCTGAAAAAATTCTTTGAAAAGTACGGTTATACCGAATTTTTCAGTGATGCCAAAAATGGTGATCACATGATTTTGCACAAGTTCCTGACCACTTTTGCAAAAAATCTTGATAATGAAACCCGGCGAAAAATAATTTCTAAAAATACACCCGATACTGTAATTGATAAGGTTTTAGACAGTGCAAAACAAATAACAAAATTTACGGAGTGTTTTGAAGCCCTGGAAGGCGATACAGCTCTAAATACTTATGGTCAAAAAGAGGTTAAAGAAATTTATGAAACAATACAGGATATTAGTCGCATTGCAATGGCATATTATCAGTTTGACCCCGTAAAACGCGATCTCTTCAATTTTTATAAAGTGTTGGTAAACTTATAACTCAATAAATAAAAAGCCTCCAATTCGTAAAAGAAAAGCCGGCTTATTTATTTAGCTGTTTATTTTTTAATTCTTCCCTTTAAATAAAGGGTCGGCACCAATTGTACCAATTAGATTTTGAATGTACTTTTCTGATTCAACAAGTTTTAACTCACTTTCTGCCATTTCAATTCGTTCGGTAATTTGCATTTCTCTTGTTAGGGTTTCATTGTTTGCCTTATTCATAAAATCGGTTAAATAGGCAATTTGTTTTTTCAGAAAAGCAGAATCTTTGGTTTGTTTAAGTTGAAGACGTTGCTTATACCAGTCGGTTTGAAGCACATAATCACGGTCAAATTGACTTCTTAAATCCGGATGACTTAAATCTTTTTCTTCAAAATTACCATATGCCATTATGTGGAGTAATATTTTTAACGGTTGTATTGCTGATTCCACGCTTCCCTCTTCAAAATATTGTAAAGCAACTTTTTGCTGGGCTTCTACTATATTGTTTATACCGTCAACAAATTCCTCCATTCCCTGAAGTTCGGGTTTTAGCATCTTTTCATTAAAAACAGCCAGTGGTTCATCGAATAGTCTGTTCATACAACGAAATGCAAAGTTTTTGGTAATACGATATCCTAAACGGCTAGCCAATATCATTTTTCCGTCGTATTCAAAATCTTCTAATTTCTCCAGGCAATTATTTTGAATTAAAAGCTTTGCGTCACGATCTTCCGGTACAAGCCGGGCCCAGATTTCAGGTATTAAAATGCTGATGTCGTGATCGAATCTTTTTTCCTGTCCGATATATCCTGCTGCTGAGCTAAATCCCTGATATTCTGATAAAATGTAAGAAAGCAATGCATTATTTAAGTCGGTTGTTGGAACCAGCATGTTAAACGGTCCTTTTGTTAATGCTCCTTCCGATCCTGCGCCGGTAGTTGAAGGAGATTTTCCGGTAAGGCTGCAAATGAAATCCATAAACAGCTCAGGTATTTCCTGATAATGAATAGGGTTGTACACGCTCAAAGGTCTTATACCGGCTTCTTTATTTCCGGGATTATTTCTTCTGCCCGGAAGAACTGCATTTACAGGGAAATGTGCAGCGTCTTCAGATTTAATTTTCCTGTGCAACCTGATTCCGATTTCGGCCAAATACGTTGCCTGGGTTTCATCCTTGAAAATGTTACGCTGCAAATAACGTGGATTATTTGTAGGTGTTCCATCTACAATTCTTGTATGCGACGGAGCAACAAAATAGCAATCTTTGTCACTTTCAACTACCCGGGTAATTAGTTTTTGAACAGGTTCAGTGTATTGATAGAAATTGATTGCATCATCGTATAATTCAATTGCATCTTTTTTTGTGAGTGGTTCATAATTGGTCAGAAAAGTGTTTTCGGATACAATATCTGCCTCCGAATCTTTGTCATAACCGCGAATTATTGCTTCATCAGGTCGCTGAAAAAGATAACTTTCGCAATTGGTCGCTAACTTTACGCTTTTATTTGAATATTCCGGGTTGAGATTGTTGAGCTGATTTGCCGGCAATGTAATTGTTGCTGAAATATCATCTTCCATTTGTATTTTTTCACTTGGAACAAAATCAGATCTCAACTTGTGAATGTACCAGTTACCTTCGGGACTGAAACCAATGCGTACATAACTGGCTACAATTTTATTGTGTTTGTATCGAAGCGAATTTCCACTCCTGCCATTTACAATTTCCACGTTTAGATGTTCTTTCCACGACCCTTTGTCTTGTTGGCTTCGATACATTCTTTTTATAAACAAAGCCAGAGTTCGAATGTAAGCGGGAATACTTTCAAGGAATTTGTTGTATTCGTCGGTATATTGATCGGAAGGAGTCAGCAATTTTACTGCCGATCCTAAAGTCCGCTCAGGACTTAAAAATGGTCTTGATGGTGTTGCATCCGGATAAATTGTCTTCCAGCGGTGCGAGTAATCATAATTTATAAGAATATCTGCTTTTTTCGAATCTTCTTCCAAATCGCGTACATAGAAGGTGCCATATTTTATAGCATTTTGCATTGACTTGGAAATCTCAGATTTCCCTCCGCCTGAAACAGTACTTGGTTTGTGACAGAACATTCCCTCGGGTGCAGTATCAATAATTCTCCATAATGGTTGTTCCGGGTGTTTCACCAGTTGAAATTTATGTCCTGAAGGATGTACGTAAGTTTTTTTAGGCGAAAGTTTTAATTTTTGTTCTACTCCATCATTTTCCCAAATTATTGAGTTTTGTTCAATCTTAATATCGGAATGTTCAGGAATGTAGACTATATCCGGGTATTTTTTGTCGATTGCATAGTTTTCAGGTAAAACTTCAATTCTGTCACCCAAAAGTTTTTTCACTTCTTCAAAAGAGTATTTCTGTTTAAATTTAGCTGTAAATGGTCTTCCATATAGTGTATCTCCCATTATTCCTCTTGGAAAAGCAATTGCACCCCCTGCATGTTCTTCTTCCACCAAGCCGTATAAATTGGCAGAATAGCTAATCTGTGTTTTTATCTCTTTTTTTGAGTACCCATAATAATTGTCGGCAATTAAAGTAACCACTACTCCACGCTCATCTCTGCAAGTAATTTTGAAAGCACTGCCGTTATTATAGAGTTCTTCTTCGTCTTTCCAGTACATTCCATCCCTTTTTTGTCTGTCAGAAGCATCGTTATAATGAGGTAAACCAACATCTTTCTTCTTTAAAGTGGTAAGCTGGGGTGCAAGTATTATGCAACCAGTGTGTCCGGTCCAGTGTTCGAAATCTAAAGCAGCATCGTTTTGAGCAAGATTATGGTCACCGGCATTTCCAAAAATTGTTTCAACAAAATCAAGGTTACTCACCAAACTTCCGGGAGTAAAAAATCTGACCTCAAGACTTTTTTTACTGATTATTCCTTTTACTTCGGGACAAACTACCGGTCGAAGCAATAATGAAACCATGACTTTAGCCTTATTTTCCTGATTGGCTGTAAACGGCAGAACGTTGATATCATCACCTGGATGTAGCGCTTCGTGCAGCAAATTGGCAAAAGTAATTTTCGGCACTTCAATTTTGTCAAATGCAACAGGCAACCCACCTTCAACAATATGGAATGTGCCTTTTGTGGTTCGTTTATCTTTGGCAGGGTTATTTAAAATGCCCTGCTTTAACCTATATGTACTCAATAATTCATTTTTGAAAGTATCCCCATTGGGAGGTAAACTAATTTCGCGTGCCAGGCCGGGCTCGTTTAATACGAATGTGGTTGCTGGCAAACGAACAGGTTTGTCAAAATTCAACTCCTTTAAATAGTCGTTTATGAAATTTTGAATTCGTGTATCAACTGGAGATAAATGATCGGAAAGTAGGCGCGTTTTTTCGCGGAAACTATTTATTAATCCTTCAGTTAAATAATTAAAACGGTCGTTGGATAATTTTGTATTGTCATCGGTTTCATTAATAAAAGTAGGTTGGCCAATTGATGCAAGTTGAAGATTGATATATTGAATTATTTCTCTCCTGTCTTTTTTTCTGTTTCTGGTTTGAACTTTTCCGTAACGAATCATTGTTGTCAAATTTATGTGTAATTTGACCAATTTACGGAATTAGGAACTAAATTGGAACAGATAGGCAAAAATTGAAATGCAGGTTAAAAGAATTATTATTGGATTAACATCAGGATTTGAAAGTCAGGCTAATGTTAAGCAATGGTTATTCCAACCCAATTTGTTACTATTCCTTGTCTTCTTCAAACGGATTTTTGCCATCAGTGAATATTGGATTTTCCTCTTTTTTTACAGGAACAAAACCTTCCGGAATCATTGATTCACCTGGAACATATGGGAAAACATCAACGATGGTGCTTACCGTTATTGCTGAAACTACAAATGGGACTACAAGAAACGAAAGACTTTCGGTTAAACGATCAAGCGCTTCCTGTATATCGTCGGCCATTATTAAGTAATACGCGCGTAACTTTTTTTCTTTGCCAGCTTCTTCGTCAATTGTTACAAGGTTTATGGTAGCTTTAAACCACCATTCTCCTGCTTCGAAAGGAAAAACTTCAGCAATTCTCGATTTTTTAATATCAACAATCTGAAATTCACCACCTTTTACTGTTTGCTGCATTTGGCGGATTATGCGGGTTTCGGCATCTGTATATGAAACTGCATCAAGAAGAAAATTTTCGGTTACCATTTGCTCGTTGCCACTTTGGGCAACCTTATTATATTTTACTTTGCTTTCGAACCAGGTTTGCATCATTATTTAATGTTTTTTTATGAGAACGCAAAAGTAAGTTTATTCAATAAACAGTTTTATGAATTACAAAATTTTCTTTTTTAATTTTTTCAACATAAAAAGAAACCGGCCATTCTAAAATGGCCGGTTTTTGTCAAACTAAACTAAACTAATAAACTAAACTAACACAACTTATCTTATCGTATGAATATATTTCAATCACTTTTATTTAAATTGTTTTTATTAACTGAGTGTGTTTAAGAAAAAGCCCGCCTCGCTTGGCGGGCCTTTTACAGACAGCTACAGACATAAACTATATAGGGGTTTAATTGTAAGCGGTTTCTCCGTGTTCATAAATATCAAGACCTTCTTCTTCAATACGTTTTGGAACGCGTAACCCAACAGTTGCCTTTAATACTTTGAACAGTATAAATCCAAGGGTGAAAGCCCATGCAGCAACAGCAACAACACCAATTAATTGCGATACCAGCAGGGCGGATCCTCCACCGTATAATAATCCGGATTCCTGTGCAAAGAACCCAACCATGATTGTACCAAACAAACCACAGATTCCGTGAACAGAAACTGCCCCAACTGGATCATCGATGTGTAATTTGGTATCGATAAAAGTTACTGCATAAACAAGTAGTGTTCCGGCCAGTAAGCCGATGACAACTGCACCTGTGTCGCTTACCAAATCGCAACCTGCTGTTATTGCAACCAGGCCTGCGAGTGCCCCGTTCAACGCAAAGCTTAAACTGGGTTTACCGTAACGAAGCCAACTGATAAGCAAAGCAGCAACCGTACCACCGGCAGCAGCAAGGTTGGTAGTTACAAAAATGTGTGAGATTGCTTCAGCATTGGCAGACCCTGATGCGGCCAACTGTGATCCTGGGTTAAATCCAAACCATCCAAACCAAAGGATAAATACTCCAAGAGCGCCATAAGTCATGTTATGGCCGGGAATTGCATTTGCTTTCTTGTTGGTATATTTCCCTAATCGTGGTCCCAATATCATTGCTCCTGTTAGGGCTATTATTCCACCAACGCCGTGTACAACAGTCGATCCGGCAAAATCGTGAAACGGAGTTTCCATTTGCGACAACCATCCACCGCCCCAAACCCAGTGGCCTGAAATTGGATAAATAAGCGCTGAAATAGCAATTGAATAAAAGAAATAGGCTTTGAATTCGGTTCGTTCAGCCATAGCACCAGAAACAATAGTTGATGCTGTGGCAGCAAAAACAGTTTGGAATATTAGGAACGCTTCAGCAGGAATGGCTCCCGACCAACCGTGAAGGAACAGGATATCAGGCGTGCCAATGAAGCCGCCAATATCTTCACCAAACATAAAGCTAAAACCAATAACCCAGAATAATAATGAACCAACTGCAAAATCTATTAAGTTCTTAGTCAGTATGTTTACTGTGTTTTTTGAACGTGTAAATCCAGCCTCCACAAGAGCAAACCCGGCTTGCATAAAAAATACTAGTGCCGCCGCGAGTAAAACCCAAATGGTGTCAATGGACATTGCAATGCCCTCCGCTGATTTGGCTAATGTATCTAATGTTAAAACTTCTTCCATGATATTTTTTATTGAATTGTTTTGAATTAATTATTAAACTTCTTTCCCCTTTATATATAGCGACTCATCACCCTTTTCACCGGTTCTGATCCTGTAAGATTCTTCAATAGGCATGATAAAGATTTTACCATCACCGGTTTCTCCGGTATGCGCTGAAGTAAGAACTGCATTAACCGTTTTCTGAACGTTTTTGTCACGAACAATAATTGAAAGTTTTATCCTTTCAATACTACTTGTGTCGTAGATTACGCCGCGGTACATGCGGCCTTCGCGGGCTTGTCCAACTCCACGTACTTCCCAGAAGGAAAAGAATTCGATACCTGCTTCAGCAAGTGCAGCTTTCACCTCATCGAATTTAGTTTTGCGTATTATTGCTTCAATTTTTTTCATTTTACCTTTATTTATGTGATTATAGAGAAATTCCTACTGTGATAAAAAACCCGCCAGTTGAAGGATTTAGAATTACTGCTCCTGAAACAGGGAGAGAAAAATTTTCAGTTAGTTTAACTTCTTTTGAGCTACCAACACTGATATTACAGATACTAAAATCACCATCAACTGTATATTGTCCATTTCCAGCACCCAGTTTTAATTCAACCGATGAAAATGAATATCCTGCTTCGAGATATAAATCTCCGGATGAACCAAAATCGGAAGCTTCAACGGCATCCATACCTTCAACCGCAGGAGTAATTACTCCTGTACTCATATTGACATTTGCCGGCGATCCTGTTGTTCCTGCCATTGCATCCGACCCGGCCAGAAACATATAGTATGCTGAAAAACTAAATCCACCAACTCCATAGCTCAAACTTGGCTCTAAGTAATGCATGGTTTTGTATTGAGTCCAGTCACCTCCAAAATAGTAGTCAGTCAAACCAATTGTTAATCCACCAATTGCATAACTTGCATAAAGGTCCATTTCTAAAGCTTCGTCGATGGAGGAGTTGACAGAACCCCATGCGCCAATTTCAAATCCGCCACTACTAAAACTTACTGATGGTTGAAATGCTGGCCCACTTCCAAATTTTGCACCACGCCAGATATAACTGCTGTAAATATCAAGGCCAGCACTCCAGGAACTTTCTTCTTCCTGTGCATTAACATTTGGAATAAATGTCATTAACAGTAAAACACTCGCAGTAATCATTAAAATCTTTTTCATAATTGTAATTTTTAAAAGTTAATTTCTAATTTTATTTAATTCAAATTTATACTGTTTATAAAAGTTGGAATATATTTTTAGACCCCTGGTTAAATTGACGTGTTGTAGTCAAATAGTGTAATAAAATTTAATAGACCCCCTTTAAAACTTAATCATGGTTCAAAAATATGCATGCAATTGAACTTGGGGCATGTTTTATTTAGGAATTTCGCATCTGTTAACATTTCGTTAATGTTAGGACATGTTTTATTTGCAAATTGGCAATAAAAGTCCATAAAACTGACAAATCAACATAAATATGGATATATAAAAGATAAATGTCAGTAAATAGCTCAATTCAGATTTTAAATATTATCAGTTTAAATAAATTTTATGATAAAAACATTTTCTGAAAATTTCAGGAATGTTGTTTGTAAAATCGGGGATTTTGTATGCTTTCGGTTGCAGGTTAATCTGCAACTTTTTTTTCTAATTTTACAACTAATATTCTCTTACCCGTTGTTGATTTGAATTTTCAATTTGTTTCGAATGAAAAAGTTACTGTCTGCATTTTTAAAATACTACCTCTTTTGGATTGTCTATTTTGTTTTGTCAAAACTCATTTTTTTGATTTACAATTTTGATTTAACAAAGCCGCTTTCATTTTTGGAAATTTCAGGGATTTTTTTTCACGGGTTTAAAATGGACTTGTCTATGGCAGGTTATTTAATGTTAATACCTGGAATTGTTCTTTCATTTTCATTTTTAATGTCACCGGTTATCTTAAACAGCATTTTTAAAAGCTATACTTTTCTTCTTTTGATATTAATTTCTTTTCTCAATTTGCTTGATCTTGGATTATATCCACATTGGGGAACCAGGGTCGCAATTTCGGCATTTGATTATATTGGTGATCCGCAGGGATTTACCTCGAGCATTACATGGAAAGATGTTTTTGCTGCACTTTTGTTATTCCTGTTTTATATTATTTTATTTATCTGGTATTATAACCGTTTTTTACAGGATGCTATAAAACATTCTGCAGCTCAAAAGTGGTATGTTTCTCTGGTTATGATTTTTGTTACAGCGCTTTTATTTGTGCCAATTAGGGGTGGACTTGGAACATCACCCATAAATTACAGTACTGTTTCGTTTAGCAGCAAATTGTATGTAAATCAGGCATCATACAATTTTTTGTGGAGTTTCTTTAAAACTGTTGAGCGGAAAAAGAAAATGGTTAATCCATGTTATTACTATAAAAAAGAAGATGCTACAAATAAATTCAAAATGATTGAAAAACAGCGGGTTGAATCTGATTCTCTTCTAATCGAAATCGACAAAAATAACCCGCCCAATGTTGTGTTTATTATTCTTGAAAGTTTTTCAGATAAAGTAATTTCATCGTTTGGAGGGAAATATGGTGTTTGTCCGAACATCGATTCAATTTGTACTCAATCCATAATATTTCCTTCGTTTTATGCAAGCGGCAACCGGTCAGATCGTGGGATGGCAGCTATTCTAGGAGCATATCCATCGCTGCTAAGTCAATCCATAATTAATTATCCCGAAAAATCGGGCAAACTCACAATGCTGTCTGATTATTTTAACCGAAATAAATATTGGACTTCATTCTATTATGGTGGTGATATTGATTTTTACAATTTGAAATCATTCGTACTTCAGGGTGGATTTAATGATATTGTTGGGCAAAGTAATTTTGCAAAGGAAATCAGGAATAAAAGCAGCTGGGGAGTACCCGATAGTTATCTTTTTGATCGTGTTTTAAAAGAAATTGATAAACCACAGCCATTCTTCACTGTTGCTTATACGTTAAGCAGCCACACTCCGTATGACGTACCGGTTCAAATCATAAAAGGAGAAAGCACACAGGATAAATATTTAAATTCGGTAGCTTATACTGATAGTTGCCTTGGCGATTTTGTCAGGCAATTTAAACAAACAAAATACTGGGAAAATTCACTTGTAATAATTACCGCCGATCATGGACATTTACATCCCGGACCAACCGAAATTAATGATCCTGCCACTTATCGAATTCCATTAATCTGGACTGGTGGAGTGGTGAAAAAACCGGCAATCGTAAATAATATTTGCGGGCAAACCGATTTATTACCAACAATTGTAAATCAGTTTGGCTGGAATCGTGATCCGGCCTTGTTTGGGCATGATGTTTTGTCAACTCCTTCATATGCCTTTTATATGTGGGACACTGGTTGGGGATTTATTTCAAATGAAGGAAAATTCATTTACGACCAAAATACAGGTGATTTCAAAACCTTGGAAATTGCCGGTAATGCTAAGCCTGATTATGATTTTGCAAAATCTTATCTTCAGGTGCTGCATGACGATTTCCTGATGAAATAAAATTTGCTAAAACGGAAATATTCAAAATTACCTGTAATCGTCAACATTGATTGCAACCATTTTTCCCCGGTTTCTTTCTTTGGTTTGAGTAAATATCAAAACAGATTGTTTTGTATCTACCAAATTTAGTGGAATACTATATTTAAAAGTTACTTTTTCCATTGGCTCCAGTTTTTCTTTACCTGTAATTTGAAGTAGTGGGGTGGTCGAAATCTCGTCCTTTTTGTGTTGGTTAAATCCAATTAACGGCATTGAAGAATGTTTGAATTTTATAGTATGGCCGGACAAGTTGTTCAAGGTAATTTGCATATTCAAACTATCGTTTTTTATAACAACATTCGAATAATTCAAATCAAGGCTTTTTAGCGACTGAAATTCCGGAATTACAATCGTTTTAACCATTTTCCCGTTTTTAAGCCGAATTAAATCAGTATTATCCATCCGGTCGGGTATAATTATAAAAAGCGAATCGCCTTCAGCAGTAATTTCTTCATTCCATAAATCATACTGGCAAAAACGATAAACCGGTGAAGCCAGATGAATTGCTGGATCGCCGGTATAAAACTGGTAAGTTCCCGGAAAATCGAAATTATTAAAGGATCCCACTTTTTTTCCGGCAGCCATTTTTTTAATTTGCTCAGTTGCTGCCTTATGATTGTAAAATGATATTTTAAATTGCTTGTAATTTGGAATAAAATCAGCAGCCAGATAAAAACGAAAAATAAAGAGAATGATAACAACGGGAAGCGCTAATCGGGTGAACCACTTCTTCAAAACCAGGTTGTTTGAAATAATCGGGTAAGTAGCAATAATAAGAAGTGGAGTAATAGCAGTTGTATAATGTGCTTCGATTCGGTTTTTAAAACTCATCAGAAAAAAGAAAATATAGAAACCTAGAATACTGAAGATGATTGCTCTTTTAAAAGGGTCCCCGTTTATTCGAAATTTACTTAATCCAAAAAAGACTATTAAACTGGTTAAAGGCCCGGCAACCAATAATTGACTGGTAATGTTATTCTGAACAGTCCAAAATCTCATGGGCTTTGTCCGATCGCTTAAATGATATTTAAAAGTGGGAAAGTTATTTTCAATTTGCCATAAAATATGTGGAGTCAATAGCAAAACGGCAAAAATTACAGTTATCCAAAAATATTTGTTTTTTAATAGTTTCAGGTTCGATAAAACAACAAGTCCCAAAGCCACAAATGCGTGATATTTGCTGTAGACCATTGCGGCTGCCACAAATGCTAAAAAAATTGCCATTTTATAATTTGGAGCTGCTACAAATTTTTTGTACCCAAGGAAAAAAAGTAAAGTAAAAAATACTAATCGGGGTATCGGGAAGCGCCATGAAACCACCTATATGGGTGTGAACCAATGGAAAAGATAAAATAAACAGACCAAGAAAAAAAATATCCTTTTTTTCGTCAAGTTCATTAATTATCATTGCCAATGTTAATGTCGAAATCAAAACAAACAAATAGTCTCACTCCAAGTTCGTTGTGCATGATAGAATCTCCAAGAAAAACAAGGAAAGCGGCCATTGGCGGATGATCAAAATAACCCCAGGCGAGGTGCCTGGAATACATCCAATAATATGATTCATCGGCATGCAAGTTTGTAAAAGCCGATTGCAGGATATTGATACATATCCAGCCTGCCAACAGTAAATAGTGCTTTTTCTCAAGGTTCGAAAATAGCTTCATCGTTTTTTAATTAGGCATTTTTATCA
Source organism: uncultured Prolixibacteraceae bacterium (assembly GCA_963800345.1). GTDB lineage: Bacteria > Bacteroidota > Bacteroidia > Bacteroidales > Prolixibacteraceae > Draconibacterium. The sequence continues at coordinate 999,413 of CAWDAW010000021.1, read as the reverse complement.
AATACATTGGTTGCAAAACTTTGTCCCTGGTTTTTGGATTTATAAAACGACCTCCCCTGTTCAGGTATAAGTGTTTATACTCAATAATTGTGTCGGGTTTCAACTGAAGTCCCTGAAATTCGGTGTAACCTTCCGGATCGGTAAAAATCCAGCTGCCTTTAGTTTCTGCTGCCTTTTTCAATTCAGCAACCGATTTCAATTGTATTGCCTGCGGTTCGCTGTAAAAAAAAAGTTCGTATTGGCCGTATTTGTAATTGTATAGTTTGTTGTTAGGGCCGGAATTTTCTGTAAAATACCGGGCTGCTTTCGGAGGTGCCTGTAAACTAAACATGTAAGGGAAAACATGTGTGTTTAAAAGTAATATTAAACAGGAAAACGAAATTAATGTAGGAGCTAAAAACCGGATAATGTTGTCTTTTATTTTGGAATAAACGTAAATATTAAAAACAATCCCAGTTACTGCAACAATCCAATAACCCATTTCTGGTATCGGGAAAAGATAAAATGCAACAGTAAAAATCATCAGCCATAAAACAATTGCCACAAAGTTTTGGACTGAATAAAACACCTTGAACAGTTTTTGTTTGTTTTCGATGGCAATGTCTGCCCATTTTGCTGTTAATACTGCTATTAAAGGCACAATGGTAAATATATAATTGGGCAGTTGACTGCTCGCTGAGTTTAGTATGATAAAGAAAATCCAGATTCCTGTTAAGGTAAAATACTCGGTTGAGCGGAACTTATTCTTTATTAAGAATTTGAATTCATAAAAAACTGAAATAAAGAAAAGTAAACTCCAGGGCAAAAAAAGATAAATCAAACTATGAACGTAGAAAATGGGATCATTTATCGCCTGAACATACGATCCGGTAATCCTGCCAACATTGTTTTCCCAAAAGAAAAAACGGATTCCCGCCCATCCGAATTGATTCATTAATCCTATAAGTGCAGGACTTGCAACAACAAAGGCCAGTACAATGCCCAAAAACCAGCGGTAATCAAACAAAAACCGATAATCTTTTTTCAACAATATATGGCCGATTACAGCAAAAGCCGGGATTGCTGCACCAATTGGTCCTTTGCTTAACATGGCCAAACCGATTGCTGTAAATCCCAAAATCCAGTGTTTGTTTTTCCGGGTTTTTATAAATTCGAAAAGTTGCCATAAAGCCAGTGTAACAAAAGCTTGTAGTGGAGTGTCAGCATGAATGTCCATACTGTAAAGCGAATAAATTACTGAAAATACCAAAAAAGAAACCGTAAGATATCCAACCCTTTTATTATACAAACTTCTGCCAAGTTGAAAAGCCCAGTAAAAGCCGGCAAACACCAACAAAAGCATGGGTAGTTTGAACCACAAATTTGAAATTCCGCCAATCGAAAAACCCAATGCGCCCAACCAAAACATCATGGGAGGTTTTTGATCGTAAGCATCACCATGAATGGTTAAATTAATGTAATTCCCGTTCTGAAATGTTTCCTTTGCAATAGTTGCATATTTTCCTGCATCGCGTGTTACATCAATTTGTAAACCAGAAAAATAACTAAAAAAGGCAACAGCAATTACAAAAATGAATATTGCCCGGAGCACGGTTTTGTTGGGTATGGATTTGGTTGTAATTGACATTCAGTATTAATATTAAAAACCGCGGCAAAAGTCGCAATTATTTTGCACAAAGTAAAATTTGAAAATGAAACCAAAACCAGAAGAGTACAGCGTTTCAAGTTGAATTCGATATATTTGCCAAAAATCGTAATAATAGAAAATGAAACTCTGGGAAAAAGGAATTCCTGTAAACAAAGCAATTGAGGAGTTTACTGTTGGAAAAGACCGTGAACTTGATTTATATCTTGCACCTTTTGATATTTTAGGTTCTATGGCTCATATAACCATGCTCGAATCGGTTGGATTGATAGAAAAAGAAGAGCTGCCGTTGTTACTTCGGGAGTTAAAGAAGCTGTATCAACTTTCTGTTGAAAGGAATTTTGTAATAGAAGCGGGTGTTGAAGATGTACATTCCCAGGTTGAGTTTATGCTTACAAATGAGTTAGGAGATTTGGGAAAAAAAATTCATAGCGGGCGGTCACGTAACGACCAGGTTCTGCTCGACTTGAAACTTTTTACCCGCGATGCCATTAAAGAAATTGTTGAAAGTACGTCATCAGTCATTGATATTTTGCTGCAACGTGCGGAAGAAACAAAGAATGTTTTGATGCCAGGTTACACACACCTGCAGATTGCAATGCCCTCATCGTTTGGATTGTGGTTTGGAGCTTATGCCGAAAGCTTAACCGATGATTTGGAATTACTGCTTTCAGCTTATAAAATCACAAATCAAAATCCATTGGGTTCGGCTGCCGGTTATGGGTCTTCATTTCCGCTCAACCGTCAAATGACTACCGATTTACTGGGTTTTTCCAAAATGAATTACAACGTTGTTTACGCTCAAATGGGACGTGGAAAAGTTGAAAAAATAGTTTCATTTGCTTTGGCAAATTTGGCAGGAACGGTTTCGAAAATGGCGTTTGATGTTTGCTTGTTTATGAGCCAAAATTTCAACTTTTTAAGTTTGCCTGCCGAATTTACTACAGGCTCGAGCATTATGCCACACAAAAAAAATCCTGATGTGTTTGAATTGATTCGTGCTAAATGTAACAAGTTACAAGGTGTTCCCAATCAAATTTCGTTAATGACAAACAACTTACCCAGTGGATATTTTAGGGATTTACAAATGGTGAAAGAAGTGTTTTTGCCTTCTTTTAAAGAGTTATATGATTGTTTGAATATAGCTGCACTTGCGGTTAAAAACATGACAATCAAAAATAATATACTTGATGATCAAAAATATGACTTTATTTTTAGTGTAGAGGCAGTAAACAGGCTTGTTTTACAGGGAGTTGCTTTTCGTGACGCTTACAAAATTGTAGGTGAACAAATTGAAACAGGTAACTTTAAACCCGAAAAAGAGGTAAAACATACGCATGAAGGAAGTATTGGAAATTTGATGATCGAAAAAATTTCTGAGTATAAGAGAGAAAAAATAGAAAGTTTTAAATTTGATGAAAGTGAAACAGCAATTAACCGGTTGTTGGGTTAATTATTCGAAGTGGCTGAAAACAAGATGAATTTATCTTTTAATAAATTTTCAAACCTCTTTATCACTTAAACCATGATGACTGAAAGGTTAAGAGTATGTTATTAAGCATATTTTCAAGTGGTATAAATTGTAGAATATAAGGCATTTCATTAGTTTTGATTTCATATTGTAAGATAATTACGATTTTTGCTTTCAAATTTTCAGCGATTGGTTCATTTGCAATCAGTTAGCTGTAGTTTTGTGCAAAAAAGTTTAAATAATAATAGAAAATGATACAGACAAGATTACCTGAGGCTCAGGGATTATATAATCCTGAAAATGAACATGATAATTGTGGGATTGGATTTGTTGCCCACATCAAAGGTAACCCTACACACGATATAGTTCTCAGAGGGCTGGATGTCCTCTTAAATATGGATCATCGCGGTGCCACAAGTGCCGACAACAGTACTGGAGACGGTGCAGGTTTACTGATGCAAATTCCGCATGAATTTATTACCGAAGTACTAAAATTGGATGTTGGTGAAAAGGGAAATTATGGCACAGGGATTATCTTCCTTCCCAAAGATGAGGAAGAATCGGCATATTGTGTCGACGTGCTGAGCAAGCATATCAGGGAAGAAGGATTGACGTTGGTGGGATATCGTGATGTTCCTGTTGACAGCTCAGCACCTGGCGAAATTGCCAAAACTACTGAACCGACTGTTAAACAGGTTTTTATCCGTGCAAATCTCGAAAGAGAAGCCATGGAAAGAAAACTATTTATGGTACGCAAACTCGCTGAAAAAGAAATACGCGAATCAGACCTGAAATATAAAGATTGGTTTTATCAGCCGAGCTTGTCGGCAAAAATTATAGTTTATAAGGGAATGTTTACTCCCTCGCAATTGCGCGATTACTATCTCGATTTTAAACACGATAAATTTAAAAGTGCGATTGCCCTGGTACATTCACGATTTAGTACAAACACTTTTCCCACCTGGAGCCTTGCGCAACCATTTCGTATGATTGCCCACAACGGTGAAATTAATACAGTTCGTGGAAACCGGCTTTGGATGCAGGCACGTGAAGGTCTTTTGAAATCAGATGTTTTTGGTGAAGATTTGAAAAAACTACTTCCCATTATTGAACCGGGGAAATCGGATTCAGCCTCATTTGATAATGTTCTTGAATTTTTGAACATGACAGGAAGATCTATACCACACGCTTTATGTATGATGATTCCTGAATCATTTAACCAGAAAAATCCAATTCCTGAAAGTTTGAAAGCCTTTTACGAATACCATTCAACGATTATGGAACCCTGGGATGGACCCGCATCAATGGTTTTTTCCGATGGCAGGTATATTGGAGGAACGTTGGATAGAAACGGATTGAGACCATCAAGATATGTTATTACAAAAAATGACTTGATTGTTATGGGTTCAGAAGTTGGAGTACAGACTTTCGAGCCGGAAGAGATCAAAATAAAGGGCCGTTTACGCCCAGGAAAAATACTTTTGGTTGACACTCAGCTCGGTATCATAATACCTGACGAAGAGGTTAAAGACCAGTTAAGCCAGCAGCACCCATACGAAATGTGGCTCAAGGAAAATCGACTTTTGATGGACGATATTAAGGTGAAAAACAGGGTACCTTCATCAATAGAAAATTTTGAAACCTATTCAAAAGTTTTTGGCTATTCAAAAGAGGATATGTACGAAATCATCCTCCCTATGAGCGATTCAAGCGTTGAACCAACAAGTTCCATGGGTAACGATGCTCCATTGGCAGTGTTTTCTGATAAACCTAAACGCTTGTTTAATTACTTCAAACAAATGTTTGCACAGGTTACAAATCCTCCCATTGATTCAATTCGTGAAGGTTTGGTAATGTCGTTAACAAATTATATTGGCTCGTTAAGTTCAAATTTGCTTAAAGATTCACAGTCTCATTGCAGACTGGTTAAATTCGATAGCCCAATCTTAACCAATACAAATCTTGGTAAAATAAAAGATTTGAAAGACGATTTGTTTACTCATAAAACAATTCCTATTGTTTTTAAAGTAGATGAGGGACAAAAAGGACTTGAAGCAGGACTTGAAAAGATACTTGCCGAAGCAGAAAAGGCAGTTGATGAAAAGAAAAATTATATTATACTTTCTGACAGGAATATTTCTGAAGATTATGCTCCCATTCCTTCATTACTGGCGGTAGCGGCAGTACACCACCATCTTATTAAAACCAAAAAAAGGATGCAGGTTGGTATCATTGTTGAAACCGGAGAAGCACGGGAAATAAATCATTTTGCGCTTTTACTTGGATATGGTGCCAGCATAATTAATCCTTATCTCGCTTTTGCCGCCATCGATCATTTGGTTAAAGAAGGTAAAACCGATAAGGAATACAACGAAGCAAGGAAAAATTATATAAAATCAATAGACAAAGGTCTGTTGAAAGTAATTTCAAAGATGGGAATTTCCACCCTGCGAAGTTACCACGGTGCACAAATTTTTGAGGCGATAGGAATAAGTCAGGAATTAATTGACAAATATTTCACAGGTACGGTTTCGAAAATAGGTGGTGTCGGTTTGGAAGAAATTACCAAAGAGGCTTTAATGTTTCATACAGAAGCATATAAAAAAGAAGTAGCACCTGAACCTTTTGGTTTTGAAAATGCCGGAGTTTATGCATGGCGAAAATATGGCGAACATCATGCCTGGAACCCTGAAACAATTGGGTTACTGCAATGGGCAACCCGCACAAATGACTATGCAAAATACAAAGAATACAGTGCGCTTGTTGACAACGAAAATAAAAAACCTGCTTTTATCCGTGGTTGTTTTAATTTGAAAAGAAACCCGATTCCTATTGAACAGGTTGAGCCGGTTGAAGAAATAATGAAAAGGTTTGTTACCGGCGCCATGTCGTATGGTTCAATTAGCAAAGAAGCCCATGAAGCTCTTGCAGTGACAATGAATACTATTGGAGGTCGCAGCAACACAGGAGAAGGTGGTGAAGACCCTGCCCGTTTTGGTACAACTAAAAATAGCAAAATCAAGCAGGTTGCTTCAGGCAGGTTTGGTGTTACAAACAACTACCTCATCAATGCCGATGAATTACAGATAAAAATAGCACAAGGAGCAAAACCCGGTGAAGGTGGCCAGTTGCCTGGTTATAAAATCAATAAAATTATTGCAAAATTGCGCAATTCAACACCGGGAATCACATTGATTTCGCCACCTCCACATCACGATATTTATTCAATTGAAGACCTTGCGCAATTGATTTATGACCTTAAAATTACAAATCCCCGTGCTGCTGTCTCAGTGAAATTAGTATCAGAAGATGGTGTAGGTACTATTGCTGCTGGTGTGGCAAAAGCTTATTCTGATGTAATTATCATTGCCGGTGGCGATGGTGGAACCGGAGCAAGCCCGGCCAGCTCTATTAAACATGCCGGACTGCCGGTGGAGTTGGGAATTGCTGAAGCTCAGCAAACACTGGTTTTAAACAACTTGCGCGGCAGGGTTAAACTTCAGGTTGACGGTCAGCTAAAAACCGGTCGCGATGTAGTTACTTTGGCTTGTCTTGGAGGCGAAGAGTTTGGATTTTCAACTTCGGCGTTAATTGTACTTGGCTGTATTATGATGCGCAAGTGCCATATGAATACTTGTCCGGCAGGTATTGCTACACAGGATAAAGAACTGCGCAAACGGTTTATCGGAAGGTCTGAATATTCAATAAATTTCTTTCGGTTTATTGCCGAAGAAGTAAGAGAATACCTCGCTGAAATGGGATTTTCAAAATTTAATGATATTGTTGGACGTACTGATTTACTTGAGCTTAACAAAAACGTTGTAAACTGGAAAATGAAAAATGTTGATTTTTCGAAATTACTTTACGTTCCAATAGAGGCCCAGCAAAATCCTATTCGTAATACACATAAAAATGCCAAACTTGGTGAAAATCACCTGGATTTGGATTTAATAAGAGAATCAAAAAGGGCAATTCAGGCTGGTGAAAAGGTATGGATATCACGGAATATTGTGAATGTTGACCGTACAGTTGGAGCAATGTTGTCGGGAGAGATATCACGGAAATATGGTGAAGCAGGATTGGCAAAAGATACCATAAACTGCATGTTTAACGGAACTGCCGGACAAAGTTTCGGAGCTTTTCTTGTGAAAGGTGTAACATTCCGCCTGGTAGGAGATTCAAATGATTATATTGGCAAAGGACTTTCGGGTGGAAAAATAGTTGTAGTTCCGCCACCTGAATCAACTTTTAAACCAGAAGAAAACATTATTATCGGAAACACTTCATTTTACGGGGCTACCAGTGGTGAAGCATATATCAGGGGTGTTGCAGGTGAACGTTTTTGCGTCAGGAACTCAGGTGCAAAAACTGTTATTGAAGGTACCGGCGATCATTGTTGCGAGTACATGACAGGAGGCAGGGTTGTTGTTCTTGGAAAAACCGGGAAAAACTTTGCGGCAGGAATGAGCGGTGGAATAGCTTATGTACTGGACATGGCTGGTGATTTCGATTATTATTGCAACCGTGGGCTGGTTGATTTAAGCCCGGTTGAAGAAAAAGCAGATATTAAAGAATTACAGGAATTAATCAATAATCATCTTTTATATACTCAAAGTACATTAGCTTCAAAAATACTTACACATTGGGATGAGTATCTCCCAAAATTTGTGAAAGTAATTCCTTTCGAATACAAAAAAGTCCTTGAAGAGCAGAAGCTTAGAGAGTTACAGAAGAAATTGCAATTGACGGAGGACGATCCTTCCCGTCACGAATAGCAGAAAGTCTCTCTTCCTCCAATATAGGTAGTGAAGAGGAAAGCTTTAGGGCAATTATTTTCAACAGGTGAAAATTTAAAAACAAAAAAAACAGTCAAATAAGATATGGGAGATCCAAAAGGTTTTATGACAGTAATCCGCAAAGATGCGGGTTACAGACCTCTTAACGATAGAATTCATGATTACGGTGAAGTTGAACAAACACTAAATGAAAAAGACCGCGCTTTGCAGGCATCACGTTGTATGGACTGCGGCATTCCTTTTTGTCACTGGGGTTGCCCGGTTGGAAGCAAAATTCCGGAATGGCAGGATGCACTTTATCGCGGAAGAAAAGATGAAGCTTATTTTATACTTCATTCTACAAATAGCTTTCCTGAAATAACAGGACGTATTTGCCCTGCTCCCTGCGAGAAGGCATGTGTTTTGGCTATTCACGATGAAGCAGTTACAATACGTGAAAATGAATGTGCAACAGTTGAACAGGCATTTGAAGCAGGTATTGTGGTACCAAACCCACCCAGTAAAAGAACCGGGAAAAAAGTTGCAGTTATTGGTTCAGGTCCAGCCGGTTTATCTGCTGCTGATTTGTTAAACAGAGCTGGTCATTTGGTTACTGTTTTCGAGAAAGCAGACGCCATTGGTGGTTTATTGCGATATGGGATACCAGATTTCAAGTTGTCAAAAAGTGTTATCGATCGTCGGTTACAATTGTTTCTTGACGAAGGCATGATTTTTAAGCCAAACGTAAATGTTGGTGTCGATATATCGAAAGAAGAACTTTATGCTGAATTTGACGCTGTATTACTTGCTATCGGTGCCGAACAACCGCGCGATTTACATGTTGAAGGTCGTGATTTGGAAGGTGTTCATTTTGCAATGGATTTCCTGACCCAGCAAAATAAATTTGTTGCCGGGAAGCAATTTGAAAATGAAAACAGAATTCTTGCAAAAAATAAAAATGTATTGGTAATCGGCGGTGGCGATACCGGTTCCGATTGTGTTGGTACGTCAATACGTCAAAAAGCAAAAACTGTAACTCAAATCGAGATATTACCAAAACCTGCCGAAAAACGCGAGGGCAGTAACCCCTGGCCTTATTGGCCAAACACTTTGCGTACATCAAGTTCGCACCAGGAGGGTTGCGAGCGCCGCTGGAACCTCTCAACAAAAAGGTTTATCGGAGAAAACGGCAAATTGAAACAAGTAGAACTGGTACAGGTTGAATGGCTGAAAGATGACAATGGCCGTTGGAACATGAGTGAAATAAAGGGTACTACAGAAATAATTGATGTTGAACTTGCTTTGCTTTCCATGGGTTTCACGCAACCTGTGCATGTTGGTTTGCTTGATGCTTTGGGCGTTGAATACGACCAGCGCGGAAACGTGAAAGTGAACGACAAAAAACAAACTTCAGTAGAAAAATTATTTGCGGCCGGCGATGCCGAAAAAGGTGCAAGCCTTGTGGTTCATGCCATTGAAGCTGGAAAGGTTGCTGCAAGAAATATTGATGAGTTTTTGCGGGAAGCGTAAAAACCAATTTATTTGATTTTAAAGCCTGATTTCGATCAGGTACTAATATATTGAATGGAGCTGTCAGCAAAAATGAAATTTGCTGGCAACTCCATTTTTTATATTGTTAATCCAATCCCTTCCGGCCTTTTATGTTTCCACCTCCTGTGCGACCACAAGTAATACGCTGGTTCAGCACGAATGATCTCTTCACATTTTCGAATGTAAGTGAGCAGTATATCTTTTTGTTCAATATCTTTCGGATCTTCAATTAGTAACGAAAACTCCATAATATATCTGCCTCTCCCAACCTTTTTTATATGCTGAAAAAAGACAGGCAGATTGCCGCTTGCAGCAATTTTCTCAGGTCCCGAGAAAAACGGAGTTTCGCGGTTAAGGAATACCGTCCAAAATTTTGAATTGGCTGGAGGTGTTTGGTCAGCAACCAGATAAAGTCCGGTTAACCTGCCCTTGATATTATATTCAATTAAAGTTCTGGCAGTTTTATGAACAGGCATACTTTCGCTTCCCCACCTTTCACGGTTATGCGTTAAGAATTTTTCCATTGCCTGATTACCACGAATTGGGTTGTATACCGGTAGGATAAGATGTTTTGTTTGTAACTGTACAAAACCAGACCATTCCCAGTTATTGTGGTGCATTGTCAATGCAATAATGCTTCTCCCTTCGTCAAAATAAGCGTTAGCTTTTTCAATCCCCCTGGCAATAAACCGTTTTTCCATTTCCTTGTTTGAAATGCTGTAAGTTTTTATTGATTCAACTATTAAATCACAAAAATGACTGTAAAATTTATTTCTGATTTCACTGATTTCCTTATCGTTTTTTTCAGGGAAAGCATATCGAAGGTTTTCGGTTATAACCTTAAAACGGTATTTTATTATAAATCTCAACACCAAATACATCAAATCAGAAATTCTAAATAATACCCAAAAGGGTAGATGGGAGAGGGCAATTAGAAAATTGGTTAAAATACTGTTTTTTAAACGCTTTAAAGCGTTTTCGTGGAAGCGCTTGTCACGTTTTTCAAGTTGATCCCTGTTCATTTATTTATTTGTAAAGTTTTGTATCGCGGTTTAATTGTGAAGTGGAATTCTGTTCGGTCGTTTCCGTTTCCAGCGTTTGTGCGACCAAAGATAATATTCAGGTTTCTCCCTGATAATTTCTTCCATTTTTTCAATGTAAAGTTTTATTATTTCATGTTCGCTTTTATCTTCCGGATTTTCACATAGCAGGTCAAATGTTGTTAAATATTTCCCTCTGCCTGTTTTCTCCAATCGTTGAAAAAATATGGGTAGTTTGAAACGTTTTGCAATAAAGGCCGGTCCGGGGTAAAACATGGCTTCCTGGTTTAAAAAACGAAACCAGTATTCATTTGCCGAAATTGGAGATTGATCTCCTGCAAGCCAAACAAATACAGGAATATTCTGTTTTTCGTAACGGATTAATTGTCGTAAAATAGCATCATTTTTTACCAATTCAGCATCAAATCGCGAACGGGTTTCATTCATAAACTTATTAAATTCAACATTTGCCAATGGCTTGTAAACTGCCAGGGATTTGTGTTTTAAATATTTTGAAAGGTAAGTTCCCCATTCCCAATTGTTATAGTGCATGGTCAAAACAAGCACACTTTTACCTTTTGCGAAATATCTGTTTATCAAATCGCCGTTTGTTACTTTCATCCGATCCTTAAAATCAACATCTTTCATCCCTCTCATTTTTATTGTTTCCAGGGTTAAATCGGCAAAATGATGGTAAAACTTTTTTGAGATAGAAAAAATTTCTTTTTCGCTTTTATCAGGGAACGAGTTTCGGAGATTTTCTAAAACAACAGATTTGCGGTAGCCAATTATATAAAACACAATCAGGTAAAAAACAGATGAAATGGAATAAATTGCCCAAAATGGAAATTTTGCCACAATTTTAGTAAAGAATATCCCAATTTTTGTTGAAATTCCTGATTTCATTGTTGTAAATAAAGAAATGCCAAAACTACATTTTTTAACGGTTATCTGGCTAAAAATATTGGTTTATGGATTATCTTCGGGCTGTAAAAAATATATTCATGAAAATATTTGCAACTTCTTTATTCATTCTTTTTGTACTTAATATAATGGCACAAAATACTTTTATTGCTCACAGAGGAGCTTCATACACTGCACCTGAAAATACTGTGGCTTCAGCAAAACTTGCCTGGGAAATTGGGGCCGATGCGGTTGAATGTGATATTCATCTTTCAAAGGATAACCGCATTATGGTAATTCACGATAAAGACACGAAACGCACTTGTACAAGTAAAAAGAACCTTTCAATTGCTGATGCTCCTTCTACTTTGTTGCGCGACCTTGATGCTGGTAGTTGGAAGGATAAAAAGTTCAAAGGCGAAAAAATTCCCTTCCTTTCTGAACTGATTGAAACTATTCCCGAAGGGAAAATGCTGGTTGTAGAAATAAAGTGTGGCACAGAAGTTATTCCTCCTTTGGAAAGGCTAATGGAAAAATGTAAAAAGCAGGATCAGATTGTTTTTATTGCTTTTGATTGGAAAACGATACTGGAAACCAAAAAGGCATTTCCAGCGAATAAATGCTATTGGTTGAGCAGCTCGAAAAATGGACTGGGTAAAAAAATAAGAGAGGCTGCCGAAAATGGTTTGGACGGAGTCAATTTGCATTATTCAGCCATAGATGAAGAAATTGTTGAAGCCGCAAAAGAGAATAACATTGAGGTTCTTTCATGGACAGTTGATGATCCGGCAGAAGCAAAACGCCTAATCGATCTTGGCGTTACAAAACTCACAACAAACCGTCCTGACTGGTTAAAGGAAGAGGTGGGAAAGCTGTAAAAATGTGATTTTGTGTCATTGTCAAATCGTTAAGATTGTTTGGTCAATGCATATAAATAATATGTCAAATCGCATTAAATTCAGTAAACATTGTTAACCATATATTGGAAATGTTAAAAGGCAAAAGGAAAAATTTTAATCAGGGAGATAGACTTTCACTATTCTGCAATCACTAATTTAAAAGCTTTTTCTGCCAGCAATCGCGAATTTTTAATTGTCAAATTATTTGCAGGCAGTATTTGGCTTAAACCACCCAACTTGTAATAATTTTTAAAATTTTTGTTGTGTTCCCTGCCTGCAAGAAATTCTGCAATCCTGCTGCCAATTCCAATGTAATTTTTTGGTAGGGGAACAGCATAATCAACGATTATAATTTTGTTGGCTACTCGTTTTATTTCACTTAAAATTGGTGAATACAAATGTTGAGGGAACTGGTGTAATGCAAGTGTCATAATAGCCACGTCAAATCTTTTATCCTTAAAAATGGAAAGATTGGATGCATCGCAAACAAAAAATGCAGCATTTAAAATATTTGCTTTTTTTGAAGTTTTTATGGCAAAGTTTACCATCGATTCAGACAAATCAACGCCAGTAACAAAAGATGCGGTTTTAGCAATTTCGATGAGCTGAACCCCGGTTCCGCAAGCAATATCTATTACTTTTTCACCTGGTTTGATTTCTGCAGTAACCCGTTTTCTTAACGGGGCTAAAATTGGGTCGATTACTGTGCCGTAAAATACACCTGATTCTACCATTTTTTTCAATAAATGATTTAGTTTGTTTTATTTAAACCGAAAAAGCTTTCTTTTGTTGTTACCAATTAAAAAACAAAGTCATGAAAATTTATCAAGTTGCATATATCGCAATATTTATTTTGTTCTCTGCTTTTAAATCAGATAAACCGGCATATTCTCTTTTTAATAAAGATGGCAAAGATGTAAGGTATGATAAATTGCTGAAAATTGCAGAAGATGCTGATATTGTGCTTTTTGGTGAGAGTCATGATAACCCGATTTCTCATTGGTTGCAGCTGGAACTCACAAAAGATTTGTTTGATTCGAAAAAAGACAAACTTGTACTTGGCGCCGAAATGTTCGAAAGTGATAACCAGGTGATTTTAAATGAATATCTGTCGGGTTTGATTTCGCAAAAAAGTTTTGAGGAAGAAGCACGGCTGTGGCCCAATTACAAAACCGATTACAAACCGCTTGTTGAGTTTGCAAAAACCAATGATCTTCAATTTGTGGCGACCAATGTTCCACGAAGATATGCTTCGGTTGTTAACTCACAAGGTTTTGAGGGTCTTGAAGAACTTTCAGAAGAAGCAAAAACTTTTATACCTCCACTCCCAATAAAATACGATCCCGACTTGAATTGCTACAAAAGTATGATGGAAATGGAAGGAATGGGACCTCATATAACACCAAATTTTCCAAAAGCACAAGCGATAAAAGATGCTACCATGGCTTATTTTATTCTTCAAAACTGGTCGGCGGGAAAAACATTGATTCATTTTAACGGTTCCTATCATTCCGAAAATTTTGAAAGTATATACTGGTATTTAAAACAGGCAAATCCTGATTTGAAAATTGTTACAATTCATACAGTTTCGCAACAAAATGTTTCAGAATTGGAAGAAGAAAACACAGGTAAAGCAGATTTCACGATTTGTGTGGATGAGGAAATGACAAAAACAAGATAATTGTATAACCGGCAGTTGGTTTCAGCCCGTAGACAGGTAATTAATAATTTACCTCCTGTAAAAATTCATTTCATCCATGTATTTCCAGGCTTTTTCGGGCATAAAATGGCGAATGTCTTTCCCTTCTTTGATTGCATTTCTGATGAAAGAAGAAGAAATCTCCATTAACGGAACACCTTCAACAACAGTTATATTTTTATGGTCGGGAACTTTTGACAAATCAAATCCCGGACGAGGATACACAATCACACCATAATTTTCAATAATTACATCGAAGTTTTTCCATTTCGGAAAGCTTTCAAGGTTGTCGGCCCCCATTAATATTACAAAGCTGTAATCTGGGAAACGCTCGTGTAAATAAGTCAGTGTGTCAATTGTATAACTTGGTTTGGGCAAGTTGAATTCAATATTCGATGCCCGTAATCTGTCATCGTTTTCAATTGCCCTGTTTACCAATTCCAATCGGTGATAATCAGCCAACAAATTTTCTTTTTTTTTGAAAGGGTTTTGTGGTGAAACAACAAACCAAAGCTGGTCAATATCTGTAAATTCAACCATGTAATTGGCAATTACCAAATGGCCAACATGAATCGGGTTGTAGGAACCAAAATATAGCCCAACTTTTAAATTGATGGTTTTTGGAGAGAGGATATCTGTGACTAAATTGTTCATTTGATTTATTTCCAAATAGCAAGATACAAAAACCAGATAAAATCCACTCCGAAATTTAGAAAAGTCAAACCATTTGATTGTTGATCATGCAAATCAAATTATTTATTTGAAAATTTCTTGTCAAGTATTAAGTGGATTTTGATTATGGAGATTGATTATTTCTCCAAAAACTCCCGGATGATTTCTTCTGATGTACTGCAAGCCTTCATCAAATCATTGTTGGTGATAATAACATCAAATTGATCAGCAAAACTCAGTTCGTGTTTTGCTTTTGCAATCCGCATTTTTATTTTTTCTTCGGTTTCGGTTGAACGGCTTATCAGCCTGTTACGCAATTCTTCAACCGATGGTGGCTGCACGAAAATCGCCAGTGCATTGTCTCCATAAAACTTTTTAATATTCAACCCACCAAATACATCAACATCAAAAATTACATTTTTGCCATTACTGCAGATGCGTTCCACTTCACTTTTCAAAGTTCCGTAACAAATTCCGTTGTAAACTTCTTCCCATTCCAAAAACTCATTGTTTTTTACCTTTTGTTGAAATTCAATATTTGTCAGAAAATAATAATCTTTTGCATGAATTTCATTGGGTCGGGGTTCACGGCTTGTGGCCGAAATCGAAAATTCAAGGTTTAATTCCTTTTGAAGCAGGTACTTTACAATTGTTGTTTTTCCTGCTCCTGATGGAGCTGAAAATATGATGAGTTTGCCTTTCATTCTAACTAAATTCCTTGTTATTCTTTCTCTCCCCTCGGGGGAGTCGGTGGGGCTTTCTTTACAACACGTTTAACAATTGCTCCTTAATCCTTTCAAGATAATCCTTCATTTGAACAACAATCCTCTGTATCTCTGTATTATTTGCTTTCGATCCTATTGTGTTGATTTCGCGTCCCAACTCCTGCGAAATAAATCCGAGTTTTTTCCCGGTGGGATAAGGTTCTGCAATCGTATCAAGAAAATACTCACAATGGTTGGCCAGTCTTACTTTTTCTTCGTTAATGTCGAGTTTTTCAAGGTAAAAAATCAATTCCTGTTCAAATCGGTTCTTGTCAACATTTCCATTTAAAGCAAGTTTTTCAAGATTTTCAGTCAACCGCAACCGCAATGAATCTATTCGTTGTCCCTCAAAAGGTTCAACCTGGGTGAGAAGTGATTGTATAAACTCAACATTTCTTACAATGTCAATTTCCAGTGCATTGCCTTCCTGCATGCGAAATTCATCGATGTCGGCAACAGCATTTTTTATGTTTTTAAGTATAATTCCCCATTCTTCTTCGTCAAGTGTTTGATATTCTGTTTTTACCACATCCGGCAATCTCAAAGCAGCTTGTAAAGTTGATTGGTCGGTTGGCAAATTTAAATCGGTACTTATTTTACTAAGTTGTTTAAAGTAACTTTTTAAAATTGGTTCGTTTATTTTAGAGTTTGATTCGTCGCCCAAACTTTCAACATAAATATTAAAATCAACTTTACCGCGTTCAAGTTTGTCGGAAAGTTCTTTCCTGATTTCTATATCTTTTTCGCGGTAAACTGCAGGAATACGGGTATTTATATCTATCTGTTTACTGTTTAAAGATTTAATTTCGATTGTAAACTTCTTGTTGTTCACTTCGAATTCGGCTTTACCAAAGCCAGTCATTGATTTTATCATTAGAAATAATTTTTCGCTAAAATAGTATAAAGACAGGAGACCGAGGACGTAATAAGAAAGAAAAGTTGGAAGATGAATTTAGTAAGCATGCAGTTCTTCTTCAACTTCCAGCTTACTTCTCTTTATGCTATCACTCCCGACCCTATTAACTCATCACCCGAATACCAGGCTGCAAACTGTCCTGAGGTAATTCCACGTTGTTCATTATCAAAAATAAACCAGGCGCCGTCTTCTTTCATATGGATTGAGCCTTTTTCGAGTGGTTGACGGTAACGGATACGTATATCATAATCACGTTTTTCGCCTGGCTGCATTTTTAAATCAGTTCGAATCCAGTGCAATTCGTTTACTGCAACAAAAAGACCTTTTCTGTATAATCCAGGGTGGTTTTGACCTTCGCCCACATAAATGATATTGCGCTGAACATCAGTTCCCAAAACAAAAAGAGGTTCTTTATGTCCACCTATATTCAATCCCTTTCGTTGTCCGACAGTATAAAAATGTGCGCCTTGATGTTCGCCAATTACTTTTCCGTTCCAGGGTTTGTAAGGAAACGGGAAACAAAGTTTGCGGTAGTTATCTTCCGAAACATTAATTTGCTTTTTCTTTTCCATAAATACTGATGGAATTTCAATGATATTACCAGTTTTGGGTTGTAGTTGTTGCTGTAAAAAAGTGGGCAAATCAACCTTACCAACAAAACAAATTCCCTGCGAATCTTTGCGTTCAGCAGTAGGTAAATTTTGTTCTTTGGCAATTTTTCTGACTTCGGGTTTTAATAATTCCCCAATCGGAAACATCGCCTTTGAAAGCTGGTTTTGATTGAGTTGACAGAGAAAATAGCTTTGATCTTTATTGGGATCTTGTCCTGCTAAAAGTTGATAAATTGTATTGCCGTCAATTTCAATTTCACTTTTTCGGCAGTAATGACCGGTTGCCACGTAATCCGCATCAAATTTTAGCGCTTCTTCCATAAAGGAATCAAATTTGATTTCGCGGTTGCATAGTACATCCGGATTTGGTGTGCGACCAGCCTGATATTCAGCAAACATATAATCAACAACCCGCTTTTTGTAATCTACACTCAAATCAACAATATGAAACGGTATTTCTAGTTTTTTGGCAACCATTCTAGCTATAAGTGCATCTTCTTCCCAAGTGCAGGCACTTGTAATATTACCGACGCGCTCGTGCCAGTTTACCATAAAAAGCGCAATCAAATCATAACCCTGTTCTTTTAAAAGATACGCAGCCACACTTGAATCAACGCCGCCTGAAAGTCCAATAACTACCCGTTTCATGGCGCAAAAGTAGAAAGATAAAAGTCAAAACTAAAAATAAGGATTATAAAAGTGTGATTTTTAAGGTAACTGCACCAACAATTCATGTAAAAAAAGTAATCCTACCAACAGGAAAAAATCGAAATCAATTTAAGGGGAATTAAAAAGTTATAAATCGTTGAATATTTCATGACATTCTCGTGATACTTATTATGGACCTTTGAATTAGTTATTCATCAAAAAAATTAAAGATTATGAAAAATTTAAAACTAATTATGGGTTTAACACTGATGGCAATACTGTTTACACAGTGCAGAAAAGATTTACTTGAGATTATTGACTTTGGCAAAAGTGATTCCCACGGTAAACAACATAAAGGAATGTTTACTGTGACGATTAAAAATGTGTCGGAACCTTATGATTATTTTGCCGCAGGGGCACAATTTATTCCTGACGGCGAAAGTGGCGCTGGTCCGGCCTTTCCAGGTCATTCTTTTACAGTAAAATTTCATGCGGGTAAAGGTCACAAATTATCATTTGCTACTATGTTTGGAGCTTCGAACGATTTATTTTTCGGGCCTTCGGAAAGCGGCATTGAACTTTTCCCGGGAGGCACACCACTCACCGGTGATATTACTTCGATGATTTCACTTTGGGATGCTGGAACTGAAAAAAATTATGCTCCCGGAACAAATCCAAATGGAGAAGATGAAAATGTACCAGTTAAAAATATAATGAACGTTAACGATGGGTTTGATTATGGAACTGTCGGTACAAACATTATGGCTAATCTTGAATATGATGGAACAAGCATGTTTACATTAACCCTTCATGTTTTGGCTGGAGGAAAAACACCCTTATCTCCGGTTGCGTGGGTGGTTCATTCAGAAATGCAAAAACCTATATTTACGGAGGGTGTAATGGATTATGGAAATGGCTTGGAAGCACTTGCCGAAACAGGAAATGCGGCTCCATTAAATGAATATCTGGGAATGCATAGCGGATATGTTTCACCAATAGCACCTGGTGTTTGGGTAGTTCATAAAAGAGGTTTCAGACCAGTTTTCAGAGAAGGAAGAACAGATTATGGAGATGGATTGGAAATGTTGTCGGAAATGGGTGATCCTTCTACTTTGGCAATGACTTTCATGGATAAACATTATGACAGTGGAATTTATGTTATTCCTGATGGTGGAGTCAGTCCTGCTCCGATTTTCCCTGGAGAATCCTATACATTTTCATTTGATGCAAAAGAGGGGGAATACCTTAGTTTTGCTTCGATGTTAGGTAAATCTAACGACTTATTTTTTGCTCCCGATGAGTATGGTATTAAATTGTTTAACGGGAAAAATAAAGTTAGTGGTGATATTACCGACAAAGTTATGTTATGGGATGCAGGTACCGAACCAAATGAATATCCTGGCGCCGGAATTCATCAGGGACCAGGTGGTTCAGATGAACACGGAGTCGTGAAACCTGTAAACGATGGCTTTATGTATCCGGATGTAAATCGAATGATTAAAGTAACTATTTCCAATAATTAATAAACATTGAAATCAGGATAAAAAATCCATCGGCATATTAGAAAGCTGATGGATTTTTTATTGCCGTATTTGGTAGTATCTAAAATAAGTAATATCAATTTGTGTTTCCAAAAGGCACTGAAAAGCCAAGCCATGGAATAGCAAATTCAACTCCATAGCCGGCAAATGGAATAACCAGACCATAATCAAGTGCAACCTTTTTAATTATTGATCGGCCACCTATTGAAAATAAAACAATGCTTTCTCCTCCGCCACTTAAAAAATAGTTCTCTGTTATTATATAGCTTCCTTTGCTTACTCTAAACAAGCCATTAACATTAATGGCGGGAGAAGATGCCATTTCACCACCTGCAAAACCGTATCCCAATCCAAAAGTTACATTTGCATCCGGAGAACCAATAGTAGCAAGTCCGTACAAAATTCCAAATCCGGTTTCAGCTTCACCGGCAACAGTACCTGCTATTGCACCGGCTGCAATGTTAAATTTTTTATCAACAACTGGAATTGAAAACTTGGCAGTTGCAAAAATGGGTGTTGGCGCGCCGAAAAGGAATATGGGAATAACTCCTGCTCCAATTGAAAAGTTGTCGGTTAAACCGTATGCAAACTGATTCCATAAAACCCATATATTTTGATAATATCCTTCACCTTTTTTTAGCCCATATCCATTTGGCGACCAAAAATAGCGGGTTGATTGTGGATTTGGAAACCAGTATTTGCCCTCTTTTATTTGCAGGACCTCAACAATATTGTATCTTTTAATATCAGCTTTGAATATGGAAATCTCCCCCAGTTTTTCGGTTTTTAAAACAACTTTAAGTGAATCCTCCTGAACTATTTGACCTATAAATTCATTTCCGTCAAGGGTTTCAATGTTTACTAAAGTGCTGTCGCTTGTTGTTTGGGATTTTACGGAAAAAGAAAAGAGTAATGCAAACAAAAAAACAAAGGCAATTTTAGCTTTCATAATATTAGTTTTAAGGCATTAAGTGCAATACTGAAACAACGATTAAGCACATTTGTTTTAAAACTAATGTATTCAGAAAATTTGGTTACCCTTTATGAGATCTGCCTTTATAGTTTCTTGATGGTTTTCCTCCTTTTCCACTTTTTTTTCCTTTGGGGGATCCCCCACTTTTTCTGAAAGGGCGATTTGAACTGCTTACTTTCCAGACGGGACCTTCACCAAAATGAGGAGGAAGCGGAATTTTGAATACTTCACGCTCAATCAGTTTTTCAATTTGATGAAATTTGAACATGTCATCTTCATTCACTAAGGTAAGTGCAACACCAGTTGCGTCAGCGCGGGCAGTTCTTCCTACTCGATGCACATAATCTTCGGCATCCTGCGGGACATCATAGTTTATTACCAGATGAATATCCTTAATATCAATTCCCCTGCTCATTACGTCAGTAGCTACCAAAATCCTTGTGCGTTTCGAGCGGAATCCCAATAAAACTTCTTCCCGTTGTGCCTGTTCCAAATCCGATGAAATGGCCTCGGCTGCAAGTTTTTGTTTTTTCAAAACCTTAGCCAGTTCATTCACTGCTCGTTTTGTCGAACAAAAAATTAGTATACTGTTATAGTCAGGGTTTTCGGAAATCAAATGTGCAATCAGACCATTTTTTTGCTGGTTATAAATTAGGTAAGCAGCTTGCAACACTCCTTCCGCAGGTTTCGACATGGAAATATTAATTTGTTTTGGATTTATGAGCACATGCGAAGCCAGTGTCCTTATTTTTGGTGCCATAGTTGCGCTAAACATCAGTGTTTGACGTTCTTTTGGCAAATAGGAAATGATTTTTACTATGTCGTCATAAAATCCAATATCAAGCATTCTGTCTGCTTCGTCGAGTATAAGGAATTTTATTGTATCGAATTTTACGTAGCCGAGGTTTAAATGTGAAATTAGCTTACCCGGAGTTGCAACTACTATATCGGCACCTTTGGTGAGTGCTGTTTTTTGCTGTCCCCAGTTGTCTCCATCTCCCCCGCCGTAAATGGCAATTGAATTAATTCCCATTGTATATCCAATTCCCTGCACCTGCTGGTCAATTTGCATGGCAAGTTCACGGGTAGGCACAATAATTAATGTAGAGGTTTCACCACCGGGCATATCGAAAATTAAATCGAGGATTGGCAGCAAAAATGCGGCAGTTTTTCCAGTGCCTGTTTGTGCGCAGGCGATTAAATCATTTCCTTCTAATATAATTGGTATTGCTTGTTCCTGTATCGGGGTTGCTTCTTTAAAACCCATGTACGAAATAGCATCTAATAAATCATCGTGTATTCCTAATTCTGAAAATTTCATTCAACAAAAGTATTTTTGAGATTTCAAAAGTACAAGAAAATAATGGATTAACCTGTTGTTAAAAGTAGGAGAGTATTTTCTCGATGATTTCAAGTCCGGCACGGCTTCCAGTTGAATTAAAAATGACATTCTCTTTTTTATCGAAAAGTGAAATTTTAATTTCCGAATCAACGCTTTCTTTTATTATCCTGTTCATTTCTCCAACCACCGGGGCTTTCAAATCTCCTGCGCGGTTTTGTTTGGCTTGTACTTTCAAAATATAATCTCTGTTGGAAAGCTCTATTTCAAGTATCGGGTTGTTGAAGCTGAGCTTTGTAATCTTTGATCCGTTATAAGTTGCAAACAGGTAAAACTTACCTTTTAAATATAAAAAACAAATGTGGCCAATAAAAAAGTTGGCCAACCAGGGGATTTTTGCCACCGAAAAAGTGAACGAGCAATCGGGTTGGCTGAAGGTGTTGCAATGCAGCCAAATCCAGGATTCGGGAAATGAAGTTCCCCAGTCTTTTTCAATGTAGCCTGTTCCTTCGCCAAAATCAATTTCTGAAAGATTTATGGAGAGCGACCCGCTTAATCTGTGCAAAACCGAGCCAATTCCGTGTTTACACTCCATGAAAGGTACGAAAGAATACCAGCCCATAATTCCGGGAGAAAAAAGTGATGAAGGATAATTCACAATTTCGGAATATTTAATTTCTCCCTTTACCCTTAAGCCTTCAGTTTCAACATCCAGATAAATGCCATTCAGGTTAAAATTTGATTTCCTTACCGATATATTAAATCCGTTTTTTGAATAAATAAAGTCTGAAATGGGATATTGCACGTTCCATGTTTTTCCGGAAGTCCCTTCAATTATTTGTATAAAAGCGTGTTTGTCATTTTTGGTGAGTGACACTCCTGGTATAAAAGAAAAAACATGTTTACGATCATTAGATACATGTTTAAAATACCAACCTTCAAAATACCTGTCATTACTGAGGTTACCTTGAAAAAGAATTGGATTGTAAGCTTTCATAAATTGTTTTTTTGTTGAAGTTAAACATACCTATTGGTACAACTGGATTAGTTTGGGTAAATTACTATTTTCCAAAACAGGTTTCAACTTTTCATCGGGATAAAAATTGTACAGGGTACGTTTCTTTTTCACTTTTCTACCTTCTTCAACTCCTGCAACTCCAGTTTCAGTGCATTTACTGATTGTAAAACCTTTTGAATATCTGTTTCAGGTTCGGGAATTTCGGTATTCATATAACACACAAATTTCCAAACCTCTTTTATTTCGGAAACTGGTACTTCGAATGGCGAGAATTCCGGATTCAGCGAAATTAACCGCAAATTGAAACTCAATGCAATTTTATTTTCAACAATTTTAAAAACAATTCCTTCATCGCGGGTTACCAAAATACAGGCATCATTATTTTTAATGTCATAAAAATCCTGAACAAATTCACCAAAAATTACCGATCCGCTGGGAATTGGCAGCATTGAATCGCCGGAAATCGTGAAAGCGCGATACTTTTTCTCTTGCGATAAAAACGGCAACTGAAAAACGGGAAGGTTGCCAATGTATTCTGGGTCGGCAAAGCGTGTAACATAACCTGCTTTGGCTTTTTCACTCACATATTCAATATTGTCGGTGTTGTTTCTGTCAACTGTGGTGGCGATTACCCGTAGGTTTGTACCTCGAATAAAAACATCGAAACCATTTTGCAAATCAGTAAATTGACTTTCAGAAAGTAGTTTTAAATCAGTATTAATTAAGGTATCGATTGCAATTCCAAAATATTTGGAGAAAGCTTGCAGTTGAGTTACTGTAGGTTGACTTATTGAATTTTCTATGGCATTTACTGTAGTACGTTTTATTTCCAAAGCTGCAGCCATGTCATTTTGCGTACGATTTTTACGTGCGCGGAGAAGTTTAATATTGCTTCCAAAGTAGTTCATAATAAAAAATATTTCTTCAAAATTATATAAAAAAGTTTGCAGATTAATATAAATGATTAAATTATTATCGTCAAATATGATAATAATATTATCATTTTACATTTTAGTCAAGGATTCATTTTATATGAAACCCTGTCTTTAAAAAAAAGAGAATTTTATTCCCCGGGACAACGGTCCCGTTTTTTGAGGTTCAAAAATCCCCGGTTTTCCCGCCGGGGTTTTTATGAAGAAGGTTTGGAAAATATGAAAAACAAAGATGTTCAATATAAATTAGCTGTGCTTGCTGATGCCGCAAAGTATGATGTTTCCTGCGCTTCGAGCGGGAGCAGCCGGAAAAACACAAGCAAAGGAATTGGTAATGGTGTTGCATGTGGAATTTGCCACAGTTTTACGGAAGACGGGCGATGCGTTAGCTTATTCAAAATACTGATGACCAACCATTGCATTTATGATTGCGCCTACTGTATCAATCGCCGAAGCAACGACAGACAAAGAGCTACATTAACCGTTGAAGAAATTGTCGACCTGACCATCGGCTTTTACCGCAGAAATTATATTGAAGGTTTGTTTCTAAGTTCCGGAGTAATAAAAAACCCCGATTTTACAATGGAAAGAATCGTTCAGGTGGCAAAAAAACTCAGGCTCGAAGAAAATTACAATGGTTACATTCATCTGAAAGCTATTCCAGGAGCCAGTCGGGAGTTGATACACGAAGCTGGTTTGTGGGCCGACCGATTGAGTGTAAATATCGAAATTCCTACAGAAATGCATTTAAAACGTTTGGCGCCCGAAAAGGATTATAAGGGAATTTTACTTCCGATGAACCAAATAAAAAATGAAATATTAATAAGCAAAGAAGAACAAAAGAAGTTCAGGAAAGCACCACGTTTCGCCCCGGCCGGACAAAGTACACAACTAATAATCGGTGCAACTCCTGAAACCGATCGACAAATTATTTTGCTTTCATCTGGATTGTATAAGGCTCAAAATTTAAAACGGGTATATTTTTCGGGATATCTTCCTGTAAATCAATATGACCAGCGGTTGCCTGCGTTAAATCACCCTCCGTTGGTGCGCGAAAATCGATTATACCAGAGCGACTGGCTGATGCGGTTTTATAAATACAAAGCCGAGGAAATCCTTTCAGAAGACCAACCTTTTTTAGATTTGGATATCGATCCGAAATTGGGATTTGCATTGCGGAATATGCACCAATTCCCTGTTGATATCAATCGTGCTGATTATGAAATGATTTTGCGCGTTCCCGGTATTGGAGTGCAATCGGCACAAAAAATAATATTGGCGCGCCGGCACAGAAAACTGAATACACTTCATCTGCAAAAAATTGGAATAGTTATGAAAAGAGCCAGGTATTTTATAACCTGTAACGAATTGCCCGCTTCAACTACTGATTGGACGCCCGGGCGGCTAAAACACAAGTTGATTGCCGAATCAATTTCAAAAAATAAAAAACAACTGGACACACAGCTGAGTTTTTTCACTGATTACAAACCAGCTTTACCACCGTTGCATTAATAGTTATCCCTTTATTTCCCCCTGAGGGAGAACCGGAAATTTCAAAATTTACTGAAACAAGCCAGGAAGTAGTACAGCAAGCATTTATAAACCAGCATCAAATGAGCAGAAACCAGCAACAAGAGAAATGATAATTTACACTTACGATGGAACTTTTGAAGGGTTTTTAACCTGTGTTTTTGAAACTTACAACAGAAAGAATTTTCCTGTAGATATATGTTCGCGAATAGGAGAGCAAAAACATTTATTTGCACAAAAACTTGATGTTCAGTCGGATACTGCAAAAGCAGACAGGGTTTGGAAAGGAATTCAAAATAAACTGACCGGGAAAAACAACCAATTGGTTTTTTACGCTTTTCTTTCTGAAGAAAAGGGAATTGAAATGAAAATTTACCGTTTTCTGCGTCGTTTGTTTAGCGAACATTTTAGTATTGAAACCGATTTTGGCGATGCCGATGTTTTGTACCTTACCCAAACTTCGCAAAAAGTAAAAAAGGAAGCTATGCGAATGTTGCAGTTTGTTCGTTTTCAACATACAAAAGAAGGGCTTTGGTTTTGTGGTATCGAACCCCGTTATGATGTTCTTCCTTTGGTTTCGGCTCATTTTCAAAAACGTTTTGCCGACCAAAAATGGTTGCTTTATGATCTGAAACGTAACTATGGTTTTTTGTTCGACAAAGTAAAATTGGAAGAGGTGATTATTTCAAGTAAGGAATTTAGCTCAATTACCGGACAGGTTAACGAAAATGTTTTGCAGGAGGGGGAAGAGTTTTACCAAAAACTATGGAAGTCCTACTTTAAACACATCAATATTCAGGAACGGAAGAACCTGAAATTACAACGCCAACACATGCCGAGCCGGTTTTGGAGGTATTTGCCGGAAATGATTATTATGAATTGATTTTGGTGAATAGAAATATCAGAACTAGAAATCAGGAAGTATTATTTGATTTAACTTACTGATTTCTAGTTAGCTATTCTTTATTTTAACAATTCTGCGGGAATTTCCTTAATTGGTTTTATCTTAATATTCCGCACAAACAATTCTCCACCTTCCGATTGGAATTGGATTTTTCCTTTCGTTAGCGGTTCAATATTTCCTTCGCCAAGATATTTGCTTGAATTGTAATTTACCATGTTCACGTTACCATTAACAACATGAACAGATGTACCACCAAAACAATATAGCTCAATAGTATTCCATTCTCCATGTGGTTTTTCGTAATCTCCGTCTTTGGCAACAACTTTTGTTTCAGTATCAGGTATCGACGGAATGGTTTCTGCGCCTTTTTTGTAAATGTATTTGCCATCACTGTTTTTCACCATTGGAATTTCGCAGTACGATTTACCCATCCGATATGAATCGCCGATACTTCCTGTTAAAAGCTGCAGCTCATGTGCACTCATCCAAACACCAAGACCAGCTCCAAAATCGCCATAACTGTGATACAAAAGTCCTGAGTTGTAACGGGTAAAAACTTTTTCACCCCATTTAAACTCAACTAATAAGTGATAGTTTTCGAATTCTTCTTTTGTTGCAAGTGATGCATTTACTTCTCCGGAAATTCTTATTGCTTTTTCGCCATTGAGGTCAACCACTGAAAATAAATTCAATGGGTCTTTGTTTAATCCAACAGGATCGCCACCTTCTTCCGATGGTCCAATCCACGTATCCCACCCATCAAGGTTCTCGCCATTAAAAAGAGGCTGCCAGTGTTCCTGGCACGATGAAAAAAGAAGAATCAAACTAAATAATGCTAAAACGGAAAAAGATTTTTTCATGATAAAATAGGTTAAGTTGATATAATAAAAAAAACTGCCCTATAAATATAGAACAGTTTTACAAATATCTTAAATCAATTTTTGCTTTTATTAAATAGCTTCTGTTTCTAAAATTTGCTTTGCCCTGTCTAAAATTGTAGAATCATCAAGAAGAACGATACCTCCGTTAGGTCCCGGTTCCATATGGATTCCAACTGCTGTCCCGTTTTTATAATTAGCGCCTCCGAAATAATTTCTGACGGTTTCCTCAGTTACTTCAAATTCCTGCGCTAATTTTTTAATGGAACCGTCAGGTAAGCTGTCTTTAATTTTTCTCAACTCGTTAAAGGTGATTTTACTTGTCATATCGCATATTTTTATAATGAATATTAGAAAAAAAATTGGTCTCACCTGTAAAAATAGAATTAATAATTTAATAACAAAAGGATAACGTGTAGGTATTTGTTTTGGATTTGAAGAATTCAGCAATTGGTTTAAAATAAAGTTTTGCAGCAATTTTGTAAATGTTTGTTTAATAGAGAATAACAAGGGAGTTTAATTGAGTTTAACAGAATGTAACTATCTAAATATTAACATATTTTAAGATTCAGTTCAATCCTGTATGTATGCCATCAACAATACTTTGCAACATTCCTGATCGTATATTTAAATCGAAAATCTTACTGTTTTTACGGGTCGGATAAACCCTGTTCGACATAAAAATATACAGTAAACCAGTGTCGGGATCTGCCCATACAAACGTGCCTGTAAAACCTGAATGTCCAAAGCTGTTACTACTAACACCTTTGGCCGGATATGCATCCTTAATTGACTTGGTTTTATTATCAAGCAATGGTTTATCGAAGCCCAACGCACGCCGGTTATTATTTTCAGGGAAACGGGGTTTTATGAAAAGATTCATAGTTTCTTCCGAGATATATCGTTTACCACCATAATAACCTTTTTGTAAATACATTTGAAAAATCTTGGCCAAATCTGTTGCAGAGCCAAAAAGTCCAGCGTTGCCAGATACTCCGCCCAACATAGCTGCACTTTCATCATGCACAAAACCAATAATATTTTGTTTTCTAAACAATTCGTCTGTTTCGGTTGGGACAATGTGGTTAAGTGTGTAGTGCAGATATGGGTTATATGTCAATGTTGCAGCACCCAGAGGCCGATAGAAGTTCATCTTCAAATAATCTTCATAATTTACTCCGGTGATTTTTGTTATAACTTGTGGATAAATACAAAAACTCAAATCAGAATAAAGATATTTCTTTTTGCCCAGATTACTATTTCTGATGGTATCATAAATCAATTTACTGAAATCGTCCTTTAAATACAGATTCTCTGATACCTTCACGCGATAACCGTCCATTGATTCATGTTTAAAAATGTTAGGGTCAAGTTCGCCCTTTTTAGTTGTGCCCATTTGCCAAAGAGGCAAGCCCGACGGAATTCCAGACTGATGAGTAAGAAATTCTGAAATTTTTATATCTTCTTTATTGCTGTTTTTGAAATCAGTCCAATAATCGCTTAAGGGTTTTTCAACGTCAAGTTTCTTTTCGTCCACCAATTTCATAATTGCAGGAAGCGGACCCGAAACTTTGGTTATTGATGCCCAATCATAAAGATCGGTTTCATCAACTTTTATTTTTTTGTCGTAGGTGTGATAACCATAGGCTTTGTGTAAAATTACGTTACCATCTTTTGCAACAAGAACCTGGCAGCCGGGATAAGCTTTTTCATTTAATCCGAGATAAGCCAGAGAATCAATTTTTCGGTTAAGGATTTCCGAATTTATACCTACTTCTTCAGGTATAGAATATCCAAGGCTTTTGTTTGCTTTAATTTCAAAACCATCGTTCAATTTATACCATTCATTTACACTTACCGGTAGTTTTCCATTTGTATCAAACGCCCCAAAAATCATTTGCGCAGCGAGTTCCTGAACAAGATTTGTATTTTGGTATGCAACAATCAATCCCTTTGAGTAAAATATATTTTCGAAATATTTTAAGGCATACGCATTACCAAAAAATACTGTAATAGTATTTGCTGACTGGGTAATTTCAGAAACGGCTTGTCGCTGTAAATCTGTTGTTCCGTACTTCGCGGAAGGATAAATATTTATACCCTGTACTCCAACAATTATAAGGTTGTAGTTTTTAAGTTTGATCCTTATATTTGTCCAATCTTGTGCCGCTGCATTTTTTGAAAGCACAAAGTGGTCGATACCAGTATATTTTTCAAGCATTTTCTGAAAAGGTGTAATTTCATTGCTGCCAATAACCACAGAAGCAATACGCAAAGTATCAAGCCCTTGAACAGGTAAAATCCCATAGTTTTGAAGAACCGTAAATGAACCTTTAATGAGTTTTCTGTTGGTAACTTCGAATTTAGGAGAGTTTAACTTTTCTGTAAGATTCTCAACGGAGGCAGGTTTATAATTGTTTAGGTTAGCCCAACGTTTTAAGGCTAAAACTGTTGTACATTTTTCATCAATTTCGGCAACGGTTAATCTTCCTTCATCCAAAGCCTTTTTTATTGATAGAATTGCTTTTTGCAAATCGGGTACAAACTCTACCATATCGTTGCCGGCAATCAACGCTTCGGCTTCAGCATTTCCTTTATCTGTACTTACCCCTTTCATATTAATTGCATCTGTTACCACAAAACCTTTAAATCCGATTTCTTCTCTGAGGTATCCTGTTACTATTTTTTTGGAGAGCGAAGATGGAGTAAGTGAATTATCGATGGACGCTACATTCAAATGAGCTGTCATGATTCCAATAATTCCCTTGTTGGTTAAATAGCGAAACGGGTATGTTTCCAGGGAGTCCATCCTGGCTTTTGAGTGTGTTAAAAAGGGGAGGACTTTATGCGAATCAGTGTCGGTATCACCATGTCCCGGAAAATGTTTTGCCACAGGAATAATTCCTTCATCCTGCATTCCTTTTGCGACCCACCATGCTTTTTCCGCAACATTGATTTTGTTTTCACCAAACGACCTAAAATTAATAACAGGATTATTTGAATTTGTATTGATATCGGCCACCGGTGCAAAATTCATATGAATGCCCATCAATTTTAGTTGAGCCGCGAAATCACGCCCCATTTGATATATATAAGTTGAATCCTGAACAGCACCAATTGCCTGGGCATACGGAAATTTCATTATACTGTCAATTCGCATTGACAACCCCCATTCACCATCTATAGCAACCAAAAGTGGCACTTTCGATATTTGCTGAAACTCATTGATCCACTTTGCTGATTCCACCGGCGCACCTTGCATTACAAGTATTCCCCCGGGTTTATATAATTTAATCTGTTCAATTGTTCTGTTTTTACTGACTTCTCCTTGTTCAGGATAAACTGAAATGGTCATTAGTTGTGCAATTTTCTCATCCAAACTCATCTTTGCCAATTGCTCTGCAACCCAATTGTCGGTTTTATATTTTAGGAACGGTGGTTCTTGTTGTGAATAGAGGTTGAAACACAGAGCATTCAAAAACAATAAAACAATAACTAATCTTCTCCTTATATTCATTTTCTTTTATTTATTCAGCAAAAATCAGATTTTGCCTGTTTTATTCTTAAATCGAAATTTCAAATGGTATTTTCGCAAATATAACAACGTTTATATTATCATGTTTAAATTTATTGGTTTCATACTTTTTTGGCTTAGCTTCGGATTTTGTACTAAATCAACTGGAACTGGCATTGTTACAGGGGCTGAACAACCTGCGAAATATTTGTCGCTGATTCAAAACAAAAGGGTTGGGTTAGTTGTAAATAATACCTCAATGGTGGAAAATCTTCATTTGGTTGATTTTCTTTTGACTAAAAACGTACAAGTTGAAAAGATTTTTGCTCCCGAACATGGTTTTCGGGGTGATGCTTCGGCAGGAGAAGAAATAAAGGATGGGATTGATATAAAAACTGGAATATCTGTTATTTCATTGTATGGTAAAACTCAAAAACCAACGGCAGCACACCTCAAAGATATTGATATTATGATTTTTGATATACAGGATGTTGGTTGCAGGTTTTATACTTACATTTCAACTTTGCACCTAGTAATTGAAGCTTGTGCCGAAAATAACCTTCAATTAATAGTTTTAGACAGGCCAAATCCAAATGGCGATTATGTTGCCGGTCCGGTTTTAAAACCAGGTTTTGAATCGTTTGTCGGTATGGATCCAATTCCTGTTGTTCATGGCTGCACGGTTGGTGAACTGGCAAATATGATCAACGGTGAAAACTGGCATAAAGCGAGTAGATGCTGTAATTTATTTGTGGTTGCAGTGCAGAATTACACACATTCAACCAAATATGAATTGCCGGTTCGCCCATCACCCAATTTACCTAATTACTTGTCGGTAAGGCTGTACCCGTCGCTTTGTTTCTTCGAGGCTACAAGTGTTAGTGTTGGGCGGGGAACTGATTTCCCTTTTCAGGTTCTGGGTGGATTAAATAAAAATCTTGGGGATTTTAAGTTTACTCCGAAAAGCATTCCGAACGTAGCCGTTCATCCCATCAATGAGGGTAAAGTTTGTTATGGAGTTGATTTGCGCACTTTACAAAACATCCCAAATTTCACCTTAAAATATTTTATCGATTTTTATAATAAGTACGATAGCGAGAAGGATTTTCTTACGCGTGAATCATGGTTTAACACACTTGCCGGAACGGATGAATTGTTAACGTTAATACGTTCAGGAAAAAATGAAACTGAGATTATGTCGCAGTTTACACCTGATTTGGTGAAATATAAAGCGATGAGAAAAAAGTATTTGTTATATCCTGATTTTGAATAGTATGAATCCATATTTGGTGCTTGCAATTGTTATTGGTTATTTTTTTATTTTAATTGTAATTTCTATTCTTACTTCGCGAAAGGCTGATTCTCAAACTTTTTTTACAGGAAACCGAAAATCACCCTGGTATTTGGTAGCGTTCGGGATGGTTGGTGCAACACTTTCCGGTGTTACTTTTATTTCCGTGCCCGGTGAAGTTGGAAATTCTGCATTTTCATATCTACAATTTGTATTTGGGAATGTTGTTGGATTTTGGATAGTGGCAATGGTTTTATTGCCAATGTATTACAAGTTAAACCTGGTTTCAATATATTCGTTTCTTCAACAAAGGTTTGGTTTCTATTCCCATAAAACAGGTTCTTTTTTCTTTCTGATTTCGAAATTAATAGGTGCGGCTTTCCGATTATTTCTTGTTGCGGGCGTTTTGCAACTCGCTTTTTTTAATGCATTCAAAATACCTTTTGCGTTGACAGTTACGGCTACAATAGGGTTGATTTGGGTGTACACCTTCCGGGGTGGTATAAAAACCATAGTTTGGACAGATACTCTGCAGACTTTGTTTCTATTAAGTGCTGTGATACTGACTATTGTTGCTATTTCTCAAAGTTTAGGCTGGAAAGCAGGAAGTTTTTTAAATGAAATTACAAGTGATTCAAATTCAAAAATTTTCTTTTGGGATTGGAAATCAGGAAATAATTTTTTTAAGCAGTTTTTTGCAGGCATTTTTATTACAATTGTAATGGTTGGTATGGATCAGGATATGATGCAGAAAAACCTGAGTTGTAAAAATATTAGGGACGCCCAGAAGAATATGCTCGTTTTTAGTTTTTCCTTTCTTGTTACAGTTTTTCTGTTTTTAAGTTTAGGCGCAATGTTATATATTTTTGCCGGGAAACATGGAATCGAAATTCCCAAATCAACTGATGATTTATATCCTTTACTGGCTCTTCATTTTTTTGGATTACCGGTAGGAATCGCTTTTTTGCTTGGTATAATTGCTGCAGCGTATTCCAGTGCCGATTCGGCATTAACAGCATTAACCACATCATTTAGTGTCGATTTTTTAGATGTTGAAAAACACGATGAATCAAAGCGACAAAAAATTAAAAGATGGTCGCATTTATTATTTTCGGCACTCTTAATTCTTGTAATTATTCTTTTTGAAGCAATTAATAATGAAAGTATAGTTATTGCAGTTTTTCGAGTGGCGGGTTATACCTATGGACCAATTTTAGGATTATTTGTATTTGGAATGTATTCAACCAGAAAGGTTAAAGACAAATTGGTTCCGGCTATTGCCCTTGTATCCCCTGTTATTTGTTATTTTATCTCAAAATATTCGCACATTATTTTCAATGGATATGAATTTGGCTTCGAATTGTTGATTCTAAATGGATTGATTACTTTTTTAGGTTTGCTGCTGATTTCAAAAAAACGTTTAATTGTAAATTAATTATTGCAAATAAATGTTAAAAATTGTAAATTGAATTTTTTATATTTGCATAATAACCGGTACGCATAACCGTATTAAACTTTTAAATTTAGAAAATTGGTCAGGTATCTACTTCAACTTTTGGCGGTAGTCGCTATTGTAATCATGGTGTATTCATGTCAGGATGAAGGATATTTGAATTCGCCCGATGCACAATTAAGATTTTCAGCCGATACAATTACTTTTGATACAATATTTACAACAGTAGGTTCTACCACACAACGTTTCACGGTTCATAATCCATATAACGAGAGTGTTTTAATTTCGCGTATTCGTCTTTCAGGCGGAGAATTTTCAAGTTTCAGGTTAAATGTAAACGGAGAAGTTGGTAACGAAGTGTATGAAACGGAAGTACCTCCGATGGACAGTATTTTTGTTTTTGTTGAAGTTACAATAGATCCAAACGGTGAAAATCTGCCAATGGTTGTGCAGGATTCCATTGAATTTACAATCAATTCAAATGTTCAAAATATTCAATTGATTGCTTATGGACAAGATTTTAAGCTGATTAAAGGGGAAACGATCAGAACAACAAACTGGACATCTGAAAAGCCATATTTAGTGTATGACTATGCATACGTTGACAGTGTTTCGGTTTTAACCATTGAACCGGGAACCAAAGTTTATTTTCACAAAGGTGCCGGATTGTACGTGAAAGGGCAAATCAAAGCCAATGGAACTTTTCAGGATCAAATTCAGTTTTTGCCTGATCGACTGGAAAATTCTTATAAAAATGTTCCTGATCAATGGAATGGTATAGTTTTATTTTCGGGAAGTCATGACAATATTTTAAATTTTTGCACTATTAAAAATGCAAATATTGGCCTGCAGGTAGGTACAATTGAAAATGAAGGATTTGCTTCTGTTAAATTGACCAATACAATTATTGAGAATATGGCATATGCCGGATTATTTGCATTGAAATCAAAAATTTATGGATACAACGATTTGATTGCTAATTGTGGGTTTTATGCTGTTGCGCTTTTGATAGGTGGGGAATATGAATTTTACCATACCACAATTGCAAATTACTGGGGAAATTATTCAAGTAAAGCTCGTTCTACTTCCTCTCTCGTTATCTCAAATGTTTTGATTATTGAAGGGGCGAAAGGCGAAAAGACGAGTTACAATGGTGATTTGGAAAGGGCTAACTTTAAAAACAGCATCATTTTCGGAAATAATTTGCAGGAAATTGAATTGGGCAACAACAATGAAAATACATTTAATTACTTGTTTGAAAATTGTATTATGCAGGTAGCAGATACATTCAATACTGCAAATGCTGAGCATTACAAGAATATTTGGAAAGGGGCTAAATTTGATCCTCTGTTTATTGACCCCTACAAAGAATATAATTATCAGTTGGATACGTTATCTCCTGCAAAAGATGTTGGAAAAATTATATATGGTGAGCAGTTCCCGTTCGATATCCTTAACAACGACAGAACAGAGGACAAAGGACCCGATTTAGGTGCATATGAGAGAATCGAAAAGAAAAATGGCAATTAGGTATTCTTTTATATTATTTTTTACAAGTTTATCATTAAGTTCAGGTGCCCAGCATCAAACTATTACCCAACATTCAATTCTGTTTTATAACGTCGAAAACTTGTTCGATACTCATGATGATCCTCAATCGGAAGATGAAAGTTATACGCCTGAAGGTGAACTTCATTGGACAAATAAAAGATTGTCTCAAAAACTGTTAAATCTTTCAAAGGTAATTTTAAGTGCTTCAGACTGGAATGTTCCCGACATTGCAATCTTTGCTGAAATTGAAAACAAGTACGTTCTTGAAAAATTGATACATGACACACCCTTAAAATCTTTCGCATATAAAATCATTCACAAGGATTCGCCCGATCATCGGGGGATTGATGTTGGCTTAATCTATAATTCTGCAAGTTTTTCTCCTATTGAATACAATTATTACCCTTTGGAGGTTAACAATACAATAATAAATACTCGTGAGTTATTGTATGTTTCAGGAGTTTTCAATGATATTGATACCATTCATATTTTTGGCAATCACTGGCCTTCAAGATATTCAGGTTTGCTTGAAACAAAAGATTTACGAAAAGCCGCAGCCATTCTATTGCGTGAAAAAGTTGATGAGTTAAACTTGAAATATATATCGCCAAAAATTGTAATTGTTGGCGATTTTAATGATAATCCTGATGATGAAACATTGTCAGAAGTTTTGATGGCTGGAAGAGTTGAAAATCAATTGAAAGAAAATAGCCTGTACAATTTATTTTTTGATTTGAAGAGAGACAATCAGGGATCATTAAAATACCAATCTCAATGGTATATTTTCGATCAGATTATTGTCTCCGGATCGTTAATTTTGAAAAACTTAGGGTTACATGTTATTCCAGAAAATGCAAAAATACTTGCTCTTCCTTATTTGTTGGAGGATGACAATAAATTTGGCGGTAAAAAACCTTTTCGAACTTATTATGGATTTACCTACAATGGCGGATTTAGCGACCATTTACCTATTTTATTACAATTGAATTCAGCAGACTAAACTTTTCTTTCCAAACCAAGTTCACTGGCTTTTTGTAGCATAAATTCAAAGGCTTCATCAAAGTCATTGTGAATTATTCCATCCAAAATAGCTTCTTTTATTGCGTCTTTTATTAAACCAACTTCCCTGCATGGCTCCAATGCATATAATTCCATTATCAATTCACCTTTCACCGGAGGTTCAAAATTGCGGATAGCATCTTTTTCTTCAATTTCCTTTAATTTTTCCCTCACTAACAGAAAGTTCTTCATGTATCGTTTTACTTTATCAGCATTTTTTGAGGTTATATCAGCTTCGCAAAGCGTCATTAAATCATCAATGTCATCGCCAGCTTCAAACAACAATCTTCGAACAGCCGAATCTGTAACTACATCTTCTGAAAGTACAATAGGGCGCATATGAAGTTGTACCATCTTTTGTACATACTTCATTTTTTCATTAAGAGGTAATTTCATACGTTTAAAAATTCCCGGGATCATTTTAACCCCAACAAAATTGTGAGCATGGAAAGTCCAGCCCTGGCCTTCAATAAATTTCTTAGTTGCCGGTTTTCCAATGTCATGAAGTAAGGCCGACCATCTCAACCATAAATTATTGGTGTTTGGTACAATCCTGTCAAGAACTTCAAGTGTGTGGTAAAAGTTGTCTTTGTGACCAATACCATTTATTTTCTCCACTCCTTTTAATTGAACAAATTCAGGAAAAATTATTTTAAGCAAACCTGTTTCCTCCAGGAGTTTAAATCCAATTGAAGGTTTGTCGGACATCATTATTTTGTTCAATTCATCGATAATTCTTTCTCCGGAAATAATGTTTATGCGTTCCCTGTTTTTTGTGATGGACTGCAGAGTTTCCTTTTGAATTTCAAAACCAAGTTGGGTTGAAAACCGAATTGCACGCATCATTCGCAATGGATCGTCTGAAAAGGTTATGTCAGGTTCGAGCGGAGTACGTATTATCCTGTTTTTTAAATCTTCAAGCCCATTAAATGGATCAACCAAAAGGCCAAAATTTGATTTATTTAAACCAAGCGCAAGGGCATTTATTGTAAAATCACGGCGATTTTGGTCGTCTTCAAGTGTTCCGTTTTCAACTATTGGTTTTCTTGACTCACTTTGGTATGATTCTTTTCGGGCGCCAACAAACTCAATATCAAGATTTTTATATTTTATCATTGCAGTTCCAAAGTTTTTGAAAATATTTACGTGCGGTTTATTTTTGAGCTTACCTGCAATTTTTTTAGCAAGTTCAATACCACTGCCAACAGTTACAATGTCGATATCTTTAGATTTGCGGTTTAAATAAATATCGCGAACAAAACCACCAATAACGTAGGTTTCCAATTGCATTTCATCTGCTGTTTCCGCGATTTCATGAAAAATTTTGAGTTGAAGCTTCTGTTTCATTATATGTCAAAATTAATTGTGTCAGTGAGTTCTCACTGACACAATCTTAAAAATTGTGACAAAATTACAATTATTTAGCTGAATTTTGCCCAAAATCTTTCATTTCAAAAAAAGGTATTATATTTGATATTTACATATCGACATTTGTATATATATTGAGAAACTATTTAAAATTAAATATCATGTTGGAACATTTAACAAAGGAAACTTTCAAAGAGAAAGTATTCAATTTCGAAGCAAACAAAGAGTGGAAATACGAAGGTGATAAACCTTGCATGATTGATTTTTACGCCAATTGGTGTGGTCCGTGTAAAATGGTAGCACCTATTTTGGAAGAATTGCAAAAAGAGTATGGCGCAAGTATTGTCATTTATAAGGTAAATACTGAAGACGAGCAGGAATTAGCGGGCATGTTTGGTATCCAAAGTATTCCATCTCTGCTGTTTGTACCTAAAGACGGACAACCTCAAATGGCAATGGGAGCATTACCTAAGCAGACTTTCGAAAAAGCAATTGCCGACGTATTAAAAGTGGAAAAACCACTTTTGAATTAAAAACAATTTAAAACTTTTTCGAGCTGAATCCCTCGGGAACCTTTTATTAAGATATCTCCATCGGTTATTGGATTTTCATGAAGGAAACTGCAAAGCATTTCAACCTTTTGAAAAGATTGGCAATTAAAATTATTGGCAATATTGAGGAAGTTTTTACCAACTGTATAAACGGTAATATTAGGATATTGCTGTAATAGTTCGAGAATAAAAATATGTTCAGTTTTTGAATATTCTCCAAGTTCAAGCATATCGCCTAAAATAAGATATCTGTTGTTTGAAGCAATGGACATGAAACTTTTAATGGATGCTTGCATGCTGGTTGGATTGGCATTATAAGCATCCATTATTATTTTAAGTCGGTTTTTATTGATTAATTGGGAACGATTATTTTGTGGAAAATAATTTTTAATTGCTTTTTGAATTGCAATAGGATCTACTTCAAAATAATTCCCGATACAGGCAGAAGCTAAAATGTTCTCGAAATTATAATCGCCGGTTAAGTTTGAATTTAAATAAAGAATTCCCTTTTTAAAGCTAGCTTTTATATGCACAAATGGCGGCGATGATAACAGTTCTCCGTTAAAATCAGCATCGTTTTTCCCATAGCTGATTTTATTCCTAATATCTGTTGCAAGTTTTGTCAAAAGAGGGTTTTCAATGTTATAAAAAATGATTCCGTTTTTACTTTTAATATAATCATATAATTCAGACTTTGTTTTAACAACTCCTTCAAAAGACCCAAATCCTTCCAGATGCGCTTTCCCGATATTAGTGATAATTCCAAAATCGGGTTCGGCAATTAAGCACAAACCGGCAATTTCGCCTGGATGATTGGCGCCCATTTCAACTACACCGAATTCTGTATTTGAATTCATTTTTAACAATGTGAGCGGAACACCTATATGATTGTTGAGATTTCCCTTAGTAAAACTTACATTGAATTTTGCTGACAATACTGCAGAAACCAACTCTTTAGTGGTTGTTTTCCCATTTGTACCGGTTATTGCAAGAATTGGAATTCCCAGCTTTTTTCGGTGAAAATTTGCCAGGTCTTTTAATGTTTGTAAAACATTATCTACAAGTATTGTTTTGATTGATGTTAAATACTCCGGCTCGTCAATTATGGCACAAATCGCACCTTGTTTCAACGCTTCTTCAGCATATTTGTTTCCGTTAAAATTATCTCCTTTTAAAGCAAAAAAGATGCAATTCTTTTCAATATTCCTGCTATCTGTTGAGATATTAGGATATTCCACAAAAAGTTGATAAATTTTTTCTCTTGTTGTCATCCATCAAAATTAAATTCCTTTTTAAAATTTGCATAAAAAAAGCCTCATTAAATTAAAATGAAGCTTTAAATATTAAAGTATAATTTATTTAAAATCCCTGAGGGCTGCCCACCCTGTTCATTGCGCAACGGAATCCTATATCGTTTGTTGATTTGTCCTGTTCCATATACCTTCTGGTACCGGGAACAAGCCAGTATGCACGGTCTTTCCATGAACCACCTTTGTAAACACGGACATTGTCAGTAATTAACGAAGAATAATTTCCTTGTCCGGTATCCTGTACATACATATCTTTGGTTTTGTTATTTTGTACACCAAGCCAATCCGTTCCCGGGACAATTTGTGAATTTGGATCGCCGTCTTCAAAATTCCTGTAGTCAGCGACAGTATCTTTTATCATTTCGCCAAATTCATTTCGCATTAAATTTCCACCATTATCTCGGCGGTATTCAGTTATCACATTTCCCCTGAATGGATTGAACTCGTCAACATCTTTAAAAGATAATGGTCTATAAACATCTGATACCCATTCGTTTACGTTTCCAGCCATACAATATAGTCCGAAGTCGTTTGCATCATATGAAAAAACAGGAGAAGTAATATCCGCATTGTCATTCAATGCACCTGCAACACCCATCATATCACCTCTTCCGCGAACAAAGTTGGCTTTCATTTGTCCTTTGCCTTTTTTAGCATCTTCGCGAAGATAGGCACCATTCCATGGATAAAGTTTCCTGTCTGTTAAAAGCTCACCATCCATATTTTCAGTTAAACCATAAGCTGCATATTCCCATTCGGCTTCAGTTGGCAAGCGATAGTTTGGGAGCATTATACCATCTTCCCAACGAACACGTTTTGCTGTTCCATCAGGATTTTCTAAAGGTTTGTTTCCATCTGTACCCTGGTACAAACCAACCAAATATGATTTTGAATTATAAACATTTTGCCCTGTCTGCGTATTGTCATGGGCAAGGATGCCTTTTTCAACAAGTATTTGTTCGTTAACTCTGTCAGTTCGCCAGGCACAATAAGCAGTTGCCTGCTCCCACGATACACCAACAACAGGATATTCACTGTATGCCGGATGCCTGAAGTAGTTCTCGACATAAGGTTCGTTAAATGCCAGTTCACTTCTCCACACAGTTGTATCCGGCAATGCTGCATCTATTTTTGCTTTATTTCCCGGATAAACTCGGTTTAACCAGTGTGTGTATTCCCGATAAGCTTGGTTAGATACTTCTGTTTCGTCCATGTAAAATGAAGCGACAGTAACCCTTCGGGGAGTATTATCCCAACGGTACATCACATCTTGTTCAACTCTACCCATGGTAAAAGTTCCACCCTGAACAAATGCTAATCCTGGCCCAGCTTCCTGTTCGTAGCCAGATTTATTGGGTATATTTCCTGTTTCTTCTTCGTTATAACTCCAACCTGTGGTTCGGGAAACACCGCCACCGCCGCCTTTTTTGCCAAATAAACCACATCCTGAGAGGAAAGCGGCTAATAAAACTATGAACAAAGTTTTTAACTTCATCATCTTCATTTTTAGTTACTTTTGAGATTGCACAAATATAACTAAAATGTTCAATTCTTATTGTTTAACCATTTTAAAAATATTTCAGCTTTTTAAAACAATGTTGATATATTTGCCCGCCAATGGCGCATTCCCGGGGTTTATTAAAGGAAACTTTTTGTAACAATAATAGGGGGTTTGACTCGTTAGTCTAGTATTAATTCATTAGTGTATGAAAAGAATTGTATTTCTGTTGTTCATTTTTGTAGTTGGTTTTACAGGTGGGGATGTGCAAAAAGAATTAATTGTACTACATTGGAATGATTTTCGGGTTGAGGAGAATGGAATTTCTGTTTGTAAAGAATTAATTTTTGAAAATGCAGGTTTACCAAATGCAGAAAACAATCTTCCGGTTTTTTATAAATCCTTTGATTTGGTAAACAGTAATCAGGAATATAGTTTTGCAATTGAAAATGAAGTTTTTGAAGAAGTTAAACTTTCTACAGATTTTCAAGGCTATCAGGAAATTGAAGGTGAAATTAAAATTAACACTGAAAAAAACCAATCAAATGGTATAACTAAACTTCATTTACAAATAACTACGGTTAAAAGGGAAGGCAACAAAATATTTCGTTTAAAAAGTTTTGAGTTGAGACGATTTCCTTTTGAAACCTCAAAATTACGAAAAAGCGGACAAATCAACTCTGATAATCATGTTTGGAAATCGAGTTCAGTGTTAAAACAGGGTAAATGGCTGAAAATTGGAGTTGCTGATAAAGGAGTTATAAAAATTCCATATTCAAAATTAATCTCACTTGGATTTGCCGATCCTTCAAAAGTTAACGTGTTTGGTAGCGGTGGAACTATTTTATCCGAAGATCCTGGTGAAATTAATTATGATGATCTTGAGCAATGTGCAATTTGGCATGATAAAAATAATGGCATTGACTGTTTGTTTTTCTATTCTCCCGGAACAGTCCAATGGACCTTAGATAAATCACAAGATATTTACACACATAAATTAAATGACTATGCAACAATGGGATATTTCTACTTAACTGATAATGTTGGAAATTCAAAAGTTGCTCAACGTTTACCCGCGTTGCAAGATCCTGTTAACCAATTTGTTTCTGTGGGTGACGCATATCAATTATATGAAAATGAAACAGAAAATGTGCTTACCATGGGCAAAGGCCTGGGTTCGGGGAAGCAATGGTTTGGCAATAAATTTAAACATAGCTCGGTTACCAATATAGATTTTAATCTGATAGATATTGAATCATCGGAGCAAATAAAAATTCGGGTAAATGCCATTGCACGCTCTTTTGCATCATCTGAAATGAAATTGCTTTTAAATCAGGAAGAACTGGGTGCATTACGTTTTAATTCCGTTAATACAGGAAGTCAGACATCAAGTTATGCAGATCAAAACGAAGGGGTTTTCTCTGCAACTGTTCAGGGAAATCAGGCCAAGATTACATTAAAATAT
This sequence comes from uncultured Prolixibacteraceae bacterium, assembly GCA_963800345.1. Classification (GTDB taxonomy): domain Bacteria; phylum Bacteroidota; class Bacteroidia; order Bacteroidales; family Prolixibacteraceae; genus Draconibacterium. The sequence goes on along the minus strand of CAWDAW010000021.1, from coordinate 957,644 downwards.
TTTGCGACACCCAATGTAGGCAGTACTGACGATAATGCTTTATCCTGGCTTGATTTTATAGAAATAAGTTACCGAAGGAAACTTAAATTTGGAAATGAACCTTTGTTTTTTCGGGATAAATCTTCAGTCGGTGGTGGAAATATTGTTGCTTTTTCAATAGAAAATGCTGTTGCGGGTTCTCGGGTTTTTGATGTAACAGAGGTAAATAATGTAATGGAAGTGCCGGTTGAAATATCTGGAAACGTTGCAGTGATAAAACGACCTGCAAATAAGCTTATTGAATATGTTGCCTTTAATCCGAATGGTAATTATAGCGAACCTGAATATATTGGAGAAGTAGCAAATCAGGATTTGCATGCCTTAAGTACCCCGGAATTTATAATCATAACACATCCTAACTTTATTGGTTCGGCTAATAAACTAGCCGATTTTCACAGAAGTTATGATGGAATGGGTGTAGAAGTGGTAACAACAGAACAGGTATATAATGAATTTAGTTCTGGAACTAAAAGTGCTACCGGAATCAGGAATTTCGTTAAAATGTTTTATGACAGAGGTGAGAAACTAAAATATGTTTTACTGTTTGGGGATGGCAGTTTTGACAATAGAAATATAAGGCCTGAAACTAAAAATTTTGTACCAACATTCCAATCCGACAATTCACTCGTGCCGGTTTCATCTTTTGTTACCGATGATTATTTCGTAATGCTCGATGCAGGTGAAAGTGTTTATAACGGTGCCATTGATTTAGGTATAGGTCGCATTCCGTCAACTTCAACTTTTGAAGCTGAAACAGTGATAAACAAAATTCAAAATTATTATAACCCTCAAGCATTGGGGAACTGGAGGAATGTTGTTTGCCTGATCGCAGATGATGAAGATAGTGGTTTGCACATGGCAGATACCGAAAAATTAGACAAGTTGATTAAGGAAACCCACAGTGAATTTATTACAGATAAGATATATTTCGATTCATACCTTCAACAAGTTAATGCTGGAGAACAGAAATATCCAGAAGTTACCACTGCAATAAACAACCGCGTTAAGGATGGGGTTTTAATTTTGAATTATGTTGGTCATGCCAATGAGCGATATATGGCTGATGAACATGTGTTGGATATCAGCAATGTTAATACCTGGTCGAATACAGACAACCTTCCAATATTTGTAACTGCAACCTGCGAATTCAGTCGCTTTGATGCCGATGAAACCTCAATTGGTGAGTATGTACTTTTTAATCCAACTGGCGGAGGAATTGGACTTTTTTCGACAACCCGACTGGTATATGCATATTCAAATTCTTTATTAAGCTTAAGTTTTTACCGATTTGTGTTTGAAAAAGACGAACTAGGAAATCGCTATCGAATGGGAGATATAATGCGTCTAGCAAAAATAAATACCTTAAATAGTATCAATAAAAGAAATTTTAGTTTGTTGGCAGATCCTGCGCTTCGTTTGTCATACCCAAAAAATAAGGTGGTAACAACTTCTGTAAATGGCAATGAGGTTGGTAATAGTACTGATACGCTTCGTGCTTTACAAAAAGTAGATATTGAAGGTTACATATCAGATTTCTCAGATAATAAATTGAATAATTTTTCAGGAGAGATGACAGTTACTGTTTACGATAAGGAAACTTCAGTAACAACATTGGGTAACAATGGAGAAACACCTTTTAGATATAATGTGCGCGAAAATATTATTTACAAGGGGCAGGCAACAGTTAAAAACGGAGATTTTACGTTCAGTTTTGTGGTTCCAAAGGATATTTCGTATGTAATTGGACAGGGTAATATTATGTATTATGCACAAAATAATGAAGTTGACGCCAATGGTGCTTTTAATGATTTCATGATTGGGGGATTGTCCAATCAGGTTGTTGAAGACAAACAGGGGCCTGAAATAGAATTGTTTATGGATAATAGGGATTTTGTTTCTGGAAGCAAAACGAGTAAAAACCCTACATTGGAAGCTTTTCTTTCAGATGAAAATGGGATTAACACTGCCGGCACAGGTATCGGGCATGATATTACAGCTGTTTTGGATGATGATTATACTAATGTTTTTGTGCTTAACAATTTTTATGAGGCTGAAATAAATAATTTTAAAAGTGGGGTGGTAAGTTTTCCATTTAAAAATCTTGCTCCTGGCAAACATAAAATTACATTCAAAGCATGGGATATTGCTAATAACTCGTCGCAGGAAGATATTGAATTTGAAGTTACAGGCGATTTTTATATCAATGAAGTTTTTAATACGCCAAATCCGGTAACAGATAATACCTATTTCAGTTTCGAACATAACCAATCGGATGCCACCCTGAATGTAATGGTAGAGATTTTTGACCAATTAGGCCGCAGGGTTGATTTCATCCGAACAGAAGTTGGTTCATCGGGAACAAAAAGTAATCCTATCCGCTGGAACTTTAATGAAACCGGTACTTTCCTGTTAAATGGAATTTATATCTACCGCATAACTGCTCAAAATGATGATATGATTTATTTCTCAAAATCGGGTAAAATGATGATTAATCGTTAATTTTTTTGGGCTGTGAAATTTTTCATCATTTGTTACGTTTTCATTTGTATTATGAATATTATAAATATGGCTGCAAAAACATTTATTATATCTTTGCAGCCTCAATTTTTTTAAAATTATGAAGCAAATATTTAGACTCTTATTACTTCTGACGATGGTACTAACCATATCGGAAAACGTTATGGCCCAGGCAACTACTTCGGGAGCAAATACAATTACAACAGCTGTTCCATTTCTTTCTATAACTCCTGATTCCAGGGCTGGTGGTATGGGTGATGCTGGTGTAGGTTTAACTCCTGATGTAAGTTCACAACACTGGAATCCTGCAAAATATGTTTTCATGGAAAGTGATATGGGAATTGGCTTATCATATTCACCCTGGTTGCGTAATCTGGTGGATGATATCAATCTTGCATATTTATCGGGGTACAAAAAACTTGATGATGTGCAGGCTGTAAGTGCTTCTTTACGTTATTTTTCTCTGGGAGATATTATTTTTACAAGTGATTATGGTGAAATAAACGGACAGCAAAGCCCTAATGAATTTGCCGTTGATTTTGGTTATTCACGGTTACTCTCAGAAACTTTTTCCGGTGCTGTTGCACTGCGCTATATTCGATCTGATTTAACAGGTGGACAGATGGTTGGAGGTGTTGAAACACATGCCGGAAATGCATTTGCTGCTGACGTTGCCTTTTATTACTTTAAAGAATTAAGGGTCAACCGAAAAGATAATATTTTCTCAGCCGGTATAAATATTCAGAATATTGGTTCAAAAATTTCATATACCGATGGAACGATAAAGGATTTCATTCCAACTAATTTAATGTTGGGTACTTCATACACAACTAATCTTGATGATTACAACTCGTTTACATTTTCTTTTGAAGCAAATAAATTACTGGTACCAACGCCCCCGGCTGATTCAGTAGGACTGGACCCGGGTGTTATTGTTTCAGGAGGTGTTAATTCAGACATTGGATCGATTGAAGGAATAGTAGTTTCGTTTTATGATGCACCCGGCGGATTTCAGGAAGAGATGCAGGAAATTAACCTTGCATTTGGGGTTGAATACTGGTATAACAAACAATTTGCAATTAGGGGAGGATATTTCTATGAACACGAAAATAAAGGTAACAGAAAATATTTCACAGCGGGAGCAGGATTGAAACTAAATGTTTTTTCTCTTGATTTCTCTTATCTACTGCCTACTCAGCGCAATCATCCACTTGAAAATACACTTAGGTTTACTTTATCATTTGATATTGATGCCTTTGGAAAACAACGATAATGAATTTCCGTATCGGACAAGGATATGACGTGCACCGTTTGGCCGAAGGAGAAACTTTGTGGCTTGGCGGCATTTTAATTCTGCACCACAAAGGAACTGTAGCACATTCAGATGGCGATGTGGTTATTCATGCCATTTGTGATGCTATTTTGGGAGCTGCAAAACTGAGTGATATTGGAAGTAATTTTCCTGATAATTCGTCGGAATTTAAAAATATCGATAGTAAGATTTTATTGGATAAATCATATCAACTCGCTAAAAACAAAGGATATGAAATAGTAAATATTGATTGCACAATTAGCGCACAACAACCTAAATTAAAACCTTTTATACCTGAAATGGAAAAGGTAATGGCCAAAGTACTTCAAATTGATGTAGATCAGATTTCTGTTAAGGCGACAACTACTGAAACATTAGGATTTGAAGGCCGCGAGGAAGGAATTTCAGTAAATGCCGTTGTGCTGTTAAAAAAATTATAAAATTATGATGACTCTTGTAATTGGAGCAAGTTCAAAACCAGAACGGTATTCAAATATGGCAATTCGTGCTTTACGGGAATACAACCATGAGGTTATTGGGCTCGCCAAAAGGAAAGGGATGGTTTCTGATGTACAGATTCAAACTGAGTTTCCATCAAATGAAAATATACATACGGTTACAATGTATGTAGGAGCAGAGCACCAGGCTGAATATTATAAATCAATACTCGAATTAAAACCTGAAAGGGTAATATTTAACCCGGGAGCTGAAAACCTTGAGTTTACTGAGTTACTTGAATTAAATGGTATTGAAACTATTGAGGGTTGCACCTTGGTAATGTTAAGTACAGGACAGTTTTGACAGTAATATTTGTTGAAGATGTTTATTGAGATTCAATCGTATAAAGAATATTTAAAGCTTAAAGAGGAGGAACCTGCTTTTCTGGCTTATTTTTCAACTGAAACATGCAATGTTTGCAAAGTTCTGAAACCTAAAATTAGTGAATTGGTTCAGAGCAAGTTTCCGCAGATTCTACTTGTTTATATAGATTCCAATAAGTTACCTGAATTGGCAGCCCAAAATCAAATTTTTGTGGCCCCAACTATTATTGTTTATTTTGAAGGAAGAGAGTTCATCCGCAAAAGTCGAAACATTGGTATTGGAGAATTGCAGCGTGAAATTGAACGGCCATATTCAATGATTTTTTAATAATTCGATTTTACCAGATTCGCTTTTTTTATTTTTCGTTACAATACGAACATTTTAATTTTCCAGTATTTTTTTGAATTCAATTGAAATTTTATTCATTTTAACTTCAATAATCGTACATTGAATGAAATGAGAAATTCGGAATTAAAAAATTTGCATTCGAAAAATTTTCGACATCATTTATCTGCTGACTGATTATATATATCGACAAAAAAATGCATTTCCCCGAATTTCTTACTGATTTCTCGTATTATTTAAAAATATTTGATTTATAAATTAATTAAAGAAAAATGAAAAAATTGAAAATTGTTTTATTGGCTGCTGTTGGTGCAGTTTTGTTTTCAAGTTGTGGCTACAACAAAATGGTTACTATGGAAGAACAAGTTACCTCGCAGTGGGCACAAGTTGAAAATGTTTATCAAAGAAGAGCGGATTTGATTCCAAATTTGGTAAATACAGTAAAAGGTTATGCTGCGCATGAAAAGGAAACTTTAGAGGGTGTTATTGAAGCACGTTCGAAAGCAACTTCTGTTAATATAGATCCGTCAAAACTAACACCTGAATCAATACAACAGTTTAACCAGGCGCAGGAAGGACTATCGTCGGCATTGAGCAGATTAATGGTTGTGGTTGAAAGATATCCCGATTTGAAAGCCAATCAGAATTTTCTGGATTTACAGGCACAACTTGAAGGCACCGAAAACCGTATCACAGTTGAACGAATGAAATTCAACGAAACGACGCAAAACTACAATGCTTATATTCGAAAGTTTCCGCAGGTAATTTATGCCGGTTGGTTTGGTTTCGAAAAGAAAGCTTATTTTGAAGCACAGCAAGGAGCAGAAAAGGCACCGGAAGTTCAATTTTAAGGAAAACAAATAAAATGAATGTTCAGAAATATTTTACAAAAGAAAACAAGCTGCAAATAGCTAATGCAATTCGTGTAGCTGAGTTAAATACTTCCGGCGAAATAAGAGTACATATCGAAAAGTTTTGCAAAGGCGATGTTTTAGATCAGGCGGCCTATATATTTGAGAAGTTGGAAATGCACAAAACTCAATTAAGAAATGGCGTTTTATTTTATGTTGCAATTGAAGATCAAAAGTTTGCAATTCTCGGAGATTCGGGAATAAATCAAAAAGTACCAACAAATTTTTGGGAAAAAGCAAAGGAAGTTGTTTTGTTGAATTTTAAAGACGGAAATTTGACAGAAGGCTTAACTAAGGGAATCTTAATGGCAGGAGAACAATTGAAAGAACATTTTCCTTATATGAATGATGATAAAAACGAACTTTCTGACGATATATCGTTTGGGAAAAACTAAATATAAAATGAAAAAATTATTATCAGTTATCTCTTTTATTTTCTTTTCTGTTGCATTTTCGGTAGCACAAATTCCCGACCGTCCTGTTCCCCCAAGATTAGTTAATGATTTTGCTAACGTTTTATCAGATACTGAAAGTGCTCAACTTGAAAATGAATTGGTTCATTTTGCACAAACTACATCAACACAGATTGTGATTGTCACTGTACCGGATCTTGAGGGTAATGATCCCGGAGATTATGCATTTCAGATTGGTGAGAAGTGGGGAGTTGGACAAAAAGATAAAGATAACGGGATTTTAATGTTAATTAAGCCCAAAAAGGGAAACAGCAAAGGTCAGGTTTTTATTGCAACTGGTTATGGATTAGAGGGAATTTTACCTGATGCAATTGTAAATTCAACTGTTATTGACTACGAAATGATTCCTCGATTTAAAGAAAACGATTATTTTGGGGGAATTTCAAACGGTGTAAAAGTTATAATGAATATAACCAGGGGAGAATATACGGCAGAACAGTATCAGCAAAAAGTAGGACAGAATAAAGAGGGTGGTTTTATACCTGCAATAATTATTTTTATTTTGGTATTTGTGTTTATGATGCGTGGGCGTCGGAACAGGTTTTATTCTCCTGGTAAAAGCCTTCCGTTTTGGCTTGCTATGGGAATGATGTCGGGCGGTAACCGTTCTGGTGGTTCATTTGGTAATTTTTCGTCAGGAAGCGGTGGATTTGGCGGTTTTGGTGGAGGCAGCTTTGGCGGTGGTGGTGCCGGCGGAAGTTGGTAAATGGAAGAAACAAAAAAAACACCTGCAAAATTTATTTTAATAAATTTTGCAGGTGTTTTTTTGACGTAAAGAAATTGCTAAATCACAGAATCCAAAAAAATCGTTTGCTCGCGATTTGGGCCTACAGACGCAATTGTAATAGGAATCCCCACCTCTTCCTCAATGAAATTGATGTAGTTGTTTAATTCTTCGGGGAATTCGTCCTGATGCTTGATTTTTGTTAAATCAGTTTTCCAGCCTGGCAATTCAACGTATACCGGTTTTACATCATCATTTAATTCAAAAGGAAAATGTTCAATTGTGTCGCCATCAACTTCATAACTTACACATATTTTTATTGTTTCGAACTGGTCTAAAACATCGGATTTCATCATTATTAACTGAGTTACACCATTTAGCATTATGGAATATTTTAAGGCAACCAAATCTAACCAGCCGCATCTCCGTGGTCTGCCGGTGGTTGAACCAAATTCATTCCCCGCCTTGCGCAAAGCAGAGCCTGTTTCATCCAGTAATTCGGTAGGGAAAGGACCCATTCCAACGCGGGTACAATAAGCTTTAAGTATGCCCAAAACTTCTCCTATTTTATTGGGTGCAATTCCAAGCCCTGTGCAGGCACCTGCAGAAATTGTGTTTGAGCTGGTAACAAATGGGTATGATCCAAAATCGATATCAAGTAAAGTTCCTTGTGCTCCTTCAGCCAGAATTGATTTATTTTGAAGCAGCAGTTCGTTTATCATATGTTCAGTATCAGTAATTTGGAATGATTTAAGAAGCTTTATACCCTCAAACCAATCCTTCTCAGTTTCATCAAGAATTTGCTGGAAATCGAATTTGTAAAAATCAGTTAAAAGCAATTTATGCCTTTCAACACGAGATTTGTATTTCTCATTAAAATCGAGGAGTAAATCACCAACCCGCAAGCCTTCACGGCCTATTTTATCTTTATAGGTTGGTCCTATACCTTTCAATGTTGAACCAATTTTTAATTCACCTTTTTGCTGTTCCGAAGCCGCATCAAGTAAACGGTGAGTTGGTAAAATCATATGGGCTTTTTTCGAAATGTATAAGTTTTGTGAAATATCTACCCCTATTTTTTTTAAAGATTCGATTTCTTTTTGGAAAACAATTGGGTCGATAACCACACCATTTCCAATGATATTTATTTTGTTTTCTCGGAAAACACCCGATGGAATTGTATGAAGTACATGTTTAATATTGTTGAATTCCAAAGTATGTCCTGCATTTGGACCACCTTGAAAGCGGGTAATAACATCGTATTTCGGAGTTAACACATCTACAATTTTTCCTTTTCCTTCGTCGCCCCATTGCAGGCCAAGTAAAACATCTACTTTCATTTGAGTTTTTATCTAATATTGATTAATAATCTTTCAAGATGCTTTTTGAAACTTACTTGTTTATCAGGCCATTTTGTAAAATGAAGCGCAAGTAATTTTCAATACTTTTATTCAAACAAAACCGTGAAAATCAATCATACAGAAAAAATTTTCACGGCTTACAATTAAAGCGTTTAAAAATACAAATATTTTTTGTTTATGGACAAAAAAGATATACAGCAATTAAGTGAGTAAAAAAATAATAGAGTAAATCAGGATTTCTATTTTAAGTTTTCCCCATAAATGTATAAAGTATGGTGCGAAAGTTTAAAATTGTTTTGTTTGCATGCGTCTTCAATTATTTCCCGTATCCGAGGATCGAAAAATTCAATCACTTCTCCATTTCTCGTATCGATTAAATGGTCATGTTGTAAAGATGCAAATGCTTTTTCAAATTGGGCAATGTTTTTCCCAAACTGATGTTTTACAACAAGCTTACAATCAAGAAGTAAATCGATTGTATTATAAAGTGTTGCTCTACTTACACGGTAGTTATTGTTTTTCATTGAAATATACAATGACTCAATATCAAAGTGTCCTTCCCGAAAATAAATTTCTTCAAGAATTGCAAACCTTTCCGGGGTTTTACGATGTCCATTTTTTTCCAGATATTCAGTAAACATATTTTTTACTGTTTCTCTGGTTTTATGGTTATTCATAATTAAACCAATTTAAAATAGGACGTAAAATTAAAATTATTTTTGATATTCTTTAGAATGATTAAAAATTAATCGTTTAGATTTTTTATGCGTGAAACATTTTCAATTCCTTTTATCTTTTTTAATTGTGATATCAAGTTGTTCAAATCATCGGTATTGTGAATGTATAGGAATAAATCTCCCTTAAAAATGCCATTGTTAGTTTCAAACTGAACTGATCGCATATTGATGTTGTTTTCGTTGGAAATAATGTTTGTAACCTGATTGACAATTCCCATTCTATCGAATCCTTCGAGCAAAAGGCGGGTTAAATATGATTGTTTCTTGAATTTTGTCCATTCTGCTGCTACAATTTTTTCACCCTGGTTTGACAAGTATTTAGCTAAAACGGGGCATTCTGTTTTATGTATAATTACGTGATCATCAGTACTTAAATAACCCAAAACTACGTCGCCAGGAATCGGGTTGCAACATTTGGCCAGTGAAAACGAGACATTATCTTGATTTTCTTTTAAAACAAAAGGTTTTTTTCGATCAATTTTATTTTTTTTAGTGACTTCTTCCTCTAAGTCTTCAATTTCTTCAGGTTCTTCCTTTTTTTTGTTACCAAAAGTCACGTTCCAGTATTTAACCAATTTGTTCTCTGATTTACGGCCTAATATTTCATTTAAATTCTTTAATTCAATAAATCCCATACCAACTTGTGAGTATAGTTGATCTTTATTGTTAAGATTGTAATGACCTACAATCTTCTTTAAATTATTTGAGGATAACAAGGCCCCAGATTTAAGAACAGCATCTTCAACAATAGTTTTTCCATTTTCAATGTGTTTGTTTTTTTCGAGTTTGAAAGCATCTTTAATTTTGTTTCGTGCTTTTGCGGAAGTTGTAAATTTTAACCATTCCAATTTTGGAGTTTGATTTTTGGAGGTTAAAATTTCTATTTGGTCGCCGTTTTGCAAAACATGGCTTATGGGTACCAATTTCATATTTATTTTGGCACCAATACATTTGTTTCCTAAATCAGTGTGGATTTCATAGGCAAAATCAATAATTGTTGAACCTTGTGGCATTGAAATCATATCACCCTTGGGAGTGAAAACGTTAATGTCAGTTCCGTATAAATTAAGTTTAAAATCATCAAGAAATTCAAAAGCATCAGCATCCGGATTTTTCAAATGGTCGCGAATTCGTTCAATCCAGGTTTCCAATTCATTTTCAAAGGTGGTTATGTCTTTATATCGGTAATGTGATGCAAAACCGCGATTGGCAATTTCATCCATTCTCTCCGTCCTAATCTGCACTTCAACCCATTTTCCCTGTGGTCCCATAACAGTAACATGCAAAGCTTCATAACCATTAACTTTAGGCAGGTTAATCCAGTCACGAATCCGGTCGGGCTTTGGTTTGTATATGTCGGTAACAATTGATAAAACGTCGAAACATTGCCTTTTTTCTGAAATTTCAGGGTTGGGTTTTATAACAATCCGTATGGCAAGAATATCGTAGATTTCATTAAAACTAACACCTTTTTTTTGCATTTTTTGCCAAATCGAATAACTTGATTTTAAGCGGTGTGTAACTTCACAATCAAAATTTTCATCATTCAGTTTTACCTTTATTGGTTTTATGAATTCATTAATAAGGTAGTTTCGCTTTTCCTCCTGATTATGCAGAAAATAGGTAATTTGATTGTATTCTTCGGGATGTTTGTATTTGAAACTTAAATCTTCCAATTCAGTTTTAATGGTGTATAGTCCGAGTCGTTGGGCCAGAGGAACATACAAAAAAAGGGTTTCGCCAGCTATTTTTGTTTTTTTATTCGCCGGCATTGACTCAAGGGTTTGCATATTGTGCAGACGGTCAGCAATTTTTATCAGTACCACCCTAACATCTTCAGATAAAGTCATCAGCATTTTTTTCAGAGTAAGTGCTTGTCGTGAGTCGAAATCACCTGAAAGTTTTGTTAATCCATCAACAATTTTTGCAACTTTATCACCAAACATATTTTCGATATCTGAAACCCTGTACTCGGTATCTTCAACAACATCGTGTAAAATTGCGGCAACTATTGATGTTGCGCCAAGTCCGATTTCCTTTGCTACAATTTTCGCAACAGCAATAGGATGAATAATATAGGGTTCGCCTGATTTTCGCCTTGTACCTTCGTGAGCAGCATTGGCAAAACGGAACGCTTTTTCGATCCGGATCAGCCGTTCGTCGTCAAACTTATTCCGAAGTTCTTTTTTAAAGTCTTCGTAACAGTCTTCGATGTACCGTATTTCTGCCTGTGTAAAGTGTTGCACCTGTTGCCCTTTTTTAAAATTCTTTAATGTTTTTTCCCCGGATTTTGGATTTTCAGTATTTAAAAATACTGTCTAACTCCTTAAATTTTAAACGCTAAATTATCACTTTTTATCATCGGTGATTATTAATATTGTCGGATATGTATATTTTTATTCACTTGTGATTAAACCTATTTGACATTTTTTTTCTTGATCTGGATGGCAACCTGATTGATTGCTTTTGTCATTTTATCCCAGCTAAACCGCTCTTTTTCTTTAAGAATATTATTTGTGAATTCTTCAATCCGATTATTTTCGAAAAAATCAATTAAGGCTGTTGAAATATCTTCAGGATTAGGTTCCACAACATAACCTACCTTCATATGAGGTATTATTTCAGCTAAACCTCCTACATTGGTAACCAGCATTGGTTTATTAAAATGATATCCAATCTGGGTGACTCCACTTTGTGTAGCAGATTTATATGGCTGAGCAATTATTTCGGCACCATTGAAATAATGTTGAACCTCTTTATTTGAAATATAACTTGTGTGCAAAATAACGTCATCCTCAAGTTTCAACTCCTTTATTAAATCAAGGTATTTTGTTTGATCAGTGTAAAATTCACCTGCTACAATTAGTTTAATTCGGTTTGGTTTGAAATATGGATTAGAAAATGCTTTCAGTAATAGGTCAAGTCCTTTATAATCTCGGATAAAACCAAAGAATAGTATATATCTGTCTTCTTTTGATAGGTTTAAATATAAAAGAGCTTTTTCCCTAGGCTCAACTGCGCCATAATGGTCGTAAATCGGGTGGGGGGTAAGTATCTTGGGTTTTTTATAATTGAATTTTCCCAAATCTTGTAAAACACTTCCCGACATCGTAATAAAAGCATCAATACCTGCAATAAAATACCGGCATAGGAGTTTATCACCAGGTCTTTTCTCGTGTGGGATTATATTATCGGCTATTGAAATAATCTTTGTATATCTGTTCAGTTTAACTATCCTGCAAATTGAACCCAGGCTCATACTCATAAAAGGCAACCAAAATCGAACAATTAGTATTTCGGGACGCGATTTTCTTATTTTTAACCCTACCTTTAACCAGTTTAAAGGGCTAACGGAATTAATTTCACGGGTAATTGGAAAACTGAAAGTTGTTTTTTGTTCTGAAAATTGTGTTTTGCCAGGAAATAGAAATTTCGGGTACTGCACTAAAAACGAAACTATATTAACCTCATTCCCTTCATCAACGAGTTGCCGAGCTAATCTTTCATTTAAAGCTGCAATACCTCCTCTGTATGGATGTGCTGGACCTAGAATGGTTATTTTCATGAAAATTGTTTCTTTAATTTGCCGGCCACAAATTTATCAATTGGAAAAGTAATTTCACCTTCATTTATACTTTTTATTTTAATCCATCTAAAGCTTTGGTTTCCATTCTTCATTTCCTTGAAATCAAATGGTTTTTCAGAAATTTTAAATTTTGTAGGACCAGACAATTTAATTATATAATAAATACTCAGTAACTGTTTATTCTCGTAAAATAAAGCTTTCTGAAAAAAATCTGTTGTATAAAAGTGTTGTATTTCCTTAATTTCCTGTCCATTACATTCTTCCCTGAATTCGCGTTTTAATCCGTCAATTGTTCCTTCACCGAAATTCAGACCACCGCCAGGAAATTTTGTCATTTTTAGTCCCCTTTGAAACTCATCGGAAAGCAAAACTTCACTTTTGGAATTTATTACAATTCCATATACACGTATCACAAAATTCCCGGGGAAGTTCATTTTCCAGTGATTTTATTTTCAATAAAAGTTATTATTTCTTTTGTTTGATTGGGTTGGAACCAACTCATTTCTGCGTCTTTTCTGAACCAGGTTAGTTGTTTTCGGGCATAACGACGTGAATTTCTTTTAATTAGTTCTATGGCTTTTTCTCTTGATATTTCATCGTTAAAATATGCAAATAATTCCCGGTAACCTACCGTATTCAATGCGTTTAAATGTTTCAAATGATACAAGTTGCTTGCTTCATCTTCCAGTCCTGCATTTATCATGTTGTCTACACGAATATTAATTCGATTATGAAGAATGGTCCTTTCGCAATTCAGTCCAATTTTTATTACCGAAAAGGGTCTGTATTTTTTAGATTTTGTCAGGAAAGTAGAATAGGGTTTGCCTGTCAAAATGGATACTTCGAGGGCATGTACTATTCGGTTGGTATTTTTTAGATCTACTGTATTGTAATAATCGGGATCGATTTTTTTTAATTGAAATCGTAAGCTTTCAATTCCTCCTGTATTTAGTTTTTGTTTTAACATGTCGCGTATTTCAGGATCAGCATCGGGCATCGCATCAATACCATTACATACAGAATCAATATATAACATTGAGCCTCCAACAAATAAAACCACATTATGTCTTTTAAACAATAAACTAATTGTGCTTATAGCTTCTTTTTCAAATTTACTTACATTAAAGTTCTCGTGAATGGAATGACATTGGATTAAATGATGTTTTATTTCCAACAATTCCTCCTTATTGGGAACTGCCGTGCCAATGTTTAACTCTTTATAAATTTGCCTTGAATCGCATGAAATAATTTCAGTGTTGAAGTAATTCGCTAATTTTATTCCAGTGCTTGTTTTTCCAACACCTGTTGGTCCGGTTAAAATGATTAAATATTTTTGCATTAAGTAATGTAGTTTTTACGCTAATAATGAAAAAAAAAGACTGCTCAAAAGTATTGAACAGCCTGGAAATTCAAAAAAAGGTATTAATGCTTTAAAAATCATTCATCTCTCCAAAAATTTCAGTGTAATCTTCAAGTTCTCCAAAAAGCGAGTATGCTTTTTCTTCCTGAAGTTCCATCGATTCTTGATCAATTATATCAACATCGTCGCCTAAAACTTGCTGGGGAGCATCACCTTGTTTTAAAGTGACCATTGGCTCACTAAGATTTTTTTCCATAATGATATCTGTTAATTCAATTAATAATGATCTGTCGTTTACGAAATCAAAAGTATATATTAACTTTTGTCCCTTAGTATGTATAAGTTCTGAAAGATTTGTTTTTTGCATGATAAGGTAGGCAACTCCATTCATTCCTAAATCGAGCATAGAAATTTCTTTTTCCTTTAATCCTCTTTGGTCAGAAATAAAGAAAGATGCTAGTTGATGTGATTCGTAACCTAAACTCTTTTGTGTGATAGAATGAAAATCGAAAAAAGTACTCTTTGCAGATAATTCAACTTCCAATTGGAAATTTTTTATTTCTTGTGAAATGATTCGAAAATGAAAAATCATAAAGTATTTCTTTTAGTACAATTCAAATTTTACATGTTTTTATTCAATATCCAAGAACAGATAAAGAAAAAACTTAGATAAAAGCTATTAAAACAAATGAAAATTACTTTTACAGATGAGTTTGAGATAACATCAAAAAACTGATTTATAACATTTTTGAAAAAATAATCTTGTATAATTATAATTCTCAGTTTCGGAAAATACGCTACATTAAAAAATGTTAAAAGAAATTTCTCATGGAAAAATATCGAACAAATACGTCATCTATTCGGTAAAATTGTTGATATTTAGGAAAATCAAATTATTACAGCTGATGAAATAAGTTTTTTAAATTCTTTTGAATTGGATCAATATTAAAGTTATAATTTTGGGGATTGTTAAAAATAATTCCATGCGTAATACAACATTATTTGTCGAGAACATTAAAATTGCAATTCAATCAATGAGGAGCAATATTCTACGTTCGGTGCTAACAGTAATGATAATTGCTATTGGAATTACAGCACTTGTTGGCATACTAACAGCAATAGAATCAATAAAAACTTCAATTACTAAGGAGTTTTCGGTGCTTGGTGCAAACACATTTTCAATAACCAGCAGAGGGATGCGTGTTCAGATTGGAAATCAGAGGTTAAGGACAAAGAACTATTCTTATATTTCCTATTATGAAGCTAAAGAATTTAAAGAGAGTTTTGATTTTCCTGCAACTGCATCAATTTCCGTTAACTCAACCGGTACCGCGACTTTAAAATATGGATCAGAAAAAACAAACCCAAATATTAGTGTTCGAGGAATTGATACCGATTATCTTTATACTTCGGGCTATGAAGTTAACAAGGGAAGAGCTTTTAATATCGATGATATTAATACAGGAAGAAATTTGGCTTTGATAGGTAGCGCGCTAGCCAAACGTTTGTTTAAAGATGATGAAAATCCACTCCAAAAAGAAATAAGCATTGGCAATGGAAAATATAAAATTGTAGGTGTTCTTGATGAGAAAGGCAGTGGGTTTGGTGGGAGTAGCGATATGGTGTGCTTTATACCATTTTCAAATTCAAGAAATTATTTTTCAAGACCAAATATGAATTTTGATATTCAAATTAAAGTTAATCAACCTGAATTGATGGAAGCAGCAGTTGGTCAGGCTGAATCTACATTTCGAAATGTACGGGATTTAACACCATCAGATGAATCGGATTTTAATATTGAAAAAAGTGATAACATTGCAAATCTCCTATTAAAAAATATTAAAAACATAACTCTTGTTGCAACAATAATAGGTTTTATTACCCTTTTAGGTGCTGCGATAGGTTTAATGAATATAATGCTTGTATCAGTAACTGAACGCACCCGTGAAATTGGTGTTAGAAAAGCAATCGGTGCGAAAAGTAATACTGTTAAACAGCAATTTCTATTTGAAGCTATTTTAATCGGACAAATAGGAGGATTGTTTGGAATAGTATTGGGAATTCTTGCAGGTAATCTTGTGTCGGTAATGATTGGTTCGTCATTTATTGTGCCATGGATGTGGATTCTGTTAGGAGTGGCCTTGTGTTTTTGTGTTGGTATTATTTCCGGTTATTATCCGGCTCGAAAAGCATCTCAACTTGATCCAATAGAATCACTAAGGTATGAATAAGTTGCTGATTTTATTAAAAGTAAAAAAGGATGCCATTTGACATCCTTTTTATTACATATTTAATTTATTGTAATGCTTATTTTACAGAATCCATGTATTCGATTAATTCAACAACTTTTTTAGAATATCCCATTTCATTGTCATACCATGAAACAACTTTTACAAAAGTATCAGTTAAAGCAATACCCGCAGAAGCATCAAAAACAGAAGTCTGAGTTTCTCCAATAAAATCATTTGAGACAACAGCTTCTTCAGTGTATCCCAAAACTCCTTTCATTGTAGTTTCTGAGGCCAGTTTCATTGCTGCACATATTTCTTTGTATGAGGCTGGTTTTGCAAGATTTACTGTTAAATCAACAACAGAAACATCAGGCGTGGGAACACGAAATGCCATTCCTGTAAGTTTACCATTCAATGAAGGAATTACTTTACCAACTGCTTTAGCTGCACCAGTAGAAGATGGGATAATATTTTGACCAGCTCCACGTCCACCTCTCCAATCTTTTGCTGATGGTCCGTCAACTGTTTTTTGCGTTGCAGTGGTTGCATGCACTGTTGTCATTAAGCCGTCAACAATGCCAAAGTTGTCATGTAAAACTTTTGCTATTGGAGCTAAACAGTTGGTTGTGCACGAAGCATTTGATACGAATGTCATATCGTTTTTATATTCTTTATTGTTCACGCCCATAACAAACATTGGAGTATCGTCTTTTGAAGGTGCAGACATAATTACTTTTTTCGCACCTGCATCAATATGACCTTGAGCACTTGTTTTTGTAAGAAACAATCCAGTTGATTCAACAACATATTCAGCACCAACTGCATTCCATTTTAAGTCAGCAGGATTTTTTTCAGCAGTAACACGTATAGTATTGCCATTTACTATTAATGATCCGTCTTTAACTTCAACTGTTCCATTAAACCTACCATGAGTTGAATCATACTTTAACATGTAAGCCATGTAGTCAACATCAATGAGATCATTTATACCTACTACTTCAACATTTTCGGTGGCTACTGCAACCCTAAAAACAAAACGGCCAATACGACCAAATCCATTAATACCTATTTTAATTTTTGACATTGTTGTGAAAGTTTTAATTATTTAAACAAAGTTATTCTTAAGAGCTTAAAATTCAGGAAATATATTAAATCGGTTTTTTCTCTGCAAAGTAAATACTATTATCGTTTTGAATCAAAACTGTTTTTTATTTTACTTCAAAAAGCCGTCAACCTTAATGTAAATTTAAAGTGAATTTCCTTATAATATTTCGGATATTCCTGCATCCAATTTTAGAGTTGCTAAAATATTAAATTCTCAGCGGGTTAAATAAGGCGTAAACTTCTTGTAATTATTGGATTAGCAGAATTATTAAAGTAATTGTTTTTGATTGAATTAGAAAAACAACCTTTAATTATGTTATTCAATACCTCATATTTATCAAAATACTGAATTTCGATTATCGAATATGCAGGGCATTTACAAGTTTTACATGAGCACACGTAACATTGTAAAATCAAAGTAAGAGTAATAATAATGAATGTTTTACCTATTTTATTGATGTTCCCTTTTACTCCATTAGTTTGTTGAATTAAATTATGGAGCATATTTTTATAAATGCCAATACAAAAATACATTTTACTTAATTTATAATTAAACAAGTTTATAAATATCGGTTTAACAGATATAATAAGCGAAAAAAACAAACTTTTATTGCGATATTTGAAAAATTAAGATTAAAATTGCAACAATTTTGAAGATGAATAAAAACTGGATATTTCGCAATAGATTTTTTTGGTAGTTATTAAGAGTTAAGGCTGGGTTTGCGATGCAACAATGTTGAAAACATTAATTTAAAAGAAAGTGTTTTATGCAGTATATATTTGTACATTGTTGCAAAATTTTATACGTTTGTAATATTTACATAAAATAAACAGACAAACTTGTTTGGATATATGATTAAAGAATTAAATAAATTAAAATCAATCAATCAATTAAGTTCAATTTAAAAAGAAATGCTATGAGAAAATCATTTACTTGGTTCTTAAGTTTGATGGTCCTCCTTACCGCCTTTGCAACCTTAGGGTATGCGCAACAGGTGGCGAAGAACAGGAGACCGTTGAGCTTTACGCAGGAAAAACCTCCACTTGCTATGTGCAAGGGAACGATTACACAGTTGATGTAGCTGTACGGGATTTTATTCAACTCACTAAATTTGATTTAGGTCTCTCTTTTAATGACCTTGTTTACGATTTTGTGAATGTTTCGAATGTAAATTCAAACTTGACAGCTTTAACTACTTCCGTAACTGCAGTTGCTAATGGGCCAGACGTGCTAAATCTTATCTGGGCTGGCACTGCTGCTACAATTGGTGACAATGTTAAAACGAATGTAATTAAACTTCATTTTAAGTTAAAAGGGTTTCCGGCAAATACTGCTGTTGCATTCCCTACCGACTTGATGTGGACTAAAAAAGATTTTTGGTACACAACATCTGGAAGTGTTTACGATAAAGTAAATACTGTTGTTTCCACTGATGGTGAATTGAAAGTTAACGTTTCATTAACGGGTATTCAAACAGAGTTAACTACTGAAGCTTGTGCCGGCGAAGATGTAACTGTTAAGGTTACTGCACCTGCAGCTGCAATGTATTTATTTAATGAAGATCCAATTGTAGCTAATTGGGTTTGGACTTCATCTAATACGTTTTTGGCAAAAGCCGGAGAAACTGTTACTGTGCGTGTAAAAAGTGCTGATGGTTGTATGTCTTTAATGGATGAAGTTATGCTTCCTGAAACTCTTGATTCTGTAAAATTTACCGCTACAACTCAAAATCCACTATGTTATACTGAAAAAGGTTATGTTGTTATCAACGCCACTGGTGGAACTGCTCCTTATACTTATTGGATTTCATCGAATTCTGATGGATCTGGTGCTGAGAAGAAAACTAATTTCCAGTTTTCGCAAGGACCTGGAACTTACTATGTAAGTGTTATGGATGCAAACGGTTGTACAGTTGTGGATCCATGGAAAATGGTCACAATAACTGACACAAACACTCCTATAGTTATTAGTGAAACAGTAACAAATGTGTTATGCTATGGTCAGGCTACTGGTAGCATAGCAGTGACAGTATCAGGTGGAGCAACAATGGTTTCAACTGATGGTAATACCTGGATGAATTTGGTTGGTGGTGCATATACTTTTGTTAATAAACCAGCAGGTACTTATACAGTTTGGGCAAAAAATGCAAATGATTGTACAGTTTCAAAGAAAAATATTGTAATTACTCAACCAGCTGGTGCGATTGCATTTAATATTAATATAGATGATACATCATGTGGTGGAGATAATGATGGTGTTATAACTGTAAGTAATGTTACTGGTGGAACAGGGCCTTACTCATATTCTATTGACGGCACAGATTTTACAAATACTACAGGTATTTTTGAAGATCTTTTACCAACGTATTACAGTTTGTGGGTACGTGATGTCAATGGTTGTACTGTTGCTTATGATAATCCAAACGGAACTAAAAATACAATTGCAGTTCAGTCTCCAAAGGATATTCAATATAAAGTTACAGTAACAAATCCTCCATGTAATAATGAGGATGCTATAATTACTGTTTCCGAAGTTACGGGAGGAACAGGTTCTTACACTTATAGTTTCGACGGTGGCTCTACTTGGGGAAGCATTAAAACATTGAATTGGAATGAGCCATATGCCCCTGTAACCATTTGGGTTGCCAATACAGGTGGTGCGTGCCCTGTTGAATATGTTGTTGAATCTGAAGATGTAAAAAATCCTGATGCTTTGGATGTTGTAACGCTTGACCAACTTGCTCCAACTTGTATTGATGGTAATGATGGTAATATTACCTTACACATTACCGGTGGAACTAAACCTTACTATTATTCTATCAATGGTAGTTCCTGGAAACCTAGTTCGGTTGAGTACACGAACATTAAAGTAAATGTTGGAACACACAGCATTAAAGTTAAAGATGCAAATGGTTGTGAGTGGGGAACTGATATAGAAGAAACAATTTCTTTAGAAGAAAGTATAATTGAAGCCACTTCTGATAGTCATATTGATTGTTTTGGAACAAAAACAGGAACTATTTCTGTTGATTTTACTGACTGGGCTGAAGGTTTAAATGGTGATGTGCCTTATAGAAATGTGACATATTGGGTTCAAAACGAAGCTGGACAAATGAGTTCATTCACTCCATCAAATCAGGGTGGTACTGCTACTTTGTTCAATGCAGGTATTTATGTAATTTGGGTAGTCGACCAATATACCTGTGAATCAAATATGGATTCAGTTTGGGTAACTCAAAATGATGAGTTATTGATTGCTGATGTTACTTCTAATGGTGCTTCTTGTTTTGAAACATTTGAAGGTGTTATTACTATTTATGCTACTGGTGGAAATACCTCAGATCTTGAATATGCTATTGTTAATAATGAAGGTGCTCTTGGAAATATAACCGATGACAAATGGTTGCCATTTGATAGCTATAATGGATTAGTTAAACCAGCTCTTAGTACTGTTAGTTTCCAGGTTGATGCTGGTACTTATTGGCTAGCGGTAAGGGATGACAATTGCAGTGAACTCACGTATGGACCGGTTGTAGTAGAAGGTTATACTCAATTGTTGGTTGATGAGGATGCAATTACATATACCGATCCTAAATGTTATGAAAGTAATGATGGTACAATTACAGTTCCATTAAGTGCTGTATCTGGTGGTGCCGGTTCATATAAGTTTACGTTGTTTATGGATGATGGTGAAGGAGATTGGGTTGAAGTTGAAAATAAGGTTGCACAGGCAACTGGAATGTTTACAGGACTTGTTGCGGGTGTTTATTCTGTTTTGGTTGAAGATGCAGAAGATTGCCCTTCTTATACAACTGAGGAAATTGTGTTAGAAGATCCTGATATGTTAACATTTGATACAGAGATTTACCATTTTAGCTGTGAAGGCTCAAACGATGGTATTATAACCATTGATGTTGACGGAGGAACTCCTGATTACTGGTATGCAATTAACAATAAAAATGCATGGGTTGCTATTGGTGCAGCTAAAACAACTAAAACATACATTGCAACGGAACCAGGTACTTTTGTTATTTGGGTAAAAGATGCCAATGGATGTATTACTGAACCAGATACCGTTGTAATTCTCGAACCAACTGCTCTTAGTGCACAAGTAACGGTTAACAATAATGTTTCTTGTAATGGTGGAAGTGATGGACAGATTACTGTTGTAGGAACAGGTGGTTGGACTGGAATGACCAGTTATCAATTTAAAGTTAATGCTGGGGTGTGGACTAGCTCAACAGTTCTTACTGGATTACCTGCTGGAACACATACATTATATATAAAAGACGTAAATTCATATGGTAACCCATATCAGAATTTAGATTGTGAATATAGTGTCACATTTACTATTACACAACCTGGGAAAATTACATATGACGTTGTTATTGCAGATGTGAAATGTAAAGATGGGGATGATGGAACTTTAACTGTTAATGTTCAAAGTGGTGGAACTCCATGGGATTTAGAAGGAACTTCAAATGATGGTTATAATGTTAAAATTACCGGAGACAACTATGATAGTGGTTGGGTTAGAACAGGTGCTGATTTTAGCAATACATTTACAGGTTTAACACGCTCACATTATACTGTTTATATTACCGATTCAAAAAGTTGTGTCTTGGATGCTACAGTTGGTGACAGTGAAACCCCATATACTACAATTGAGTCTTGGGAAGTTGGAGAACCAGCTACTTACCTTACATTGAATCCTATGTGGTTAAAAGATGCAATGTGTTTTGGAAGTAATGATGGTGAAATTAAACTTGTAGCTGCTGGTGGTACTGCTCCGTATAAATTTTATGCTGGACTTTCAATCGAACCAGATGGTCATGTACTTGTACCAGAAGCCCCAGCTGCAAATTCTGATTTATGGAAGAACAAAGACACTTTAATGGTGGGTGCTGGAACCTGGGTTGTTTGGGTTATGGATGCTAACGGTTGTGTTGTTGGTGGAGAATACGAAAATGGCGTAGCTGTTAACAAATGGCGCGTAAAAGTAGAACAACCCGATCAAGTAGTTTGGGATTTCCACAAAATGGGAACTCCACCTATGGTTCATTATTTGATGCCAAAATGTTATGGCGAGTGGAATGGAGAAATTCATTTAGTTAACATTAGTGGTGGTTCTGGAAAATACAATGCAACTGTAAAAGGTATTAGTGCTGCTGGCGATACTGTTAATTTGTCTTACTCTAATATTGTAATGGATGGAGCCTTGTACAAACTTCCAGGTGTTCCTGCAAGTTCAGTTGATAGTTTTATGGTTACCGTTACTGATATGAATGGTTGTACTTCCGCAATTCGTAAGATTATGGTTAAACAACCAGAAATGCTTGCTGTAACTTTAGAAGAAAGTCCTGACAATTATAGCTGTTTTGGAGCGGTTGAAGGTTGGATTGAAGCAACAGCCACAGGTGGTAATGGAGATTATGAATACCAATTGTTAAAAAATGGTGTTGTACATACACCTTGGCAAAGTATTGCAAGTGCATTCTTGGTTCAGGTTGGTAATAAATTTACTGTAGAAGTAAGGGATGCAAAAGGTTGTACCGCATCTGATGAGTTGGATATGCCTACTCCTTCAAAAGTTGAATTTACTTCTATTGACTTGTCTTGTAAAGACGATGTAAAAGCATCAGTGGAAATTAATGCTACTGGCACAACTGGTCGTATGTTTAATGTTTGGTATAAGGAAATTGGAGATTTAATTCCAACGACTAATCTTTTTGTTAAATATAATGGTTCATTTGCGCAATCAGTGGTTATCAATGATGTTTTCCTTTATGATAACGAAAACTATGTTGACCGTCATTATGCAGTTTATGTAGAAGACGATCATGGTTGTGTTTCTGCAGTTGATACTTTGACATTTGACCAAGTACAATCTGCAGTTACTGTATCTAGTAAAATAGGGGATGTTACTGAATGTTCAGAGACTTATACTATTACGTCTGTTGTTGGTGGTGTTAAACCAGCTGATGGTTACGTCGTGATGGTTGATGATAGTGTGATGACTGATTGGACATTTGTATTGCCAAGAGGAATGCATACTATAAAAGTTATGGATGCACATATGTGTGGCATAGAAGAAATGATTGAAGTGGTTGGTATGTACGTAACACGCGATACTACTATTGAAACCTATATTTCAGAAGAAACTGCATTTGTGGATGTTGAAGCAGGGGTTGACACAATGTTGGCTGTTGGTAACCATAGTTGGATTTATATGTATGGAGAATGTGAAAGAACATTAAATGTTGAGGTTGTTGAAGTACCTCGTCCATACGCAATTTCTGAAGTTCAGGGAGAAGGCGATTCATCTCCAGTTGAAGGTAAAATAGCTAAGATAACCGGTACTGTTACTG
This sequence comes from uncultured Prolixibacteraceae bacterium, assembly GCA_963800345.1. Taxonomy (GTDB): domain Bacteria; phylum Bacteroidota; class Bacteroidia; order Bacteroidales; family Prolixibacteraceae; genus Draconibacterium. Next base: position 933,754 of record CAWDAW010000021.1, on the reverse strand, counting down.
CTATTGCTCCTGGTGAAGGTTTCTTTGTACAGGATGCAAATGCTGCAAATAGCGGAATCTGGGTAGAACACAGCGGAGTTAATGACTTAGGAATTGCCGTAGGTGATGGAGTTTCTGTTGTTGGTGAAGTTGCTGAGATTGCTTCAGTTACAAGTATTGTTGCAACCGAAGTTATGGATGCCGACGGAACAGTTGCTATTACTGCAATGGAAGTTAATCCAGGTATGGCTGAAGCTGAAATGTATGAAAGTGTTTTAGTTGTAGTACCTGGTGCTCGCGCTTCTGCCGCTGATGCAGGTACTGGCGAATGGAGCATTTATTACGAAACTGCAGATAACATTATTGTTAACGATTGGTTGTATTCATCTACACCTATAGTAGGAGACTTTTATAATGTTACTGGTGTTGTAAACGGAAGGCTTGATGCTTTCAAACTCGAACCAAGAATGGAAAGTGATGTAGTAAATGTAACTGCTACAAAAACTAAACCTGAATTAATGAATGCGTTTAAGGTTTATCCAAATCCATTTAATGATAAAATTTCAATTGACAATAGCGAAAGATTAACCAGGATTGTTGTAAGCAATATTGCTGGGCAAAAAGTTATCGATATTGAGAATCCAACTCGTGAAATCCGTACTGCTAATCTGGTAAGCGGCATTTACGTAATCAGTCTTTACACTGAAAGCGGAATTGCTAAAACTGAAAGGATGATTAAGAGGTAATACCGAATTGATTGATTAAAAAGGGAAGCTATAAGCTTCCCTTTTTTTTTCTGTTTCATCAACGTTGTATAAGAAAATGTTATAATTTGAAAGTCATTTTTGTGCAAAAACTAATCCTGATAATTAAAAGAAACCTGGATTTTTTATAATGTCGATTTTCAGAAACTTATACAACTTGAAATTTAAATCAATCAATGACTTAATAAGTTATGTCCTGCGCAAATAATTTTCAAAACATCACATAATTGAAAATGAAATATATTAAGAGTTGTGAAAAGTATTTGGGGAATACTGGAGATAATATTTATTAATCAACAAGAAATTGTTTTATATGAATCATGAAATCCTGTCGGTAGCTGTTCCCTATTGGAAGATGCATGTTGTTGATATTTACCATATTTCCTTCAATAGATTCTACTTTATCCATTGATATTATAAAGGATTTGTGAATTCTGTAAAACTGGGATTTGGGAAGTAAATTTTCAATTTTCTTCATTGAAAGATTTGTTATTAATTTTTTATCGTTAAGATATATTTTAATGTAATCCCCTAATCCTTCAATATACATTATACTTGAAATATTTACTTTAATTGATTTTTTGTCTGATTTTATAAAAATAAAATCACTGTGTTTTTCACTCACATCATTTTTGTTGGCTGTTTGTTGAAGTAAGAAAAATTCTTCAGCTCGAAAATAAGCTTTACAAAATCGTTCGAATGAAAATGGTTTTTTCAAGTAATCAATTATATTTAGCTCATATCCATCCATAGCATATTCAGAGTAAGCCGTAGTAAAAATAACAAGTGGTGGACTTTTCAAGTTTCTTAAAAATTCAATTCCAGATAGTTTTGGCATGTTTATATCCAGAAAAATTATTTCCACGGTTCTAGTTTGAAGAATTTGATAGGCACAAATAGCATCTTCACATTCACCCACAATAGTTAGGTTTGGTATCTTTTTCGCATATTCCCTAATTATATTACGTGCCAAGGGTTCATCATCAACTATTATTCCTTTCATGTCCATTTTCTATAAGTTTAAGTTCAAGAATAACTTTGTGTATATTGTCTTTTTTAAGAATAGCCAATCTGAAATCACTAGTTTGATATAAAAGCTTTAATCTCTTTTTAACGTTGTTTAGTCCAATCCCAGAATTAGCAATTTTTTGTACAAACATATCTTCGTAGTTATTTTCAATTGTGAAAATTAATTTACCTTTATCAGTAAAATTGAATGTAATATGTATAAAATCTGATTTACCTGCACTTGGTAATCCATGTTTAAAAGCGTTATCAATAAATGGCTCGAATAATAACGGAGCAATTTTCGCGTAAGGAATTTTACCCACTATATTGTATTTAATTTTGGTATGGTCAGAAGTGCGAATTCTTTGAAGTTCTATAAAATTATTTACAAATTCTAACTCTTTTTCTATCAATATATAATTTTCTTTTGAATCGTAAATTATATGTCGCATCAAATCTGAAAGTTTTAATATCAATTCAGGTACCTTACTTGAATTAATTAAAGCCAAAGAATAAATATTGTTTAGCGAATTAAATAGAAAATGTGGATTTAGCTGACCTTTTAAAGTCTTTAATTCAGCTTCAAGTTTCTGTTGTTCTATTTTTGCAAGTTTCAAATTGACGTCCTGCAAGGCCAGCCAATCCTTTATTAATTTTAGAAAAGAGGTTACACCAACAAACAATAGTATTGAAAAAAAATATGAGGAGTGAAGGTTTAGGTTGAACTGCTTAAAGCCATTGATGCCAAGCATATTTCGTAATGGATATATAAAAAGTAACTGAAGAGTCACACTCAGGGTTGTTATTAAAACAATAAGCCAAAATATGTAAAAAATGTAATTTTTTAGTTTTAAAAATTTAGGGATTAAGAAAATCAAGTTAATATATACTGCTATTGCAAAAAATATATTTGTGATAATCGATTTTTCAACCAGGTTAAAGCTGAATTTTTCATCGTAGAAATACAAAATTGAGGTTAATAAGGAAACACTTGCTAACCAGAAAATCACATGACCAGCTATTTTAAATCTGGAATAGAGCTTGCTTTTCATTATTTATATACGGTCACGTTTATAAAATATTTTATTAATATAGTAAAGTATTGGTTTTGAATATTTTAAATGTTTCCACGGACGACTCGAATGCGGTAAATGAACAACCTCCAATCCTTTTACCAGATAATTATTAAAACCAAGCCTTTTAGATTGGCGACTTATATAAACATCAAACCAATCCTTATTCTGCGAAAGTATTTTAAAATCAAATTTCTTAAGAAATTCAACTGAAATTAAAGTACAGCAAAAACTCAAACTGTGAGAAGTATTTAAGATTTCGGCACTTTTAATTTTTTCAAAAGTATAAGGAAAATTATAGTTGCCAGATTCATCAACAGTTATTGCACCAATTAATCCCGGTTTTGGCTGGGAGTGCAATACCTGAATCAATCCGTTTAAAGTATCGGTTTCTATTAATACGTCAGATTCAATAATTATTAAAGGGCAATTTTTTTCCAATGCTAATTTTTGAGCATATTCAAGAACCAATTTGTAATTTGGGGATGGATTATTAGTTATATCTTCCAGATTGACAAGCTGAAAATTATGTTCTTCTTTAACTCTTTCAAGAAATTCTTTTGTTTCTTTCTGACTAAAATCGTTAAATACATAATAATTGAATTCACCTTTGGCTTCCGAAATTGCTTTAATTGTTCGGCTGGTTGTATGTAATGAATCTTTTACAGGTGTTATGACTATTGCTTCCGGCATTCTGCTGTTTTTGTGAAGTACAAAATTATCAAAATCAATCGATTTCCCTACGATTAAAATCACGTGAGAATGCCTGGTCAGTTGGCATAATCAAGACATCATCTATATTTACGTGTTTTGGGCGGGTAATAATAAAAAGTATAGTATCAGCTATATCTTGTGCAAAAAGTGGCGTAAAACCTTTGTAAACCTGTTTTGCTTTGTTTTTATCGCCATTGAAACGAACAAGTGAAAATTCAGTTTCAACTGCGCCAGGACTAACCGAGCTTACTTTAATTCCATTCTTAAGTAGATCAATACGCATTCCCTTTGTTATTGATTGAACGGCATGTTTACTGGCACAGTAAACATTTCCAAACGGATATGTTTCTTTGCCTGCTATTGAAGAAATGTTAATTATATGACCTTTTTTCCGTATAATCATATTTGGTGTAACTAAGCGTGTGATATAAAGTAACCCTTTTATATTTGTATCAATCATCCGTTCCCAATCATCTATGTCTCCATCCTGAATAGGGCTATAACCAGCAGCTAATCCTGCATTATTTATTAAAACATCAATATTTTGCCATTTTTCCGGCAAATTATGGATTGCAGATTTATTTTCGTCTAAATTTCTAATGTCAAAATTTAAATTTAAAACTTCAGAATTTGATTCGGAATGTATTTTTTCTTTTAATAAAATAAGTCTTTCCTTTCGACGACCAGTAATTATAAGGTTGAAATTATTTTTTGCAAGAAGCAATGCCGTCGCCTCTCCAATTCCGGAAGTAGCGCCTGTAATTAATGCAATTGGTTTCATTTTTATTGTTTTGGATTTTGATCCGAAATTAAAAAAAACATTAAATTTTATGGAATAATGACCTACTTAATTACCTTTGTTACCGGATAATTTACAAATATTAAAGCATTATGAGTGATGTTATTCAAGTAGAGAAAAGTTTTACCATTCAATCTATTCCCGAGCCGGAAAATTTGGAAGATGTAATCTATTCATTGATGGTTAACCCAAACTTATCGAGTATCAATTATTTCAATGATTTTGGTGATTCAAATATTTCACCTGATTCAATTGGCGATTCGGATACTGATGAAACAGGATTGTTTGATTTTGACGCAAGTGGAAGTAAAATTGTTTTAAGTACCCATGCGTTTCATCATCATTTACAAAATGATCCGCAAAAAGCAACTGAAATATTAATTTCGAGAGCCGCGAGGAAAATGATTTGCTCAGGTGCAAAACCTACAGCAATAAGTGCTTTTTTATATCACATTAATTTTGCTGATCCTAAGGGCCAGTTTATTGCAGCCGGGGCGAAAAAAGGATTGGAAAATGCTGCCGGAAAATTTGAACTGAAAATCACTGACAAAAAAATCAGATTCGATCATTTCTCACAACACGGTCCGGTTCTGCCAACCATTATTATAAGTATGATGGGTTTGGTAAAGGATAATGAGAATATAACAACACATTCTTTTAAACTTAAAGGGAATAATATTTTTCTTGTTGGACGTACCACAGATGATATAGGATCTTCTGAATATCTGGAATTTTATCATGAAATTGCTGATTCGCAGTTGCCCGAGTTTGATATAAATGAAGAAATTAAAATTCAAGGGGCAATTAACAAATTAAACGAAATGAAATTAATTGACAGTGCGAGTCCGGTAGGTAAAGGTGGATTATTTTTTACCTTATTACGTGCTGCGATTCCTAATGAGCTGGGATTTGATATAACTACAGCGGCAGAAAACCGTATAGATGCTTTTCTTTTTGGTGAAGCTATGGGGCGAATTTTAGTTGAAGTTAATTCTCAAAACGAGGATGAATTTGTGGATGTTTTAACTGAATTAAATGTTCCGTTTTTTACTTTGGGGCACATTACAAAAGGAGAAATAAGGATTGACGATATGTCATTGGGATATGTTGATAAAATGACGGTAGGTGTTTAATGACAGCTCTCCCAAATAAGCTTTCTGAACAATCAAAAAAAGATCAGGTAGAAGAGATGTTCAACGATATCTCGCCAAGGTATGATCTTCTTAATCATTTGCTTTCGGCCAATATTGATAAATTGTGGCGCAGAAATGCCATTCAAAAACTTAAACCACATAAACCCAGACTTATTTTAGATATTGCTACCGGAACGGGAGATTTTGCAATTGCTGCAGCAGAGATTAATCAGGCAAAAGTAATTGGAATAGATATCTCAGATGGTATGTTGGAAGTTGGACGGAGAAAACTTCAAAAAAGGAAGCTAGCGGGAACCATTGAATTAATTAAAGCAGATTCAGAAAACCTGCCTTTTGAAAATGAAAAATTTGATGCAGCAATTGTTGGATTTGGTGTACGAAACTTTGAAAACCTTAAAAAGGGATTAGCCGAAATTAACAGGGTTTTAAAACCAGGTGGTGTTTTTTATATACTGGAGTTTTCGAAACCTGCAAAATCACCTTACAAACAAATTTATAAATTCTATTTTACCAAAATATTACCTTTAATTGGTCGAATGATTTCTAAGAACAGCAACGCTTACACTTATTTGCCAGAATCTGTTGATGAGTTCCCTGATGGTGAATTATTTTTAACTATTTTAGCGGAAGTTGGCTTTGTGAAAAACAAATGTTTTCCACAAACTTTTGGGATTGCTTCTGTATACGAAGCTCATAAATTGGAAAATTAGCCTTTAAATACAATAAACAATAAAAATCAGTGTTTCTGAAAGACAGAGTAATTAACTACAGGTGAAAAAGAGTTTTACAGCAATATTATTTATTTTTCTTGTAAGTCAGGTGTTTGGCCAAAAACAAAAGGTTAATTACCTTACTACTTTCGATGATAAACTAATACACTTTGGTTTTACACTAGGTTATAATCTTCTCGACTTTAATATTGCAAATTATAACCCAATTGGAGAGAATCCTGATTTTGCACCAGCGGACTGGCCAATTACCCCACCTGTAGGCATTAACGAATCTGTTCGAAGTGATGTAGCTGCTTTGGTGCCTGGTTTTACCGTTGGTATTGTTTCAAGTTTGAGATTGCATACAGATTTGGATTTAAGATTTTTGCCAGGAATGTCTTTTGGCGAAAGAAAATTAACTTATAATGTTCCACTTATTGACATTAATACTTCTGGTCCACTTGAATTTTACTCAATTAAATCAACATTTATTGATTTTCCTTTGCTACTCAAATATAAAGCCAGGCGAATAAACAACGACAGGCCATTTGTAATTTTTGGAGGTGCTTACAGACAAGATATTTCAAAATCGGCAAAAGAAGATTTGGTTAAACTTAAAAGTGGTGGGTTTTATGCCGAAGTTGGTGGTGGCTGGGATCACTATTTCCCATTTTTCCGTTTTTCAGTTGAAGGAAAGTTTAGTTTTGGTCTAAACAATCAGTTGGGGGATGTGCCTCAACAACAGCGTCCTTATTATTCACAGTCCATTAAAAGTCTGAAATCAAATATATTTACTTTGTCATTTCATTTCGAATAACCTTAAAAATAGTGTTGTCTTTTTAACTCTGAACAAATTATTGCCGTTGCAACAGAAACATTCAGGGATTCAGCAGAATTTTGATTTTGACTGAATTCAGGAATTCTTATTTTTTGGTCGATTTGATTTTCTATTTCGATACTTATACCATTACCTTCATTTCCCATCACCAGCAATGCTTGTTTAGGGAGCTTCAGTTCATAAATATTTTCTCCTTCCAGGAATGCACCTAAAATTGGAATGTCCGATTTTTTGGCAAGCCGCGCAACTGGTTCAAAAGGTAGGTGCCAAACCGAAACCCGGCAAAAAGAACCCATACTTGCCTGAATAACTTTCGGATTATATAAATCCGCAGTTTTTGGCGAACAAAATAATTTTCTTATTCCAAACCAATCGCAGATACGAATTATTGTACCAAGATTTCCTGGATCCTGAATATCATCTAAATAAATCCAAACATCGGAGTCGATTATTTCAGGTATTTCTGTTATCTCTGGAAGTGAGCAAATTGCAATACTGTTTTGGGGATTATTCAACAAACTGGCATTTTTAATTTCTTGTTCAGTTGCTTCGGTTACAAGTTTTGATTTATTCAGCAAGGCTTTGTTGATTTTCAGAAATTTACTTGTGGCCAGTAGAATTTCAACACAATAATCAGAACCCAGCACCTCCGAAACATTTTTATCACCTTCAACAAGAAACATATTTTGTTTTAGTCTGTTTTTTTTAAGGGCAAGTGATTTTATAAGTTTTATAGTATTTTTACTGATCATTTGGTAAAACAATTTTCAAAAAAAGAATTAGAGTAAAGTTACTGTTTCTTAACAAAACACTTCATTAATTTTGTCATTTAAAACTTTTGCCTTGAACGTAAGAATTAAAATTGAAAATCACAATATTTTAAAGTTTATTGCATTCGCGGGTGTACTATTATTATTTTCCTGTTCGCCGGTGAAGTTTGTTCCCGAAGATAAGTACCTCATCAATAAAGTGCAAATAGATATAGATAATCAGGATATCAATAAGGAAACAGCTAAATCATTGATAAAGCAGAAAGAAAATTACAAAATTTTAGGATTTCTAAAATTTCACTTGTGGCTTTACAATATTTCCCCAAAGAAAAAAACTGATGATTGGTTAAAACGAATTGGTGAACCACCACAAATTTATGATAAGGATTTATCCTATCATTCAGAAGAGCAATTAAAACAATTGGCATACAGCAAGGGATATTTCAGAGCTCAGGTTAAAAGCAATGTTGTTATAAAAGAAAATAAAAGGAAAGTAAATCTTACTTACAAAATAATTTCAGGCGAGCAATATAAAATTAAAAGAATAAATTATCAGATTAAAGATTCGATGCTCCGAAAGTTATATTTGGAAAGTGACCTAAAATCAAGGTTGCGAGAAGGTGGGGCATTCGACATTGAAAAAATGGAAAAGCACCAGTTGGATATTGTTAATCTCTTTCGAAATAACGGATACTATTATTTTTCAAAAGACGACATTAAATTTATTGCCGATAGTTCAAAATTCCAAAAGCAGGTTTTGGTTGATTTATTAATTAGACCGTCAAAAAATAACCAAATAGATACTGCAAAAGTATTTCAACCCTATTATTTGAATAACTTTTTCATTTCTGTCTTACCCGGAAATTCACCTGTAACAATTAGCAGAGATTCAGTTGGAGTTTTTTCTGATACATTAGTGTGGGACAATTTCACCCTATATCAAAATAAACAAGTTCGTTACCCGCCAGCTTTGTTTAATCGTACTATGAGGTTGAATAAAGGTGACTTGTATAGCAACGCAGAAGTTGAAAGTGCATTTAATGCATTTAACAGGCTAAGGCAATTTAGGTTTGTTGATATACAGTTTACTGATGTTTCGGCACAGAATGACTCTAATTTATTGGATTGTTACGTTAGGTTAGCACCTCTAAATAAGCAATCAACTTCTTTTGATATTGAAGGAACAAATACTTCGGGTAATTTTGGCGTGGCCGGTAATTTAACATACATGCACCGGAATTTATTTCGGGGAGCTGAGGTTTTTTCACTTAGTTTTTTGGGTGGTATTGAGCGATTACAGCAGAATGGCTTGCCCGACTATTTTAATACTACTGAATTCGGGGTTGAATCGAATTTGATGATTCCCAAACTTTTAGGTCCGGGTAATTATTTTGGTGACTTTGAACGTTTTTTGCCAAAAACCGTGTTTACAATTGGATATAATTACCAAAGGCGTCCTGAATATACTCGGACCATCAATACATTAAAATTTGGATATGACTGGAAAACCACCGAAGATTTAAGATTTGTTTGGAATCTCCTGGATTATAATAAAGTTAATGTGTTTAATTATGACCCTTCGTTTATTGATGGAATCAGGGATTTATATATAAAGAGCAGCTTTACCGACCATCTGATTTTCGCAATGAATTATTCATTAATTTATAATAATCAGCGATTGAACACAATTAAAGATTATACTTACGTACGTTTTAATATTGAGTCTTCCGGAAATTTATTAGGTGCAATATCGGAATTAGCCAACCGCGATAAATTTCAGGAAGTTGATTCTATTGGAAATATTCAGTCGGAATATTACCAGATTTTCAATACCCGTTTTGCACAATATGTAAAAACTGACATTGAATTTAGCCGTGGCTTATCTATCGACAAATATAACTCTATTGTCAGCAGGGCATTCGTTGGTGTTGGAATTCCTTATGGAAATTTCGATGTTCTTCCGTTTGAAAAGAAATATTTTTCGGGCGGAGCTAATGGTATTAGGGCATGGCCAGTTCGCTCTTTGGGCCCAGGAACTTATAAAGCTTCGCCTGATGAATATCCAAATCAAACCGCAGATATTAAATTAGAGGTAAATGTTGAATACAGATTTAAACTTATAAGTTTTATTGAGAGTGCCCTGTTTTTAGATGCAGGGAATATTTGGGCGATCAATGAAAAAGACAACAGGAATGGCTCACAATTTAAATTTAATCAGTTTTACAGGCAAATTGCACTCGGTACAGGTGCTGGATTAAGGTTTGATATGAGCTATTTTATACTCAGACTTGATTTAGGAATGAAATTACGCGATCCTGCCATACCCACAAACAAAGGATGGATAATTGGAGAAAGAGCATATACGAATAACGATTTTAACTTAACATTTGCAATTGGTTATCCTTTTTAAATACACCACATATAAAATCAACCTTAAACATTGAATTATTTTTTTGCATTTTTACGGTCTTAAATTTTTAAAAACAGTAGTAATAACAAGAATTCTTGTCATTTTTTTAAATTCTCATTATGCCTGAAAATAATCAATCAAGGGATTCGTTCGGTTCAAAATTTGGAGTAATTGCGGCTGCTGCTGGCTCTGCCGTTGGATTAGGAAATATTTGGAAGTTTCCATACATAGCTGGAGTTTATGGAGGAGCTGCCTTTTTGTTTGTTTATCTGGCATTTATTCTGGCCATTGGAATTCCGGTCATGCTTTCTGAATTGGTAATAGGCAGAAGTTCTAAACGAAATGCTTTTGGTGCATTTAAAGTACTGGCGCCAAACACGCCTTGGCGTTATATAGGTATCCTCGGTGTAAGTGCCGCATTTCTCATTCTTTCGTTTTATGGTGTGGTCGCTGGATGGAGTTTGGAATACATTATTTTATCGTTCCAAAATGGATTTTCTGCGAAAAGTCCGGATGAAATAAGTTCGATGTTTACCACATTAATTGAATCACCGGTTAAACCAGTTATAATGCAACTGGTTTTTATGTTTTTAACCGGAGCGATCGTTATTGTTGGAATTAAAAAGGGAATTGAAATGTATAACAAAATTCTTATGCCAATATTAGTTATTATTCTCATTGTGTTATGCGCAAAATCGCTCTCACTGGAAGGTGCAAAAGCAGGTTTGGTTTTTCTGTTTAAACCCGATTTCTCTAAACTAACAGGTGATGGAATTTTAAATGCCCTTGGTCATGCCTTTTTTACATTAAGTCTGGGAATGGGAACACTTATAACTTACGGTTCATACATCAAAAACGATAATAACCTGCTTCGCACAGTAATAAACGTTACAGTTGCTGATACTGTAATTGCTATTTTAGCCGGAATTGCCATTTTTCCTGCTGTATTTGCGTTTGGTATTGCTCCATCTCAAGGTCCGGGATTAATTTTTGTTACCCTTCCTAATGTGTTTCATCAAATGCCTGGTGGTTATATTTTCGCTATTCTTTTTTTTATTCTTTTAACAGTTGCAGCAATTACATCGGCAATTTCAATTCTAGAGGTTGTTGTGGCCTATTTTATAGAAGAATTTAATTGGGGAAGAAAATTTTCTACAGTTCTGGCAACTGTGTTAATTTCAATTTTGGGAATAATGTGCTCATTGTCTATGGGTGAATTTTCATCATTCACATTATTTGGTTTAAATTTCTTTGATTTAATGGACTGGATTTCTGCCAATATATTATTGCCGGTTGGTGGATTATTTATTGCACTGTTTATAGGATGGTTTCTGGGTCGCAAAAAGGTTCAGTCAGAGCTTATTATGGGTGGAAATATGTCGGAACAATTATTGTCTGTTTTTATGTTTCTTGTTAAGTTTGTTTCACCCATCGCAATTGCTATTGTGATACTTAATAAGGTAGGTTTATTGAATTATAATTAAAGTTGATTTAAAATTTTTGTTTACATCATTTGGAGATACTTTTAACATATTTTTTAAATTTGTGTAATATCTTGAGTGATAAGTAAATTAAGCGGAATATTAAATGAATAATCCCTTTAAAAAAGTCATTGAACAATATTTTTATTTTTCGAAGAGTGACAGGAAAGCAATTCTAATTCTCTGCGTTTTAATTTTGTTTTCAATATTCGCTGTTTTCATTGTAAAAAACATCCAGCCAAAATCGAAATATAATTATGCTGAGTATGAACATTTACTAAAAGAACTGGAAACGACAGTAAAGGAGAAGCAAATACAGGAAAAATCACTTTTTAATTTTGACCCAAATTTAATCGATACTGAAACGCTTGATTCATTAGATATACCTCTATTCATAAAAAGAAATATTATAAACTACAGGAAATCTGGCGGTAGATTTTCCTTACCTCAGGATATACGAAAGATTTATGGCATGAATGACAGCATATTCCTTTTACTTGAAAGTTACATCACCATTTCAGAAAACAAGAACGAGTTCGCAAAGAAACCTAAAAGTGAAAGTCATATTAGTGGTTTTTTCGATCCAAATACCGCCGATTTCAGCAGGTTAACTGAATTTGGTTTTAACCGATTTCAGGCTAATAACGTAATACAGTATCGACAAAAAGAAGGTAAGTTCAAATCTAAAAATGATTTGATGAAAATTTATGGAATTGATTCTGCTTTTTTCAAAACAATTGAGAAATATATATTACTTGAAATCACCAATGAAATAAAAACTTTAAGCAGCAGTCCTGAAATTCTGCAAATTGAGATCAATAGTGCGGATACAACAGAATTGATGAAGCTAAAAGGAATTGGAGCAGTATATGCAAAGCGTATTATAAAATACCGCAGCCTGCTTGGAGGTTTTTATTCAGCCTCGCAATTAATTGAAGTTTATAATTTACCAATAGAAACTTTAAAAAATAATGAAAACAGTATTACTATTGACACCTTATTGATTAAAAAAATTAATTTGAATTTTGCAGAATACCCGGATTTGTTGCGACACCCTTATTTAAATAAAAAACAAGTGGCGGCAGTTTTAAAGTACCGTGATGAAAATGGATCTTTTCAGAATATTTTACAATTAGAAACAAGCGGACTTATTGATCCAGAGACATTTTCAAGGATAAGGCCATACTTGACGTGCCGTTAAATAAAATTAAAACAAAATCAACGCGTTGTATTTATAATTATTTTGGTTTAAATTTGATTTCAATCGAATAATTTCTAAATTTGCGCCTCAATTTTTAAAATAAAAACGGTTAGAAATGATAGTTATTCCAGTAAAAGAAGGCGAAAATATTGAAAGGGCGCTTAAAAGATTCAAAAGAAAGTTCGAAAAAACAGGTGTGATAAAAGAATTACGCGAACGTCAGAAATTTACAAAACCTTCTGTAATTAACAGAGAAGAGAAAAAAAAGGCGATTTACGTAGAAGGACTGCAACGACAGGAAGACTAATTGTTTTTAGTGATTCCTGTGTATATCTGGGTATAATGGATTATCGGGAGTCGTTTTTCAATTATTTGAAGTATGAGAAGAGAAGTTCTTGTCATACAGTGGTTGCATATACTATTGACCTCGATCAGTTTGTACAGTTTTGTACGGAAGTGGTCGGGGAATTTAATGTAAAAAAGATTGATGCGAAAATTATTAGGAGCTGGATTGTGCGATTAATGGAAAATGATTTTTCTGCTCGTTCGGTAAACCGGAAAATAACCACTCTTAAATCATTTTTCAAATTTCTGTTAAAAGAACAAATAATTGAAAACAACCCTACCATTAACCTGACCCTACCCAGAATCCGTAAAAAATTGCCAAATTTTGTTGAAGAAAAAAATATAAACCATTTACTGGATGATGGATTTTTTCCCAATGATTTTGTTGGATTTCGGGACAAATTAATAATAACTTTATTATACGGTACAGGAATTCGTCTTGCTGAATTGTTGCAATTGAAGGAACGTGATATTGATTTGAAAAATTGTCTGATAAAGGTTTTGGGAAAAGGGAAGAAGGAACGAATAATTCCATATCCAACTTCCATTAATCAAATAATTGACCAATATTTGAATGAGAAAAGTAAACAAATTGACTTTAATGCTGAACGATTATTGGTTACTGGTGAAGGTAAGCCTGTATATGAAAAACTCATTTACAGGGTAGTGAAAAATAACCTCGCAAAAGTAACGCTTTTGGAGAAAAAAAGCCCGCATGTTTTGCGTCATACATACGCCACACATTTATTAAACAAGGGAGCCGATTTAAATGCAGTAAAGGAATTGTTGGGACACTCAAATCTGGCAGCTACACAGATTTATACCCATACTACATTCGAAAAACTGCATAATATATATAAACAAGCCCATCCAAGGGGTTAATAAAAATGTTATTATGGAAGTTAAAATTAATTCAGTGCATTTCACTGCCGATCAGAGATTGGTGGATTTTGTAAATAAAAAAGTAGGCAAACTTGATACGTTTTTTGATGGTATCATAAATGCAGAAGTAACTTTAAAAGTGTTGAAGCCTGAAGTGGCAAACAACAAAGTTTCTGAGTTAAAAATTTCAATTCCGTTAAATGGATATTTGTTTGCAAAAAAGCAGGCAGATACATTTGAAGAAGCAACTGATTTGGCTATTGATGCTGTGCGTAAGCAAATCGATAAATATAAGGAGAAACTAAAAAACAAGTAAAAATTGAAAATAGCCTATTTTATTTTTAGTTTTTTAAAATAATATTTTTACATTTGCAAACCCAATTTTGGGGCGTTCAGAAAACAGTTGAATTTAGACTAATTTGACAAGAAATAAAGGGTTTTTGGGAGCTTTTTGACCTTCAGAAATCTTATTAAACAAAATGAGTAAGTTAACTTTAAATAGCAATTTAAGTTATTTTTACTGGCTGTTTTTAGAAATTATGTATTTTTGCGCGGCATTTTTGCAAATAATATGATTGCGGGAGTAGCTCAGTTGATAGAGCATTAGCCTTCCAAGCTAAGGGTCGCGGGTTTGAATCCCGTCTCCCGCTCATTTTATGAGACTGGAGTGAAAAGTGAAATACTTTGACCTCTTGTCTTTTTATGTATTAATGCCGATGTAGCTCAGGGGTAGAGTACTTCCTTGGTAAGGAAGGGGTCACGAGTTCAATTCTCGTCATCGGCTCAATAAAAATGATTTAATAAAATAATAAATTAAAAATTAGAAATTATGGCAAAAGCACATTTTAACAGGGACAAGGAGCATGTCAATATAGGTACAATTGGCCACGTTGATCATGGCAAAACAACCCTAACTGCCGCCATTACTATGGTGTTGCATAAAAAAGGTTATTGTGAAATCAAGTCGTTCGATTCTATCGACAATGCTCCGGAAGAAAAAGAAAGGGGTATTACAATTAATACTGCTCATGTTGAATACGAAACAGCTGTCAGGCATTATGCTCACGTAGATTGTCCTGGTCATGCTGACTATGTTAAAAACATGGTTACCGGTGCAGCTCAAATGGATGGAGCGATTATAGTAGTTGCCGCTACTGATGGTCCTATGCCTCAAACACGCGAACACATACTATTGGCACGTCAGGTAAACGTTCCTAAATTGGTTGTTTTCATGAACAAAGTGGACATGGTTGATGACGAAGAAATTCTGGAATTGGTTGAAATGGAAATTCGCGAACTTCTCAGCTTCTACCAGTTTGATGGTGACAATACTCCCGTTATCCAGGGATCAGCACTTGGTGCGATGAACGGTGAAGAAAAATGGGAACAAAAAGTTATTGAATTAATGGAGGCTTGCGATACATGGATTCCACTTCCTCCACGTGATGTTGACAAACCATTCTTGATGCCAGTTGAGGACGTATTCTCAATAACTGGACGCGGAACTGTTGCAACTGGTCGTATCGAAACCGGTAAAATACATACTGGTGACGAACTTCAGTTAATAGGTTTGGGTGCAGAAGGCCGTAAAACAGTTTGTACTGGTGTAGAAATGTTCCGTAAAATTTTGGATGATGGACAAGCTGGAGATAACGTAGGTTTATTGCTTCGTGGTGTTGACAAAAAAGAAATCAAACGTGGACAGATTCTTGCAAAACCAGGTTCAATTACTCCTCACAAACGTTTCAAAGCTGAGGTTTATGTGTTGAAAAAAGAAGAAGGTGGACGTCACACTCCATTCCACAATAAATATCGTCCGCAGTTCTATATCCGTACGCTTGACGTAACAGGAGAAATTCATTTACCTGAAGGACGTGAAATGGTAATGCCTGGCGACAACGTATCAGTTGAGGTGGAATTGATATATCCAGTTGCCTTGAATATCGGTTTGCGTTTTGCAATCCGTGAAGGTGGACGCACTGTAGGTGCTGGTCAGATAACAGAAATCCTGTAATCAGTTCAGGTTTTAAAGATAATAGATAATATGTCCTGGGCTTTTTAGCCCGGGACTATTTTACGGATGAAGCTCAAAGCGGGAGTGGTTTAAACAAAATAGTAAGTTCAATTCTTACCTTCCGTTCAAATTTGATTATATAAAATGAAAATAAAATTATACTTCCAGGAGGCTTTCGATGAACTTGTTCACAAAGTAACATGGCCTACATGGAAAGAGCTACAAAGTAGCGCGTTGGTTGTAATGGTTGCTTCCTTAATAATATCACTTGTAATTTTCGCTATGGATCTGTCATTCAGAAACATAATGGAAATTATCTATGGTTTATTTTATTAATCGAAATCCTTAAATCAAAATGAGCGACAATAGTAAAAAATGGTATGTTCTGCGGGCTATAGGCGGAAAAGAGAAAAAGGTAAAAGAATATATCGAAAATGAAATCGCAAACGGAGATTTAAAAGGTTTTGTTGATCAGGTTCTTATACCAACAGAAAAGGTTTACCAAATCCGAAATGGTAAAAAAATCAGCAAGGAAAGAAACTTTTTTCCAGGTTACATTTTAATCGAGGCCGAATTAGTGGGTGAAGTTGCACATACACTAAGGAATTTTCCTAATGTTATCGGGTTCTTAGGCGACACTAAAGGTGGAGATCCCGTACCGATGAGGCAAAACGAAGTAAATAGAATTTTAGGTAGAGTTGATGAGCTTGCTGAAAACGATGAGGAAATTAACATACCTTTTGTGGTAGGGGAAACTGTAAAAGTAGTCGATGGACCATTTAACGGCTTTAACGGAACCATTGAAGAAATCAATGAAGAGAAGAAGAAGCTGCAGGTAATGGTGAAGATTTTTGGACGTAAAACTCCTCTGGAACTGAGCTTTATGCAAGTTGAAAAGGAGTAAAATCACGTTAATTAAGTATTATGGCTAAAGAAATTGCTGGATTAATTAAATTACAGATTAAAGGTGGTGCTGCTAATCCTTCACCACCGGTGGGACCAGCATTGGGCTCCAAAGGGGTAAATATAATGCAGTTCTGCAAACAGTTTAACGGTCGCACTCAGGATCAGGCGGGTAAAGTGCTGCCGGTTATTATAACTGTTTTTGCAGACAAATCATTTGATTTCATTATTAAACAACCTCCTGTTGCTATACAATTGCTTGAAGTAGCAAAAGTAAAAAAAGGTTCACCAGAACCTCACGTTAATAAAGTGGGGGCTGTAACCTGGGATCAGGTTAAGCAAATTGCGGAAGGCAAACTGGTTGATTTAAATTGCTTTACTATTGAATCGGCTATGAAAATGGTCGCTGGTACTGCCAGAAGTATGGGAATTGCTGTAAAAGGTACTTCACCATTCAAAAACTAAATAAATCTTATACGATGGGCAGAATTACGAAAAATAAAAAAGCTTCTCTTGAGAAACTCGAAAAGGGAAAAGCTTACACTTTAGATGAAGCTGTTGAATTGGTTAAAGATATAACTTTTACCAAATTCGATGCATCAGTAGATATTGATGTAAGACTTGGAGTAGACCCAAGAAAAGCCAACCAGATGGTTAGAGGCGTAGTTTCGTTACCCCATGGAACTGGAAAGGAAGTTAGGGTATTGGCAATGGTTACTCCTGATAAAATGCAGGAAGCACTGGACGCTGGTGCCGACTTTGTTGGTCTTGATGACTACATCGAGAAGATAAAGGGCGGTTGGACTGATGTTGACGTTATTATTACAATGCCACCTGTAATGGGAAAAGTTGGGGCGTTGGGCCGTATTTTAGGTCCTCGAGGTTTAATGCCAAACCCCAAAAGTGGAACCGTAACTATGGATGTTGGTAAGGCCGTCAGCGAAGTTAAACAAGGTAAAATCGACTTTAAAGTTGATAAATTTGGTATTGTTCACACTTCTATCGGAAAAGTTTCATTCACTCCCGATAAAATAAAAGACAATGCACTGGAATTTGTACATACCATTGTAAAACTTAAACCAACTGCAGCAAAAGGTACTTATATTAAAAGTATTTATCTTTCCAGTACTATGAGTCCCGGTATTCAAGTTGAACCAAAGTCAGTTGTTGACTAAAAATGTGTAAAAATGAAGAGTTCAGATAAAAAGGTTATTATTAATAATTTACAAGAACAAATTGATTCTTACAACCATTTTTACCTTACTGACATCAGTGGTTTAAATGCAGAACGGACCGGTGATTTACGAAGGCTATGTTTTAACCAGAGTGTAAAACTGGTAGTTGTTAAGAATACTCTCTTACGTAAAGCTTTAGAAAGTTCCAACAAGAACATTGAAGAAATTTACGATGCGCTGAAAGGTAATACTTCAGTAATGTTTTCCGAAAATGCAAATGTACCTGCAAAACTGATTAAAGATTTTAGTAAAAAACATAAAAAACCTGTATTAAAGGCGGCTTATGTTCAGGAGTCAGTTTATATAGGTGCTGATCAATTAGAAGCTTTGATTGCAGTGAAATCGAAAAACGAACTTATTGCTGATGTTATTGCACTTTTACAATCACCTGTAAAAACTGTTCTCGGACAGTTACAATCAGGTGGAAATATTATTCATGGTGTTTTGAAAACACTAGGAGAAAAAGAATAGTTTTTTTGAAATAATTTATAAAATTTAATAAAAATGGCAGATTTAAAACAGCTTGCAGAAGCGTTGGTTAATCTTACAGTAAAGGAAGTTAACGAATTAGCTGGAATTCTGAAAGACGAATATGGAATTGAACCAGCTGCAGCTGCAGTTGCAGTTGCAGGACCAGCAACCGGTGGCGAGGAAGCTGCTGTTGCTGAGCAAACAGAATTCGATGTTATTTTGAAAGCAGCAGGCCAAGCAAAACTTGGTGTTGTTAAACTTGTTAAAGAATTAACAGGTTTAGGCTTAAAAGAAGCTAAAGAATTAGTTGATGCTGCTCCAAAAGCAATCAAAGAAAAAGTATCTAAAGACGAAGCTGCAGCTCTTAAGAGTCAGCTCGAAGAAGCTGGGGCTGAAGTTGAGGTTAAATAACGCAATTAGACCTTTTTAAAGGTTTTACGGTTTAGAATCCTGCGACAGTAGGCTTCTAAACCTTTTTGTGTATTAGTATTTTACATAATTAACTTGTATAAATACATGTCTGTACAAACAAAAAACGAGAGGATTAGTTTTTCCTCCACAAAAACCAGGTTTGATTACCCTGACTTCTTAGAAGTACAAGTTAAATCATTTAAAGATTTTTTTCAGTTAAAAACCACGCCTGATAACAGAAAATCTGAAGGATTATTCCGTGTATTTGAGGAAAATTTTCCCATTACAGATACAAGAAATAACTTCGTTTTGGAATTTATCGACTATCAGGTTGACCCTCCAAGATATTCCATACCGGAATGTATTGAGCGTGGGTTAACTTTTAGTGTGCCGTTAAAAGCTAAATTAAAGTTGTACTGTACCGATGCTGAACACGAAGATTTTGATACCGTTGTTCAGGATGTATATCTGGGTACTGTGCCATATATGACCCAAAGAGGAACCTTTATTATCAATGGTGCCGAACGTGTTATTGTGTCGCAGTTGCACAGGTCGCCGGGTGTATTCTTTGGACAAAGTTTGCACGCAAACGGTACAAAACTTTATTCAGCACGAATTATCCCGTTCAAAGGATCGTGGATTGAGTTTGCAACCGACATTAATAGTGTCATGTTTGCCTATATCGATAGGAAAAAGAAACTCCCCGTTACGACCCTGTTACGTGCTATTGGTTTTGAAAGTGATAAAGATATTCTTGAAATTTTTAATCTGGCAGATGAAATAAAAGTATCAAGAACTTCACTGAAAAAGGTAGTTGGTAGAAGATTGGCGGCCCGTGTGTTAAAATCATGGGTTGAGGATTTCGTTGACGAAGATACAGGTGAAGTTGTTTCAATTGAACGTAATGAAGTTATCGTAGATCGTGAAGTTGATATTGAAGAAGATCATATCGAAGAGATTCTTGAATCAGGAGTTAAAACAATTCTTTTGCATAAAGAAGATCAAAATCAACAGGATTTTGCTATCATTTACAATACCTTGCAAAAAGATCCGTGTAATTCCGAAAAAGAAGCAGTATTGCATATTTATCGCCAGCTTCGTAATGCAGAACCGCCAGATGAGGCTACCGCAAGAGATGTTATCGATAAACTTTTCTTCTCAGATAAAAGATATGATCTTGGAGAGGTTGGCAGATACAGGATTAATAAAAAATTAGGTCATACTGTTGATTCAGAAAACAGGGTACTTACCAAAGAAGATATAATTGAGATTATAAAACATCTTATACAATTGGTAAATGCAAAGACTGATGTGGATGATATCGATCATTTAAGTAACCGGAGAGTTCGCACGGTTGGAGAACAAATGTTTAATCAGTTTGGAGTAGGCTTGGCTCGCATGGCACGAACTATTCGTGAAAGAATGAATGTTCGTGATAATGAGGTTTTTACCCCAATTGATTTGATCAATTCTAAAACATTGTCATCGGTAATCAATTCATTTTTTGGAACAAATGCTCTGTCTCAGTTTATGGATCAAACAAATCCTTTAGCTGAGATGACTCATAAGCGTCGTATGTCTGCTTTGGGGCCTGGCGGTTTGTCAAGGGAAAGGGCTGGTTTTGAAGTTCGTGACGTACACTTTACGCACTACGGAAGGCTATGTCCAATTGAAACTCCTGAAGGACCAAATATTGGATTGATTTCTTCACTTTGTGTATTTGCAAAAATTAATGACCTTGGATTTATTTCAACGCCATACAGGAAAGCTGCCAATGGGAAAGTTGATCTTTCAGAGGATGGAGTAGTTTATTTAACTGCCGAAGAGGAAGAAGGTCAAATTATCGCGCAGGCAAATGCCCCAATTGATGATAATGGGAATTTCATCAATGCTAAAGTAAAAGCACGGCTCGAAGGTGATTACCCAGTAATTGAAAGGGAAAAAGTCCAGTTAATGGATGTTGGCCCCAATCAGATAGCTTCTGTTGCAGCCTCTTTAATTTCGTTCCTTGAACATGATGATGCCAACCGTGCATTAATGGGATCGAACATGATGCGACAGGCAGTTCCTTTGTTGCGCCCCGAAGCTCCAATTGTTGGTACTGGGCTCGAAGGCAGAGCTGCATCCGATTCACAGATTTTGGTTAAGGCCGAATTCGATGGTATTATTGAATATGTTGATGGCGAACAAATTATTGTTCGTTATGATATTTCTGAAGAAGACAGGTTTGTTAGCTTCGATCCTGAAGTAGTAACCTATAAACTCCAGAAATACACAAAAACAAACCAGGGAACTACGGTTGACTTAAAACCCATTGTAAGAAAAGGTGAACGGATCAAGAAGGATCAGATTTTAACAGAAGGTTATGCTACTGATAAAGGTGAGCTGGCTTTGGGAAGGAACCTTATGGTTGCTTTTATGCCATGGCAAGGTTATAACTATGAAGATGCGATTGTAATTTCGGAGCGGATTGTTCGTGAAGATGTTTTCACTTCGGTGCATGTTGACGAATACAGTCTTGAAGTACGCGACACAAAACGCGGAGTTGAAGAATTTACTTCTGATATTCCAAACGTCAGTGAAGAAGCAACACGCAACCTTGATGAAAACGGATTGATAAGAATTGGGGCAGATATTAAGCCTGGTGATATCCTAATTGGTAAGATTACACCTAAAGGAGAATCAGATCCATCTCCTGAGGAAAAATTGTTGCGTGCCATTTTTGGTGACAAAGCTGGTGACGTAAAAGATGCTTCATTAAAAGCATCGCCCTCGTTAAATGGAGTTGTTATCGATAAAAAGTTGTTTTCTCGGGTAGCTAAGGACAAGAAGGGTACTGCAACTAAGAAATTGCTGGATCAGATTGATGAGAAATTTGATCGCGAAGTGTCATCACTTAGAGCTAAACTTGAGGATAAAGTTTTCGTCCTTGTTACAGGTAAAACATCACAAGGTGTAAAAGATTATTATGGAACTGAGATAATTCCAAAAGGTGTCAAATTCACTCTGAAACAATTACAGGAGCTTGATTATTTAAATATCAATCCTGGAAAATGGACTACAGATAAACAGAAAAACGACATGGTCTTTGCTGTAATCAATAATTACATTCTTAAATATAAGGAAGCAGAGGCTGTATCACGCCGCGAAAGATATAATATTACCATTGGTGATGAACTTCCTGCTGGTATTATTCAGCTTGCAAAAGTTTATGTAGCTAAAAAACGTAAACTTCAAATCGGTGATAAAATGGCCGGACGTCATGGAAATAAAGGTATTGTTTCCAGGGTTGTTCGTCAGGAAGATATGCCATTCCTATCTGATGGCACACCAGTAGATATCGTACTTAATCCACTAGGTGTACCTTCGCGTATGAACCTCGGACAGATTTACGAAACTGTACTTGGCTGGGCTGGCAAAAACCTCGGTTTAAAATTTGCAACGCCAATTTTTGATGGTGCAACTCTCGATGAAATTTGTGAATATACTGATAAAGCAGGTGTTCCTCGTTTTGGGGTTACCCGTCTTATTGACGGCGAGACCGGCGTGCAATTCGACCAGCCAGCCACCGTGGGTATAATTTATATGATGAAATTAGGCCACATGGTTGAAGATAAAATGCATGCTCGTTCTATCGGGCCATATTCACTTATAACTCAGCAACCTTTGGGTGGTAAAGCTCAATTTGGTGGTCAGCGTTTTGGTGAAATGGAAGTTTGGGCACTTGAAGCATTTGGTGCTTCACATATTTTGCAGGAAATTCTTACCGTTAAGTCTGATGACGTAATGGGACGTGCAAAAGCATACGAATCAATTGTAAAAGGTGAACCAATGCCGCAACCAGGTATTCCTGAATCACTTAATGTGTTGCTGCACGAACTTAGAGGCTTAGGCCTTAGCGTTAGAATGGAGTAAAAATCCAGTCTAAATTGAACAGGTTCTGTTTTAATTATTTTTAATTAGTATTATGGCATTCAGAAAAGATAATAAAGCGAAAATTAGTTTTTCAAAAGTTTCTATAAGTCTTTCTTCTCCGGAAGAGATTCTTGAAAGATCGTTTGGCGAGGTTTTAAAACCTGAAACAATAAACTACAGGACATACAAGCCGGAACGAGATGGATTGTTTTGTGAACGTATTTTCGGACCCGTAAAAGACTACGAATGTCATTGCGGTAAATACAAACGAATCAGGTACAAAGGAATTGTTTGCGACCGTTGTGGCGTTGAGGTTACAGAGAAAAAAGTGCGTCGCGAAAGAATGGGGCATATTTCACTGGTTGTTCCGGTAGCTCATATTTGGTATTTTAAGTCGCTTCCCAATAAAATAGGCTATTTGCTTGGCCTGCCAACCAAAAAGCTTGATACTATTATTTATTACGAACGATATGTAGTAATAAATGCAGGTGTTAAAGCAGTGGATGGCGTTAAAGATCTGGATTTTCTAACGGAAGAAGAGTATCTCGATATTCTGGATACACTTCCAAAAGAAAATCATCTTTTAGATGATGATGATCCAAATAAATTTATAGCAAAAATGGGAGCAGAAGCACTGTTCCAAATTTTAAGCCGGATCGATCTGGATGATTTGTCTTTTACTTTAAGGCACAAGGCAAATACTGAAACTTCTCAGCAACGTAAAAACGAAGCGTTAAAAAGGTTGCAGGTTGTTGAAGCATTCAGAGCAAGTAAAAATATTAACCGTCCGGAATGGATGATTGTCCGTGTTGTTCCTGTTATTCCACCTGACTTGCGCCCATTGGTGCCATTGGATGGTGGTAGGTTTGCTACTTCTGATTTAAATGACCTTTACCGAAGGGTTATAATCAGAAATAACCGCTTAAAGAGATTGATAGAAATTAAAGCTCCCGAAGTTATCCTTCGTAATGAAAAACGAATGTTACAGGAAGCAGTTGATTCATTATTCGATAATTCAAGAAAATCGAATGCGGTAAAAACAGAAAATAACCGGGCATTAAAATCGCTGTCCGACAGTTTGAAAGGAAAACAAGGCCGTTTCCGTCAAAACCTTCTTGGTAAACGTGTTGACTATTCAGCTCGTTCGGTAATTGTGGTCGGACCAAAACTAAAGATTCACGAATGTGGAATTCCGAAAGATATGGCTGCCGAACTTTACAAACCATTTGTAATTCGGAAGTTAATTGAACGCGGAATTGTAAAAACAGTAAAATCAGCAAAGAAAATAGTTGATCGCAAAGATCCGGTTGTTTGGGAAATCCTGGAAAATGTATTAAAAGGTCATCCTGTTTTACTAAACCGTGCACCCACGCTTCACCGTTTATCAATACAGGCTTTCCAGCCGGTTTTGATCGAAGGGAAAGCAATTCAGCTCCATCCGCTGGTTTGTACAGGTTTTAACGCCGACTTTGATGGTGACCAGATGGCTGTTCATCTTCCGCTTGGAAATGCGGCAATTCTGGAAGCCCAACTTTTAATGCTTGCATCACACAACCTGCTTAATCCGGCAAACGGTGCACCAATTCAAGTACCGTCTCAGGATATGGTTCTTGGGTTATATTATATGACCAAAGCCAGAAAAGGAGCAAGGGGAGAAGGAATGATTTTCTATTCCGCTGAAGAGGTAATTATTGCTTACTCAGAAAAAGTTATAGAACTTCATGCCATTATTAAAGTAAAAGTTGAAGATGTTGATGAGAATGGTGAATATTTTAAACACATTATTGAAACTACAGTTGGAAGGGTTTTATTTAACGAAAAAGTTCCTCGTCAGGCAGGATATATAAATCAACTGCTGACTAAAAAATCGTTACGTACAATTATTACCGATGTATTTATACGTAGTGGTAATGCAACTACTGTAGCATTTCTTGATGATATTAAGGATATTGGCTACGATATGGCATATCGCGGTGGTCTGTCATTCAATCTTGATGATGTAATTATTCCTGAAAGTAAAGAAAAGATTGTTGCTGATGGTTATGCCGGAGTTGAAGAAGTTATGAATAACTATAACATGGGATTTATTACCAACAACGAAAGGTATAATCAGGTTATTGATATTTGGACACATGCCAACTCAAAGCTAACAAATGTGGTAATGCAATCTTTGAGTAGTGATAAACAGGGTTTTAACTCTATTTACATGATGCTTGATTCAGGTGCCCGTGGTTCGAAAGAGCAAATTCGACAGCTCAGCGGAATGAGGGGTTTGATGGCAAAACCGCAAAAGTCAGGTTCTACAGGTTCTCAAATTATAGAAAACCCTATTCTTGCAAATTTTAAAGAGGGATTGTCGGTTCTTGAATACTTCATTTCTACTCACGGTGCACGTAAAGGTTTGGCCGATACAGCATTAAAAACTGCTGATGCCGGATATCTTACACGTCGTTTGGTTGATGTAGCGCAGGACGTTATCATTTCTGAAGACGATTGCGGAACCTTACGTGGATTGGTGGCTACAACAGTAAAAAATAATGAAGAAGTTGTCGCCTCATTGTTCGAACGTATTATTGGCCGTACTTCGGTTCACGATATTTTCCATCCGTTAAGCGGCGAATTAATTGTGGCAACTGGAGATGAATTAACTGAGAGTATTGCAACTGTTATTGAAAATTCACCTATTGAAAGTGTTGAAATCCGTTCAGTACTTACCTGCGAATCAAAAGTAGGAATTTGTGCCAAATGTTATGGACGAAACCTTGCAACAGGCAAGAAAGTTCAAAAAGGCGAAGCTACAGGTGTTATTGCCGCACAATCAATTGGTGAACCCGGAACTCAGCTTACACTGCGTACATTCCACGTTGGTGGTATCGCAGGTAACATTTCCGCACAATCAACGGTTGAATCGAGATATGATGGTTACGTTGAAATTGAAGAACTACGAGCTGTTAAATTCAAATCTGAAGAAACTGAAGAAATCGACATCGTTGTGAGTCGTTTGGCAGAATTGAAGATTGTTGATAAAAATACAAACATTACTTTGTCAACCCATCCAATTCCATATGGTTCAAAATTGTATGTGAAAAACGGACAGGAAATTCGTAAAGGAAAATTGATCTGTGAATGGGATCCATTTAATGGTGTTATAATTACCGAATTTGACGGAACTGTTGAATTCGAAAACTTAATTGATGGTCTTACCTTCAGGGAAGAATCTGATGAGCAAACGGGATACAGCGAAAGGGTAATTATCGAATCAAGAGATAAAACCAAAAATCCGACTCTTAAAGTAATTGATAAAGATGGAAATGCAATCCGTTCATATAACCTTCCGGTTGGAGGTCATATTTCGGTTGACAATAAACAGAAGGTAAAAGCTGGGATGGTTTTGGTGAAAATACCTCGGGCTGCTGGTAAAGCAGGCGACATCACCGGTGGGTTACCACGTGTAACTGAACTTTTTGAAGCTCGTAATCCTTCCAATCCAGCGGTTGTTTCCGAAATCGATGGGGAAGTATCAATGGGTAAAGTTAAAAGAGGTAACCGCGAAATTATCGTTACTACAAAAACTGGTGACGTTAAAAAGTACATGGTACCACTTTCCAAACAAATACTTGTTCAGGAAAACGATTATATCAGGGCCGGAACTCCGCTTTCTGACGGAGCGATTACTCCTTCCGACATTTTGGCTATTAAAGGTCCAACTGCTGTTCAGGAGTATATTTTGAATGAAGTACAGGACGTTTACCGTATGCAGGGTGTGAAAATTAATGATAAGCACTACGAAATCATTATTCGCCAAATGATGCGAAAAGTTGAAATCGAAGATCCGGGTGATACACGTTTCCTAGAAAAGCAGGTAGTTGATAAAAACGAATTCTTCTCAGAAAACGATTGGATTTACAACAAAAAGGTAGTAATCGAACCTGGCGATGCAGAAGGTATAAAAGCTGGTCAAATTATTTCAGCACGAAAACTGAGGGACGAAAATTCTCAGTTAAGAAGAAAAGATAAAAAACTGATTGACTCAAGGGATGCAATTCCGGCCACTTCAAGTCAGGTATTACAGGGAATTACAAGGGCAGCGCTGCAAACACGCAGTTGGTTGTCGGCAGCTTCGTTTCAGGAAACTACAAAAGTGTTGAATGAAGCAGCAATAAATGGAAAAACAGATTACCTTGATGGTTTGAAAGAGAATGTAATTTGTGGTCACCTGATTCCTGCCGGTACTGGTTTGAAGGAATACAAAAACCTTGTAGTTGGTTCAAAATCAGAATACGATCAGTTGGTTGACTTAAAAGATTAATTTACGCTAAAGTTAAAGGTCATGGATGATGTAAATCAAAAACCACAGCAACTAAATATTGAATTGAGTGAAGAAATTGCACAAGGTGTTTATTCAAATCTTGCTGTAATAACTCATTCAAGTTCAGAGTTTGTTGTTGATTTTGTGAGAATTATGCCGGGAATCCCGAAGGCAAATGTGAAATCGCGTATTATTCTTACTCCTGAACATGCCAAACGTTTGTTATTAGCTTTGCAGGATAATATTAAAAAGTACGAAGCTGTAAATGGGCAGATAAAAAACGTAAAATCAGGCTCCGATCCAATGATGCCTCCATTAAGTTTTGGGGGGCCAACAGCACAGGCGTAACTTATTAAAAAATATTTAAAGGGGAATCAAAAATTTGGTTCCCCTTTTTTTGCACTATGATGTTTTTTCTCACGAAATTTTTAGTTAAAATAAATACGTTTTCAACGCTGGGAAAAAATCATAATTTTGAAACATCATGAATTTTATAATTGTAAACGGAGAAATAATTAAAAAGCCAGAGGCTGGATTAAAAACATTCATTTGGGATGAGCCTTTTGTTGTTACCCAAAAAATATGGTTTGGATTTGGTGGAATTCCCTTGTTTTATGAAAATGTTGAGAAACTAAAAATCGTTTTAAGAACATTAAAAACCGAAATTCCTGATTTATTAAAGGATGGACCCGAGTTATTCAGAAAAACAAAACGAATGTTAAATAAAAACAAGTATTTCCGATCAGGAATTATTACCTGCCAGGTTTATATTGGACAATCTGAAATAAATACAATAATTTCAAGTTTTGCATTTTCTGAATTTGATTTCCCTATTTCAAAACAGGAATTATTGATTGATTTTTCTGAATTTGAAAAATATAGTATCAATCCCCTAAATCAGTTTGCTTTTTTTAATGCTGCATTGTGGAAATTTGCTGAAGCGGAAAATCGTGGAAACACGCTTTATAATTCAATTTTTATCAATGAAAAAAAGGCTGTTTGCGATTGCATTTCATCCAATATTTTCATGTTAAAGGGTAGGGTACTTTTTACGCCGTCTGTTGGAACAGGTTGCTATATTGATAGTCTTCGAAACATTATTGTTGAATCTGCTAAAAAGGAAAATTTAAAAGTTGAAGAAAGTGAAAGTATAAATAAAGAAGATGTAATTCAAATGGATGAAATTTTCTTAGCCAGTGAAGAACACGGAATTCAATTGGTTTTAGGGGTAGATAAGAAAAGATTTGTCCATAATTATTCCCGCAATATTCACCTTACCTTAAATGAATATTTAAAGAAAAAGGTAATAACCTGAAATTTAGTTCAAACTATCTGTAATATTCATTTTTTATTTTGCTGCCCATCGAAATACAAAAAATGCAATTAAACTGTACAGAATATTAGGGATCCACATCGACACGAAAACCGGTGCCGAACCGCTGATGGCAAATACAGTTGAAATTTGCATGAAAAGAATGTATGAAAAACTCAATGCCAGTCCAAGTCCCAGGTGGAATCCCAATCCACCCTTTATTTTTCGTGATGCCAAACTTACGCCAATCAATGTTAAAATAAATGTCGAAAAGGGTGTGGCCATTCTTTTGTGTTTTTCAATAT
The DNA here is from genome assembly GCA_963800345.1 of uncultured Prolixibacteraceae bacterium. Classification (GTDB taxonomy): domain Bacteria; phylum Bacteroidota; class Bacteroidia; order Bacteroidales; family Prolixibacteraceae; genus Draconibacterium. The sequence continues at coordinate 904,751 of CAWDAW010000021.1, read as the reverse complement.
CCCATTCAATTGTATTTACCCCCCGGGTTTTCATTAACTTGATTTCCTTTTTAAGTTCGGGAGTTTTATAGGTTTCCATTTCATTTTTTTTGACCCTGAATTCATCAGGTTTCATGTTTAATGTTGTGTCAATCCTGTAACCGCTTTCAAGCAACTCATATCCATCAAAAATTGTACGTTTCCAGTAATTATTGATAACCCATTTATCCGTTTCTTTGTCCCAACGAATATTATCGGCAGTGAGTTTTTCTACCAATTTTGAACCATCAAAACGCTCCAGTGTAAAAACATTTCCAACATCGTTGGGTGTGTAACTGCGCATATAAATATAAACACCTGGTTCAATTTGCCTGTGTATATCTCGTTCAACCCCAATTCGGGTGTTGTCAATATTTTTCATCCTGAACTCATTCATCGTTTTTGTGGCAGGCGGAATAATATAATTTCCAAGCGAAAAACTAAAAATGGCCAAAATTAAAGCGGAAACCATGTATGGCCGCATTAATCTTGTATAGGATACACCGCTGCTAAGAATGGCTATAATTTCAGTATTATAGGCCATTTTCGAAGTAAAATAAATGACTGCAATAAACGTGAAAAGCGGACTAAAAAGATTTGCAAAATAGGGGATGAAGTTCATGTAATAATTTACAACAATTTCTTTTAAGGGAACATCCTTCGACAAAAACTCATCCAGGTTTTCAGAGACATCGAAGACCACCGCAATGCTTAAAATAAGCGCAATGGCATAAAAAAAAGTGCCAAGAAATTTTTTTGTAATATAAAAATCGATGGTTTTATAGAACTTCATCAGTACAGTTACAATCGTTGTTTTAAATTTATCAGCATTTCATTTTTCCACGAAACAAAATCGCCTTCAATAATTTTTTGTCGGGCAGTTTTTACAAGCCACAAATAAAAAGCGAGGTTGTGTTGTGTTGCAATTTGTGCCCCAAGCATTTCATTGGAAATAATCAGGTGACGGAGGTAGGCTTTTGTATAATTGTCAACAAAGGAATATCCCATTTCATCAATTGGTGAATGATCGTTTTCCCATTTTTTATTCCTGATATTAATTTTCCCGTTGCTTGTAAAGAGCATACCGTTCCGCCCGTTTCGTGATGGCATCACACAATCAAACATATCAATACCACGATCTATCGATTCAAGAATATTTTCCGGTGTTCCAACTCCCATCAGATAACGGGGTTTATTTTCCGGTAGATCTGCCGTAACCACCTCTGTCATTTCATACATCACTTCCTCTTTCTCTCCAACCGAAAGTCCTCCGATTGCATAACCATCGGCATCAGTATTTTTCACGCGTGAAACTGCCAGTTTGCGCAAATCGGCAAATGTACTTCCTTGTACAATAGGGAACAAACTCTGTTCGTATCCATATTTAGGCTGGGTTTTGTTAAACTGCACAAAGCAGCGATCGAGCCAGCGATGAGTTAGTTCCATCGATTTTTTCGCATATTCATAATCAGCATCTCCGGGTGTACATTCATCAAAGGCCATCATAATATCTGCGCCAATTATTCTTTGTATATCTACAACACTTTCAGGTGTAAACTGATGGTACGATCCATCGATATGAGATTGAAATTTCGCTCCCTGCTCACTCAGCTTTCTGATATCCCCCAGTGAAAAAACCTGAAACCCACCACTGTCGGTTAAAAGTGGCTTGTCCCAACCATTAAATTTGTGCAGGCCACCAGCTTTTTCAATCACATCCATTCCCGGACGGAGATACAAATGGTAAGTATTTCCCAGGATTATCTGGGCCTGAATATCATCTTTTAAATCGCGGGTGTGAATCCCTTTTACTGTTCCCGCCGTTCCGACAGGCATAAAAATTGGAGTTTCTATTGTTCCGTGCGCGGTAAATAATTTCCCCGCCCTTGCCCTTGAGTTTTTAGAAACTGTAAGCAGTTCGAATTTCATTAACTGTTTTCTTTTAAAGATGGCAAATATAACTATTAAACTTGAATAGAGCAGGACACCAAATGGTGCAAACCTGTTAATAAATTCTAATTGAAGCGTTCAAAAAATTAATGGATTTTCAGCTGAAATTGACTTTAATGTTTCCATTTTTGACCAGTTAAAATTGGTTTCACTTTTATTTTTCCCAATGATTCAAACTTTATACAATTCACTTGTTGATTTACACGGATATAAACTTTTTATAGCGTTGACTTTTGCCGTGATTTTCTTGTTACGCCTGTTATATTTGTTCATGTTTACAGGTCGTATTTTGTTTCAGAAAAAAGTAAATCCCCCATTTGCAACCCCACTTTCACTTATTTATACTGTTAGAAATGAAGAAATAAGATTGAAAAATAACCTTACCCCGGTTTTATCTATAAATGAGGCTGAATTTGAAGTAATTGTTGTAGATGATTATTCGCAGGATAATTCATTCCAGGTGCTGGGAATGTTGAAGGGTAGGAGCGACCGTTTAAAAGTTTCGACATTGCACCAGGAAACACGGTTTTCGACAAAAATGGCTCAAAACCTGGCGCTCAAAGCTGCAAAATACAACTGGGTTCTCACAGTTCCTATATCCTATGAAAATGCTACACCTGGATGGATTTCAGGTATTTCAAATGCATTAAATGAAAATGATACTGTAGTATTAAGCTATTGCAGCGCTCAAAATTCTGGTGGTATTGTAAATCGAATGTATCGAATAGAAAGCTTTTTGTCGTTTATAAAAAGTGTGGGATACATTTTGAATAACGCACCATTTGTTTATTCGGAAGAAAATGTTGCGTTTCAAAAGAAAAACTATTTCGAAATAGGTGGGCATGGTCACAAAATAAGTGAACCTTATGCAAATCTTGAATTACTGATTAATTTCTTTATCAGAAAAAAAACTACTTCAATTCTTTTTAGAGCGGATACAGCAATTAAAAAGACAGAAGAATTAATTTGGAATGATTATCTCGACATATTGAAAAAAAGTTTACGGATAGAAAAACACTTGTCTGCCTCGAAGAATGCTGTTTTGGCGATCGATGAATTTACTAAATTGGTTTTTTTACCACTGGTAATTGTAACTATTGTTCTATTGGTTAATCTTTGGCCAATATTTACCGGGTTGTTGTTTATCATGTTTACTGCTCGTTTGTTTATCATAAAAATTGCACTTAATCGTTTGAAGGAAAGCAAAATATTCATACCTTCGTTACTGTACGATTTGATTGTTCCATATTTCAAATTGTTCTATCGCTGGTATTTCAATAATAGAAGGCAAAAACAAAAATGGAAAGTGAAGGTTTAAAATTATCGGAAAAGGCGCTGCAAGATTACGAACTTGTGCAGAAAGCTTTATTAGGCGATGAGAAAGCTTTTGCCCGATTGTTAAGTCGATACAAAGACACAATATATTTTATGTTACTTAAAATGCTGAATAACCGAAGTGATGCTGAAGATTTAACACTCGAAGCATTCGGAAAGGCATTCAAAAACCTGCACCAGTATTCGCCAACTTACGCATTCAGCACCTGGCTTTTTAAAATTGCTTCAAACAATTGTATTGATTTTTTGCGTAAAAAAAAGGGAATAATAATATCATTGGAAAACGAAAGTGAGCAAAGTGAGAATAACGAAGCTTTAAGGTTAAAGTCGAAAGAACTGAACCCCGAGGAAAAACTTATAAGAAAACAAAAAGCAATTTTATTACACAAAGTTGTCCGCCGGTTAAAACCACATTATCAAACCCTAGTTGAGTTGCGGTATTTCAACGAGTTGTCATACGAAGAAATTGCCAAAGAATTAAATTTGCCGCTTGGTACTGTAAAAGCTCAGTTGTTCAGGGCTCGTCAAATGCTGTTCAAGCTAATTGAAAGTACAGAAATGAACGAACACCTCTAATTTTTCAAAATGAATCTTATCGCCAAATATTTTCCCAAACTCAACGAAAAGCAAATTTCCCTTTTCGAACAGCTCGAACCTTTGTATGCCGAATGGAATGCGCAAATAAATGTGATTTCGCGGAAAGATTTTTCAGAATTTTACGAACGGCATGTTCTACATTCACTAGGCATTGCAAAACTTCTCAGTTTTACACCCGGAACAAAAATTCTTGATGTTGGCACAGGTGGAGGTTTCCCGGGGATTCCACTTGCAATTATGTTTCCTGATGTGCAATTACATCTGGTGGATTCAATAGGCAAAAAAATTAAAGTAGTAAATGGTGTTGTGGAATCGCTGGATTTAAAGAATGTTACTACAGAACAAATCCGAGCGGAACAATTAACCGATAAATACGATTTTATTGTGAGCCGCGCAGTTACCAGCCTACCCGAATTTGTGCTGTGGGTAAGGAAAAACATTGCGAAAAAACAAATTAATGCCATGCCAAATGGGATTATCTATCTCAAAGGTGGTGATTTGCAGGAAGAAACAAAACCCTTCAAACGAAGTATTTTCATCAAGGATTTGTCAAGCTATTTCGAAGAAGAATTTTTCAAAACCAAAAAAATTGTGCATTTGCCATTGTAGGTGGACAAAAAGACAGTGATATCTGTTCTCCACGTTTGGCAATTCTGTCTACTATTTAATCATCCCCAAAAGAAACACCCATTTTTCGTGCTTTCTGAATTAGTCCCAAATCTGGTTCAACCAAACGCATTTTTCCACCCACTTCTTCAAGAGGAACAGTTGTTAGTTCATTTTTTCGGATTGCAACCATGGTTCCAAAACAACCTTCAGCAATACATTGAGTGGCATATGCACCATAACGGGTGGCTAAAATTCTGTCCATGGGCGTTGGGCTTCCGCCTCTCTGAACATAACCCAGAACAGTTTCGCGGGTTTCAATTCCGGTAATTGCTTCTATCGTATTTGCCATATAATTGGCTGCACTTTGGTTTTTTGGGTGTTCAATTCCTTCCGCTACAACTACAATCGAATAAGGTTTCTTCTCTTCGTACCGTTTTTCAATATTTTTGCAAACGGAGCGGATATTGTATGGGATTTCTGGTAATAAAATAATATCACCACCACCTGCCAGGCCTGAATAAAGTGCCAGCCAGCCGGCATTGTGCCCCATAATTTCGATTATCATTACCCGTTGGTGTGAGTTGGCAGTTGAGTGCAATCTGTCAATAGCTTCGGTGGCAATTTGCACTGCCGAATCAAAACCAAAAGTAACATCTGTACCCCAAACATCATTGTCTATGGTTTTTGGTATCCCGATAATATTTAATCCTTCTTTGGAAAGCAAATGAGCGGTTTTCATTGTCCCGTTTCCGCCAATGCACACCACGCAATCGAGTTCTAGATTTTTATAAGTTTCGATAATTTTTTCGGGTTTGTGATTATCTGAGCCATCTTCGGCAACAATTTTAAAGGGTTTTTCACGTGAAGTGCCCAAAATAGTGCCACCCACAGTTAAAATGCCCGAAAGCTGAGCTTCTTTTAGTTCCATGTAATCGCTGTTTATCAATCCAGAATACCCTGCATTAAAACCCAGTACTTCCATGCCGTATTCAACAATTGCTGTTTTTCCAACTCCCCTGATTGCTGCATTTAATCCCGGACAATCGCCACCTGCAGTTAATATTCCTATTTTCTTTGGTTTTGAAGTATTATTCATATTGCTTTTTTATAATGGTTGTTATTTTACATTCAAGTTTCTAAAATTAATAAAGAATAACCTAAAGTGATAATTTTGCGCCAGCCTATAATCAAACAATAACTTATTATTAAAAAATGCTGTTATTTTGATTAACAGATTTTCAATATTTTGTAACTTCGTCATCTTCAATTAAATTAAACTTTTAATATAAACATCTTAAAAAATTTGATACAATGAAAAAATTATTTTCTTTTCTGTTGGCCGGAACTTTTGTGTTGGCAATGTCGTGCCAAAGCGGTCAAAAAAAAGCTGAAAAAGCTGATGAAAAGAGTGCAGCAGTTGAAGAAGTTGCAGCACTCAACGAATTAACACAAGCTGAAATTGACGAAGGCTGGGTTCTCCTTTTCGACGGAAAAACAAGTGACGGTTGGCGTGGAAACAACAGGCCAGATTTCCCTTCAGGATGGGAGATTGTTGACGGAACTTTGCATTGCATTGGCACCGGAACAGGTGAAGCCGGAGCGGAAAATGGCGGCGACATTATCACTACCAAAGACTTTTCAAATTTTAGGTTAAAAATGGAATGGAAAATTTCCGAAGGTGGAAACTCAGGTATTTTTTATCTGGGTAAAGAAGTTCCGGGATGGCCAATTTATAAAACTGCACCTGAAATGCAGGTGTTGGATAATGAAAGGCATCCTGATGCCCGGGCCGGAAAAGATGGCAATCGCATGGCTGGTTCACTTTATGATTTGATTCCTGCAGTTCCACAAAATGCAAAGCCTGCCGGCGAATGGAACAGCATTGAAATTGAAGTTTACAAAGGAAGTGTATGGCACCGTCAAAATGGTGAAACAGTGGTGGAATATCACTTGTGGACAGATGACTGGAACAAACTTGTTGCCGATTCAAAATTCCCTGAATTGAACCCCGATTGGGCAAATGTGGCAAAATCAGGAGTCATCGCTTTACAGGATCATGGTGATGATGTTTGGTTCCGTAATATTAAAATTAAAGTTGAATAGGAAATTTTCAGGAATATAAAAAAAAGAGGCTGTCCGATGAATAATCAGGACAGCCTCTTTTGTTTTCGGCTAACACGTGTTCTAAATGGCCGATCCTGCCGGTTTTTTCTCCACTATTTGTGCATCTTCCATAATTACTTCATAGGAATAACCGTAACCAAAATCTTTGTTAAGTACAATCTTTCCTTTAACCGTAATTTCGTCATTTACTTCAGCTATGTCAGTACTGGTAATTGTTAAATCGAAATTTCCGTTGTCGTTGGTGCCATCCTGAATGTGTATCCAATTTTTTCCCATTACTTCTTTATTTACTTTCACCACCACACCTTTTATTTCAATTTCTTTGCCTGCAAATTCATCTCTTTTGGCAAAAACCTGTGCAACCGTAATTTCGCCTGCTGATTTATTTAAAGTAATAGCGCTGTTTTGCTCCGTATTAACTTTGCCGGAATGTGCCGGAGCATCATTGCTTCCGCCCATAGCACCCATTCCGCCCATAGCACCAGTACCCATTCCACCCATCTCGCCATTTTTAATAGGTGTTTTACTGATTGTACTAACAAAATAAATCTCATCAAAAGTACGGTCAACCTCTTTGCTGTGAAAGTTTTGCATTGGTAGCCCTTCTGTATAGAAGTACACTTCTCCTGGTTTTACTTCCTGTTTTGATATTGCCATCCAAAATTCGCCATTATTTTCCTTAGCCCTAATATAAGTATAGGTTGTGCCCTGAATTACTTCGGCAACTTCAAAACTTTTTCCGTTGGCAGTTGTCTGTTCCTGATTCATCTGTCCATTTTTATTCTTCACACATGATGAAAAAACCACCACTAAAATCAACATTGTTAAAATTCTCATATCACAATTTATTTACAATTTTTATTAAAGCTCTCTTTCTAAAAGCCCTCAAATATAAAACTTAATTAAAACAATTCATTTATATTAAAAGTTGATATCAAGAGATTATACTTAATTCAGAAAAAAAATATTCCATTATTTCGATTTATGATTGTTATTTCTGAATATGCTAACCAACTTGTTATGAATACTTTTACTGCAAATCGGATAGAGATTTTGCGCTTTCAGTTTCGTTTAAATAAATTAATTGACTTGAAAAGCAATTTGCCGTAAATTACGGTTACCATTATAAATCAGACAAGATGAATAAACCAAAGATTTTCAGAAATGTAAATTATTTAGGATGGATTGTAGTTATCCTTGCGTTTCTGTTAATGTATTTTTCTTATTTTTTCATCTATATCCCAAAAAAAGAAGTGCAACTTCAGCAAAAAGGGTTTCGCATTTTAAACGAATATGGAAGTAATATGCTCGACAAATACAAGTATTTTGAAACCCATTTTCGAAATTACGGTGTGTTTTATTCTATCAAATACCTTGGTGATTCAGGATTTATTGCAAAAAAGGATACAGATGAAATTGATATTGATAAAGCTGTGAAAATTGAGAATGTGTTAAAGGGGCTTCAGCCTTATGTTAATACTACTGAAAATAATGTTAATTTATCTACTTTTTATGATGAAACAAAAAAGGAACTTCTTCTAAGTTTTAAATTTAAAAACAATGATCCCGGCTTGGCTTCTGAATTTGAAAAATTTTACAGAAGCAACACTAAGGATACATCTATCGCATTAATTTTAAAAAAGGATTTTTCAAACGATGTTCCAATCAGTGATTTTATGCAAAATTTGAAATTTGACGAACTTTTTGAAAACATCATCTTACTTGACACCTCGAAGGTTTATTACAATACAAAACCTGGCAACCTAACTGATATTACGAATACCAAAGCCTTGTGCGATAGTGTTAAAAGGCAGCAAGGTGGTGTTTATAAAAAATTGAATATCAGTGGCAGAGATAAACATGTGATGATACTCCCAATCGATTTTGCAGGTAAAAAATTTTGTATCGCCGGATTTATTCCGGATGTTGATTATAAAAACAAAACCCGTACGATCAACAAACAGTTATTGATATTTATTGCTGCCATTTTAATGTTGGTATTTGCGAGTATGCCTATTTTAAAAATATTCTTTATCGACGACAGAGAACGCCTAAAAGCACGGGATGCCACCAACAGCGCTGTTTCCATGTTGTTTGGCATCGGATTGTTTATACTCTTGATTATAGCATTCTCAAAAAAGCAGGTTGTTGATACTACAATCCAGCACCGCCGCATACATGCTATTTCCGATTCACTTTGCGCCAATGTAACACGCGACATTGAATCTATTAAAACTTTGGGAAAAGCAATTGTCAAAAATGGAAATGAGGGAGATACTATACTTGCAAATAAGGTAATTTCAGCTTTCAAATCCAATGTTGCATTTAACCAGGATTCTATGTTGAGCAGCCCGTTTCCATTAAACGAAATTATTTTAATGGATAAAGATGGTATTGTTAAAATGGGTTATACAAGCACTCCATTTTCCGATATTGTAAAAGTTAATCTGAAAGAACGCCAGTATTTTAAAAATATTAATAACGTTAATAATTCATGGCCAACTTCCGATGGATTAAACTTTTACATCGAGTCAATCAAATCATTTAACACGGCAAAGTATGAAACTGCAATTTCATTTCGGACAACAAACCCGGAATTACCTGTTCTTGCAATTACCTCAAGAATACCGTCGTTGTATAGCCAGGTTTTACCGGATGACATTGAATTTGTTGTTATCAATAAAACAGGCAGGGTTTTATACCATTCAATTCAGGAAAAAAACCTGCATGAAAACTTTGTACTCGAATGTGAATCAGATTTAAAACTTATAAATGCAATACGTTTACAAATCAAAGATGAAACTATAGTAAAATATAACGAAAAAAAGTGGCTGGCCAGAATTGTCCCCATCAAAGACACTCCTTTTTATCACATCACTTTGCTCGATTTAAATCAGGCTGACACTAAAAATGCAAGGATATTCCTGATAACTTTCTATTTTTTATTTGTTTCGATAATATTAATGATTATTGGATTGTTGATAATAAGATGGATTACCCGTTCCAACAATGACAAACAAAAACACAGATGGTTTTTAAACTGGCTGGTTTTTAAACCCCGAAAACATTTAATTTACAAAAAACTGTCAGCCATTTTTTCCTTGCTGATTTTATTTCAATTGTTTGGATTTTGGTTTGCAGATAATCCGGTTGCACAATTTGTTTATCAACTAATATTTTTAACATTTACCTTATTCTTGTCAATGGTATTTCTGAATATTACGGAAACAGAAAAAATAGAAACGGCCTGGTTTAAATTCTTTACCGAATTTCTTGTCCTTTTGGCCATTTTATTCCTAATTATTGTATTCGTTTTTGTAGGCGATTTAAAATGGAGACATATCATTCCTTTGAGCTTGCTCTTCACTATAATAATATTGAACTACAAATTTTTTGTTAAAGATAATCTGCAAAAACTGATAATCAGAGGTGACAAAGAAATTCCTGATTTGAAATCAAAAAGAACTTACCTTATTTTCCTTTTTTTGTTTTTAGCAAGTATCTCAGCGGTTCCTGTGTTAAGGTATTATTTCTCAGTAAAGAACATGGAGGAAAAATACTGGCATCGCGAACAAGTTATAAAAGTCGGGAATGATAATATTTATCTCCAGTCGGATCCGGAATACAAGGAAACCAATGCAGATTGGTTTAGAAAGATTCAAGGAAACCAATTGGACAATTTTGAAGTTTTATATGTTGATAGCGCCCGGAATTTTGATATTTCTCCACGAGCAAATTTCGAAAATTCAGGTTTTGCCAAACAGGTGTATGATTTGCTGCCCGACCCAATCACCAACTGGTACAACAAACCCAAGCTTTTTGCTCAAAAGGACTATGTTGTTTCAACTTTTAAAAACGACACTTTATACTTTAAAAAAGGTGAGCAATCGGGGGCGGTGACAGTGAAATATTCCGATCCCAAAAGCTTTTTTACAGTAACCAATTACATATTCTTAATATTTTTTGTATTGCTGATTATTTGTTTTAGCGTGTGGTATTTACTGAGATTTCTTGCGAAAGTACTGCTTAACTTAAACCAGGAAAGACCTGTTATTCCTGATGATTCATGGCTTGATATCCTGAAAGACAAAGACAAAAAAAGAATTCTTCTAAATTCATTCAATGGTTCAGTTTATCTTGACAAAACAAAAGAATATCTCAATCCTTCGAATGATAATAATGATTCACTGAAAATAATCCAGGTATCAGAAATAATTGAACCCGGTTTTCAATGTGATTCTGTTTTTAAAAGTTCTGCAGTTACGATTTGGGTTTGTGGTTTTAACCAAATTTTAAACGAAATCAACAAACACGAAAATTTGCTTTCTTTTTTAACCAAATTGAACCAGTGCAATCATATAAGGATAATTGTTGATCTATCCTTCGATATTGCATTAATAAATGAATTTTATGACGATTATATCGAAGAAAACGAATTGACCCCTGAACAACTCACCCAATTGTATTTATTGCGTAAAAAATGGAACAATTTATTTGATGGATATCTGAGTTATAATGGTTATATAAATCAAACGAAATCAATTAATTGTGGGCTTATTAGGGCTGAAGATGATTACCTTGTCGAAAAGAAGGGAACCGGATTGGAATTGCTGTTCTCAAAAATCTGGACTAATTTAACTTCATTTGAAAAAATTGTTTTGTTTGACCTGGCTGATGACGGTTTGCTAAACAGGAAAAACAAAACAATGATTCAGAAACTGATCGATAAAAGGTTAATTGTTACCGACCCTGAGCCGGCTTTTTATGCCGATGAATTTCGCGATTTTGTTATAAAACATATGAAGGCAAAAGAGGTGAAAGCGATTGAAAATAAGCTTGGACTTAAAGGAAGTTGGCACAACGCCAAATATCTCATTTTACTGATTTTGGTTCCGCTGGCAGCATTTGTTATTATTTCGCAGGGTATTTCAATTGAAAAAGTATTTGGGATTTTTGCCGGGGGACTTGCAATAATAACAGGAATTATTAGGTTGTTTGACAGCAATTCTTTTAAGTCGTCGTAGCAATAACTTTATTTTCAATTAGATAAAGGTTTCCAGTCGACAATTTTAGTTTTAATGTCAATTAGAGAAGCACCCAGAGTATTCCATAATTCGGGGTTTCTATAATCATAACCAAGGCCTTTTATAGAAACTCCTCCAAGCTCATTTTCAAGAGCCCAATTATATTTCAGGTATAAACTCCTGTAATTCTCAAACCATATTTGCTTCAAATTATTTGAACCCTGGTCGATTACATTTAAAAAGGGAGCTGCCTGATCCGAATCAAATCCCTGTGTAATTTTGCGCCTATCAGAATTTACCAAATATTTTTTAAGAATATCGGCATATATTATGTCCTTTCCACATGCAGATTTTAAGACACCTGAAAAATCCAGAACTTGCCATTCAACACCCATGTAAGAAACAGACATGATTAACTGTTCTTTTGGTATTACTCCATTACTGTAGTAAATAATGGTTGATTCAATTGAAGGATTTTCGGATTTACTATTGTTATAAAGCGGACTTGCAGATTGAGCATAGGAAACTTTACCAAATATCCTGTCAGTAAGTACTATATAGTAATTCACCATCGGGTTAAGCAATTTAAAATTATAGGCCTCAATTTCTTTTAAACTTTCATCGTCAGAAAGGGCAGGTATTGTAATATTTAGTTCAATTGTGGCATCTATCATATTTAGGTTGTCGCGTAGTTTCTCAATAAACAGTTTAAACGATTTCGAAAGGGTATCATTCATTGATTCGAAATAAATGTTGATTCCTTTCAGGGTATCTTTTTTGATAAGTGCATCGATCTCATCCATCAGTCTTCCTTGAGCAACATTGCTATTTAAAAATTCTGTTATTTCTGAAGGGCGTTTATTATAAACTGTCAGGTGAACTCCGCACCCATTTTCATGTGCCGATTTTATAACTCCTCCCGGTTTTCGAAAGCTCTCTAAATCTTTAGGATTTTTACTCTTTCCTGTAGGCGACAATTCATATCCATACAAATTAATGGCAGATAAATAATTGTAATTGTAATATTTATAATCCTCCTCTTTTATCCACGCATAATGCCAACCTATTACCTTTAATTTAGGATATAAGCATCGTTTGAAATAATAAAGGGTATCATCAATTACAAGACTATCAACTATAGCCATACCTGAAGCGCAAGAGTATTGTACCTTTCTTATATTTTTTAATAGATAATTAACTTTTTCAAGTAGAGCCCGGTTTTCTTGATTATAATTGCCTGTATTTTCATGAGTTGAACTTATCATTTGATTTTTTAAAGAATCAATAAAAGTCTTTGAAGATTTTTTGTACAAATTATGAGATTCAATTTTGCGAATAATATTCTCGTAATTTGGTTCATAAGCAGTTTCATTTTTCTTATGGTTAAAACTCAAGTAGAGAACCACTAAAACAGCAATTATACCTACAATTATTATTGATATACTAAACCCTCTTTTTTTATGTAAATTCGTTTTATTGATATTCTTCCAATCATCAACGAATTCTTCATTACTTTTTTTGCTTTCAACATATTCATTAAAATTATGTCCTTTTTCTCGTTGGTTTGGCATTTCAAGCACTAACGTATGTCCTTTTTTTTCGTTTTCTGCTTCATTTCTCTGGCTTTGAGACATTTCATATCTCAATGATTGAGCTAAAACATTTAGTCCTTTCTCATAATCTTTTGTTAAATCAATACGCTGGAATCTTTCCCAGTTAAAAGGAATATCATCAGTCTGTTCGATTAAAATCGGTATTACTGTTTTACCCTTATTTATGGCAAACAGAACTTCATTAGCCACATTATCTGAATCTGCACTATTGGGAGAAATAACCAAAATTAAAATCCCTGATGACTTAAGCGCTTTATTAATTTCCCGATCCCATAACTTGCCCACAGCTATTTTTTTCTGATCCAGCCAAATATCTATACCAGCCTTAGTCAGATCCTCTTCCAGTTTTAGTACAAAGACAGAATCGGATCTAGAATAGCTTATGAAAATTTTATTTTCTGACATTTACATTTCAAATTTCATTAGGCAGTTATACTTCGATTTATTTTAAATAAATAAATTTTCAATATTAATTTGGTGCATTAGAATAATTTGAAATGTAATAAATCAAACTCCCTTCATACAGAATTTCTTTTTTGTACAAGTCAAGTTGAATTGTTACATTTCTATCCGGATCAAATAAGTAAATACTCCATTCATCCCGGGCTTTTTCATCAAATGGAAAAACTCCGTCCGGATTTTTTTCCTGCCATTTTAATGAACCTATTTGACTAAACGTGCCTTTGGAGTCCCCAATCGGGTATTCTACATATTTGACAGATTCGGCTTTTAAAACATTGTCTAATGTTTTATCAGGCGAATTTACGTTGTCGATAACAGGCTTTGCAATACGCTGCCCTTTGTTTTCCTGAAATGTTAATTTATTCAGATCTGTAATTTTTTTGTTTGCGTCTCCAATCCAACTGCCATTGGCGTGTTTTTGTAAGTATTCCTGGTAGGCTTCTTTCGTATTAATTGTTGATGCGTTTTGCCAGTCATTTTTGTCAGCAATTTCATCTATTTTGTTTTGAGCCTCGTTTAAATGTACTCCATCCTTAAAATTTTGCTGGTACGCTTTGAACCCTTCAATCGTATTAAGTGATATTGCATCATTCCATGCACTTTCCTCCGAATTATCATTTTGTGACGTCCGCTGTTTGATCCGGTACTGAAGGATAAATTTCAGTGTTGTTCCCGCTGTATACGATAAATATAATTATTACAAGCACTGCGATAACACCTGTAACAATGATGGGTATTTTGTACCCTGGTTTTTTACGAATGGATGTTTCGATATTTTGTGCAGAATCCTGAACTAGTCCTTTTTCTTTTTTTGATTTTTCAGTTTGCTTCTTTATTCTTTTATCTTCCTCAGCCTTTGCGTCTAACGCTCCTATTAATACCTGTTCTTCTTTTTTCGTCTCGATATCTTGCTTTTGAGACATTTCAAATTTAAGTGTTTGTGCCAAATTATTAAGTCCTGCCTCATAATCTTCAATAAAATCAATGCGCTGATATCTTCGCCAGGTAAGAGGAATTTTAGTCTGCTCGATGATAACCGGTATGATTTTTTTACCCTCATCTACGGCATATTGCACTTCATTGGCTACATTTTCCGATAATGCACTTTTAGAAGAAACGACCAAAATCAGAATCCCTGCCGACCCAAGCGCCTCCTCAATAGCCCGATCCCATAATTTACCTCCTGAAATCTTTTTTTGATCCAACCAAATAAATATACTTTCCCTGGACAGATCCTCTTCCAGTTTTAGTACGAAGTCAGAATCGGATCTTGAATAGCTTATGAAAATGTTATTTTCTGTCATTTACTGTTCAAATTACAATAAGTGGTGTTACCTGGTTTTATTTTAGATTAAAAATAATGTTGCTTTCAATTAAGTTTTCTCATTCAGCAAGCAACAATATAATCGCTTTTTAACAACTGATTTCGTAATACAATTACTCAATAATAAATAGCATAACATTCAAAGTCAGGTAATTGTTGATAAAATGATCGATACAAAGGAGTTTTTATGCTGCATTGTGATGTTATGTCAGATCTATATTAGTTGTCTTTCCAATCTAACTGCATTTTTTGGGATTAATTTTGAATGCAAATTTCATAAACTACGATAAATCCATTTTTATGATTTTAGTTCTGTCCGAAATACCTGAGATGAAAACTTCCGCTACTTCGTTTGGCTTCGTGAAACACTAAATGCAATGAATGAGGATTATACAGGTTATTGAAAAAAAATGTAGCAGTAGGTTCTAGCTTAGGGCGTTAAGTGAAGGGCTGAACATTTATGCCAAAAATAATGTTCACTCTATGTACAATTTAAATTCAAAAAGCTATGAAATATGTTTTGACAGGATCATTGGGAAATATCAGTAAACCACTTGCTGAAAAATTAGTTTCAGCAGGACACGACGTAACCATAATAAGCAGCAATGCAGGTAAAACAGGTCAAATTGACGAACTTGGTGCAAAAGCTGCAATCGGATCAGTTGAAGATGTTGATTTTCTGTCTAACACTTTTACTGGCGCTGATGCTGTTTACACTATGGTACCGCCACATTTTGGAGCAACAAACTGGAAAAAATATATTGCCGGAATTGGCGAAAATTATGCAAGTGCAATCAGTAATTCAGAAGTAAAAAACGTGGTTAACCTGAGTAGTATTGGTGCACACATGCCAGAGGGTTGCGGGCCGGTAAGCGGACTTCACTTTGTTGAAAAAGCGTTGGATGAATTGGATGGCGTGAATGTCAGGCACCTGCGTCCGGGATTTTTCTATCCCAATTTTCTCAACCAAATTGGAATGATTAAAAATATGGGGATTACGGGAGGAAATTACGGAGAGGGAACAACACTGGTTATTGTGCACCCCAATGATATTGCCGAAGTAGCTGCTGAAGAATTGATGGCTCTGTCTTTTACAGGGAAAAGTGTCCGTTACATTGTTAGTGACGAAAAAACGACTAACGAAGTTGGAGCTATTCTTGGTAAAGCAATTGGCAAACCCGATATTCCCTGGATTAATTTTAAAGATGAAGATACTTTGAAAGGCATGTTGCAGGCAGGTGTTCCAGAGGAAATTGCCCAAAATTATACTGAAATGGGGGCAGCCATGCGAAGTGGTGAAATGGCTTCGGATTATTTGAAAAATAAACCATCAAAATTTGGGAAAATCAAACTGGAAGATTGGTCCCGGGAGTTTGCCGCTGCTTTTGCACAATCCTGATAATTACAGTTGGATGTTATTGTTGTTATAGTTGTTAATTTTCTCCATGTTGTCATTGTTGAAAGGAATTTTAATTTCCGTTATTCTCAACAAAGACAACTTGAGAACGAGACAACCTTACAACGTTTCCGCCTTTCACTAATTCCAAACAATCTTTTGCAAATCCTTTATCAGCGAATCTTTCAAGACAGTGTATTGTGACATGTATTTCGGATTAACGGGTTTTGCAGGTGGCGATTCCAGTGTCAGCGGATTAACTGCACTTCCCCCTTTATAAACTCTGAAGTCCAAATGCGGTCCTGTTGACAAACCTGTTGATCCAACAAAACCAATTACTTGACCTTGTCGAACCCTGGCTCCCTGATAAATTCCATCGGCATATCCCGAAAGATGCATGTATTGTGTTGTATAAACCGAGTTGTGCCTCACTTTAATACTGTTTCCTCCTCCGCCGGCCCAGCCTTTTTGGATTACAGTTCCTTCTCCAATGCTCATTACCGGTGTCCCTTTGGCCGCAGCATAATCAACACCGTGGTGTGGCCTTACAATTCTTAAAACCGGGTGCATCCTGCCGTTTGAAAACTGAGAACTGATTCGGGAAAATTTTAATGGTGCTTTTAAAAATTCTTTTTGAAGGTTTTCTCCGTTTTCATTATAATAACCAACAGTATCGTTGGGATTAAATCGAAAAGCAAGGATTTCTTTTCCGTAATGGTCAAACTCGGCAGCATATATATTATTAATACCGATTGCAACCGAATCCACAAAAATTTCATCATAAATTACCCGAAACCTGTCACCTTTCTGTAAACCAAAAAAATCGATGGTCCAGGCATACACATCCGAAAGGTTTAATGCCAGTTGTGGATCTATATCGTTGGCTTTCATTGTATTCCACAATGAAGATTCAATCACGCCCTGCGCTGTTTTAACCACATATTTCACATCTTTTTGTCCTGTGTAAACCCGCAGCGTATCAAAAAGCTCAAAAACTGTATAATTGATAGGCGAATTTTCATATACAAAATATACCGCAGTTTTTAATGAATCGCGGGTTTGTAAAATACTGTAGTTGTTCCCTTCCCTGATTTTTCGGACATCAAAAACGGGTTTTGAGTGTCGGGCAATTGTGTCAATGGTTCCCAATCCAATCCCAAACCTGCTTAAAATAGTGCTTAAATATTGACCTGAACCAACTGTACCTTTTACAATAAAAAACGAATCTATAGGGAAACCATATTTTACAACTGGCTCTTCAAGAAGCACAAAGGGTTCAATTTTCTCTTTTTCTTTAACTTTCCCACATGAAAAAACAACTGCCAGTGTCACTAAAAAAATGGCAAATAAAATAACTGGGTGAACATGTTTTCTTTGAATAAATATCATAAATCTAATTTTCCGGAACACGAAGGAACACAAAAAATGAAAATATTCAAAAGTTTAACGAATCAACATGTTTCAAATCAAATTTACTATTTTTGGAAATATTGGAAGTTTTATTTCTACTAAACTGATTGACAATGAACTTAAAGACAATGATTTTTCTACTCGGTTTTCTTACAGTATTCACTACGTGCATTACAAAAAAGACTGACAAAAATTCTAAAAAATTAACCAACCCGAATATTATTTTAATCAGTGCTGATGATTTGGGCTGGTCTGATATCGGTTGTTACGGCAGTGAAGTTCAAACCCCAAACCTCGATAAACTTGCAGAAGGTGGAATGCGTTTTACCCGTTTTCACAACACTTCGAAATGCTTCCCTTCGCGGGCTTGTTTACTTACAGGAGTTTATGCACAGCAAAACGGATATGCAAGGAATTTTAAAGAGCCATTAACAAATGCCGTTACTCTTGGTGAAGTTTTGCGAACTGCAGGTTACCGAACTTTGTGGTCGGGAAAGCATCATGGTTTGGAAAATCCTGTTACGCGAGGTTTCGACCACTATTACGGTTTAAAAGACGGTGCGTGCAACTATTTTAATCCCGGCAATCAACGCGAAGGGGAAGGTGTTCCGGCGCGAAAAGGAAAGCCTGGAAATAAAACAGTTCGTTCATGGTGTATTGACAGTATTATGTTTAACCCATATACTCCTGAAGATAAGGATTTTTATACCACCGATTATTTTACAAAGTATGCAGTTAACTGGCTCGAAGAATACAGAAATGAAGAACAGCCTTTCTTTTTATATCTCGCGTACACGGCTCCTCACGACCCATTAATGGCCTGGCCCGAAGACATTGCAAAATACAAAGGCAAATACGATTCAGGTTATGAACCAATTAGAAAAGCCCGTTATAAAAAGCAATTGCAAATTGGATTGATTGATGAAACTTATAGACTATCCGATGCAACTTATCAAAACTGGGAAGATTTGGAGGATTCAATCAGAACTGATGAAATAAAAAAAATGGAGGTTTACGCTGCCATGATTGACCGGCTCGACCAAAATATTGGGAAGGTTTTGGCCAAGCTCAAAGAAATAGGAAAAGATGAAAATACATTGATTTTGTTTGTTTCCGATAATGGCGCTTCGGCTGAAATGGTAAATATTGACGATGATTATGGAGAAATTGGCACAATGACGCGCTGGACTTCACTGGGAGGCGATTGGGCAAATGTGGGAAATACACCTTTTCGGTTCTTTAAAAATTTTAGTTATGAAGGCGGAATAAATACACCGTTGATTGCTTACTGGCCAAACAAAATAAAACAAAAAACCTTCACAGAATTTCCCGGACATTTTATTGATTTCATGGCCACTTTTGTTGATTTAACTGGTGCGGAGTACCCGACAGAATTCAACAATCAGAAAATTACACCCATGCAGGGGCAAAGTTTGCTGCCCGTTTTTCTGGGTGAAAACAAACAACGTGAAAATCCTATTTTTTGGGAATGGCAGGACGGACAGGCTGTTTATTTCAACTCCTTCAAAATTGTAAAAGAGGGATTGGATAATCCATGGGAACTTTATAATCTCGAAACAGACCCTACTGAAACAAATGATCTGGCAGCCCAAAATCCCGAAAAGGTAAAAGAACTGGAAGGGTTGTTTGTGGAATGGAAAGCAGGGTTGCCACGATTATAAAAGATTGAATATAATGAATCAGGAGATCATAAAACAAAGTGAGATTCAAGAAAGGATTTTTACTATTCGCGGATTACAAATAATGATTGACAGGGATTTGGCAGAAATGTACCAGGTTGAGACCAGGGTTTTAAATCAGGCGGTAAAACGAAATATTGATCGATTTCCTGAAAATTTTCGATTTCAATTAACGGCAAGCGAGTTTGATAATTGGAAGTCACAGATTGTGATGTCCAATGAAGACAAAATGGGATTGAGACGACCACCTTATGCTTTTACAGAGCAAGGTGTTTCAATGCTTTCGGCAGTTTTGAAAAGTGATACAGCTATAAAAGTCAGTATCACAATTATGAACGCCTTTGTTGAAATGCGAAAGTTTATTTCAATTAATGCCTCCATTTTCCAGCGTCTTAATAATATTGAACTAAAACAATTAGAATCTGATCAACAATTTGAAAAAATATTTAAGGCACTCGAAAGAAACGATGTAATTCCCAGTCAAGGTATTTTTTTCGATGGGCAAATTTTTGATGCATTTAAATTTGTGTCCGACATAATTCGCTCTGCCAGGCAAAATATAGTATTAATCGACAATTATATCGACGATACAGTACTTACACTCATTTCAAAAAAGAATAAAGGTGTTGAATGCACCATTTTAACAAAAACCATTTCAAAACAAATCAAATTGGATGCGGCTAAATTCTCAGATCAATATGGGAATTTAACCGTTATGGAATTCAATAAATCGCATGACCGTTTTCTGATAATCGATAACGAAAATGTTTTTCATTTTGGCGCTTCTTTAAAAGATTTGGGGAAAAAGTGGTTTGCATTTTCGCGAATGGATAAAGATTCGGTCTCCATAATTCAT
Organism: uncultured Prolixibacteraceae bacterium; assembly: GCA_963800345.1. GTDB lineage: Bacteria > Bacteroidota > Bacteroidia > Bacteroidales > Prolixibacteraceae > Draconibacterium. The sequence goes on along the minus strand of CAWDAW010000021.1, from coordinate 884,333 downwards.
TCAATTAAAGAACTCAAGTATCAACAAAAGTAAAAACAAAATAATAATGAAATTGCTGCAAAAACTATCACTCATTTTAACTCTCCCTGTAACAATTGTTCTGATCTCCTGCCAAACCCAAAAAGAAACCGAAGGCCCGTATTTCGGCAATGGTTTTCACAACGGTTGGGCTGATCAGAATTCGATTGTAATTTGGACCCGGTTGACAAAAAATCCCGAAGGAAATTCAGGTGGGAAAAAGTTTTTGATACCTTCAGCTGAAGCGCATCGAAAATTGGACAGGGAAGCAAATCCTGACAGCATCTATAAATCTCAAATTCCTGAAGGATTAACTTTGGATGAGATGATTGGCGCTTGTCCGGGAGCTGCGGGTGAAGTAAAACTTACTTATTTTCCTTTAAGTGATTCAGAAAAAAGAACGGAAACAGATTGGGTTTCGGTTGATGAAAATAAAAATTTTACCACCCAGTGGAAACTTGAAAATCTAAATTCTGATACAAAATATGTTGTTGAAATTGAAGCACGTCAGGATGCAATGTCGAAAGTTTCTGATAAAGTTGAAGGTTCATTTCGAACTCCTCCTTCAAAAGAGGAAGTTAGTGACATTAAATTCTGCGTTGTAACCTGCCATGATTACTGGCGCAAAGACACTACCGACGGCCATAAAATATATGGCGCTATGATGAAAATATTCCCCGATTTTTATGTCCATACAGGTGATGTTGAATACTATGACAAGCCTGAACCTTATGCACTTACCGAAGAATTGATGAGGTTTAAGTGGGACCGCTTGTTTGCATTGCCTTTGCAACGTAATTTCTGGGAAAATACAACAAGCTATTTTATGAAAGATGACCACGATGTTTTATCAGACGATGCATTTCCGGGAATGAATTACGGTACTGTTTCCTGGGAGCGCGGACTTGAAATATTCGATAAGGAACAATTTCCAACAGCAGACACAACTTATAAAACCATTCGCTGGGGGAAAGATTTACAGATTTGGATAACCGAAGGCCGTACTTTTCGAACTAAAAATACAGTTGAAGACGGACCGGAAAAAACAATTTTCGGGAAAAAGCAAAAAGAATGGCTGTTTAAAACCTTAAAAGAATCGGATGCAACTTTTAAAGTTATCATCAATGCCAATCCCATTCTTGGTCCCGACCGGGTTGCAAAAAACGACAATTATTCCAATTCAGGATTTAAATACGAAGGAGATGAAATCCGCGAATTTCTTAACCAGTTCGATAATGTTTTTCTTTGTAATGGCGACCGTCACTGGCAATATGTTACTCATTACGAAGGTACAAATCTTTGGGAGTTCAGTTGTGGTGCAGGTTCCGATATCCATGCCGGTGGCTGGCCAGAGGAAGATGTTCGGCCCGAACACCGATTTTTGCGTGTAAAAGGAGGATTTTTGCGAGGTGAAGTTTTACACAAAAATGGAACATCAACCCTTACATTTCAGCATTTTGATGTGGATGGAAATATGGTGCACGAGGAAAGTTTTCAACGATAGTTTTTATATTTTTAGTTTCCAGAGTATATTGAAAAACCAGATAAAACATTGGAAGAATATTTGAAAATAAGAGAGTTATTTATGCCGGGAATTTGAAATATATAACATTACGATAATGAGACTATTAAATACATTTTTGATTTTAATATTGCTGGCATCCGTCACAATTAAAGCACAAACAATCGACTCTAAAGCCACAAAAGAGACAGTTGCCCTGTTTAAAAATCTAAAAGAGTTGTCGAAAAACCACACCCTTTTTGCACACCAGCACGCCACCGAATACGGTCATGGCTGGTATGGCGATGAAAACCGTTCCGACGTAAAATCAGTTTGTGGTTCTCATCCGGCAATGATTGGAGTTGATTTTAGTGGTTTCTCGGGCAGGCCGCAGGAAGCAACTGAACGCGAAAAAGATAAACTCAGAAAAAATGTAGTTGAAACTTATAACAGGGGAGGAGTTACTACAGCAGCGTGGCATTTTAACAATCCGGTTTCGGCAGGTGGATTTTACTGGAAAGACAGTGTTTCGCTGCCTGCCGTAAAATATATTATTCCGGGTGGTGAAGCTCACGAAAAATATAAGGAAATTTTGAGAGGAGTTGGCGATTGGGCAAAAAGTTTAAAAGGTGAAGATGGAAATATTGTGCCAGTTATTTTTCGTCCCTTTCACGAATTTGATGGCGGTTGGTTTTGGTGGGGAGCGCCGCATTGCACAAAAGAAGAGTTTGTTTCGCTTTGGAAATTTACTGTCTCCTATTTGCGTGACAGTTTGGAAATCCACAACTTCATTTATGCTTTTTCGCCAGACAACCGGTTCAATTCAGAAGAACAATTCTTGGAAAGATATCCCGGTGATGAATGGGTTGATATGGTTGGAATGGATAATTATGGTGATATGGGGCGTGACCGTTACGATTTGGAAACTGCTTCGCGTAAACTTAAAATCGTTTCGGATTATGCAATCAAAAAAGGAAAACTGGCAGCTTTTACCGAAACTGGTCTGGAATCAATTCCCGACACGACCTGGTGGACTGAAACCCTGTTAAAAGTGATGAAAAAAAATAATATGCAGCTCTGTTATGTATTAGTCTGGCGCAATGATTCGCGCAGCCCCACCCATTTTTATGCACCTTACCCTGGACAGGTCAGCGTCCCCAATTTTATTGAGTTTTATAATGACCCTTATACTTTGTTTGAAAACGATTTGAAGGGGATTTATAAGTAAGGTTTCATGTATTGCAAAAACCGTTTGCATTTGTATTTGTTATAAACGAAGAAAAAGTTATAAGATTTACCAATACGTTTTACAGTTTTGAGACTGATCAACACATTCATATTTTCCAATATTTTCCTTACCGTTGGTGCGGTTTTACTGACCGTTTCAGCGCAGGTGCAACTTGGGATGAAACCACACTGGCAACCTTATTTGCTGCTGATTTTCTTTGCTACTTTGTTCGAATACAACCGTAACCTGTTATTTGAATTGTTTTTTTACAAGGAAGAACAGAACATTAAAAAACGAAAATGGATTCTTAATAATCGGAAGAAATTACTTTTTATTGCAATCATTTCCGTTGCAGTATTGTTGGTTGCTGTGTTTACAACAAAGCCTCAGGTTCTGTTCGTTTTTATATTTCTTGGCATTTTGACTTTTCTCTATTCCATGCCGGTTTCGGGTAACAAAAGCAATCTTTTCAAATTGCGTGAAGTACCATATCTGAAAATATTTCTGATTGCCTTTGTTTGGTCGGCTTTGACTGTATTTCTGCCTGCAATCCAGTGCGAAGAAGAAATTTTGAGTGTGCAGGTTGAACTTCTGTTTGCCGAACGTTTCTTTTTTATTTTCGCAATCACAATTCCTTTTGATATAAGGGATATGCAGGTTGATCGGGATGCAGGACTAAAAACAATTCCTTTACTGGTAAATCAGAAAAAAGCCTTGATATTGTCCTACCTGTCGTTATTCATTTCCTTAATTATTTCAGTTTTTCATTATAAAATGCAAAACAACTGGTTCATTATTGAGGCCTTGTGCCTCTCATTCATAACTACTTATCTTTTTCTGGAATTAAAAACTTTCAGAAAACTAAATAAATATTATTACCACATTTTGGATGGAACTTTGGTTTTACAAGCCTTGCTGGTTTTGGGGTTTTACTTTTTTCGTTAACCTGAATCAAGCAAAAAAGATCCTTTTTATTAAATTTTCGAAGGTTAACCTTGTGGCATTTTACTCATATCCATGTAAAAAATTTCCCAGGTATGACCATCGAAATCCTCTACATTTCTCATCTGCATAAAACCATAATCCTGCATCGGTTTCGGTTCTATTCCACCCGCCTGAACGGCATTGTCAGCAATTTCGTTCATCTTGTCGACACTTTCAGCTGTTAAGGAAAATAGTCCGGCAAGATTATTTTTTGTGTCAGCCAGCGGTTTTGTTGCAAATGATTTAAACTTTTCATAGGTCATGATCATTAAAAAAATATTTTCACTCCAAACCATACATTTTGCTGTATCATTCGAAAACTGAGGATTGACAGAGAATCCCATTTTTGTGTAAAATTCCATTGATTTTTCGAGATTTTTTACTGCTAAATTTATAAATACCTGTGATTGCATACCTACTTATTTTTTATTGTTTTACAATTCAACAGATTCTCCCTCAAAAAAGTTTTATTGAAATTTATTTGACAAATTTCACGAACAACCAACAAATTTACTTTTGAATAATTTGTTTAACCAATTCCAGCCTTTTTACAATGCTTCCTTTTTCAAGAATTGTTCCCGGAGACAATACTGCATTTGCGCCGATTTTCGAATTGTCGCCAACCAAAGATCCAAATTTTTCTGTGTTGGTTTCTATTATTTTGGATTGGTATAATACTGAAATTTTCTTTGAAATTCTTTCGTTAAAATGGTTGGCAGCAATAGCTCCGGCTTCAAAATTTACTTTCCTGCCAATAATGCTGTTCCCTATATAATTGAAATGAGCAATTGCAGTTTCTGCGCAAATAATGCTGTTTTTTATTTCGCAACCCGGTCCAATTTTCACTGAATCTTCCAGATAAACACCTTCCCTAAAATATGCATTTGCACTTACAACACAGTTTCTGCCAATAATTGCAGGCTTTTTGATGATTGCGCCTGTTTCAACTATTGCGGATTTGTGAATTGCAATGTCGTCGTTTATAAAGTAATCATCATTGAGATTTCGAATTAATTTCAAGATGATATTTTTCAAATCATCTGTGATTTCCCAAGGCAAAAATTGATTTTGATCATGGAAAATCAACGAGAAATCCTTTATAAAATCGTCAATATTTATCATTTCTAATTCTAAAATAACTTTTCAGGAGTGCTTAATCCAGTTTTTTAAACCGAACTGCCAGTCCACCACCTTCGCCTAAAACAATTGGTAAAGTTGAATTTTTATCTACCGGAACCGCAGAAATTGCAACTTTTTCAGGTTCATTTTGCCAGGTTGTTCCGGGAGCATCAGCATAAATTTGTGCTTCATAATTTCCTTCGCCCAAAAAATCAAGACTGACTGTAAACTCGCGGCTTTTTTCATTGGTCATGCTGCCGAGATACCAGTCGTCACTTTTCCTGTCTTTTCGCACAGTTGTAATGTATTCGCCAATTTCGCCATTCAAAACTTTTGTGTCGTCCCAGTCAACCGGTACATCTTTTAAAAACTGAAATGACGGATTTCCATCGTAATTGTCAGGCAAATCGGCCAGCATTTGAATTGGCGAATAAAGTGTTACATAGTATGACAATTGTTTTGCAAGAGTTGTGTGCACCGAACGGTTGTTAAATCCCTGTTCTTCATTCAAATCGAAAATTCCTGGAGTAAAATCCATTGGTCCGGCAAGCATTCGTGTGAAAACAAGTTTCAAGGTGTGGTCGGGTGGATTTCCTTCACTCCATGCATCGTATTCCATTCCGCGTGCACCTTCGCGCGACATCATATTTGGGTAAGTGCGGCGCTCACCTGTATCTTTTATCGGCTCGTGAAAATTAACTGCCAATTGATATTCAGCGGCTTTTTTCAAAACCGAGCGGTAATAATTTACCCCGAACTGACCATGGTGCCATTCTTTCATATTTAGCCGCGAACCAACCTGCCCGATTTTAATATCATGGATTCCCATTTTTTGGTAAAGTGCCATTCCCGAATCTATTTGAGCAAGGTAATTAATCAAATTCGAGCCGGTTTCATGGTAACCAATCAGTTTCACACCTTTTGAATCTCCGTATTTTACAACTTCTTCCAAATCAAAATCATCAGTACTTTGAGTAAAACTGAACATGTGCATGGCATTTTCGTACCATGCCGGCGTCCATCCTTTGTTCCAACCTTCAATTAACAATTTGTCGATACCGAGTTTCTGGCAGTAATCGATATACCATTTTGCATTCTTTGTTGAAGCACCATGTTTTTCGCTTTCCCAAAATGTGTATTTACTGATGTGCATTCCCCACCAGATTCCAAGGTATTTGCTGGGTTTAATCCATGAAACGTCGGTCATTGTGTTGGGTTCGTTCAAGTTCAGAATGATATAGGAAGTGATTAAATCGCCCGGTTTTTCTCCAATCTGAATGGTTCTCCAGGGTGTTTTAAAAGGCGCTTTTGTTTTCACTTTCACACCATCCGACCATGGCACCAAATCACATTTTAAATTTGTTCCTTCAGATTGTGCTATCGTCATCGATGCAAAATCCACAAGATTTGCTTCGTGAATTGATAAATACAAACCATTATCGCTCTGAATTGTAAATGGAGTGTGAACCGTATCGATTTCTGAAACTTTGGTTTTTTCATAAAGATATTCGTAACGATTGTCGCGGAAAGCCGGAATCCACCATGAATTTCCATCACTTGTCAAATTGAATTCGGTGCATTCATCCATGATAAAAATGCTGTCAGAAATACCTTGTTCAGGGAAAATATAGCGAAAGGCAACTCCATCGTTAAATGCCCGAAACTGAATTTCGAGTTTTCGTTTTGCGCCTTTGTTTTCCTGCAAGGTTACTGCCAGTTCGTTGTAATTATTTTGAATGAAATGTTTTTCGCCCCAAACCTGCTCCCAGGTTTCATCAAAAGTTGAAGTTTTTGAATCGACTACAGTAAATCCGGAGTTAAAAGTATCACCATCTTTAAATATAAATCCCAGTTTCGATTGGTTTACCACGCTTGTTTCGGCATGGCTTACCGAGTAAAAAGGAACTCCGTCTTTTAGTTCGAATTGAATTTTATTGACAGCGTTGGGCGAATCAACCACAATAGATTTATCACTGAATTTTGCACATCCCGCAAAAAACACAGCGGTTAAAACCGTCATAAATAGTTTGATTTTCATTTTAGTTCGTTATTTTTTAATTTGAATATTTACTTTGCTTTCTTTTAATCCGTCGCTTTTGGCTGTTAAAACTACTTCTCCAGATTTTTCTCCGGCTTGCACCACCACCAAACATTTACCGTTGAACGCTCTTATTGTGGAGCCTTTCATTGATTCATGACTCACCGGGTTTCCGTTGTCAACACCAACAATTCGCGCATCACCTGAAATTTCAAACTGAATCTGATTTCCTGCACCAGGATTCATTGTTCCATTTTCATCAAGCACTTCAACTGTAATAAACGAAAGGTCTTCGCCATCGGCATTTATCGCTGAACGGTCGGCGGTTGCGAGTAATTTAGTTGCATTCCCGGCTGTTTTTATTTCTCTTTCCAAAACAACTTTACCATCTTTTCGCGAAACTGCTTTTACAGTACCCGGTTCAAAGGGTATGCGCCACATTACATGCAATTCATCTCCTTGTTTACTTTTTGTCCCCAACGAATTTCCGTTCAGAAAAAGCTCCACTTCATCAGCATTTGAATAGTAAGCCCAAATATCAACCATTTGTCCGGGTTGCCAGTTCCAATGCGGAAAAATGTGCAGCACATCTTTGTCCGACCATTCACTTTGGTACATGTAATACACATCTTTTGGGAAACCTGCCAGGTCAATTATTCCGAAATAAGAACTGCGCGATGGCCACCAATAAGGCGTTGGTTCACCCAGATAATCGAAACCGGTCCAAATGTAGGTCCCGGCAATGAAATCGTATTTTTTAACCAGCTTCCAGCTCTCCTCGTGCGTTGAACCCCATGGAACATGGCAGTTGTCGTATGCCGAACATTGTTGTTCGGGATTCCCCATAGGTTTACCACTTGGCGGGTAACGGTCGGGCCAGATAAACATACTGTCTGAAGGCATTTGATAAAAACCACGTGTCATCAATCCTGAAGTAGATTCAGAAATAATCAGTTTTTGTCCGGGATAATTTTCGGGGAAAGCCTTAAAACTTTGGTGGTGGTAATTAAACCCAAGCAAGTCGAGCGAACCCGATTTAAACAGGTTGTTCCATGGGTTTACCTCGTTGTTGGCTGCTGTAACCGGCCGGCTTGTATCAAGACTTTTTACAATATTTGCCAGCTTTGTTGTAATTAATGAATTCACCGACATTTCGCCCGAATTGACAACGTTCGTTGGAACATTTTTGTCGAAATTCAGTAAAAGATTAGCTTGTTCAATACTAATTGTATCATTTTCAATATGTTGCCATTGCTCCAGAACTTCGTTGCCAATGCTCCACATCATTACCGAAGGGTGATTTCTGTCGCGCAAAATATGGTCGGTTAAATCGCGTTCGTGCCACTCCGGGAAATATCTTGAATAATCAAATGGTGTTTTCTTTTTGCGCCACATGTCAAAAGTTTCATCCTGAACGATAAAACCCATTTTGTCGCACAAATCAAGCAACTCGGGTGCGGGAGGATTGTGTGAAGTGCGGATTGAATTACAGCCCATTTCTTTCAAAATTTCAAGCTGGCGTTCGAGGGCACGCGTGTTAATTGCAGAACCAAGGCAACCCAAATCGTGGTGCTGGCAAACACCCAGTATTTTCAGTTTTTCACCATTTAAAGAAAAACCTTCTTTTTCATCGAAATTGAAATATCTGATTCCGAAAGGAGTTTCGTAAGTGTCGGTCAGTTTTCCATCAAAATACACTTCTGTTAGTGCTTTATATAGCTGAGGATTTTCAATACTCCATAATTCAGGATTTTCAATTTTAATGTTGTGTGTGAATTCTTCAGAATAATTTTCCCACGGATCAGCCTTTGTTTCGGCATTGACTACAGTTTTTCCGGCGGGGTCAATAATTTCAGTTTTAAACTTCAAAATTCCTTTTTTGCCGGACTGATTTTTGATTTTGGTTTTTACAACAACCTGTGCCATTTCCTGACTAACTTCGGGAGTTGTGATAAATGTCCCCCAGTTTTCAACAAAAACTTTCCCGGTTTTTACAAGCCAAACATTGCGGTAAATTCCTGAACCGGAATACCAGCGGGAATTGGGTTGTTCCGAATTATTCACTTTTACCGCAAGTACATTTTCACCATCAAAATTCAGAAACGGCGTTAATTCGTAACGAAACGAACTATACCCGTAAGGCCGCATTCCAAGATAATTGCCGTTTATCCACACCTCACTTTTCTGGTAAACACCATCAAAATCGATAAAAACAAGTTTGTCTTTGTCGGTTTCAGCAACCCGAAAAGTTTTGCGGTACCAGCCAATTCCGCCTGGTAACGCACCACCACCTGGGAGATGAGGGATTTTCTTTGCTGAATTCGCCTTCAATGCTCCAATCGTGTGGCACATTTAAAACGCGCCATGCTGAATCATCGAATCCGGGATTTTTGAAGTCATCAGAATCACCTAAAATGAATTTCCACTCTTTGGTAAATTTGATGGTTTCGCGGGCGGTTTTTTGGTTTGAACAAGCCAAAACGGTTGTCAATAAAATCAGTAATAAAATCAGGTTTTGGTTAGTTTTGGTTTTCATTTTTTTTAACAAATTTAGTTATTTATGCGAATTACGGGATATAGCAATCTGCAAATACGCGCAGGGCGGGAGTTTCCCAATAATTTTCCTGCGAGGGACTTTTCAATTAGTCAACTGACTGATGCCGTCAACATTATGGAAACCGGAATTGGTGGGTAAATTGCTGTTTGTGGAGTTATTTTTCTTTTATTCTATTTCTTAAATCCATTTGCTCATGCAGAATTCTTATGATTTCTATTTCATTATTTTCAATCCTGCGATAAAAAATGAGATGTCTGCCTGCTTTAAATCCCAATAAGTTTTGTGTAATTTCCAAATAATATTTCCACTAACCCTGGATTGCCAGCAAGTTCTTTGCAATTCTCTAAAAGCATGTTGTAATATGTGTCCGCTTGATTTTCAGACCATTTCTCAAAGGTGTAATTCCAAATATGAGTTAAATCTTCAACTGCTTTATTCGTTAATTTATACCTGGCCATTCATGTTCTTTTTGGCTTTTAATTTTTCTAAATGTGACTCAGGATTGAAATCAAGCGCAATTCCGCTTTCTATCCCCTCTTGAATAGCTGCTCTCAAAGCAATAATCTTGTTTTCTTCTTCTTCCAATAGTCTTAATCCGGCACGTACTACTTCACTCACATTTTTATACCGTCCTGAAGATATTTTACTTTGAATAAATTCGTCAAAATAATCGCCTATTGATATTGAAGTATTCCTATTCATAACATATTATTTTTTCGAAAGTTACCAATTATTGGTATATGTTTCAAGTGTTGGCATTTTTTTATCATCCCGCATAACATCTCGCAATTATATGCAATAGAATATAAACCACAGATATTCAGTTAATTTAAACTTCGTTTCTTTCCAATCAAATTAAACTGAATGTGGAGTTGGAATCACTTTTACCACAATAGGATTGAACATAAATATTACCTCCGTTTGGAAGCCCGAGAACTACCTCCAAATAAAATACCAGCGCCAAGTACAAAACCAAAATCATACCAGCCGCCGTTGTTATTTACAGCATACATGGCAACATCATCCATAAACAGGCTGCCAAAAAAACTGAGCGGAGCAATAATTCCATGCCACAATCCACCCAAAAACCCATAAGGTTCATCAGTTACACAGGCCTGAACATCAGTGGCATCTGCACATGCAGAAAACATAAAAATTAGTGCAATGAAAATAAGCGCTTTTGTAAAATTGTGGAATTCTGAAAATTTAGTTTTCATAATCAGGTTATTTAAGGTTGTTTTGCGGCCATAAAAATACAGTAAAATTCGGTTTGAAAAAAGATAAGGAATTTGATAAATTAAACAGGTGAATGGATTGCACCCCTTTTAAAAGAATAGAATTAAATCTGTTTTTCTGCAAGTTCAAATACCTCATCAGCTTCCCAGATTATTTTGTCTCCCAAATCCTGTAAAGCTCCATTAATCATAGCTTTTGCAACTGTTTCATCGCTGATGGGGCGGTATCGTTTCAATATAAACTTAGTGATAAAATTCAATATGGGTATCGATATTTTTTCTGCAATCCTTTTTTCTTTTCTATCGCCGGTTAACGATGCCGGTCTCAATATTGTAATATTTTTAAACCCAATTTGCTGAACTGCATCATCTAATTTGCCTTTTATGTGAGGGTAAAACATTTTTGATTTTGAATTTGCACCAATCGATGAAACCAAAACATACTTTTCAATTCCATTCTCTTTTGCTTTTTTTGCAAAATTCCGATTTAAAACAACATCCACATCGTATTGATTTTCTTTGCTGCCCGCCTGTTTTAGCGTAGTTCCCAAAGCCGAAAAAAGTACATCGCCGGCAAGTTGCTTTTCCCAGGTTTCGGTTTTACTGAAATCGATAATTTGCTGTTCCAATTTTGGGTGATTGAGTCCTGTTTCGCGCCGCACAAAAATCCTAACTTTTCCAAAATGCTCATTTTCCAAAAGTTGTTCAACCAATTGTTTGCCAACCAATCCGGTTGCCCCAATTACGTTTGCTGTTAATTTCATTAAAATAAATATTTACTGAAAGATAGTAATTTAATGTCGTTTAATAAACGCTGTCAAGTCTTAAGACGTTGTCAGGTTAAAGAAATATGCGAATGTTCACAGAACCTGACAACGTCAGCGCAAACAAAAATTACCAACTAAACAACATTGAAATGAAATTGGATATTATATTGTATTTTTAACAGAAAAATTATTCAACCTAAATATCTAAGCATAAAAATGAAATCACTTTTAACAGTTTTATCCCTTTGTTTTTTTCAGTTCATATTCGCGCAGGAAGTAAAGTGGCAGGGGCCGTCGGTTGATTTTTCGCATGGCAAACTACTTGTTTCCGAAAATCATCGTTATTTGGTTTTCGAAGATGGAACACCGTTTTTCTATCTTGGCGATACCGCATGGGAATTGTTTCACCGCCTTTCGAAGGAAGATGCTTTGAAGTACTTGAAGAACCGGCGAGAAAAAGGGTTCACCGTTATTCAGGCAGTAATACTTGCGGAACTTGACGGATTGAACACGCCAAACATGGAAGGTGAAAAACCTTTAATCGATAATGATCCGATAAAAATCAATGAAGCTTATTTCGAGCATGTTGACTGGGTAATTCGAAAGGCTGAAGAATTGGGATTGTTTATTGGCTTGCTACCAACCTGGGGCGATAAAGTGGACAAACAGTGGGGAGTTGGCCCGGTTATTTTTAACGACGAGAATGCCGCTGTTTATGGCGAAATTGTTGGGAAACGATATAAAGATTTTAAAAATATTATTTGGATAAATGGTGGTGACCGATTAGGTGGCGGTGACAATTTTTCGGTATGGAATGCACTTGCAAACGGGATAAAAAATCAGGATAAAAACCATTTAATGACCTTTCATCCGATGGGATACAACAGTTCATCAAAATGGTTTCAAAACGAAAACTGGCTCGATTTTAATATGATGCAAACGGGGCACAGCGAACGTTCGTATGAAGTTTATTCGAAATTAATGGTTGCCGATTACAACTTGAAACCTGTAAAACCAACATTTGATGGCGAACCCCGTTATGAAGACCATCCGCATAACTGGAAACCCGAAGAATTGGGTTGGTTCGATGATGCAGATGTTCGTCAGGCTGCATACTGGGATATTTTCACGGGAGGTTTTGGCCATACTTACGGATGTCATGCCATTTGGCAAATGCTTACTCCTGAGCGCGAACCAATAGGTTTTGCACGAAACAACTGGTACGACGATTTGGATTTGCCGGGTGCGTGGGATATGATTCATGTGCGAAAATTAATTGAATCGAGACCTTTTCTGGATCGAATCCCTTTTCAGGAAATAATTAAAAATGCAAATCAATCGTTTACAGATTTTATTGTGGCTACACGTGGAAAAGATTATGTAATGGTTTATATCCCAACCGGATTGGAGGCACAACTTGATTTAAATCTTTGCGGTTGGACCAAAGCAAAATGCTGGTGGTATAACTGCAAAACAGGCGAAACAGAAGTGATTGGTCAGTTAGAAACCAACAAGGAAAAATCATTTCAACCCAAAAGTGGCGGCCGTGGTAACGATTGGGTTTTGGTACTGGATAACGCCGCAAAAGAATTTGCTCCTCCGGGAAATTAGCATTGAGAAAACTTTTTGATGAATTATAAACGATTGGTCTCGTTACGAAGTAATGCAAATAGAAAAAGCACAGAATTTGACTCAGAAAAGCATCGGATATTTAAATGAAAAATAAAACTCTACATTATGACCTATTTAAGAAAGAATAAGAAATGGTCAACGGTTGTTTTTACCGGAGCAACAACATTCGCATTCATCATGGCATTTGGTACGCTACTGGCACAAATACCAATTAATACAAAACACGAAATTCGACTCACCAGTTCTAAAACCTACGATAATCCGGTTTATAATGTAAAAGATTTCAAGGTTACTTTCACTGCGCCTTCGGGAAGAAAAAAGGTAGTTCGAGGTTTTTGGGATGGCGGTGTTGATTGGAAAATCCGTTTTTTGCCCGATGAAATTGGCACATGGAAATGGCTTACAGAATGTACAGACAATCAGAATTCCGGATTACATAATCAAACCGGTGAATTCGAATGTGTAAAAAATGAAAGTACAGATTTCATTTATCAAAAAGGTCCGATTCAACATGAACCGGGCAAATATTATCTTTCTTATAGCGATGGGAAACCATTTTTTTGGCTGGCTTGTACTGCGTGGAACGGAGCATTAAAATCGACAGATGAAGAGTGGGATTTCTATTTGAATCAACGAAAAGAAAACAACTACAACGTAATTCAACTGGTAACAACTGAATGGCGCGGTTGCGATAAAAATGCAGAGGGATTAACGGCAATTGAAGGTGCAGGTTATATTCGAATTCACCCTGATTTTTTTAAACGAATCGACAAAAAAATCGATGAAGCAAATGCAAAAGGACTTGTGGTTTCACCCGTTGTTTTGTGGGCATTACCAACAGGACAAGGCCGGGAATTAAGTCCGGGATATACTTTGCCGCTTGATGAAGCTGTTTTACTGGCGAAATATATTGTAGCCCGTTACCAGGGAAATCACGTGGTTTGGACTTTGGGCGGAGACGGTCGCTATTACGATGATCAGGAAGTAAAATGGAAAGAGATTGGCCGCCGGGTTTTTAACGATATTGACCATGCCCCCGTTACTTTGCATCCTCACGGAAGCTCATGGGTAGGCGATTTATACGATCAGGAAGACTGGTACTCTTTAATGGGATACCAGTCGTCGCACAATAACGGTGAGGGTGTTGTAAACTGGATTAACAAAGGTCCCATGTCGCAAATGTGGAGCAAACTTAAACCAATGCCATATATTAACATGGAACCCAACTATGAGGAAATTGGATTTCGGATATTTGCCAAAGATGTTAGGAATGCAAGTTACTGGAGCATATTTGCTACTCCGGTTGCGGGTGTAAGCTATGGTGCAAACGGTATTTGGCCCTGGCTGGCCGAAGGAGAGAGAATTCTAAATCATAACGATAAAGGCGGAGTTACCGGCTGGCGAAAAAGCATCGATTTTCCCGGGAGCATTCAAATGGGATATCTGGCTGGGTTTATTCGGAAATTCGAATGGTGGAACTTATATCCTGCAAATGAAATTCTATCGGAACAACCGGGTGAGAAAACCTTCAATCATTGGATTTCGGTGGTAAAAAGTTCTGGCGATGAAACAATAATTGCCTACATTCCTGAAAAATGTGAGGTAAAACTTTTTAATCCACGGGGAATAAAATATGTTGCACAGTGGTTTAATCCGGTCACCAATGAATATACTGAAGCCAAAATAAAACAGACTGAATTGGTAAACGTTGAAAAAGTAAATCTTGAAACCGGAGAACGAATGATGCTAAGTATTGAGAAAGACGCTAATTTTATTGAATTCAACCACAATTTTGAAAATGATATGTTAATTGTGCTTACCAAAAAATAATATCATGAGAATATCTATCGTTTTAAGTTTTGCATTTCTGATTCTTAATTCATTCCAAAACACTAAAAGCAATCGAATTCAACCCTGGTCCAAGAATCCCTGGTACTGGCAATATAACAACAAACCAGTTATGTTACTTGGCGCCAGTAGTGATGACAATCCTTTTCAGTGGCCTGCTGAAATGTTAATTCCACATTTGGATTCGATGAAAAGTGTAGGTGCAAATTATGTGCGGAACACCATGAGCGACAGACAAGACAGGGGATTCGAATTGTACCCGTTTGTACAACTTGAAAACGGAAAATACGATTTGGAAAAACTGAATGATGAATACTTTAATCGTTTCGAATTCTTTTTAAAAGAAACAGAAAAGCGTGATATCATTGTTCAGATTGAAATTTGGGATCGCTTTGATTATGCACGCGAAAACTGGCCGGGGCATCCTTTTAATCCAAAAAATAATGTGAACTATACATCTGAAGAATCGGGGCTTGATTTGGAATATTCCGACCACCCCGGACAAAATAAACAGCCTTTCTTTTTTAGCACTCCAAAACAGCAAAACAATGAAATTATATTAAAATACCAGAAAAGCAGGGTTGAAAAAATGCTTGAAATCTCGCTCAAATACAACCACGTATTGTATTGCATGGACAATGAAACTTCGGCAGATGAAGAGTGGGGAATTTTTTGGGCCGATTTTGTTTCGACAAAAGCAAAAGAAGCCGGAAAAGCAATCTGCATAACCGAAATGTGGGATGACTGGGATTTAACATCTGAACAGCACAAACGCACTTTCGATCATCCTGAACGTTACAATTTTTGTGATGTTTCGCAGAATAACCAGAAAAAAGGTCAGGTTCACTGGGATAATTTCCAGTGGGTACGAAATTACATTTCTGCCCAACCCCGACCCTTAAATACGGTAAAAACTTATGGTGCCGATGGTGGCACACATGGCAACACAAAAGATGGTATTGAACGCTGGTGGCGTCATGTTTTGGGCGGGGCTGCGAGTGCCCGTTTTCATCGGCCACCTTCTGGATTAGGTCTTTCAGAAGTCTCGATGAATTGTGTGAAAGTTGCCCGTGAAATAGAAAAAATCACAAGATTTTGGGATTTGGAAGCAGGAAATGATCTGCTTTCAAACCGTGAAGAAAATGAAGCTTATTTAGCCTTGAAACCAGGAGAAACTTATGTTTTGTTTTTTACTGATGGCGGGGAAGTCGGGCTTGATTTAACCAATGTAAATCACGAATTTAAAGTTAAATGGATGAACATTAGAAAAGGTGAGTGGAAATCGGCACCCAAAATAAAAGGTGGAGGAATAGTTCAACTTACGGCTCCATTTGAAATGGAAAGTATTGCTTTAATTTACAGATAACGACATTTGAAACTTACTTTATTTTCAAATCGATTTTACAATTTTCAGTTTTAAAACTATTTTTGAAAATCAATCAATCAATCAATCCAAAAACCAATGAAGACAATTTATATTTTCTTAATCTTTTTATTTTTTGCTTTTGCTACAACCGCCCAGCGTACTGTAATCAATCTCGAAAAAGAATGGAAATTCACAAAAGGCGATTTTCCTGAAGCGGTTAATGCCAATTTTGATGATAAAAACTGGGAAAATGTAATTGTACCGCACGACTGGGCAATTTACGGGCCCTTCGACAAAACCGTTGACATGCAAGTTATTGCCATTACACAAAACAATGAAAAAGTGGCTACTGAAAAAACAGGGAGAACAGGAGCCTTGCCTTTTATAGGAGTTGGTTGGTACAGAAAATCTTTCGAAGTTCCTGTTCAAAAAGGACAAAAAGTGCTTTTAACTTTCGATGGCGCGATGAGCGAAGCACAGGTTTTTGTAAACGGGCAAAAAGTAGGCGAGCGGCCTTATGGTTACAGCTATTTTTATTTCGATATTACATCGTATTTGAAAACCGATGGCGAAAATTTACTGGCTGTTCGATTGGAAAACAAACCAAAATCATCGCGCTGGTACCCCGGTGCAGGTATTTACCGTAAAGTGCAAATCATTGTAAAAGATGAAGTGAATTTTGAACATTGGGGAACTTTTATTACTACTCCATTTATTTCGGATGAAATTGCCAAAGTGAATATCAAAACAAAAGTAAATGGCAATGATGTAAAGCTGGTAACAATCATTAAGGATTCAAGTGGAAAAGAAATAGATTCAAACTCTACCACTCAGAAATTTGGGATGGAAATGGAACAAAATCTTGCTGTTCCAAACCCAATTTTATGGAGTACTGAAACCCCTTATTTATACACTGTCGTTTCAAAGATTTACCAGAACGATGTTTTAAAAGATGAACAAGCCATTCATTTCGGTATCCGGAAAATTGAATTTAAACCTGATGAAGGTTTTTTCTTAAATGGAAAAGTTACCAAATTTAAGGGAGTTTGTTTGCACCATGATTTGGGACCGCTCGGCGCTGCTGTTAACAAAGCAGCACTTCGCAGGCAACTCGCTATCTTAAAAGATATGGGTTGTAATGCCGTTCGGTCGGCACACAATATGCCTTCGCTTGAACAGGTGGAATTGTGTGATGAAATGGGTTTTATGATGGTTGCCGAAAGTTTTGATGAGTGGGCAAAACCAAAAGTTCAAAATGGCTACAACCGTTTTTTTAATGACTGGGCTGAAAAAGATGTTGAGAATTTGGTTCGTGCAACACGTAATCATCCAAGTATTGTAATGTGGAGCGCAGGTAACGAAGTCCCGGACCAATGGGGAAACGAAGGCATAAAACGGTTAAAATTTTTACAGGATTTATTTCACAAAGAAGATCCGACACGCCTGGTTACAGTTGGAATGGATCAGGTGGCAAACACGTTAAAAAACGGGTTTGGTGCAATGCTCGATATTCCGGGTTTGAACTATCGCCTGCCACTATACGGCGAGGCCCGCGAAAAATTCCCGCAGGGATTTATTTTGGGTTCAGAAACTGCATCGACATTGAGTTCCAGGGGTGTTTATAAATTTCCGGTTGAGTTTGCAAAAGACAAAAAATATAAAGATTTGCAGTGTTCTTCCTATGATTTTGAATGTTGCAACTGGTCGAATATCCCCGATGATGATTTTGTATGGCAGGATGATTATGACTGGGTAATTGGCGAATTTGTCTGGACAGGATTTGATTATCTGGGCGAACCGACGCCTTACGATGATTTCTGGCCATCGCGCAGTTCCTATTTTGGTATTTGTGATTTGGCCGGATTGCCAAAAGACCGCTATTATCTGTACCGCAGCCGCTGGAATACAAAAGATGAAACCCTTCATATTTTACCACACTGGAACTGGGAAGGCCGCGAAGGTGAAACGACACCGGTTTTTGTTTATACAAATTACGACAGTGCCGAATTGTTTGTAAACGGCAACAGTCAAGGCATTCAGAAAAAAAATAAAAATTCGAATACGCAACGTTACCGGTTGATGTGGATGGATGTAAAGTATGAACCAGGGATATTAAAAGTTGTTGCTTTCGACAAAGCGGGAAAACCGGTTGCCGAAAAGGAAATTCGCACTGCCGGAAAGCCGCACCATTTGGTACTTTCAACAGATAAAAAGGAACTTTCGGCTGACGGAAAAGATTTGGCTTATGTTACAGTTTCGGTTGTTGACAAAGATGGGAATTTGTGCCCAGCCGCTGATGATCAACTTCAATTTAAAGTTTCGGGAGCCGGAACTTATCGTGCCGCCTGTAACGGTGATGCTACTTCAGTTGAACAATTTCATTTGCCCACAATGAAAACATTTAACGGAAAATTGGTGGTAACAGTTCAATCATCAGAAAAAGCTGGTAATATTGAGTTGGAAGTAAGTTCAAAAGGATTGAAAAAAGCGGGGATCACGATTGTTGGGATGTAAGAAATCTATAATTTTTCTGATTTAAGTACCTCACCATCATTGTTAAACAAATATTCAAACCGATCGAGTTTTTCGTCGCGGATGATTAATTCGAACAAAATATCTTCGCCACGGAAAATTATTATTGCATTCATGATTTCGCCAAATGATGTACCGGTCGCTTTAATGTTTTCGGGCAATTCATCGGGCCAAAGGTTTTTTCGGTATTCCTCCAAAATGCCTTTCCCCGAAAACCTGGCGATGTGTTCAATATCGTTTAAATAAAAAATAGCTTCGTAAACCGTTCCTTTTTGTTCCCATTCTGAATTTTTTGAATCGGGGAACTTTTCGGCAAATAAAGATTTTACTGAATCGGGAATGGATTTTTTCTGGCTTTTAAAAATATTAATAAACGGTAGTTTCATGTCTTTTTCTGTTTTGATGAAATTCTAAAAATCTGTGGCTAGCAGAAAATCAATGTTTCAAGTTTTTAGACGCATAACATTTAAAAAGTAACAACGGTTTATTCATTTCCGAACATTTTAAAATAGAGATAAACAACACGTGTTCGTGCCCTCTTTAATCTCATTTTCACAGCATCTTCGCTTGTTGAAAGCGAAACTGCAATTTCTCTTATTGATAGTGAATCCTGGTATTTCATCATCAGTAACGCTTTTTCTTCAGCATGTATTTTTTCAAATACAAGCATTAAGTTTTCGTAACTGATTTCAGAAATTTCAGTACTCGACTCGTCAATGATTTCAGGTAATTCGTTTTCCTGGTTCCAGTTTGGGTAGTGCAATTGTTTCTTTTTTCTGAGATAATCGATTACTGTATTGTAAGTGATTGAATACAGCCACGAAGAAAAAGTTGACATCCCTTTAAAACTTTCAAGTTTTTCAAATGCCTTTGTCAATATGTCGTTTGCAAATTCCTCCGATTTCTGTTTGTCCTTGAAAAAACTGTAACATTTATCATTTACTTTTGGAAAATAACGTTTAAATAACAGTCCGAAAAGTTCAGTTTTCCCTTCGGTCAATATTTTATTAACTATTTCTTCGTCGGTTAAAATGTTATTTTTCAAGCTTGTCATACCAAACAATGAAGATGAATTGCGGAAATTTTGCGGGAAATTACATTTTTTTTTTCATTGACCTGTTACTTCATGTAAACGCTCCGTCAAAATACATGAATGAGATTGAAAAGACATTCAAAATAAATATTAACAAAAAATGATTAGAATTATGAAAAGGATTTTTTATGTATTATCGATTGTTGCTGCTACTTTAATTTTTACAAGTTGCGCAAAAGCACCACAAGCTGAAGTTGATGCTGCTAAAGCCGCATTGGAACAAGCAAAAACAGCTCAGGCTGACTTGTATGTTGAAGGTGATTTTCTTGCTGTTCAGGATTCATTAAACGCTGTAATTGTTGATATCGAAGCTCAGTCTTCAAAACTTTTTAAAAGCTATGGTCCGGCAAAAGACAAATTGGCTACTATTACAACTCAGGCCACTGAATTGGTTGCAAAAGCAGATGTGAGAAAAGAAGAAATCAAAACCGAAGTTTCTACTGCCGAAGCTGCAACACAAGCTTTGATTGAAGAAAACAATGCATTATTGGCAAAAGCACCAAAAGGCAAAGAAGGCAAGGAAGCTATTGAAGCAATTAAACTTGATTTGGCTGGTATCACTGCTTCACTTGGCGAAGTATCTGGATTAGTGGCAAATGGCGATTTACTGGGCGCTCAAACAAAAGTAAACGCAGCTCAACAAAAAGCCACCGAAATCAATACTGAATTGAAAACAGTATTGGAAAAAGCTAAAATTAAATACTAAGTGACTTAAAAATAAAAAGAAATGCCGGGGCTTGTAAACCCCGGCTTTTTCATGTAAATTATTACGGTGAAGAAATTAACCACTTTTTTTGTAACGCTGATTGTTGTTGTATTTATTCTGGCAGTCGGTTATTCGGTTTTTGTTTACGTGACTGTCAAACCACCTGTAGATGAAATAAATTCAGCCCGTGAATCGTTGGCCTTAGCAAAAAACAAACTTGCCGGGCGTTACGCCAATGAAAAATTAAAGGAAGCCGAGAGTTTGTACAATTGGTCGATGAAAGAGTGGGAAACACAAAACAGTAAATTTTTTGTTTTCAGGGATTATTCATTAACCCGGGATTTGGCTTTGAAATCGTTAGACAAAAGCGGAAATGCAGGAAAGGAAGCAAATAACATAAAAAATAAGCTTCAGAAAAACGTTGAATCTCAACTGTCAACTTTGAGAAATCAAATTTCGAAGTTCGAAAAATATTACAAAAACCTTGTTTTGGGTAAAGCAACCATCAACGCATTCAACAAAGGGAAAACACAATTTCTGGAAGCACAAATAGAATACAAGAAGAAAGATTTTCAGCAAGCTACAAAACTAGCGAAAAATGCTTCGGATAATGTTTCTCAAGCCGAAAAGGCTGCACATTTTAAATTGGTGGATTTTTACAAAGGTTACCCAACTTGGGAACAAAATACTAAATTGGCATACAACCTGTCGAAAAAAGGACAAACAGTAATACTTGTAGATAAGATACAGTCAACTTTAATTCTGCTGAAAGGTGGAAAGGAGTTTAAAACATTTTCTGCAGAATTCGGTAAAAGCTGGATGGGAGATAAATTGTATGCTGGTGACAAGGCAACTCCTGAAGGGGTATATAAAATACTTGAAAAAAAGGGTAGTTCAAAAACTAAATATTACAAAGCTCTGCTCATAAATTATCCGAACAGTGAGGATCAGCGAAGATTTGATAAAATGGTTAGATCAGGCGAAATATCAAAAAAGACCCACATTGGCGGATTGATTGAAATACACGGTGAAGGAGGGAAAGGAGTTCACTGGACAGATGGTTGCATAGCATTGGAAAACAGTGAAATGGATGCAGTTTTTAAACAGACAAATGTTAATACAACTGTTGTTATTGTGGGTTCGAGGTTACCTCTTGAGGATTATTTAAATTAAAATGGAAAAAATTAAAAAATATATCATCTTCCTGATTTTTACAATTGCAATTGTGGGTTTAATTGCCCTGTTTGCTTATATAAATGTGCAAGTTGTACCAAAAATGCAGTTTTTAAAATATCAGGCAGCACTTGGTGAAACGAATTCGATTGATTCAGCTTTTAATCAGGAAACTGAATTGAAAACGCTAAACAAAAAACTCGATTTGCTGGATAAAAAGATGCAGCGGCTAATCCCTGGAAATGCGTTCCTTGTAATAAATACAACCAACAACACTTTCGAATTGTATAAAAACAACGAAATTATCCGCGAGGGTAGGTGTTCGACAGGAAGTTTTATTTCACTTGAAGTTGACAGTACCAAATCGTACATGTTTGAAACGCCAAAAGGTGTTATGACAGTACAGGGTAAAAAAACCAATCCCGTATGGACAAAACCTGACTGGGCTTTTATCGAGGAGGGTTTGCCGGTTCCACCACGGGGACATTCATCACGATACGAAGCCAATGTGCTGGGCGATTATGCATTAACGCTCGGCGATGGTTACATGATTCACGGAACTTTATACCAGCGCCTGATTGGTTCGCCTGTAACACATGGTTGTGTGAGATTGCTTGACGATGATTTGGAAGCAGTTTATAAAACACTTCCTGTTGGTGCAAAAGTTTTCATTTATTAAATACAGAAAATGAAAGATATATTTATAAAATATAAAGTTGGTTTTATTCTTACAACTACTGTTTTAGTAATTTTGTCAGCTTTTACGATTTTACGTTTTATTAAAGCTGACACTGTTGTAAGTCAGGCAATTAATAAGAAAACTGAGAAATTTAAAGAAACAGATGCAAACGATGCTGGCTGGAATATTCCTGAAGTTAAACAGAAAAAGAAAGAAGTTCACTGGATGGAACAGCAACTTTTACTGGCGAAATCCGACTCACTCAATTTGGGGATCAACCTTGCCGACAGCACTGTTCTGGTACAATTAAAGGGCACGATTTTGCTCCAGGCGGATATTTTGAAACAAATGCCGGAAAATTTTATCGAGTCGCCAAATTACGCTGCTTACCTTGATATTACTGCTATTTCTAAAATTATTCAGGAACAATCGACAAGTGTGAAACGACCTGTAAAAAAAATTCAGGCACCAAAAAACGAAAATGAAGTAAAGGAAGTTAAACACGATTCAATTCCCGAAGCTCCAATAATTTGGCAATTTATTCTTGACAACAATATCGAAGTGGTAATCACGGGGGTAGGACTGGGACAGGATTCCCTTTTAGATTTAAACTTTAAAAACGATATTTTAAAGTACAATATCGGAAAATTAAAAAACAACCTGCTCCCAAAAACATATATACCAACGCTTTATATCTGGTTGGACGACAAAGATGCCAAAGCAATTTATCGCGCCATTCCCGGAAATGGAAGAGTTGTTTTTAAGATATAAAAACTACACCGTCAATTTTATTTTTTAGCTTTGTTTTCATTAATAAACAATTAAAAGTATCAAAAATGAAATCAAAAATTTTAATGTTCTTGTTTGCAATAACAACCATAATTGGCAGCGCACAGGAGACAAAGCCCGGACCACAGCCGCCTCCCGAAACCGGGGAAAAATTCAAATTGGGAATGGCTGGTTACACATTTGTGAAATTCGACCTCGACAAAACCCTTGAAACATTAAAAAAGACTGACGTACATTACCTCTGCATTAAAGATTTTCATTTACCAATGACAAGCACCGACGAGGAAATTGCTGCTTTTCATTCAAAACTGAAAGCCAGTGATGTTACAGGTTACGCAGTTGGCCCTATTTACATGAAAACAGAAGAGGAAATTGACAAAGCTTTTGAATATGCCAAAAGGGTAGGGGTAAAATTAATCGTTGGTGTACCCAATGTTGAGCTTCTACCTTATGTTGATAAGAAAGTTAAAGAGTATGATTTCAACTATGCTATTCATTTACACGGACCGGATATTAAAATTTATCCTGATGCCGAAGATGTTTGGAATCATGTAAAAGATCTTGACCCCCGAATTGGTATGTGCCTTGATATTGGTCATGACACACGCAACGGTAAAGACCCGGTTGCCGACCTCAAAAAATACCAAACCCGGGTTTTTGATATGCACATAAAAGATGTTACCGGAACAACAAAACTTGGCTACTCGCTTGAAATAGGCAGGGGTGTAATCGATTTTCCGGCTCTGGTGAAGATGATTCGCAAAGTAGGCTACACAGGTGTTTGCAGTCTTGAGCACGAAAAGGATATGGATAATCCGTTTTTGGGAATTGCTGAATCTATAGGCTATTTCAGAGGCGTTATTGAATCGACAAAAAAATAGGAATAATTTTGAATTTGGAAAGGCTGGATTCTTAGGAGTTCAGCCTTTTTCTTTGCTGATTTTGTATATGTGTGCCATTCAGTTGCAATTTCCTGTTTATCAGGATTAATGGTTCAAATTACAGGCAATTGACATAGGTATTTTATATGTTTATGAAATGTTCATTCAACTAAAACCCTTTATAAACGTTTCAATAGAAATTTAAAACAATAAATATGTACACCGGACTTTTACACACCCACAACATGTTTCGCTGGCTGGTTTTGATAAGCCTGATTTTAGCAATTTTGTTTGCTTTGACAGGTTGGTTTGGAAAACGCGGATGGAACAAAAAAGACAACTTAACAGGATTGATTCTTATGATTTTTATGGATATTCAGTTTTTGGTTGGGTTAATATTGTATACGCTTGTCAGCCCAATTACAAAAGCTGCCTTTAACGATTTTGGCGCAGCCATGAAAAATTCAGATCTTCGCTTTTACGCTGTTGAGCACATTTTAATGATGATAATTGCTTTGGTTTTGGTACACATTGGCCGTTCAAAATCGAAAAAAGATGTTGCCCCCTGGAAAAAACACCGCAGTGCAGCTATTTATTATATCATTGCTTTGGTGGTTGTTTTGGCCGGAATTCCCTGGGACAGGGCGTTTATGTAAAATTTTTATTCCATTGCCTGATATGCAAATTCGGGCTTTCATGACAAGGATTTTTCAAGTTCGCAGTGTTTAGTATTTCGGCATCATTTCAATCAATTCTCCGTCTGTTGTGCGGAAATGTCCCATTAGATTGGCAGTTAAACATGAATGAACAGGGATGATTTCGACCAAATCGCCAACATTAAAATTTTTGAACTGTTTTTGGGCGACTTTTAAAATTCCATGTTCCTGCGAGAGTTTCGAGAGGTAATTCATTGGGTCGAGCATAATTTTTTTACCGTTTTTATAAATGATAACCCGGCCAAACATACTTTTTCCGTCGATGTTTATAATTTCTTCCCGTGAAAAATGTACTGCTCCTCCGTGAATTACTACTTCGTTTCGCAATAAATGTTTTGCCACCACCGGGCAGACCATCCTCACGGCGATGTCATCAAACGAACAAACACCAAGGTTTTGCTGCATCAGATCATAAAAAACAAAATTTCCAGGCCTGATTTCGTCAACACCGTTAAAAGTTGTGCAAAGTGTGGCGGCCGGAGTATCGCCCATGCTTATTTCAACTTCAGGATAGGCAGATATGTATTGTTGTTTTAATGATTTTAATTTTAGGAGCGCATCAAAATGACGGCTAAAAATTTCATCAGTGGAACTGGCGCTATAAGTGTTACCTGTGTGTGTTAAAAAACCCTTGAACCTGAGTTTTTCAACTTTTGAAATATTGTTGATTATGGATGAAATAAGGATTTTGTCAGAATCATCTACTCCGGTGCGGTTGTAACTTGTGTCAATTTTAATCCAAACTCCAAGGGGTTGAATTGCCTTTTTTGCCAGAAACTCCACAGATTCATTGTTTTCAACCAATACATGCAGTTTTATCTTTCCTGCCAGCCGGTTAATATTATTTATCTCCAGAATGTTAATTGGAAAGGCAATGGTAATGTCCGTCCAACCATTTGCAGCAAAATATTCTGCCATTTGAACCGAAGAAACCGTAATCGCATCAATTCCAAAATTCCGGAACCATTCACCAATTTTCGCTGATTGGTGGGTTTTAAAATGAGGACGGAAGCGCATTTTATGGTCAATGGCTTTTTTGGCCATTCTTTCAATGTTCCGCACACAAACTTCCTTGTTGAGAACCAATGTTGGACGAATAATATCAGTCATATTCAATAAAAATTAAAGTGTGTTTTTTATTTGTTTCGAAAGTGAGTTACGGGTTTCCATTAATTTTTGGGTGATTCCGGTTTTGTAAATATGAGGGCTGATAAAACGCTTATGTTCATCAGGCAAACAAAGAGCTCTGCTTGTAAGATGCTTGTGGATTTCCACGGGAGTTTGTTTTTCAAGAACATTTTTACCTGAAATTACAACTTCCTTTAAAAGGCTTTCAAATTTAAAACCTTTAATATTTGTATATTTTTCAGGATAAACCGGATGATAAAT
This sequence comes from uncultured Prolixibacteraceae bacterium, assembly GCA_963800345.1. GTDB lineage: Bacteria > Bacteroidota > Bacteroidia > Bacteroidales > Prolixibacteraceae > Draconibacterium. The sequence continues at coordinate 858,082 of CAWDAW010000021.1, read as the reverse complement.
TGTACTGATTTCACTGGGTTTTTCGTTTTCGTGTGCAATTGCATCACAGTAAAATTTGCCGTTTACATCAAAAAACCTGTGCAATAGTTTTTTCGATGGTAATGTATTTTTCTCAATATTTTCTGAAAACTTCATTTTGGGGAAACCATCAATTTCCACTAATTTATAAACGCCATCAAGGGCAGCATCATTTTTTCCTGTAACCAATTCTGTTCCAATTCCAAATGAATCTATGGGCGCGTCCTGGTCTTTTAGAAGTGTTTTTACTACATATTCATTTAATTGATTTGAAGCAACTATTTTCACATATTTTAAACCTGCATCATCCAAAAGTTGCCGGGCTTTTTTACTTAAATAGGCCAAATCTCCACTATCCAACCTGATGCCTTTTAAATAATGTCCTTTCGATTCCATTTCTTTCGCCACAATAACGGCATTCGGAACGCCCGATTTTAATGTGTCATATGAATCCACAAGTAGAATAGTATTTTCAGGGTTAACCTGCGAATAAGCGCGAAAAGCTTCAAGTTCGCTGTCGAAACTCTGTATCCAGCTGTGTGCCTGAGTTCCGGAAACCGGGATGTCAAAAAGTTTTCCGGCCAGCACATTGGAGGTAGAGGAAGCCCCGCCAATACAAGCTGCACGACTTGCATGAATCGCACCAAAACCCTGCGCCCTGCGCAACCCAAAGTCAGAAAAAACGTTTTTGCCTGAAACGAGTTTTATCCTGAAAGCTTTTGTCGCAATCAATGATTCAAAATTGATGATATTCAGCAATATGCTTTCAATTAACTGGCATTCGATAATATTTCCGTCAACCCTTAAAACAGGCTCGTTTGGGAATACAATTTCGCCTTCGGAAACACTCAAAATATTTCCTTTGAAGCGAAAGCTTTTTAAATATTCAAGAAATTCCGGTTTGAAACCTTGTGTTTTCAGATATTGAATATCGGAATCGCTATAGGTGAATTTGGAAAGTAATTCCAAAAAATCAGCAAGGCCGGCAAAAACAGTGAATCCGCCTTTAAACGGATTTGTCCTGAAAAAATAATTAAATGAAACCTGTTGGTCTTTTTTGCCACAGTGCAAATAACCGGCTGCCATTACCAGTTCGTAAAAATCTGTATAAAGTCCCAATTCTTCTTTAATTACCGCCATTGCTTTAAAATTCTGTTTGACATCAGTTAAAGGTAACTAAGAAAACGTGACTGAAAATAAATTATTTTGCATTTTTTCGTAATTAACAAAAACTTAGGGTAGGGAAACGGGATTTCAACTGCACATGGATTTGGCAGGTTCATGATTCTGTCAAATACCTTACATTAATTAATAATAAAGCCGGACTAACTAATTAATCCGGCTTTACTTATATTTTGAAATTGTGTCGTGTATCAGGCCTCTTCTTCGATAATATTGATATTCGAATCTACCAGAATTCTCCCGCAATATTCACAAACAATAATTTTTTTGCGGTTGGCAATGTCCATTTGACGCTGCGGTGGTATTTTGTTAAAGCAACCGCCACAGGCATCGCGTTGAATGGTTACAACGGCCAAACCATTGCGTGCATTTTTGCGGATGCGTTTAAATGCCGTAAGCAAACGTGGCTCGATAAAAGATTCAATTTTTTCAGACTTCGATTTCAGTTTTTCTTCTTCAATTTTTGTCTCTTCTGAAATTTCCTTAAGTTCCGATTTTTTCCGTTCAAGATCTTCCTGACGCTCAATAAGCAACTGTTTAGAAGTCTTTACTAAATCTTCCTTTTCTTTCATTTCTATAGTAAACTCACGGATTCTTTTTTCCGAAAGTTCAATTTCGAGATTTTGAAATTCGATTTCTTTTGAAAGGGAATCAAATTCGCGGTTATTGCGAACATTATTTTGCTGTTCGGTATACTTTGTAATTAGGGCCTGCGAATCTTTAATCGCAATCCGTTTATTATTAGTAGCAGTATCCATGTTTTTGATTTCAGCATCAAGATTTATAAGCCTGGTTTTTAATCCTGCTATTTCATCTTCCAAATCCTGTACTTCCAATGGAAGTTCACCCCTGAGTACTTTAATTTTATCTACTTCCGAAACTACAGTTTGTAGTTCATGCAAAGCCCGAAGCTTTAATTCTACTGAAATATCTTTCTCGTCTTGCTTTGAATATGGTGTGTTCATCGCTTAAATGTTTAATTTTTCACTATAAAAATCAGAAATAAAAAACCGGGTTGGTACCCACTTCTGATAAATGGATTGCAAAAGTAGGGAATTTTTCTGTAAGTAATTCATAAAAAAGTTCTTTAGTGTATTGTTCACTTTCAAAATGACCAATATCTGCTATCACTATTTTATTTTCGGCATCAAAAAACTGGTGGTATTTAAAGTCGCCCGATACAAAAAAGTCAGCCCCGGCGGCAATTGCAGCGTTTAACAAGAACGCCCCGGAACCTCCGCAAACAGCAATTTTTCTTACCGATTTCCCTGTTAATGCTGTATGTTTTATTAACCCAGTATTAAATTTATGTTTTAACTGAGTCAAAAATTGTGTTTCTGTGATAGGTTCAGGTAATATTCCAACCATTCCCATCCCTGTTTTATCGAATTTATTATCAAGTGGATAAATATCGTAAGCCACTTCTTCATACGGATGAAATTTTAACAATGCCTCAATCACTTTTCCCTGCAAATAACCGGGAAAAATTGTTTCAAACCGAACTTCCTTTTCATTGTGAATTTCGCCTTTTTTACCCACAAAAGGGTTTGAATTTTCATTTCCCCTAAAGCTTCCCATTCCTTCAGCTACAAATCCACAACTATCGTAATTCCCAATGTTCCCTGCACCTGCATTAAATACTGCAGCACGGACTTCATCAGCACTTTTAACCGGGATAAAAGTAACAAGTTTTTTCAGTTGTCCTCCTGAAGGTTGTAGTATTTTGCAGTTTTTAAGCCCTATTTTATTGCATATTTTACCATTTACGCCACCTTCTACACTGTCCAGATTTGTGTGAGCCGCGTAAATAGCAATGTCGTTTTTTATGGCTTTTATGATTGTACGTTCCACATAGTTTCTGCCAGTAAGCTTTTTTAATCCTGAAAAAATGATGGGATGATGTGATACAATTAGCTGTGCATTTTTTTGAATTGCCTCTTCTATAACTTTTTCTGTTACATCAAGCGTTAGCAAAATGGTGGTAATTTCCGAATTTATATCGCCAGTTATCAAACCTGAATTATCGTAAGATTCCTGCAAGCCAAGCGGGGCAAAGCTTTCAAGGAAACTGGTAATTTCTTTTAGAGTGGACATAAGTGAATTTTATTTATTCTTTGTTCGACTTTGTTAGGAATATCCACGCAAGCAGTTCAGAAATCAATCCTGCATTTCATTCCGAATTTCAACCAATTGCTGCCGAACATCCTGCAAACGCTGAACAATTTCATAGTTATTGATTGTCTCTTCCTTGTTGTCTTTCAATTTTTGCTGCGCGCCTTTTAAAGTCAATCCGCGTTCTTTTACCAAATGGTGAATGATTTTTACTGTATCAATATCTTCTTTTGTAAACAGGCGGGTTCCCCTTTTGTTTTTTTGCGGTTTCAGCGCTTCAAACTGGTTTTCCCAATACCGTATCAACGACTGGTTTTCGCCAATTATTTCGGCAACTTCACCAATGGAATAAAAAATTTTCTCTATTTTAGGTTTTTTGTAGGGCATCTGTTTTCGTAATATTAATCGAGTGTTTGACCGATATTTCCCGAAATGGCAATCATTTTATCATATTCTTCGGCTGTCAAATCTTTGAAATAGTAAAATGATGGATTTACCCGTTGTCCGTCTTTGTGAACTTCGTAATGTAAATGTGGTGCAGTTGAAGCGCCTGAACTTCCTACATATCCAATTATATCGCCACGTTTAACCTGTTGTCCTGCTTTCACGTTAAAACCATTTAAATGCCCGTAAAGCGTTTGGTAACCAAACCCATGGTCAATTACGATGCACAAACCAAAGTCGGACCGGCTTTTTTTCGAACCCGAAGTTTCAATTACTTTGCCGTTTCCTGTAGCAAAAATTGGTGTGCCAACCGGTGCTGTAAAGTCCATGCCCCAGTGCATTTTTCTCACTTTGTAAATTGGGTGAATCCTGTATCCCCAGCCACTTGCAGTCCGTTTCAAATCGCGGTTGGTGATGGGTTGCACGGCCGGAATACTTGCCAGCATTTCCTCTTTATTCAAAGCCATTTTCATTACTTCATCAAAAGATTTCGACTGAATGTAAGCTTCTTTTGAAAGAATATCAAGTTTTTTTGCTGTTTCGATTACCAACGCTGAATTCGTTAATCCTTCGAGATGTGTATATTTATTTGTACCACCAAAACCAGCTTTTCTAACTGTCGATGGAATTGGATCTGTCTCAAAAATTACCCTGTAAATATTATCGTCCCTTTGTTGGAGATCTGCCAAAACTTTATCAATCTTATCCAAATCTTTTAATAACAGTTCATATTGCGATAACAGCTCCTGGTTTTCACGCTTCAAGGCCTTTGTTTTTGGCGATTCATAAAAGTAAAGTGCAGCAACTGCTATTATCAGCGAAAATGCCAAACTGCTTGAAAAATAGGCAAGTATTTTTGTGAATTTCTCTTTGATTGAAATTCCTATTCGTTCATAATTGAGTGTATCCGGATTAAATCTGTATCTCTTTTTCGTCATACCGTAAGGCTTTTTTATTGAACGACTTAATCATTTTTAATTAAATCATATAACTTTGCAGCCGTTTATTTATTGCTTTTTCAAGACGGCAAAAATAAGCAAATAACTGACAGATAGCATAATTTGTGTTGAAGACTATACTTTTTTAACAAAATTTAGAATAAAACATAATCGAATGATTAGGACTTCAAAGGAAATACGCAAGGCATTTTTGGACTTTTTTAAAGAGAAAAATCATCATATAGTGGGGTCGGCTCCAATGGTTGTAAAAGGAGATCCAACATTAATGTTTACAAATGCCGGGATGAACCAGTTTAAAGATTTGTTCCTCGGAAACGAACCGGTAAAATGGCCCCGTATAGCCGATACTCAAAAATGTTTGCGTGTTTCAGGCAAGCACAACGACCTTGAAGAAGTAGGTTTGGATACCTATCACCACACCATGTTTGAAATGCTGGGCAACTGGTCGTTTGGTGATTATTTTAAAAAAGATGCCATCGACTGGGCCTGGGAATTTTTGGTGGGTAGAATGGGCCTGAACCCCGACCGGTTGTATGCCACAGTTTTCGAGGGAAGCGCCGATGATAAACTGGAACGTGATGATGAAGCTGCTAACTTCTGGTTAAAATATCTCCCTGCCGACAGGGTTTTAAACGGAAGCAAAAAGGATAACTTTTGGGAAATGGGAGATTCAGGCCCCTGTGGCCCTTGTTCTGAAGTGCACATTGATATAAGGAGCAATGATGAAGTAGCTAAATTACCGGGGATTGAATTGGTTAATAAAAGTCATCCGCAGGTAATCGAAATCTGGAACCTCGTATTTATTCAGTTTAACCGCAAAGCAACCGGGCAACTGGAAGAACTGCCTGCCAAACATGTTGACACAGGCATGGGTTTTGAACGTCTTTGCATGGCAATCCAGGGAGTTAAATCAAATTACGATACCGATATTTTTCAGAATACTATTACCGAAATTGGTAATTTGTGTAGTATAAAATATGGCGACGACGAAAAAACCGACATTGCAATGCGTGTTATTGCCGACCATCTGCGGGCAGTTGCCTTTGCCATTGCCGATGGACAGTTGCCATCAAACAATAAAGCGGGTTATGTAATCCGCCGCATTTTGCGCCGTGCCGTTCGTTACGGTTACACATTTCTTAATTTCCGCGAATCATTTATTTTTAAACTCGTGGCAGTTTTAAAGGAAACAATGGGTGAGGCATTCCCCGAACTGGTAAGCCAGCAAGTTTTGATTGAAAAAGTTATCAGGGAAGAAGAGGAATCTTTTTTGCGTACACTTACAACAGGAATCCGTTTACTTGACGATATTATTTCGAAGGCAAAACAGGAAAACCTGACGGAAATACAGGGGAAAGATGCTTTTGTACTGTTCGATACTTTTGGTTTCCCATTGGATTTAACTGAACTAATAGCCCGTGAAAATGAGCTGGGAGTTGACGAAGCCGGTTTTAAAGTTGAAATGGAAGCTCAAAAAAACCGCTCACGAAATGCCGCAGCCCAGGAAACCGCCGATTGGGTGGAAATCCGCAAAATCGATCAAACCGAATTTCTTGGATATGATAAACAGGAAGCCGAAATAAGAATTGCCAGATACCGGAAGGTTACACAGCAAAAGAAAACATTCTTCCAGCTGGTTTTCGACCAGACACCTTTTTATGGTGAATCGGGCGGACAGGTTGGTGATTCGGGATTTATTGAAGCCGATGGGAAAAAAACAAAAATTTTCGATACCCAAAAAGAAAATAACCTGATTGTACACCTGGTTGAAAAATTACCCGAAAACCCATCCGATTTTTTCAGGGCGAGCGTAGATACTGATCGCCGAATGAACATTGCCAGCAACCACACGGCCACACATTTGCTGCATGCTGCACTGCGACAGGTTTTGGGAACGCATGTCGAACAAAAAGGTTCTCTTGTTAATGCTGACCACCTGCGTTTCGACTTTTCGCATTTTCAGAAAATGACTGACGAGGAAATTGATAGAGTTGAAGAGATTGTAAATGCCAATATCAGGCTTGAATTCGGTGTTGGAAGAAAACCGTTCAATGCCCATTGAAGAAGCCAGAAACAGTGGCGCGATGATGCTTTTTGGCGAAAAGTACGGCGAAGCAGTGCGCGTGATAAAATTTGGCGAATCGGTTGAATTGTGCGGTGGAACACATGTTCCGGCAACCGGGAATATCGGGATGCTGAAAATTGTATCAGAAAGCGCAATTGCCGCCGGGGTGCGCCGTATTGAAGCAATTACCGCTGCCCGTGCCGAAAAATATGTAAACGAACAGATTAAAACACTGAACAGTGTTCGCGAAACTATTAAAGGTTCAAAAGATATTCTGGCAAGTGTTGCCGCTTTGTTGCAGCAAAACGCTGAACTTTCGAAACAGTTGGAGAGCTTCCAACGCGAAAGTTTAAAAACCATAAAAGCCAATCTGAAAAGCAAAGTGCTGTTTGAAAAAGGGGTAAATATCATTTCAGGAATTGTAGAAGTTGAAGATGCAGCAATGTTAAAGGATTTGGCGTTCCAGTTAAAAGGCGAAGTGGAGAATTTGTATTTGGTTTTGGGCACTGAAAGTAATGGAAAACCCAATTTAACCATAATGATTTCGGAAAATCTTGTTACTGAAAAAGGTTTGGATGCCGGGAAAATTGTTCGCGAAGCAGGCCGGGAAATACAGGGCGGCGGCGGAGGTCAGCCATTTTATGCCACTGCCGGTGGTAAAAATGCAGCAGGTTTGCAGGCCGCTATTGACAAGGCGCTTTCGTTTTTACAGTAACCTGGAACCTGGAGCCGGACTTTCTGAAGTCCGGCTTGAGTTTGTCGGAGCTGAAAACTCCGACTCCCGTGTAGAAAAAAACCGTTCCTTCTGAGTTGAACACAGAGGGAACGGTTTTTAAGTTTTATTTCTTCACAACCAACTGGTTTGTTATAATCTCATCCTTGTATTTTACCCTTACAAAATATACACCTTCCTTCCATCCGGCAGTTTGTATTTGGTGTTCTTTGCCTTTGATTTTGGTCTTTTTCTCCTTTAAAGTTTGAACCTGGTCGTATATCTCAAATTCCCACTCAGATGTTTCATCAAAAATAAAATCAGCCGAGTTTGATTCGATGGACAGTGTTGTTTCACCGATAGCGGGATTGGGGACAAGCAATATTCTGGTTGCACCTCCTGTTCCAGAAATAACCCAGCCTGTACGAACAAAATATGCACTTTCTTCGCAAATGTTAACAGCTCTGACACCTACTGAAAAATTGATATTGTTATCTCCTGTTACTGTTGAGGTCCTTACATAAATACTGGTGGTACCCTGCCCGCTAAGAATTGTTCCGCCACCCACAGACCAAGTATAGCTGGTTGCTCCGGTGGGTGTATTTAGCAAACGGAATTCATATACCGAATTGCTCCCAAACTCCATACCGTTGTTCCAAAATGGAATAATGGATGTTGGAGTTCCTGCTTTTCCTACCCAAAAAGTTTTCTCAGCAATAAAGGTTTCTCCACTTGGCATTTTAAAAGTGTAGGTTAATTTACCCTGGCCACTGGCTCCCGAAGCTGCGGTAAAAGTAGCAGTTTTGCCTGTTCCTATTTTAATGCCTGAAAAAAGATTTGTAGGTGTAAGGCTCCAGGTAATACTGTCTGCGCTTGGGTCAACATCCAAAGCAGCAGTGCCACTTGAACAAATTACATTTGGACTTATTGTGATTTCTGGAGCAAGGAAGAATTCTTTTGCCCGAACCCAATGAAATGTTGATGTAACTGGTACATCTATGTTACTCATTTTGTTCTTATATGGATATAATTGCTGGCATAAAATCATAACCATCGTTTTATTGGGATAGTGGTTATTTACGGTTTTATAAATTGTATGCTTTTTTGTATTATCCACATACCATTCAATTTTTGTTGGAGTCCAGATACATTTAAAGGTATGGGGCGTTTCAGTTGACCAGATAAAGTCGTTATCTTTCCAAGAACCAGGAACTTCCTCAAAACCACCGCTTGCACAGGGATAATAATAAGCATGGTTATCTAATCCCGTACTAGATTCTTCATATTTTAATTCAGCAATATCTATTTCCGATCCATAATCATACCCACATATTGAATCAAAATATAACCAGAATGCAGGGAATGAACCATGCTTATACCCAAAAGTTGCGTTACATTCAAAAACTCCGTACAAAAAACGATCTTTTGATTTAACACTTCCCGAAATATAATCCGCAGTGATCGGATCGCCATTCCAGTCCGTTGTCGTATAACCTTCATATCCCCTTGCAATTAAACTAAGTTTTCCAAGACTTTGATTGATAGTAGCAGTACTATCTTTCCAAATCAAAATGTTTCCGAAATTAGGGGAGATAAATGCTCCATTATTGCCAGGAATCCAGTTGTCTCTCCAATTGCTGCCAGTTTCAAAATCATCATAAAAAACTGTTACTGCATAGTCGGGATTTTCCATACGGGGATTGCTTTGTGGACATGCATTATATCCATAAAAAATACTTGTTATTAGTAAGATTAATGTAGATTTTTTTTATTTTGTGTTTATTTTAAAATTAAATTTTATAATTAAACTTGTTTTTACTTGGTCATTAAAAATTGATAGAGTAACTCAATTTTACTCCATAGTGCGCCTTTTTTTGAAAAGAATTTAACCAAACTGTGTTTGCCCTGTATTTGATAAAAGGCATAATAGTGACACTTCTTTTTTGTGAGATTGAATAAGAATACCCGGCGCCAAAATAAATATCCAGAAAAAATTCATCGTCAGAATACCAGCTTATGTCAAAATCAGGGTTTTCATGCCATCCATCAGTACTACCCGTACCTTCGGCTTTGAGGAGGATTGTTTTTCCACCATACAATCCCGTTGAAATTAACAAGCCATTTCTTTCATCAAGATTAAAATGGCTGGTAAATAAAATTGGGATACTAACATCTGCAAAATGAAACCTCTCTTGGTTAATAATAAAATCCATTATTTTCCCTTTTTGATAACATACACCCGTACCCAAAGAGATATTTTTGTTCAGGTTCCTCAAATATAAAACTTCAATACCCGGGTCAACCGGATACTGGTAGTACCCGTGAACAACTTTTGCGCTTCTGTATTTGCTGATTTGTTCATAATGCGCAAGAACTCCTGACAGTACTACTGAGTTTTTAGTTTCTTGTGCCCGAAGTGGAATGCCGGAAATGATGATTACAATTAGGATAAATATTTTCATTTTGATTAATTTATTTTGTTTTAAAAAGAAATAGTTTTCCCCTAATAACGAATTTATTTTCCTGCCTCTCCAGTCGGGGATTACCAGAGAGGCATCGAAATTCCTTTAAATTTTTTTATTGGAAAATATTTTTTCATCATGAACTTTTTGGCGGCTTGCAATTTTTGGTTTGCAAGAGGTTAGTGTTTTCAAAAATATTAATTCCGGAAGAAATTATTGATGAGATTTGTCAGGTTTTGCCAATTTGTTTTCGGGAATAGGTTTGAAACGTTTTGCAGGATACTGATAAGTATAGTTTCATTGTTGTGTAAGTTCTATATTTGTTTAAACAGTTGAAATCGAAACAGATGAAAACAACACAACAATCAAAACCAAAACAGAATTTCATTTCAGCTTTTTTATTGCTTTTCATATTGGTTTCGTGTGCACAGAAACCTGACCGGCAAATTGAAACAAGGGGAATTTACGGTCATCCGAAGCCATTGTGGGATAAAGGATATTCATTGCCTGAATTAGGGATTAATGCGGTGTTTGTGCATGGTGGTTCCATCGATTCGGCGCTGATGGAACGGGCGAAAAGTGAGGGCATAAAAGTATATGCCGAGTTTGCCACTTTAAATGGCAAAAACTACGTGGAAGTACATCCCGAAGCGTGGGCAATCAACGAAAAAGGCGAACAGGTGGAAGCTGCTTCGTGGTTTATGGGTGTTTGCCCAACCGAACCTGGTTTCCGCGAATATCGGTTTAACCAGTTGCGCAAACTGCTAAATGATTATGATGTTGCCGGGGTTTGGATGGATTACGTTCACTGGCACGCACAATTTGAGGAGCCTGAACCAATTTTGCCCGAAACCTGTTTTTGCGATCATTGTCTTACCGCTTTTTCTGAAGATAAAAATCTTGAACTTCCCGAAGGCAGCACTGCAGAAAAAGCACAGTGGATATTGCAAAATAAAGACAAGGAATGGCGCGACTGGCGTTGCGAAGTAATTTATGAGTGGTCGGTTCAGTTTCGAAAAATTATTGACGAACAGAAACCTGGAACTTTGCTCGGGCTTTATCATTGTCCGTGGACCGACGAGGAATTTGACGGAGCCCGGCGGCGCATTCTCGGACTTGATTACGATTTATTGCGCGATGTTTTTAACGTGTTTTCGCCAATGGTTTATCACGCGAGAATGGGGCGCGAACCGGTATGGGTGGAGGAAAATATCCGCTGGTTTTGTAAACGTCTTGAGATTAAAAATGGCGCTTCCCCGAAAGTATGGCCAATTGTGCAGGCATACAACAATCCTTATACAATTTCTGCAGGCGAATTTGAAACCGTTCTGAAAGGCGGGATTGCAGACAAAGCCAGCGGCGTAATGATGTTTACAACAAATGCCATTGCTGAGGATGAAGAAAAAATTGAGGTGGTGAAAAAAGTTTATCACGGGATTTCGCAATAATTGGGAGCCGGGAGCCGGACTTTCCAAAGTCCGGCAGCTTCAAAAATGTTGAACCCGGAAAGTCCAACTCCCTTCAAAAAAGAGAACCGTTCTCTGTGTGTTGATGCAGAAGGAACGGTTCTTTTTTTGATTTATAAAAAAACTTATTTCTTCACTACCAATTTTCCCTGTATAACTTCATTGTTATATTTTACACGTATAATGTAAACCCCTTCTTTCCATCCGGAAGTTTGTATTTTGTGTTATTTTCCTTTTAGTTTTGTATTTCTCTCTTTTAAGGATTGGAACGAATCGTAAACCTCCAATTCCCACTCAGCCAATTCTTCAATCAAGCTAATCGAGTATGCTTGGTAGAGCATAAATGATGGATTTTAATCAAGGTTTTGTTTTCTCAATTTGCTTGGGATCGTTATAGAATAGTTTTTTTTCATTAATAATATTCCAAAGAAGTAACAATTCTGCTTTTTGTTCTGAATCTTTTGCATCTGTTATATTATCCCACGAAAGAATGTAGTAGTTCCAGGGTAATGCAACAATTTTTTCAGATGATTTTACAATTAGCTCCAATGCAAATTTCTCTTTTTTATTTTCATTAAATCCCTTGAAATCAGCAAAGGTATAAATCAACAAAACAAGTATTACTCCAGTTACGTACCAGTTTTTATTTTTTAAATGATTAATAATAAAAACAGTTGAAATCACTAATAAATAAATAAATGCAATGGTAACCGGAATAATTGTGTCAAAACGAATTATATATGGTCTGTATGGGCGATATCCACCCAGAGGAAGAAGCAAAATATACAAAATTGTAAAAACAACTACCCATTTAAGTTGGTTAAAATTCCAATATTTACTTAGTTCACTATTTTTTGATATTATCAATATGTTAATAACAATTGCCGAAATCATTAAAGGAAAACCTAAAGAGTGAAACAACTGTGAATAAATTCCATAAGGAAGGTTTAAATACCGGTCAAAGACCGGAATAAACTCAGTTTTGTAATTTGCATCAAATTGTCCAAGCAGGAGTGAATAAATACTCCAGAAACCAATTAACAGCAAAATTATAGCAAGACGAACAGGAATATCGGTTATGATTTCTTTAACCTTAAAACTTTTAACGTTGACATAGTGGATCAGGATAAGGGAATTTATTATCAGAATAATACCGGGAATTAATGGGCCACTTAGTGGTAAAATAATTGTAAAAGGAAGTAGTAAAATAAAACTTATTAAATTCAGCTTTGATCTGTAGATTATGCATCGAAATATTGGCAGCATAAAAAGCATAAGTAATACAACAGGTAAACCATAAAAAAAGGTATATGCCACTGATTTATCTACAATTCCCATTCTTGTAAAAAAGCCATATACCTGGAAAAGAGGTGCTATAATTGCAGCAATTAATATAAATTGGAAACTGAAAAGTTTATTACTATTTGAAACTAAGAATGTTAAAGCTAAGATAAAAAGGAGTTGTACAAAAAACTTTATTAATGCACATGCTAAATAAATAGAGGTTATTGGGTCAAAGTATATGGATAATAGCGATGGGACATTTTGAAAATATTTCATAAAAATAAAATGAGAGAAAAAACGGTTTGGGTTAATATGTCCATCTCCTGTTAAAATTAATTTAAAGCCCAAAGGATCGTCCAATATTTTCTGTACATGATTGTCCGGTAGTATACCACTTTCCATATCACCATAAATAGGAGTATTGTAATACTGAATAAATGATATAGTTAAATCACAAATTAGAAATACTATTAAAAATAGTTTTAAGAAATTCGCTCTTAAAACTTTCATATTTTGTAAGTTATGCATCATCATTCTTTTTGAATATACAAGCTAAAATATACAATTCTTTTTTGTCAAAATAGTTATATAAAAATATGACAGGCAAACAGCACGAATTTGTTAATAGACGGGAAAATCAGCTATTTCATTTATTAATGTTTTTGATGGTCAGTATTTAAATAGATTTACATGGATTTAATGTTTTCAAAACTACCATTTTAGGCTTTTGTTTTTTCTGATAATTGTCATGTTTGCCTTTTAAACTTATCTCCAATTCGTCGTTTTGGTGAGAGAATGAAGTTAGAATTTTTTTGATTTGCTTTCATTATCCGCTTCGTTGTATATTTGTTCAAACGTCGCGAAATTCAGGGCGGCGGTGGCGGACAGCCGTTTTATGCCACTGCCGGCGGGAAAAATGCAGCAGGTTTACAAGCTGCTATCGACAAGGCGCTGGCGTTTTTGCAGTAACGGGTGCGGCGCCCGCCTGACCGGACGGGCAGGGTTTCCAAACCGCCGTCCGCGGTGTAAAAGATGCGAATCGGAATTCGCATCACCCGTGAAAAAGAACCGTTCCTTCTGAGTTGAATACAGAGGGAACGGTTCTTTTGGTTTTATTGCTTTACAACCAACTGACCTGTTAGAATCTCATCTTTGTATTTTACCCTAACAAAATATACTCCTTCCTTCCATCCGGCAGTTTGTATTTTGTATTCGTTGCCTTTAAGTTTTGTCTTTTTCTCTTTTAAAGTTTGAATCTGGTCATATATCTCCAAATCCCATTCCTCATTCATATTAACTGAGTTTTCTTTTGAGGTCGATTCTATTGATAACGTAGTTTCCCCTGTTGTTGGATTTGGCGATATCGCTATATAATCATCATCATAAACCTCAACATTACCAACATAATACGGCCCCCAATCCGGACATGTATTTTTCGCCTGAACTACAATCTGATAATAGCCTGAGTTATAAAAAGCAACGTCACAGGTAGCCCCATAATCGTATATCATATTTCCATTTAAAGGATTAAGTATCCAGTTGTAATCAGTTGGTGATGATAAATCACTTTGCAGTTGTGCAGTAAATGAAGCCCATTGGTTATTTGGAGTTGTCGTTGGACCTGATATTCCTGAAATAACAGGTTTTCCTACCCAAAAGTTTTTTTCTGCAGTAAAAGTTTCGCCACTGGGCATTTTGAAAGTGTAGGTTATTTTGCCTTGGCCACTGGCTCCTGTTGCTGTTGTTATTGCTGCAGTTTTATCTGTTCCTTGTGTTGTACCCGAAAAAAGATTTGTTGGTGTAAGGCTCCAAGTTATACTATCTGCACTTAAATCAACATCCATAATTGCTGAATCAGAAGAGCAGATTACATTTGGGCAACTAATTTCAGGAGTAGCGAAAAACCTTTTAACTGACACATAATCAATGTATGTTGTCTGTGGTATCTCGATGTAAAGTAAAACATCAGTATTTAGTATCTGATAAAAAGACAAATGTAATTGATACTCTGGAAACCATTCCTGACTACAATCAGGACATGAACTTCCAGTATTTAGCGCCTCATGTATTAAATTATCATCTAAATAATAACGTAAAAAGGAGGGAGTCCAAATGCATTTATATGTATGATATGTACTATTAGAATTCTCATAACTGTACCAATTTACTCGCCAGTAATCTTCAAGACAATCCGTCCCTGTATGATAGTGTCTAACAGTATGTGACAAATGATAATTGGGATAAAAATCCCTCCACCAACTATTTGCTATATTGATCTCATTTTCATATAATCCACCTTGCGAACAAGGCACTCCATTTCCTCCTCTGAGCTGAAAATAGGCTGATGTTCCTTCTTTTCGTGGAAAATAAATGCGACTTTCAAATATTCCATACTGAAATTTATCTTTTGTGGTTACCTTTCCGGCCGCATGATTTCGAGTTATTCCTCCGCTGGAACAATTTGGACAAGAAATAGTAGTTAGTCGGAGATTTCCCGCATTTACACTTATCGTGGCAGATGAATCAATAAAAAGAGTATTGTTCAAATAAGCATCATCTTCAACGTTCCATTTATTAGGATCAATCTAACTATTTAAGAAGTCATCATAGAAAATAGTTGTAGAATAATAATTATTCCATTCCATAGTTTGACTAAAGACATATCCATTGGATATTATACACAATACAGTTGCAATCAGAATTTCTTTAATGTTTTTCATAATATATTTATAGGTTAAATCCGTAATTAAGTTTAATTCCATAATAGAATCGTGAAATATAATGATTAACACCCTGGTGTTCCTTTAGCCGATACCTGAAAAACAAATCTAATCCAATTGGAATTTTTTTTAAAATCGATTTTTTGCCAATACCTACATAAACGTCACCAATGAAATCATCAACTGAAAATAGTTTAGCATAGTTTTTTTCATCATTCTCAAAAAGATCGATGTTGTTGGAGATTTTTACATACTGACCAAGATAAAATCCAGATGACAATTCAATGTTAAAGATTGTTGGTTGAAATAGTTTTACTGACATAAACAATGGTATTGAAATTTCATTTGTTACTGTTTTAATATCCGAAGAATTTTGCCCATGAGTAATTTTAATATGTTGATAACTGAGACCAGTTGTTAAACTTGTGGAATTACTTAAAGAGTAATGAAATAGTGCCTCCGCTCCCGGATTAATAAATTGAATATTATAATCCGAGTCATTATTTTTGCTATTGGGAGAAAAATGTGTTAATAGAACTCCTAATGTTACTGATTTTCTAAGAATATTATTTTGATGGGTACTATCCCGAAAAGTATCGTCTAAATAAAATGTGGGATTTATTGCAAAAACTGAGTTTATAATAATTAAGGTAAAGGAAAGTTGTAAAAATAGCTGTTTCATTTTTTATTGGTTTTTGACGGTCAGTATTTAAATAGATTTGCATGGATTTAATGTTCTCAAATCTATCCTTTTTGGTTTTTGCATTTGCTGTTTATTGTCATGTTATTCATTTTTTTAGATTTTTCTTAAGTACGGAATTTTACTGAAAGAATAAATTGCGATTTGCAAAAGAAACCGGGAGCCGGACTTTCCAACGTCCGGCAAAAAAATGTCGGAGTTGGACTCCGAAAGCTTTCGGGGCCGGCTCCCGGGAAAAAAAGAACCGTTCCTTCTGAGTTGAATACAGAAGGAACGGTTCTCTTCGTATTAATAAGTCACTCTACTTAACCAACAGTTTCTCCTGAAGAATCATGTCCATAAATTTAACTCTGACAATATAAATTCCTTCTTTCCAGCCGGTTGTTTGTAATTTTTGGTATTTACCCTTGAGTTTTGAATCTTTCTTTGTAAGTGTTTGAAAGTCATTATAAATTTCTAACTCCCATTCTTCATTTTCATCCAAAACAAGTTCTTTTGAAGTAGATTCAATGGCTACAGTAGTCTCCCCTGTTGAAGGGTTTGGTGTTAAGGTTAAAAAATATCCACAATCCACTTCAACAAACATTTCTCCTCTTTGTGAACCACAATCGTTCGTTGCATAAACCCAACCGTATCCGTTGCCTGTACCTTTAATTGTACATCTGTAACCAAAGTTCTGCCCAACTATTTCCAAAGGTCCGTAAACAGACCAATATACAGATTTATTATTAGCTTCAGTAAATAATGTATTACTGCATGTAACAATACTCTCACCTTCAACTATGGGATTAAATCCAGAATCGCCTATACTAAATGTTTTTTCTGTGGTAAACGTTTCGTCATTAGGTACGCCTGGCATTTTGTATGTATAGTTTATTTTACCCAGTCCACTTGGTCCGGCAGCGGTTATATTAGCATTCTTTCCTGAACCAGTTGTGGAGCCTGAAAATAGATTTGTTGGAGTTAGGCTCCAAGTAATATTTATTGCTCGCGAGTCGGCATCTAATATTGCCGTTCCGTTTGAGCAAATAACATTTGAACTCAATGTAATTACTGGTGGTTGAAAAAATTCCCTGACTTTTACCCAATTGAAATAACTAGTCTGAGGTGCTAAAGGAGTATATCCTCCGTCTGGATTAAGAATTTGCTGGCTAACAATAACTCGCATTTTTGAAAGAGGAAACCAATCTGTCCCATTATTGTAAAAAGTTCTTTTTAAAACTCCATCTATATAAAATTCTACTTTGTCAGGAGTCCAAATACACTTGTAAATATTTGTTGTTGGCCAAAACTGATAATCATATTGATAGTCTGTATCTACCTCACCTCCCCCTCCACAAATCCAATGATGAATGTAATGGCCAATCTTATTTGGTGGTGGAGTTTGGAATCTACTGAAATATTCTGCAAAATCGATTTCAGGTCCCTCATTATTTACACATCCACTAAGAAAAGCCCAAAATGCAGGCCAAGATCCAAGGCCTTTAGCAAAAGAGGCTTGGCATTCAAATATGCCGAACGAAAAATCTTTATTAGTGACAAATTCCGCTCCAACATAATTGGCTGAATCATTGTATCCATGAATGTGTGCCATGGTTAATTCAAGTTGCCCATTTTGCACTCTATGGGTTAAACTGCTATCTATTAACTGTCCAATTCCACGATAAATTAGACCAGGGTGCCAGCCCGGAAGCTCCAGATTGTCAAAATCATCAAAAAAACTATTATACATATAGTTCTGGTCAATTTGCCAATTAGGAACTTGAGAATAAGTAAATGTTGAATAACTAGTAAAAATGAAGATAATTAGTAATTTTTTCATGATATTTGGTTTTAAAATTAGTTTTAACCACAAATTCGGATTTTATAACCGGAATGAATATTGAAAAGATATGCCGAGCATTGTTCTGTTCCTGACTTCTTCCATCCAGTTATCTTTAATATAGTATCTCAACGTCGGGCCAACAGATATTCTATTCCACGCATCAAAATCATATTTAAGTTTTGGATCCAAAAAAAGTACTACATAAAATCTTGAACTTTCATCATAATCTGTTAGATAGGTTACATCTAACCACTTAGGATGGGCAGTAAGATTATTTCTGTATTCCTCCTTGCCTTTTATTAAATACCCGATAGCAGTACCGCCTTTAACTGAAATGAATTTACCAATACCTTGTTCTATAAATAATGGAAGCGCTAATTCATGAGCCTTTCTCTTCCATTCACTTTTAACTCCAAGATCGTGAAAACTATAACTGTAAGTGTAATTTAACCCGGCAAAAACAGAAAGTGCTTTGAACGTATGAATTTTGTATAAAACTTCTAATTCCGGTGTAGGATATAGTAAATAGTTTGGAGATTCTTGTTGAAAATAAATAGTACCCCCTGCATTTATCATAAAATGTGAGGTAGGCTCCTGGGCATCTAAGTGATTGTAAAACACGCATAAAAAACAGATAACAAAAATGAAAGGTTTGATTCGATGCTTTGTCATTATAATTATGTTTTGATGGTCAGTATTTAAATAGATTTACATGGATTTAATGTTTTCAAATTTAGCCTTTACATATTCTGTATTTGCTGTTTATTATCATGTTTGCCTTTTTAAACTTTTTTCCAATCCCTCATTTTACCGAGTGAATGAAATAACAATTTGCTTGATTTGGTTTCAATATCCGGTTCGTTGTATATTTGTTTAAACGATAAAAATCGAAAGTGATGACAACAGTACAACAAACAAAACCAAAACAGAATTTCATTTTAGCTTTTATCATGCTTTTCATATTTGTTTCATGCGCTAAGGAACCTGAACAGCAGATTGAAATAAGGGGAATTTACGGTCATCCGAAGCCATTGTGGGATAAAGGATATTCATTGCCTGAATTAGGGATTAATGCGGTGTTTGTGCATGGAGGTTCAATCGATTCGGCGCTGATGGAACGGTCAAAAGGTGAAGGTGTAAAAGTTTATGCTGAATTTGCCACTTTAAATGGTAAAAATTACGTGGAAGAACATCCTGAAGCGTGGGCTATCAGCGAAAAAGGTGAAAAGGTGGAGGCTGCCTCGTGGTTTATGGGTGTATGTCCCACCGAACCCGGTTTTCGCGAATATCGGTTTAACCAACTGCGAATGCTGCTTAACAAATACGATGTTGCCGGGGTTTGGATGGATTACGTTCACTGGCACGCACAATTTGAGGAGCCCGAACCTATTTTGCCCGAGACCTGTTTTTGCAACCATTGTCTTACCATCTTTTTCCAGAGAAAAAAACCTTGAAATTCAGGGAGACAGCACTGCCGAAAAAGCTCAGTGGATATTACAGAATAAAGATAAAGAATGGCGCGACTGGCGTTGCGGAGTGATTCTTGACTGGTCGGTTCAGATTCGGAAAATTATTGACGAACAGAAACCCGGAACTTTGTTGGGGCTTTATCATTGTCCGTGGACTGATGAGGAATTTGACGGCGCCCGGCGGCGCATTCTCGGACTTGATTACGATTTGCTTCACGATGTTTTTGACGTGTTTTCGCCAATGGTTTATCACGCGAGAATGGGGCGCGAACCGACTTGGGTGGAGGAAAATATCCGCTGGTTTTGTAAACGCCTGGAGATCAAAAACGGCGCTTCCCCGAAAGTATGGCCAATTGTGCAGGCATACAACAATCCTTATACAATTTCTTCAGGCGAATTTGAAACCGTACTGAAAGGTGGACTTGCAGAAAAATCAAGCGGTGCGATGATGTTTACAACCAATGCCATTGCTGAGGATGAAGAAAAAATTGAAGTGGTGAAAAAAGTTTATCACGGGATTTCGCAATAATTGGGAGCCGGGAGCCGGACTTTCCAAAGTCCGGCAGTTTCAAAAATGTTGGACTTGGAAAGTCCAACTCCCCGCCAATTATGAAATAAAATACAAATCGCTCCGATTTAGCCCTGTCTTTTTTGAAATGTTCTAAATAACATCTATTTTCAGCCTCTTGAAAATTATAAAATAAAATACGGACTGCTTTATTCGGTTTCCTGCTTTGGTCTTCCGACTTCTGACTTCCGGCTAATTATTTAAACATGAAACGCATCTACACATTCATAACCTCGCTGCCGGTAATGGCATTTCTGTTTCTTGCACTGGCATTTTCAATGGCAATTGCAACTTTTGTCGAGAGCAGTTACGGAACGCCAACTGCACAGGCTTTAATTTACAAAACCCACTGGTTTGAGGCGATTTTGGTATTGCTTGCCATTAATCTTGTAAATAATTTTATTAAATACAGGTTTTACACGCGGCAACGGATATCAATGGGCTTGTTTCATATTTCGTTTCTCGTGATTTTAATCGGGGCTGCAATTACCCGGTACATCAGCTACGAAGGTGTGATGCACATCCGCGAAAACACAAGTTCCAACTTTATTACTTCCACAGATAGTTATTTTTATGCGGGGTTCGAAAATCAGCAAAAAGAAAAGAAGGTTTTGTTTTCGGAACTGGCGCCAAAACAGTTTTCGGCAAAGTTCGATGTAAATGGTACTTCGGTAAAAGTTAAAGCTGTTGGTTTTATAGAAGATGCCGAACGCAAAGCCATCCCCGCTGAAAGTGGCGAACCGGTTATCGATTTTGTTTTTTCGTCGCCAACCTCACAAGGCATGCAATCGTTTATGTTTCACGAAGGCGATGTGCTGGAGTATCCCGGATTTACTGCCGGGTTCCAGTCGGGCAGAAATACAGCAATTAAATTTTTTATGAACGAAAACCAGTTGTTTGTAACTGCTATTGATTCGTCTCGAAGAAACCACAATGGCGACCCAGCAATCGGTTAAATTTGCCCCGGGCGATACAATTCCGGCAAAAAATATGTTTTTGTATGGCTTCCGTGGGTTTAGGTTTTTAATCCGTAATTTTTTGCCAAGTGCAACATTTACAGCTGTAAAAAGTCAGAATGAAACACGCGAAGATGCTGTGATGATTCAGATTTCTGATGGAATTAACCAGCAGACTGTACCTGTTTTTGGTCATTCAGGTGTTTCTGCCGACACGATTTCGGTGCCGCTCGGAAACAGCAATTTGCGTTTGGCTTACGGTTCGGTGCCGATTTTTGTACCATTCAGCATTTATTTAAAAGATTTTCAGCTCGAACGTTATCCGGGTTCAAACTCGCCCTCTTCTTTTGCTTCTGAAGTGGTTTTGCAGGATGAAAATATCGGAATGAAAAAAGATATGCGCATTTTTATGAACAACACATTGAATTACAAAGGTTACAAATTCTTCCAAAGCAGTTACGACACCGATGAAATGGGGACTGTGCTTTCGGTGAACCACGATTTGTGGGGAACATGGATTACATATATCGGATATATTTTGCTGGCACTTGGTTTTATATTATCACTTATCAATAAAAACTCGTACTTCCAGTTTTTAACCCGCAAACTGAAACAGGTTTCGGCTAAAACTGTTGTACTTGTATTTGCTGTTGGCGGACTATCATTTGGTACTTTTGCCCAGCCCGGATCCGGAGCAGCAATTCCTGATATTAACGATGCTACTGTTGAGGAATTCAGTAAACTTTGGGTGCAGGGAGTTGACGGGCGTATAGAGCCGATTTCAACCTTAACAAGTGAAATTGTGCGTAAAGTAAGTGGAAAATCAACTCTATATGGATTATCGCCCGATGAAGTGGTTTTGAGTATGATGACCTATCCCGAAATCTGGCGGACTTTGCCAATCATAAAAATTTCGGAAGAACCACTTGCACTTCTTCTCGGTGCCAATGGAAAATACATTACAATTGAACAGATTTTTGATGCCCAGGGAAATTATGCCATTTCAGATAATGTGCAGGCGGCATATGCAAAAGCTCCGGCATTTCGAAACAGGTTGGAAAAAGAATATATCAATGTTGACGAACGGATAAATATTTGTTTCATGGTTTTCCAGGGTTCAATGTTCAATTTGTATCCGCGCGACACAAAAGAAGCTTCATGGTATCCGCCGGGTGCAAATGCCACAGAATATTCAGGTGGCGATTCGATTTTTATAAAAAGCGGTTTCCAGCTTTTGCTGCAAACAATTGCTGAACAAAATGTTGTTGATGCCAACCAGATTTTACAGGCTATCGCCAATTTTCAGGTAAAATATGGCGGCGATTTAATCCCTTCGCAAACCAAACGCGACATTGAAATTATGTACAACAAAGTGAACCCCTTCAAACGTATTTTTCCTTTTTATTTGCTGTTTGGAATCTCGCTGCTTTTTGTGTTGTTTGTCAATATCTTCAGACAAAAACCGCTGCCAAAATTTCTTCACATTACATTTTTTGGTTTGATATTTATCGGATTTCTGATGCACACCCTGGGATTGGCAGTACGCTGGTACATTTCGGGGCACGCACCCTGGAGCAATGGTTTCGAATCATTGGTTTACGTGGCCTGGGCAATTATGCTGGCAGGATTTATTTTTGGCCGAAAATACCCGATGGTAGTCGGAACCGCCGCTTTTTTGTCGGGAATTGCATTGTTTGTAGCGCATCTCAGTTGGATGAATCCTGAAATTACGCCGCTTGTTCCGGTACTGAAATCATATTGGCTGGCTATTCATGTTGCCATAATTACTGCCAGTTACGGTTTTATTGGCCTTAGTTCGTTGCTTGGGGTTTTGGCTTTGATTTTAATTGTAATGCGAAACAAATCGAACCAGGTGAGAGTTACCGGTTATATTGAACAACTAACAACTATTAACGAAATGTCGGCAACAGTGGGTTTATATGCACTTACAATCGGAACATTTTTGGGTGGCGTTTGGGCCAACGAAAGCTGGGGGCGTTACTGGGGCTGGGACCCAAAAGAAACCTGGGCACTTATTACAGTTGTTATTTATTCGTTTATCGTTCACATGCGTTTAATTCCGCCACTGAAAGGGCTTTTCAACTATAATATGGCTTCAATCCTTGGGTTTGCCTCGGTTTTAATGACTTATTTTGGTGTGAATTATTATCTCTCCGGATTACATTCCTACGGAAAAGGCTCGGCAGATGGTGTTAATCCGGCTGTGCCAATCACATTTATTCTTTTTGGAATACTGATGGTTTGGGCATATATTAAGGAAGCAAAGTTTGAAAAAGAGAATGCAGGTTGAGGCGAGTTTTATCTTATTTCAAATTATTTTCATTCAGACCTGAAGCGTTTTAAAAACCTTCAGGTCTGATTATATAAACCTGTTGATTTTTGGAATTTTCAGTACAGAAAATCGACATCCACCAGGAATTTTTACCGATGCAGAATAGTTTCAATCGGTTAATATAAATAGTGTAGCTCATGTTTGTTTAATTTTAGCCAATTTTCAACTAAATCAATAAAACATGGCACAGGAAGTAACCCGTACTTTTGATATCCTCGATCGTTACTTAACCGAATTTCCACGAAAAGATGCCCTTGGCGGAAAAAAAGATGGAAGTTGGTACACCTATTCAACACAGGAATATGTTGAAAAATCACACCAGTTTGCAATGGGATTAATGGCGTTGGGACTGAAAAAAGGTGACAAGGTGGCTACTGTTACAACCAACCGCCCCGAATGGAATTTTGCCGACATGGGAATGGCAATGACAGGCGTGGTGCATGTACCCATTTACCCGACTATTGGGGAAGACGAATACAAATATATTTTACAACATGCTGAAGTAAAATTGGTAATTGTAGGCGATCAAAAACTTTACGAAAAAATTAATCCGATTGCGGTTTTGCTTGATAATATTGAGCAGGTTTACACTTTTGAGGAAGTTGACGGGGCAAAAAATTACGAAGAAATCCTTGTGCTTGGGGAACAGAAAAAGGAACAATACAGCGCTGAACTTGAGAAAATAAAAAGTTCGGTTCAACCCGAAGATCTGGCTACTTTAATATACACATCGGGAACTACAGGAGTTCCAAAAGGTGTGATGCTGACACAGAAAAATCTTGTTTCAAACTTTGTTGCCCATTCAAAAATGCACCATTTGGGAAAAGATCACCATGTAATCAGTTTCCTGCCGCTTTGCCATGTGTACGAACGGAGTGTGAACTATCACTTTCAATACAAAGGAATGGGGATTTATTATGTGGGAAATTTAAGTCAGATAGTTTTGGCAATAAAGGAAATCAAACCGCACATGTTTAATTCGGTACCGCGGCTTTTGGAAAAGGTGTATGACGGTTTTGTGACAAAAGGGAAGGAATTGAAAGGGATAAAAAAATCACTCTATTTTTGGGCACTTGATTTAACGAAGCATTTTGAGTACAATAAAAATTACGGGCCACTTTTAAGTCTGAAAATAAAATTAGCAGACAAATTGATTTATTCAAAATGGCGGGCAGCACTGGGCGGAAACATTGTTTATGTGGTTTCGGGCGGCGCGGCGCTTCAACCTAAGATTGCACGGGTTTTGGGAATGTCGAAAATGCTGAACCTCGAAGGTTACGGTTTAACTGAAACTTCACCTGTGATTGCAGTGAATAATCCGGCTTCCAAAGAAATGAAAATTGGTACTGTGGGTGCAGTTTTGGAAGGCTTTGAAGTAAAAATTGCCGATGATGGCGAAATACTTTGCAAAGGACCCGGAGTGATGAAAGGATATTACAAAGCTGATGATTTAACTGATGAAGTAATTGATAATGAAGGCTGGTTTCATACTGGCGATATTGGTGTTTTTGAAGATGGCAAATACCTTAAAATTACTGATCGCAAAAAGGAGATTTTTAAACTTTCGGGAGGAAAATACATTGCACCGCAAATGATCGAAAACAAACTGAAAGCATCGAACCTGATTGAGCAGGTTATGGTAATTGGCGCCAACGAAAAATTTGCAAGTGCATTAATTTCACCTAATTTTCCGCTATTACACGACTGGTGCGCCGAGAATAAAATCCATTTCGAAAACAACAAGGAATTAATACAAAAACCAGAGGTAGTCGACAAAATTCAAAAGGAAGTTCAAATCATCAACAAAACGCTTGGTTCGCACGAACAAATCAGCCGCATCCGCCTGGTTTGCGCCGAATGGACACCTGCCACAGGCGAACTTTCACCAACCCTGAAATTGCGACGGAATATTGTTGCTGCAAAATACCAGCATTTAATTGACGATATTTATTCGGTGGGGAAAAGCTAACAGTTTTTTAGTCATGTAAGCATTGAATTATAATATCTTTACAAACCAATAAATCTAAACCAACTGTAAAATGAAAAATCTTCTCTTTTCTATTCTTCTTTTTGTGGCATCGCTATCACTTTCAGCCCAAAAGCTAATTATTAACAGCGATGAATATTTTGAAATGCCCGGACTAAATGTGATGGTATTTTATGATATTTATCCCGAAGGGCATCAGGGTGCAATTGGAATTATCCAAAACGGAACCCGCGTGGCTACAAATGGCGATTTACGCCTGGAACCAACTCCCGGTCAGTGGCAACCCATTCCGGCAACTGGCAAACGTCAGGTTTTTCCGGATAAAAACGAAATCAGCATTACTTGTACTTACCCCGACGAAAGCCGGAATCGAAAGGGTTTTAACCCGGTTTTTTATCCCGATTTGAATTTTAGCTACAATGTCAGGGTTATTGGCGAAGGGAAAAATTTCAGGATAATAGTGGACTTAGAAAGTCCACTTCCTGACGAATGGATTGGAAAAGTTGGTTTCAACCTCGAACTTTTCCCCGGATTACTCTTCGGAAAATCGTGGTACATGGATGAACAAAGTGGAATTTTTCCGTTACAGGCCAACGGACCGATGCAAAAAGATGCCGGCGGAAACTGGCAGGCATTCCCGATTGCAACCGGGAAAAAACTGACAATCGCTCCTGAAATTCCCGAACAAACCATGAAAATTACAAGTTTGAAAGCCGATATACAATTGCTCGATGGTCGGTTTTACCACAATAACGGATGGTTTGTTGTTCGGTCTGAAGTTCAGGCTGGCGCTACAAAAAATGCGATTGAGTGGTTGGTTGAACCAAATGTTGTAGCCGATTTCAAACAAAAGCCTGTTGTGCATGTCAGCCAGGTGGGCTATCATCCCAATCAACCTAAAATTGCATCGGTTGAACTGGACAACTCAGAAACTAAAATAGGCGAGGTTTCGCTTCTCCGCATGTCAGAAAATGGAGGTTTTGAAACTGTGAAAAAAGAAAAACCTGAAAAATGGGGCAAATATCTTCGTTTTAATTATTATCAGTTCGATTTTTCTGAAATTAAAAAACCAGGGATTTACCAGGCTGAATATAAAGGATATAAAACTGAACCTTTTAAGATTGGCGATGATGTTTACGAACGTCATGTTTGGCAGCCTACACTTGAATATTTTTTGCCTGTTCAAATGTGTCACATGCGCATCAACGAAGGCTATCGCGTTTGGCACGACCAATGCCACATGGACGATGCACTAATGGCTCCGGTTGACACAAATCACTTTGACGGTTATATGCAAGGACCTTCAACATTAACAAAATTCAAACCGATGGAACAGGTCCCGGGATTAAATGTTGGCGGATGGCACGATGCAGGTGATTATGATTTACGCGTTGAATCGCAGGCCGGTACAGTCTGGACTTTGGCTTTGGCATACGAGGAGTTTGGAGTTGACTGGGATCAAACAACAGTTGACCAGCAAAACCACCTCGTTGAAATTCATTTGCCCGATGGGAAACCAGATGTTCTTCAACAAATAGAACACGGTGTTTTAACCATTTTGGGTGGTTATGAAAATATGGGTCGTTTATACCGTGGAATCATTTGCAACACTTTGCGGCAATATGTAATGTTAGGCGATGCAAGTTCGATGACCGATGATTTAAAATACAATCCGGCACTGGCCGAAAACGAAAAAACCGGCACTGAATCGGGAAAAACCGACGATCGCTGGGTTTTTACGGAGGAAAATGCAGGTCACGAATTTGCTGCAATCCAGGCTCTGGCCGCCGCCGCCCGGGTATTAAAAGGTTATAATAACGATTTGGCTTTCCGATGTTTAAAGGCTGCCACGGAATTATATGATGTGCAAAGACAAATTTCAGGCAGAAACAGTTCGGGAAAAATAAATGCTGCTGTTGAATTACTTCTCACAACCAATGACACAAAATACCAACAAGATATTTATGACATGAAAGATGCAGTTGTGAAAAGCCTTTCGCAAACGGGAGCTTCGGTTGCAAGGATTTTTAGCCGTTGTAAAAACGAAGAATTTAAAACGGAAGTAAACGCTGCTTATAAAGAATTAGGTTCAAAACTTCAGGAAAGACAAAAGGAAAATCCGTTTGGCGTACCTTACAATATTGCCATTTGGGGCGATGGCTGGGGAATTCAGCGACTGGGAATGCAGCAGTATTTTTTGAATAAAAACCTTCCTGAATTGTTTCAGAAAGATTTGCTCTTTAACGCTTTGAATTTTATGCTGGGTAATCATCCCGGAGAAAATACGTCGTCATTTGCTTCGGGAGTTGGATCGCGTTCTGTAATTCAGGCTTATGGCGTAAATCGTGCCGACAGATCATTTATTCCAGGTGGAGTTGTTTCAGGCACAGGAATCATTCGTCCCGATTTTCCTGAATTGAAAGAGTGGCCTTATTTCTGGCAGCAGACAGAATATGTAATGGGCGGCGGTGCAACCCATTTTATGTTTTTGGTTTTGGCTGCGGATAAATTATTGGAGGAGTAAGAATTATTTGGTATTAGTATCGGTTAAATGGGGTGCGGGATTAAAGGTTGAAAACTTTCAAAACGGTATAGATCCAATTTGATTATTCCATATTTCATTCATATTTTGCAACACCGCCAGTATTTAATAATGAATTTACGGTGTTGCAACTGCGAGTCGAAGTTGGATTACTCATTGAAAAGCTAATTGCCTTTAAATTTGCATTTTGTTGGAATGTCGTAGTTTAATTCTTGGTTTAGTCAAGTTGTTTTTTTAATTTATTGTTAGTCCTAATTTTTTTCCTAATCCTTCTTCAAAAATTTTAAACAACGTTGAAATTTGAATGTCAATCTTTCCATTTTCCAAACGAGAGATATAACTTTTTTTGGTTCCCGTTTTTTTTGCCAGTTCTTCTTGGGTTAGATGAGCTTTTTTCCTTACTTCCTTTATCATTTCTCCAACAACAAAAGATTTTGCTTTAATTTCAAATTCATCTCGTTTTTCGGTTCCAGGTTTTCCGTATTTAATATCTAATAATTCATCAAAAGTTGTTGCATCTTTAATTGTTTTCATAATCCTTCTCCTTTTTTATTTTTAAAATAATCCGCTTTTATTTTTAATGCTCTGTCAATTACTTTATTCGGTGTTTTTTGACTTTTTTTCTGAAATCCATTAAATAAGACAACAATCCGACCAGAGTCAAAACAACAAAACAACCTGTAAATATCTGAACCAACTTTTATTCTTATTTCATAAAGTCCATCGGTACTTTCAATATGTTTTAAAAATTTTTGAGGAATTAAATCAACAGTTTTAATCACTTTAAATACATATTCTATTTTTTCCTGTACCGAAGAATCAAGTGTAATATAGAAATCAATAAAATAGTTTTTATAAAATTTAATTTCCCGGGTCATTTTGCAAAGTTAACAAGTTTGTAAACATTTTGGCATGTTAACCTAAAATTTTGTTTGATGATTTTTCTTCTTACTACATTGCAACATAATGGTCACTTGTAAATTGGTGTTGCTGATTTTGGAGAGTTTTCATGTCAAACATTGAAAACTTTACCTAAAAAATTCTCCACTTTAGAAGAAGCCACTTTATGTTTTTGGTTTAGGCTGCGGACAAATTAAAATTAAGAAGATGACTTTGCGTCACCTTCTTAATCACTTATATAAGTTTTATTTTTCAGGAACATTTTCCAACACATTCAGCAGGAAGTCCCAGTATTTTTGAACTGTTGCGATGTTCACTTTTTCATCGGGCGAATGTGGGTATTTTATGGTTGGGCCAATTGAAATCATATCCCAGTTGGTGTATGTTGCGCCCAGAATTCCGCATTCCAAACCGGCGTGCATGGCAAGTAATTCAGGTTTCTTTTTGAACTGTTTGTAATAAAGCTTTTTCATTACTTCCAGTATTTCAGAATTTACATCCGGTTTCCAGCCCGGGTAGCTTCCGTCTAAACTTACACAAGCTCCGGCCAAATGTAAATACAGATTCCAAGCGCGATGCAAGCGCTAATTTTGCTGATTCAGAAAAGCTTCGAACCAGGCAATTTATCTCAACTTTGTTTTTATCCGACTTTACAATGGCTAAGTTAGATGAGGTTTCAACGGTGCCTGGCATTGTATCGCTCATGCGAACCACATCATTTGGTGCTGCCCAAACTGCATTTGTCAGATTTTTCTGCAGCGATTTCGACATGATTTTTTTTGGCAGTTCAGCAGCTTCCAATTCAATTGCCAAATTAGGTTCTACATTTTCGAGTTCAGTTTTAATGGTTTCGGCTAATTTTGATACCCGATCCATCAGCTTTTCCGCTTTTTTCGATTTTACAACTATAAGCCCAAAAGCTTCACGTGGAATTGCATTACGCAAACTTCCACCCTGAATATCGGCTAACCTCACATCTGATTTGCTATTGATTTCCTTCAGAATCCTGAAAAATACCTTGTTTGCATTTCCCCTTCCCAAATGAATATCAACACCAGAATGGCCACCTTTTAATCCTGTTACTTTCAATGTAAAAGCTGTCGATTTCTTAGGAAGCTTTTTTTTAAGTTTATTTTTAAAAGAAGCAGTAACATCAATACCCCCGGCGCAACCAATGCTAAAAGTTCCTTCGTCTTCAGTGTCGGTATTCAGAAGAATATCACCCTGCAAAACACCGGCTTTTAAACCTTTTGCGCCGTCCATGCCAGTTTCTTCGGTAGCGGTTAAAAGTACTTCAACAGGCCCGTGTTTGATGGTTTTTGAGGCCAAAACTGCCAGTGCCGAAGAAACACCGATTCCGTTATCAGCGCCCAAAGTTGTACCATTTGCAGTTACCCATTCACCATCAACAAAAGCTTCAATTGGGTCGGTTGTAAAATCGTGCTTTTTATCGCTGTTTTTTTGAGGAACCATATCCAGGTGGCCCTGGAAAATAATGCCTTTGCGGTTTTCCATTCCTTCAGTTGCAGGTTTACGGATAATCACATTTCCCACTTCGTCTTTTATGGTTTCCAAACCAAGGTTTTTACCAAAGTTTACAGCCCATTCCTGAATTGCTTCTTCATGATAAGAAGGGCGTGGTATTTGGGTCATTTCGTGAAAAACCGACCACAATTCTTTTGGTTGAATATTTTTAATTGCTGTCATATGTTATTTGTTTAAAATTAAATGCTCAATGTTTAAAGTAAAGAACTCATTGTTTAAAGTAAAGAACGAATTGCTTAAAGCACAATTTTTAAAGTTAAGCTATATTGTTTAAAATTCTCTTATTCTTAACTCTTTATATTGGGTTTTTCAAGTCCATATCCTTTGCGTTTATCTTCTGCTTTTAACCATAAAGCTGTTAACAGAGCCAAAAATGTAAGTCCCACAAAAATTGTCCAGGTAGTTTGGTAGTTGTAGGTTATTGCTTCGCCGGCAGCTTTTGCTTCGGCAACACCTGGGTTTGTTTTGTCGAGTACAATTCCAACAGCAAGGGGAATTCCCCATAAACCAAAATTCTGCACCCAGAAAATAACTGCATAGGCACTTCCCAATTGTCTTTCGGGAATAATTTTTGGCACCGATGGCCACATTGCCGAAGGAACCAATGAAAACGCAATACCCAAAAGCAACACATTGAAAAAAGCTGCCACAACACTTGTTATAAAAGGTAAATAGAAAATTACATGTACAATAATTAAAAGGACTGAACCTAAAATCATAATAGAAGCACCCTTCCCTTTTTTATCGTAAATGCTGCCAAAAATTGGTGTTAACAGCATGGTTCCAAAGGGGACCAAACTTGGGAGCAATCCTGCCCAGTTTTCACTCACTCCAAATTTATTGACCATTAAATCGGGGCCGTATTTGTAAAACGGGAAAACAGTTGAATAGAAAAATACGCATAAAAGTGCAATCAACCAAAATCCAAGATTTCCAAATATGACAAGTAAATCGGACAATTTAAAATTATCTTCTCCCGCATAATCAGCCTCTTCAACCAATTGTTTGTCCAATTTTCTGTCAAGTGTATTGTAATAAAAGAACCCTATCAAACCTAAAATAAGAAATACAATAACAATTAAAATTGTTGTTGGAACATCGTATGTATTGGCGATTTTTGCCCCAAAAGCCAAAGGTGCGAACGAACCCAAACGGGCAATTGCCACCTGCATTCCCATTGCCAGCGCCATTTCTTTTCCTTTAAACCATTTGGCAACAGCTTTGGAAACAGTTATACCCGCATATTCAACCCCAACCCCAAAAACCGCGAATCCGAATCCAGCCCAAAAAACCTGGGTTGTAAGGTCGATATTTACAAGCGGAATGTGCATGGGTACATCGGGACTGCCAATTAACCCTTTGAAAGCTGCATATTTTATCGATGCACCAATAATCATTATCAATGCCGATGCAATAGTGCTAAATCTGATTCCAAATTTGTCAAGAAATACGCCAACAAATAATAGCATCAAAAGGAACACGTTGAACAATCCGTAGGCACTGGTAATAAACCCAAAATCGGTACTGTCCATTCCCAGCGAACGTTCCATGATGGGTTTCAGGGGAGAAATAACTTCGGTAAACATGTAGCCTGCAAACATTGTAAACGATAAAATTACAAGTGCTGTCCAACGTGCTTTGCTTGAATCGCGAAGTGTTTGTTTAATGATTTGATTCATAAGATTTTTTTATAATTTTTTTTACTGAGCCGATAAAAATAAGAAAAATAACAGGCTTTAAAAATGAAAATAAAAAAAGGGCAGTCGCAATGACTGCCCCGAATATTTTAAATTACTTTCTGACAACTGATTGAATTGAGCCGGTTTCGGTATTGAATTCTATTGAATATTCGCCAAAAAGCAGATCTTCCGGAACCGGGGCAACTGCACCAAATTGGGCAACTGTAATTCGGGCGGTCGCAATAACATTCATGTCGTTTATTAATCTAACTGTTGCGCGTCCCGGAATACGATAATAAACTCCACTTTGGCCGGCATTGGGATTATCAGATTTTACAAGTCCCGAATATTTCTGCACAAGTTCTTTATCGATGTCAAACTCTATCATCACAGGTTTACCCGAAAGATCGGTTGCCGGTACAATCCCGTTTTCTTCTGAAATCCTGAAAATCGCTTCGCCTTTTCCGCTTTTGGGTACGTAATCGAAACCAAAAGTTTCTTTTTCATAAGTCGATCTGCCAACAAACAAGCTGAGGTAATCGTTTTCTATTTTCTTTAATTCTTTTAAACTCAGTTTGTACGCTTCTCCGTCGGGATGAAATTCATCGACCAAACCGGCGGCAATCTCATATTGAATGCGGCGGCTTTCCAATACACGTTGTGCAGCTTTGCTAATTTTCTGTTCTTCTCCCAGTTTTACGGGCCGGTAATTATTTGTCGAATCACCGGCAGTATAAATTGGAGCATCTGTAAAATATTCAAATGAATTATTTTCTCCGAATTCAGATTTTTGACCTACTGTATTTGTTACAACCACCTCTTTTTTATTTACCGCAGACAATGCGTTGATACCTGCCAGACAACCATCAGCGGATAAACTAACTAAATTTAATCCGAGAGCTTTGTAAGTATTTTCGGGGTCGGGCTCCGAAAAAACATCGATTTTAACTTCTTCAATCGCCCAGTTTATCGCGGCTTTTGTCTTTGCGTTTTTGATTCCCAACAGTTGTTCGGCATAAGCTGCATAAGGCCCCGGGCGAAAAGTTTCCTTCATTGCTTTAACATTCACCCTGATTCCGGTTCGCGGAAGTGAATAAATAACTCCTTCAACAAAAGTGGGAGCAACCACATCATCTTTTTTTCGTTGCCCGTACACCGGCAAAATCATTACAATCCCAATAATCAATGCTAAATACTTCATGTTATCTGTTTTGTTTTTAATAAAACCCAAATGTAGAAAAATTATTATTTTGAATCGGGTTCTATGGATAGAAAAGCTTTACCAAGAAATTCGATTATATCCCCCGCAACCAATGAAATTTCCGATATTTCTTTCGTTGCCAAATCGCCTGCTAAACCGTGAATATAAACCCCTGCCACCGCAGCTTTTTCAGGCTGAATTCCCTGAGTTAGCAGTCCGAGAATTATCCCGGTCAGCACATCGCCGCTGCCGGCAGTTGCCATTCCGGGGTTGCCGGTGGAGTTGAAATACAATTTTCCATCGGGTGTTGAAATTGATGTAAAAGCTCCTTTTAAAACCACAACAACTTTATGTTTTTTTGAGAAATCAAGCTGTTTTTGAATATTTTCATAGGAATTAGATGACGCGCCAACCAATCGTTTAAATTCTCCGGGATGAGGTGTTAAGATTGAATTTTCAGGAAGTTTTTCGAGCCAGGTTTTGTTTTCAGCAAGAATGTTCAAAGCATCGGCATCAATAACCAAAGGGACCTGCGATTTTTCGAGTAATTCGCATAATGCCTTTTTTGTGTTCGATTTCAAACCAATTCCCGGGCCAACACCAATTGCTGAAAACTGCGCCAATTCAGGAAATTCGGTAAAAGTGTAATCGTGTTGGTCAACACTTGCCATAGCTTCCGGTACTGCAGTTTGGATGATTGGATAACCCAAATGCGGAATTTGCGTAGTTAGCAACCCAACGCCACTGCGCAAACAGGATTTTGATGCCAAAACTGCAGCGCCCATTTTACCAAAACTACCGGCAATTAACAGTGCATGACCGTAAGTTCCCTTGTGCCCAAAGCGCAATCGTTTTTTTAATATCTGCAGAATATCTTCTCTTTCAGTATAAAAATAAATGGATTGGGTTTGCGCAATCCCGTCGGGGTGCAAACGAATGGGCAAAACTTCCCACCCACCTACAAATTTTTCATTCTCAGCAAACAAAAAACTGATTTTTGGAAATTGAAAAGTGATCGTAAAATTAGCTTGAATAATATTTTCAGCAATATTTTCGGAATTATCCTCGCCCATTAATCCACTGGGAATATCAATGGAAATGACAATATTATGGTGGGTGTTGATTTTTTGAACGATCTCAGCAGCCAAACCTTCCAAAGGCCTTGTTAATCCTGAGCCAAACAACCCGTCTAAAATAATGTCTGTTTCAGATAATTCCGGAAAATCGTTTACAGATTTTAATATTTGTAATTTTTACTTTCTGCTGTAATTCCAATCTGTGGCGGTTAATGGCAGATGAACCTTTTAATTCCCGGCCCAAATCGACAAGGTAAACTTCGCAAACAAAATCGAGTTCGGCCATTTGACGAGCTATGGCAAGTGCATCGCCACCATTATTTCCGGGTCCTGCAAAAAATAATAATTTTCGTTCGGTTGAAAATTTCTGAACCAGCCAGTTTGTGATTTGTAACGACGCCCGTTCCATTAAATCGATATCGGAAATCGGTTCGTTTTCGATTGTGTATTTATCGAGTTCTGCAATTTGTTTTGTTGTAAAGAGTTTCATTTTATTATAGATTTCACACGAATGAGTATTGATAAAAAATCTTTAGGGATAAAATTACAATTTTAATTTTAGTCATACTATTGAGGGAATTGATTGCATGACCTTTCTAAAATGCAAAACGAAGATTATTTATTCTCCAAATGAAAAATATCGAATAAGTTTCACTTGATTCACTTTTCAATTCAATTTATACACAAATAACAGCACCTCGCTTTTTTCAATTTAACACTTTGAACCTGACCTTTATCAACTTTAATAAGTACAAAAGATTTCTATATTTGCCTTCGCTGAAATTTAACGTAATTATTCATCAATCAAAACTTACGAAAACATGTTTAAAAATCATCCGAAGGGTTTAGTTGTGGCATTTTTCGCCAATATGGGCGAACGGTTTGGGTATTATACTATGCTGGCCATTTTTGTGCTTTACATTCAGGCAAAGTTTGGTTTCACAACCGCGGAAGCAGGTAGTGTTTATGGCACATTTTTGTTTGGTATTTATTTTTTGCCATTGCTTGGCGGTTATATTGCCGACAACTTGCTTGGTTACGGAAAAACAATTGCCATTGGCACAGTAGTTATGTTTGTAGGTTATGGATTGCTTGCTTTGCCTGGGATGGAAATTATGATTGTATACCTCGCACTGGCTGTAATTTCGCTGGGAACCGGTTTGTTTAAGGGCAACTTGCAAGCTTTGGTTGGTAGCATGTACGACGACCCACGATACAGTGCCAACCGCGACAATGCTTTCAATATATTTTACATGGGAATCAACATTGGGGCATTTTTTGCACCAACTGCTGCCGAAGCAATAGGTAACTGGGTGCTGGCGAAACAAGGATTTACCTACGATTCATCCATACCGCACCTGGCGCACCAATTTTTAAATGGGAAACTTGAAAATGTGGAGCAACTCACAAAGCTAGCCCAAGAACAAATGGGCAGTAATTTTACCGATCTCACCTCATTTTCAACTACATATATTAAAACGCTGAGTGAGTCATATAATGCCGGTTTTGCTGTTGCGGCAGTTAGTATGGTTATTTCATTTTTAATTTTTATTGGGTTCAGAAAATAT
Source organism: uncultured Prolixibacteraceae bacterium (assembly GCA_963800345.1). GTDB lineage: Bacteria > Bacteroidota > Bacteroidia > Bacteroidales > Prolixibacteraceae > Draconibacterium. Next base: position 822,289 of record CAWDAW010000021.1, on the reverse strand, counting down.
TACAAACACGCTGACTTAACTGAAAAACAAAAAGCAAAATCAAGCGAACATAAAGACAAAATTGTAGTTTTAAGTGCGCAACAAATCAAGGAAAGACTTGTGGCTCTTGGTCTTGTATTCTTTGTTGTTATTTTCTTCTGGATGGCATTTCACCAAAATGGATTTACGATGACCATTTTTGCACGCGATTATACACAACTGGGAAATGTGTCACCCGGGACTTATATTCTTTTTGATTTGAGCCAGTTGTTGCCCATTTTGTTTGCAATTATTGGAGCGATTTTATTGTTTACGGGAAAGACCGGAAAAGCGAAAGGAATTGGGGCAGCAGTTTCAGTTTTTAGCATCGCATTGGCTTATTATACAATCAGTTCTCACACCGGCGATTACACTATTACACCACAAAAATTTCAACATTTCAACCCCATTTTTATTGTTTTCCTTACTCCGGTAGTTATCGGTATTTTCACTTGGTTGCGCAACCGTGGGAAAGAACCTTCAGCACCTAAAAAAATTGGTTATGGTATGTTGATTACGGCTGTTGGATTTGGTGTACTAATTGCCAGTTCACTGGGACTTACTTCTCCGGGAGAATTAAATGGCGGCGTTTCAAGCAATCTTATTTCTCCTTATTGGCTCATAAGCTGTTACCTGATTTTGACAATAGCCGAATTGTTTTTAAGCCCCATTGGGATTTCGTTTGTATCGAAAGTGGCGCCACCAAAATACAAAGGAATGGCGCAAGGTGGCTGGTTTGCTGCCACTGCAATTGGAAACGCCGCTGCAGGTTTTATCGGTTATTTTTGGGACCGAATTGAATTGTGGCAGTTCTTTACAATTTTAGTTGTGCTTTGTTTGGTTTCTGCAGGTTTTATTTTTGCCGTTTTGAAACGATTGGAACGGACAACAAAGTCAACTTAGAAAACTATTCAAAAAAAATATTTTTAAAAAGGAGTGGTTTTTTACTGCTCCTTTTTTGTAAAGAAATGGTTTATGAGATTTTACGAAACAATTCATAGCTCCTTTTTGGATTGAGAGCTCGCCAGGATAACACAAAAAATAGCGGATTTTGATTTTATGGTTGTTACAAGTAAAGCTATTAATGTAAGGGATGAAACTGCATTTCAATTCAAACAATTGGTAAACATAAATTTAAATGCCTGTACTCAAGGTTAGCCAATAATTAGTTTTAACTGCTTCCCAGCGTCATCAGCAAAGTGCCGGCAAGAATTCCAAGCAAATAAAGTCCTTTTTGTTTCAGATTTGCCTCACTTAGCACAAAAGCCCCAAAAGCAAAGGTTACAAGCACACTTACGCGCCGCAGCGCTGCAATAACCGAAATCATCGATCCATCACAACTTAGCGCATAGAAATAAAGGAAATCAGCAATTACCAAAGTCAGTCCAATGGCGGGAATTGACCATCGCCATTTGAAAGGTGTTGTTTTTTTTCGGCCCGGAAACCAAAAAATAGCCAAAACCGGTAATAATATTACTACCTGGTAAAACGAAAACCAGGCCTGAACCGCAATCCTGTCGATCCGTGCGATGATGAATTTATCATAAAGTCCGCTTACAGCGCCAAGCAGCGTTCCGCCAACAATAAACCAGATCCATTTGTTGCTTTTATATTCAATTCCTTCTTTTTTTCCTGTTGTTGAAAAGAGGAAAAAGAACAGCAAAGTAACCAGTACTCCAATCCATTGTAAAAAATTCAGTTTTTCATGAAAAATAACAAGTGCTCCGATTAATGTCCAAAACGGGCCGGTTGCACGAATGGGCGAGAAAACAGTAACCGGCAGATGTTTTACTGCAAAAAATGCCAGTGTCCAACTTGAAACAACTATCACGGATTTGAAAAAAACCTGTAAATGCTGGACAAAATTAAGGGTGGGCGAAAAAAGTCCAATTGCTGAAAAAGTTTCCGGAAAGAATTGTGAACCTAACACAATCGGCAAAAAGATGAAGGTGCTTGTTAGTGTTGCAAAAAATAGCACAGGCATAACTGCATTGCCGTTTAGCGAAGTCTTTTTGAAAATATCATAAATTCCAAGAAATAAAGCAGATAACAATCCTGCGAGTGCCCACATTTTCATTTATTTTAGGTCGGCAAATGTATTTCATTTTATTTGAACCATACTAAACCAGTTAGATTCAATAGTACTATTTAATATTCTCTATGTTTACTATGTGTCTATGTGATTTAACTCACTTTTCCTATATTTGAAGCTGTTCTTTTTCAACAAATACTAAATCAATAAAATGAAATCTTTTTCAACACTTTTATTTCTTATTTCGAGTTTACTGATTTCCCAACTTCCGGTAATCAATGCACAGGAAAATCAGGGTTATTCGATAAAGGAAAACATTTTTTACAGAACCGCAGAAGAAGCGAAAAACGATGAATATATTGGCGAACGCTGCAAGCTGGACATCTATTATCCAGTTGATAAAAAAGGATATACTACCGTTGTTTGGTTTCACGGAGGCGGAATTACAAGTGGTGAAAAACACATTCCAGAGAAACTTAAAAAGCAGGGAATTGCAATTGTGGCGGTAAATTACCGGTTAAATCCAAAGGTAAATTGCCCTGCCTATATTGAAGATGCTGCGGCAGCTGTTGCATGGACTTTCAAACACATAGCAGATTTTGGCGGCGACCCTGCAAAAATTGTAGTATCCGGTCATTCGGCTGGAGGTTATTTGGCAAGTATGGTGGGGTTGGATAAACAATGGCTGAAAAAATATGGTATAGATGCAAATAAAATTGCGATGTTAATCCCCTTCAGCGGGCATTGTATAACGCACATGACCATCAGAAAAGAACGCGGAATTCCAGATACGCAGCCGATTGTTGATGAATTTGCCCCGTTATACCACGTTCGGGCGGATGCACCGCCACTCATTTTAATTACCGGCGACCGTGAACGCGAAATGCTTGGCCGATATGAAGAAAACGCCTACATGATGAGGATGATGAAAGTTGCCGGGCATGAAAAAACCAAATTATATGAACTTGATAGTTTTGACCACGGAGGAATGGCTTCACCGGCGTTTGAAACATTGCTGAATGAAATTAAAATTTTAAATTAATAACCTGTTAATTCTTATTATCATGAAATCAAAAATCATTCTCTTTTTTATTCTGTTAGCTTTTATTACGAACGCCCAAAACTTCCCAAGAATAGATGAAGCAGTTCGGATTAAAAAACTTACACCACCAACAGGAAAAATTAAAATGGTGCTCGACACTGACACCTATAACGAAGTAGATGACCAGTTTGCGCTTGCCTATGCTTTGCTTTCGCCTGAAAAAATCGACTTGCTTGCCGTTTATGCAGCACCTTTTCATAATGATCGTTCAGCAAATGCAGGCGATGGGATGGAAAAAAGCTACGAAGAAATTTTACGTTTACTGAAATTCATGAATAAACCCGCTGAAAGTTTTGCCTTTCGCGGATCGAACCGTTATTTGGAGAACATCAACACACCTGTAAACAGCCCGGCAGTTGAAGATTTGATAAAAAAGGCAATGGCAAGTAGCCCCGAAAATCCCCTTTATGTTGTGCCGATTGGTTGCATTACAAATATTGCATCAGCCATTTTGATTGAACCAAAAATCATTGAAAAAATAGTTGTGGTTTGGTTGGGAGGAAATGCCCTATATTGGCCGCACCAGAGGGAATTCAACTTGCAGCAGGATGTTCTGGCAGCACAGGTGGTTTTTAACTCAGGCGTTCCGTTTGTTACTTTACCTTGTCAAAACGTGGTTTCGCATTTGCACACAACAATTCCGGAATTGAAATATTACCTTGAAGGGAAAAATGAACTTTCCGATTACCTCTACAAAATTGTTTTGGAATACAGCGGCGGACAAAAAGCTTGGTCGAAAGTAATTTGGGACGTTTCAGCAGTCGCATGGTTGGTCAATTCATCATGGGTTTCAACAGATTTGGTGCACAGCCCGGTACTTACCGAACAGAAAACATTTAGTGTCGATCATTCAAGGCATTTCATGCGAATGGCAACTTCTTTGAATCGCGATGCAATTTTCAGGGATTTATTTGAAAAGCTGACAAAATAGAGGCTGGATATCCGATACTGTATTCCTGATTACTTGATACTTGTTACTTGATACTTGTTACTTGTTACTTGATACTTGTGCTTGTAACTGGATTTTTTTATTCTAAACTCTGAACTCTAAACTCTGAACTCTAAACTCTGAACCCTGAACCCTAAACTCTGAACTCAAAACTCTGAACCCTAAACTCTGAACTCAAAACTTAAGTTGCTCAAATCCTTGTCCGTAAACGCCCATAACACTTCCCATGGTAATAAATGCTTCAGGATCAATTTCTTTTATTTTTCTGAAAATGGCACTGGTTTCACGTTTTTTTACAACCGACATCACAATTTTTGAATCCTCTTTTGTGTACCAACCTGTTCCGTTTAATATAGTAACTCCCCGGATAGCTTCATGATTAATATAATCAGCAATTTCCTCGTATTTTTTCGAAACAATAAACATTTGCGCCGATCGGTTTGATCCACTTAAAAAAGAATCAAGTGCATATGAAACAACCCACATGGAAACATAACCGTAAACTAATTTTTCGGGTGACTGAAAAACGAAATACGACGAACCAATAATTATAACATCGCAAAGCATAATTATTTTTCCGGGGCTCACGTTGCGGTATTTCATCACTATCATAGCGAAAATATCAGTGCCACCTGTACTGCCACCACGTGAAAAAACGACACCGAGGCCAATCCCGCCCATCATTCCTCCCAAAACAGCAGAAAGAAAAGTGTCGTCAACAAGTGGTTTTTCCAGTACATTTTGAAATACAGCAAAGAAAACCGTTAAAACGGCAATACTATAAATGGTTTTTACTCCGAAACTTGCACCTAAGATTTTTATCGCAACCAATACAAGAATCACGTTTATAATTAAAAACGTGATGCTCACAGGAATTTTTGTGGCAAAGAAAATAACTGCCGCGATACCGCTAACTCCACCACCTGTAATCTCTGCCGGAATGAGGAATAAAAGCCATCCCAATACAAAAAGCAACAATCCAAAAGTGATGATAGTGTAATCCTTAATTACCTCACCGTATTTATATCTCATGATTAATTGAATCAAAAACATGGCAATTTATATTTTTCAGGTATAAGCGCGCAAATGAACAAACCTAATTCATAAAAATAGATGAGGGAAATCAGGGAAATGAAAAATAACTTCAAATTGAATTTGAAATGTTAAATTTGTCGGATACTCAATTTTAACATTTCATGAAATCATTTTTTTTTCAGTCCATTTCCGTTTTTCTCCTGATTTCTTTAATTTCATGTAACACTACGGTGAATGAAAATCCTGTTAAACCCAACATCATTTATATTCTTGCCGACGATTTAGGCTATGCTGAATTGGGTTGTTATGGACAACAGAAGATTGAAACACCAAATATTGATGCTCTGGCAACAAACGGAATGCGTTTTACCCGGCATTACGCTGGTGCTCCGGTGTGTGCGCCTTCGCGTTGTGTTTTGTTAACAGGAAAACATTTGGGCCACGCACAAATTCGTGGAAACGATGAATGGGCTGACAGGGGACCGGTATGGGATTTTGAAGCAGTGGCAAATGAACCCAATTTAGAAGGACAAAGACCTTTGGCAAATGGGACAAAAACCATCGGCAATCTTTTACAAAGTGCCGGTTATAAAACAGCTGTTGTAGGAAAATGGGGATTGGGCGCACCACTTACCGATGGAATCCCAAACAAACAGGGCTTCGATTTTTTTTACGGTTACAATTGCCAGCGACAGGCACATACTTATTTTCCAGTTCATTTATGGAAAGACACAACAAAAGTTTTGCTAAATAATAAAATGGTTCCACCGAATACGAAACTTCCAAAGGGATCGGATGTTTACAATCCGGAATCGTACTCCGATTTCTGGCTTACAGATTACTCGCCGGATTTGATGCAAAAGGAAGTTATTAATTTTATTAAAGAAAATAAAGACAATCCGTTTTTTCTGTATTATGCAACACCAATTCCACATAATCCGCTGCAGGCACCAAAGCGATGGGTCGATTATTATCTCAGCAAATTTGGCGATGAAGAACCTTATTTAGGGAATAAAGGTTACTTCCCGCATCGTTATCCTCATGCCTGTTATGCTGCTATGGTTTCATATTTGGATGAACAGGTAGGAGAAATAGTAGCATCACTAAAAGATTTAGGCTTGTATGAAAACACACTAATAATTTTTACAAGCGACAATGGACCCACTTATACCGGTGGTGCTGATTCGCCATGGTTTGACAGCGCTAAACCATTTAAAAGTGAATTTGGCTGGGGAAAAGGGAGTGTGAACGAAGGTGGTATACGAGTTCCCATGATTGCCCAATGGCCGGGAAAAATTGCACGTGGAAGCGAAACTGAACTTATTTCGGCTTTTTATGATGTTTTACCCACTTTTTGTCAAATTACCGGAATTCAAGTACCAGATGATATTGATGGAAAGAGTTTTCTGCCAACACTTTTAGGAAAGGAAAACCAGGAAAAACACGAGTTTTTATATTGGGAATTTCCTGAATCCGGAGGCCAACAAGCAGTTCGATTGGGAAAATGGAAGGGAATCAGAAAAAATATAGATAAAGATAGTTTACAAATCAGATTATATAATCTTGACACAGATATCCAGGAATTGAATGATGTCTCCGCCCAAAATCCTGAAATTGTAAGTAAAATTAAATCCATTTTCAACAATGAACATGAAATGGCTAAAATCGAAAAATTCAGGATGAATGCACTGGATAATTAAAAAATCAAAATTAAAAATAGAAAAACTGAAAATTTATGTACATTTCGTAAACCTAAAAAATTAAAATTATGGATGGAAAAACTAAAGCAATTGTAGCACACATCACCTGGATTGGTTGGCTTATTGCATTGATTATTAATTCGAATCAAAGAGATGAAATTACCAGTTATTATATTCGTCAGCTACTTGGAATATATCTGTTTGGTATGGTAATCAGTTTTGTTCCGGTTATAAATTTTTTCGGATGGATTATTGCATTTGTTTTCTGGCTTTTAAGTTTAATTGGAGCCATTAACGGCGAAATGAAAGAAACACCGGTTGTTGGTAAATATTTTCAGGATTGGTTTAAAGGAATTTAGGACTCAAAAAAACAGACAAAAAAAAGACAAGCTAAACTTGTCTTTTTTTTAATTCATTTTCTAACTACTTTTCTTCTCTATTCCCTTTGTTGTCCCGGTACTTTCTAATCATGTTCATTCTGAATTCGTTTTCAGCTTTGTATAATTTAAGTACCTTTTTGGGAGGCAGCACTTTTAAAAGTTTTTCGTTGTAACTTGTCATTAAAGTACCTTCCTTTTGCAAACTGCCAGAGAATTCGCGTGTTAATTTTATTATTTCATTGTCCGAGAGTGATTCTTCTGCTTCACTAACTTTATTTTCCAAATCGCGGCGGCATTTTTGTGCTTCCCAGCGTTCTTTGTCCATTTGGTTGTAAATGGGCCAAAATTTCTGTGCTTCTGCAGGGGTCAAATCTAATTTTGTAGTTAGAAAAGAAACCTTTTCAGCACGGTATTTTTCCATTCGTGCTTCATGCGAATCTTTATCCTGTGCATTAACTGAAATGTTAATTATAACAATAAAACATGCCAGGATTATTCCAATTTCTCTTTTCATTCTATTTTTCATTTAAATTATCCAATTTGTCATTTATTTCTATTTTTTATTTAATCGTTTCCGAATAAATATCGTATTCCGAGCTATTTGCGTTAACTATAACTGCCATTTCCTCATCACTTAACTGTGCCGAATTATTCGGCTCATCAAGCAAAGCATAAAACGAGTTTTGATCGATTCCTTCAACCATATTTGCATAAAGCATTTCATTGATGTCAATTTCAATATTTGTATTGTTGGCCTGTTGGCCGGGAGTAACCAATTTTAATGGCCAGTATGCCAATGTAAAAAGAAGTGCAAAACCGGCAGCAATACTTAATGCGGGTTTCAAAATTTGTATAACCTTGCTTTGCTTCTGTGGAACTTCCATTTTTTCAGCGTCCAACTTCATTTGAAGGCGGGCTGGAAAATCCTCGAAATAATGTTCGGGAACCCTAAAAGGGTTTTCCTTTTTTATTTTCGATAATTCCGGTGCTATGTTTTCTAATTCTTCCATCTGTTTTTTTGATGTTTAGTTGTTTGACTTTATTCTTATTTAAAGGTTTAATTTAAATTGTTAATCGATGTTTTTCAAGTACTCTTCCACCTTTTTTGTTGCATGATGAAAAGAAGCTTTCAGCGCTCCCACTGAAGTGTCAAGTACTTGCGCCATATCTTCATATTTCATCTCCTCAAAATATTTCAGGTTAAAAACAATCCGCTGTTTTTCGGGCAGTTTCAAAATTGCTTCCTGTAACCTCAACTGTATTTCATCGCCATCGAAATATTCGTCTGATTCGAGGTTGTTCATTAGAAATTCGCTTGTGTCGTTCATGGGGACTATGCTGCGTCTTTTGTTTGAATTAATAAATGTTAATGATTCGTTTGTTGCAATCCGGTACAACCAGGTGTAAAGGCTCGATTCTTCCCGAAATTTGTCAATACTTCGCCAAACTTTGATAAAAGTATTTTGAAGAATATCATCGGCATCATCATGGTCCATCACAATTTTTCTGATGTGCCAATACATGCGCTCCTTGTACTTTTTTACCAAAGTTTGAAAAGCAAGATCCCTTGTTTTTTCATTTTTTAAATCGGAAATTAAATCGAGATCACTATTATCCATTAAAAAATTATTTGTATGTAAGACACAGATTCAGTTTAAAGGTTTAATCTTTAATCTTACCGTGATGCGTGCTGCAAATTTACTCTCTTGATTTGGTTTAAGTATGGTTGAACGGAATTTATTGATGCAGAAATTCATTTCTTTTAGAAAATCAATTTGAATGCAACATTAAAAACCACAGTCATATCAGCTTAAAAAAATTAACTTTGCGCGAAATTTAAAATTAAGAAATGGCTTTAAAATGCGGTATAGTTGGTCTCCCCAATGTAGGTAAATCTACCTTGTTTAATTGTTTGTCGAGCGCAAAGGCACAGTCGGCAAATTTCCCGTTTTGCACCATCGAACCCAATATTGGTGTAATTACAGTACCTGATCCACGGTTGATAAAACTTACTGAAATCGATAAACCCAAAAAAGTTGTGCCAACCACAATTGAAATTGTGGACATTGCGGGATTGGTAAAAGGGGCAAGTAAAGGCGAAGGTTTGGGCAACCAGTTTTTGGGTAATATCCGCGAAACTGATGCTATTCTGCATGTATTGCGTTGTTTCGAAAACGACAATATTACCCATGTTGACGGTTCAGTAAATCCTGTTCGCGACAAGGAAGTTATTGATTATGAACTACAGTTGAAAGATTTGGAAACAGTGGAAAACCGCATTGAAAAACTTGAAAAACAGGTAAAACACGGCGGGGTGGATCATAAGACAAAAAAAATGTATGAGATTGCCCGGAAGTATAAAGCTGTTCTTGAAAAAGGCCTTTCTGCCCGAACTTTACAATTGGACGAGGAAGACAGGAAAATAGCCAAAGAATTCTTTTTGCTGACAAACAAACCTGTTATGTATGTTTGCAATGTGGATGAAGCATCGGCAAAATCAGGCAACAAGTTTGTTGAAGCGATAAAAGAAGCGATTAAAGATGAAGATGCCGAACTGCTTGTAATTGCCGCCGCCACCGAAGCAGATATCGCGGAGCTGGAAACTTACGATGAAAAGCAGTTGTTTCTTGAAGAACTTGGTTTGGATGAACCGGGTGTAAACAAACTCATCCATTCAGCCTATCATTTGCTCAACCTGAAAACCTATTTTACCACTGGCCCCGATGAATCGCGTGCCTGGACTTTTACGCAAGGGACAAAAGCGCCACAGGCAGCCGGAATCATCCACTCCGATTTTGAACGTGGATTTATTCGGGCTGAAGTAATAAAATACAACGATTATATAACCCTGGGTTCTGAAAGTGCATGCCGGAATGCCGGTAAAATTGCCATTGAAGGAAAGGAATATGTTGTGCATGATGGCGATATTATGCACTTTAGGTTTAATGTTTGAAAGCCCCTCCCGACCTCCCCGAGGGGAGGAGAAAAAAAGGGTTGAGAATTTAATTCTCAACCCTTTTTTAATAGAATTTATCTCGTGAACCCCAGTGATTTGTTTTCCTCTTGTTCCTCCCCTCGGGGAGGTTAGGAGGGGCTTTTTTATCTCTGAGGCTGAACGTCGCTCAAATCTTTCACAATACCGTTTTTATCAACAGTAATGTGAACATCTTTTGCGATTTCAAGAATAATTGTAGTTTCTTTTACTTCAACAATTTTACCATAAATTCCTCCGGTAGTAACTACTTTGTCACCTTTGGCAAGGCTTTCGCGGAATTTACGTACTTCTTTCTGGCGTTTCATTTGAGGGCGGATCATAAAGAAATAAAACACAACCACAATCAACAGAAGCGGTAACATGCTCATCAGTGGATTGGATTCTTGTCCGGCAGGTGCGGCCATTAAAATAATATTCATCATAACTTTCTAATTTTAATATATCATTTTCAATTTTTAAATTCAATTTGCTCATTTTCAACCTCGGCAAAAATAATTAAATGTTTTGGTTCTTTGCTATTTGATTGAATTTCTACTGTTTTTAATTGCTTTCCAAACAAACCTGCAGAGTTGAATTTTACCTCAATCATTCCATTTTTGTCGGGCGGAATCGAATTTTTTACAATTGTTGCTTCAACGCATCCACAATCTGTTTCCGCTTTGTTGATTATCAAATCAGCTTCTCCTCTGTTTTTAAACACAAACGAATAAGTGAGGATTTCCCCGGCTTTTATCAGGCCAAAATCATGAATTTCTTCATCGAATTCAATTTCGGGTACTTTGCTTGTTTCGTTTTCGTTTTTTCCCTCTTTTACAATATTTCCCTTTTTTTCGGAACACGAAAACAGCACAAGTATCAACGCAAGAAGTAAAAACCTTTTCATGATTCGCCAACCAGGCCCCTTCCGGCTTTTTTTATTCTACCTTCTTTTTTCAGATCTTTCAGCGTTTTGTCGAGAATTCCATTTATAAAATTCCGGCTTTTTTCTGTGCTGTAAAACTTCGAAAGTTCTATATATTCATTCATCGTAACTTTTGTTGGAATCGAAGGAAAATACAAAAATTCTGTTATTGCCAGCTGCATCATTAAAATATCCATAAAAGCAATGCGCTCAACGTCCCAGTTGCTGGAGTGTACTTTAATAAGTGACTGAATTTCATCGTGATTAAGAATCGATTTCCTGAACAAATCTTTTGCGAAAACCCTGTCTTCATCATCCTTATACATAGGCATTAAGCGCTGGTCAGTATCACTGAATTCATTGAACTTCTTGATGGTTTTGGTGATTACCGAAATCACAAATTCAATGTCGTCGTTCCAATAAATGCTTTGTTCTTCCAGCACTTCATAAATCTCTTCCGAGACAAGGAAAATCTTGTTGAAAATCTTTTCAACAAATTTCCTGTCGTCCGCGTAAGAAATTATTTCGCTGTTTTTATATTCATCATAAATTTCCGATTCGATCATGATCAGGTATAGTTCTTTGATCAATTCCGGATGATTTACCCAGCTCAGTTTTGATTGGTTTAAATAAGCATTTAATTGCCGATTGGAACGCAATTGGTTAATAAACAAATTATTTACGAATTTTGTATTTGGGTGCAAATCTTCGTGAGTAGGCTGGTGTTTGTTCTTTTTGATTTCAATACGACCTTCTGCATAATCAGCAATATCAATAACCAAAGCCAGCAGATAGTGGTAGAGGTCGTATGTTTTGTGGATGCAGAAAAAGAGTTCTTTTTCGGTATTGTTTAGTGATTTCTCTTCCGAGGAGTAGTAGGCGTATAAAACTTGTAACACCTTTGTGCGGATAATCCTTCTGCTAATCATTTTTTAATGAACTTCTTTTTATTTGTGTGGCAAAAATAAACTTTTTTTCTCTGTCATGGCTTTTTTTGAGAAAATTAAGTAAAAGCGTTCAAAATATTAAGAGTCTGTTTTGATTTTATCCTGATTATAAATCGCCTATTGCTGTCAGGCGGTGAAAGCACGGTTTATGGCGAATTGTTTCCGGAATCCAGCGAACTAATACCTGTCCGATAATTGTTCGCTGACTCCCGATAATTGTACGCTGTCGTTCGGAAACTGTCCGCTACCAGCCGGAAATTGTCCGCTTCATCACGGCGAATAATCTCTCGTTACCGGTTTTGATTTACTGCCTTTCGAACTAAAGCGGTACTAAGAAATATTTGGAATAATTCAGAAAATAAATTTTAGAACTGCCCGGTATGGCTCATATTGTTCGGTTTTTGAAAACCTTTATTTTGTTCATTTATTAAGGTTTTATCATCTGTCATAACGGGTTTTTCAACATCTTCAGTTTCCAATTCCCAGTATTTTCTTTCGTCAGTTTCCTCATCCTGATATTCTTCTTCCTCATCTTCCCAATCATATTTATCGCGCCTGATGGTATATTTTCTATAAATCAAAGCAAGCACAACTCCTGAAATAGCTCCCCATAAATGTCCTTCCCACGAAATTTCAGGGTTAATTGGCAAAAGTCCCCAAATTAATCCGCCATACAAAAAAACCACGGTTACCGACAATGTGAGTAACCGAACGTCATTTCTGATTATTCCGCTCACAAAATGAAATGCTGCCAATGCATATACCACACCGCTCGCGCCAATGTGCCACACTTCGCGACCAAAAAGCCAAAGACAAACACCTGAAAAAATATACAACATAAAAAACAGGCGGTACGAAATGCGTCGGTAGAAATATATCAACATTGTAAATAATATAAAAAAAGGGACTGAATTAGATACAAGATGGCTAAAATCGGAATGGATAAAAGGTGAAAACAGGATTCCGGGTAACCCTTTTAAATGAAGCGGAAAGACTCCAAACCTAACCAAACTAATCCCGGTTGTCTGTTCAAAAATTTCTACCATCCAAAACACAAATACAAAAGCTGCCGGAAGAATCAGGCTGTGGAAAAAAATACGTTTTTCCATTTTCGGATTCAGCTTTTTCGGATTACTTGGATAGTATTTGAAAAGTGCCATAATTTTTAAAAGTACCAAAATTCAAATAACAATTTTCAAATAAAGCTCAGATCACAATACATTAATATTCAAAACATTCTTTGTTTGAACATTTTTATTTCGAAATTGAAATTTATTTGTTTTTTGTTTATTGAGTTCTGGAATTTATTGAAACTACCTTTTTTAAACAGGCATTTATTACTTAACCAATTCTTTAATCATTTTGGTAAACTCAAATATCTCCTCCTCAGTTGTATCAAAGGAAGTCATCCAGCGTACTTCCGAGGTTGTTTCGTTCCAAATATAAAAGAAGAACTTTTCCTGTAAAGGTTTTATAATTTCTTTTGGAATAATGGCAAAAACGCCGTTTGCGTTAACTGGTTGGGAAAGTTTTATTTCAGGGATTTTTGCCACTTCGCGTTCAAGCAATTTAGCCATTTTGTTTGCGTGGCTTGCTGTTTCTTTCCACAAATCATTTTCGAAATAAGCGATAAACTGGGCGCCAACAAACCGCATTTTCGAATACAACTGCATGCTTTGTTTACGGATGTATTTTGTAAGAGGCGTTAAATCAGGATTGAAAAAAAGTACTGCTTCGCCCATCATCATCCCGTTTTTTGTGCCGCCAAACGATAAAATGTCAACCCCGCAATCTTTTGTAAAAGCTTTGAACCCGAGTTTCAAAGCCACAGCGGCGTTGGCAATCCGGGCACCATCCATGTGAAGTAACATCCCGTTTTTGTGCGCCATATCGGCCAAAGCAATAATTTCGAGTGGCTCATATACAGTACCCATTTCGGTAACCTGCGATATTGAAATTACGCGGGGTTGTGAGTGGTGTTCAAAATCGAAACCTTTTAAATGGTGCCTGATAATTTCGGGTGTAAGTTTGCCGTTAATTGGTTCAACAGGTAAAAGTTTACAACCTGTAAATTTCTCGGGTGCACCACATTCGTCTTCCTGAATGTGTGCAGTTTCGGCACAAATTATCGAGTTAAAACTGTGGGTAACCGTTGAAAGACCCAATACATTGGCGCCGGTGCCGTTAAAAACAAAAAATACTTCGGTTTCTTCACCAAACTTTTCCTTAAATATTTCGATTGCTTTTTGGGTGTAAATATCGTTGCCATAACCCACAACATGCCCGTGATTAACAGATTCAATGGCTTTTAAAATACTAGGGTGAACACCCGAATTATTATCGCTTGCAAAACCTTTTTTTACTTGCATCCTGAATTTTTAAATTAGTTGATAAGGCAGATTCTTTGTAACTTTCAGCGTTGAAAATCGAGTGTAAAGAAATAAAAAATCAAAGGCATAAAAAAATGGAACAACCAATTCCTCTTTCCCAAAAACTATATTTTCTTGGTATTCATCCCGAAAAGGGAGGGCTGATTTCACCGGCGTATCATGTAATTGGTTTTGTGCTTACAGGTTCTTTGTTTTTGGAACTTTTTCAACAAAAAAATATAAGGTTCGAGGAGAAGAAAGTTGTATTTCTGAATGACAAAACTTCAGACCCTATTCACCGTTTTTTACTTGAAAAAATAAAACAAAAACCGCAACCGCTGAAACTGGCAGTATGGATAAATAAATTGCGGTTCTCACAAAAATTTATCATGAAGGAAGTTCAAAAGAGTATGGTTGACAGGCGTTTAATAAAATTGGAGCCGCATCATTTTTTGTTTTTCCACTGGAAGAAGTCACATATACTCAATCATCAGGTTTTATATCGTATGGTTTCAGAAATCGAAAATCATATATTAAAAGGGACTGAAAATGACGGGGAAATCATGTTGTTATCGATGTTAAAACCTGCGGGATTATTAAAACGGATTTTTCCGGAGCGGGAAAAAAGAAAAATGGCTACCGAAAAATTAAAGAAAATGATGATTGACAACCAGGTTTCTGAAGCGGTTTACCAGGCAATTGCAGCTGCACAAGCCGTGGCTGCTTCTGTTGCAATTAGCGCGGCAACCGCACACAAATAAATGCCAAATTAAATATATCATACTGTTTAATATCAGGATTTTATAAGGTTTTACCATTCAAACAAAATGATGTGACTAAACAAAACATAGCCATTTTCTGGTTTCGCCGCGACTTGCGACTTATTGACAATACCGCACTTTTTTTCGCTTTGCAATCAAAACTCCCGGTTCTTCCAATTTTTATTTTTGATACAGATATTCTTGAAAAATTAAATTCAAAATATGATGCTCGTGTTTCATTTATCCATGCTGAAATATCAAAAATAAACAACGAACTCTGCAAAATTGGAAGTTCATTGAAAGTGATGCATGATAAACCTTTGAAAGCATTTCAAAAGTTGACCAATGAATTTGAGATTGAAGCAGTTTATACAAACCGTGATTATGAACCCTATGCTATTCAACGTGACAAGGAAATCGCTTCATTTCTAAATAACAAGGAAATTGATTTTTATACTTTTAAAGATCAGGTTATTTTCGAACACGATGAAGTATTAAAAGACGATGGCACTCCATATACAGTTTTTACTCCGTACAGTAAAAAATGGAAACAGAAACTGGCTAATAATAAAATTCCTGAATTTCCATCGCAAAATCATCTGAATAGTTTTATAAAAACAGAACCTATAAAAATACCCACACTTCAGGAACTTGGTTTTGAACAAAGCAATATCAATGTCCTGGATTTTGATATTTCAGAGGAATTAATTAAAAATTACGCCGAAAAAAGGGATTTGCCAGCGTTGGATGCCACTTCAAAACTTGGTGTTCATTTGCGTTTTGGGACAATCAGTATACGCGAAGCAACTCGAAAAGCGTTTCAGTTTTCCGAAGTATTTTTGAACGAACTGATTTGGCGAAATTTTTTCAGTTCAATTTTATTTCATTTCCCGTATGTCGAAAAAAGTGCATTCAAACCAAATTATAATTTTATTGAGTGGCGCAACAATGAAAAGGAATTTGAACTGTGGTGCCGCGGAGAAACAGGTTATCCGCTCGTGGATGCGGGAATGCGCGAATTAAATGAAACAGGATTTATGCACAACCGCGTACGAATGGTTACTGCAAGCTTTCTGACTAAACATTTATTAATCGACTGGCGTTGGGGAGAAGCATATTTTGCAGAAAAACTACTCGATTTTGACCTGGCATCCAACAACGGAAACTGGCAGTGGGCGGCAGGTTGCGGTTGCGATGCTGCCCCTTATTTCAGGGTATTCAACCCCGAAGCACAACAAAAAAAATTTGATGAAAAGGCAGAGTATATTTTGAAATGGGTACCTGAGTTTGGAACGGTTCAATACCCGCAACCAATTATTGACCATAAATTTGCAAGAGAAAGGGTTTTAAAAGTATATCGGAATGCCCTGAAAAAATCTTAATTACTGCGAAACTGTAAATATTTCTTTACAAATATGCGCATATTTGTAATCGATTTTTTACAAATAGGTTTATTATAGTATTTTAAGCCTTTCAAAAAAAGGAAAGTAAAACTTATCAAAAATATGAACTCAAGAGAACAATTTTTAAAGACAGTAAACCACCGGCAAACAGATCGGATTGTATTGGATTTGGGCGCCACGGCTGTTACCGGTATCCATGTGCAAACCCTTTCAAAATTACGACGCCACTATGGGCTGCAACGTAAACCAATTCGTGTAATCGAACCTTTTCAAATGCTGGGTGAAGTTGATTGGGAATTGATAGATTCAATTGGTATCGATGTGATTGGTGCCTGGGGGAAAAACAATATGTTCGGATTTAATAATCATGCACCTTTTAAAGAGTGGAAAACTCCCTGGGGCCAACGGGTCATGGTTCCCCGGAATTTTAATACAACCACCGACGAAAAAGGAGATATTTTAATGTATCCTGAAGGCGATACCACAATTCCACCATCAGCTCGGATGCCAAAAACCGGTTATTTCTTCGATGCAATAATTCGCCAGGAACCAATAGTTGAGGAAGAGCTGGAGGTTCAAAATAATCTTGAAGAATTTGGATTAATCTCTGACTCTGATTTGGAACATTGGCGCATTGAAGTTGACAAAGCTTATTATTCGGGTAAAGCCGTGATTGCAGCATTTGGAGGAACTGCCCTGGGCGATATTGCGCTTGTTCCTGGGATGAACCTGAAAGCACCAAAAGGAGTGCGTGATGTGGCTGAATGGTATATGAGCACAGTGATGCGACCTGATTACATCAAATCTATTTATGAACGGCAGGTAGAAATTGCTATCGAAAATTTAACCCGGATTTTTGCTGTTGTCGGGAACAAGGTGAACGCCATGTTTATTTGCGGAACCGATTTCGGCACGCAGGATTCCACATTCTGTTCTCCAGAACATTTTGATGAAATGTGGCTTCCATATTACAGAAAAATAAACGATTGGATTCACGAAAATACGCAATGGAAAACTTTCAAACATTCTTGTGGTGCGGTTGAAGGTTTAATGGAGCATTTCATCCGTGCCGGGTTCGACATTATTAATCCGGTTCAGATTAATGCCGCCGGAATGGATCCAGTGAAATTAAAACAAAGGTATGGCCGCGACCTCGTTTTTTGGGGCGGTGGAATCGATACCCAAAAAATGCTGCCCTTTGGCAAGCCCGAAGAAGTGCGCGAACAAGTATTACGCACTTGTGAAATTTTCAATAAAGACGGAGGTTTTGTTTTCAATACTGTACACAACATACAAGCCAATGTTCCGGTTGAAAACGTTGTTGCCATGCTTGAAGCAATTCAGGAATTTAACGGGAAATAAAATGCCAAATTTTTAAACTTTTAAAAAAAGGAGCCATCCGTTTGTTTCGCATCTTATTCGGATGGCATCAAAAAAATAGTTGAAAACAATCTAAACCAATAAAAAATGAAAAAATCAATCTTTCTGTTTTTTGCAATTTTTTTTGCAACAACATCTTTCGCCCAAAAATACCAGGCCAACTGGGAATCGATTAACAGTCGTCCAATCCCGCAGTGGTTTGAGGATGTAAAATTTGGGATATTTATACATTGGGGTGTATATTCTGTTCCATCATGGGCGCCTGCCAATGCTGATATTGGCATTTATGCAAAATATGCCGAATGGTACTGGAAACGCATTATGGGCAACGAAAAGGCTGATAAACTTTTCCGTGATTACCACAACAAAATGTATGGTGAAGATTTCTATTATCAGGATTTTGCCTGTGATTTTAAGGCCGAACATTTCGATCCTGCTCAATGGGCAAATGTCTTTAAAAAGGCAGGGGCAAAATATGTGGTGCTGACCTCAAAACACCACGAAGGTTTTACCCTTTGGCCAAGCGAACAAAGCTGGAACTGGAACAGCGTTGATATTGGTCCGCACCGCGATTTATGCGGCGACCTGAGCAATGCTGTAAAAGATGCCGGTTTGCACATGGGATTTTACTACTCGCTTTATGAATGGTTTAACCCACTATACCACAACAATCTTGAAAAATATGTTGACGACCACATGATACCGCAAATGAAAGATTTGGTAACCCGTTACAAACCTGATATTTTATGGACCGACGGCGAATGGGATCACCCGAGTGAAGCATGGAAAAGTACCGATTTTTTGGCGTGGTTATACAATGAATCACCTGTAAAAGACCGTATTTGCGTCAACGATCGCTGGGGAAAAGAAACAAGGGGAGTCGATGGCGGATATTTTACCACCGAATATGATTTGGTGCATGAAGCGAAGATTGGTGAAGTTGAAAAAGCATGGGAAGAATGCCGCGGAATTGGCACTTCTTTCGGTTACAACCGCATTGAAGATTTGGGAAATTACATGAGCTCAGATGCTTTGGTTGATATGCTGATTGAAAAAGTAGCAGGCGGCGGAAACCTACTCCTTGATATTGGCCCCACTGCCGACGGATTAATACCGGTAATCCAGCAACAACGCCTGCTCGACATTGGCAGCTGGCTCGATATAAACGGAGAAGCGATTTATAATACCCGAAAATGGGAGGGTGCAAAAGACAATAAAACCGAAAATGTTTTCTTTACAAAAAAAGGAAACGATTTGTACGTGCATTGTACAAGGTTTCCTACAAAACCAATCGAGGTAAAGGGGTTAAAGGGCACTTCAAAAGTTACCATGTTGGGTGTAAATGAAAAAATAAACTACAAAAAATCAGGAAACACATTAAAAATTACAATTCCACAAATTTCACCCGTAAATAATCCAAGTGAATTTGCATGGGTTTTTAAGGTTGAAGGAGCCTTGTAACAGAAGTTTTTAAAAAAAATCAATCAAAATTGAAATGTGGTTAATAAATTTTAAATTCATAATTCCTTCTTTTAAAAGAATTTAAATTTGATATATTTATCGGAACTTAAAATTAAAAGTGAAATTTGAAACTAAGGTTTCTACCAAAAATAATTTATTATTTAAAATTAATAACAACAATGAACAAGACACAACAATTTTTAAAAGCACACAAAGTGTTGGCAGCAGAGCTTGATTTGCAGTCACTTACAGATGATTTTATTTCGGAAATGAAAAACGGTCTCGAAGGGAATCCGGGTTCATTATTAATGCTGCCTACATATATTGGCGCCGAAGGGAAAATAAAACCCAACCAGCCGGTAGTTGCAATTGATGCCGGTGGTACAAATTTCAGGGCAGTTAAAATGTCGTTCGATGATAATCTAAATTTAGTTACCGAAAACCTGCAGCAACGTAAAATGCCCGCTATCGATGAGGAATTGTCGAATAAGGAATTTTTTGCCACACTTGCCGCCTATTTAACTGAATATAAAAATGTATCAGACAAAATTGGTTTTTGTTTTTCGTATGCCGTAGAAATTTACCCCAATAAAGACGGGAAACTTTTGGAGTGGAGCAAGGAAGTAAAAGCACCTGAAGTACTCGGGCAAATGGTTGGCAAAAACTTGCTTCATGCCATGGGCACACCTAAAAAACAAATAGTTTTAATGAACGATACTGTTTCGACATTACTGGCCGGACAAGCCGCTACTGCCGGAAGAGAATTTGATACCTACCTCGGTTTTATCCTTGGAACAGGCACAAATGCGTGTTACATTGAACAAAATGCCAATATTACCAAAACACCGGACCTCGATAAAAAAGGTAGCCAAATCATCAATATCGAAACGGGCAATTTTAATAAAATGCCACGCACTGATATCGATGTTGCTTTTGACAACACAACAAAATTACCCGGTCGTTACACTTTCGAAAAAATGATTGCAGGTGGATATTTTGGAGGATTATGCTCAATGGCTTTGAAAATGGCGGCTGCTGAAGATGTTTTCAGTGCAGAAACCAATGTAAATATGAAAAAAATGGGCGAACTTACTTCTGAAGAGGTAAATAAATTTGTCAGTTGCATCGACCTGAAATCAAATGTGCTGTCAGACATTCTTGTCACCATTGAAGATAAAGAGGCTGCTGCCGTAATTATCAATGCATTTATTGAACGTGCTGCCAAATTGGTTGCTGCAAGTCTTGCCGCGGTTGTATTAAAAACCGGCAAGGCAAAAACTGCCGATAAACCGATTTTAATGACAATCGAAGGAACGACATTCTACAAAATGAACAACTTCAGGATTATGTTCGAAGCATTCCTACAGGGATTCTTTTCGGGCAAAAACCGCAGGTTCTACGAAATTGTTGAAGTACCAAATTCAAGTTTAATCGGAGCCGGTATTGCTGCAATTGTAAATTAAGGCCCCTCCCCAGCCCTCCCCAGGTGGAGGGAGTAAGAAAAAGCAACAAAATTCTTTTTTGTAATTCGTGTTTTGGTGATTTGGTTTCAAATTAATTGAAGCCTAATCATTAAAACACGAATATTTTGTTTTGAAGTCTTGATACTCATATCTTTTTTCTCAAATCTATTCTTCATCCTATGAAAAACCTGACTATCCTTTTTGTTATTCTTTTTATTTCTGTATCCGTTTTTGCACAAAATCAAGGAAAAATAATTAATCTAAACGGAACCTGGGATTTTGACCAGACCACAAACGCTTTTCCACCTCAAAAATTCACACGAAAATGTCCTGTCCCTGGATTAATTCATTTGGCCGAACCCAAAATTGAAGCTTATGACAAGCTTTTCAAACGCCCCGACCAGGTTTTGGCCGATGAAGCATACGACTATCGAAAATTGCAATATGAACCAAAATACAGCTGGTATAAAAAAACAGTGAATATTCCTGCCGATTTAAAAGGCAGCGAGGCAATGTTATCAATCCTGAAAAGCAAGTATGTAACCCAGGTTTATATCAACGGAAAAGATGTGGGCCAGTCGATTTCGTGTTACACACCTATCGATTTTAAAGTTACAAACGCTTTAAAATTTGGTGCTGAAAACGAAATTTTAATCAGAGTAGGTGAGCGTATTTGGTTGCCGCCAAGCGCGGCAGGTAGCACCGACAAAGAAAAAGTAAATTATATTCCCGGTATTTGGGACGATGTGTTTCTATCTTTCTCAGGCGAACAAAAATTACTGAAGAGTCTTGTTTTGCCTTCAGTAAAAAACAAAAATGTAACGGTAAAACTGCTAATCCGAAGCTTTTACCCGCAACAGGTAATGTATGGAGATCAAATGATTGACACCATCAGGGGAGAAATCAGCATTAAAGAAAAAAGTACTGGAAAACAAGTGGCAAAAATGGTAGCTTTTGGTGAAGTAGATCGCGACAACCAAACCCAATTAGACATTGAAATCCCCATGAACAATTTTGAAAAATGGTCGCCTGAAAATCCCTTTTTATATGAAGCTGAAATCAGGTTATTTGACGGCGAAAAGTTGTCGGATTTTGTTGCCAAAAAATTCGGGATGCGTGATTTTGAGCGTCGGGGGAAGTTTTTCTATCTGAATAACGAAAAATATTATTTACGTGGGAGCAATATTACTTTACACCGCTTTTTTGAGGATCCCGACTGTCAGTCACTGCCCTGGAACCGTGAATGGGTAAAGAAAATGCTGATTGACGATCCCAAATCCATCGACTGGAATGCCATGCGGATTTGCGTAGGAATAGTTCCTGATTTCTGGTACGATTTGGCCGATGAATATGGTATGGTTTTTCAGAATGAATGGCTCTATTGGCAAAACCATGGCTGGGATGAGCAAATTCGTGAAGAATTTACCGACTGGGTTTGGAGTGATGGTAACCACCCGAGTATTGTAATCTGGGATGCCATTAATGAAAATACGAACAGCTACATTGGTAATAATTTGATTCCTGAATTACAGAATCTCGACCCCACCCGTGTTTGGGATGCAGGCTACATGCAGGAGGATGATTTGACAGGAGTTGATCCAATGGACGAACCGCATTTATATAGGGCAGGATGGGCATTAATGAAACAGGATGATCCAATTGCCTGGCTCACAAAAAATCCATATCGCCTGGGGAAAATGGACGATTGGGAAGCTGGTCATTTGAAATATTTGGAAGCTTCGGCAACACAACTGGTAAACGAATATGGCTGGAACTGGCTGTGGCGCGACGGGCAACCTGCCAAACTCACAAAAAATGTGTACGATAATTTAATAGGCGAAAATGCCACACCCGCACAACGGCGCGAATTACAAGCTTACTGGTTGGAATGTGAAACAGAATGGATTCGTGGGGAGCGCACAATGGCCGGAGTTTTGGCATTTTGCCACCTCACCAATAACTATGGTTACACCGGCGACTGGTACATCAACAATATAAAAAATCTGGAGCAAAGTATTTCCTTAAAATGGTTTAAACACGCTTTTGCACCTGCGAATATTTTTATTGATTTGGCACGATCAGCGCTATTTCCCAAATGGATTTTATGTGCCCGGCGAACAATTGGTTTTTAATTTAGTTGGTATTAACGATTTAAAAGAAAGTGTTTCAGGAATGGTGACTGTTCAATTGATTGATTCGAATGGAAAAACCATATCACAACAAAAACGGAAAGTAGTAATACCAGCTTACCAAAGAACAAATATTCCTGCATTTTTTACACTTCCTCAACAAAATGGTGGTTATGTGCTATTATCGGAATTTGTTAAAGACGGGTCAACTGAAATTTTGAAAAGCCGCCGGTACATCAAAGTTGGTGAAGTTGGAAAAGTTGAGTTTTGGGAAGTGAAGCCGTAAATTACAGATGTTTTTAAGCGGCTTGCAGGCGTTTCACCGAAAGAGTAAAGGAAAAACTAATCTGAAATTAACATTCAACTTAAACAATTATTTTTCTAAATTACAATTTCTTTAACCGAACCTGTATATGAATATCCATCAATATCTGTCCCAGCTCAACACCCGTTTTAAATCAGGCATTTCACGCGAACATTCCTACCGCACCGATCTCGAAAGTTTAATCCGCGAATTGGTACTGGGAGTTGAAATAACAAATGAACCCGCCAATGTTACCGATTGTGGAAATCCCGATTATGTAATTACGCGCAAAAAAATACCAATCGGCTACATCGAAGCTAAGGACATTGATAAGGATTTAAAAAACAAAACCTACAAAGAGCAGTTCGACAGGTACAAAAAAGCGCTCGATAACCTTGTTATTACAAACTATCTCTGGTTTCAGTTTTTTCAGAATGGTGAGTTAATTCACGAAATCAGAATGGGAGAAATTGAAGGAAATAATATTGTTCCGTTAACCGCTAACTTCGCTATCCTCGATTTGCATGGAAATGCCAAAAAGAAAGAAACAGCCCCTGATGGCGGAAAAGACGAAAATGTGTTTGATATTATGCAGGGTGTGAGCATCAACATTTTTGTGAAAAAACGAAAATGAAAGAACGGAAACGAAATCGAAAAAAAGGATTTGACTATTCTTCGCAGGGAATCTATTTTCTGACGATTTGCTGCAAAGACCGGATCAATCATTTTGGAAAAATATACAACCGGAAAATGGAATTAAATGAATTTGGAAATATCCTGAACGGGCAAATTGAATGGATGGAACAACAATATCCATATTTTATCATCCACAATTACATTATCATGCCCAATCATCTTCATATTCTGGCTGAAATTTCGCGAAATCGGGGGGAATCATCGCATCCAATCGAAATGAATGGCGCGGCGATTGATGGGGATGCAATGGGCGCGGCGATTAATGGGGATGCGATGGACGCGGCGATTAATGGGGATGCGATGGACGCGACGATTAATGGGGATGCGATGGGCGCGACGATTAATGGGGATGCGATGGGCACGGCAATTAATGGGGATGCGATGGACACGGCGATTAATGGGGATGCGATGGACGCGGCGATTAATGGGGATGCGATGGACACGGCGATTAATGGGGATGCGATGGACACGGCGATTAATGGGGATGCGATGGACACGGCGATTAATGGGGATGCGATGGACGCGGCGATTAATGGGGATGCGATGGACGCACAGGTACGGACAGGTCGCGACCTGTCCCTTCGGTGCATCCCGGAAAATGAATATCAATCCCATCAATCCCCCCAAAAAATAAAATCCATTTCCGAATTGATGGGCGCCCTGAAAACAACATCTTCAAAAAAAATCCATCTGGCCGGAAATCTTCAATTTCAATGGCAACGATCTTTTCACGATCATATCGTGAAATCGGAAAATGCTTATTGGAACATTTACAATTATATTACACAAAACCCCGAAAAATGGGATGGCGACATATTTTACGACCTCAATTAATAATGCATGAAAAATAATAAACAAGCTCAGGTTTTCCATTTTGACCTTTTTGGCAAACGACAGGATAAATACGATTTTCTTGAAAATCATTCAATTGGTGATATTAAATGGAATGAACTACAACCCGATAAACCCAGCTATTTTTTCATTCGAAAGAATTATAGTTATGCTGAAAAATATAATGAAGGATTAAAGGTTGATGAATTTTTCCCAACAAATAGCGTAGGCATTGTAACTTCCAAAGATGAAATACTAATTGGAAGTTCAAAAGAAGAATTAACAAAACAAGTTGAATTTTATTACAATATAATTGTTAATAAATCATTAATTCAAAGATTGATTATCGAACTTTCGATAAAAGATTTATTTACTATGACACAAAACTAATTGATAGAGCAAGGGATAAAATAATGAGACATATTTTACAAAGAAATATTGTCTTAAACATTCCAAAACAAGCAATAAAAGGATTCAACCATATTTTTGTAGGAAACTCTCCTTGCGATAAAAATTTTATTGATTCAGCTGGTCAGTTTGGGGCGGGGAATGCTTTTCCCCTCTACCTTTACCCCGAATCCAACGCCCAGCAAACCATCGGGCAAACAACCCCGGTCTTCGACCACCCCTCAAAAGGGGAATTTAGAACGCCCAACCTGAATATGGTAATCGTAAAGCAACTGGCTGAAAAACTAAGTTTAACTTTTGTTCCCGAGAAAGAGCCGGAAGGCAATGTCTGTTTTATAAATAATCCTGAAGTACGGCCTGATTTCAGGACTACTTTTGCGCCAATTGATATTCTTGATTACATCTATGCAGTTTTACATTCGCCTGTATACCGTGAAAAATACAAGGAGTTTCTGAAAATCGATTTTCCGCGCGTACCGTATCCAAAAGATTCCGAATCCTTTTGGAATTTGGTTGAATTGGGAGGTGAACTCAGGCAAATTCATTTGCTTGAATCGCCAAAGGTTAACCAATTTATTACAAGTTATCCTGTTGATGGGGATAATACAGTGGTTAAACCACGCTTCCTAAATTCTGCTCCTGTGGCGCAGCATGAATCACCCCGACCACCCCTCCGGAGGAGAATGAACCACCCCGCCTTTCAGGCACCCCTCCAAAGGAGGGGAATTTGGTGGCAGATTCCCCTCCTTTGGAGGGGTGGTCGGAGACCGGGGTGGTCGAAACCCATGATCAAATCATTTTTATTAAAAAGACAAAAATCAAACTAAATCCCATTCTGGAATTACCATACAATCCCAAAATAAAACAAAGAGCAAGGGAGCTCCGGCAGGCAGGTAATTTGCCCGAAGTGCTGTTTTGGATGCAGGTAACAAAGGGAGGTTTCCATAAAATTGATTTCGATAGGCAGCGTGTAATTGGTAATTATATCGTTGATTTCTATGTAAAAAAATTGGGATTGGTAGTTGAAATTGATGGCGAAAGCCATATCGGAAAAGAGGATTATGACAGGGAAAGGGAAGATTATCTAATATCGCTTGGTCTGAGGGTTTACAGGATAAAGGTGGAAGATGTTATGCAAAGGTTGCCGGAAGTGATGAATGCTTTGGAAGAGCATATTATTTCGGAGTATGGATTACCCCACATTTCAGGCACCTTTCCAGAAGAGAATGAACCACCCCGCATTTCAGGCACCTTTCCGGAAGAGCATGAACCACCCCGCCTTTCAGGCACCCCTCCAAAGGAGGGGAATTGGGTGGCAGATTCCCCTCCTTTGGAGGGGTGGTCGGAGACCGGGGTGGTAGAAACTCCTTTGGAAAGGCAATTTATGACCAACGTAACCGGACGAGTTTTCATCAACGAAACCCAATATTTTGAAAATGTTCCTGAAGTTGCATGGAATTTTTACATTGGTGGTTACCAACCCGCCCAAAAATGGATAAAAGACAGAAAAGGCCGCACACTTAATTACGAAGATATTCTGCATTACCAGAAAATCATAGTCGCTCTCACCGAAACCCACCGGCTGATGCAGAAAGTGGATTTAATCGGAGTTAAGTAATTTTATTTCAGAAAAGTATTCCAACTTTTCGAAAGATGAAATCCTTATAATTGCAGTGCCGGATAACCTGATGAACCGTCCGGATAACCTTTTCACCTTCACGGATAGGTAAATTTCGGTTCCCGGATTGAGTTTTACCCCTCCCGGATAACCTGGCGATCCTCCCGGATAGCTGTTTTTCTGAAATCGGATAGGGGGTTGGGGTGCCCGGATAGGATTTCCTGCCGTCCGGATTCATTTTCCCGGCTCCCGGATAACCTGATGACCCTCCCGGATTGAGTTTTAACCCTCCCTGATAACACAAAAAAGAGCGGGAAACATTACGTCTCCCGCTCAACCAAATAATCATTAAACATTAAATCACCATCTCAAAGGCGATATCTTTAGTCTTGTTGAGTTTCTGTTCCCGGAGTTTCCTCATCCGATCCGGCATTCCTGTTTTTTTGCCGAAGGTATTCGCTTCTGTAGCCTTTCAGCCTTTTTTCGTTTTTCCAGAAAACATATTTACCGGCGTCTTTTATTTCGTCAACCAGTTGTTTCATATACATGTATGCTTTGTCGCGTATCATTTTTGATTCGCTTTGCATTGATTTGTCGCCATTGGCAAGCGCCAGCATTTCGGCAAGCTCATCAGATGCATTGGCAGCATCGTCCAGTCTTTCAGGATTGAAATTAATAGCTTCGAGTGCATTTGTGTTGTTTTTTCCGAGTACCGACAGGTCGTTCAAATCCTGTATCATGTCGGCGTTTGAATTGCCATCGGCAATTTCAGTTACACGGGCTAAAATAACCGGGTCATTGCGGAAGGCATACCTGAAGTCATGAACCAGTTCGTCTCTCATTGCAAAGGCTTCGGGAGCCGCTGCTGCCCAGTTTCGCTGCGCTTCGAGCTGTGAGTTACGGTCTTTAAACCAGTCTGATTGTGCCTCCCTGCTTGCCCCGGCCCTGACCGGGAGGTCGTTTAACTTTTCGGTGGTTACTCCCACAATAGCCAGTTTTTCTGCGTCCATAAGGCTCCATTTGTGGAGGTTTTCAGCTTCCTGTAAAGCAATATTTACAGGCATGTTCGGTTCAGTTACTTCATTGTCGGGGATGGATAAAATGTCCTCGATTTTTGCATTGTAGTCATCAATGTTTGCCATATTAAACTATATTTAAACGGTTTTTACTTGCCCTTTAAAGGGCTTTAATTATCTCGACCGGCGGACTATTTCGGAGCCTGCCGGTTTTTTTTCAATATTGAACCGTAAATTGGAGCTTATTCGCGCAATTGTTAACTTGATTTTTTTGCTCAGGATTTTTCTTTCTTTTTTGATTTTTTTAAGTGTCCTTCAATAAACGGTTTAACAGGCCACAAAATACAAATTAAACTTAAATTAACCGAACGTTTATTATGATAAAAAACTGTTTTAGAGCATATTTTTTTATTGCGAATTATAAGTAATTTCGGTTTTCAACAAGCCAAAAAAGGAGATATGCAAAAACCAGATCTGATAAAATTACAAAAATCGCTCTCCGAACTTGATAAGACTTTAAAACCGGTTTATGAAATGATAAAGGATATGCAAGCGCTGAAATACCGTACTCCCGATGAGGAAAAGGAACTTGAAAAACTCCTTTTGCTTGTTAAAGAGGCAATACCTGTTATTTCAACCGCTGCCGACTTTTTTGGAAACAGGGCATTTGTTGCGGCAGTTGCTTATTACAATAGTGTAAAACAACATGCCGAAAAGGGCGATCTGCAGGCTCAAAAAATACTAAATGAACTGGCTCCACTTTACGAACAGGCGTTGTTAAGCCAAATCGATAAAAACTAAAAATTTATTTTAAGCTGACGTTACCCAAAAAATGAACCCGATTTTTCACTAAATGATACAGGGTTTTGACTCCGAATGACCTTAAGAATTTCAGCAAGTATTGAAACAGAAATCTCCGCTGCACCCACTGCTCCAATTTTTAATCCTGCAGGCCCGTGAATTTGCTCCAGAAATTCAATCGAAGTGTCGGGACTATATTCCAGCAGCATGGATAAAACCCGCTCTCTCCGGCTCATCGAACCAAGCAAACCGATGTATGCAGGACTTGTATTCTTCAATGCCAACAAATATTGAACATCCTTGCTAAAACTGTGTGTCATCAAAACCACGGCTGTTTGTGTGTCAATCATCGAAGTATCAATATTGTCGAAACCGGGTGCAATTAATGACCTGGCACCGGGAAAATAATCGCAGGATTTAGATTCATCGGGAGCAGCCACAACTGTAACCTCCCAACCTAGTAGTTTTGCTGCCTGGCACAACTGAACGGCATCATGTTCGGCACCAAAAATAAAAAGCTGGAATATTGGTTTAAATGTTTGTGTAAAGCATTGCTGATCTTCAATATTCGTCTGGGGTGAATGTTGGATTGATGGAATATGTTTTGTTTTTCAAGGTTAGAATTGTGCCGGTATTTTCAAATTCTCCAACTTTATGATAGTAATAAGCATCCATCCTGAAATTCTGCCTCGCTTGTAACACTGAATGGAAATCATTAAGTAATTCATCTGAAAGAAAAACAGGTTCAATAAGAATATGAATAATACCTTCGCACCCAATGCGCAACCGGCCATCATACGTTATAATTTTTGCTTTACTGTTTTTGAAAACACTTTGTGCCTGCCGTTCAATTTCCTTTTCAACACAGCCGCCACTTACTGCTCCTACTGATTCGCCCCCATCAGATATAATCATTCGCACCCCCGGTTTTCGGTAGGATGAACCATCCAACGCAACCACTGAAACAAATACGGCTTTTTTGCCAGCATTCTGCCAAATTTTAAGGGTCTCGAAAAGTTGTTTTATTTCGTGTGTCATCCCTCAAAAATAAGAAAAGAAAAATTGATTTTATTAATTATACATCAAAAGTGTTATTCACAAATGGCTGATGATAATAACGGTTTCCTGTAGCTTTATAAAGTGCATTGGCAAGTGCACCCATAACCGGTGGGTAAGGTGGTTCTCCCAAACCTGTCGGGTCAGTTTCACTCTCAACAAAGTGAACTTCTATGGATTTTGGCGCTTCAGCATGTCGAATAAGGCGATAGGAATCAAAATTCTCCTGCTCGGGCTGGCCATTGTTAAAAGTAAGCTGACTGTACATGGCGTGTCCTATTCCATCTATAGATCCGCCTTCAGTCATGTTTACCGCAGCATCAGGATTTACAACAATCCCACAATCGATTGCTGCAAATACTTTTTGAATGACTGGTGTGCCATTCTCAACGGTTATATCCAGAACATTTGCCACATACGAATTATGACAGAAGTACGCTGCCACACCGCGGTTTTTGCCGGCTGAATCTGTATCCCAGCCTGATTTGTCGCGAATCAATTCCAATACACCGGCGTATCTGGATGCATCGTAATCGTTTTGTTCGCCTACAGGATTTTCCTTTGCACGTTTTAATAAATCAAGCCTGAATTGAATGGGATCTTTGCCCGCAAGTTCCGCCACCTCATCGAGGAATGATTGTTCGGCAACTGCATTGAAATTGGAACGGGGAGCTCTGAATGCACCAACACTGATGGATGAATCGATTGACCACTTTTCGGCCAGATAATTATCAACTGCACCGGCAGGAAACCTATTGGCATGCAGCGGACTTTGCGGAATCCCTCCCATACGAACATGAAAACCTATGAGGTTATTATCTGCATCCAGCGCTGCACGATATAAGGCATGATAAGCCGGGCGATAAATTCCAAAAGTCATGTCGTCTTCCCGCGTGTAAATCAATTTAACGGGCGCTTTAAGTTTTTGCGATATCAGGGCGGCTTCAACAATATAATTTCCATAAAGCCTTCTTCCGAAACCTCCGCCTACACGGGTCATCTGGAGATCAATTTTTTCAGCCGGCAAACCAATCTTGCCCGAAACACTTTTTCGCGAGCTTTCAGGAGTTTGGATTGGTCCTGCCAGTTCAGCCCTGTCATCGGTAACATGAGCAAAAAAGTTCATTGGCTCCAATGTGTTGTGCGCTAAAAATGGTGCTGTATAAGTTCTTTCTATTGTTTTGGCTGCATTTTTAAAGGCTGCTTCCGGATTTCCATCTTTTCGCACAACATCCCCGGGTATTGCGCCCATTTCAGCCATTAATTTATTATGATTTTTTGTGCTCTCAAGAGGTTTTGAATTATCAACAGGTTCCCATTCGATTTTTAATGCCTGTTTGGCTTTAAGTACTTCCCATGTTGAATTGCCAGCTACAATGACAAGTTCAGTAAACGCAGTTGAATCCGGTTTTGCTTCTTTATCCGTGTTTATGGTGAAAATATCTTTAATTCCGGGCATGTTTCTGGCTGCTGAGTCATCTACCGATTTTAGTTTCAGCCCGAAAGCCGGGGGGTGAACCATCATGGCAATGAGCATTCCTTCTTTTTTAAAATCGAGACCAAACATGGGCTGACCTGTTACAATTTTATGTCCATCTACATTTTTTCTTGAAGTACCGATAATTTTAAAATCCTTCACCTCTTTTAGTTTCACCTCTTCGGGAACGGGAATTTGGGCAGCAGCAGTTGACATATCACCGTAACCGGCTTTTTTACCACTTATCTTATGATACAGAATACCGGCATCCGTTGTTACTTCTTCAACAGGTACCTGCCATTCTTTAGCTGCAGCCATCACCAGCATCATTCGGGCTGTAGCGCCAACCATACGAAGTCCTGACCAGCTTTGACGGATAGACTGACTTCCACCTGCTACCTGCCTGTTAAATACATCAGTATTCAGTGGAGCTTGTTCCACAATAACATTTTTCCAGTCAACATCCAATTCTTCGGCCACAATCATGGGCATCGAAGTTTTTACATTCTGGCCTATCTCAGGATTGGGCGACATGATGGTAACCACGCCGTTTTCACCAATTTTTAAATAACCATTGATATCCGTCCAGTTTTCGGGCATGGTAAGTCCCTTCGCCTCTTTTGTACTGCACGACGCTGCCAGCCAGTTAAAACCAATCAGCAAGCCACCACCTGCCAAAACTGAACTTTTTATAAAAGAACGTCTATCGAATTTTGTCTTTACAGTTGCCATTTTTTGTGAATTTAATTAAAGTATTCATCTGTTCCCGAAGAGAAATTGCGTGTATGCTGTACAAAATCACGCTTAGGTTTTTGCCGCTGTTTTAATGGCTGCCTTTATTCGGGTATAGGTTCCGCAACGACAAATGTTGCCATTCATGGCAGTTTCAATTTCTTCATCACTCGGACTGGGATTTGTCTTTAAAAATGCAGCCGCATTCATAATTTGTCCTGCCTGGCAATACCCGCATTGAGGCACATCATGTTCAATCCATGCTTCCTGAACCGGATGATCTCCATTTTCAGAAAGCCCTTCAATGGTTGTTATTTCCTTGTCGCCGACTGTATCCACAAATGTGATACATGAACGAACAGCCATCCCATCGAGGTGAATTGTACAGGCACCGCACTGCGCAATGCCACAGCCATACTTGGTTCCCACAAGATCAAGATGATCCCTTAACACCCAAAGCATTGGAGTAGAAGGATCAACATCAACCTGAACATTTTTTTTGTTGACTTTTAGATTAAATACTGCCATTGTATTTCAATTTAATAAAATTTCGAATTGCCCGAATTCAACCTGAAATATTAACCATATAGTTTTAAATTTTGGATTAAACTTCAGACCAAATCATCCGGATTAATAACAGAAAATATTATATTAAAGTTCATTATCCGATTAACCTGTGGCCCTGCTCAGGGCGGATGAACTAAACAAATCGCCGCATAAATGGTTAAATTAGCATGATTAAAATTGAAGATAATCTGGGGAGAAGATTTGAAAAGTTGAGGATTAGTCTGCTAAATACCTGCAACTTTTCATGCATATATTGTGTGAGTGAGGATTATAGTGACATTTCTGTAAAAACAACTCCAAAGTCAACAGATGAAGAGCAACTTAATCTGGATGAATTTTCCCGGTTAATAAAAGCAATACATCATCTAACGGGTTTAAAAAGTATTCGGCTGACTGGCGGGGAACCTTTGCTCTACCGAAATCTTCTGCCATTAATCAGCCAAATTCAAAAGATTGGAATTAACGACATACGGCTCACAACCAACGCCTATTATTTGAAGGAAACAGCAAGTAAACTTTTTGATGCTGGTTTGAAATCTGTCAATATTTCGGTGGATGCCATTGATCGTGAAATTTTTAGCAAAATATCACGTCATCCCAATACTGAACGGGTTTTTCAGGGAATTGAGGCTGCTGTAAATTCGGGAATGAATGTAAAGCTGAATGCAGTTATCATGCGCGGCAAAAATGATTCTCAAATTATTCCTTTACTCGATTATGCATCAGAATTGGGCGTTAAAATACGATTTTTGGAGTTGATGAAAATGGGGCATTTGTATCACGCTGAAAACGCGCTCTTCTTTTCAGAAAAAGAAATAATGAACATTATTCAGCAAAAATACGCGATTGAAGAAAGTTCAACGGGAATATGCTTCAACAGCACATTACTGGCGTACTTCCAACGGTGGAACTTTTGGAATTATAGCCAATGAATCAACTCCGTTTTGCCACGATTGCAACCGGTTGCGCATGGACAGCAACGGATATTTTTACGGCTGTCTGAGCAATTCACACGGCGAAAAGCTTTCGCCATACATTCACAACGAATTTCTGCTGGCTGAAAAACTGAAAGAATTACTGCGGTTGAAACAACCTGTTAAATTTCACGGAAGTGAATTATCAATGAGAAACATAGGAGGATAAAATGGATAAAATATCAATCAAAATAATTTGTTTTGCCGGACTTCGGAAGTATTTCGGTGCTGAAACAACCGTTCATGTTGAACCTGGTTCAAGCTATTCAAAAATTATCGACGAATTGAAAGCACTCAAACCCGAGGCAAGCGAAGTTTTATCAAGTTGCCGGATTGCAGTAAATGAAGAATTTATTTCTCCCGGTGAAACTATTAAATCGGCACATTCAATGTTTTTGATTCCTCCGTCAAGTGGAGGTTAAAATTTAAAGCTATGAAACACATCCAATATACTGATATCAATTACAGCGAACTTTTCGGCGATTTCAGGAATCCAAACAGCGGTGCCGTTGTGCTTTTCAGTGGTGAAGTCCGTGACAATAACAAAGGTCGTGCGGTTACACATCTGGAATATGAAGCCTATGAACCTATGGCTAATAAAATGATTGGGTCGATTTTGGAAGAAGCCATTTCAAAATTCAACCTGAACAAGGCGGAATGTGTTCACCGTTTGGGAAGAGTTGAAATAAGCGGCTGTGCAGTTGTTGTTATAACCGGAGCAGGCCACCGAAAAGAAGCATACGATGCCAATCGTTTTATCATTGATAAAGTGAAAAATGAGGTGCCCATCTGGAAGCATGAATTTTTTGCCGACGGAACCAGTGAGTGGGGACAAAACTGCGATTGTGTGACCAACGAGGATGAACACGAACATGACCATCACCATGAAAAAGCTGAGTAACGAAGATTTATCCAGATTTACCCGTCATTTTTCGCTGACAGAAGTGGGTTTTGAAGGCCAGGAGAAACTAAAAAACGCAAAGGTTTTGGTTATCGGGGCCGGTGGTTTGGGAAGTCCGCTCCTGATTTATCTGGCTGCTGCAGGAGTTGGAAACATCGGGATTGTTGATGATGATATTGTCAGCATTTCGAACCTGCAACGACAGGTTTTATTTACAACTGCAGAAATAGGTCTCAAAAAAGTACAAATCGCATCACAAAAATTAAAGGCACTTTATGCTGAAATTGAAATCGAAACATTCGATTTGAGACTGGCAGAAGAAAACTCAGAACAGCTTTTTCAAAAGTATGATGTTATTGCCGACTGCACAGATAATTACAAAACAAGAGCACTCATCGGACAGGTTTCGGCAAAACTAAAAAAACCGCTCGCTTTTGCATCAGTTTTAAATTACGAAGGACAGGTTAGTGTATTTAATTTCAAGAATGGTCCTTCTTTTAACGATTTATATCCGCAGGTCCCTAAAGACGGAATTTATAATGAAAACGAAATCGGATTAATCGGGGTATTACCTGGAATTGCCGGCACACTGCAAGCCAACGAAATCATCAAAATCATAACGGGTTTTGGTGAAGTGATCAGCGGGAAATTGCTGGTTTTCAATATTCAAAATAATCAATTCAATTTATTTAAATACCATGACTAGTATCACTTTTCTGAGATGATCATTGACTAATTTACTTTTCATTGTTGTTCAAAATAAGAACAACCTTCTCTAAATATTTAATTGTTTGCAAATTCCGGACTTTGGAAAGTCCGGGTCCTATGGTTTCCGACTTCGAAAACAACTTTTCTCTCAGTTCACAATCCATTCGTGCAAACCTGCAGAATGATCTTTTTGGAGCTGAACTTCCAATTTCAATGCAGAAGTTGTAACCGGTTCAAAAACTAGTTTATTTAGTTTGTCTTCAACAATCGGATATGGAGTTTCGCCATTTACTTCTACCCATTTTTCGCCCTTTTTGAAATACAATTTCCAATCTTCAGGTAAATCACAACCACCGTCTGGTATATCTTTTAACCAATACACTTCGGTTTCAGAAACACGTGTTGGCTTTTCAAAATTGTAAACAATCCATTGTGTTTCATTTTTGCGCGGCCACCAATGATACAAGGCATTTGTTTTGTCAGCCGAATTTTTGGGTAGCAGTTGATCGTTTATTCCCGATATTGAATTGGTAATCAATGATGCTTCAACTGTACTTTTTGACGCAATTGTAGGAAAGGGTTTCGGCCGGGTAGATTCGGTGCCGGTTGGAATCCAGACTGCCATTTGTCCTTGTCCGCGGTGTGCCCATGCATAATAGGGTATAGCGGTAAATTTCCTGTTGGTAGTTTTTATTTCTGATGATCCTTCCACTTTTTCAGCTCCTTCGGCATTGCCCGAAATAACATTTACGCCGCCAAGCAATGCAGGTTGAAATTCAGATGAAAGCTGCGCATTTTCAGGTAAAACCAGACTTAAAATATCAGGATCATCGTAATCCGGCCATTCAGTACAATAAACTACCGGCCCTAATTGCAAAGCCATTTTTCCCCTGTCATCTTCAATATTTTCGTTCGCTTTAATTTTCCTTATTTCGAATGGAAAACCAATTTCAACCAAATCGCCGGGTTGCCACGTTTTTGAAATTACAGCATATCCATTTTCAAATTTTGGATTTACTTCCTCGCCATTCACCTTAAAAACAGTTTTTGATGATGGTTTTTCAAGAAATGAATATAAATTGCCCGGAAGTGGATTTTCCGAAGCCCATCCCGGAATACGAACAAATAGCTTGTATTTTACGGGTTTTTCTGGTTGAATGGTTAACGCAATATTTCCATTCCAGGGCATATCGCTTGTTTGAGTGACTTCAATTTTTTTGTTTTCAATTTCGAAAGTAGTAGAACTTGGAACATAAAGATTGATATAAATCTGATCCTCTTTTTGCGCATAAATATAGTTGGGCATCGAAGGAATAAATCTTGAAATATTGGAGGGACAACAGGCGCAACCAAACCATTCGCTGCGTTGGTGCTGGCCGATTGATTCAAGTGGATTTGGGTAGAAAAAATGATCGCCACTCATTGAAACTCCGGAAAGTACATTGTTGTAAAGCGAGCGTTCCAGCACGTCGATATATTTTGCATCGCCGGTCATTAAAAACATGCGGTGATTCCAAAAAACATTCGCAATGGCAGCGCAGGTTTCGCAGTAGGCGCGCATATTTGGTAATTCGTAAGGACCACCAAATCCTTCATGACCGCCTTCGGCTCCAATTCCGCCGGTAATGTAAAGTTTCCTGTAAACAACATCTTCCCATATTTGTGTGATTGCATTTACGTATGCTTTGTCGCCTGTTAAAGCAGCAACATCCGCCATTCCCGACCA
The DNA here is from genome assembly GCA_963800345.1 of uncultured Prolixibacteraceae bacterium. GTDB lineage: Bacteria > Bacteroidota > Bacteroidia > Bacteroidales > Prolixibacteraceae > Draconibacterium. Next base: position 785,449 of record CAWDAW010000021.1, on the reverse strand, counting down.
CATGTAAGCCGCACGCACCGAGTGCCCAACTGCCTCCGTTTGATCAACAACAGGAATGTGAGATTGATTGTAAGTTTTATGTTCGTGACTAGTTCCGGTTCCGCGCACATCAAGGAAAAATTTGGCCAAATCGAGGTAGCGTTTTTCTCCGGTAATGCGGTAAAGTTTCGCCAGCCCGATTTCAACTTCCTGGTGACCCGGCCAGTCTTCAATTTTACCGTATCCAAAAACCGAATCAATCAAATCAGCACTTTTAATGGCAATATCAAGAATTTTTTGTTTGCCTGTCGCCTGGTAATACGCAGTTGCAGCTTCGTAAAAATGGCCAAGATTATAGAGTTCATGACTTAAATCATCTACTTTTTCCCAACGTTTTTTACCCGCCCACTCGTGTCCGTTTTCCCCCATAATCGTGCGGTTTGTGTATAAATAACCATCGTCTTCCTGTGCCAGTTCTATCAGGTCGATTAGCGAATCAATTACGTGTTCCATTTTTTCATCAGGGAACATCTGAAGTGAATAGGCTGCGCCCTCAATTATTTTGTAAATATCAGAATCATCGAAAGGAAAAGGCGAACAGAAAACACCTTCTTTTAAACCAGCAGCAATTGCAAAATTATCCACACGCCCTGTCTCTTCACTTTTTTGAATGGCAATGGGAATGGTAACTTCGTGATTTGTTTTTATCCGTTTTGCCCAAAAATTATCATTCACTTTAACTTTGGTAAACGAAACCGGGGAAATTGGATATTCGTTTTTTGTTTGTTTTTTTTCAACACAGGAAAAGAGAAAAACAACAATTATCAGAAGCATGAAGATTTTACGCATTGTATTTTTGTTTAGATTTTGAGGACTCTAAATTAGTGAAATTCCCTAAGTTTATAATCCGCTTGTTATACTGAAATAATTTATCAGAAATCAAGTGTCCGTGAAAAATATCGGATATTTTTACCGGTGCATGGGGAAAAATATCGGATATTCTTACCGGTGCATAGGGAAAAATATCCGATAAATTCACCGGTGTATAGAAAGAATTACTCCGAAACCGACCGTTAGCACCTCCTGTTTCCGTCCATTTCCTCGAAATAAACCTCGTAAATTTTACCGGTTGCCAAAGTGATTTTTGCGCCCAAAGCGGAAGCAGCGGGTGTAACATCCATTATTTCAATTTGCTTTATTGGGGATAGTTCTTCTTTTGTCCAGGTTGAATCATCAGTTTTGTGGAGCATTACCGAAATCATCAATTCCATAGCAGGATTTTTTGCCAGGCGTTTTTTATGGGCATAAATGACAGTACTTTCATCGGCTTCAGCATTTCTGTCGGCATGTGAAATGCTTGTTAAATGGTCCCAGCCGTAGTAGGTGATTAATGCCACCTGCCTGCCTTTTATTGCGGCTGTTATAATTCTTTTTTCAGCATCATCAAATTGATTGATAACTGGTTTTTCACCTTTTATATGTGGCAAACCAAAATGCCCCAAAGTCAGTTCGTATTCAAAAGCCAAACGTGAGCGATCAACACGGATTACACCTCCCGGAATAATTATATCTGCCAGATCAATTATATATCCCACTCCATTGTTTGGCGGTTTTCGCATTATTGCCTGACGGTAAATTATACCGTTTTTCACGCCATTGAACATCATATTTTGTGAAGTGGTGTAAGCACTGTTTTTCTCTGAGCTGTTGCCGATAGCAATTCCTGTAAGATAAAAATTTACATCATCACCCCGAACATCCCGCGGATCCAAACTCCTGAAACTGTATTCCATGGAAGTTCCGCCTGCAGTATTTTGATCTTCCCACGGGAAATGGGTGTTGTAAATCAGTTTTGAATAGTTGGGATCATCATAATAAACTTTCCCCGGAATGATTTCTGAAGTACCGGTTTTCCCATGATTTGCCAATACCAATCCCGGATTTTCCAAAACTATTTCACGTGTTTCTGAACCCAATTTTTCCCAAAATCCTTCATTTTCAGTTGCTGCCCAAAATGGCGAATTATCGGGCAAAGCCAAACAAATAAACGGAAGGAACATTAAAAACGGGCTACCCGAGCAACTGTAGTTTTGTATCATATATTCTTTCTGCCCATAAAATCCAAGGCTAGGAATATCATTTTCGAAAAATTCCTGACGAGTAACAAACTGAAGTAGGGAACCGGAACAAAGCCGTCGCGCCAAACCCGGATCAAGCAGCGTTTTATCTTTCAACATAAAAGCAACAGGAAATGCACCGGAAACCCACGTGCGATAACAAATACTCCGCGACCACATATTAATATATCCGTCGCGGCCAAAGAAACCAGTAAGCGATTCCATTAATTTCTGTGCCGATTTTTCAATTATTGCAGCAATTTCAGGATAAAATTCATCACCAAAAGTTCGGTTCCAGATGGTTGTGTAAACTATGAAAAGGCTGATTGAGTAGTAATTGTAGGTTTGCTCCAAATACCAGCCGTTTCCCGAGTGATAGGAAGCGACCCACAATAAGTGGTTTTTTAATAAATTGTCATCAATTTCATAACCGTATTTTTTCAGGAATGATAGCGTGATAATGTTAAATATACGCCAGTTGTTTTGTGTAGTGCGGTGGTGTCCCCATTTTGATATGGTTACAACCATTTCATTTTTTTGCTCTTCTGAATAACTTGTCCAAATGGTATCGGGCATGAGCAGTAGTGTTTTGAACAAACCGCCAAATTCGCAGGTGTACTGGTAGGTTGAATCGGGTAAATCTTCGGGCAGTGGCAATGAATTTGCATGTCCCGGTGTTAGTGCATTGTATAAATGCAAACTGTAATAATCCCGCAGATTTATGCCTTTGATTTCAGTTTTTGGATCAAGATGAATCAGCGGGCCTGCCAGTGTAAAAGTTCTTTCCAGCGCTTCAAATTCTGCTGAGCGATAACGCCAGTCGGGAGAGTTGGGTTGAGGGTATGTTTTCCCCGGCACTATTGGAAATGAAATTGGATCATCGATGGAATCAACATGTGTAAATGCCCGTTCCAAAAGGTATTTGGCCATTTCAATGTAATGTTGTTTGGTCATACCGGTCAACGGACTTTTTGTAAAATCAGGATTTGTTACTTCAAACGCTTGTTTCATATTAGGTTAATTTGAGATACAAATATGACAATTGTATCCTGTGTTTGTTTGATTTGATTTTTGCAGAAGTTTGTATTATCTTAACAAATCACTTTATTTCTTTTGGTGTAGATGCAGGTAACTCATCATAGTCTGATTCATTCACCCAACCTGCTTTTACTTTTTCACCTGACATGTAGCGATTGTAGTAATCCTGCACTTCGCCCTGATACGGATATTTATCGAATATATCGCCGTTACCGGAAATCCGTGGATCACCCTGTTCCGTTAGCTTTTGAACCATTTCTGTTTCCATCAGCAATTTTAATTCTGCATAATTTTCTTCACCTACCAAATTCTTCATACAGAATGGATCTTCAATTATATTGTATAGTTCTTCAGGAACCCTTTTCCCGAAATTAAGTTGCCAGTATTCCATTAAACCACTTTTTCGCCGGGTATCAAGTACATAGGTTTTTGTTGGGCTACCATCGCAGTTAAGGTAACCTGTTTCAGGGTTCCCAAGTGGCCAGCGTTCGGTATGGAAGTTACGCAGGTAAAGAAAATCTTCCTTAATAATGCCGCGCACCGGATAACCCTGGTCGTTGGGCCGGCCAACATCGTGTCTTTCTTTTCCAACAAGTACAAAATTGCGTGCTGAAATTACAAATCCTTCATTTTCTGAATAGAAAATATCGGTTAAACTTTTTCCTGTAACTGGTTGCATTCCTGTCTCTTCGGCTGTCAATCCTGCAACTTCGAGGTAGGTTGGGGCAAAGTCGATAAAGTTTACAAAATCATCAACCACACGTCCGGGATTTTTAATTCCGTTGGGCCACATAATTGCAAGAGGCAGGTGGTTCGAGTATTCATAAACCTGGCCTTTAATTCTTGGAAACGGCATTCCGTTATCGGCTGTAACTATTACGATTGTATTTTCAAGTTCACCAATTTCTTCGAGCTTTTGAAGCATTTTCTGCAGGTGGCTGTCGAAATATTCAATTTCAAAAGCATAGTCGAGCATATCTTGGCGAATTGTATCAACATCAGGCCAAAATGCGGGTACTTCATCAATTTCAGCAATATTCTTTCCCCCCAGTTTTTCACCAACGCCAAATTCGTATTCGCGGTGGGGTTCGGTGCTGCCATACCAAAAACAAAAAGGTTTACCGGTTGGCCGGGCTTCCAAAAAGGCTTCAAAGTTTCTTGCATAATCGATGTTCGAAATGTATTTTGCCGGTGGTTCGGTTTTAAATTCATCGAATTTCGGCCCGGTTAATTGACGTTTTATTCCGTTTATTTCTCCCGGATTACCCGGAGCCCAGCCTTTGGCAACACTGCCAACCCAATAGCCGTTTTCGCCAAGCACTTCGGCATAAGTTTTAAATTTTGCGGGAAAAAGAGGGGAGTGGTTGGCGGCTTCTTCCAGTTGCCAGCTGTTGCGACCGGTTAATATGCAAGACCGCGAAGGGGCGCATTTTGCATTAGGCGTGTAGGCTCGTGTAAATAAAATGCCTTCGCTGGCAACACGGTCAAAGGCTGGCGTTTTTACCCAATCACAGCCATAGGCACCAAAATGTTTCCAAGAAGCATCGTCGGCAATGGCAAACAAAATGTTGGGTTTTGGTTTTTCGGTTGCCGGTTTGCAGCCTGAAAAAACAAGGTTGACAAATATTATCAGGATCAATAAAGTAGTTGTATTCTTCATTTTTTGTAAGCTTTACAAGGTTTTCTTTACAGTTGAAGTATTGTATTGTAAAACTAAGGCTTTATTTAAAGCAATTCAACAATGAAATTTACCTTTTTGAACATGTTTCGAGTATGTAACTGAAAAAGTAATCTGACAGTGAAGAAAAAGTTTTTGATTTTGGTGGTGGAGAAACAGATTTTCGAATGTGTATGATTTTAATTATTTTAGTGTATTACAATAGTAGAAACATGTATAAAAGGACAAATATTGAAATTAATCTTGATTTGGTTCAGGAAATAATGAAAACCTACGGTTTAAAAAGTATTAAAGAAGCTGTTAACTTTTCATTGGAAAAAACCATCGATCAACAAAAAAGAAAAAAGTTACTTGCCATGGAAGGTAAGGTTAAGTGGGAGGGAAACCTTGATGAAATGAGGGGTTTATAATGAAAGGTTATCTTTTCGATACAAGTGTATGGATTGACTTTTTCAAAGGGAATAAATCAGTTCAAACCCAGTTTGCTTGTTTATTTTGCTTGAAAATGATTTGCCTGTTTATTATTGTCCGGTTATTTTGCAGGAAGTTTTACAGGGAATAAAAAAAGATTCCGAATATGAAGAGGTAAAAGATGCCTTTACTGTTTTAAACAAACTGAATGCCGATCCATATCACGCAGCCACCGGAGCTGCTGAAATTTACAGAAATCTGAGAAAAAAGGGAATTACCATCCGAAAGGGTAACGACTGTTTAATTGCTTGGTATGGGATAAAAAATGACCTTGAAATAATTCATTGCGACAGGGATTTTGATTTGATAAATCTAAATATAAATTATGAGGTTCTGTAATTTTAGTGTGGCATTAAAAAGGTACAAAACCACATAATAATTACCAACCGGCTTCCAAAGGAGGCCATTCAGCTTTGTTGCAATAGTTAATGCATGTTTCAAAACCGAACTTCTGTGTTTCGCAATATCCCGAATAAATTATAAAACAGAGGCTGAACCAGCCGTTATTCAACATGAAGATTAAAAATTAAAGGTTAACACCAACATTCAGTCATCTGTAAAATCAAAAATAAAGATTGAATTTAAATAAATGGAGGCTGACACTGTCGTAATGTCGCTTGTTGTTTAAAATATGAAGGTTGACACTGAAGCTATGTCATTTGTCACTTAATAAATGGAGGTTGACAGTGGCGATATATAGTTTGTAAACTAATAAATGAAGGATGGAAGTTAATAAATGAAGGATGGAAGTCAATAAATGAAGGATGGAGGCAAATAAATGAAGGATGGAAGTCAATAAATGGATGATGGAAGCTAATAAATGGTTGATGGACATAAAAAAATAAAATATGAATGCAAATTAATGAAAGCTGCCGGTAAGTAATAAGCATTCAAAATTACAAAACAGAGGTATGTTGAACAGATATCAAGTAATGCAGTTCAATTAACGAATAATTAAATAATTATTTTGATAAACATAAAATATTTTGTAATATTTGCGTACCAAAAATCTATTTAGTAATCATTTAAATCATTACTCAAATGCAAAAAAAACAGGAAAGTAAAGTAAAAAGTGCCCGTGCAACGTTAGGAATACTTACAGGCAACGAAGAAATTATTGCAGCTACGCCGGGATTGGGCGCTGCAACAGAATCCCTGGCAATATTGGTTGATGAAACAGCATTCCACAGCCAGGGACAAATGAACACGGGCTCAGAATTTACCACCCGTAAAAATGAGGCGCGCGCCGCGCTCACATTATCTATCCTTAAAGTTTGTGCTGCGGTGGCTGCTCACGCAACTGTGTCGGAAGAACCCGCTGTAAAACTGCTAAAAACAAAGTACCAGGTTACCGACACCGAAGTAAAAACGTTGCGCGACATGCCGCTGTGTACTTATGCTAAAATGGTATTTGCCGATGCCAGCCCTTTAGCCGGACTGCTTTCACCTTTTGCCGCCGAAGAAGATGTTTTGAGATTAAATGACCTGGCCGACAATTTTAACGGGCTGCTGCCGAAAAAGCGCACCCAGCAAAGTAAGTCTTCACTTTCGACAAAAAACCTCGAAGATGCCATCGAGCGTATAGTTGTGCTGCTGAACGATACAATTGATGTACTTGTAAAACCCTGGGAATACATTGAACCCGATTTTTTCGGGGCATACACAAATGCGCGGATAATTGTTGACGCGCCATCGCGGAAAAATACCCCTCCGACCGTGCCACAGGAAACACCTGAATAAGTTTTATACTTTGCTAAAAGAAAAACCTTGCCGTAGTTTATGTGGCAAGGTTTTTTTATAAAACGAACATATTTGCAGATAAATGCAAACAACAATGAACAAACCACAGGTATAAGAGTAAAATAAATATTCTATGAACAACAATCCACAGTTGCATCACCGCCACAGCATCCGGCTAAAGGGATACGATTATTCGCGTGCCGGATTGTATTTTATTACAATATGTGTTAACCGTAGGGGCAATCCCTTGTGGTTGCCCTATGGCAATACCGCAAATGGCAAAATGATTTTAAATGATGCCGGTAAAATGGTGGAAAACGAATGGTTGGCATTACCCGGACGGTTTAAAAATATTGAATTGCACGAATATGTTGTAATGCCCAATCATTTTCACGCCATTTTGGAAATCGTCGGGGCGACCCTTGTGGTCGCCCAAAACAACGTGGTCGCCCAAAATGGAAATGATGAAAACGAAAAAGGGCAACCACAAGGGATTGCCCCGACCACCGCCGCCACCGCGAATTCCGTCAATGTTGCCGTCAACGGTAAAACCGTTGGGGATATGGTTGGGGCGTTTCAATCTATTGTCACGGTTAATTATATTCGCGGCGTAAAAACATTGGGTTGGCAACCATTTAACGGCAAACTGTGGCAACGTAATTATTGGGAACACATTATCCGCGATGAACAATCGTATCATCGTATTTCGAATTATATAATCAATAACCCGGCAAAATGGTGGGCTGATAAATTTTTTGCACAATGATTTTTTCTGACTCACGCGTGTCTGAGAATTTGTCTTAAATGTAAAATCTTAAACCGGTTGTCAAAACAAAAAAATCACAAACTACAACACTATGAACAAGCTAACATTTTCAGGAAATCCTTTTCAATCCTTTCCATTTTAAAGTTTAGTTCAATCTCAGGCATAAAAGAATGATTAAAATCCCCGCCCTGAAAAAAATCCTATATTTGCATATTTTTTTAAGATATAGTAGAATTTCAGATTGTTATGAGTAATAAGTTTCAGGAATATAAGCAGTTGGATCTGTCGCAGATCAACAAGGATGTATTAAAAAGGTGGCAGGAAGACGATACTTTTCACAAAAGTATTTCCACCCGCGAAGGCCACCCAACGTTTGTTTTTTATGAAGGGCCGCCATCGGCAAATGGTATGCCCGGCATTCATCATGTAATGGCACGCGCCATAAAAGATATTTTCTGTCGCTATAAAACCATGAAAGGTTTTCGGGTTCACCGCAAAGCCGGCTGGGACACACACGGTTTGCCCGTTGAGCTGAGTGTTGAAAAATCGCTGAACATTACAAAAGAAGATATCGGTACAAAAATTTCTGTTGAAGAATATAACAATGCCTGCCGCAAAGAGGTAATGAAATATACACGTGAATGGGAAGAACTTACACGGATAATGGGTTACTGGGTTAATATGGACGACCCGTATGTAACCTACGACAACCGTTATATTGAAACGGTTTGGTGGTTACTGAAACAGATTTACAAAAAAGGTTTGATGTACAAAGGATACACAATCCAACCTTATTCGCCTGCTGCCGGAACCGGTTTAAGTTCACACGAAGTCAACCAACCCGGCAGTTACCGTGATGTAAAAGACACAACGGCGGTTGCACAGTTTAAAGCTATCCGCAACAGTAAATCTGAATTTCTTTTTGAAGGAACGGATACTGATGTTTCGTTTTTGGCCTGGACTACCACGCCCTGGACCTTACCATCAAACACAGCGCTTTGTGTTGGTCCCAACATAAATTATGTGAGGGTTAAAACTTTTAATCCTTATTCAGGAATTCCTGCAACACTTATTTTAGCGAAGGATTTATTCAACGTTCATTTCAACCCGAAAAATGCTGAACTTGCTTTTGACGAATATAAACCGGGAGATAAAAATATTCCGTATAAAATAATTGGTGAGTACAAAGGCACGGAATTGGCTGGAATTCAATACGAACAATTAATAGAATGGGTAAAACCAAAAGGGAAAGCCTTTGAGGTAATCACAGGCGATTTCGTAACAACCGAAGACGGTACAGGAATCGTGCACATTGCACCAACTTTTGGTGCCGATGATGACAGGGTAGCCAAACAAAATGGAATTTCGCCATTAATTGTTGTTGACAAAGAGGGGAAAAATCAGGCGCTTGTTGATAAAACAGGACGGTTTTTTCTTGTTCAGAATATGGCGGAAGAATTTGTTGCAGGCAATGTGAATGTCGGAAAATATGAAGAATTTGCCGGTCGTTATGTGAAAAACGAATACGATGAGCTGCTAACTGAAAAAGACAATACGGTTGATGTTGATATTTCGGTGATGCTGAAACTGGATAACAAAGCCTTCAAAATTGAAAAGCACACACACAGTTATCCGCATTGCTGGCGAACCGACAAACCGATTTTATATTATCCACTCGATTCGTGGTTTATAAAAACTACAGCCGTAAAAGATAAAATGGTGGAGTTGAACAACACCATCAACTGGAAACCACAATCAACCGGAACGGGCCGGTTTGGTAATTGGCTTGAAAATCTTGTTGACTGGAACCTCAGCCGTTCGCGTTTCTGGGGAACGCCACTTCCCATCTGGCGAACTGAGGACGGCTCCGAAGAAATCTGTATCGGCTCAATTGAAGAGTTGATGGAAGAAATTGAAAAGTCGCTGAAAGCTGGTTTCATGGCCAAAAATCCGTATGAAGGTTTTGAGGTTGGAATCAATTCGAAAGAAAACTACGATAAAGCAGATTTGCACAAACCTTATGTCGATAATATTGTGCTGGTTTCGGCAACAGGACAAAAAATGTTTCGCGAATCCGATTTAATCGATGTGTGGTTTGATTCGGGTTCGATGCCTTATGCACAGAATCACTATCCTTTCAGCCTCCCCTTGGAGGAGGGTTTGGGAGGGGCTGCTGAGTTGGTTAACTTCCCTGCGGATTTTATTGCTGAAGGCGTTGACCAAACAAGGGGATGGTTTTTTACATTGCATGCAATTGCAACAATGATTGATGAAAGAACTGGAGTTAGTTTTCGGTTGCATTCAAAAATATTATTTCAAATGGATTGGTTCTCGACAAAAACGGTAATAAAATGTCGAAACGGCTGGGTAATGCAGTCGATCCGTTTGAAACAATCGAAAATTATGGTTCCGACCCTTTGCGTTGGTATATGATAACCAATTCTCAGCCCTGGGATAACCTGAAATTCGATATTTCGGGAGTCGAGGAAGTACGTCGCAAATTTTTCGGAACACTGTACAATACCTATAACTTTTTCGCACTTTATGCCAACGTTGACGGGTTTTGCTTTGCAGAAAATGAAATTCCGGTTGAAAAGCGTGCCGAAATTGACAGGTGGATAATTTCGCTTTTAAATTCGCTGGTTAAAGAGGTTTCGTGGTGTTATGAAAATTACGAGCCAACCCGCGCCGGACGCGCCATTTCCGATTTTGTTTCTGAAAATTTAAGCAATTGGTTTGTGCGGTTGAGCCGCAAGAGATATTGGGGCGGCGAATTCACTGAAGATAAAATATCAGCCTATCAAACTTTATATACCTGTTTGGCAACTGTGGCAAAATTAATGGCGCCAATTGCACCGTTTTATGCCGATTTGTTGTATTCTGATCTTAACAAAGTAACACAAAAAGAGCTTGATCAGAGTGTTCACCTCGCTGATTTCCCAACGTACAATGCTGAACAAATTGATAAAGATTTAGAAGAAAAAATGGACATTGCCCAAAAAGCTTCGTCAATGATTTTGGCATTGCGACGTAAAGAAAAATTAAAAGTACGCCAGCCACTTGCAAAAATTATTGTACCTGTTTTGAATAAGCGTTTTCATGAGCAGTTTGAGGCAATAAAAAACATTGTTTTAACTGAAGTAAACGTAAAAGAGGTTGAATTTATCACAGATGCATCAGGAATAATTAAAAAGAAAATAAAGCCTAATTTTAAAACACTGGGACCGAAATATGGAAAACTGATGAAACAAATTGCCGATGCTGTTGGTCAGTTTGGACAGTCAGAAATTTCGGAACTGGAGAAAAACGGTGAACTTGAAATAATTGCAGGTAACGAAAAAATAAAAATTACGTTGGAAGATGTTGAGATCCAAACCGAAGATATTCCCGGATGGACTGTTGCCTCAGAAGGGCAAATAACAATTGCACTTGATATAAATGTTAGTGAAGAACTTAAAAATGAAGGTTTTGCACGAGAGTTTATAAATAAAATTCAAAATATTAGAAAGGATAGCAATTTTGAAGTTACCGACCGAATTAACGTAACAATTGTTAAAGGAGATGAATATAATACAGCAATTTTGAATTATAAAGATTATATTTGCGCGCAAACTTTGGCAAATCATCTTGAATTGGTTGATAATCTGGAAGATAATGAATCAAAGGAAGTTGAAATTGACAAAGATTTATTTGTTCATATTTTAGTAAAAAGAGTGGAGATTTGAAATGATGGCTGACCTTATTTTAATTGTAAATTTTTATTAATTTAGGTCGCTTAAAAAAATTAAATAACAATTAAACCCTTTAATTATGGGAGCAGTAAATAGATATTCGGATGAGGATCTAAAAGAATTCAAGGAATTAATTTTAGAAAAACTCAAAATTGCACAAAGCGATTACGAGATGTATAAAACCTCTCTTACACAAAGTGATGGAAATGATACCCAGGACACTTCACCAACTTTTAAAGTTTTGGAAGAAGGTGCTGCAACACTTTCAAAAGAGGAATCGGGGAAACTGGCACAACGCCAATTGAAATTTATACAGCATTTGCAAGCCGCTTTGGTGCGGGTTGAGAATAAAACGTACGGGATTTGCCGTGAAACCGGTAAGCTCATCAGCAAGGAGCGACTTCGTGCGGTGCCTCATGCAACGCTTTCCATGGATGCTAAAATGAACCAAAGGTAATTCGAAAAAAAAATTGAAAGTGCTCTCGGATTATTCATTAAAACGATAATATTCCGGGAGCATTTTTATTTAACAAAACAGGAATGACTCGTACTGCAAAATCAATCATCATTATTTTCTTAATTCTAATTGCCGATCAAATTCTTAAAATCTGGATCAAAACAAACATGTCACTCGGCGATGAAATCGTGATTTTCAAAGACTGGTTTATATTGCATTTTGTTGAAAACAACGGTATGGCCTTTGGGTTTGAATTTGCCGGGGAATACGGGAAAATGTTTTTGAGTGTTTTTCGCATTTTGGCAGTTATAGCTATTGGTTGGTACCTCTTTAAACTAGCAAAAAACGATGAAATCCCGTTTGGATTTATTGCCAGTATTGCACTCATTTTTGCAGGTGCCATTGGTAATATCATCGACAGTCTGTTTTACGGGATGATTTTCGAACAGAGTTACGGTCAGGTTTCTACTATATTTCCTGAAGGAGGCGGTTATGCAACTTTTCTGCACGGAAAAGTGGTGGATATGTTCTATTTTCCAATTGTAAACAGTCATTATCCTGTGTGGGTGCCATTTTTGGGTGGCAGTGAGATGATCTTTTTCAGGCCTGTTTTTAACATTGCCGATTCTGCTATAACAATTGGTATTTTTTCGATTTTAATTTTTTATCGGAAATATTTCAATAAAATTGAAAATAAACCCGTTGAAGAAGGCTCTGAACAAAATGCGGAAACGATTTGAAAATCAAATTCATTAAAATAATGAATAGCGACTTTATCATATACAATACTTTATCCCGCTCCAAGGAAGTATTTAAACCATTATTAAAAGGTAAAGTTGGTTTGTATGTTTGTGGACCAACGGTTTACAGCGACTCCCATCTTGGTCATGCACGCCCAAATATTACTTTCGATATGCTGTTTCGCTTCCTTACTTTTTTAGGTTATAAAGTACGTTACGTTCGAAATATCACTGATGTCGGCCATTTGGAAGATGAAGTTGAAGAATCAGGCGAAGATAAAATTTCGAAAAAAGCCCGGCTCGAACAAATTGAGCCAATGGAGGTGGTGCAACGATATATGAATACCTTTCACCACAACATGGAGCAGTTAAACGTTTTACAGCCAAGTATTGAACCACGTGCTTCAGGTCATATTATCGAACAGCAACAAATGATTGAATCAATAGTTGACAAAGGATTTGGCTATGAAAAAAATGGATCGGTTTATTTCGATGTTGAGAAATACAACGAACAATACACATATGGCAAATTGTCGGGAAGAAACCTTGACGATATAAAAACAAATACACGTCAACTCGACGGACAAACCGAAAAGAAAAACTCATTTGATTTTGCTCTGTGGAAAAAAGCTTCACCTGAACATATTATGCGCTGGCCATCCAAATGGAGCGTTGGTTTCCCGGGCTGGCATTTGGAATGTTCTGTAATGAGTACTAAATATTTGGGCGAAATATTTGATATTCATGGCGGTGGAATGGATTTGACATTTCCGCACCACGAATGCGAAATTGCGCAATCTACTGCATGTCTCGGGCACGAACCTGTGCGTTACTGGATGCACAACAACATGATTAAAATCAACGGTCAGAAAATGGCCCGCTCGCTTGGTAATTTTATTACGTTGGAGGAATTGTTTACGGGCAATCACAGCATGTTGCACAAGGCATATTCGCCAATGACAATCCGCTTTTTTATTTTACAGGCGCATTACCGAAGTGAGCTTGACTTTTCAAATGAAGCACTGCAGGCATCTGAAAAAGGCTTGGAACGTCTGATGAACGCAGTGAAAACCCTGGATGAAATTGTGACTTCAGAAGAATCAACAGTTGAGATTTCTTCCATTAAAGAAAAATGTTTTGAAGCTTTGAATGATGATTTAAACAGCCCGGTTGCAATTGCACATTTGTTTGACGGTGTAAAAATCATCAACTCAATAAAGGCTGGAACAGAAAAAATTTCGGCAGAAGATTTAAAAGAGTTGAAATCATTCTACCATTCAGTTGTTTTTGAAGTTTTGGGTTTGAAAGAGGAAAAATCAGCAGAATCTGGTGAAAGCATAGTTTTAACCGGTGCAGTTGAGTTGCTCATAAACCTACGTCAACAGGCAAAAGCCAATAAAGACTGGGCTGCTGCCGACAAAATTCGCAACGAATTAAACGCAATCGGTATTGAATTAAAAGATGGCAAAAGTGGGGTAGAGTGGAGAGTCACCTCTCCCCAGCCCTCTCCAATGGAGTGAAAAGCCCCCTTTAATTCCCCCGAAGGGGGAAGAAAAAAAAGAATTTTGAGAATGAGTAAAATATAAATATTAACAAAATAAAGTTTTCTGTAAGCTTCAATTAAAAAATCAAAAGTTACAGAAATCTTTCTTAACCCTCCCCCTTTGGGGGAGTTGGAGGGGGCCTATGTTTTCAGGAATAGTAGAAGAATACGGAACGGTGGTAGCCATCGAAAAAGAACAGGAAAATGTTCATTTTACATTAACTTGCTCGTTTGCCAACGAATTAAAAGTTGACCAGAGTTTATCGCACAACGGCGTGTGTTTAACAGTAGTTTGGGTAGATAAGGGAAAAAAGCTGTATAAAGTTACAGCCATAAAAGAAACACTTTTAAAGTCGAATCTCGGTCTTTTGGAAGTTGGTTCGAAAGTAAATCTTGAGCGCAGCATGATGATGAACGGCCGGCTGGACGGGCATATCGTGCAGGGCCATGTTGATCAGACTGCTGTTTGCAAAAAAGTAGAAGAAGCCGATGGAAGCTGGTACTACACTTTCGAATATGACTTTGATCTCGAAAAAGCAAAGCAAGGTTACATGACCGTGGAAAAAGGTTCGGTAACCGTTAACGGCGTGAGTTTGACTGTTGTCAATTCAAAAAACAATTCATTCCAGGTGGCGATAATTCCATTTACCTATGATGTAACTAACTTTCATACTTTCAAAGAAGGTACGGTTATAAATCTTGAATTTGATATCATCGGCAAATATTTGAGCAAACTGAATTCGTTTGCTTAGTAATGACTTTTCAGAAACCTTGGGAAATTCTGCAAAAGATTAAATTTCAGAAATATTCTTAAAACTATTTTTAAGTCCGGCTTGTTTTGTTTAATAAAAATCAGAATGATATGAAACAAACCGCATTAATTACAGGTGCATCAAAACGGATTGGAAAAGCACTAACAGAACATTTGGCCGAAAAAGGATGGAATGTTGCTATTCATTATAATTCGTCAGAAAAATCTGCCCTTGATTTGGTTGCTTCTCTTTCAGCAATGTATCCCGATCAAAAATTCGCTGCTTTTAAAGCAAATCTTGAAGATATTTCAGAAGTTGTCCAATTGGTTCCAAATGTTTTTTCAGCGTTGGGACATATAGATTTATTGGTAAATAATGCTTCAGTATTTGATGCTTCATACCTGAAAGAAACTACAGTTGAGTTGTTCGATTCACAAATGGTTGTAAATTTTAAAGCACCATTTTTTCTTATAAGAGATTTTGCGGGCCAATGTAAAAAGGGCAATGTCGTCAACCTTGTTGATACACGAATCACTAAAAATAAATCGAATTTTGCTGCATATTCGCTTTCCAAAAAAGCACTTTGGGAACTCACAAAAATGGCTGCGCTTGAGTTGGCACCCAACATTCGTGTAAACGCAATTGCACCGGGAGTTACCTTACCTCCTGATGATAAAGACGAGAATTACCTTTTAAAACTTGCTCAAAATATCCCTATGAAAAAACCTGGTGGAATTGAACCAATTTTAAAAAGTTTGGATTTTATTCTTGAAAATAATCATTTAACCGGCCAGTTATTATTTGCCGACGGCGGCGAATACCTGGGCCAAAACGCATAAAAACTATGGCAAAAATACGTGTAAAAAATTTGTTAATAAGAACTTATATAGGATTTAATCCTGAAGAACTGGTAAACAAACAGGATGTGATTATCAACCTCGAAATCGAAACCGACATTCCAAATTCGGCCATTGAAGCCGATGAACCGCTTGATATTTTCGATTACAAAACAATTACAAAAAAAATTATCGCCCTGGTTCAGGATGGCAAATTCAAGCTCCTTGAAGTTTTGACAAAAAATATCCTCGACCTGATAATGGCCGACGATAAGGTAAAGTGGGCACGAGTGGAAGTTGACAAACCACACGCACTTCGTTTTGCAGAATCGGTTTCTTTGGAAATGGAGGCAGCAAGATGAATTCAGTAGTCATCGGAATTGGTTCTAATATTAATGCTGAAATCAATATTCAAAAAATGCTTGAAATCCTACGTGAAAAAGTCAGGGTTTTAAAAGTTTCGGCAATGATTAAAACCAAACCCATTGGAATTGAAAATCAACCTGATTATACAAATGGCGCGGTTAAGATTGAAACTGAATTCAACAGGGAAGATTTAACTGTTCTGTTAAAATCAATTGAAGATGAAATGGGGCGTGACCGCTCAGCTCCCAAATTCGGACCGCGTAATATTGATCTCGATATTGTGGTGTGGAATGGTGAAATTGTGGACGAAGACTATTATACACGTGATTTCCTGCAAAAAAGTGTTGGCGAATTGTTTAAATAAAGCCTTTTTCGAAATGTTGATTAAATTGGGAAAAATTCATTGCATAAGGTTCTCCAAAGCTGATTTCATATTTTTTAGTGAACGAAGTGAAATTGAATTTTGCCAGATTCAGATTGTTGTTTTTTTGTAATGCCCAAACTTGAAGGTAAATAGCTTCTTCATTCAAATCATCATAATCCAGAATACGTCGGGCAATCTTTTCAATTTCAGGCAAATTTTCTTCTTTTTGATAAATAGTTGCAAGATTTAATAAATTGTCAATTACCTGGTTGCCTGTAAATCCGCGGATTTCATCCAACCATTCCCAATGTGTTCCTTTCAAAAAACGTCCGCGTTTTACCAATTCAAAAAACGAAATAAGTTGATGTTTCGACATTCCTTCGGGAATCTGGCAAAGTTTGAAAGCGTTCACATAATCACAGAAAAACGGCTTTTTCATTTTAGCCTGAAGGTAGCCAGTTGTTGAAACAATTTCAATTCCATCAATTTCCAATAAAATTTTTCGTAATTTATTCAATGTAACCGATCGGTTATTGGCCACTTTTCTCGAAGATATACCCGACCACAAAGTATCATTGATATCCCGAATGTTTGCTCCAATACCGCTTTTTAAGGAATTAATCAAAACAAAAAGGAATAATTCTTTGACTTTCGGAGTAAACAAATCTGAAATATCTTCCCCCTTTTTGTCTATTGCTTTAAATTCTCCAAACAACTGGATTTTATTATTAGCAAGTTCCATGGGGGGTTCTATTGATATACCTGTCTTTTTTTTGCTGAAGCGTTTTACACCGATAAAAATCAATAATGCAACTATTATTAATACTGCAAAAATAATTATCCAGTTATTCGAAACGCCAAAAATACCCTTTGTGTCATTGGCTGCAACCTCTTCAACAGTAATTTCTTCATCGAATGAAACCCTGTTGATTTCCTCATCTCCAAGGGGGCGGTCCCAAATCAGCAGGTTGTCAATATATCCTCTTAAACTTGCCCCCGATGATAATGCGCTACCCAAATGGATATCGCCTGTACCCGAAAATGGCGGATGGCCTTCAGATCCACCAATTGGTTGGCCGTTTAGAAAAATCGATTGTTCACCAGTTTCAATGATATAACGCCAGGTCAAGTGGTACCATTGGTTTGGTCGTAAAGTTTTTTCTGCTACAAAATCATTGGCCCATAAACCGAAGTAGGGATGTCCTGATCTAAGTATCAGATGAAGTCCTTTTCTGTATCCTGATTCATAATTTCCCAAAATCGCATTATCTCCAAATTCAAGTATTTCAGTAAATTTTACAAAACAACTTACTGTAAAACTACTATTGCGGAAACCAAAACTTTCAGGTTTCCCTAAGTTGATGCTTGCGCTTTCAGGCAACCGCAGCACATTTCCCCGCTCAATATCCTGAACAAAGGAATAATTGCTACCCTCAAACTCCAAAGTAGTATTTACAGCGTTCTGTACAGTTTCCTCAAAACTGAAACTGCCTGTCAAATTCTCACTCAGCTTTAGTGGTGTGGCAAAAATGGTGTAACTCTCCGGAATTGTCATTTCCCCTGTCACAACAATTTGCTCAGGTGACATTTTGTAACCTGGAACAAATGGCGTCAATATTAATTCTTCGCCTCCACGATATGGAAAGCTGAATTTGCCGCCGGTAAGCAAAATATCAGGGTTTTTCCAATAAACTTTATCAAGATTTTTATCAGAAATTTTAACAACACCTTTGATCCAGGTAAATGAATTTATTTGATCAACTGTATTGTCGAAATTTGAAATTTCATTACCTACAAAAATGAAATTAGGGCGTTTCCCATATTTCTTCCAGTTCTCCAAAAGGAAATTTATATAGTCGGGAACCAGGTTTCTGTTCAGTTGATTCGAATGTAATTTAGTTGGAAGTTCTGCGAAGTCATTTATTATGAAAAGTTCCTGGTTGATTATTTCAGTATTGTTGGTAGAATATAAACTGTTTGCTGAAGTATTTGCTGAAATTTGGAAAGCATATTTATTAATTTGATGCAATATCCTGCTGGCACCTGAATAATTTCCATCAACGAAAAAAATTACCCTTCGGTTTGATTGTACCAAATATTCAACAGATGGCCAGGTTTCTCCTTGTGGCAGATAAAATATAAACGACGCTATTTCTGATTCATTTATGATGGAGTCAAGTAGTAGAATGTTGCCGTTGTAATGGATAAAAACAGGGATGATTTTTGCTTGATTCTCCAAAATGGTAGCATGTATTTTTTCAAGAACTGTTGCAAATATTTCTGTCGAATTCTGAAGGAATGCATTTGTGTTTTTTGATACAATTTCAAGTTCTATGCCCGTTGTTTCGTTTTTTTTCAACATGTTCCATGTTTGCTGATTGTTAAAACTTTGCGGATTGATTTTGGAAATCAAAAATGTTTTATCAGTTATTTCAGTTGCCCAAATAGTTCCAGCCGTTATTAAAAGGAGGGTGTAAATAAATATTGAAACGCAAATCAATCTGTTTTTCACAATTCAAACTTACTTATTTGGTTTTTCAGAATACTTAATTTAGAGTTATTTTTTCTCCAAAAGTATTAAAATAGATTGTAAAAAGAACAAAAATGAAAAATTTTTAAAAATAGTTATTTCTTTATAAATCAATTATTTACATTTCAAATTAAGTAAAAATTAAGTATCAGTTAACCGCTTGTCAATACAGCTGTTAAGTAATTTGTAATAACCTGCGCATAATATTGTACATAAATTATTGTTGGAATGACTGATAAATCGATTAAACGTAAACACTATTTACTATTTATTGTCGGTGGTTTAAGCGCAATTCTTTTGCTGGCTCTGACAAATAAAACAATTCGTTACACCTCAACTGATGCTTTTTGCGAATCATGCCATGTACACCCACATGCGGAGGCAACCTGGAAATTATCCGCTCATCACAACACCAGAAGTGGCCTTTCTGTAAATTGTGTTGATTGTCATTTACCACCCGAAGACCAGACTTTCCGATTTTTAACCAGAAAAGCGTATCATGGAGCGCATGATTTTTATTTCTACCTGACAAAGGATTCATCTGAGATTGATTGGGCAGAAAAGCGTACAATTGAAGCATCCAAACGATTTGTATATGAAGATGGTTGTATAAAGTGCCATACAAATTTATTCCCTTCAACACTAAATGCTTTGGGTGCTGAATCACATTTGAAATATTTGCGAAATGCAGATAATACTTCTTGTTTACAATGTCATCTCAATGTTGGCCATTATCGTGGAAAATCAGGATTGACAACCGGAGATGAAATATTATCAGGTTCAAATGAAATTTTTACTGAACCTGCACAAGTTACAAGTTTTAAGAATTTTGAAGAAAAAATACCAGGAAGTTCGGTTTCTTTTAAAATGGTTGCCATTCCAGGGGGCGAATTTAAAATGGGGACTCCGGCAGATGAACCTTTCAGGAGAAATGATGAGGGACCGGTTATTAATGTAGCTGTTGATAGCTTTTGGATTGGGGAAATAGAAGTTTCCTGGAATGAATATCTTGCATTTTTCAGAGCTACTGCATCGCAGGGACGTAAAGAAGCTGTTGAAGCAGATGAAGAAACCGATGGAATTTCCGGTGCAACTCCACCTTGGGGAGCACCCGATCAAGGTTGGGGCAAGGGAACTAGGCCGGCAATTACTATGAGTTATCATGGTGCAGAAACCTATTGTCGCTGGTTAAGTAGTGTTACAGGAAAAAAATACAGGCTGCCAACTGAAGCTGAGTGGGAGTATGCTGCCCGCGGCGGAACAGAAACTCCCTACTTTTTTGAAGGTTCACCGGAAGATTATGAATCAAAAGGATTTTGGAGTAAAATTTTCGGTGTTGATACAACAACAATAAATTCGTATGTAATTTATCAGGAGAACAGTCCTGTCAGAACACAGGAGCCTTCTGAGGTTTGGCCGAATCCTTATGGATTGAAAAATATGTTGGGCAATGTTGCAGAGTTTTGCCTTGATTTTTATGATCCGGCAGTATATTCAAAATACCCAAAAACACTAGTAATAAATCCTCGTGGACCGCGCGATGGAATGGAGCATGTTGTTCGAGGTGGTGCCTATAATAATTCAGCAAAGGATTTGCGCGCTGGTCGCCGTGATTTTACACGAACCAAAGATTGGTTAGTTACAGATCCTCAAATCCCAAAAAGCATTTGGTGGTATTCCGACAGTAAAAATGTTGGGTTCAGGGTAGTTTGTGATTATAATGCAACTGGTTTAAATTCAGAAAAAAAATAAAAACTAAAATACAATGGAAAAAAGTCAACTATCACGCAGGAATTTTCTTGGAAAATCGGCAGTCATTGGTGCTGCCGGTGTTATCGGGATGAATGCATTGGCTTCCTGCAGCTCAAAAACAAAAACAGTTGATTATGCATTTCCCACAATTCTCGACAAAGCACCCGATGGAAAAAAACTTAGGGCAGGACTGGTTGGCTGTGGAAACCGTGGAACCGGCGCTGCACTTAATTTTCTGGCTGCCGGAAATGATTTGGAATTGATTGCTTTGGCTGATGTTTTTGAGGATAAAGTTTGGGATTGCCGCAGCAAACTTAGCAAACAACGTGTTGAAGTACCCGAAACAAATTGCTTTTGGGGTTTTGACAGCTACAAAAATTTACTTGATGTTGATTTGGACATTGTAATTCTTGCTACGCCACCACATTTTAGACCAGCTTATTTTGATGCATGTGTTCAGGCAAAGAAACATGTTTTTATGGAAAAACCTGTTTGTGTAGATCCTGTAGGTGCCCGGCAAATAATTGCAACTTCAAAAAAAGCAGAAAACATTGGACTTACAGTAATTACCGGTACGCAACGCCGTCACCAGCGCGATTATCTCGAAACATACAAACAAGTAGCTTCGGGCGCAATTGGCGAATTTACGGCAGCAAAAGCCTGGTGGCTGCAAAACCATGTTTGGTTTCGTACCCGCGAGGAAGGCTGGAGCGACATGGAATACATGATCCGCAACTGGAATAATTTCTGCTGGTTGTGCGGCGATCATATTTTGGATACACACGTTCACAATATCGATATCATCAACTGGTTTCTTGGGAAACATCCCGAAGAAGCCATTGGTTTTGGTGGCCGTGCACGCAGGATTACAGGGGATCAATATGATTTTTTCAGCATTGATTTTAATTTTGGGAACGGGATTTATTCTCATAGTATGTCGCGCCAAATCGATGATTGTGCCAACACTTTAGGTGAGCAAATAAATGGTACAGAAGGTTACACCAATTGCAAAAATACAATCTATAATTTGGATGGTTCGGTAAAATGGAAATACGAATATCCAAAAGACAAAGATGGTAAATCAACAGAAGTTGTTGCTGTTTCACCTTATATCCAGGAACATATCAGTTTGGTAACTTCAATCAGAACAAACAAGCCTGTTGTTGAAGCTGAACGAACTGCGATTTCAACGTTGACTGCAATAATGGGCAGAACAGCTGCTTACACAGGTCAGTTGGTTACCTGGGAAGAAATGATGAATTCAACAGTTAAACTGGGACCTGAAAAATATGAAATGGGGCCTGTAGATATGGAGTTCCCTGT
Source organism: uncultured Prolixibacteraceae bacterium (assembly GCA_963800345.1). Lineage (GTDB taxonomy): Bacteria > Bacteroidota > Bacteroidia > Bacteroidales > Prolixibacteraceae > Draconibacterium. The sequence continues at coordinate 763,266 of CAWDAW010000021.1, read as the reverse complement.
TCCGATTCCCGGTTCGCAGCATAGATCTTAAGTTGTAAAACATGATATCCGTAGTTATACCACTATTAAACGAAAGCAACCTTATATCGCAGTTGGTTGAAGAGGTTTTTGAAAATCTTCAGGCTACAGGTGAAGCTTTTGAAATAGTGTGTGTTGACGATGGAAGCACGGATTCCACTCTGCAAAAACTCATTGAATTCAGAAGCAGAAATAACCAGTTAAAAGTGATTTCGTTTTCGCGCAATTTTGGTTTACAAGCCGCAATTACAGCAGGTTTGGATTTTGCAACTGGTGATTTTGTGATAATAATGGACGGAGATTTTCAGGATCCACCAGAACTTATTCCTGTTCTTTTCAGAAAAATAATTACAACAAACGCAGATATTGTTACTGCTGTCCGTGACCAACGGAATGAAAAACTGTCGCGCAGGCTTTTTACAAACATTTTTCATCGGATATTTAGCCAGGTTAGCGAGGAACAACAGGTTTCAAAAGCTGGTAATTTTTCTATTTTGAATAAAAAGGCTCACCAGGCTATTTTGCGTTTTTCCGAAAAAAACCGCTACATACCGGGTATTAGAAATTTCGTTGGATTTAAGCATGAATTTATTGAATTCGACCGCCCCGACAGGCTCAAAGGAAAAGCAAAAATGAGTTTTTGGAAACTTTTTGCACTGGCTTCCGATGCGATTTATTCTTTTTCGAAATGGCCAGTAAAAGCCTGTCTATTTGTGGGTTTACTTGGAATAGTTATTTTCATGGGCGCTATAATCTACACTTTAGTTTCCAAAACTATGGGTTTTGCACCAATTGGCTGGTCTTCAATGTTTTTGGCAGTAAGCTTTTTTGGTTCCGTGCAATTAACTTTTCTTGGTTTAATTGGAGAATACATCTACCTGATATTTAAAGAAGTACAAAACAGACCTGTTTATATCGTTAAAGATATTTATGAATAGAACAGTTGACATATTAACCGCAAAAAATGTTTTTGTCGGCAGCTTATTTTTGGCTGCGATAATACTTGCATTTCTGGCTCCGCAAGCAGCGGTAAATGTTGACGAGCAATTGCATTATCCATATGCTAAACAGGTAGTTAACTGGTATTTTACAGGAGGAAAAGATGTTTCCTGTTTGGATACACCTGTTACTAATCTGAAATATTACGGACAGTCTGTTGATAATTTTACAGCGTTGATCAACAGAGTTTTTAATATCGAAAATGAATTTTTGACGCGCCATTTAACCGGTGCTGTATTCTTTTGGCTTTTGCTGCTTTTTGCCGGATTGGTAGCCAATCAACTTTCTGGATCATTTTGGGTGTCAGCATTAACCGTTATTTCAATTCTTGCTATGCCACGGCTATTTGGTCAGGCATTCGGAAATTTAAAGGATATTCCTTTTGCAACCGGTTATTTGGCTGGGATTTATATGATTGTAAGATTTATAAAAGAGTTGCCAAAACCAAAATGGAAGACGGCAGTTTTGTTGGGTCTGGCAATTGCATTCACTTGTTCTGTGCGTATAGGAGGACTTATTTTGTTTGGCTTTTTCGCAGTGGCAATCATTGCCGCTTTTATTTTGAAGCCTTTTTTACCTAAATATTTTTTTTCAACTAAATCTTGTCTTGTAAGGCTATTGGGCCAGGGCTTGGCAATCCTGATTATTGGTTATTTTGCAGGATTGCTTTTTTGGCCCTTTGCCTTGCAAAACGTTTTTCAAAATCCGCTGGAAAGTTTGCAGATAATGGAACATTACAAAGTAAGTATCCGGCAGATTTTTGAGGGAGAGTGGTTGTGGAGTACGCAGCTTCCATGGTATTATTTGCCAAAGTGGCTAATTATATCAACACCAGAGTATATACTTTTTGGACTCGCGGTTTTCCTTTCACTGTTTTTTATTAAAATAAAGAAACAAGATAGCAAACAACTCTTTTCAGGGTTGTTTTTGCTTTTTACCCTTTTCTTCCCAATAATTTATGTGATTGTCATAAAAGCAAATTTATACAGCGGTGTCCGCCAAATGATTTTTGTTTTGCCGCTTTTTGCTGTTTTTGCTTCGGCGGGAATTTGGGTCTTCATGAATTTAAAATCATCAAAAGCAATAAAATCATCAATATTAATAATTTACTTTTTTTTAATGATTTTGCCCGTAAAACATCAGGCAGCCACTTTTCCTGCTGATTATATTTATTTCAATGCAATTTCAGGTGGAAATAAAAAAGCATGGTCGAATTACGAATACGACTATTATTTTCATGGTATTAAAAAATCATCGGAATATTTGATTGATTTGGTGGGAAACAATATAGTAACGATAGCAACAAACTGTAACCTCTCCAATTATTTCGGGAAAAGTTCAAACATAAAATATAAATATTCACGCTATTTGGAGAGAAGTTCAGTTGATTGGGATTATGGTTTGTTTGGAATAGATTACATTCATCCCTATCTTTTAAAAAACGATAAATGGCAATCATCTGAAATTGTAAAAACATTTTATCATGAAGGAAATCCAATAGTTGTTTTGTTAAAACGAAAAGGAAAAGAGGATTTTCAGGGGATAGTAAAGTCGGAAAAAGGCGAATATGATGAAGCACATATTTTGCTTGAAAGTGCTATAAGATCGGATGAAAATAATGTGTGGTTATATTTACAAATGGTAAAAAATTCATTTAAACAAAAAGATTTTGAAACTTTTAACAGATATTTGCAAAAAGGTCGTGTAGTTTTTCCGCAATATGAACCTTTTTATTTACTTGAAGCTCAATATCTTTATAATAAAAAAGAATATATTGAAGCCAAAGTTGCGCTCGACAAACTGATGGAAATAAATCCACGATATGGCGTAGCTTCAGAGTTGATTGAAAATGTAAAAGAGAAATTAAATTCGGATAAGTTAAATTAATACGTAAATTAAAAAACATGGAAAAGATGAAAAAGCTAATGGCAATTTTTGCCTCCTTCATTTTAAGCCTTCCTTTTATGGCGGCAGCACAGGACAGTGCAACTTACATTGACAATCTCAATGTACAAGACAGTTCTTATATGGAGCAAGATTTACTTGCAGGTACTGAAACAGCTTCATCAGGAAGTAACAACACAACAATAATTATAATTGTTGTTATAGTTATTATCGCTGTAGCTGCATTTATTATAATGAGAAAGAAGAAAAAATAATCTTTTTGTGAATAGATAAATAAACCTGCCCTGGAAATGGCGGGTTTTTTTATGGGTTGTAATAAAGCAAAAAGTAACTAAATTTAAACATGCAAAATCTGGATGAAGCAGCAGGCAAAATAAAATTAAAAGCCCGGGAGTTGGGTTTGCTTGATTGTGCCATTCTTTCCCCCGGTTTTCTTGCTGAAGAAGAGATTCCATTTAAAAATTGGTTGGATAAGGGGATGCATGGCGAAATGGCATACATGGAGCGTAATATTGAAAAACGCCTTGACCCACGTATGTTGTATGAAAATGCAAAAACCATAATCGTTGTTCTTCAAAATTATTTTCCTGCCGAAACTCAAGTCGATAAAACCGCTCCCATTCTTTCAAAATATGCTTATGGAACTGATTATCATTTTGTATTAAAGGACAAGTTGAAATCATTGTTGAGTTTTATTCAAACCGAAATCCAACCATGTAACGGTCGCCCCTTTGTTGATTCAGCACCGGTTTTGGAACGTGCCTGGGCTAAGCGGGCTGGATTAGGCTGGGTAGGAAAAAACAGCAACATTATTTCGATTGAACATGGAAGTTTCTTTTTTATTGGCGAATTGATTTTGGATATAGAATTGCCATTCGATGAGCCGAAGTTAGTTCGCGATCACTGCGGAAACTGCACAAAATGTATTGACGCCTGCCCAACAAAAGCAATTGTTAACGACAGGGTTGTTGATGCCCGACGTTGTATTTCATATCAAACAATCGAGTTAAAAGGAGAATTGGATGAAGCACTAAAGGGGCAATTTGAAAACCGCGTGTTTGGTTGCGATATTTGTCAGGATGTTTGCCCGTGGAATCTAAAATCGGAACCGCATGACGAACCCAATTTTAAATCTAAAAACGGTTTACTAGACCTTAAAAGCCAGGATTGGCACTCGATGGAAAAACCAGAATTCAACGGGTTATTTAAAAACTCGGCAGTAAAACGAACTGGTTTTGAAGGATTAAAAAGGAATTTAAAATTTATTCAAAGCACAAAAAATGATGAAAATTTCTGAATATTTATTCCTCTTCATACTTGTGTAACAAAATCGCATTTCATATAACAACAACGAAGAAGCAAGAATAAAAAGCATCCGCTGATTTTTTAATTCATATGCCGGGTGATGAAAATAAATAAGTAAGGTTATTTACAATCACTTTTCCATCTCATCAAAATATTGAAAAATAGTTGATAAAAGTTGACAATTCAGTACATATTATTTCGGGGTAATTTAACTTTGAATTGTCATATATCGAAAATAAATTGCAATGTTTAGTTTTTAGTACCGTTTTTTTTCATTCCAATAATTATCTGTCCATGAAAAATCTAAAAGTTCTTCTTGTTATTTTTCTGATTCCGGTTTTTTTACAAGCTCAAACCATTGAAAACTGGATTGCAACCAATGAAAGAAATCCAGTTGAAAAAATATATATACATACAGATGCGGAGAATTATTTTATTGGAGATACAGCGTGGTTTAAGATTTATCTTACCGACAGCCGATCAGGTCAGCTTATTCCAAGTGCAGAAAATGTGTATGTCAATTTTTTGGATCAATCAGGAAAATCTGTATTACAGATGATTTTGTTGAGTGTTAACGGACAGGCTTCGGGAAGATTTGTTCTTACAGATCAACTTAAACCGGGAAATTATCTGCTGCAGGCTTACACCAATTATTTATTCAATTTCAGTGCCGATGCCCAATTTTATAAACAGGTATCAGTTTCACGAATTTCTGGATTTGCGCGCAATGTATCAGAAAAAAATCGAATTGAAAATATGGTTGCTGATATTGATTTTCTGCCTGAAGGTGGTGTATTATTGGAAGGAATTACAAATCTGGTGGCATTTAAGGCTATCAGTCGGTTGGGTTATGGTGTAAATGCACGTGGTACAATAAAAGATGAAAAAGGATTGGTTGTGGCTTCTTTTACGACAGATTATAAAGGAATGGGATTGTTGTTCCTTAAACCAGAACCTGGAAATTCATATAGTGTGTCTGTTGATGGTTTTCCATCATTCAAACATAAATTTGAACCTGTAAAAACAGGAAGTAAAATTCAGCTTGTTAATCATACGAGTAAGGAAGCGATTGTAAATGTTGCCGTTAATTCAGAAGAATTAAGTAATGAAGATTTTTATTTAGTTAATATGTACCGTGGTGAAGTGCTTTTTTACCAGGCGTTTAAGATGGACGGACTCAACAAAGTATTCAAATTTGAAAACAGTTCACTAAAACCGGGAATAAATAAATTGGTTTTGCTCGATAAAATGTTTAATCCGGTTTCTGAGCGGCTTTTATTTTCAAAAGTTTTCGAAATGAATGATTTGCTTGTACATACTGATGCCGAAATTTATGATAAAAAATCGGTAGTTCAATTACAAATCGACGATGAAAAATATTTGAAAGAAGGGGATTTTTCAAATTTATCAGTTTCCGTTGTTCATGAATCTGTTGTTCCAAAAAATGGTTTTTCCAGGAATATTTTGTCTCAGTTTTTAATCGATTCTGAAATTAATGGTTTTGTTGAATCCTCAGCGGATTTGTTTACTGATAACGAAATTGGTTCAGAAGCGAAGCTGCGGCTAGTTATGCTCACAAATGGTTATGGAAGTTATTTCTGGAATAGCGCGCTGCATAAAACTAAAGAGATAAAGTATAAGCAAGAGGCAGGAATCAATATGAAAGGGACGGCTAAAAATACTTTAACAGGAAATGAAGTTGCAAATGGTCAGATTACAATTGCTATTCAAAAAGAAGATGAAGTTGCATTTCTGACACAAACTACCGACAGCCTTGGAAATTTTATTTTCCCCGGATTACTTTTCAATGATACTGCCACTGTTCACGTTCAAGGAAAAAACGAGGCTGGTAAAATGAATATGGATGTAGAAATTGAGCCTGTTTTTAAAAGCTCTGAAGCGACTGATATTCAAGTTAAATTGTTAAGTCAGTCGTCTAATGAACTTTCAAACCTGGCAGTTCTTAAATACCAGATATCAGTAGAAAACAAAAAAAGTCAATCTAAAAACTTTACAACCAAAAGCAAAAACAGAGAAAAAGAAAGTGATGACATGGATGGGCACTTCAGATTGTATAACTCGGCTGATTTTGTTTTGGAGGTGATGCCTTTCGAACAATCCTATAATAATATTCTCGATTATATGGTTGGGAAAGTACCGGGAGTCGATATCAATGGAGACGATGTCCGTATTCGAGGAGCAAATGGCTTTAATAATGGTTCATTGCCTCTTTTTCTGATTGACGGTGTTCCGCTGGCAAGCAATCAAACCATTAGTTTTCCTTCTGAATTTTCGGGAAATTCCGATTATGATGGAGGTATTACTTCCAATGCAAACGGACAATTAATACAAGCAGTAAGGGCAATTCCCATAAGTGATGTCGAAAAAATCGAAGTGCTCAAATCACCTCAAAATCTTGCAGCTTTTGGTGTAAAAGGTGCAAATGGAGTTATTGCTATTTATACCCGGCGTGGAGAACCAAACGCCGGAAATACTTTAAACAAAAGCGTTATAGAAAACAAAATTGTTGGATACAGTAAATACAAACAGTTTTATTCGCCTAAATATACTCCCGAAGATTTACATGAAAAAAGGCCTGCTTTGAAAACATTGTTGTATTGGAATCCAGAAGTAACTACAAAAAGCGGAACCGCAGTCCTTCAGTTTTATAGCTCCAGCCTTTCAGGGAAATACTTTGTATTTGTTGAAGGTATTGCAAATGATGGAAAAATTTGTTTGGGAAGTTCAGGGTTCGAGATAAAATAGAGCTGTATTGTCTAATAAGATAATGAGTTCAATAAAGTTATTTCAAAATTTTAATTTAGGTGATTGCCAAGGAAGCGTTTACCTGAAGTATCAAAATGTAATTTACTATTTGCCCCTGTTGATTCAAATTCATTTAATGCACTTTTTGCTTTTTTATAACTTGATTTAATCTTCTTTCGGCTGAAGAAACCTTTTGATTTTTTTTCAAGTTCATCATTTATGTTTTCAAGTGATTCATAAATCTTGGTTCGAAAATGCTGTGCACAACTTGAACATGGACGGTTCATTAATTCAGTGGATTTTAAAAAGGCATTTTTTAACGTTTCAACAGATTTATTATAGTCTTCTTTTTTTCTGTAGTTTTCTGATTTTATCAAACTATCATTTATTGCTGAAAGATGTGTATTGCAAATCATCTCTCGCAACGGACAGCTGACCAATTCAATATTATGATCTCTGTTTGTTTTTTGTTCGGGGCTTTTTACATAGAATGAAAATAATTCTCTCAGCCTCTCAATCATAACTTGATTTGTTTTAGTTAAGTTCTATAAATTGTTTTGTTTTTATCCCTGCAAGGAATTATAACAAACATGTGATTAATAAATAGATACAAAGTCCCTTTTTCCTTGTTGGGCTCTAAAATATAAAAAATAAATTGAAATGCAATAATAAAATGCTAACAGTCAACTTCGCCATTTTTTTCATTTTAGGTCGTAACAACTTCTTACAGGAATATTTTCGGTTAATAGTAAGTTTATAAATATTTGAATTTAATCAATTGATTTAATTTATGGATTAAATCAAAAAGATAAATATATTTGCAAAAAAAAATACCTGTATGACTAAAGAAGACAATAAAAATATAACCGATTGTAGTACAGAACAAAAGATTAAAAATGCGGCACGCACAGTTTTTCATAAAAAAGGTTTTGCTGCGGCACGCACGCGCGATATTGCAGAGGAGGCGGGTATTAATCTGGCACTTTTAAATTACTATTTTCGCAGCAAGGAGAAGCTTTTTAATATTGTGATGCTCGAGGCATTTCAGTCGTTTTTTGCCTCCATTTCAATTGTTTTTAATGATGTTGGCTCAACATTGGAAGAAAAAATAAAGAAATTCGCTGCTGATTATATTGATTTGCTTTTTCAGGAACCTGAAATTCCGCTATTTATAATGAGTGAAATCAGAAACAATCCGGAGGGACTGTTGCAAAAGGTTGATTTAAAAAAGGCAGTGTTTGGTTCCATTTTTTTTGACCAATATAGTGAAGCCATTCGCTTGGGAAAAATAAAAGATCGGCATTTTCTTCAATTTATGATGAATTTTATGGGGTTAATTGCTTTCCCGTTCATCGCCAAACCCCTGTTGAAAGAAATTACAGGGTTAAATGAAGTTCAATTCAATAAGATTGTTGCTGAAAGAAAAGCACTGATTCCAATATGGATGAATGCGTTAATGACAGTATAAACATTTAGTGGAAAATAATTTCAATTACTGAAATATGCATAAATCGAAATTTATAATAAAAAAATTGCCACTTCTACTTGTAGTGGTAATTAGTTTGCAGGTTTCCGGCCAATCGGTAATTGGCTTGTCATTAGACTCCTGTTATGCAAAAGCTCGTCGGAATTACCCGATGGTAAGGCAATTTGGACTGATAGAAAAAACAAAGAATTATTCTCTCGACAATATATCAAAAGGGTATTTGCCACAATTGAATTTAGCAGGACAGGCAACCTACCAAAGCGATGTTACTCAGCCCACTTTAAACAGTAATTTGCCTGGTACGTTGCCGCTTTTTGAAGCCATCAGTAAAGATCAGTACAAAGTTTATGGTGAAGTGGTTCAGCCCATTACCGACCTTTTTACATTGAGTAATCAAAAGATTTTGATTGAAAAGAATGCCGAAGTTGAAACTCAAAAACTTGAGGTTGAGCTGTATAAACTTCGCGAACGTATTGATCAGTTGTTTTTTGGTATATTGTTGATTGACCTGCAAATTGCCCAAGCCGAACTAATTAAAAAAGATATCCAAACGGGAATAGATAAAACCAACGCAGCTATTGTAAATGGCACAAGTTTAAAAAGCAACCTCTACCTCTTACAGGCAGAAATGCTAAAAACCGACCAACGATCAACTGAACTAACCGCTGCCAGAAAAAGTTATGCTGATGTTTTATCGCTTTTTATTGCTGAACCTGTATCTGAAAAAACTGTAATAGAAAAACCGGTAATGCCAGGATTTTCTTCAACTGTTGCGCGACCGGAACTTGAGATGTACGAAATCCAAAAACAGGTTTTCGATATACAGGGAAATATTGTAAATGCGCATACTTTACCGCGTTTTAGCCTGTTTTTACAAAGCGGGGTGGGGCGTCCTGCGTTGAACATGCTTAGCAACGACTTTAATTTTTATTATTTGGGTGGTCTGCGGCTCAATTGGAACTTGAGCAGCTTTTATACTTCACGAAAGGAAAAAGAGATTCTTGGTTTCAATCAAAGTTCTGTGGATGTTCAGAAAGAAACTTTTTTGTTCAATACAAACCTGGCTGTTAAACAGCAATTTAACGAAGTAGCCAAAATTAAATCTTTGATTCAAACTGATTCTGAAATAATCGAACTTAGGGAAAATATAAAAAACACTGCCCAAAACCAGCTTTCAAACGGTGTAATTTCAGCAAACGATTATGTCACATTTGTCAATGCAGAAGACCAGGCAAGGCAAAACTTGTTAATTCATCAAACGCAACTTTTAATGGTTTTATACAACAATCGCACAACAACAGGTAATTAATTTATAAGCATAAAAATTCAATAATGAAAAGGATATTAAAAATTTTAGTGTTTTCAGGAATTATCCTGTTTGCAAATGCATGTAAAAATGAGAAGACCTTTGATGCTTCAGGTTCTTTTGAAGCAGTGGAAGTTATTATTTCAGCTGAAGCAAATGGAGTTTTGGAAGTGTTTAATATTGAAGAAGGACAATATTTGCAAGATGGCGACTTCATTGGGTACATTGACAGCACCCAGCTTTATTTAAAAAAGAAGCAACTTGAAACACAGATTGTGGCGTTGATGGCTAAAAAACCAAATATTCCCGTTCAGCTTTCTGCGCTGCAGGAACAATTAAAAACGGCTGAAGTTGAACAACAACGTATAACAAATCTGGTGAAATCGGATGCTGCCACAACTAAACAATTGGATGATATAAATGCTCAGATTGAAATCATCAAAAAACAAATAGCTGCACAAAAATCAACACTCGTTATTTCAAGTGAGGGAATCAATAAAGACGTTTTACCGCTGCAGGTGCAGGTTGAACAACTGAATGACCAGCTTCAGAAATGTAAAATTATTAATCCGGTTAAAGGGACAGTTTTAACAAAATATGCCGAGCAAAACGAAATGGCTGCAGCCGGTAAAGCATTGTATAAAATTGCTGATTTGTCAACTATAATACTTCGGGCTTACATTTCATCGAACCAATTGGCGCAGGTAAAACTCAACCAAAAGGTAAAAGTGCATACCGATGATGGCAGCGGCGGATTTAAGGAAGACGAAGGAACAATTACATGGATAAGCGACAAAGCTGAATTTACGCCAAAAACCATACAAACAAAGGAAGAAAGGGCAAACATGGTTTACGCGGTAAAAATAAAAATGCCAAACGATGGTACCTATAAAATAGGGATGTATGGAGAGATTGTGTTTTAATATTGCATTGTAGAGACGTTGCATGCAACGTCTCTACTCAATAATAAATTATCAATCAAAGATGTCCGATGTAATTTTAAATAATATTACAAAAACCTACAACAAAGGCGAAATTACTGCTGTAAACGATGTTTCGTTTTCGGTGGAAAAAGGCGAATTGTTTGGTTTGATTGGTCCCGATGGCGCAGGGAAAACAAGTATTTTCAGGATCCTCACCACTTTACTGTTGCCCGACAGCGGAACTGCCGGCGTAAACGGTTTTGATATTGTTAAAGATTACAAATCAATTAGAAAACAAGTTGGTTACATGCCAGGTAAGTTCTCGCTTTACCAGGATCTTACTGTCGAAGAAAACCTTACATTTTTTGCCACTGTATTTAATACGACCATTAAAGAAAATTACGATCTGATACGTGATATTTATGTTCAGATTGAACCATTTAAAACACGACGCGCCGGAAAACTTTCGGGCGGGATGAAACAAAAACTGGCACTTTGTTGCGCGTTAATTCACCGGCCAACTGTCCTTTTTCTCGATGAACCAACAACAGGAGTTGATACAGTTTCACGAAAGGAGTTTTGGGAAATGCTGAAAAGGTTGAAAAAACAGGGAATCACAATTCTTGTATCAACGCCATACATGGATGAAGCCATGCTTTGCGAGCGGATTGCACTTATCCAGAACGGGAAAATATTGACGATAAACACGCCTGAAAAAATTATTGCGCAATATCCCGGTAAATTGTATTCAATAAAAGCTGAAAGTATGAGCAGGTTGTTACACGATATCAAAGATTTTGAGGGGATTGAAAGTTGTAATTCATTTGGCGAATACCACCATGTAAGTTTTCAGAATGATAGCGGTGAAAAGCATATAAAGCTGTTAAGTTTTTTGGATTCGAAAAATCATAAGACATGTTGAATTCGAAATTACCCACACCTACTGTTGAAGACTGTTTCATTAATTTAATGCATTAAAATGGAGAGGAAAGTTGTAATATCAACGGATAAACTTACAAAGCGTTTTGGCAATTTCACTGCGGTTAACGAAATCTCTTTCGAGGTTTTTGAAGGGGAGATTTTCGGTTTTTTGGGTGCGAATGGCGCAGGAAAAACCACTGCCATGCGCATGTTGTGCGGTTTGTCGATCCCCACTTCAGGAAATGCTTTAATTGCCGGATACGATGTATATAAACAAACTGAAAGAATAAAGCGGAATATCGGCTATATGAGCCAGAAATTTTCACTTTATGAAGATTTGACGGTTCTGGAAAACGTAAAATTCTTTGGTGGAATTTACGGGTTGTCAAAGGAAAAAATAAAGGCTAAAAGCGACGAGTTGATTTCAGTTCTTGGGCTTGAAAAAGATGCAAAAAAGCTTGTAAAATCTTTGCCTTTGGGATGGAAACAGAAACTGGCTTTTTCGGTTGCGATTTTTCATGAACCAAAAATTGTTTTTTTGGATGAACCCACCGGCGGTGTTGATCCTGTAACCCGCCGCCAGTTTTGGGATTTGATTTATGCAGCCTCTGACCGCGGAATCACTGTATTTGTAACCACACATTATATGGATGAAGCTGAATATTGTAACCGCATTTCGATGATGGTTGACGGAGATATTGCTGCCCTGGATACTCCGGCTGCCTTAAAAGAAAAATACTCAGCCAAAAACATGGATGAGGTATTTTATGGATTGGCGAGGGGGGCGAAAAGGAAGGGGGATTGATTTGTAATTCCGTAGAGACGTTGCATGCAACGTCTCTACGGAATTACAAATCCCAAAAAACAAAATATATGAAACAATTTATAGCCTTTGTAAGAAAAGAATTTTACCATGTTTTTCGCGACAGAAAAACGTTGCTGCTGCTTTTTGGAATGCCGGTTGCCCAAATTGTTTTGTTTGGCTTTGCACTTACAAATGAAATCAAAAACACAAAAATAGTAATTTGCGATTACTCGAAAGATGCTGTTACCCGATCTATTATTGATAAACTGGAGGTTAGCAAAAATTTCGAAATCGAGAAAACGCTGCTTGGTAACAACGAAATTGAAGAAGCTTTTAAAAAAGGTGCAATAAAATTAGTGGTGGTTTTTCCTCCCAATTTCAACAACGATTTAAATCACCTCAACAGAGCACAAATTCAAATTATTGCCGACGCTTCAGACCCAAACACGGCTACAACGCTAACCATGTATGCAACCAATATTATTGCCGATTATCAGCGTGAAATTATGCAAGGACAAAATTTACCCTATCAAATAAACACAGAAATGAGGATGATTTATAACCCTGAATTAAAAGGTACTACCAACTTTGTTCCGGGCGTTATGGCGCTTGTTTTATTCCTGATAAGTGTTTTAATGACTTCAGTTTCGATAGTCCGTGAAAAAGAAATGGGCACAATGGAAGTGCTTTTGGTTTCGCCGTTTAATACAATTCTTGTAGTCATTTCAAAAGCAATTCCCTATTTTTTTCTGTCGTTGTTCAACCTTATAATCATACTTTTGCTCAGCGTTTATCTGCTCGACATGCCGATTAAAGGAAGCCTTGTATTGTTATTTGCCGAAAGCGCTTTGCTGATTATAACTGCATTGTCACTGGGATTGCTGATTTCAAATTCAACTGCATCGCAGCAAACAGCCATGTTGATATCGCTGATGGGTATGTTGTTGCCCACAGTTATGTTTGCAGGTTTTATGTTCCCAATAGAAAATATGCCAAAGCCGTTACAGATAATTTCGAATATAGTTCCGGCAAAATGGTACTATATTATTGCGAAGTCAATCATGATAAAAGGCCTGGGATTTTCTGCAATTTGGAAAGAAACGCTTGTGCTTTTAGGTATGACGGTTTTCCTTTTGGTTGTGAGTATTAAAAAATTCAAAATCCGTTTGTCATGAGAACTTTAATCGTACTGCTTCGCAAGGAATTCAGGCAAATTTTCAGGGATAAAACAATTCTTAGGTTAATTATTGCTTTACCGATTGTGCAGTTGCTCGTCATGCCACTTGCGGCGGATTACGAAATAAAAAATATCAACATTACTATTGTTGACCACGACAGATCAACATTTTCGCGCGACCTGACTTCCAATATTTTATCATCGGGATATTTCAAATTGGTCGATTATAATAATTCATTTCCTGCTGGATATAAGCAAATGGAAAATAACGAAGCCGACTTGATTTTGGAGATTCCGCTGAATTTCGAAAGAGATTTATCAAGAGAAAACGCGCAAAAATTGTTTGTCGCGGTAAATGCAATTAATGGCACAAAAGCTATGGTTGGCAGTGCTTATTTAAGTAGGATAATTGCCGCATACAACCAGGAAATCCGCACTGAAATGCTTCCTCCTTCAAAATTGCCAAAAATACCTGCCATTGAAATTGTATCGTCAAACTGGTTTAACCGCTACCTGAGTTATCCCATTTTTATGGTTCCTGGGATTCTGGTTCTTCTTGTAACCATGGTTGGCGCGTATATGTGTGCATTAAATATTGTAAAAGAAAAAGAGGCTGGAACCATTGAACAAATTAATGTAACTCCTATCCGCAAACACCATTTTATTCTTGGTAAGCTAATCCCGTTCTGGGTAATTGGAATGTTTGTATTTACAATCGGATTGTTTCTTGTGGCGCGGGTAGTTTATGGTATCGTTCCGGCCGGAAGTGTACTCGTACTTTATTCATTTCTTGCAATTTACCTTCTCGCGGTTTTGGGAATCGGACTAATCATTTCAACCTATTCAAACACACAGCAACAAGCCATGTCGCTGGCCTTTTTCTTTATGATGATTTTTATTTTAATGGGTGGCTTGTTTACCCCAATCGACAGTATGCCGGAGTGGGCAAAATGGGTTGCAAAAGCAAATCCGGTTACCTATTTTATCGAAGTAATGCGAATGGTTGTTATGAAAGGCAGTGGATTTTATGATATCAGAAATCAGTTATTAATTACAGTTGGTTTTGCTGTTTTCTTTAACACCTGGGCGATATGGAATTACAGGAAGACTAGTTGATTGAGGGTTAATGGCGCACAATTCTTAGACTAATCCGGGTTGCTAATAAATCCAACGCCTTGGCGTTGTTTAGCTTTTCAATTTTCAACTGAATCCCTTTTAATTAAAGTTTATGTATTCAGAAATCTCAAAAAATGAAATTATGGAAATCTATATTTTCGAAATATGTAAAAAATGAAAATATAAAAATTCATATTTTCAGACATCGACAAAAATGAAATTATATTATTTTATATTTGCATTATTCGCAAAAGATAAAATTATGAATATTGATAGTTTCATTTCTGGTCAGTTCATTACCCAAACCGATTATAAATCATTTTTACCAGAAAGTATTAATCACGAATGGATTATCTCGAACCCCGAAGTGAATGTTTTATTGGCGAAGGCAAATCGTTTATTAGGCGAATTAAATGCGTTTTCTCAATTAATTCCTGACGTAGATTTCTTTATTTCTATGCACATTTTGAAAGAAGCAACAACTTCAAGTCGAATTGAAGGGACTAAAACAAATATGGAAGAGGCCCTTGTGAAAATTGAAGATATAAACCCTGAGAAAAGAGATGATTGGGCTGAAGTTCAGAATTATATTAATGCAATAAACTTCTCTATAAGTGAATTGGAAAGGTTGCCCATTTCAAATCGGTTAATTAGAAATACCCATAAAATCCTCTTGTCAGGGGTACGCGGTAAACATAAAATTCCGGGAGAATTTCGAACCAGTCAAAATTGGATAGGAGTCACTTTAAAAGATGCTATTTTTATCCCACCACATTTTAACGAAATCCCTGATTTGATGAGTGACCTCGAGAAGTTTATTCATAATGAAGAAATTAAAGTACCTAATTTGATTAAAATTGCAATCATTCATTATCAATTCGAGACAATTCATCCATTCTTAGATGGGAATGGTCGTTTAGGACGGTTGCTGATAACTCTTTTGATGGTAAGCACAGAAATTCTTAAAAAACCTGCACTTTATTTGTCTGATTTCTTTGAAAAAAACCGAAACTACTACTATGACAATCTGATGGTTGTGAGGACGTCAAACAACCTTGTCCAGTGGATAAAATTCTTTTTAGTGGGTATTATAGAAACTTCAAATAGTTCGATTCAGGTTTTTAAAAAAATAATTGAATTGCGAAGAGAAATTGAAACTATAAAACTTCCGAAATTAGGTGTCAAGATTGACAAAGGACATTCTTTGCTTAATTATCTTTATCAAAAACCAATTGTTGAGTCAAAGGAAATATCGGATAAAATGAAGATTTCTGCTGCTACAGCCAACCGTTTAATAGCCCAGTTTGTAGAAATGGAAATGCTCACAGAACTGACCGGCTATAAACGAAACAGGAAGTTTATTTTTAAGGAATACTTTGATATTTTTCAATCAAATTAGGAATTGATTGCCACATGTAGACAGATTGAAATATAATCATGAAATCTGTGGCAATAATTCTTTCTTACCCCAACGCCTGCCCAATATCAGCAATCAAATCTTCAACATTTTCAATTCCTACTGATAAGCGCATCATCGTTTCGCGGATATCTAGTATTTTTCCTTTCTTCCTCGCTAAACTCATTGTAAATGGTTGAATAAGGATGAATTATCAAACTTTTGTTGTCGTTCAAATTTGTGGCGCGGCGGATGATTTGTAACTGATTCATAAATGCAAAACAGGCGGCTTTCGATTCCAAATCAACGCTCATGATTGTACCCGGTATCCCGTTAAAATACTTTTCCGACAACTCAAATCTCGAATCGGTTTTTAATCCGGGATAACCCACTTGTTTCACTTTTGGGTGTGATTCGAAAAAAGCGCCCAGTGCCATACAGTTTTGGTAACATTTTTCAACACGCAGTTCAAGTATATCCAATCCCTGAATCATGAATTTGGCAGTTTGTGGCGCCATACTTCCACCGAGATTGCGGTAAATGTTTTTGCGCAATTTTGCTATAAAAGCATTTTTGCCGAATTTATTCTGTGTATTTGTTCAGGTTCGTATTCAACGTCCAATCGTAGTTTCCGTGGTCGATAATTGCACCGCCAAATGAAGTTGCCCCTCCTGAAATATATTTTGTAGTTGAAATAACTTCAATGTTTACTCCAAATTTCCCGGCCTGAAAAATATTTGGTGGGGTCATTGTACTGTCAGTAATTAAAAGCAGGTTGTGTTTTTTCGCAATTGTTGCAAGCATTTCAATATCGGCAATTTCAAGCTGCGGGTTGGTTACGGTTTCAAAATAAATTGCCCTTGTTTTTTTGTCGATAAGTTTTTCAATTTCAGACTGAACTTTGAAGTTTGCAAACCGTGTTTCGATGCCGCACTCAGGCAGTGTTTGTTTAAAAAGAGAGTAGGTGTGGCCAAATAACTGGATATCGGAAATAATGTTTTCTCCCTCTTTTACAATCGCCAAAATAGTGCTCGAAATGGCCGCCATTCCGGAACTTACACCTAAAACCGCATGACTATTTGTGAGCGCTTTCAGTTTCAATTCGAAATATTCAAGAGTCGGGCTCGAAGTGCGGGAATAAACATGCGCAACATATTCGCCTTTAAAATTTGCTTCCATTTGCTCTGCCGATTCAAAATCAAATGCGACAGCTTCGTAAAGCGGCATTTGCAAGGCATTGTGCGGGTCTTTTTTTGCGTATGGAATATTTAGTGAGGTTGTAGTGAATCCGGTATTCTTCATTATAAAAGTTTGAAATTTTTTCCAAAGAAAACAAATCCCTTTAACAATTGTTTGTAAAGTCCTTTGGTAAAAAATGAATTGAAGAATATTACATTAAATTTGCGCTTGTAAAAATTGGGTTTTTTATTATGAAAGTTATAATGCAGTTTTTGAGTTTATAATATGTACAGCACAGCTATTTTTAGATGAAATATTCCTGGAAATTTCTTTCAATAATTATTGTTGGTTTTGTTGCATTGAGCATGGGAAAAACCTCATTCTCGCAAAACAAACTTTCCCCTTTTGTAAATAATCAAGGTCAGTTGAATTATTCATCACTCGATAATTGGTACGCCCGAAAACTAAAGGAATCGGTTTTATTAAGCGGTAACACAATTGAATTGTATGAAGTTGGAAAGGTGAATGAAAAGTCCGACTTTTTTGATATGAAATTAAAAGACCCTGTTTCGCCTTGGGGAACGACAAATGTATATGCCAAAATGGTGCTTGATGTGGGAAACACGCGCGTAATTCCCGAAAAACGCGAAAATGGGTATTGTTGCCGTCTCGAAACAAAAATCAGAAAAGACAATATTGCAGGATTTAAAGTTGATGTTTTACTCTCCGGAACTTTGTTTGTTGGTGAAATGATAGAGCCTGTGCACGGTATGAAAGACCCCATAAAAAATGTAAGCCAGGGAATTCCGTTTACTGGGATGCCTAAAGCTGTAAAATTCGATTATAAGTACAATGTTGGGAAAACAAGGGTTAAAGCAACAACAAATGTTTCAACTGTGGCGGGTCCCGACAAAGCCGAATTTGCGGTTATCCTTCAAAAAAGATGGGAAGATGCGAATGGAAATGTTTTTGCCACAAGAATAGGCGGCGCGCGCCAGTTTTTCACCGGCACCCAGTCACAGTGGGTAAACGGTGCAACTTATCCGGTAACTTATGGCGATGTTACCCATCTTCCCCAATACGAGCCCAAAACCATGGGGTTAATTCCGTCAGTTGGCGAAGTTTATGTGAAAAACTCAAAGGGTAAAATGGTGCCACTTGTTGAAACCGGCTGGGGAAAACCCGGTGATACACCTACCCACATGATTCTTTATTTTACCTCAAGCTACCAGGGCGTTGAATATATCGGCTCTACCGAATCCATTTTTTGGGTCGATAATATTGAGCTGATTTATTAACTCTTTTTAATTTGTTACACTTTTAGGAGAACACATTATCAATCCTAGTTTACTGATTAGAAATAACAACATCAGGAATTGATCCATTTGCATTTCCGCAGACTTGTCAGCTTTGCAAACCTGACAACGTCAAACATGCTGATTTTACATTTGTTCGAATAACAACTTGATACTACTTTTCACATTACATTTTCAGTTAAATTTTTAAAGTGCATGTAATCAGAATATTGCGTGTTAAAAAGAACTAAAAAAAATATGTTTCGCTTTTGATATAAAAAGTATTATTCATAGCTTTAATGCCATTAAAATCAAAACAACTTTCAATCTGCGAATATGAAAAATACACTTTTGTTAATCCTGTTTCTTTTTCCCACTTTTTGTTTAGCACAAAACTGGGGAACAAAAAATTCCGTTTGGTACTTTAACCAAACCATGTTTATGCCTCCTTTCAATTATGATTTCATCAAATTCAGGGCGATTGGCGATACAGTTGTTGCTGGTGAAGATGCCACAATTTTTCAGGAAGATTACTTTTCACTAAAGGACACTGTTTCTTCAAAATTATTTATGAAGTCGATTGATAACAGGGTTTACTATTTCGAACCTACACTAAATTCGTTTCAACTTTTATATGATTTTAATGCTGTTGCTGGTGATACTATCCAAATATTTTGCAGGGATGAAGGAAATGAAACTTATATTAAAGTTAAAGTTGATTCCGTGAGCAAAAGAAACATGAATGGTACAGAATTAAAAGTTCAACATGTAAATGCTTTGCAATCATCTGAATATAAGTATCAAATGAACGGTGAAATTATAGAAAACATAGGTTGGACAGGTTTCATGTTTCCGCTTCATTTATGGGCAGATCCACCTTACGGAGGTAACCTCAGGTGTTTTCAAAATGATGATTTTGAATTGAAATTGGCTGATATTGATTGCGATTATCTTGCAGTTAAAAACACAGATATACATTCTTATAAACCATTTAATCTTGAAAATGGAGTTTGGTTCTGCAAATATTTAACCAAAGGTGGAATGTTTGGAGTTTATCATGGACCTGATTATGCAACGGATTCAGTTAAATATTTCTGTAATGGGGACACAATAATAAATGATGTGTTATTTAAAAAATTATTCTACGAGGGTTATTCGGGTTCGCAAAATGTTCCCCGGACTTATTTTAAAGGCTATTATGGAGCCATTAGAAATGACACTTTAAACAAAAAAGTTTATTTTCTGGGAGCCGGTTTTGATGCTGATTACGAAGGAGCAAAAATTCCGTTATATAATTTTGACCTTGAGGTTGGCGACAGTATAGGGATCAATTGTTACTCAACTCAAGAGACAATTAGAGTTACCTCAATTGATTCTGTCTTATTTTGTAACCAGTATCATCGCCGTTATATTACTTCTACCGGTGACGATATTATTGAAGGGATCGGTTCAATATATGGGTTATTCCCATTAAACTGCCCACTTGCAAATGGATGGCTGATTTGTTATCAGGAAAAAGAAAATGATGAATGCGTTGATTGCAATATTTTTACTTCAAGTGAAGATTTTGGCAACATTGTGAAGATATATCCAAATCCAACAAGTAGCAAAATTCGAATATATCCAGTAACTAACATTCACTCGATTGAGATTTACGATTTTCATGGTAAACTGATTGAAAGGAAAACTAATGATTTTGAAGAAATCACTTTGAAAAACAACGGAATTTATATTCTTCGGATAAAATCAGATGACAAATTGTTTATTTATAAAGTTGTTAAAAATTAACACCGCTTAACAAAATACCATATTAAATAGTCGGTTTGGAGCATCAATCTATGCGGAAACTCTCAGTTTGTCTCTGATTTTCAGATTTGCCTCTTCAAAGATTTTTATCGTCCCTGTGGGACAGTCATTCACCGCACCGTTGATTTTATGCGTTACCCCGATGATAGCTTACGGCGCTCCGATGATAATTTAAACTACCTGGAAGATAATTTACACCACACGGAAGCAGTTTCCGACCGTCGGAAATTACTTCTAAGTGGTGACGGATTGCTTCTAAGTGATGACGGATTTCTTCTAAATAGTATTAAATAGTACTTCCAAAGTATTTTGTAGTTATTCAGAAGTATTAATTTGAGGCACGGAGGTTGGTGCTTTAACTTGCTCAGAAAAATATCTGTACAATATGGATACCTGAAATGGATTGTTTTTCATAATACCCTGAATATTGAGTAAATTCTAATATGTATGTGTCAACATTGCAGACAAGAAAATTTCAAAAGAACTCAGCTTTCATTAATTCTTCCCTCTTTTTTATAATTTCAGTAAAACTTCACAGTCGATTATTTATCTTTAAAGAAAAAATAAATGAATAAAGATAAATACGTTCCAAAGCTCATAAAAGATGATCCCTGGTTAGAACCCTTTGCTGAAATTATTTCGAAACGAATTAAAGAAGCCGATGCAAAAGAAAAGGAAATCACCGGAGACAAGCAACTCTCTGATTTTGCAACCGGTTATCTTTATTTTGGATTGCACAAAACCCAAAATGGTTGGGTTATTCGCGAGTGGCTTCCCAATGCAACCCACATTTATCTTATTGGTACTTTCAACGACTGGCAGGAAAAACGTGGGTATGAATTTACAAGTTTGCAACATGGAGTTTGGGAGTTGCAACTTAACGAAGAATCAATAAAACATGGTGATTTGTATGCGATTTCTGTTCATTGGGCAATAAACTTTGGGAAACGCATACCGGCATGGGCAACTCGGGTAGTGCAGGATTCACACACACACATTTTTAATGCCCAGGTTTGGTCTCCCGAAAATCCATATCTATGGAAAAATCCAGATTTTCAGTGCAGCAAAGAACCTCTTTTGATTTACGAAGCGCATGTTGGCATGGCTGGAGAAGAAGAACGTGTTCACACCTACAACGAATTCAGGGAAAATATGCTTCCCCGCATAAAAAATAACGGCTACAATACGATTCAGTTGATGGCCATTCCCGAGCATCCTTACTATGGAAGTTTCGGATATCATGTGTCAAGTTTTTTTGCAGCTTCGTCGAGATTCGGAACACCGGAGGAATTAAAACAATTAATAGATGAAGCACACGGTATGGGTTTGGCAGTTGTGATTGATTTGGTTCATTCACATGCAGTAAAAAATGAAAATGAGGGACTTGGAAATTATGACGGTACCCGTTTCCAGTTTTTTCATGAAGGTGCAAGAGGTGAGCATCCTGCGTGGGATTCATACTGTTTTAATTACGGGAAAAATGAGGTGCTGCATTTTCTGCTTTCCAATATAAAGTATTGGCTTGAGGAGTATAAATTAGATGGATTCAGGTTTGATGGGGTTACAAGTATGCTGTATCTGAATCATGGTTTGGAAGTTTCATTTACAAATTACAGCGACTATTTTGGTTCCAATCTCGATCACGATGCAATCAGCTACTTCAGATTGGCCAACAAACTTATTAAACAAGTAAAACCAGCTTCAATATCGATTGCTGAAGATGTGAGCGGAATGCCGGGCCTTGCCTATCCTGTTGAAGACGGGGGATTAGGTTTCGATTACCGGATGGCCATGGGAGTGCCTGATTTCTGGATTAAAATGATAAAAGAGAAATCGGATAACGACTGGGATATGGGCGAAATATTTTACCAGCTCACTTCAAAACGCCTCGACGAAAAAGTTGTAAGTTATGCCGAATCACACGACCAGGCACTTGTTGGAGACAAAACAATTATTTTCAGGTTGATTGACAAAGAAATGTATTTCAGTATGCGAAAAAATCAGCCTAACTTGATTGTTGACAGGGGGATCGCACTGCATAAAATGATAAGATTGATAACTGCTTCATCTGCCGGAGGAGCATACTTAAATTTTATGGGAAACGAATTTGGCCATCCTGAATGGATTGATTTTCCACGAGAAGGAAACGGCTGGTCTTATAAACAATGTCGTCGACTTTGGGGCATTGCGGAAAATCCTGATTTGAAATATCATTGGCTTTATGATTTTGACAAGGAGATGATCCAGTTTATAAGCGAGAACAAAATACTTACAATTCCGACGGTTGATTTTGTAATGGAAAATAAGCCTGATAAAGTTTTAGCATTCCATCGCGGATTATTCCTGTTTGTTTTTAATTTTAATCCTAATCAATCTTTTACTGATTATGGGATTCCACTTGGTTCCGGCAAATATCAAATAGTCCTCAGTACTGATTCGGGAAGATTTGGAGGACAGGATTTGGTGGATGAAGAAATAAGTTATTACACGCATGCAATAGCAGGTATCACCAGTCAGCATTATTTGAAATTGTATATTCCGGCACGTACTGCACTTGTCCTGAAAAAAATTGATATTCCAAAGGTAAAATAAATGAACAAGTCAAAATTTCATACAATTGTTGATATTCCTGTTTTTACCAGCCAAACCGGATATTCAAAAAATAATATGTTCATGGGTTCATGTTTTACTGAGAATATTGGAAATCGTATGGCGAGCTTAAAATACAATGTTGACATTAATCCGTTTGGGATTTTGTACAACCCGGTTTCTGTTGCCAATGGTTTGAGGATTTTGATGGATGAAAAAATATTTACTTCTGAAGATTTGATTGAAGCAGATAGTTTGTGGCATAGTTTTTTTCATCATGGTAGGTTTTCATCGCCAAATGAAAAAGAAACGCTTGAAGCGATAAACAACAGAATAAAATCATCTTCATATTTCCTGAAAAAGACGGATTTTCTGTTCATCACCTTTGGAACTGCATGGGTTTATAAATACAAAAAAAATGGTCAAATTGTTTCAAACTGCCACAAAATACCTGCAACTGAATTTAAAAGGGAGCGTTTGTCGGTAGATGAAATTATTCAGGAATTCACAATTTTGATATCCGAAATAAGGAAAATTAATCCATCGATTCAAGTTGTGTTTACAGTTAGTCCAATTCGTCATTGGAAAGATGGGGCGATAGAAAATCAAAGAAGTAAAGCTGTTTTATTGCTTGTAACCGAAAAATTATTAAACGAATTGGGAAACGAATTTTGCACCTATTTCCCGGCCTATGAAATTGTAATGGATGAACTCAGGGATTACAGGTTTTATGCTCCCGATATGTTGCATATTTCGGAAGTTGCAATTGATTACATATGGGAAAAGTTTGAAAACAGTTTGATTGATAATGAAAGCCGGAATATTTCAAAGGAAGTGGATAAAATTGTAAAAGCGGCAAACCACAAACCGCTACATGGCGACACCGGTGAATATTATCGGTTTTTGGGGAAGATGTATGAAAAGGCGCTTCAGCTTGAACTTAAAAATAAACATTTGGATTTTAAACTTGAGAAAAAATGTTTTATGGCAGGACGTGAGAAAATAGCTCCACAAATATAAGTTCTAAGGGGATAATAATCTACATTTGTAAGAACACGATAAGTTACCGATTATTAATTTAATCAAATTATTTCACCCTTAAATTGAAATGTTATGAGTTACCTAAAGTTTAACAAGGAGCAATTAATAAATCTTGAATATTCTTTGAACAAGGAAATATTAAGATCTAACCGTGCTGGTGCTTATACCAGTACTACAGTTAGCGGTTGCAATACGCGTAAGTATCATGGTCTGTTGGTTTGCCCAATCGAAATTTTTGGTGGCGAAAAACACGTATTGCTTTCTACGCTGGATGAAACTATCCTTGAAAGTGGCTCAGAATTTAATCTTGGTATTCACCGTTTTAAGGGCGGAAGCTACGAACCTAAGGGGCACAAATACATCAAGGGTGTCGAATTCAACAGGATCCCAAAAACTACTTACCAGATAGGGAATCTTGTGTTTAGCAAAGAGCGTCTTTTGGTTGAAGATGGACAACAAATTTTAATAAAATACACGGTTGAAGAATCAACCATGCCAGCCAAACTGAGGCTAAAACCCTTTTTAGCATTCCGGCAAATCCACAGTTTGAGTAAGGCTAATATGTTTGTTAACCGCAAATTTAGTAAAGTGCAAAACGGTATAAGTGTAAAACTGTATGACAATTATCCCAACCTTTTTATGCAATTCAATAAAAAAGTTGAATATATTCCGGTTCCCGATTGGTATTATAATATTGAATATTTAAAAGAACTAAACCGTGGCTACGATTATCTTGAGGATTTATTTGTTCCCGGTTATTTTGAAATATCAATGAAAAAAGGCGAAAGCGTTTATTTTGCTGCCGGAACAATCGAAGCAAAAACCACAACATTAAAACAGCTGTTTGCAAAGGAAAAAAGCAACAGAGTTGAACGAACCTCCTTTCTGGATTCTCTTGACATTGCCGCCGGGCAATTTGTGATGCACAAAAAAAATGGTACTGATATTATTGCCGGATTTCCATGGTACGATAGTATTACACGACAAACATTTGTGTCATTGCCGGGGTTATGTCTATCACTGAACCAGCCCAAAAGTTGTATCAATGTTCTGGATACTTATTTACCCTACCTGAAAAATGGTTTTTTTCCGGATCAGATAAATCAGAAAGAGCCAACTTATCATTCAGCGGATTCCTCTTTATGGTTTATTTGGACAATCATGAAGTTTTACAGAAAATACAATCACGCAACAGAAACATGGGCAAAATATGGTAAAGCAATCCATGGAAATTCTGAATGCCTACAAAAATTCAACTTTAAAATATATTGGTACTACACGCGAAGGACTTGTTTATGCTCAAAAAGATCATATCCCTCTAACCTGGATGAACGCATTGCTTGACGGTAATGCAGTTGTCCAGCGTGACGGAATGCCTGTTGAAATAAATGCACTTTGGTACAATGCCATTAGTTTTGCGGTTGAAATTGCAGGTTTGGCAGGCGATAAAGGTTTTGTTGATCAATGGAAGGGGATGATTAAAAAGGTTGGCGATGCATTTGTAAAAACTTTTTGGAATGGCGGACATGAACATTTAGCGGATGTAGTAAAAGACGGAAGACCTGACTGGTCTGTCCGCCCTAATATGGTAATTGCTGTAGCAATGGATTATTCCCCGTTAAACAAGGAACAACAACAATCAATACTTAACATTGCAGAGCAGGCTTTACTGACCAGACGAGGATTACGAACACTTTCTCCCGAGCATTTGCGTTACAAAGGTGTGGTAGAAGGTGGACCAAATGAACGCGAAATTGCCATGCATCAGGGGGCGGTTTGGCCTTGGTTGACACAATTCTTTGTAGAAGCCTATCTGAAAATCCATAAAAAAGGTGGTATTGCATTTGTAAAGAATTTAATGGAAGGATTTGAAGATGATATTACTGAACATTGCATCGGAACCATGTCGGAAATGTACAATGGAAATCCACCACATAAGGCAAAAGGTGCAATTTCGCAGGCATGGAGCGTGGCTGGCGTGGTTTACGCTACGCATTTTGTGCAAAATTATAAGGAATAAAACTATTTTAAAATGAAGGTACTAATGTTTGGGTGGGAATTCCCGCCACATATTTCCGGAGGACTTGGTACCGCCTGTTTTGGGTTAACCAAAGGAATGGCAAAGCTAAAGGAGGTGGAAGTAATTTTCGTTGTCCCAAAAGCTTTTGGGGATGAAAATCCTGAAGTCGTAAAACTAATTGGTGCTAATCAGATTCCAGTGGCTAAATCAGAAATACAATTTGAAGATGCACAACAAAAAATTGATTATTTTGAGGTTAAATCGGAGCTGATTCCTTATGTGGGGGAGGCTGAATTCTGGAATTTGAAAAGCAAAATATATTCAAAAAGAACACGTTTTATTCAAACCGACAAAGGTTTTAAAGTAAATTTTACAGGAAAGTATGATTCGGGCTTACTAAATGAAATCAAAAATTACGGTTTAGTTGCCGAAGTCATTGCCCGAAACAATCAATTCGATATTATACATGCCCACGACTGGCTGGCTTATCCGGCGGGAATAGCTGCAAAAAAAATTTCTGGAAAACCATTGGTAATTCATGTTCACGCTACCGATTTCGACAGGAGTGGTGGCAGTGTAAACCCCCGGGTTTATGCTATTGAACGCCATGGAATGGAAATGGCTGA
Organism: uncultured Prolixibacteraceae bacterium; assembly: GCA_963800345.1. GTDB lineage: Bacteria > Bacteroidota > Bacteroidia > Bacteroidales > Prolixibacteraceae > Draconibacterium. The sequence goes on along the minus strand of CAWDAW010000021.1, from coordinate 736,587 downwards.
CAGAATAATTGCTGTGAGCGGCCTCACTAAAAATATTATAGTTGAAAAATATGGCATACCACCAGAAAAAATTACAGTTGTATACAATGCTGTTGAATCTGTGGAAGATGAAAGTGATGTAAATATCAAAAAAGGTGTCGATGAAAAAATTGTGACTTTTTTGGGTAGGATAACAGCACAAAAAGGCCCTGAATATTTTGTGGAAGCTGCAAATCTGTTGCTTAAAAAAATGAAAAAAGTAAGATTTATTATGGCCGGAAATGGCGACCTTATGAACCAAATGGTGGCAAGGGTAGCTGAACTTGGCATTTCAGATCATTTCCACTTTACTGGCTTTTTAAAAGGAAAGGACGTTTACCGGATGTTGCGAATGACTGACGTTTTTGTTATGCCGTCTGTTTCCGAACCATTTGGGATTGTGCCACTTGAAGCAATGCAGTTTAACGTTCCGGTAATCATTTCAAATCAATCGGGAGTATCCGAAATTATTAAAAATGCAATAAAAATAGATTTTTGGGATACTTTTTCTATGGCCGATGCAATTTATGGTCTTCTGAATTATAATTCACTTGCAACTCATTTTAAAAATGAAGGGAAACATGAGGTAGAACATTTAGACTGGATGAATTCGGCCAGAGAAGTAACCGAAGTGTATCATTCGGTCTTACAAAATTAAAATGAAACTATGAAGACAGTTTGCTTATTTTTTCAAATACATCAACCATTCAGACACCGACATTATCGTTTTTTCGATATTGGTATTAACCATTATTATTACGATGATTTCATGAATGAATCAATAATGCATAAAATAGCCCTGAAAAGCTATTTGCCTGCAAATAAACTTTTACTTAAACTGGCCAATAAACTTGGTAGTAAATTTAAGGTATCTTTTTCAATTACCGGGCTGGCACTTGAGCAGTTTCAATTATATGCACCGGATGTTATAGAATCCTTTCAAAAACTTGTTAAAACAGGTTGTGTTGAGATTCTTTCTGAAACTTATTCACACTCGCTTTCTTCTTTAAAAGACAAATCAATTTTTGAAGAACAGGTAAAATTACACAGTCAGAAAATATTTGAATTGTTCGGGATTCATCCCCAGGTTTTTCGAAATACCGAGATGATTTATTCCGACGAAATCGGTGCTCATGTAGCAGAAATGGGTTACAAGGCAATGCTTACAGAAGGGGCAAAACACGTGTTGGGTTGGAAAAGCCCAAATTACTTGTATGTAAATGCTTTAAATCCAAGATTAAAAGTACTTATGCGTAATTTTAAATTCAGTGATGATATCGCATTTCGTTTTGGCAATACAAATTGGGCTGATTTTCCATTAACTGCCGACAAATTTGTGAATTGGCTGGAAAACTTAAATCCGAAAGATGAAGTGGTCAACCTGTTTTTAAGTTATGAATCTATTGGAGACAGACAATCAAAAGAAACCGGAATTTTTAATTTTTTTGAAAGTTTGATTGAAAAAATTGTTAAACAACCAAACCTGAAATTATCTACCCCTTCGGAAGTAATTGAGGAACTTCAGCCAGTTTCAGCCGTTGGTGTGCCAAATCCTATTTCATGGGCTGATGAAGAACGGGATTTAACTGCCTGGCTTGGCAATGGTATGCAGAAAGAAGCTTTCAATATATTATATAGTCTCACTTCTCAAATGCAAAAATGTACCAATGCTGAGTTAATTAAAGACTGGAACTACCTTCAGGGAAGCGACCATTTTTATTATATGTCAACCAAATTTTTTTCAGATGGAGAAGGACACAATTATTTTAATCCATTTAATACACCGTATGATGCATTTATTAATTATATGAATGTGCTAAGTGATTTTAAAATCAGGCTAAAAACCATGGTTCCTGAAAATGAGGAAGAAAATGAAATTGCTGTCCTTCGCAAAATCATTGTCGAAAAAGATGAAATAATAAAGAAATTGGAAGCTAATATTTTATTACTTCAAAAAAGAAGTAAAAGGAAATTAAAAGGATAAATTAAAAAACACAAATATTATTTCATTGTAACCATTTTTAATTTATGAGTGTTTTTGTAACGTTTATTGGCAGAAAGTTTATTTTTGCACACCATATTGTTGAAGAAATATTGAATTAAATAACTGAAATGGAATCAAACGGAATTAGATATGTTAATAAAGCTGTAATTGCTGAACCTTTCTGGAAAAAAATTGTAGTCGATTCGAATCTACCGGAAAATTTGAGCCCCTTAAAAGATTTGTCGAGAAACTTATGGTGGGTTTGGAATACAGAAGTTCGTAATTTATTTGAATATATAGATGCTGTAATTTGGGAAGAATGTAACCATAACCCCATAGTACTTCTTGAGGAAGTAAATTATAAACGCTTTGTTCAGCTTGAAAAGGATAATCAATTTATTGCAAAAATGCACGAGGCACACTCCCTTTTAAATCAATATCTTGATAAAAGAAAAGTCATGGAAGGGCCTGAAATTGCTTATTTTAGCATGGAGTATGGATTGCATGACAGTCTTAAAATTTTCTCGGGAGGACTTGGTATTTTGGCCGGCGATTATTTAAAAGAGGCCAGTGATTCAAAAGTTAATCTTGTAGCTGTTGGTTTGTTATACCGTTACGGTTATTTTAAACAATCACTTGGCATTAATGGCGAACAAATAGCAAATTATGAAGCACAACATTTTTCGAAAATACCGGTACAACCTGCATTAGATAGTAATGATGAATGGATATCCGTTGAAATTGAATATCCGGGAAGGAAAATAACTGCGAATGTTTGGCAGGTAAATATTGGTAGTGTTAAGCTTTTTTTACTCGATGCCGATCGACCTGAAAATGAAGAACACGACAGATCAATCACACACCATCTGTATGGTGGCGATAATGAAAACAGGCTCAAACAGGAAATGTTACTTGGACTTGGCGGAATAAGAGCGTTAAATAAACTTGGATATAAATCGGATGTTTTCCATTGTAATGAAGGGCATGCTGCTTTTATTGGTATTGAAAGACTTGCCGATTTAGTTGCAAATGAAGGTTTAACATTTGCAGAAGCTAAAGAAGTTGTACGTGTTTCTACAGTTTTCACAACCCATACACCCGTTCCTGCAGGTCACGACTCATTTCATATTGATATGTTTAGGCATTACATGTATAATTATCCTGAAAAAATTGGTTTAAGCTGGGATGAGTTCATGAATTTAGGTAAAGCAAATGTCAACGAAGATCATTTTAATATGAGTTACCTGGCTTGCAACCTTTCACAGGGAATAAACGGGGTTAGCATGTTGCACGGCGATGTTAGCAAAATGGTGCTCAAACACATGTATCCCGGATTTTTGGAAGAAGAACTTGAAATAGGTTATGTAACCAATGGTGTTCATTATTCAACCTGGACAGCCCCTGAATGGAAAACAATCCACCTTAAATATTTTGGGGAAAAGTTCCCAAATTCGCAGCTCGATTTTGAAGCATGGAAAAATATTTACAATGTCCCCGACAAAGATATTTGGAATCTGCGTGAAAGTTTGCGTAAAAAAACAATTGATTACATAAAAACAAGGTTTTCCGACAATTGGATAAAACTTCATCAACATCCAAAGCTGGTCTCTGAAATCCTTGGTAAACTCGATCCTAAAGCTTTAACCATTGGTTTTGCAAGACGGTTTGCCACCTACAAACGAGGTTATTTGTTATTTCGCAATTTAGAACGATTGGAGAAAATTGTTAATAATCCACAACGACCTGTACAGTTTATTTTTGCAGGTAAGGCGCACCCAGCCGATAAAGCTGGCCAGGATTTAATTAAAAATATAGTTGAAATTTCTAAACGTCCTGAATTCAGGGGAAAGATTCTGTTTATTCAAAATTATGATATGAACCTCGCAAAAACACTTTTACAAGGTGTCGATGTGTGGTTGAATACGCCAACCCGTCCATTGGAGGCCTCTGGTACAAGTGGAGAAAAAGGGGTAATGAATGGCACAATGCACTTTTCTGTTCTCGATGGTTGGTGGGTTGAAGGTTATAAAAAAGATGCCGGATGGGCACTTCCTGCCGAACGGACATTCGATTATCAGGATTTTCAGGATGAACTTGATGCGGAAACAATTTACAATATTCTGGAAGAAGAAATCGTACCTGCCTTTTATACAAGAGATAATAATAATATCCCTGAAAAATGGGTTAGCTATATTAAAAATACAATTGCCCAGGTAGCTCCAAATTTTACTACTGCACGTATGATCCGCGATTATAAGGATCGATATTATAATCCGCAATTTGAACGTGCCGGAAGGGTAAAAGCTGACAGTTATAAAATGGCCAAAGAAATGGCCGCCTGGAAATATAAAATCAGTAAAACCTGGGATTCAATTGAAGTAAAAGGCATTGAAATTGCTGATGGCATTACTAATAAAATGAAAATCGGTCAGGGATATCCTGTAAATGTTTATCTTGATTTAAAGGATTTGTCATGCAACGAAATCGGGTTGGAACTGGTAATCACTGAAAACGCCAATAAAGACAATGTACGCATTATTGAAACTGTAGAACTTTTAGCTGAAACTTGTAAAGGAACTATTTGTTGTTATAAACACAATCTGCACCCTAATCATCCGGGAACATTCAATTATGGGTTCAGAATTTTTGCAAAAAACAAGGATTTGGCACATCGTCAGGATTTTGGTTATGTTCGTTGGATTTAATATTTTTAAACTGAAATATTTCAAAGGCATCCTGTTTTGGATGCCTTTTTTTGTAAAACGACTTTGTATCTACAAATTCAAAACATAATTTTGCAGTAAATCATTAATAGTTTCAAGATGGAAACCAAAAACAACTTAGGTAAAAAAATTAAAGATTTCAGAGAGTTCAAGGAAATAGGACGCTCCGAACTGGCTCTAAAGGCAAATCTTGATGAAAAGCAACTTGAAAATATTGAAGAAAAAGGAATTGTACCTTCTTTAGGGCATTTAATTAAAATCACACGTGCCCTTGGAGTTCGGATTGGCACTTTTCTCGATGATGAGGATCACAATGGACCTGTGGTAGTGCATGCCGGTTCGGCAAATTCGACCTTGAGTTTTTCAACAAAAAATGATTCTGCACGTGAACACCTCAGTTTCTATTCGTTGGCACAAGATAAAGCTGGTCGCCATATGGAACCTTTTTTAGTGGATATCGAGCCTTCAGCTCATTCTGATTATAAACTTTCATCACACGAAGGCGAAGAATTTATATACGTTTTGCAGGGGAAAGTGGAAATAAATTATGGTAAAGATTTGTACTTGTTAAACGAAGGTGATAGTATTTATCTCGATTCGATAGTAGCTCATAATGTACATGCAGCTGGTAATCAAAAAGCAAAAATTTTGGGTGTGGTTTATTATCCACTTTGAGTTAATCAATTAATTTTATTTAATATTAAAATGCAGTTGCTCGATTTAACTTTAGGCGAAATGCTCGAAAAGTGGGCATTCAAAACCCCAGATAAGGAATTCCTGGTTTATCCCGACCGTAACCTTCGTTTCACTTATGGAGAATTTAATCGTCGGGTTGACGATATGGCGAAAGGTTTATTATTTATTGGTATTAAACCGGGAGATAAAGTTGGGATATGGGCAAAAAATGTTCCGGATTGGACTACTATCATGTTAGCAACCGCCAAAATTGGCGCAATTCTGGTTACAATAAATACAAGTTACAAACTCTCAGAAATTGAATATTTACTGAAAGATGCTGATATTCATACATTGTGTTTTGTTGATGGTTACCGTGACAGTGATTATGTAAACATGATATTTAATTTGGTTCCCGAATTAAAAGAACAGTCACGGGGCGAATTACATTCAGCAAAATTTCCAGTACTCAGAAATTTGGTATTTATTGGGCCACAAAAGCACCGTGGAATGTTTAACACCTCCGAACTGATTTTATTGGGGAGTCATGTTGACGATCTGGAACTGGAAAGTATAAAGGAGAATCTACATTGCCATGACGTTGTCAATATGCAATATACGTCTGGCACTACTGGTTTCCCCAAAGGAGTTATGCTGTCGCACCACAATATTTTAAATAATGGATATTCTGCCGGTCAATGTATGAGATTCACTTCTAATGAGAAATTGCTGGTTTGTGTCCCGCTCTTTCACTGTTTTGGTTGTGTTTTGGCATTGTGTGCAATAATAACGCACGGTGCAACAATGGTATTTAACGAAGATTTCGATCCGCTAATGGTAATGGCGTCGGTTCAAAAGGAAAAATGCACAGCATTATATGGAGTTCCAACCATGTTTATTTCTGAACTCAATCATCCCATGTTCGACATGTTCGATCTTAGTTCGTTGCGCACCGGAATCATGGCTGGTGCCCTTTGCCCCATAGAAACAATGAACCAGGTGATGACAAAAATGCACATGAACGATGTAATTATTGTGTATGGTTTGACTGAGTCTTCACCAGGGATGACAGCTACAAGAACCCATAATTCAGCAGAAGTTCGTGCCACAACTGTTGGTTTTGAGTTCCCTAATGTAGAAGTCAAAATTGTACATCACGAAACTGGCGAAATTTGTGTTCCAGGTGAACAGGGTGAAATATGTTGCCGTGGTTACAATGTAATGAAGGGTTATTATAAAAATGAAGAGGCAACCAAAAAAGCAATTGATGAAGATGGTTGGCTGCATTCGGGAGATTTAGCAGTTAAAACTGAAGATGGTTTCTATCGTATTACCGGCAGAATTAAAGACTTGATAATCAGGGGAGGTGAAAATATCTACCCCAGGGAAATCGAAAACTACCTTTACAGAATTCCGCAAATCGAAACTGTTGAAGTGGCTGGTATCCCAAGTAAAAAGTATGGTGAAACTGTTGGCGCATTTATAAAACTAAAATCTGGTCAAAAACTTACAGAAGAAGAAATAGTCGATTTTTGTCGCGGGAATATTGCACGGTTCAAAATCCCAAAATATATTTTCTTTGTTGATGAATTCCCTATGACAGCAAGCGGTAAAATTCAGAAATACAAGCTGAGTCAGTTGGCAGTTCAAATTTGTAACGAAAAGGAGATTGAAATTGAGTAAATAAATACTTTTTAACTTTAGCCTATACAAAACAAAAATAATATGATAAAATACAAACGGATTCTTTTAAAATTGAGTGGTGAGTCGTTAATGGGCGACCAACAATATGGTATCGACCAAAACCGCTTGAACGATTATGCAGAAGAAATTGCTATGCTTGTATCATCCGGAGTCGAAGTCGGGATTGTAATAGGCGGCGGTAATATTTTTCGCGGTTTGAGCGGAGCAGCAAAAGGTTTTGACAGGGTAAAAGGAGACCAAATGGGAATGTTGGCTACAATTATCAATAGTCTGGCATTGAATTCAGCTTTAATATTGGCTGGTGTAAAATCAAGAGTTTTAACAGCAATCCGCATGGAACCGATCGGCGAATTTTATTCAAAAGAAAAGGCAATTGAGGCTTTAACAAATGGTGAAGTTGTAATTATTTCTGGTGGTACCGGAAACCCTTATTTTACAACGGACACAGCCAGCGCCTTGCGTGGGATTGAAATTGAAGCCGATATTATGCTAAAAGGGACAAGAGTTGATGGAATTTATACTGCCGATCCTGAAAAGGATTCAACAGCAACCAAGTTCGATACAATTACTTTCGATGAAATATATAAACGCAATTTGCGAATAATGGATTTAACAGCAACTACCATGTGCAACGAAAATAATTTGCCCGTCCTTGTTTTCAATATGGACAAAAAGGGCAATTTGAAAAAGGTTTTGGAAGGTGAAAACATAGGAACTATTGTAAAACGCTGATTTTTTTTAACAGTTTTTAGAATATTTTAAGCATAAAATTTCATCTAAAATAATTTTTTCTATATTTGCTATCAGTTAATTGAAAAGAGGCTCATCCTGATGCAAGAAGAAGTTGATTTTATTTTAGAGCATACCGAGGAGAAAATGATAGCTGCTATTGCACACCTCGAAAAAGAATTATTACATGTTAGGGCAGGAAAAGCCTCGCCGGCAATGTTGGATGGTGTTATGGTTGAATATTATGGGAGTTTAACTCCATTAAACCAGGTAGCCAACGTAAGTACACCTGATGCAAGAACAGTAGCAATTCAACCTTGGGAAAAAGGCTTGATTCCGGTAATTGAAAAGGCAATTATGAATGCCAATTTGGGTTTCAATCCGGACAATAACGGAGAAATAATTCGTATAAATGTTCCGGTGCTTACCGAAGAAAGAAGGAGGAATCTTGTGAGACAAGCACAACAGGAAGGTGAAAATGCAAAAATTAGCATCAGGACAGTTAGAAAAGATGCAAACGAAAGTTTGAAAAAATTACAAAAAGAAGGGCTTTCAGAAGATTTGGAAAAGGATGCTGAAGCCGAAGTTCAAAGATTGACAAACGAATTTGGTATAACTGTTGAAAACTTGGTTAAAACCAAGGAAAAAGATATAATGACGATTTAATTGTTTCTAGTTTTCTGTTTTCTGAACATTGTTTAATTGTTTTCATGGCTTTGAGGCAGCTTGTAGAAGCTGCCTTTTTTTTTGTGCTTTTTTGTAGATTTGGGTATATCCATAAATCTGAAAAAACGCATCAAAATTAACTCAAACTGTTTTTTATTCAAAACTCGATAATAATTTGGTACAACCTGTCCTGAAGAAAGAATTATTAATGATTCGTTCAATGAAAGTTGCAAAAATGGCCGAAAGTTTTGGAAAGAATTGTACACCGCACATTTCATGCTCGGGGTTGAGTTATTTACATATGATTCATTTTGTGGCAGCAATTCCCAATCCTGTTCCGTTTCACGGGTTTAAAGGATTCAACAGTGAAATCCCTTTGAAATGTAAAACCTCGGATTTGGATAGTGATGGCGGAATTGTAACTGTTCCAACAGGATCAGGATTAGGAATCGAAATTGATCCTGATTTTATCGCAAAATATGAACTCGTAAAAGGATAACTTATCAAATAATCCTGGGAAACTAATCACGAGGGTTTCAGTACTACCCCAAGTGGGAGATTAGGTTGAGGATGCCCTTTAAAAGAACCCCAATTCCAATCTTGCTTCTTCGCTCATCATCGATTTATCCCATGGAGGATCAAATGTAAGTTCAACATTTACATTTTCAATCCCGTCAACTGCACGTGCGGCGGCTGTAATGTCGTCAACCAAAATATCAACAACCGGGCACCCGGGCGCAGTTAGAGTCATTACAATGTCAACATTGTTTTCATCGATATCAACGTTGTAAATCAGACCTAAATCGTAAACATTCACCGGGATTTCCGGGTCGTATACTTCTTTTAGGTTATTTATAATTAAATCTATTCTATTGTCCATCTATTTCCCTCCTTCGCCTTATCCAGCTATTTTTTTATAAGCAACACCGTACAACCGAATTTGTTTTACCATAGCCAGTAACCCGTTTGACCGCGTTGGTGAAAGGTGCTGTTTTAATCCTAAATCATCAATAAAATGAAGGTCATTTTCTATTAATTCATCAGGTGTCCTTCCTGAAACTACACGCAACAAAAGTGCTACCAAACCTTTCACAATTACAGCATCGCTTTCGCCCCGAAAATTTATTTTACCATCTTCCATTTCGGCCACCAACCAAACCCTCGACTGACAACCTTTTATTAAGTTTTGGTCTGTTTTTTCTTTTGGATCTAAATCCTGCAATTCATTTCCCAGTTCGATCAAATAGCCGTATTTGTCCATCCAGTCCGAGTAAACCGAAAATTCTTCAATAATCTCTTGTTGTATTTGTTCTATGGTCATTGCTTTTTTTTGTTTCACATGCAAAGTTCGAAAAATTTTAATTTCTGACAACGAATTACTTTACTCTTATTAAGAAAGAACCCTGTTGTCAGAAACTGCAAACTTATTGGTTAGTTTGAAATTAATCATTGATTTTGTTGAAAGTCATCTCCCAACTCCAATTCGCGTGGCGACTTATTTTCATTATTTAAATTTTCTGATTGCCGGTAAGAATAAAATTTTCTTGAAAAATTCGTCGTTCAATTTTAAATCTGTACACTATAGAACGGTTTAAAACATTGCAACAACCTTTTTCAATGCAATAATAAACTCATCAATTTCTTCTGCTGTGTTGTACATTCCAAATGAAATCCGCACACAACCCTGTATTTCATAATGCTGTATTACAGTATCGGCACAAAGATGACCGGTTCTCACTGCAATTCCCATTTTGTCGAGTAACATTCCCAAATCATAAGAATGGATTCCATCTATATTAAATGAAATTACACTTGATTTCTCAGGTACTTCCCCATAAATCTTTAATCCCTCGATTTGTTTTAATTGATTGGTAGCATAATCGAGTAACTGTTTCTCCCAGTCTGCAATGTTTTCAAGTCCAACTTCATTTATAAAATCGATTGCGGCTCCAAATGAAATAACGCTTGTAATGTTAGGAGTACCGGCTTCGAACTTATAAGGAATTTCATTAAAAGTTGTACCATCAAAGGAAACTTCAGAAATCATTTCACCACCACCCTGATAGGGAGGCATTTGTTCGAGCCAATCCTTTTTGCCATACAAAACACCTACACCGTTTGGTCCGTACATTTTATGGGCTGAAAAAGCATAAAAATCAACATCCAATTTTTGAACATCAATATTCAAATGTTGTGCCGCCTGGGCACCATCAACAAAAACAGCTACATTCCTGTCGTGCGCAATTTTCATTATCTCTGAAATTGGGTTGATTGTACCTAAAACATTTGAAACATGAGCAACGGCAATCAGTTTTGTTTTTTTATTGATAAGATAAGGAAGTTTTTCAAGTTGAAGTTCACCAGAATCTAAAAACGGGAGTTTTACAATTTTTGCATTTTTTCGAATTGCAGCAAGTTGCCATGGAACGATGTTGGAATGGTGTTCCATTTCTGAAACAATAATTTCATCGCCTTCATTTAAAAAATGTTCGCAAAATGAAAAAGCAACAAGATTCACACTTTCAGTTGTTCCTTTTGTAAAAATAATCTCCTCACGAAATTCTGCATTAATAAAATCCCTGATTTTTGTACGTACCTCTTCAAACTGTCCGGTAGCTTTATCAGCCATGAAATGTGCAGCCCTGTGAATATTTCCATAATAGTCATTATGAAGTTCTTCTTCAGCCAATAAAACTTGTATTGATTTTTGAGCCGAAGCTGCGCTATCGAAATAAATAAAAGGCTTACCGTAAACTTCCTGATGAAGAACTGGGAAATAGCTTCGTATTTTTTTGATATCGTAATTCATGTCGTTTTGTTGAACAGATGCTTTTGAGTAATTTAACATTTATTGAACTGGTGCTTTGAGCTTCCAGCTCAAGAATTTATACTGTCAGCATTCACAGTTATAATCACATTCGTGACAAAGTGCAATTTCACCGTTTAACCGTTTTTCTATCAGCTCATCAATTCGTTCACGCAGCGCTTCAACTTTTATTTGCTGTACAACTTCGTGTGCAAATGCATTCATCATCATCATTCTGGCTTTGTCCTCGTCAATCCCGCGTGCACGCAAATAAAACAAGGCTTCCTCGTCAATCTGGCCAACAGTTGCACCATGACTGCATTTTACGTCATCAGCATCAATAATCAACTGTGGTTTTGTTTGCATGGTTGCAGTGTCAGTAAGCAACAAGTTATTATTTCGCTGAAATGCGTTGGTTTTTTGTGCATCGCGTGCCACGTGAATTCTTCCGGAGAAAGCACCTGTTGATTTATCGTCCAGAACATACTTGTATATTTGATTACTTTGACAATGCGGTTTAGCATGAATAACCTGAGTAGCATTGTCTATGTGTTGTTGACGATCTAAAAATGCCATTCCAAACATATTTGCTTCTGCATTTTCGCCATCTATTTTGATTTTTAAATTATTTCGAATGAAACCTCCATGCAAGGACACAGTATGTGTTGTTAGGTTTGAATTCCGTTCTTGCTGAACAAAAACCGAATTAATACTTGCTGAATTATTATGTTGATTTTGAATCGTATAGTAATTAAGGTTAGCATTTTCTTCAACAAAAATTTCGGTAACCGAATTGCTGAGATATTTGTTTGAATTTAATGTATGATCGCATAAAATCAGTTGCGCATTTGCCCCCTGTTCAACAACTATAAGATTTCGTTGAGTCGAAAAAGTGTCGCTTTCTGATTTTAACAAGTTAATTATTTGTATTGGTTTTTCGACTATTACATTTTTAGGTACATAAAGGAAATAACCATCTTTTGCAAATGCAGTATTTAATGCTACCATTGCATCTGTTTCAGTATCAGCTATGTTTCCATAATATTTTTGTATAAGTTCAGGATTGTTTTTTGCTATGTTTTCAAGGCTGTCCAAAATTACACCTTGCGGCAACACTCCGGATTTTAGATTTTTGTCATAAAACCAACCGTTAAATAACAAATTCAGGTGGGTGTTTAACTGCGGCACATTGCAACTAAATATCTCGCTCAAATTGGCGTCTGTTTCTTCTTTTTGGATTACAAATTTGTAATCAGGTGTAAACTGTGGTTGCAAATTAGTGTATTTGTAGTTTTCGTTTTTCCGTGTTGGAATTCCCTGTTCTACAAAATCCTGGAACGCTTTTTTCCTCCTCACATTTATGATATCCGAAGAACCCTTGAACAGTAGTTCCCTTGCATCATTGTAATGTGCAATATATTTTAGCGTTAAATCCGCTTTTTCGACAATAACACTCATTTTTAATTTTCGTTTTCTTTTTTAATCCAGTCGTATCCTTTTTCTTCCAGTTCAAAAGCGAGTTCTTTACCTGCCGATTTTACAATTTTCCCATTGTACAAAACATGCACAAAGTCGGGGATTATATAATCAAGCAGTCGCTGGTAGTGGGTTACAACTATTGTTGCATTTCCTTTTGATTTCAGCATATTTACGCCGTGAGCCACTGTTTTAAGTGCGTCAATATCCAGTCCCGAATCAGTTTCATCAAGAACAGCCAGTTTTGGTTCAAGCAGCGCCATCTGAAAAATTTCGTTCTTTTTCTTTTCTCCACCCGAAAAACCTTCGTTAACAGATCGATTGGTTAATTGAGGGTGCATGTCAACCATGTCCATTTTTTCGCGCATTAGTTTCAGAAACTCACCGGCTGTCAGCTCTTTTTCGCCCCTGTGTTTGCGGTGCTCGTTTACTGCTGTTTTCAGGAAATTCACCATCGGTACGCCTGGTATTTCAACAGGATATTGGAAACTCAAAAAAATACCTTCTTTTGCCCTGTCTTCGGGCGATTTTTCCAGTAAATTTTCATCTAAATAGGTAATTTCACCCGCTGTAACTTCATATTCTTCTTTTCCTGCCAAAACATTTGCAAGTGTACTTTTACCTGAACCGTTTGGCCCCATAATCGCATGAACTTCACCGGGTTTAACTTCAAGGTTGATTCCTTTTAAAATTTCCTGTCCTTCGACAGAAACGTATAAATTTTTTATTGATAGCATTTTATAGATATGAGATTGTGAGTATCAAGTATCAAGACTTTTTACCCGTATATTTTATATTTTTTGTTTCATTAAAATTTTTCCTTCTTTTCTTCCCCCTTTGGGGGAATTAAAGGGGGCTGCTTAACCCACACTTCCTTCCAAACTTATTTGTAAAAGTTTTTGTGCTTCAACGGCAAATTCCATGGGCAGTTTGTTTAACACTTCTTTTGCATAACCGTTTACAATCATTCCTATTGCTTTTTCAGTGTCTATTCCGCGCTGGTTGCAATAAAAAATCTGGTCTTCACCAATTTTCGAGGTTGTAGCTTCGTGTTCAACAACAGATGATTTATTTCCGACTTCAATATAAGGGAAAGTGTGTGCGCCGCATGTATCGTTTAAGAGCAGCGAATCGCACTGGGAAAAATTACGGGAATTTTTCGCACCCGGCATTATTTTTACAAGTCCACGATAAGAATTGTCGCTTTTACCAGCTGAAATTCCTTTGGAAATGATTGTGCTTTTTGTGTTCTTGCCAATGTGTAACATTTTTGAACCTGTATCCGCCTGTTGGCGATTATTTGTAACTGCAACCGAATTAAATTCCCCGATTGAATTATCGCCAATCAAAACGCAACTTGGATATTTCCATGTTATTGCTGAACCAGTTTCAACCTGTGTCCAACTTATTTTTGAAGAAACTCCCCTGCAAATCCCACGCTTAGTAACAAAATTATAAATTCCGCCTTTGCCGTTTTTGTCGCCAGGATACCAGTTTTGAACTGTTGAATATTTTACTTCAGCGCGGTCTAGAGCAATAATTTCAACTACCGCTGCGTGTAATTGGTTTTCGTCGCGCATTGGAGCTGTGCAACCTTCGAGGTAACTTACATAACTATCATCATCCGCAACAATTAATGTGCGTTCAAACTGACCTGTATTTGCAGCATTTATTCTAAAGTAAGTTGATAATTCCATTGGACAGCGAACACCTTTCGGAATGTAACAAAAAGAACCGTCGCTGAATACCGCCGAATTTAAAGCGGCAAAATAGTTGTCGGCGACGGGCACTGACTGCCCGATATATTTTTGAACCAAATCAGGGTATTCCTGTAAAGCATCGCTTATTGAGCAAAAAATAATTCCTTGCTCTGCCAGTACTTCTTTAAAAGTTGTTTTTACTGAAACGCTGTCCATAACAACGTCAACTGCCACTCCTGCAAGGTGTTTTTGCTCTTCAAGCGGAATTCCAAGTTTGTTAAAGGTATCGATTAACTCCGGATCAACTTCATCCAAACTGTTCAATTTAGGTTTTTGAACCGGGGCTGCGTAATAGCTGATTGATTGAAAATCAATAGCTGGAATTTTTAAATAAGCCCAGTTGGGCATTTTCATTTTTTGCCACTTTCTAAAAGCATCCAACCTGAAATTCAGCATAAATTCAGGCTCTTTTTTTTTCTCCCAAATAATGCGTACTACATCTTCACTTAATCCAACATCTATAATATCTGTCTCTATATCAGTAACAAAGCCATATTTGTAATCGCCCTGTGTTACTTCATTTAATATTTTTTCCTGGTCTGCCATCGTTCCTTGTTTTCTTACTACATAACAACAGTAAAATGATACTGTTTAAAATTTCTTGCAAAGATATAAAACTATGGGTAATTTTGCCCCGGTAAAGTTTAATACAATACCTTTTAGTCTGAAATTAACAATGAAGAAAGAAATAAAACAAACCAGCATCTCTGAACTGGGCGAATTTGGCCTGATCGAACGCATAACAAAGGATATTAAAATTAAAAACAGCAGCACTGTTAAAGGTGTTGGTGATGATGCCGCGATATTGGAATATGCAGAAAAACAGATTGTTGTATCTTCAGATTTGTTGACTGAAGGTGTGCATTTTAACTTAATGTACGTTCCCTTAAAACATTTGGGTTACAAGTCTGTAATCGTCAATTTGTCTGATGTTTGCGCGATGAATGCGGTACCAAAACAGATAGTTGTAAATATTGCCTTGTCGGGCAAATTTTCAGTAGAAGCTGTTGAAGAATTGTATTCAGGGATTCATCTTGCCTGCGAAAAATATGGAGTTGATTTGGTGGGTGGTGACACCACCAGCTCGTTAACCGGATTAACAATTAGCATTACTGTTTTAGGTGAAGTTGAAAAAGAAAACGTTGTTTTGCGAAGTGGTGCAAACTCCACAGATTTGCTATGTGTTACCGGTGATTTGGGTGGTGCTTATATGGGATTACAGCTCCTGGAACGCGAAAACGAAGTGTTCAAAGTGAACGATAAAATGCAACCACAATTAGAAGGTTACGACTATATTTTGGAACGTCAATTGAAACCTGAAGCACGTGCAGATATTGTTTCAGCTTTTAAAAAGTTAAATATAAAACCCACTTCCATGATTGATATTTCAGATGGACTTTCGTCGGAAATCCATCATCTGTGTAAAAATTCAAATGTAGGGTGCAATATTTTTGAAGATAAAATTCCTCTTGATTTTCAAACCAAAAAACTGGCGGAGGAAATGAATATAAACCCATTAGTTGCCGCTTTGAATGGAGGAGAAGACTACGAACTTCTTTTTACAATTCAATTAAATGATTACGATAAAATAAAAAATGACCCCGATTTTACAATTATCGGGCATATGACAGAAGCAGCAGAAGGAGTGAATCTGATAACCGGTGCAGGTTCCGCAATTCCTCTTGTGGCGCAGGGGTGGGAGCATGGGAAATAGTTTGTTTCTGACAAAGGTGTTGTCTTTTTCCTTCACGGATTTTTGTAAATGTTGAATATGAAGAGTTATATGACCCACATACAAAAAAAGCCATTTCAAAAGAAATGGCTTTAATTATATTAGTATACTGAATTTTATTTAATCAGGGAAATATCCTCTGATAATTCCTCTTTTTGAGTCTTTTACAAAAAGCAGAATTTCATCTCTTTCCTGGGTTGCCGGCATTTCGGCTTCAATAATTTCAACAGCTTGTGAGGTATTTAAACCCTTCTGGTAAATGTAACGGTAAATGTCCTGTACTTCGCGTATTTTTTCATTGGAGTAATTCCTGCGACGAAGTCCGATTGAGTTAATACCAACATAAGAAAGAGGTTCACGTGCGGCTTTGATAAATGGTGGTACATCTTTTCTTACGAGCGAACCGCCTGCAATCATTACATGCGATCCAACATGGCAAAACTGGTGAACGGCTACCATACCTGCCAGTATTACAAAGTCATCGATAATGACTTCGCCGGCTAGTTGAGTATTGTTAACAAGAATTACATTGTTGCCGACAACGCAATCATGGGCAATGTGCACATAGGCCATAATCAGATTATTGTTACCGATAACAGTTTTGCCTTTTGCAGCAGTACCACGGTTAATCGTAACAAATTCACGAATTGTGTTGTTATCGCCTATTTCTACTATTGAATATTCACCACGAAACTTTAAATCCTGAGGAATAGCTCCAATTACCGCCCCAGGAAATATTTTACAATTTTTACCAATTCTTGTTCCGGGTAAAATGGTTACGCCTGATCCAATTCTTGTTCCTTCGCCAATTACTACATCCTGATCAATAGTTACAAAAGGTTCGATTACAACGTTATCTGCAACTTTTGCATCTGGATGCACATATGCTAATGGTTGTTTCATCATAGTTTTCTTAACTGTTTTCGTTTTGTTTAACAACTTGAGCCATGAATTCTCCTTCGGCTACAATTTTATCTCCAACAAAAGTAACTCCTTTCATTAGAGCAATTCCTCTTCGAATCGGCGAAACTAAGATTAATTTAAAGATTAAAGTATCACCAGGAACAACTTTTTTTCTGAATTTAACATTGTCGATACGTACAAAATAGGTAGAGAACTTACCTTTCAACTGGCTTAAAACCAGTAATCCCCCCGTTTGCGCCATTGCCTCAACAAGCAGCACACCAGGCATAACCGGTTCACTGGGAAAATGTCCCTGAAAAAAAGGTTCGTTTGCTGTAATATTTTTTATTCCTACAATTTGCATGTCGGTTTTTGAAATAATTTTATCGACTAATAAAAAAGGGTAGCGGTGTGGGAGTAGTTCTTTAATTTTATTTATATCAAGGACAGGTGCAATATTTGGGTCATAGTCCGGCACTTTTTCTTCAGCTTGTTTAATACTTTTTTTAAGCTCTTTTGCAAACAAAGTGTTTGGTCCGTGACCGGGTTTCGATGCAATAATCCTTCCTTTGATATGTTTCCCGCACAAAGCCAAATCACCAATTACATCTAGCAGTTTATGCCGGGCGCATTCATTATCGTAATGTAGTTCAAGGTTATTTAAAATTCCCTGCGGTTTTACCTCAACATGTTTGTGGTGGAATAAATCGGCTAAACGATTAAGTTCTTCCTGACTGATGTTTTTGTCAATTATTACAATTGCATTGTCGAGGTCGCCCCCTTTTACAAGATTGTGATTGAGCAAAAACTCCAATTCATGTAAAAAAACAAAAGTACGGCAATTGGCTATTTCATTTTTAAAATTACTTATAGAATCTAATGTAGCATATTGATTGTTCAGCACTTTCGATTTAAATGAAATGGTTATGTTTAAACGATAATCATCATCAGGGAGTGCAACCATTAAAGCTCCCGATTTTTCATCATAAAGTTCTATTTTTTCCTTGATAACAAAGTAAATGCGCTCAGCATCTTGTTCAACAATACCAGCTTTTTCTATGGCTTCCACAAAATAAATGGAACTGCCATCAATTATCGGTGCTTCTTCGTTATTTACTTCAATTAAAACATTATCAAGATCCATACCGACCAATGCTGAAAGAGCGTGTTCAATTGTACCAATCCTGGCTCCGTTTTTTTCAAGTAAAGTTCCACGGGAAGTATCGATCACCAAATCTACATCTGCTTCAATTATTGGTTGATTTTCAAGATCTACACGTTTAAATTTAAAGCCGTGGTTTATTGGTGCAGGCAAAAAATTCATTGTAACATCAACACCTGTGTGTAGACCAACCCCTTTAATTGTAAATGAATTTGCCAGTGTTTTTTGTTTTACGGACATACTTTAGTTCTCGGAATTTAGTTTCAATTCTTTTAAAGATTTTATTTCCTTTTGAAGTTGAATAACTTCATCACGAAGTTTTGGAAGGTTTTTATATACTGTTATTGCTCTAATTGCATCTTTTATATCAATTGCCGGGCTGCCCAGAATAATTTGGTCGCTTTTTACTGATTTGGCAACTCCTGATTGTGCACCAATAAAAACATTGTCGCCTATTGTGAGATGGCCGGCAAGTCCAACCTGACCTCCAAATTTGCAGTTTTTTCCAACCTTTGAAGTTCCCGCTAATCCTGACTGTGCTGCAATTACATTGTTTTCGCCCACTTCACAATTATGTCCTATCTGCACAAGGTTGTCTAATTTACTTCCTTTGCGTATAATAGTTGAATCCATTGTACCACAATCAATTGTTGTGTTTGCTCCAATTTCAACATCATCTTCAAGAACAGCATTTCCTATTTGTGCAATTTTTTTGTAGTTTCCATTTTCAAGCGGTGCAAATCCAAAACCATCAGAACCAATTACGGCACCTGAATGTATTATACATCTGTTTCCAATAACACAATCGCTATAAATTTTAGCTCCTGAATAAATAACACAGTCACTGCCAATAATAACATTGTCGCCAACATACACTTGCGGATAAATTTTTGTGTTATTCCCGATTTTCGAATTTTTCCCAATGTAAGCAAAGGCGCCTACATATATATCATTACCAACTAAAGCGGAAGAATCTAAGTAACTTGGCTGCTCAATACCAGTTTTTAGCATTGATTTTGCCTGCATATATAAATCCAACAATGAAGCAAATGCCTGGTAAGCATCATCTACTTTTATTAAAGTTGCATTAACGTTTTCTTTGGGAACGAAAGTTTTGTTTACTAAAACTACTGAAGCGTTGGTCGAGTAGAGGTAATTTTCGTATTTTAAATTAGCCAGAAATGCCAAAGTTCCTGGTTTACCTTCTTCTATTTTTGAGACATTAGATATTCTAATATTTTCATCTCCAACTATTTCACCATTCAGGAATCTGGCAATGTCCGTAACTTTAAAATCCATTGTTTGTTTTTTAAGCGGTGCAAATATAATAGTAAACTAATAAATGTCCAATTCTTTCGGATAACACACAAAATACTTCCGAACAGTTTTTGTTAAAGCATTTAGATTTATGTCCGATGCATGCTGCATATCTTTTGTTTTTCCCGATTTATCTAAAACAAGTATTTTCTCATTGTGTTTATCGTAGGCGTTATTTGTGATTTCACCTGTCATTAAAAAATAACTTGTCAACTTATTGTCTTCTGTAATTTGACTTGAAATTCTCTTTAGAATTTTTTCTTCCAAAGTTTTTGATACCGGGGTTGGGAAAAGTTGAATACTGAATAATTTTCTGTTAATAAGGCTTTTGGCAAGTGAAGAAAGAACTGGATCTGAGTGTGATTGCCATTCTTTGATTGAAATTGATATGTCGTTATCATCCAGGCGCGAATACCATTCCAAAATATTTTTACCTTCTATTTCAATGTTATTCTTAAAATCAGTTGTTGAAAAATTGTGTTCCAAAAATATGCGCAAAGTTGGAGTAGAATATATCTTTACACCGGAAACTACGAGTTCCTTAGCCCTTTTTAAAATATTTACAAGAAGGTTTTCAGCTGAAACAACTGTTTTGTGCAGATAAACCTGCCAATACATCAAACGCCTCGAAATCAGGAATTTTTCAATGGAATAAATTCCCTTTTTCATCAACAACCAACTGGTCGTGCCAAACATTTAGCATTTTAATAATTCGTTCAACTCCGATTGTACCTTCGGCAACACCGGTAAAAAAACTATCTCGGTTTAAGTAATCCAATCTGTCCATATCCAATTGACTTGAAACCAACTGGTGTAAAAAATGCTTCTTATATCGATTTGTAAAAACCTGAATAGCCAAATCAAGCTTTCCGTTAAAGTGGCGGTTTAACTGGTTCATCAGCAACAAAGAAATTTCTTCATGTGGAATTTCAACAAGTGTATTTTCTAAAACATGAGAAAACGGGGCATGTCCAATATCATGTAACAAAATGGCTGCAGTTACAGCTTCAGCTTCGGTTTCGGTAATTTCATGGCCTTTTAGTCGCAAAACCTGAATTGCCTGACGCATCAAATGTGATGCGCCAAGTGCATGTTCAAAACGCGAATGATTTGCCCCCGGAAAAACCAAATAAGAAAGTCCAAGTTGCTTAATTCTTCGAAGTCTCTGAAATATGGGATGTTCAATTAAGTCGTAAATAATTTCGAACTGAAGATTAATAAATCCTAAGACAGGGTCATTGATAATCTTTTTCTTATTTATTTGTTTTTGGATCACAAATTTGTTTTGTTCTGAAGAATCAAAAGTATAAAACTTTATCACACGAGAATCATGCAATCTGTTTTTTGAGTCCCAACATGTGAATATAATCGATGAATATCGATGAAAATCAAATAATAATGAAGTGTTATTTATTCTTTAAAATCAGCTTTTTATAAAGCTATCAATATTTGTTTTTGTTTTAAAAATTGCTACTTTTGCGGTGATTTTTCTAAAACATGTTTTAGGGAGCCTCTGGTTCCCTATTTTGTTAGAGGTAAGTAATGATAGACAGGGAAACGGTTAAAGAATTGGTTGAAGAAATGCTCGACGACAAAATGTTTGTGGTGGAAATAAGCGTAAATGAACGCAATATCATCAACGTTTTTGTCGATAGTTTTGAAGGTTTGACCATTGATCAGTGTATTGCTATCAGCCGCCATGTTGAGCATAGTTTCGACCGTGAGGAGGAAGATTTTGAGTTACAGGTTTCTTCACCGGGGCTTACAGAAAGTTTTAAAGTTACCCAGCAATATAAAAAATACATTGGAAGACCTGTTGAAGTGAAAACACTTGACGGAGAAAAAATGGAAGGTGTTATAACAGAGGCGGATAACGATAAATTTGTGTTGGAAACTTCAACCCGTGAAAGGCTTGAAGGATCTAAAAAAAAGCAGTTGGTTGTAAAACAACATCATTTAAAATACAACGAAATAAAAAGTGCGAAAGCAGTTATTTCATTTAAATAAATTGATTTGAAGTATGGAAAATATTAACCTGATTGATTCATTTGCTGAATTCAAGGAGTTGAAAAACATCGACAGGGCCACAATGATGAGCGTTATAGAAGATGTGTTCAGGAGTGTGCTTATCAGACAATTCGGTACTGATGAAAATTTTGATGTTATCATTAACATCGACAAAGGTGACTTTGAGATCTGGAGAAACAGGATAGTGGTTGAAGATGATAAGATAGAAGATCCGAACACGCAAATCACATTAACCAATGCATTAAAAATTGATGATGATTATGAAGTTGGCGAAGAAGTTACCGATGAAGTAAAATTTGTTGATTTTGGAAGAAGGGCGATTTTGAATCTCAGGCAAAACCTGGCAAGTAAAATACTTGAACTCGAAAAAGACCATATTTACGGAAAATATAAATCTAAAATCGGTGATATTGTTACTGGTGAGGTTTATCAGGTTTGGAAAAAGGAAATCCTAATTTTAGATGACGAAGGAAACGAATTAATACTTCCAAAAACAGAACAGATACCGTCTGATTATTTCAGAAAGGGAGATAATGTTCGTGCTATTGTATTTAAAGTAGAGCTAAGGAATAATAACCCGCTGATTATATTGTCGCGTACAGCACCTACTTTTCTGGAGAGACTGTTTGAACTTGAAATTCCTGAAATTTTTGACGGATTGATTACGATTAAAAAAATAGTCAGGGTTCCGGGCGAACGTGCGAAAGTTGCAGTTGAATCATACGACGAGCGAATCGATCCTGTAGGAGCCTGTGTAGGAATGAAAGGATCCCGTATACACGGAATTGTGCGCGAACTAAGAAATGAAAACATTGATGTTATAAATTTTTCGGCAAATAACCAGCTGTTTATTAAAAGGGCTTTGAACCCCGCAAAAATAAATTCGATTAAAATTATCGAGGACGCAAAACGTGCCGAAGTGTATTTAAAACCTGAAGAAGTTTCTCTGGCAATCGGTAAGGGAGGCTTAAATATAAGACTCGCGAGCCAGCTGACAGGTTATGAAATAGATGTTTACAGGGAAATGGAAGAAGATGATGAAGATGTAAACCTCGATGAATTTGGCGATGAAATTGAAAGCTGGGTGATTGACGCACTAAAGGGAATCGGTTGCGATTCAGCTAAAAATGTATTAAACATTTCGAGGGCTGAATTAATAAAACGCACTGATTTGGAAGAAGAAACAATTGACGAAGTTTTGCGGATTTTAAAATCGGAATTTGAATAAAAACGGTCAATATTGGGTTGCAAGTTTGCTTTTTGCTAATATTGCACCCAAAATTCGATAGTTATATATAGAAAAGAAAAAGGATTTTTATGGTAGATGGCAACACAATAAGACTTAGTAAACTTGCAAGAGAACACAATGTAGGGATACATACAATTGTAGAATTTTTGCATAAAAAGGGTTTTAAGGATATTGATACTAACCCAAATACAAAGGTCAATGCAGAAGCTGTGCAACTTATTGAAAAAGAGTATAAAACAGATATTTCTATAAAAAAGGAATCCGAAAAAATCAGCTTAAAAAGTCATCGTCCGAAAAAAGAAAGTATTTCAATTGATGATGTTGAAAATGATGTTGACGATCAGGAAATTGAAGAAAAATCTGCTCCCAAAATCGCACCCGAAAAGAAAGAAGTAAAAGTGGAAGAAGCTGTTATTCCAATTGAGAACATCAGTAAATTTAAGGTAGTTGGTAAAATCGACCTCAATGCTAACCAAAAACCCAAAAAGAAATTTGAAGTAGAAAAAAGGCCTGCAACAAAACCTGTTGAGCCCAAAATTGAAAAACAGCCTGAAGAGATAAAAGAAAAACAGCCGGAACCTAAAGTTGAGCAGGAAGCTGAAGTTGTTAAACCAGTAATTCAGGAAAAATCAAAGGAAGAACCTGAGGTAGAAGCTCCTAAAACAACTGCCCCTGAAAAGAATGAAACTCCCGAAGTTGAAATTTACGTTCATAATCCAAGAACTTCTAACCTCGAAGAAGTTAAAGTGGTGGGAATGATTGATTTGAAGAATATCAATCAGAAAACCCGTCCGGCAAAGAAATCAAAAGAAGAAAAAGAAAAAGAACGCAAAGAGCGTAATAAAATAAATGTTGTCAAACATACCGAACAAAAAACTGAGGCCGTTAAAAATGAAGACAATAATGTTTTAAAAACAAAGGTTGTAAAATTGAATGGCCCGACGGTTTTGGGTAAAATAAATTTGCCGGAAGAAAAGAAAGACCAGGGCGATCAGGGTGGAAACCGCAAAAAACGCAGAAAAAGAATTTCAAAAGAAACCGGTAAAGTTGCTGTTGACCGCAAACCCGGTGACAAACCCAAAGGTAACTTTGTTGTAAATAAACAAGGATCGGGTCAGGCTGCTGTTCAAAACCTGGGCGATAAGAAAAAAAGGTTGCTTAAAAAGGAGGTCAACGAAGAAGATGTGCAAAAGCAAATTAAAGATACATTAGCCCGTTTAACCACAAAAGGAAAATCGAAAGGATCAAAACACAGACGTGATAAGAGGGCTGCCTATTCCGAAAGGATGCAGGCCGATATGGAAAGGGATCTTGAAGATAAAAGAATACTGAAAGTTACAGAGTTTGTATCGGTTGCTGAACTTGCTACTATGATGGACGTGAGCGTTACCCAGGTTATTTCTTCATGTATGAGCCTTGGTTTATTTGTGTCAATCAACCAGCGTTTAGATGCCGAAACGCTGGCCGTGGTTGCTGATGAATTTGGTTTTAAAGTTGAATTTGTTAGCGTTGAAATTCAGGAAGCTATTGAATCTGAAGAGGACAAGGAGGAAGATTTGCTGCCACGTTCCCCAATTGTTACGGTAATGGGTCACGTTGACCACGGTAAAACTTCATTGCTGGATTATATTCGCGACACAAACGTAATTGCCGGTGAAGCCGGTGGTATTACACAGCATATTGGTGCGTATCACGTAAAATTAGATGACGGGCGAAGGATCACCTTCCTTGATACACCCGGGCATGAGGCTTTTACCGCAATGCGTGCACGTGGTGCACAGGTTACCGATATTGCAATTATTATTGTAGCAGCCGATGACAACATTATGCCCCAAACTGTTGAGGCAATCAACCATGCCGCGGCTGCAGGTGTCCCAATAGTTTTTGCTATTAACAAGGTAGATAAACCGGGAGCAAATCCTGAAAAAATAAAAGAAGGCCTTGCCAATATGAATTATCTTGTTGAAGAATGGGGCGGAAAGTACCAATCTCATGATATTTCAGCAAAACATGGTACAGGTGTTTTGGAATTACTTGAAAAAGTATTGCTCGAAGCAGAAATGCTCGACTTAAAGGCCAATGCAAATAAAAATGCACACGGTACTATTATCGAATCAACTCTTGATAAAGGTCGTGGTTATGTTTCAACCTTGCTTGTACAGGGCGGTACTTTAAAAGTTGGAGATATGTTGATTGCTGGTCAGTATTACGGTCACGTAAAAGCAATGTTTAACGAACGTAACCAAAAAGTTACAGAAGTAGGTCCGGCAGAACCAGCAATTGTACTTGGTTTGAATGGTGCTTCGCAGGCTGGCGACAGGTTTAATGTGATGGAAAATGAACGGGATGCCAGGAATATAGCAAACAAACGTGAACAGCTGGCACGTGAGCAAGGACTTCGTACACAAAAACATATTACGCTGGATGAAATCGGACGTAGGATTGCAATTGGTAATTTCCAGGAACTGAACCTGATTGTAAAAGGTGATGTTGACGGTTCTATTGAAGCATTGTCTGATTCGTTGATTAAACTATCCACTGAAGAAATTCAGGTTAACATTAAACACAAAGCAGTTGGTCAGATTTCCGAATCGGACATTCTTTTAGCAGCTGCATCCGAAGCAATTGTAATAGGATTCCAGGTACGTCCTTCTGTAAATGCGCGTAAATTGGCTGAAAAGGAACAAATCGATGTTCGTTTGTACTCTATTATCTACGATGCAATTAACGAGATTAAGGCTGCAATGGAAGGTATGTTATCACCTGAAATCAAGGAAGAAATTCTTGGTGTTGTAGAAGTTTTGGAAGTTTTCAATATCACAAAAGTAGGAAACATTGCTGGTTGTATAGTTCGGGATGGCAAGGTAAACCGCAATTCCAGAATACGCGTTATTCGTGATGGTATTGTAATTTATACAGGGACTCTTGGAAGTTTGAAACGGTTCAAAGAGGACGTAAAAGAAGTGAAAAACGGATATGAATGTGGATTAAATATCGAGAAATTCAACGACATTAAAGTTGGCGACCATATCGAAGCATTCCGCGAAGTTGAAGTAGCAAAAACACTTTGATGAAATATTATCAAATATAGAAAAGGTTGGGTTTTCCCAGCCTTTTTTTTTGATACTGAATAAAAAGCTCCAGAGGTTATTAACAATTACTGTTTCATTTAAAAAGTAAAAATGCAAATCATTTAATCCTCTATTATGTAGTTTTGACGGAAAATAACCAGTTTATCATTTTTCCGATCTTTTCCAGTTTTTGTTTGGAAAGAAAAATATTCTGGAATAAAAATAGCATTATATGAAGAAGAATTTGATTATTTCAGTTAGCGTTATTTTAATAGTTGCAGCTGCAATACTTTATTTTTCAGAAAGTGAAATTTCATTTTTCAAGGAAAATTCTTTATATAAAGCTGTGCCGGTTTCTGTGCCTGTTTTTGTTGAATTGAATTCGTTGAGATCAATCCCTTTCGATAGTCCATTATTTGAAAAATGGACTGATGTTGAAAAAATTAATGGGTTCAAAAGATGGGTTGAAAAACTTGATTCAACAATTAAAAAAAACAGCGACATACAAAATGGTTTACGATCAGATCGGTTAATAATTGCAATGGGTTTAATGGGCGATAAAAGCCTCACACCGCTTGTGATTCAGAAAGCTGAAAGTAACGGTCGAATGAAATCAATCGAAACGCTTTGCCGTGTACTTTTTCCCGAACCGGAATTTGCATATACTGAAATTGTATATACGGGTTTTAAAATCACTTCTGCCACAACGGTTGACAGCAAAAAATCATTTTACTACTGCTTTACCGATGGGTTGTTAATTGCAAGCCCAAATTTGGTTTTGGTACAGCAATCACTGCTACAACTTTCTGAACCTGGAATTACAAACAAATCTTCGTTTGAAAAAATCACAAAATCAATGGGTTCAGAACCTGATGTTGCATTTTATATTAACCAGCAACTGTTTCCCGATTTTCTGCTTGAATTTGTTAATAGCAGCTCGATTGCCGAAACAAATGAATTTGGAGAAGAAGTAAAGCGAAACCATTACAGAAATGTCCGTGATTTTAAGCGTTTTTCTTCCTGGAATGAATTTGAAGCAGAGTTTAATGATGATGATATTTTACTTGCGGGAATAACGGTTGCCAATGATACGGCAAACCATTTTTTATCGGTGTTTAACGGGCAGGAGCCTCAGCGTTCAGGAGTTGGAGAGATTCTTCCAAAAAATACTTCGTTTTATACAAGTTATTCTTTTTCGAACAAGAGACTCTTCTTCGATAAACTTGAAAAATATTTCTCTTTGGCTGGATCTTTTTATAAACGTGAGGATTTAATTGGTAAAATGGAAGCTGATCTTAGGATTGGATTCAAAAAAACATTTCAGACGATGGTAAAAAGTGAGATTATAGTGGCAGTTTCTGACATTCCAACTGAATCAGCGCAGAAAACCACCTATTTTATATTCGATGTAAATGGAAAAACGAAGAGCGAGAACATCCTGGATTCAATGTTGTTGAACTATGCCCGTCGGAAAGACTTGTCGCCAGATGACTACAAATCTGTTTATTCTATGAGTGAAAAAAAGGAATTTACAATTATCGAATTCCCGTTTCCTTCGTTTCCTGGGATTTGGCTCGGGAAACCGTTTTATACGGCACAAGCAAAATATGCTGTTTTGTACAAAGATTTTCTTGTATTTTGCAATACTTCTGCTGGACTTCAAAATTATTTGAAATATATGGAAGAAGGACAGCGCCTTACATCGGATAACCGCTTTGAGAGGTCTACAAGTAATGTTAATAACAAAGCTAATATCAGATCATATTTTAATATGGACCGAATATTGAATCTTTCGGACGAACTATTGACTGCCGATCTGGCTAAAATATTGGAAAAGAAGAAAAGCATTTTGCGTAAACTTCAAGCCGTAAATTGGCAAATAAGTGCTGGGAAAGAGGTTTTTAATAATGAAATTAAGCTAATTTTTGATAACGGTAAACCCGAAGAACAAAATGCAAATGAAAATATTTTTACATTAGGAGTTAAGCAGGATTCCGGTGATACACAAACTGTCTGGCAGTGCAATCTTGGTAGCCGATTGAATACAAAACCGATTTTAACTATCAACCACAGTGACAGAGAAAACCGCGAGATTATTGTTCAGGATAACTCAAACAAATTGCATCAAATCAGCAACGACGGTAAAATCCGTTGGAGCATTGATATCGGCGAACCTATTATGAGTGAAGTCTATCAAATCGATTACCTCGCAAACGGCAAACTACAATACCTGTTCAGCACAAAAACCAAACTATTTACTGTTGACAGAAACGGTGTTAACCTCGAAGGTTTTCCGGTTACTTTTCCTGCAAAAGCAACAAACGGGGTAAGTGTTTTGGATTACGACAACAACCGTATTTACCGTTATTTTGTTGCTTGTGATGACAAAAAAGTTTATGCCTATGACAAGGAAGGTAAAATAATGCCGGGATGGATATTTGAAGGAACAAAATCGGAAATAACCACACCTATACAACATTTTAAGGTAAAAGGAAAAGATTATATTGTTTTTAAAGACAGATACAGGATTTACATCCAAAACCGAAAAGGCGAAGCTGTTGCAAAAACTGCCGCCGAGTTCGAAAACTCAAGAAATCCTTTAATTTTAAGCCTTGGCAAAACTCCTGAAATTGTTGCCACTGACACAAAAGGCACAATTTATAATTTAGATTTTGACGGGAATTATACAGAAAAGAAAGTCGGTAAATTTGATAGCGAACACTTTTTTACTATCGATGATTTAAATGGCGACAACACATTGGAATACGTTTTTGTGGATGGCAGGGAATTGACAATTATAGATGAAAACGGAGCAGTTTTGTTTACTCAGAAATTTCAAAATACGATTCAAAATCAACCCAATATTTATCGTTTTGGCGCGAAATTGAAGAAAATTGGGATTGTGGATGCAAAAGCAAATCATATTTATTTGCTTGATGCCAATGGAAAACACACCCGGGGTTTCCGTTGCAGGGTGCTACCGATTTTAGCATCGGTAAAATTACACAGAGTGCTAAAAATATGAGTTTGATTGTGGGTAGCAAAGATGGGAGTGTATATTGTTATTCGTTGGATTAATTTTTCTCAAAAACATAAATCACAGAGCTACATTTTGCAGGGTTGAAAAGGCTGTTTCAACCAAGAAATTTTCCCATAGAAAATCCCCTTTAAAAGTGCCAATTTCGATTTTCTGTATTTCTCGCTCAACATTGAAACATAAAACGAATCGAATGGCATCGAGTGAAGTGAAGTCAGTATAAAGCCATGTTTTTCGCCAAGTTGTTTCATCTGTTTTGGAGCAAAATGCCAGATATGACGGGGCACATCGTAAGCAGCCCAAAATTGTTTGTAGTGTTTTGCATCCGAAGAATCGTTATTTGGGACAGCAATTATTAGTTTACCTTCGCTTTTTAACAGTCGGTTAAAAGTTGCCATGTTTTCATTCAGCTGATGAACGTGTTCCAAAACATGCCAAAGAGTAATTGCATCAAAACTTTTTTCCTTTAACGTAAATAACTTTTCAGATGGAAGATTGTCCAGTTTGAATTCCTTTTTTGCAAAATCGCGCGCATCGCTGCTTTTTTCCGTGCCTGTAACCCGCCAACCATTTATATTCATTTCATTCAGGAAAAAACCTGTTCCGGTACCAACATCCAGAATTTCACCATTTCGCAACCCTGTTGTCTTTTCAACCAAGCGTCTTTTGCGGCTTAGCATGTATTTTCGAACTGAATGGTAAACCGAATTTACAATCCCTTTTGTTGTATTCGAATGTGAAATGTATTTTTCTGATTGGTAATAACGGCTAATATTCTCTTCATCTTCAATATTTTCGGTGATTTTAAGACCACAAGAGTTGCACTGTTTTATTTGAAACTCTTCACCAGAAACAAAAAAATCGGTGCAGGTTAAAGCCTTTTGAAAAGTTTTCCCATTGCAAACAGGACATTGCTGAATATTGAATTTTGACATTGATTTTTAAATTTTGGCGCAAGATAGTAATTCTGTCTTTTTTATTGGTAAGGACGTAATCAGCCCTGATATTTATTAACTGGAATTTGAATATTCGCTGATTATAAAAAAAAAGACCACGAAAACTCATGTTCCCGTGGTCTGTTTTTTTGTTTATGATATTTTTCAAACACTTCTGTCTTGAAAGATTAGGGAGAGGCTTCATTATATTATTAACATAGCATCCCCGTAAGTTCCAAAACGGTAGTTTTCTTTTAAAGCTGTTTTGTAAGCCTCCATTACAAAATCGTATCCACCAAAGGCTGCAACCATCATTAATAAAGTTGAATAGGGGAGATGAAAATTGGTAATCATAGAATTGGCAACACTAAAATCATATGGGGGAAAAATGAATTTATTGGTCCAGCCTTCAAAAGGATTTAAATAACCCTGGGTTGAAACAGAACTTTCAATTGTACGCATAACAGTTGTTCCAACGGCACAAATATTTTTCTTCAGGTCTTTTGCATTGTTTACAACTTTACATGCATCTTCCGGTATCCAAATCTGCTCCGAATCCATTTTATGTTTTGTCAAATCTTCAACATCAACACTTCTGAAATTTCCCAAACCAACATGTAAAGTTAGATAAGTAAAATCCACTCCTTTTATTTCAAGGCGTTTCAGTAGTTCGCGGCTGAAGTGTAACCCGGCAGTAGGGGCTGCAACAGCACCCTCATGTTTGGCAAATATAGTTTGGTACCTTTCTTTGTCTTCGGGTTGAACCGGCCGATTGATAAATTTAGGCAGTGGTGTTTCGCCCAAATCATACAATGTTTTTTTGAATTCATCGTAAGGTCCGTCAAAAAGGAATCTGAGTGTCCTGCCGCGTGAAGTTGTATTGTCAATAACCTCGGCAACAAGTAAATCGTCATCTCCAAAATAAAGTTTGTTTCCAATCCTGATTTTTCGGGCAGGGTCAACTAAAACGTCCCAAAGCCTTTGTTCACGGTTTAATTCGCGCAAAAGGAAAACTTCTATTTCAGCACCGGTTTTTTCTTTATTTCCATATAAACGAGCAGGAAAAACCTTTGTATTATTAAAAACCATTACGTCTTTATTATCGAAATAGTCAAGTACATCTTTAAATAATTTATGTTCAATTGTACGCTTTGCCTTGTTTAAAATCATTAGTTTCGATTCGTCCCTGTTACCCGCAGGATGCAGTGCAATTTTATTTGGATCCAACTCAAACTTAAATTTTGATAATTTCATATAATAATTGTTTTATGTTTAATAAATTGCT
Organism: uncultured Prolixibacteraceae bacterium; assembly: GCA_963800345.1. Classification (GTDB taxonomy): domain Bacteria; phylum Bacteroidota; class Bacteroidia; order Bacteroidales; family Prolixibacteraceae; genus Draconibacterium. The sequence continues at coordinate 705,327 of CAWDAW010000021.1, read as the reverse complement.
GTAAAGTGAATAGTAAAAAGTAATTTTTTTAACGTTAGTTGGTTTTTTTTTCAAGTTACTTTGTTAACGCTATATTTGTCAATTGGTTTCAAACCGTTTTAAATTTTGCAAAAAATAATCTATTGTCATTGCATTTTCAACTTTGTAATCTCCAATGCGTGTGCGTTTTAAACCTGTTAAGTATGCACCACATTTTAGTTCGTCCCCAATATCACGGGCCAACGAGCGAATATAAGTTCCTTTGCTGCAAACAACTTTTATTTCCAACGTAGGCAACTGGAACGTATTAAGTGTGATATCCTTAATAACAATTTTTCTTGATTTAAGTTCTAAGGGTTCCCCTTTTCGTGCATAATTGAAAGCCCTTTTTCCCTTTACTTTAACTGCTGAAAAAACAGGGGGAATCTGATCGATTTCTCCCACAAATTTTTTTAATGCGGTTTTAAGTAGCTCTTCGGTAACATAGGAACAATTACTTTGGCTGTCTTCTTCTGTTTCTAAATCAAAGGATGGTGTTGTTGCCCCTAATTTTATGGAGGCGATGTACTCTTTTTCCTCGGCCTGATAAGTCTCAATTTGTTTTGTCGCCTTTCCTGTGCATAATATCAGCAAACCTGTCGCAAGCGGATCAAGGGTGCCTGCATGGCCAACTTTCAATTTCTTAATGCCGGTTACTTTAAACAAGGTGTTCCTAACCCGGCTAACCAAATCGAAAGAGGTCCAATCAAGGTATTTATCAAATAATAAAACCTCGCCATTTGCGAAATCGTAAGATTTTTTGAACTCAGGCATTGTAATCAATTAGAATTCAGTTGTTTGCAATGTTTTGCAAAAATTAGGCTGCAAAGATAGCAAAACCACAATTAACCAAACAACAAAATGAAAAATAAAATGATTTGCGTTTTGAATGTTAAATTAAGCCTGATGGTTGTTTTTTGGTTTCCTCATGATAGCATAAATTTCAAAAGCAAAGCCAATTAATAATACAACAGGAGCAAGGGTTATTCGGCGAAAACTAAAAATATCGGGATTAAAAACATTTGGGTCGTCACTACCTCCGCCTGCCATTAAAATAAACCCAACTACTATTATTATAAACCCAATAGCCATTAATTTGTAGTTTTCTTTTCCAAGTGCAAAACCAGCATTATCTTTTGTTTCTTTTTTAACCATTCTATATTTTTTAGCGGTGTAAAGATAATTAATAAAACATTTCATCAAATTTCATCTTCAGGAATTTGTTCACAGCAAAAAAAGTTGACAGGACTGATAGAAGTAAACCAAGAACAAAAACTGAGGCAAAAACAATGCCTGTTGGGTAAATAACTTCCGATGAGATTAATCCCTGTAGTTCTTTTCTGTACAAATATATACCAGCAAGTATTATTGTGTTGGCTATTACAGACCCGAAAAAACCCATTTGCAAACTTTGTTTTAAAAACGGTTTTCGTATAAACCAATTACTTGCCCCAACCATTTGCATTGTATTAATCGTAAAACGTTGGGAATAAACCGAAATCCGTATTGTGTTGTTTATCAATGCCATAAAAATGATTGTAAGTAGTACGCTTATAATCAGTACAAAAAATGTAATTTTTTGAATATTATGGTTGATTATCTGAACCAAATCTTTCTGATAATAAACTTCATCAACCTGGGGATATGATACAAATAATTTTTCTAAAAGTTGCAAACTGTCGGAGTTGGTGTAGTTGGCAAAAAGTTTTACTTCTATTGATTCAAAAAGGGGATTATATCCCAGGAAACCAGTAAAATCCTCTCCCAATTGTTCGGTCAATTCTTTACTGGCGGTTTCTTTGTCGATAAAACGGGTTGATTTTACAAAACTGCTTTTATTCAATTTTTCCTGAAGCTTTTTTATTTCAGCGGGTTTTACATTTTCGTTCAGTATTAGTGTAAAACCTATTTTTTCGCGAACATATTCCGATAGTTGACTGCCATTTACAAGGATAATTCCAAGGAAGCCCAACATGGTCAATACCAAAGAAATACTTATTAATGACGTCATCCACGAATTTAAAATCCGCTTTTTTAATTTTTTCGGTTTTGTCTCTTTCATTTTAGTTTTGTGTAGAAAGTTTATAAGCCTTTTCAAAGGTCAAAAGTAAGAAAAATGATGGTTTACGAAAAATAGAAATTAGCATATTGAAGTTCCGTAATTCGGCAAAGGTACCAGCGAATTAAATTCTTTTGAATGTTTAAATATGGCGTTAACACTTTGGGGACAAGTTTTTCGTTAACAACCACTTAATAACATTAAAAATTAGTAGCAATTTTTTGGAAATATAAAAAAAGGGAATACTTTTGCAGTCCCGATTATTGTCCTTATTAATAAGGAGTGTAAATAGTTGATTTTCTTTACAGTAATGATTTTTATTCATATTATTCCGTTGCGATAAAAATTTGATATGTAGAACAAATCAAGAGTTTTTGAATATAAAAATTAAATAAAGTGGACACACTTAGTTATAAAACAGTTTCGTCAAATAAAGCCACTGCCAATAAAGAGTGGATTTTAGTGGATGCCGAAGGTCAGGCTTTGGGACGACTGGCAAGTAAAGTTGCCAAAATCCTTAGAGGTAAGAATAAACCATCATTTACACCACATGCTGATTGTGGTGATAATGTAATTGTCATTAATGCTGAAAAAGTAGTATTGACAGGTAAAAAAATGAGCGACAAAATTTATATTCGCCACACTGGTTACCCAGGTGGTCAACGTGAGCAAACTGCAACCGAAATTTTGGCCAAATATCCTGAAAGGCTTGTAGAAAAAGCAATAAAAGGTATGTTACCAAAAAACAGGTTAGGCAGAACGTTATATACAAATGTACATGTGGTAGTTGGTGCTGAGCACAAACATGAAGCTCAAAAACCAAAGGTTGTTGATTTAAATACGATTAAATAGGCAAAATGGAATTAGTTAATACATTAGGACGAAGAAAAACAGCAGTTGCACGTATTTATCTGAGCGAAGGCAAAGGTAATATCACTGTTAATAAAAGGGAGTTTAAAGAATACTTCCCATCTCTTACATTGCAATACATTGTTTTACAGCCGTTAAACCTGATTGGTGTTGCGGAAAATTATGATATTAAAGTAAATCTTGATGGTGGAGGTCCAAAAGGGCAGGCTGAAGCTTTACGTTTGGCCATTTCGCGCGCATTGCTTGTAATTGATGCCGAAACAAGGAAAGAGTTGAAAGCTGCAGGTTTTCTTACACGTGATCCTCGCGAGGTGGAACGGAAAAAACCGGGACAACCAAAAGCAAGAAAACGTTTCCAATTTTCAAAACGCTAATATTAGTTATTCAATAATCATTATATGGATCTAAAACGGTTGAGACTTCCGGTAAATCGGAACTACTCAATAGTTGCTTTTAGGACATAGAAAAAGTAAAAAGATGCCAAGAACAAATTTTCAGGAATTATTAGATTCAGGTGCACATTTTGGTCACCTCAAAAGGAAGTGGAATCCTAACATGGAACCATATATTTTCATGGAGAAAAATGGAATCCACATTATCGACCTTCAAAAAACGATAGTAAAAATTGATGAAGCTGCAGCTGCAATTAAACAAATTGCAAAATCAGGCCGTAAAATTTTATTCGTAGCTACTAAAAAGCAGGCCAAAGACCTGGTTTCAGAATTGGTGACAGGGGTTGGAATGCCTTATGTTACTGAGCGTTGGCCAGGTGGTATGCTTACAAACTTTCCTACTATTCGGAAAGCGGTAAAGAAAATGGTGTCAATCGACAGATTGGCAAAAGATGCAGCCTGGGATAACCTTTCAAAAAGAGAGAAACTTCAGATTACAAGGCAGCATGCAAAACTTGAAAAAATGTTGGGAAGTATTTCTGATCTCTCGCGTTTGCCCGCCGCTTTGTTTATAGTTGACGTAATGAAAGAAAAAATTGCTGTTCGTGAAGCTCAACGTCTTGGAATTCCGGTATTTGCAATGGTCGATACAAATTCAAATCCTGATGATGTCGATTTTGTTATTCCGGCAAATGATGATGCCTCACAATCGATTAAACTGATTGTAGGTATTATGACAGAAGCTATACGTGAGGGATTGAACGAACGTAAATATGAAAAGGATACAGTTGAACCTGAGGAAGAAGAAGATGACGCTCCAAGAAAGCCCAGGAGGAAATCGAGAATTAAAGCGGTAGAAGCTGCTGGTGGTGATGATGATATCGAAAGCGATGCCGATTAAGAAAGCAGGTAATAATAATAAAACATTTTAAAGAAATTTTAGTATGTCGTTTACAACTGCCGATGTAGTTAAGTTACGTAAAGTAACAGGCGCAGGGATGATGGATTGCAAAGGTGCCCTGGCAGATGCCGATGGTAATTTCGAAAGAGCAGTAGAAATTATCCGTGAAAAAGGAAAATTAGTGGCCAATAAACGTGCCGACAGGGACGCCGCTGAAGGTGTGGTACTGGCAAAAGTTTCAGCAGATAAAAAATTTGGTGCTATGGTCGTGTTGAATTGCGAAACCGACTTTGTTGCAAAAAATGAAAATTTCGTGGCTTTTGCTGATAGTATTTTAAACGTAGCACTGGAAAATCAGGCTGACAGTTTAGATGCACTTAAAGCAATGGATTTGAACGGAAGGGAAATTGACGCTCAGGTTACCGAACAAACCGGTGTTATTGGAGAAAAAATTGAACTTTCGTTTTATGGTAAAATCAATGCCGAAACTGTAATTGGTTATATTCATCCGGGAAATAAACTTGCTACTTTAGTTGGTTTTAATAAAGCCGGTGTAGATATTAACGTAGCAAAAGATGTTGCAATGCAGGTTGCTGCAATGGCGCCGGTTGCTGTTGACAAAGATTCTGTGTCACCTGCTGTTGTTGAAAAAGAGTTGGCTATTGCAAAAGAGAAATTCCGTTTGGAAGGAAAACCGGAAGCAATGCTCGATAAAATTGCTCAGGGTGCTTTGAATAAATTCTTCCAGGATTCAACTTTGCTGAACCAGACTTATGTGAAAGATGGTAAAATCAGCATCAAAGAATTTTTATCTCAAAACGATAAAGGACTTACAGTTACAGCTTTCGAGCGATATACGCTCAGTATTTAACTGAAAGTACAGTTATATTGAAAAAAGCTATTCGTTTATTCGGGTAGCTTTTTTTATGTTTACAGTAGTCGCATATTTATTTGGACTTTGGAAATTGTAGCAGTCAACAAAAAGTACCAGAATCAGCAACATATGAATCGTTTTGAATTTTTTATCAATTGACTTTCCCCGAAGTTTTTCATCCTGTAAATAACCTCAAAAGTAACTGAGTTAGGAGCTAAGCAAAGTATATAAATTGAGTTCAGGATGTTTATGGACTATTTATGAGTAAGGCTATTTCACCTTCATTTTATCTTTAAAAACCTTTTTGAATTTTTCAACCTTCGGAGCAACTACATACTGACAGTATGGTTGGTTTTTATTCCGGGCATAATAATTTATGTGGTAATCTTCGGCAACATAAAAAGTGTCGAAAGCTGTAACCTCAGTTACAATTGGCTTGTCGTACGCATTTTCCTTTTCAAGTGCATTTATTATCTCTGTGGCTGTTTGCTTTTGTTTTTCAGAATGATAGAAAATAACAGAGCGATATTGCGTCCCCACATCATTTCCTTGTCTGTTAAGAGAAGTGGGGTCATGAGTAACAAAAAACACTTCCAGAATTTCCGAAAAACTTACAATACCAGGATCGAATGTAATTTGCACGACTTCGGCATGACCGGTATTTCCGGTGCATACCTCATTGTAGTTCGGGTTTTTAACATGCCCGCCACTGTAGCCGGGTTTTACATCAACAACTCCTTTTAACTGAAGGTAAACCGCTTCTGTACACCAAAAACATCCTCCGCCAAGCGTGGCTTTTTCCAATTCTTTGCCCATGATTTCGTTCGAAAAAATAAGTAATAGTAAAATTATAATGTTCTTCTTCATTTTCAATTGTTAACCTTGTTAACGACTGTTTGCTTTCTTTTGAATAGAAATCGCGAAAAAAATTTCTTTTCAAACTCCCAAAAAAACCTGAATTGTCCAAACAAAAAACCTATCACAAGTAAAAGCAAATTATAAATTGCCAGAATAACTGTAACATAAATTGGAATTTTTATCCAAAGATCTGTTTCAGAAGTGATTTGAATCAGGTCAAAAACAGTTTTTTTTGCATAAACCGTTGCACTTCCGGTAATTGCAAATACAAGAAGTATAATTACAACCTGTATGTTACTGTAAATGTTCCAACGTTTTTTAAGCTTCTCAAACATCCTTTAAACCATTTTATAACTATAACAAAAGATTTAAAAGTATGTTTTTGGAAAAATTAAAACTGATGGGTTTGATAAACTATAAATCCGTAAACTAAAAACCTAAGAATTCGGGCAAGGGCATAAATTAAAAAACGCTTTCCGGGATAACCTGCCGAACCAACCAAAAGACAAACCGCAGCCCAGGGAATAGGTGTTATGGCGGCTACCAGGATTAGGAATAATCCATATTTACGCAACTGCACCCAGGATTCCTGAAAAAAACGTTTGCGAAAATATCGAAATATAACCCGTTTATAAAGAAATTGACCAAGAAGGAAATTGAGATACCCTAAACTGTATGAAATTGCAGCAAAAAATGCAACATTCAATATATAATGCGGAATATCGCCTTTATTAAAAGCCCAAAGCATAAATAGTTCCGGAGGTATAAGACCTATAAATGATTCTGAAGCAATGTAAATGAGATAAATTAGTCCGGGCTGGGAATAAAAATGCTCAAGCCAAAGTTCAGGATTTCGTGAAATGACAAGTTTATCGAAAATGAAATAACCCACAAGCAAAATAACCAGCCAGATTAACCCTTTTAATCCGTTTTTAATAAGAAATTGCACGCGTGGACTGATTCTCATTATTATATATCGTTTGTTTTTATCGCTTTGAAATTACAACAAATCTGCGAAGTTTATAGTTTCCGGTTCACTGGTTAAAGTCAATTCATTTTGATACTAAAATTTTAAAATTATTTAATTTTTAGCGGTTTTAACTCTTCAAAAAATATGTCATTATTGGGCACATCGAATTCCAATCCTGTAATTTCGAGATTGTTTGTCATGTTAAATTTTACTGTACCGAAACTAAACCATGCGTGTGTTTTGTCCCAATTGATTTTCCAAACATCATAATGCCAGTGTTCTAAAGTAGCTGACAGTTCGGGCGTGTGTTCAAAGTACAGGCGCAGTTTCCCATTCTCCAGTTTCACGTCTATTTTTCCATAAATCGGGGCATCAAATGTTCCGGCATATTTCTCCAGTGGCAGCGAAGGTTTTGTTCCTGAAACTCTTTTTTCCTTCCTTTCCGAAATCCGTGTGTCTTCTGTCTCTCGTTTGTTGTGTTGAGCCAACAATTCACCCGACCAATCTTTTTCCGGCAAACCCAAAAAAGCATTGAGCGCGTAATTAGCAACAGCCGTGGTTGGGGCGTTCATCCCGTTGGTTAAAACAACAATCCCCAGTTTTTCATCTGGAATCATATCCACAAGCGAAATCATACCGTCATAACCACCTCCGTGGCTGACTTGCATTTTTCCGTAATAATCAGAAAGATTCCAGCCCAAACCATAACCTCTGAAATGTGTATTTGCGTCATTGGGTTTGGTGAGATTTACTGTGAAGGTATTGTGCATTTTCCATAACAAATTTCGCGAAGCAGGAGTTAATAAGGTGTCAGTACCAATAATTCCGTTGTTCATGTTAAAAATCATCCATTTTCCCATGTCGTTTACCGATGAAATAATGCCACCAAGTGCACCAACTTCCTCCCAGTTTTCAAATCTTATCGGAATATTTTTTTCATCGGTATAAGCGTGTGGAGTTGCAAAATTCCCTTTTTCACTTAATTTTTTTAAAGAAAAAATACTACGGTCCATTTTTACCGGGTCAAGAATCCTTTCCTGAACATTTTCGCCCCAGGTTTTGCCGGTAACCTTTTTAATAATTTCTCCGGCAGTAATGTACATTACGTTTGAATAGCCAAAACCATCGCGAAAACCAAAGGCTGGTTCAAGATATTTCAGCCGTTTAATTATTTCTTCGGAAGTGAAATCTGATTTGTACCAGATAATGTCGCCGCTGAAAGTACCCAATCCCACGCGATGGCACAGTAAGTCCCTGATATTGGTTTCGCGGCTTACAAAAGGGTCGTACAATTCAAACCAGGGAAGGTATTTTTGCACTTTGTCGTCCCAGTTGAGTTTGCCTTCCTGCACCAGCATTGCAATTAACGCAGTTGTAAAAGCTTTTGAATTCGATGCAATAGCATATAGTGTGTTTCCATCGGGTTTCGCAGATTTACCAACTTCCAATACACCATAACCTTTGCTGAAAACTATTTCGCCATCCTTCACAATGCCAACACTCATTCCCGGAATTCCCCAATCTTTTGCTGTTTTTTCGAAATAGCTGTCAAGTTTTTCCAAATCAACATTCTGTGCAAAAACTATAGTTGAAAAAACAATAAACAGGAAAGTAAATACTGATTTCATAATTTTTTGATTTTGTGGTTATAAAAGTAGGTGAATTTTTAAATAGAGAGGTAAGTTGAGTGGTTCTGTTTTCAAAATCAATTTGATTTTTCTGACTTAATTAAATGTTTAAAAAAAATTAAAGCTATTTGATTTATTATGAACTGTAAGTAATTAATTTTTATCAGATACTATGCAAACGATTTCTTGTTTTACTGTTGTTTTTTGTTGAAACAAATAGATTGAAAATCATTAAATAAGAACTGAGAATTTGAGAATTAACTTATTTTATTTCAGCATCATTAAACTAAAATTCAGTAGCTTAGTCGAACCAATAATTTTGTTTTAGGTGTGTAGTTTATAAATTATTTTAGTTATGAAAACAATAGTTTTTCAAAAAACAATTTTCTTTCTTGCTGTTATTTTACTCACCTTAAATGTTTTTGCACAAGACAAAACACTTGTTGGAAAAGTAACGACTTTCGATAGCATTCCACTTATAGGTGTGGATGTAATGGTGAAAAGTACAAAGTTGTCGGATAAAACCGATTCGTTGGGTAGATTCCAGGTTTTTTGCAATACCAAAGATAAGCTTATAATTTCGGCTGACGGATTTTATTCGCAAAAGGTAAAAGTTGAAAAGGGAATAAAGATGATGTTCATTAACCTCAAACTGAAAAAGGGTGACAACAACCTGGAATTGGCAGGACGTTATGTTAATGTTGGGTATGGTTACGTTGATTCAAAAAGCCTGTTGTATGCAATTTCCTCGTTAAATAACAATGACATTGATTTTTCGATTTATACAAGTATGTTTGATTTAATACAAGGTCAGTTTCCAGGGGTTACTGTTGAAGGAAATAAAATTATTGTGCGGGGGACAACAACGATAAAGGGAACTGAAATGAATGCCGCACTTTTGGTGGTTGACGGAATAATTGTCAGTACTCAGGACTTTGCCAATTTATCGCCGCAGGATATTCAATCGGTGGATGTGTTAAAAGATGGTTCTTCTTCAATTTATGGATCACGGGGGGCAAATGGTGTGGTTTTAGTTGAAACCAAAAAGGGAAGATAAGCGTGTATTAAATCTTAAATTGAAAGTTTTTACTGAAGGCTTTTTGCAATTTCCTGATTTTCGTATTCGTTGTTCTTTATTGAAAATTCATCATTGAGAATTCGATAATGGATATTTTGATTCTCACCTAAATACCCGGACTGAAGAAAGTCTGCTTCCCATTCTCTAAAAAAATCTCTCCTTCCTGCAACATTTTTGCAACCAGCTGTGTCAAATGGTCAGAATATCAAATTTTAAAAATTATTATTATGAATAATGTAAGTGAAATTTTTATTACAGGGATTGTTTTCTTTGGCATTTATCAGGCGCTCAGCCTGATTTCGAGTCATTTGTTAAAAAGAAAACTGATTAAAGCCGAACAGTACGAGAGGGTCGGTATTTTGGATGATCCAAGACCGGTTAACGATGAAACAAATAAGTACCCTTCATTAAAATGGGGTCTGGTTGCTTTAATGACAGGTTTGGGTTTTATTGTTATCGAATTGTTGGGACTGCTTGACAAAGAGTGGATACAGGGTCGCGATACAGTAATGCCTTTTGGTATTTTGCTTGTATCTATCTCGCTGGGTTTTCTTATCTATTTCTTTATTGTTAACGGGAAAAGGAAGTAACTTCAATTCTTAAAAACAATTTTTCCAGAGTTTTAAGCTTTGGAAAAATTGTTTTTAAAAATTATCTGTTAACCAAACCTGTATTCACCAATCTGCTGAAAACCACGTAAAAATTCATCGGTTTTCATCCGTTTTTTTCCGGCAATCTGCAAATCGGTAATTTGAAGCCATCCATTTCCGCATGCTATTTTCAAAAATGTTTTACCATCAGAATTAATTGTTCCCGGTAAATCCGCTTTTTCTGAAACTGCCTTTTGCGCATAAAATATTTTCGCCTGAATTTCAGCTCCTGTTTTTTTATTGATCATGTTTGTCCACGCAGCAGGATAAGGCGACAATCCCCGAATCAGGTTTCTCAATGTTTCTGTATCTTTTTCCCAATCAATTTTACAATCCTCCTTAAAAATTTTAGGGGCGTGTTTTATTTGATTTGCGTCAATTAAATCAGTTTGAGAAATGGGCTGAATATTTCCTTCAGCAATAGCATCAACGGTTTCAACAACCAGTTTTGCACCAATTTCCATTAATCTGTCGTGTACTTCGCCAACCGTTTCGTTTTCGCCAATCGCGGTTTCTTTTTTAAAAATAATTTTACCTGTATCAATTTTCTGATCGAGCAAAAAAGTGGTTACCCCTGTTTTGGTTTCTCCATTTATTACTGCCCAGTTTAGCGGTGCCGCGCCTCTGTATTGTGGCAAAAGTGAGCCGTGTAAATTAAAAGTGCCCATTGGCGGCATGTTCCAAACCACTTCGGGGAGCATCCTAAAAGCAACAACAACCTGCAAATCTGTTTTCAAAATTTGCAATTCTTCTAAAAAATCAGGATTCTTTAGTTTTTCGGGTTGAAGTATTTTAAGGTTGTTCTCAACAGCATATTTTTTTACAGCCGATTCAGTGAGCTTATTTCCCCGACCTGCTGGTTTATCGGGCGCTGTGATTACAGCAACAATATTGTAACCGCCGTCAACCAATGCTTTTAAACTTGCCACCGCAAAATCCGGTGTTCCCATAAAAACTATCCGAAGATCTTTTCCTTTCATAATCAATCAAAATTTCAATTTTTCAAATTGTTGGACTTGGAAAGTCCAACTCCCTTTATTTATCTTATTCCGACTTCCGACTCCGGTCTACCGACTTTCTTAAAACAGTATTTCCTTTTTGGGCTTTCGGAAAATAAGGACAATGCCTGCAGCCATTCGAACAGCAGTAGCCCCGTTTTATCAGGTAACTCTCAGTCATTACACGATAACCTTTTTCAAGATAATAATCCCTGCCTTCTTTTAAATCATCTGAAAAACTATCGGAGTTACCAAAAATATCATCAAAATATCCCATTCGACACAATTTCTTCAAAACTAAGTAAAATGGTTATCTTTCGATATAAAACAATAAAAAATGGGAATCGAAAAAGATTTTTTGATGCGGCAACTGAAAATGTTGTTCGATGTTATTTCCAAAATGATTCGTCACCGGGAAAAGGGGGAAAATGAAGATGCTCAGGATGAAATCAACTATTTCTATTCGTGCCTGAAAATTGACGAGGATATCAAAAATATGAATATTGAAGCACTGTTTGATTTGCTTGTCAACATTAAAAAACTCACAAACGAACACATTGAAATGGTTGCGTATGTTTTAAAAGAGCAGGGAGAGCTTTCAGAAACGATAGAAACAAAACTTGATTTTTTCAGAAAAGCATATTTTCTTTTTGATAAAGTTGACAGGGAAAGCATCACATTTTCTATGGACAGGCAGATGAAAATGGCAGAGTTGAAGGAATATCTGAATTAATGCGGGAATGCGAAAATGATAAATGCGTGAATGGAAATAATGAGTTTCAATCCGGAAAATTCACAGGAAAAAGTACAAACTTCCAAAGGTCGAGAAACAACGAATAAAGTTTATTACCAGCGTACGAACCAATTTGGCCTTGGTAATGCCAATTCCGGCAACGGTTTCAGCGGTTTCCAGCATACTGGAATCAGGGCAATTCCATGTGGAATGAAGATAATTCCATATGGAAGCAACATAATTCCATTTGGAATTATAGTAATTCTCTATGGAATGGGAGTAATTCCAAATAGAATATCTATGATTCCATGTGGCAGCAAAGCAATTCCATCTGGAATGATAGTGATTCTCTATGGAATGATAACAATTCCAAATAGAATATCTATGATTCCATGTTGCTGAAAGACAATTCCATTTGGAATATCGTTAATTCCGGAAGAAAGAAAGGACATTACCGAATATTCTGCCTGTTGAATTTATCTCTTAGTTAATTACAGGAAGAAAAATGCAATACCAATAACTGTAATAATTGCTCCTAGAATTTCTTTCCAGTTGATTTTTTCTTTAAAAATAAATACAGCAGGTGCAATAATTAATACAGGGGTAATCGACATTAAAGTGGCTGCAATACCTGCTTGCGTGTGTTGAACTGCAAGCAATGAAAATGATACTCCGAGAAAGGGGCCAAAAAAAGCGCCAATTGTAATTCGCTTCATGGCTGGAATGTTTTTTATTGCTGCCGCAAACCGGGGCCAGCGGTTCATAAAGGTCAAAACAAAAATAAACCCGGCAATCCCTGTTAGCACCCTGATTTGAGATGCTGAAAAAGCGTCATAATCACCCATCCCTTTTTTGCTGAGCACCAGTCCGGCGCCTTGTCCCATTGCACCTCCAAGCGCCAATAGAACTCCCTGAATTGAGTAATTTGATTTTATTTTTCTGGAAATGATTCCATTTACTTCGCTTCTTTCGCGTTTTAAAATTACAATTACAATTCCCAAAAGTGTGATTGTCATTCCCAGCAAGTTTGTTGGCGACAAAACCTCACCCAAAACAATCCACCCGATAAAGGCAGCAAACGGTGGTGCCAGCGCCATCATCAACATCGAAATACGTGCTCCAACCACAACCAACGCCTGAAATAGAAGCAAATCGCCAATAACGAACCCGACCAATCCTGATAGATGCCAGCCATTCCCATTGGTAAAGTGTTGCATCGGTTGGGAAAAAGAAACCACGAACCGCCCAACTGTAGAACCCGATAAAAAAGAAAGCAATGATTAACCGGATAAGGTTTACAGATAATGAACCAACTCTTTTCCCCGCCGATTCGAATGCCAGACTTGTAACTGTCCAGAAAACTGCCGTTAAAACACCTGCTATTTCGCCAAAATGATTTTGCATAGGAAGCCCCTCTAACTCCCCCTAAGGGGGAGAATAAGAAACGGTTTTGAATATTGTTTTTTTTGTTCCGTTAGGAACAGAATATGGGTAGAAATGGTTGTAAACTCCATGTATATTGTCCCTTCGGGACAAGACAAGAAAAGCAAATCATTTTTTCTACCCATATGTTTTCCCTATGGGAAATTTCCAAACCGAATCCAAAAATTTTAAAATATTATTTATATATAGTAACAAGTATCTATCTCACGTGAAGTGAGACCAGCAATCAGGTTACTGTTTCAAGGTTTCAGCTACAAAAGCACGTAATTCATCGCCTCTTTTGTTTTTAGCAACAATCTTCCCGTTTTTGTCAACCAGTAAATTGGAAGGGATTGACTGGATAGCATACATTTGTGCAGCTTCATTCTGCCAGTAAGCCAAATCAGAAACCTGGGTCCAGGCTAATTTGTCATCAGCAATTGCTTTTTGCCATGCATCTTTTTCGCGGTCGAGTGAAACGCCAAAAACAGCAAATCCTTTATTATTGAAATCGTTGAAAACCGCCACAACATTTGGGTTTTCAGCACGGCAAGGGCCACACCAGGCTGCCCAGAAATCAAGTAGCGTAAGTTCGTTTTGAGTATAAATATCGGAGAATTTTATCGGATTTCCGTCAACATCGTTTTGGGTAAAATCGGGAGCAACTTGTCCAACAGATACCTTTTTAAGTTTCTCAATCTGAGCTTTTATCTGAAGTATTGAAGGAATTGAATCAAGTTTCGCATCCAACCCGCCAACCAAAGCTTCCAATTCTTCAACTTCCTTTCCATATTGAATTTGGCTTAACAGAAACGGATTTACGTAAGAAGCAGGATGATTTTTTATAAAATCTTCACGCATTGTATTTGTGCTTTCGTACATATTTTCAACTTCCACCATAATCTCTTTTCCTTTGGCAGTGTCGCCAGCCGCCATGGCAGTTCTTGATTCCTGGTACAAAGCCATGTATTTTTCGGTGATATCATTGATTTGAGCATTTAATGCATCATATTCATTGTGTGTAGCAGAACCAGTTACAACCACATTGTTTAACGAATCGGCATGACCAACTACTGACATTTTTGCATTTTCAACAAAAACCAGGGCTTTAGGGCGTTCTCCAAGTACCGACAAATAATAATCACCCGGTACTTTAACCTTACCTTTCAAAACAGCTACTCCTTCAACTATGTCTGCAGTATCAACAGGAATCCAGGCACTGCTTCCACGCTGTTCGAGAAGAACTTTACCTTCGGCACCTTCCAGTTTTACATTGATTTCAAAACCAGGTTGTTTTTTACTGCAAGCAAAAAGCGCAACTCCTAAAAACAGAATCAGATATTTTTTCATTTTAAAAGAATTAAATTATTCAGCTAATAAATTTTGCACGAAGATAAACATTCTGTTAAAATAAATTTACAGGTTTAATTTTATTGATATTCAATATGTAATGAAATCATTCAGTGTAAATTGGTTTAAAGAAAATAATGGGAAACTGAATGATTTATCTTACAAAAAAAGCCGGATATGGAACCCGGCTCGTAAAAATATATCGTTGTATTTTTTCCTTTATGAATATTTAATCCATATCAATTTTATAGGCTGACAAATCTTCAACCTGCGAACTGCGGATAAATTCAGCATGACCTTTAACCAATGATTTGCTTAATTTTATAAATACTTTTGCCGATTTTGAAAATGATGCGTCCCGCGCACTGTCAATTACAAGCAGGTAACTCATAATAATATGTCCGGCCATTTCAACCAATCTTCGGGCATGGAAATCAATAAATTCATTATCGTTGGCGTCAACTACTTTTTTAACGGCTAGCTCATAATCTTCTGTGAGAATGATTAAAGTACGTCGCATAAATTCAAGTTCGGGCGTTATTTTTTGTGATTCATAATCGCGAATCTGAGCCAGATATCCACCTGTTGTAACTCCTCGAATGGCAGCCACAACCTGCAATTGCGTAGTTCCTTCATAAATAGAAGTTATACGTGCATCGCGGTAAATTCTTTCAACCGGATAATCTTTCATAAATCCCGATCCACCGTGAATTTGCACTGCATCGTATGCGAGCTGATTACAAATTTCGCTGGCAAGACCTTTTCCCAGCGGCGTAAAAATATCGGCCAGTTTTTGGTATTTCTTCATTTCATCACGTTCCTCTTTTTCAAGCGAGCGTTCATCTGAAATGTGCATATATGTTTTATACATGTCAACAAAACGTGCTGTTTCGTAAAGTAAGGTACGGGAAGCATCCAGTTTTGCCTTCATTGTTGTAATCATTTCATAAACAGCGGGGAAGCGAATAATTGCCTTTCCAAACTGAACACGCTCTTTTGCATAAGTCAAAGATTCGCGGTAAGCAGATTCAGAAATTCCCACTGATTGTGCATGGATTCCCAAGCGAGCACCGTTCATCAAAGCCATCACGTATTTAATCAAACCAAGTTTGCGGTCGCCAACCAATTCTCCGGGAGCATCTTTAAAAACAAGTTCGCAGGTGGGCGAACCGATGATTCCCATTTTATGTTCAAGGCGGCGAACTGTTACCCCACCCAGTCGTTTATCGTAAATGAACATTGAAAGACCGCGACCATCTTTTGTTCCTGCTTCTGAACGTGCGAGTACAAGCGCTATATCTCCATCTCCGTTGGTAATAAAGCGTTTCACACCATTTAGCATGTATATATTTTTCTTTTCATCCCAGGTAGCTTTTAATTGAACAGCCTGCAAATCGGAACCTGCATCCGGTTCGGTTAAGTCCATGGCCATTGTTTCACCTGCGCTAACCCGTGGTAAAAATTTCTGTTTTTGTTCTTCAGAAGCAAATTCGTTGATAGTTTCAGCACAATCCTGGAGCCCCCAGATATTAACAAAACCTGCATCAGCGCGTGAAACGATATCCGCAGCCATAATATAAGGAACAATCGGAAAATTCAATCCATCAAACCTTCGGGGTAATGACATGCCCATCAAACCGGCTTTTCTTAGGGCATCAATATTTTCTTCGGTTCCGCGGGCATACACAACGTGATTGTCCACAACCTGTGGTCCTTCTGCATCAATACTTTCAGCGTTTGCAGATACGATATTACCGCAAATTTCGCCAACTACCTCAAGTACTTTGTCAAAACTATCCTGTGCATCTTCATAATCCATTGGCGCAAAATCGTACTTTTTCTTTTCTTCGAAATTGCGTTCTTTTAACCGAACAATTTTCTCCATCAAAGGATGGGATAAATGGAATTTCAGGTCTTTGTTATCAGTATAAAAATTTGCCATTTTGTTTAATTTTTTCGGTGTATTACTTGGTGTTCGCTTTATAGAACTTGATCATTTTAGGTAAAATCTCTGCAACATCGCCTGTTATTACGTAATCGGCAATTGAGTTTATTGGAGCTTCGGGGTCGGTATTGATTGCAATAATCTGGGCAGATTCTTCCATACCGGCCCGGTGCTGAATTTGTCCTGAAATTCCGCAGGCAATATAAAGTTTTGGACGAACAGTTGTTCCGGTTTGACCAATCTGGCGGCCATGTTCAATATAACCTGAATCAACAGCGGCGCGCGATGCACCAACTTCTCCACCCAGCACTTCGGCCAGCTCAAAAAGCAGGTTAAAATTCTCCATCGAGCCAACACCATAACCTCCTGCAACAATAATTCCGGCGCCTTTAATGTTGATTTTACTTTTTTCCATGTGGCGCTCAATCATTTCAACCACAAAATCGACATCGCTTGTGTACTTCGAAACATCAAGTTTATTGATTTTGCCTTTGTACTTTGGATCAAGGATTTCTTTTTTCATTACCCCCTCACGAACAGTTGCCATCTGCGGGCGGCAATCGGGATTGATAATGGTTGCAATAATATTTCCACCGAAAGCAGGACGTATCTGATATAGCAGGTTTTCATATACTTTATCCAGTTTTTTGTCTTCATGATTACCAATTACAAGTGAAGTACAATCGGCAGTTAAGCCGCTGTGTAATGCCGAAGAAACCCGTGGACCCAAATCGCGGCCAATTGAACTGGCTCCCATCAGGGCAATTTGCGGTTTTTCTTCTCCAAATAATTTCACAACTATTGATGTATGCGGTAATGTGGTATAAGGAGCCAGTCTTTTATCATCGGCTATGTGTAAAACATCAACACCATAAGGGAAAATATTTTTTTCTATGCCATCCAGTTTATATCCGATGGCAATCGCTTCAAGCTGAACTTCCAGTTCTGTGGCCAGTGCACGTCCTTTGGTTAGCAATTCCATGCTAACCTCGGCAACTTGTCCGTCCTCTATTTCGCAATAAACAAAAACACTATTCATAATTGTTAGATGTTATATCAGTTATCCGATTGTATGATTTTCAATTAACTCACTCATTAGTTGATTTATATCTTCATCAGAAGAAGTAATCACTTTTGCACCTTTTGACTGAAGAACGACATTTTCAACTTTTTTAACTTTGGTTGGTGAACCGTTTAACCCCAGTTCATTCATGTCAACTTCAATATCTCTGACTGTCCATTCCTTTATATTAAGGTAAGGCCGATCATTGTAAAGTTGTATGTAATCGTCATTGGCAACCTGCAATTCAGTAACAGTTTTTGCATGTTTGTATTTCATTATCAGTTTTGCATTTCTTGCGCGGCAATCGGGTGCCGAACTGTTAACAGTAATCACCAGTGGCATTGGGCATTTCACAATTTCAACACCACGTTCAAGGCGACGTTTAACAGTAACTTTGCCATTTTCAATTGACTGAATCTCTTCAGCATAAGTTATTTGCGGAATACCAAGTTTTTCGGCTACCTGCGGCCCAACCTGCGCTGTGTCACCATCAATAGCCTGTCTTCCAGCAATAATTATATCGAAATTACCATACTTTTTCAGGGTTTGTGCAATGGCATAAGAAGTTGCCAACGTGTCTGATCCGGCAAAAGCTCTGTCGGTTAGCAGTATTCCATCATCGGCACCACGGAACAAACCTTCGCGGATAATTTCAGCAGCACGACCTGGCCCCATAGTTAAAACTGTAATCGTTGTTCCCGGAAATTTATCTTTAATCCGAAGTGCTTGTTCAAGTGCATTCAAATCCTCGGGATTGAAAATGGCAGGAAGAGCAGCCCGGTTCACCGTTCCGTCGGCTTTCATTGCATCTTTGCCAACATTCCGCGTGTCGGGAACCTGCTTGGCAAGAACGATAATTTTGTATCCTTTCATTGATTTATTTACTATTAGATTTTACACAGTCAATTTTTCAAGGTTGGCAAATATAGATAATCAACCCTAAGAAATCAAGCAAATTTTTTGGTCGAACCGGTATAACTTAAAGTTGAAAACTGCCACGGTCAGCCTCTGTTGTTGAATTGGGTTTTATTTGAACCCTGTATTGCTTGTAAATAAAGCGAATCAAACAATTAAACTCAATTTTTAAAAAATTCTTTTTCAAAATTTAACGAGTAATTTAAAATGAATTTAAGCAAAATGAATTTTTTTACAGCGCCTGTAAAAGTTATATACTATCGTTTTCATTTTGTAAACATTTGCATAAAAACTATACCTTTGGATTCAATTTTTACAATAAAATACCTAATATCAATTAAATGGAAACTAAAAGAGATTTTTTAAAAAAACTGGGTTTGATTACCGTTGGCGGAATGGTTGGCGGTTCTATGTCGAAGGCAATGGCATCAGAAGCAAATGGAAATTTGTTTGCTCCTAATAAAAGCATTGGCTTACAACTTTATTCACTTGGAAAAGAGTTTACTGAAGATGTTCCCAACGGTTTGAAAAAAGTGGCAAAAATTGGTTATTCTACTGCGGAAGCTGCTGGTTACAGTGATAGAAAATTGTATGGAATTGAACCGGCTCAGTTCAGGAAAATGGCTGATGATGCAGGGTTAAAAATCACAGGAACGCATGTGAATCCACCAATGAGAAAATACACAAAGGAGAATATGGGTGAAATTGCGGATTTCTGGAAAAAAACAGTTGAAGACCATTTGAAAGTTGGCGTAAAAACAATTGTACAGCCCGGAATGCCGGAAATGGAATCCCCGGAAGATGTGGCAATTATTTGTGAAGTATTTAACAAAGCCGGAGAAATTGCAAAATCGGCAAACCTTCGCTGGGGATATCATAACCATAATGGTGAATTTCAAAAACGAATTGTTAAAGAAGAAGATAAAGGCAAAACTACAAATCGTTGGGCTCCGGCCGGAGATGTAGCATATGACTTAATGCTGAAAGGAACTGACCCGAAACTTGTATTTTTTGAAATGGATGTATACTGGACAGTTATGGGGCAGAATGATCCACTTGAATATTTTGAAAAGTATGCCGGCAGATTCCCGGTTCTGCATATAAAAGATCGCCTGGTTTTAGGTAAATCCGGGATGATGAATTTTGAAAACATTTTCAATAAAGCGTATCAAAACGGACTGGATGAATATTATGTTGAAATTGAAGGAATCAGAGATGGAATGACACAGTTTGAAGGTGTGAAACTGTGTTTTGATTATTTAAACAACGCTTCTTTTGTAAAATAGAATCAGCGAAATAGCAGAAAAACAAGGCAGACATTGATAGATCAATGTCTGTTTTTTTGATTGAAAGTTTAATTAAACTATCACCTGTTAATTAAGTCAAACTGAGGTTGCATTTTTAACTATGGCAAATAAATTATTCCATACCATACTTACCTGGCTGAAATCAACAGAAATGTTTGCAAGGCCGTCAAAACAAATTCCCGGAAAGTGGGAGCTGGTTGAGTATTACATTGAAAAAGGAACTGAATTGCATAATATTAATGAGACCCAACTAAAGGCAAACAATGAATTTTGGCAAATTGAATTTACAAGTGACTGTAAATTTTCACACGAGAAGAACTTGCCGGTTTGGCAAATAACAAAAGTGACAAGCGGCATTTGGAGCATTTCCAGAAACTTTATCACCCTAACATCTGCAGAAAATAAGGCGAATAATATAGAGTTTCAGTTTGCAATCGAAAAAGAAATCCTAAAATTACTGAAGAAAGATGCTCTGGGGAGGATTGAATTCTTTGGTTTTTTTAATAAGGAGGTTTAATCTTTTTTCAAAATATCTGATAGTTTTGTTTCCTGAACACAAAAAACCACAAAATGAAGTTTAAATATTTGTTTGTAGTCTTTTTGTTGTTGACTGTCTGCACATCAGCCATAAACAACAAAAACATTATCGGGGTTTGGGAATTAGTAGAATTTACTCTGGTTCAAAAAGGGGTTCCGGCAAAAAGTGACGAAAAAACATTACGCGATGCAGGTTCAGTTTGGAATATGTATTTTTATGAAGATGGAAGCTTTAAGCAGGAATTCAATATGCGAAATTCCAAAATGACAATGGAAAGCGAAAAAGGGACATGGAGCACAAAGGCAGATAGTCTAATTGTCGAAATCCAGGTGGATAATTTTACAAGGAAGCTTACTTATTCATTTATTTCGTTGGGTGATGCCTTCGTTTTAACATTGCAACACCCTGAAACGCCTGATAAGGTGGTTACAAAATTTAGGAGAAAGTGATGTGATGAAAAATATCAGGCAACTATATTTCTGTTGAACGAATACCTATTTTTAGGTAATGTGTGTACCACTGTGCCTGATTTTCATGGGTAAGCAAATTTCAGCACCAAATTTTACAAACAAATTGAATAAAACAATCGGTTTAAAGTAAATTTTTTCTTTGAATGTTTGTGATGCCGGATTGTAAAATGCAGTTGAATTGGCAATGAAATTTATAAGCGAATTAAAATCAATCCATTTTTTAAACAGATATTTAACAAACTTAAAAACTGACGAATATGAAATCATTAACTTTTTTATTCCTTGCCTGCCTTTTTCTCTGTTCAGGATTAGCAAACGCCCAATCCGATAAATTTGACAATATTTTATATGGTGCTGCTTACTATCACGAATACATGCCAATGGAACGGCTGGATGAAGACATCAAATTAATGAAAGATGCCGGAATTTCTGTGGTGAGAGTGGGCGAATCAACGTGGAGCCTTTTTGAGCCACGCGAGGGGGAATTTGATTTTGCATGGATGGATAGCATCGTCGATAAAATGCATGATGCCGGGATTAAAGTAATTCTCGGAACTCCAACATATTCTATCCCGGCCTGGTTGTGGTACAAACATCCTGAAGTGTTGCTGACATATCAGAAAGGGGAAAAGGCATATTACGGAATCCGGCAAAACATGGACATCACAAACCCGACTTACCTGTTTTATTCGGAACGGATTATAAGGAAAATGATGGAACATTACGCACAACATCCCGGAATAATAGGTTATCAGGTTGACAATGAAACAACATCCCGGGGTGTAAACAATTATGATTTTCAGGTTAGTTTTGTAAATTATTTGAAAAATAAATTTGGCACTCCAAAAAATTTAAATAAAATATGGGGATTAAATTATTGGGGAATGAACATCGACAGTTGGGAAGAACTGGCACCGCGTGATGGAATTACAAATACAGCGTATAAGTTGGAATGGGAACGGTTTAACCGTAAAGCAGTAGCCGATTTTCTGAAATGGCAGTCAAAAATAGTTAGTGAATACAAACGCGACAACCAGTTTATCATGCACTGTTTTATGCCTGCGGTTCAGGATATCGATCAGCATGAAAGTGCTAAATATATGGACATGATGGCGGTAAATGTATATCATGGTCAGCAGGATGATTTAACCGGAAATGAGATAGCTTTTGCCGGCGATTATTTTCGTTCCATAAAACATAAAAATTATTTGATTACTGAAACCAATGCACAAACCATTGGCTGGAATTCGCGGGTTCAGCAACCGCCTTATCCCGGACAAATGCGGCAAAATGTTTATGCTCACCTTGGTTCAGGCGCGAATATGGTGGAATACTGGCACTGGCATTCTATCCACTATGGGCAGGAAACTTACTGGAAAGGGGTTCTCTCTCATGATTTGCAGCCAAATCGCGCATACAATGAAGTTGCGGTTACTGCTCACGAACTGAACAGATTCGGGAAAAAACTGGTTAACCTGAAAAAGGAGAATAAAGTTGCCATTTTATTTAGTCATGATTCGAATGATGCATTGAATTTCATGCCTTTTGATCAACAGGGAGGTGCCTGGGAAAACAATGGAAATGATTTTTACAGAAACCAACTGGTTGGTCAGTTTCATAAAATATTATATCAAAACAACGTGGGTGTAGATTTTATTTTTCCTGAAAACCCACAGTTTGAAAACTATAATTTGGTGGTTATTCCATCACTTTATATTGCAAGTGATGAGTTGTTGAAAAAAATAAACAATTATGTAAAAAACGGAGGCCACGTTATCATGCAGTTTAAAAGTGGTTTCAGTGATGAAAATTCAATGGTGCGGCCGGTGATGGCTCCAGGTCCGCTCAGGGAATCAACAGGTTTTCATTACCAGGAATTTACCAACTTTAAAGTAATGAAATTGAAGGATGATCCGTTTCAGGTTGGTAATGAACAAAACACAGTCAATACATGGGCAGAATACATTATTCCGGAATCTGCCAAACCTTTGGCTTTTTACGAACACTGGTATTTTCAAAATTTTCCGGCAATTACAATCAATAAATACGGAAATGGAACATTACTTTACGAAGGCACAATGGTTTCAGACGCCATCCAGGAAAAGATTATTTTAGACGCAATTAACCGAGCAGACCTTCGTACTCCAGATCAGGATTTACACTGGCCCTTAATAACAAAAAGTGGTTTAAACGAAGCAGGGAAGATAATACATTACTATTATAACTATGCCTCTGAGAAATCTGGCATTACTTACCCTTATAAAAATGGAACTGAACTGGTATCCGGAAAATCGATAACAAAAGGGCAGCAGGTGGAAATCAAGCCATGGGATATTCTTATTGTTGAAGAAAATTAACCTGCAAAACTCAGGCTCCAAAATTTGAGTTTTTTAATGCTGATTGTTGTACTTCTTTTCATTGTTTATCATATCCAGCACAAGCCCGGCCCAGGTAAAATCTTTTGCACCGCAGCCTTCCCCTGTATAAGGGTTGTAGTACTCCCTGAAACCGCTTTTTTCTATCAGTTTTAAAATACTTTGCATCAAAGCTTTTGCTTTGTCCTTATGTTCGTTGTTGATAAAGTATTTGTGCATAAACCAGTTGTGTTCAATCCAAACCGGTCCGCGCCAAATATACATTGATTCTTCAGGGTTGAAAGCTTCTTCATTTTGTGCCAGCGAAGGAATAGGGTAAGGTGAATTAAATTCATCGTTGTTGTTAAAGTGCCTGTGCATCACTTTTTCGCCAATTTCTCCCGGGATGTCTTTCAAAACCAAAGGATAAAATATAGTAGGGGTCAATATTTTTATTTTTTTGTTGTCTTTTCCAAAAGTGTCGTAAAAGGCTGCATCTTTTTCATCATACATGATTTTTAAAATGCTTTCTGTTACTTTTTTACCAAGACTTCTGTATTTGGTTTCATCTGCATCACCCGCTATTTTACACAAATCAGCGAGTTCCTGCAAATTTGCGGCATATATGGAATTAAATCCTGCGTCTTTTACGATGAAGTAATTTGCTTTTTCAATTTCGGGGAGTTTGTAGTTGTGCAAAAAATTTTTGAAATCCACGTCAACTAATTTCCAAAACAAGCGTCGGTTTGCCTTTCCATTGAATCCCACCACTGGGTCGAATGTGGCTTTCCAGTCCATTCCCGATTCAAAAGATGAAATGATTGAAATTAAAAAGTCACCATCGAAATCACGGTTATCGGCAAGCCAGTTGTAATAAAGTTTTAGTTTCGGAAGCATTTCTTCCACAAAGGCTTTATCCCTGCTTTCCTCATAAATTCGCAAAACGGCTTGTGCAACAAGCGGGGGCTGAATAAGGCTGCTCATGCGTGGCGTGTGCATTTGGAATATTGTGGAGGCTTTCATTTGAAAGAAATCTGATAACCGGGCAGGCATAAATTTGGTCCAGTAAATTATGTTTCCAATAAAACCGTCTTTGGTTTGCATGGCGAAAATCGAACGCAAATGAAGCTTTGCATGTTCTATTTCTCCAATACTTACAAGAATGATAGCATGAAAACAGGTGTCCCAGAAATACTGGAATGGGTACTTACCTGGCGAGGGTTGAGTGAAAGCAAAGTCTACACCCAAACTTTTGGAATGGCCATGAATCATATTGTCAAACATCAACTTTCTGGTTTTCTCCCTAATTTGTTTTTCGTTGAGCATTATTTTGCAGAATTTAAATCAATAATATAAGCAGAATAACAATGGCTAACAAAGTAATAATAAGCGTTCCCCAAAAGACCGCGGGATGAAGCGAAAGCCATAAAACCGGGCTTGAACTTTTTGCAATATTGTCAAAATTACCATGCGCACTGTGGTTCCCTGGAACCGGTTCCCAAAGGTTGTGTTTTCTGTTGGGATCTTCAGGTTCATCTGTCTGTTGACCGTCAAAAGCAGTGTTGGCCATCATTTTGTCAAGTATTCCGGGGAAAAATTTATTACCGATTATTGACTTAAAAGTTGGCATTGCCACATAAATTTCGCGTCGGTCATGTGTTGCCGCGTAAGTTATGGCGTTTGCTGCAACTTCCGGCTGAAAAACTGTGCCCATTGGCCGGGCTTTATTGGGGAGCTTGCTTTTTACCCACCCAAATTGAGTTGTATTCAATGCGGGCAATTCTATCATCGTAACCTTAACATTGCTTTTGTCATGCAGCAATTCAGCACGCAATGAATCAAAAAATCCCTGCACGCCATGCTTTGCACCACAATATGCCGCCTGGAGAGGGATTCCTCGATATGCCAAAGCGGAACCCACTAGTATTATTTTTCCACGGTTGCGCTTCAACATATATTTTAATACTGAAAGTACGGAATACACCTGTCCCAAATAGGTTACCTCTGTTACTCTTTTATATTCTTCGGCTGTTAATTTTTTTATGGGCGAAAACACACTTGCCATGGCATTATTCACCCATACATCGATTGGGCCAATTTCCCTCTCTATTTTTTCAACTGTTGCTTCAACTCGGTCGGCATAACCAACATCCAGCTGATAATAAAAACATACACCACCTGCTTTTTCAACTTCTGCTTTTGTTCCCTGCAGGCTTTCTATATTTCGTGACAAAGCCACAACTTTTGCCCCTGCTTTACCAAATGCTATGGCCGTAGCCCGTCCTACACCAGCCGAAGCTCCGGTGATTACGACCAATTTAGATTTTAAATTTTCCATTTTGTGTTATTTTTTAAAAAGGACATTGAACTGTAATTAAGTGTCCCTCAATTTTTTGCTGTATGCAATCATTTCAGTTAAGTAACATATTTGTCCCATAACCCATAAATCTCTTTTTTCGGTCCGCGCGGAATAGAAAGTCCTATAGTTATCAACCCTGCAATCAAATCAACGATAGCCAGACCTGTATGGATATCTTTTGTAAACCACGGCACAATTGCCAAAGCCAGGCCCAAAAGCATATTCAAATATCTACCCCTTCTCAAAACTTCGCCCATGCTGATTACTGAAACCACAACTATCATTGCACCAGCTAAATGATTGGTGTCGGCAAGTGTAGTTTCTATTGACACTCCGAAAATTCCGGGTGCAAACATTATAAATATTCCTATAAACATGGATGCTACCAATGTAATTGGTGCGCTCATTCCCCAAACCGAAGCTTTAAAAACTGATGTAAAACTTACAGGTAATTCCATTAATTCAGGTGTTCGATCATCCGTGTTTTCCGCTTCAGGTTTTCCACCTTTCCAAAAAACTGTCCAAAATTTATCATTTTTGCGCATTCTTTTAAGCAAATGTTGACCCATTGCAATTACTTCATCTACCTCCAATGGTATCATTGGCAGCATTATGGCAGCAGCAAGCAAACAGAAAGTGCACCAGTGGCCAACAACAATTGGCTGGGATATAACAAGAAATATGTGTACAAGACCAAGGGGAATTACAAGTATCCCAAAAAAGGTAACCATCCATGGCATCGTGCGCCAGCGGTTAGTGGAGCCCATCCATCCCATCAGGAATTCGAAGGTGTAAGCCAGGGCACCAACAGCACCATCGGAAACTGGCAACGACTGTGACATTTTTGAGTTCAACACAAGTTCGCTACCTACACCGAAAAACGGATCCCAGATGTTGTCGATATATCCCATTTGATATGCACCCAAATAACGGGAAACCATCCAGCCCATAAAACCTGTAACAATCATTATCCAGCGTTGTGGCCAGCTCGAAGGATTATACGACCAACCTTCGGGCACCTCCGATCCCATTTTCATATACATAATCATATTGGGCATTCCCGGTATTAATATACTCAATGCAATTACCATAGCACCAACCAAAGTATCGTTAAGATAAGCGGTTGCAGTTGGCGCCCAGAATATTACAGGTGCCATTGTTATCCATACACCAATAAAACAAACAATCCAAATGCTCACCGGTCGGTTGGGCATCAGCGATCGCCACCCAAAAAAGATAAGAAGTAAACCACTGACTATATCGCTCCACTTCATTGCGTTTATTCTGCCTTCTGTCGAAATCCACAATTCCCTGCCGCCACTTGGCATCACTATTGATTTTCCGTAACTGAACGTAAGCGGCGACAACACAAGCCATACTCCAAGGATAATGAAAGTCCAGTAAATCCAAAGGGTTTGCATGTGGTGCATTTGGAGCATTTCTTTCCGGTTTTCTTTATTCATGCCATCGTCATCCATCATTTTCTTTTGGTGACTTTTCGATTTTTTTTCTGCCATTGGCCTGGTAACTCCCCTTGTCTCCATTGCTGATAAGATTTAAATGATTTATTAAATTTTTCGCTTATGATACTTGATGAAATTCCAAGAATCCTGCCAGAGAGAGAGAGTTTGTACAAATGGAATGATTTTAGCAAAACCTTGGTTCATTGAAAAATAATTACTCATGTAAAAATTAAATTTAATTATGGTTGAAATCAACGTTATTGTTGCAATAATTGCATTTCTTATATTGGGCATGGGTTTAATTAAAATTCATATTAAGGAATCCATCCTTTCAGAACCTCTGATTTCTATTATGGCCGGCATTGTTATCGGTCCGGAAGTTTTGGGATTAATTAGTCCGTTTTCCTGGGAAGAACCTTATGAAATTTTACACCAGTTTTCACGGTTCACACTTGCACTTGCAGTGATGGCTGCAGCACTGAGTCTTCCTGTAAATTTTCTGAAAAAAAACTTACGGCCTTTCTTAATTATCCTTATTGTGGGTATGATATTCATGCTGATACTATCATCGCTATTGTATTTTATTTTTGGATTGGGTTTGTTGGAAAGTCTGCTGATTGGCGCAATACTGGCGCCCACCGATCCTGTGCTTGCCACATCGATTGTCTCAAGTAATTTTGCATCCAAAAATATTCCCGAGCGTTTACGATTTATGATTACTGCAGAATCGGCATCTAACGACGGGCTTGCATTTGCTTTCGTATTATTGCCGATTGTTGTATTTGGCAAGCACGATTTTCCACTAATCGAATGGGCAAAAGATGTTGTGCTGTGGCAAAATATCGGCGCTATTGTTCTTGGTACAGCATTAGGTTTGGCTACGGGGAAAGCATTCCATTTTTTTCATGAAAAGAAATCGATGGCCACCGAATCGTTGATGGCTACTGCACTGTCATTTACAATTTTAGTAGCTACTTTTTTCCCTATTATTAAAATGAATGGTATTATCGGGGTTTTTGCAGCGGGTATAGCTTTTGAAGCCATGATAGGCGATGATATGGAAACCCGGCATAAAGAAGTCCAATCTATGATGAAGCGCCTTTTTATCGTTCCTGTTTTCCTTATTTTTGGTACAATGTTACCTTGGAGTGAATGGAACAGTATGCCCACTTTTGCCTGGATTATCACTCCATTCGTAATTTTTTTCAGACGTATTCCAACTCTGTATATGATAAAACCTTTTCTTCATGTTTTTTCACGAAAAGATATATTTTTTATGGGCTGGTTTGGCCCAATTGGAGTTGCCGCCCTTTTTTATGTAACACTGCTGTTGACCAAATATCCGGGTTACGAACAACTTTGGCCTATTATTGCTTATGCTGTTCTTTTTTCAACATTTATACACGCGGTAACAGCAAATGTGTTTTCCAAAAAATTGTATTCCGGGAACCAAAAATAATCTACAGTTTAAATGTGGAATATTACCGCATTTTGAGGTACATATTCTACATTTTTTAAAAGTTGCATAACGCCATTGGAAATATGTTTACCAATTAAGGTAAATTATTGTTGCCGACATTTTCGCATCTGGTAACAATTTAGCCACTCGTACAGGTGTGTCGGTAGTCCCTCAAAATGAACACATTTCATTTTCGGTCCCTGTTGGCATAGTTTATGGAAATTCATGACACTAAACTACAATTCATTAAAATCCACGAAAAATGAGTAAACAGGTAAGCGATTTTTTAATTGAACGTTTGTTGCAATGGGATGTTAAAAGGATATACGGTTTCCCCGGAGATGGTATCAACGGTATCATGGGTGCATTGAACCGAGCAAAAGACAAAATCGAATTTATACAGACAAGGCATGAGGAAATGGCGGCATTTATGGCTTCCGGTCATGCAAAATTTACCGGTGAAGTTGGTGTTTGCCTTGCTACATCGGGACCGGGGGCAATTCATTTATTAAACGGTTTGTATGATGCCAAACTCGATCACCAGCCAGTTGTGGCAATTGTGGGGCAGCAGGCACGGATGGCGCTGGGCGGTAGTTATCAACAGGAAGTTGATTTGATTTCCCTGTATAAAGATGTAGCCCACGAATATGTGCATATGGTGAGTGACCCTGCACAAATGCGCCACCTTATTGATCGGGCATTCCGGATTGCCAAAAGTGAACGTACAGTAACCTGTATTATCATTCCCAACGACATACAGGAACTTGATGCGGTAGAAACGCCGCCGAGACAACATGGTGCGGTACATAGTGGGGTGGGGCATGCTCAATCCGACATTGTGCCGTTTGAAAGTGAAATAAATAAAGCTGCCGAAATTTTAAACGAAGGAAAAAAAGTAGCAATACTGATTGGTGCCGGGGCGCTTCATGCTCAGGATGAGGTAAAGCAAGTGGCAGATTTATTGGGTGCAGGCGTATCAAAAGCACTCCTCGGAAAGGCTGCCTTACCCGACGATTTGCCATATGTTACTGGTCCTATTGGACTGCTGGGCAGCAAACCGAGCTGGGAAATGATGAGCGAGTGCGACACACTACTCATGGTAGGTACAAGTTTTCCGTACAGCGAATTTCTTCCCGCAGAAGGACAGGCACGGGGCGTTCAAATCGATATCGATGCAAAAATGCTAAGCATCCGCTATCCCATGGAAGTGAACCTGAATGGCGACAGCGCCAAAACATTGCGGCAATTGATTCCACTTTTAAAAAGAAAAGAGGATCGTGAATGGCAGGAAAGCCTGAAGCAGGAAATAAAAGACTGGTGGAAAGTGCTTGAAGCAAAATCCAATCAAAAAGCAAAACCCATTAACCCGCAACATGTTTTTTGGGAATTATCACCGCGACTCCCCGACAACTGCATCATTTCCTCCGATTCTGGATCTTCGGCAAACTGGTTTGCTCGCGATCTTAAAATCCGCGAAGGAATGAAAGCTTCACTCTCCGGAAATCTCGCAACGATGTGTCCGGGCGTTCCATATGCAATTGCGGCAAAATTTGCTTTCCCCGAACGGGTTGCTATTGCATTGGTGGGCGACGGCGCAATGCAAATGCTTGGAATAAATGGACTTATAACAATTTCGAAATACTGGAAAACATGGTCAAATCCTCAACTGGTTATTATGGTGTTGAATAACCACGATTTAAACCAGGTAACCTGGGAACAACGTGTTTTGAGCGGAGATCCTGAATTTGATGCGTCTCAGAATGTACCCGAATTCGATTTTGCCTCCTACGCAGCATCGCTTGGGCTAAAGGGAATCAGGGTAACAAAAGCAGAAGACGTCGGGCCGGGCTGGGATGAAGCCTTTCTTGCCGACAGACCTGTTGTTATTGATATTTTGACAGATCCTGATGTTCCAACAATACCACCACACATCACATTTAAACAAATGGTTAACATGAGCAAAACACTTTTAAAAGGCGATTCTCACGAAAAAGGTATCATTCGGCAAACATTTAAAGATGCCATACAAACTTTATTTCCCAATAGTTAACGATGTCAGCTAAATCAACAAATGAAAAAAAACGGGTTAATAATTGATGAAGTAGATGTGCATTCTTACAAAGTTCCCACGAATGGGCCGGAATCTGACGGCACTTTGAAATGGGACAGCACAACTATAGTAATTGTTAACTTAAAAGCAGGAGGGAAAACCGGTCTGGGTTACTCGTATGCCGATACTTCTGCAGCTTTTTTTATAGATCATAATTTCAGGGAAATCCTTACGCAAAATAATCCACTCAACATAGAAAACATTTTTAATGAATTACATATTGGTATCCGTAATAATGGCAACTGTGGGCTGGCTTTTATGGCTCTTTCCGCTGTCGATATTGCACTGTGGGATTTAAAGTCGAAGTTGCTTGATTTGCCATTTTCAGTTTTACTTGGCCGTGTTACTGAGGATATCTCACTATATGGATCTGGTGGATTCACTTCTTATACTGACGAACAGCTGGCAAAGCAACTGGAGGGTTGGTCAGAAGCGGGGTTTACTCAGGTGAAAATCAAAATTGGGAGGGAGCCTGAAAAAGATTTGCAACGGATACGGGTGGCACGCGATGCCATAAATCCCAAAACCGTACTATTTGTTGACGCAAATGGAGCTTATTCTGCGAAACAGGCACTAGGCATTGCCAAAGAATTTGAAAAATACAATGTGCAATGGTTTGAAGAACCTGTTTCATCCGATGATATTTACGGGCTGTCGTTTGTGAAAAATAATAGCCCTGCTGCAGTAAATATTGCTGCCGGGGAATATGGATTCGATTTGCCTTATTTCAGAAATTTACTCGAAAATCATGCAGTAGATGTTTTGCAGGCAGATGCAACGCGTTGTGGGGGAATTACCGGATTCCTCAAAGCCGGCAGGTTGGCGGAAGCTTTCCAGGTGCCATTTTCCTTCCATTGCGCACCGTCGGCCCATATTTATGCCGCAGCAGCCTTGCCGGGATTTTATCACAGGCGAATATTTTTACGATCATGTTCGGATTGAAAAGCTGTTTTTTGAAGGTTTTCAGGAAACTAAAAATGGTCGACTGACGCCAGATGCCGACCGGCTGGGGATTGGGTTGGAATTTAAATCAGCCGATGCAGAAGTTTACAAAATATATTAATGTTTTGAAAAATATCTCAAAATAATGGAAGCGCTTGCCAAAGAACTGGAAAAAACCATAGAAGGAGAAGTACGTTTTGACGACGGAAGCTGTGCACTTTATGCTACCGATGGTTCAAATTACAGACAGATTCCAATTGGCGTTGTGTTACCAAAAACCCAGGATGATATTATCCTTACTGTCGCTTTGTGCCGAAAACACAATGCACCACTTTTGTCGAGAGGTGGCGGGACAAGCCTTGCGGGGCAATGTTGTAACAATGCGGTTATAATGGACATGTCCAAATACTACAATAAATTACTCAACATCGATATAAAAAATAAACTTGTACGGGTGCAACCAGGGATTGTGCTCGACCATATGCGCCAGCATACTGAAGAAGTTGCAGGTTTAACATTTGGTCCTGATCCGGCCACACACAACCATTGCACAATTGGCGGAATGCTTGGAAATAATTCATGTGGCGTACATTCTGTGATGGCCCAATTTAAAGGTAATGGCGCCAGAACCTCTGACAACACACACAGTTTAAAAATTCTTACCTACGATGGTGAAATCATGGAAGTTGGTCCAACTTCTGAACAACAATTGCAGGAAATTATAAAACAAGGTGGCAGAAAAGGAGAAATTTATAAAAAGCTAAAAGAAATCCGTGATAAATATTCTCTGCTCATAAAAGAACGGTATCCCGATATTCCGCGCCGGGTTTCAGGTTACAATATCGATGAACTTTTGGAGGAGAAAGGTTTCAACGTGGCCCGTGCATTGGTGGGCAGCGAATCCACATGCGTGGTTATACTTGAAGCAACAATGAAACTGTTGGAAGCACCAAAAAGCCGGGCGCTGCTTGTGCTTGGTTATCCCGATGTGTTTGCGGCAGGTAAACATTGCAGCGAAGTAATCAAATATCAACCAATTGGTCTGGAAGGTATTGATGATCAGTTGATCAATTATATGGAGAAGAAACATCTCAATATGAAAGATTTATCTCTCTTGCCCAAAGGAAAAGGTTGGCTAATGGTGGAATTAGGAGCTGATTCAAAAAAAGAGGCTGATGAAAAAGCCAAAAAGTTAATGTCGCAACTGAAAAAGGAAGACGATGCACCGACAATGACCCTTTTCGATGACAGAGAACGGGAAAAACAACTTTGGGAAATCAGGGAATCGGGTCTGGGCGCCACTGCAAATATCCCGGGTATGGATAATACCTGGCCGGGGTGGGAAGATACTGCGGTAGATCCTAATCGTGTGGGCGATTACCTGAAAGACCTCAAGGAACTGTTTAAAAAATATGATTATAAGGCTGCTGTTTATGGCCATTTTGGGCAGGGTTGCATTCATTGCCGTATAAATTTCGATTTTAAAACGCAGGAAGGAATTGATATATATCGCAAATTTACAAGGGAAGGTGCAGATCTGGTAATGAAATACAACGGTTCAATTTCAGGGGAGCATGGTGATGGACAATCGCGCGGTGAACTTTTGGAGATAATGTATGGCAAAGAACTGGTGAATGCATTCCGGGAATTTAAATCCATTTGGGATCCCGACTGGCGAATGAATCCCGGCAAGGTAATCGAACCTTACAGCCGCACAGAAAACCTGCGCTTGGGAACAAATTACAATCCTCCAGATGTTAAAACGCATTTTAAATTTCCTGAAGACGAGGGGAGTTTTGCCAAAGCCACCCTGCGCTGTGTTGGAGTGGGAAAATGCAGGCGCACCGGGGGGGGTACAATGTGCCCGAGTTATATGGTAACGCACGAGGAAAATGATTCTACCCGTGGCCGCGCGCACATGTTGTTCGAAATGTTGCAAGGTGATGCGATTACGAGTGGCTGGAAAGATAAAAACGTAAAAAATGCACTCGATTTATGCCTCGCCTGTAAAGGTTGCAAATCCGATTGTCCCGTAAATGTTGATATGGCAACTTATAAATCAGAATTCCTCTCCCATTATTACAAAGGAAAATTGCGGCCACGAACTGCGTATGCTTTTGGATTAATTTACTGGTGGGCGCGGCTGGCATCGCATTTTCCGCAAGTTGCGAATTTTGTCTCACAAACTCCGGGACTAAGTGGCATTTTGAAAGGGATTGGCGGAATTGAACAGAAAAGGCAAATACCCAAATTTGCTTCGCAGCCATTTAAAAAATGGTTTTTCGCACAGGAACAAAAGAACTTAAAAAGACCCAAAGTAATTTTATGGGCCGATACGTTTAACAACTACTTTATGCCACCAACCCTTAAAGCTGCCTTTGAAGTACTCGACAGGGCCGGCTTCGAAGTTATTGTGCCAAAAAGATCGCTTTGCTGTGGAAGGCCTTTGTTTGATTTCGGTTGGATTGCTCTCGCCAAAAAACTACTCCTCGAAATACTCGAATCTTTGCGCGATGAAATCCGGGAGGGAATTCCGCTCGTAGGTATCGAACCAAGTTGCGCCGCCGTATTCCGCGATGAATTGTGTAACCTTTTCCCGCACAACGAAGATGCACAACGGTTGAAGAAACAAACTTACACATTGGGTGAATTTCTTGAAAAATATGCACCCGATTTTAAGATTCCCAAAATCCCGAAGAAAGCAATCGTGCAAGGACATTGCCACCACAAAGCCGTGATGAAGATGGATGGTGAAGAAAAACTGCTGAAAAATATTTGTTCCAATGTTGAAATACTTGATTCAGGATGTTGTGGTATGGCAGGTTATTTTGGATATGAAAAAGGATCCCATTATAAAGTTTCAATACAAGCGGGCGAACGTGTATTGTTACCAAAAGTAAGAGAAGCTGAAAACGACACATTGATAGTTGCCGATGGTTTTAGTTGCAAAGAGCAGATAATGCAGGAAACCAACAGGAAAGCACTGCACCTGGCTGAAATTATTCAACTGGCTTTCCATCAAAAAAATGGAAATTTTAATTGACTTGTACACTTAATAACTTTAATTTTAGATATATTATGGAAGTTGGAAGAAAAATATGGGTAATAGCAGAAGGATACATTCCTAAGGAAAGTAATGGACCGGAACCGCAATTCACAAGCCATGAAACCGCTTGCATACTGAATGCAAGCAGGAAAATAGCGAACATCAAAATTTTCATTTATTTTTCTGACAAAGAGCCTGTCGGTCCCTACGAAATCACCGTTCCTGCCCAACGTACGCTACATTTGCGTTTCAACGAACTACAAAAACCCGAAATCCCACGGGGTACTGATTATTCGAGCATTTTGGTTTCTGACATGCCCATAGTGGTGCAGCACAGCAGACTCGATTCAAGGCAAGCGGAGAATGCTTTAATCACAACTATTGCTTATTCGGAATGACAAAAGAAAAAAAATCTTTCATTAGCCGCAGGAGATTTTTGGCACTAACTGGTGGCACTGGCGCTGCTCTGCTGTTCAATTCACAGGAAAAATATGTTCATAAACTTATACCTTATGTGAATGCGCCGCAATATCCACAACCCGGTGAATGGGCGCATTACCTCACATCTTGCCGCGAATGCCCTGCCGGATGCGGGCTGATGATGTGGTATCGCGACGGAAGGGTTACAAAAGCCGAAGGAAATCCTGAAAATCCTGTAAATAAAGGAAAATTGTGCATTCGCGGACAATCATCTGTATTGGGCGAATATGATTTGGAGCGTGTAAAAAACCCGTTGGTAAAAACCGAAGAAGGAAAATTTACCAATAGCAGTTGGGATGATGTATTGCCAAAAATAAAGGCCGAAATGTTTTCTGCGGATAAAGTGATGCTTATTTCAGACCTGCAAACTGGTTCGCTCGCTGGCGTTATGGAAGAATTTACGGCTGGTTATAATCAGAAACCATTGTATTATGAGGCCTTTAATTATGAGTCGATGCGCCGCGCAAATACCGAATTGTACGGTCAGCCGCTGATCCCGAAGTATAATATCGAAGAAAGCGATCTGATTTTAAGTTTTGGCGCCGATTTTCTTGAAACATGGCTTTCGCCAGTAGAATATACACGACAATTTACAAAAGCCCATGCACTGAAAAACAATAGTATGGGGAAATTCATTTATTTCGGGCCAGTGCAAAATATGACCGCCACCAACAGCGATGAATTTGTTGTTACCGAGCCGGGAATGGAAGCCGGAATAATTGAAGGGCTGATGCAACGTCTGGGACAAATAGATGCCGCTATTCCTGGAAACCCCGCAACACTTTCTGTAGAGTTGAATGCGAAACTCGACAGGATTGCCGAAGAAATACGCAAAGCACAGAAACCGGTTGTGCTTGCCGGTAATGGAGCCGACAAAAGTTTTTCGGGACAAATGACTGTGAAAGCCGCCAACCGCTTGAATGAAATGTTGGGTAACACGACAATGGATTTTTCATCTGCACATGCCATCAGCAAAACTGCAATGAGCAATGAAATAAGGAATTTCTTTAATTCGATTACCGAAAACACAGTTTTGATTGTCCACAACACAAATCCGGTTTATACCGAACCTGAGTTGCAAAAGTATTTTGGGAAAACACGAAAAATAATTTTTATTGGATCGAAACAAAACGAAACGTCAGCTTTTGCAGATTGGATACTGCCATCAAATTATTACCTTGAAGACTGGGGCGATTTCGAAACCTGGAGCGGAACAGTTTCGCTCATGCAACCTGTGATGCGTCCACTTTATGACACAAAAAGCGCCGGCGATATTTTTCTTGCTT
The DNA here is from genome assembly GCA_963800345.1 of uncultured Prolixibacteraceae bacterium. Lineage (GTDB taxonomy): Bacteria > Bacteroidota > Bacteroidia > Bacteroidales > Prolixibacteraceae > Draconibacterium. The sequence continues at coordinate 668,789 of CAWDAW010000021.1, read as the reverse complement.
TAGGTCGAAATGAAACACCAAAACCATACAGTGAAATTGTGAGGGAAAACTGGAAAAAATGGGACAGGCACAATTTACAGGTTATCCAATCGGATGAAAATAATGCACAAGAAGGCAATTTTTCCGACGAAGATTTTTATAACGGACTGTTGCAAAAAGGTTTTCTTGAAAAAACGACTGTAAACATCAGTCTTTTCCCACTTTTGTCTGAAAACCAACTTTCGTTTCAAAACAAAAAGACAAACGAAAACAGTTTTTACCTGATTGTTTCGCCATCTCATTTTTTTTACGACGGAAGCCTTGCAAACCGTGGCTGGTTGCAGGAAATTCCGCATCCGGTTTCAAATGTGGCCTGGCAAAGCTGGGTTGATATGAATTCAGTAAAAGCAAAAGAACTTGAAATTAATGAAGGCGACATTCTGAAAATAAAAACAGCAAGTACGAGTTTGGAAGTAGCAGTTCGGTTAACTGAAGATATTGACAAAAATACTTTGGCAATCGATACAGGACAGGGACACACACATTTAGGAGAAATTGCAAATGGAATTGGCGTAAATGCATTCGCCCTGATACCGTTTTCTTTAAATGGAATGTTGCCGGAAGTGACAATAGAAAAAACAGGCAAAAACGAACCTTTGCTATACCTGAACGCAACAAAAGACCAACATGAGAGAGAATTGCTCCAGCATGTTGAACTGGAAAAACTGCAAAACGGCACCGCCAAAACCGAAGAAATGAACTGGCCAATGAAACAGGGATATTCCAGGGAAACAGATTTGTATGATGGGCAGGTTTATAAAGAACATCGGTGGGGAATGGTTATCGACCTGCACAGTTGTATTGGCTGTAAAGCCTGTGAAGCAGCATGTTATGCCGAAAATAACATTCCCGTTGTTGGGAAGGAAAATTCGCGTGAAGGCCGTGAAATGAGCTGGCTGAAAGTGCCGCCTTACAAACTTTCGGAAAAACAAACTGCCTATCTTCCGACGCCTTGCCAACAATGTGATTCGGCGCCATGCGAACCGGTTTGTCCTGTATATGCCTCCGTGCATAACGAAGAAGGACTCAATGCACAAATCTACAACCGTTGCATCGGTACAAGATATTGCTCGAACAATTGCCCCTACAAAGTGCGGCGTTTCAACTGGGGAAATGTGAAACATGAGTTTCCGATGACACTGCAGTTGAATCCCGAAGTTACTGTGCGCGAACGGGGCGTTATGGAAAAATGTACATTTTGTGTTCAGCGGATCCGAAATAAAGAATATCAGGCAAAAACAGGCAACAGGAAACTTGAAGATGGCGAAATCGTTCCGGCCTGTGCGCAAACCTGTCCATCAGAAGCCATAGTTTTTGGAGATCTGCTGGACGAAAATTCAAAAGTCAGGAAACTGATTGAAAGTAAAAGAAAATATCAACTACTGAATGAGTTAAATACAAAAACAGCAGTTGTATATCTAAAAAAAATAACAATTTAAAACTAACGGATTGCAGGATTATACTTCAAATATTACATTCAAAGAGGTAAACCAAACCATTGCCAACGGGTTGCGGCCCGCGCCCAAACTGTATTTTATGTTTATGGGTATGCTGATGTTGATCATTGGTTGGGGAATTTTTGCCTGGATTTATCAGGTAAAAACCGGAATGGGTGTCGCTGGTATCAATCATCCGGTTGGTTGGGGCACATACATTACAAACTTTGTTTTTTGGGTGGGAATTGCACATTCAGGGACTTTGATTTCTGCAATACTTTTCCTTGTCCGTTCCGAATGGCGCGACGCCGTTTCCAGATCAACTGAAGCCATGACGATATTTGCCGTTATGACGGCCGGAATGTTTCCGCTAATCCACCTCGGCAGGTTGTGGGTTTTTTATTACATTCTGCCATATCCCAACCAGCGTGCATTGTATCCAAATTTTTCAAGTCCGCTCGTGCTCGATTTAATCGCCATTTTAACGTATCTAACGGTCAGTGCCATATTCTTTTATATTGGCATGATACCGGATGCTGCTGCTTTGCGCGACAACTACAAAAGAAAATTAGGGTTAAAACATTGGCGCACAAAATTTTTCACATATATTTCTTTGGGTTGGTCAAGTGCTTTGAGCCAGTGGAAACATTACAACCGCTCTTACCTTTATTTTGCCATGCTGGCTACACCACTTGTCATTTCTGTGCATTCAGTTGTTTCGTGGGATTTTGCAGTGAGTTTGCTCCCCGGCTGGCATTCAACTTTGTTCCCGCCATATTTTGTTGCCGGCGCAATCCACTCCGGCCTTGCAATGGCTTTAACATTGCTGATTCCCATGCGCAAATTTATCAACCTGAAAAACCTGATAACAACAAAACATCTTGAGGCAATCGCAAAATTTATCATTTTCACAGGCTCCATTGTCGCTTATGCCTACATCGTTGAACCTTTAATCGAAATATATAGCGGAAGCAACGTTCACATCCAGTTTTCCAATTGGAGGATGACAGGTGGAATGTCTCCGATCTATTATCTTATTTTGTTTTGCAATGTGCTTGTGCCGCTTTCGTTTTTGAGAAAAAAGAACCGCACAAACCTGAAATACCTTTTTGTGGCTTCACTGCTGATTAATGTAGGAATGTGGATGGAACGCTACTTTATCGTTGTAACTTCAACAGCTCACGATTTTATGCCGCACAATTGGGGCGATTACAGTCCAACCTGGGTTGAAATCAGCATCACTGCCGGAACGGCCGCTTTCTTTTTATTCTTTTTTATGGGCTTTGCCAAGTTTCTTCCCACAATTTCAATTGCTGATTTTAAAGATTATTTGTTGAAAGGAAAATTACCCGAACCGGGACAAACGGCACCGCACAACAAATTGCTGTCGCGCCCCAATGTATCTGAGAATGTTGAGAAGCTCTTTATTTTTTCGTCGGCAGTATCGTTGATTAAGGCGGTTCAGACATTGCGCGAAAGGGCGTATACAGTAGTTGAGGTTTTCACTCCCGTTAAGTTGCAGGAAGTGGAAACAATGCTCGGAGAGAAAAAAAGTCCGGTTACATACTGGACAATCGCTGGCGGAATAACCGGCTTTGTTTCCGGGTTTGCACTCACTGCCGGAAGTGTAAGTATTTACGATTTGATTGTAGGCGGTAAACCCGTATTTTCGTTTATCCCATTTTTTCTTGTGATGTTCGAGCTCACTGTTCTTTTTGCTGCTATTTTCAATTTGGTTGCAGTAATTTACTACGCACGTTTGCGAAAAATTCATACTGATTCGTGGTATAACGATAGTTTTAGCCTGAATAAATTTGGACTGCTGCTTCGTTTTTCTGAAGATGATACAGTGGAAGTAGAAAACCTTGTAGGAATATACATGAAAGGAGATACACAGAATGAATAATAAAATTCTGATACCAGCGTCGTTAACCCTTTCGGCCTTGTTTTTTGTGCTGTGGGGACTTATGTTTTCAGATGGAAACAATGAAAGATTGTGGCATTCTTTTCTAATCAATTTCCTGTTTTTTGTATCATTGGCTGGTGGTCTGGCAGTTTGGCCCGCTATTGTTGTTGCCACATATGGCCACTGGATGGGCACAAGCGAACGATTTTGCCGCGCCGGACTTGCTTTTTCTTTTCCTTCGCTGATTGCCCTTGTGGTACTTTGGGTAGGCGCAGATAACTGGGCGCCGTGGATTCATACAAAAACCGATATGTTGTGGCTCAACAATACTTTTCTGTTTTCGAGGAATTTCGCCGCACTTGTTATTTTCTGGATATTGGCGTTTTTGTTTGTAGCCAGGAGACATTCTGCAAAAAAAAGGGCTTACGCGATTTGGCTGATAATCGCTTTTGTTTTTACTTTCAGTTTACTGGGTTTCGATTTTGTGATGGCGCTTCAACCGGGGTGGTACAGCATGATGACGGGCGGCTATTTTTTCAGCAGTGCCGTTTACCTTGCCGCCGCCGCCTGGTCTTTAATGGCTGTGTGGGCCAATGAAGCCCGTGATATTCTCCATGATATTGGGAAACTCGTTATTGCATTTTGTATGTTCACTGCCTACCTTATGTTTAGCCATCTGTTCCCCATTTGGTACGAAAATAACCCGCAGGAAATATTGTTTCTCATCCCAAGGCTGAACTTTGAATGGAAATGGATCAGCTATTTGCTGTTGCTGATGGTTTATATAGGTCCGGTTATATTATTGTTGCCGGCACAGGCAAAACGCAACAGGATTGTTCTTGGAACAATTTCGATGATGATAGTAATAGGGATGTGGATAGAACGTTGGTGGCTGGTATCAGCTACTTTCAACAGATATCATATACTTTTCGGATGGAAAGAAATTGTACCCATGGCTGCTTTTCTCTTTATTTTTGTGGCCGGAGCACTTGTTTCAAAGGTTTTATTTTTTCATCATGTTGAACTTGAAAAACTGAGCCAATGAAAATGAAGTACAATCAAATTGGCCTTTTTATGATGATCCTGATTCTATCGGGCACAGCGGCTTTTTCGTTTTATTGTTTTTATAAAAACCGAATAGGCCCTGAACAGCCCATTGCTTTTAGCCACCGGGTACACGTGACGGAGAAAAATATAAGTTGCTTCCTGTGTCATGAAGGCGCGGTGAATTCGGCAAGGGCAGGCATTCCGCCATTGGAAACCTGCATGTTGTGTCACAGCCGTATCATTATTCATCATCCGGAAATAGAAAAGTTACGCGCACATTACCAGTCGGGAACGCCAGTAGAATGGAAGAAGGTTTATGAATTGCCCGATTTTGCCTTCTTTAATCATTCGGTGCATGTATTCAGGAAAATAGATTGCAGCCAGTGCCATGGAAATGTGGGTAGTATGGACAGGATTGAACGTGCGCAGGAGTTTAAAATGCAATTTTGTGTTGATTGCCACAAAGAAAATAAAGTAACAACAGATTGTTTTACATGTCATAGATAAATTATGCTTGAATTTACAAAAAAACCAAAAAGTGCTGCGATCGCCTTTATTATTGCAGGAGCAGTGTGGTTCATTGTTGGAACCTTTTATGGGTTGTTTTCAGCCATACATCTCATGGCGCCCGAGTTTTTCAACAATATTCCGGCATTGGTGTTTGGCCGAACACGCCCCATTCATGTGAACACAGTTTTATACGGCTTTGTTGTCAGCACGTTCATTGGAACAGGTTTATATTATATGCCAGCGTTGCTGAAAAGAAACCTGTGGTCGGAACCATTGGCGTGGGTGAGCTTTTTCCTTTGGACTTTAACAGTTTTAAGCGGGCCTTTAACGTTTTCTTTTGGTTTGTCGCAAGGTCGCGAATACATGGAGTACCTCTGGATATTTGATGTATCACTTGTGCTGGCGGTTATTACGCTGGCCGTTAATTTGGTAATGACAATCCTCCGGCGTGTTGAAAATAACCTCTATGTTTCAGTGTGGTATTTTGTAAGTAGTTTCCTTTGGATTGGCGGCAGTTATTTTCTGGGTAATGTTATGTGGAACCCGCCGTCAGGTGCACTCCCGGGTATTTTGGATTCCATTTTTCTTTGGTTTTACGGGCACGTATTACCTGGTTTGCTCCTTACACCGCTTGCCATTGGCGCTGCCTATTTTGTTGTTCCCAGAGTTACCAAAACACCGCTTTATTCGCACACACTTTCCATTTTGGGTTTCTGGACACTTGTAACATTTTACTCCCATATTGGAGGGCACCACCTTTTGCAGGCACCAATTCCTGCCTGGTTAAAAAATATTTCCATTGTCGATTCAATGTTGATGTTTATACCGGTGCTTATCGTAATTGTAAACCTGTGGATGACGTGGAGGGGAAAAGAGGGCAAATTAATGCGGGATGTGGCAGGAAAGTGGGTCGCATTGGGGATTTTCTGGTATCTGATTGTTGGCGCACAAGGTTCGTTGCAATCATTGCCAATGGTACAGAAAATTACGCATTTCAATAACTGGGTTATTGGGCACGCACACATCGCGATACTTGGTTTCTCCGGATTTATTGCAATTGGTACTGTATGGCACGTACTACCCCTTATTACGGGTAGAAAGCTATATTCAAAACGGCTGGCCGACCTTCAGCTTATATTCATTATGATTGGCCTCACCGGATTTTTCTTCGTCCTTACAGCCGCCGGGTTAATCCAGGGTGAAAGCTGGTACAGTGGTGAAACTGTTTACCGGGTTCTTCCACAACTGAACATCTATATGGCGCTGCGGGCTATGTTCGGTTTATTTATAATAGCAGGTGCAATCCTTAATTTGTACAACATCCTGATGACTGTTATGATACGAAAAGTTGTCGAAAAGCCTAAAACCATTAAAGTTGCAGAAGTATGAAGATGACTCCAAAAATATTGATTTTGGGCGGGATGCTTGTTTGGGCGGCATCAATATCTCTGATGGTAGTTTTTCCGGTAATAAATATTAAAAATGAACCTTCGGATATTTGGAGGCCAATGACCGAAATGGAACGGGAAGGTCATGATTTGTATGTTAAAAATGGTTGCAGCTATTGCCATTCATTGTATATCAGGCCTTATGACTGGGGAATTGGAGCGAGCCGTATAGCACAATCCGGAGATTATTACGGACAGCAACCAGCAATCCTTGGTTCCGAGCGCACTGGCCCGGATTTATCGCAGGAAGGCGGCGAACATTCTGATGATTGGCACATGGCGCATTTTATTAACCCAAGAAACACGAGTCCCTTATCGTTGATGCCATCATGGGAATTTCTTGGCAAGGATAAAATAGAAAAACTCACTGCGTATGTACAATATCTTGGAATGAAAAACGCCGATGAACGTGTGGCACGGCAAAAATACTGGAAAGAAAAATCAACAAAAGCATACGAAGCCGGTCCCGACTCAAATATCGCGTGGCTGCATTCAGTAGTGCCGAGGGTTTGGCGCGAAATGCCTAATCCTTATCCGTCAACTGAGGATGCCTTGAAACGCGGAAAGAATATTTACCAGGAATTTTGTATCAATTGTCATGGTCCGATTGGCGATGGCAATGGTTCGGCAGCGATTTATCTGTATCCGCCCCCTTTGAATTTTACCACCTTGCGCCGGAACCTTGTACAAAACAAATACATTGGCGGCATTTTTTATTATCAAATTATGAACGGAATAACCGGTACTGCAATGCCTTATTTTAAAAAAGCACTTGAATCGGAGAAAATATGGGATGTGTCGAATTATATAGCCGTGGAATTTGTAGGTTACACAGATGCTGACATTGAACCAAAAGGTATCGATGCTGCGTATGAACCAGTGTGGGTTAATCCTTACTCACCACCAGATTCAACAGGGTTGCCTTCATTAAAATAATAAACTGAAATGAATGAGACGATAAGCATATTGGTGATTCTACAAATTATATACGCTGTATTAATCGTTACAATTGGCTTTGTAACTGTGTTTTGGTGCATACGCTCAGGACAGTTTAACAAACAGGAAGATGCCTCGCGGCTGCCACTTGAAATTGAAGATTGGGAAGAAGAAACTTCAGATTAAAAATGAATGTTATGTTTGGATACGAATTATTGAGGGATAAATGGGTGTACGTGGTTTTGTTTGGCGGACTGGCATTTTTGTTTTATATCGTCATCCACTATAATGATTATCATAAGCCCAGAAAAACAAAGAAAGACAACCCCGATGTATATGAAAAGGAATATATGACTGGCTGGCAGGCTATTCCATGGTCCATCTGGGTAACTGTGGCAGCAATCCTAATTTTTGCTGTTATTTATAGTATTCACGCAATTCAACACCCTAATAGTTTTTAAACAATGGATTACGAAGAAAATACAAAATGGAGCACCCGGAAAAGCTGGTTTACGGTTTTTGCCATTTCATTTTCGTTGTTGGCCTGGGCCATGACAATGATGATGTTGGTAAAAACGGTTCCGAGGGAATGGGATTTTGGAAACATAGAGTTTACTCCTTCAAAATCAGAGTATTCAACCCAAATACCGGAGGAAAAAACAACTGGAAAACTGGTAGAACCATTGCCCGACGGAATATCGATGGAAGAAAAAGAGAAAACTAACAATGAATAAAAAATTACTGTTGATTATTGGCGTAACGGTCTTCTTGCTTTCTGTTGTAGCAGCAGTACTTTTGTTTACCGGGCCAAGGATGCGCAACCAACCAAGTTTGAGGGCGTTTGAAACTGCTGTAAATTTACCATCGGAAAACAGTGTGTTTTACTCGCACAACAAGTTTTCACCTGAAAATATACAATTGCCCGATGCTACCATTGAAAACCTGGCTAAAGGGCGAACTTATTATGGATATTACTGTATTTTTTGTCATGGAAGCGATGGCAAAGGAAACGGTCCCGTTGGGAAAAGCTATACTCCCAAACCGGCAGACTTAACAAGCGACAGCCTCCGCAAATACTCCACCGCCGATTTATACCGCAGTTCTTTTACAGGTATTGGTCATGAACCTGTAATGGAGCGCGTTGTCCCCACACAATTCAGAAAATATATTTTGACGTATGTAATTGAAGAATTTGAAAAGTAGTACCTATTAAAACCTGGGGAACAATTGTATGTGGCAATATCTCAACATTTTTGGGGAATTATCCTGCAAACGCCACATAAATACCACACTTGTTATTCAATGTTTTGATGAATAGTTTACCTGCAAAATGGCCTTTCTGCAATGCTTTTGTGTGCGTGGCATGATTTTTTTACAGTTGATTATGATTCTATGTGATAAATTATTCAGAGGGGATCAGGAAAAGTAAACAATGAGAAATAATTTAGCCCTGTAAACGCACAAAATTCCCCCGATTTTTTCTCACAGGATATATAAATAATTGTAAAATTTTAAAAATTTAAAGTCATGAAAAAAAGAGTAAAAAATTTCAGGAAGTTGATGAAAATTAAATTGGTGCTTGGTGCGCTTTTGATAAGCATGTTCGCAGTTGGACAAACGCACGATACTAAAAATCCGGCTTTTAAAGATTGGGACACGGATAATGATAATAATATCTCCAAGTCTGAATTCGGCGATCGTTATTCAAAGGACTACACCCATTACTGGCATGGTAACACGGTAAATTCTACGGATAACAACAAAACCGGAGTGAAGAATGGCAAGTCGGACATGAATTCAAAAAACGGAATGAATACAGCGAATTCCTATACAGATGATGATTTCTATCATTCTACATATAACATGTGGGATACCAACAGGGATCAGTGGTTGAGTGAGGATGAATGGAAAGACGGACTGGATTCTTCCTACAAAAACTATGTAAAGGATGATTTCAAGACAATCGATAAAAATGGCGATGGACGTCTGGATTTTAATGAATATCATAATTCTTTGGTTAATTCCGATTATTATTCAAAATATGATAAAGACAGGAATAAAAGTCTTGACGACAATGAAGTATCGGACATGGTTTTTGACAGTTGGGATCGCGATAAAAATAACTGGATTGACGAAAATGAATACAACACATACCGGAAAAATTATCTCGACATTCAAAATCCAACGAGTAATGCACCAAGTTTGAAATAATGTGGAAACGTCAGTTTTGTATTTTAACTTAATAATCCCGGTTTTTCCGGGATTTTTTTATGCGTTTACCGATAATAATTGCTGCTGAAAATACAATTTATAAAGGAAAATAATAAGTAACTCATTTACAGAATTGTATCTGAAAAAAGTTGTCGATTTTGGGTGTCATAGTCCATCTTGTAAGTAATTGTGTAGTTTATAGTATTAAGATAACCAATTCCTGACATCTAAAATAAATTATCTAGTCCCTTTTCACAAACTCATCATTATAAACAACATCACCATTGTTGTTTATAAATTTCACGTAATCAACACAACCAGAGCCTTGAAAACTTATTGCTACTCCTTTTACATTATCCAACACATCGTTATATTTTACCGAGTAAATTTGAACGTCATCCAAATAAACCTTAACATGTTTTTTCCCGGTAACTATTTTTAAAATTCTCCAGTAACTAATATCTTGTATAAATGTATTCAGGTTATTAAACTCGCCGGCCAGCGACACATCGCCAAATTCTGCTTTTAGCATACTTTCGTCGCAACCAGGTTCTATAAAATTGAATGACAACCGGCCATGAACATTTATAATTTCAATTTTTGAATTATTACAACCTTTGCTATTTAATTTGTCATTGTTTTTAAATTTTGTTTCAAAGGTCATTTCATCCCCCGCAATTTCAAAATCATGAATATTTCTATAATCGACATTAAACGGGCTTAATGTGTCGATTTCTAACTCTGTTAAAACTTTGTAGTTTAAATGAAGGTATCCGGAATCAGTTTTTTCGGTAATCTTTTTATATAATTTATTGTTGATAATGGCCTCCCAGCCCTCAGTTAGCACGGTCACTCCCACGCATGAAAGCCTTTCCCCGTTTGCGATTATTTTAACAGCATAATAATCAGGGAATTCGAAGGTTTTTTCATAAAAATGCATATTTTTTTTAACCGGCACCATTTCTCCATCATCGTAAAAGTTATTGTCTATTAGTATATTGCTTGATTTAATTTTTGTTACATCATAAAAGAAAGATGCTTTGTGCGGGGCGGTTCCTCTCATATCGTTGCTCTGAAAAACGACTTTCGATTTGTTCAGTTCAAGCTCAATGGAAGGATAATATAAAACAAAAGATACAATAATAACAAAAACAGCAACCAACAGTATAATCCAATTATACCTGTTGATAAACCTTAATACCCTATTTGTTTTTTTTGGCGGAATTTCAAATTGAACAGTTTTATTGTGTTTTGAATGGCCTTGCATAAAATCTGACCAGTTTTTATAACCCACAAACTGGGCAAGTGCATTTTTTGTGGCAATTTGTGGATTTGAAATCTTGTTGTTTGCAATCCTCCTAAGTGTCCTTCCGCTCAGTTTTATCCCGGTGGCTTCATGGATATCATCACAAAGTTGATCGAATGACTGCCCTGACCAATCGCTCAGTTTTCCATTGCCGATTTTTTGTTCAATTTCTGCAATGCAAAGTTTTAGGTAATCTTTTTCGTTCATTGTTTTCTAATACAAAAGCCTGACGTGGTGATATTTTTTAAAGTTCAAATATACCAACAAAAAAGTCATGTTGTTCGGTTTTGTCATGATTTTGTCATTTATCTGTCGTTCACATGTCCAGTATTAAGGCGTATTTTTCTCTAACATTGACTTCCATAAAATTCAAAATTACTAACATCAAAAACAGACTAAAATATGAGCAAGACTTTCACGTTGTTTAGCCTATTGTTAATTTTATCATCAATTGCTTTCGGTCAGAAAAACGGAACAATCACGGGAATTTTAAAAGACAAATCAAATGGTCAGCCATTGGCTTTTGCCAATGTTGCTATCAAAGGTACAACAATTGGCAGTGTGACAGATGCTGATGGTGTTTTCACAATTCTGAATGTTCAACCGGGAAGTTATACTTTAACTCTTTTATATATTGGGTATGTAGGTATTGAAGTGCCGGTTATTGTGGTAGCTGGTGAAACTGCCGATGTTGGGATTCAAAACATGGAATTTGAACCAATTATGGGTGAAGAAGTAATCGTTACCGGAATAATGCGTGGTCAGGCTTCGGCAATTAACCAACAGGTTAAATCGAACAAAATTGTGAACGTTGTTTCGAAGGAAAAAATTGAAGAAGTGCCTGACGTGAATGCCGCTGAGTCGCTTTCAAGATTACCGGGAATAACTATAAACCGGACTGGAGGCGAAGGAAGCCAGATTACTGTAAGGGGGGTTTCACCCAGGTTTAACTCTGTAACTGTAAACGGACAAACCATGCCCGCAACTGGCAGTGGCGACCGTTCTGTTAATCTTAGTGTTATTTCTACTGATATTTTAGAAGGCATAGAAGTATATAAGGCTATAACTCCTGACATGGATGCTGATGCAGTTGGTGGAACTGTTAACCTGGTTACAAAAACTGCCGACGAAGGGTTTCAAGGCAAAGTTCAGGTTGAAACAGGTTATCACAGCTTAATCAAAGAAATAGGGAATTATAAAGGCAGTTTTACTATTGGCGACCGTTTTCTCAAAAACAAACTTGGAATTATAGCAGGCGCGAATTATTTTACAGCTAACAGAAACGTGGATACCTACAATGGTGATTATGAACTGAAAGGAGATGGCGGTTATCGAGGGAACAGTGCAGTATTTAACAACAGACTTGAAACTCGTATCCGCTACGGCGGAAGCTTTACTGCCGATTACAAGTTTAAAAATGGCGGTCTTGTGTATGATTTTTTAATTTCTGAAACTTCGAGGGAAGTTACAAATCGATCGAAAAGGGCAAGGCCAACGGTATCAACTCTTGAATTTGGCTATGGCTACAATGAAAACGATATCCGGTTAACAAGTAGCAATTTGCGTGGCGATTTTAAATTTTGGGAAAAACTTGAATTTTCATTTAACGGGGGTTATTCAAAAACCTCAAATAAAACCCCGGTAAATTACGGAACAGGGGCCACACAGGAAAGTGGTCTTTTACCCGAAGCAAATGATACAAATCCATTGGAAATGTTTAAGTTCGCACGTACTAACCTCGAAGATTTCTTCGGAGGACAAGGGATTGGGTTTAGTAATAATGCAATGAACGATGAAAATTTCTCCGGTCAGGTCGATTTTAAATTGCCTTTCAGGATTGCAGATTGGTTCTCAGGGAATGTCAAGTTCGGCGGCAAAATAAAAGATAAAAACAGGGTACGCGAGACCTATAGTTATGGCACACCCGATGGAAAGGCATACGAATTGGCATTTAGGGAGAATTTTCCGGAATATACAAGGAATGGCTCATTGTACCCAACTTCAAATTTTATTGATACAAACTATAAAATTTATGATTCACCGTTTGAAGCATACAATGACATCCCTTTTGTTTTTGATTCTGATATTATCAAAAAACATTACGAGGTAATGTCAAATGTTGAAGGTTTGTTCAGCAGATTCCCTACCAATGTTTTTGATGAATACAGGGCTAACGAAAAAATAACTGCAGGTTATATAATGGCCGAAGTAAAACTGGGCGATATTGTTACCCTCATTCCAGGTATCCGATATGAAGGTACTTATCTAAAATATACCGGGGCTAAAGGAACAACACGCCCAAGTGAGCCGTGGAGACCTGTATCTCAAGATACTACCGCATCAACAAGCAGTGGAAATTTTTTGCCAATGGTTCATTTAAAAATTGAACCTATCCAGGGTCTTAATTTAAGGTTAGCTGCCACTAAAACCATTTCACGCCCTAACTTTCTTAACCTTACTCCATTTGAACGGAGGGATTATGAAAAGCAAAAAAGGGTTTTCAAGGGTTCAATTGATTTAACAATACCCACGGCCTGGAACTATGATGCAATGGTAACCTATTATTCAAAATTTGGCTTGTTCTCGGTGGGTGCGTTCTATAAAGAAATATATGACGTGGATATTAATGTCGATTTTTTCGATTACAGTGGCGACAGGCAAACCAACCCTTATTATGGATGGATAATTTACAGCCCAATAAATCTTGATAAAACAACATCGGTAAAAGGGATTGAAACCGAAATCCAAACCAACTTTAGTTATTTGCCAAAGCCTTTGGACGGTATCGTATTTTCGGGGAATCTTTCAATAGTCAGGTCGGAAGCATATTATCCCTTTTATTATCTAGATTATCCAGCACCTGATTATTTACCTGCTGTGTTGGATACGTTCAGAGTAAAATCCCTTCAAGGTCAGGCTAATTTAATTGCCAACTTGACGCTTGGATATGAAAAAGGCGGTTTTGCGGCGAATGTCAGCATGAACTACCAAGATGTGAAGTTTGTTGGGTTGAGCAATACTCAATTCCAGGATGTATATGACGATGCCTATTTGCGATGGGATGCAACGCTAACTTATAAGTTCAAAAAACACTGGCAAATCATTGCCAACCTTGTCAATATTTTCAATGAAACAGAGCGAAGCTATATTTATCTGCCTGCCCAAACCAGTAGTATTGAACAGTATGGCAGCGAGTTCACCTTGGGTTTAAGATACCGATTTTGATTTTAATAATAATATCAATTGTTTAATTTAAATTTTAAATGTTATGAAAAAAATTTACATGTTTTTGTTATTGATGGCTTCAGGTGCATTTGTTGCCAATAATGCCAATGCACAGGAAGTTGAGTTCCCATGGCCTAATTTGGGCGAAGCGATGATAATTACGCCAGGCGCACCTGGTAAAATTAATGATGTGATTAATAATGATGTTGACGGTTCGGGAAACAGATTGCACAAATCCTACATCCTGAAAAGGGGCGCTACTTACCTTTATACTGCGCAAATACAGAATACTGGTTATCCTTTAATGGTGGTTGCCGAGGATGGTGATGGAGAACTCCCTGTCATTAAAGCTCTTGGGCCGGCTCCTAGCGCCACCGAAGCAAACAGGATATTCCATGCTGAAGGCGATCTTTATATTAAAGACCTTGCCCTTAGTGGTTGGACCAGAGAGGCAATTTTACCGATAAGCTACCGTTCGTCTTGCCGTTGATGGTATGACTGTGGTTTGCAAAGGAATCGTTTTTGACTTTAACCGTCAGAACAACTTCAGAGTGAATGCCAAAGACTGTAAAATTTATATTGAAGATTGCATTGTTGCTAACCAGAGTTATGGCGACAGGTACGACCAAGGATTCTTTTTTAATACTCGCAGCAACTTTTTTCCGATTGCACACTTGAGGAACAATACCATCTACAATATGCAAAACTCGGTAATCGAACACCAGAACAGTACTCCCAGAACATATCAAAAACTAATTTTTGAAAGTAACACCATTGTAAATACCGGCGCCAGTGGAATGCAGTTGGCCGTCCCGACAGTGTAATTTTCAAAAACAATCTTATTGTTGATATGGGGATTTTGGGAGATGCAACGCAAGGGGATCGTTCAAATTTGTGGAACCATTGTATTTTATCGATTTGGATTCAGTTTATACTGATACAACCAACACTACTTTAAAAGTTCCTTATATTGATTGGAGAAGCAACTATTTCTATTTCAATCCTGAAGTAGCTGCCCTATTGCCCGATTCAGCAAATCCAGCTTACGTCGCTTTTCACCCCTAACCTTGAGGACATAATTGGTGAAAGTAAAATTCATATAAAGCTGGAAATTTCCATTTGCAGATTTCCCTGCAGCTGTTGCCGAGTATAAAGCACATATCGACGATTTTTATAACCAAGCCGAACACGTGCAAACTTACCGCTATTTGATACACCCTGGGAGCTTGACTGCAGTTGTTCACAGCCTGCCGGCATATTCGCAGCGACCGTGGAGGCGCAATTGGTGACAGGGCTGGTTCCCGTTATGTGTCGACAGGAGTGAGATTGGCAGACGATGGTTTAGTGATTTATCCCAACCCTGCTTCAGATGTGCTAGTGTAACCTGGGCAAAACAGACTGTCAGCACAGTAGCACTGTTGATATAGTTGGAAAGAAGTGAGACATTCAGTTAGCGGTGAGAGTATTTTTCTATCTCCTTGAGCTATCTTCGTTCAGGTTTGTATTTTGTAAGTTCTTTGACCATAACGGGCCTGTTTCAGCTAAACTGGTAATTAGACAATAGTCCGGTATACTTTCTTATATAGAATTAGTGGTGTTCATATATAGAACACCACTAATTTTTTTGAACCGATATTTACATAGCAAATTCAAATTGTGAAAATCATTCAGCATACTTATATTAATTGTATTGTTTCGTGTAGCCGGATGTGAAAATGTATTTTATTCAAATGATGACAATGTATATCGTATAAATTTAGATCAGAGTGGATTGCACTTGGCGATAAATTTGGTGCATTGATTCGAAATGGCAATGCCGCAGTTGAATAGCTGTGTTTTCGCCCGACAAAATATATGCTTCAGGTTCGCGCCTGGCAAAAGTTTGAATGTATGGAATGCGAATAGCGAACTCGTTTTTGAAAAGGATTGTAACGGTGTTCGCAGGACTCTCCAGTGGTTTTTTGTGTAGCTGGTCTCCTTTGTTTTGACACGCTGGTACGCGAGTCTCATTTCACAGATAGGGTAGTTTTCAGATGGATTTGCTGAGTCGATGGTTTAGTTTGAACAGAATTTCAGTTAGTCTTACATGAAGGGAGGTATAAGTGGGCGGTTATCTGTTTTCGTGGGTAGTTAGTTAGGTGTTTGATGACATTTGGTTGTGTGATGTTTATAGGCGATCATTAATCGGTCGCTTAAGGATGATGCTTCAGTTAGGCGGTCAGGAATCATTATTGGTTTATAAGGAGTGTGCCATAGTTTTGTAGTGTGTTTTGTGGATTTTCGTGATGAGAATGTTCATGGGTTGGCAAGGCATATTTATTTTATAATTGAATGCTGAGATGTTAAAATTCACAGATGGTTTTCAGACAGTTCTAAGTTTTGAAAAGTGAGGAGTGTTATCGTCGCATTAGTGTATTGCAATTGAAATTCATGTAATTAAGAATAGTATTTATTAATAAATTATTTATTATTAATTATTTATATTAATTAAATTTTAAATTTATATTTTATTTTTATATTTTTTTTTTTTTATTTTTAAGTTTTAATTTTTTTATTTTTATTTATTTTAAATTATATATATATATATTATAATATATTTATATATTTTATATTTATATTTATATAAATATAAATTTTTTTATATTATAAATATAAAATATAAAATTATTAAATTTTTTTATTTTTTTTTTTTTTTTTTTTTTTTTTTTTTTTTTTTTTTTTTTTTTTTTTTTTTTTTTTTTTTTTTTTTTTTTTTTTTTTTTTTTTTTTTTTTTTTTTTAAAAAAAAAAAAAAAAAAAAAAAAAAAAAAAAAAAAAAAAAAAAAAAAAAAAAAAAAAAAAAAAAAAAAAAAAAAAAAAAAAAAAAAAAAAAAAAAAAAAAAAAAAAAAAAAAAAAAAAAAAAAAAAAAAAAAAAAAAAAAAAAAAAAAAAAAAAAAAAAAAAAAAAAAAAAAAAAAAAAAAAAAAAAAAAAAAAAAAAAAAAAAAAAAAAAAAAAAAAAAAAAAAAAAAAAAAAAAAAAAAAAAAAAAAAAAAAAAAAAAAAAAAAAAAAAAAAAAAAAAAAAAAAAAAAAAAAAAAAAAAAAAAAAAAAAAAAAAAAAAAAAAAAAAAAAAAAAAAAAAAAAAAAAAAAAAAAAAAAAAAAAAAAAAAAAAAAAAAAAAAAAAAAAAAAAAAAAAAAAAAAAAAAAAAAAAAAAAAAAAAAAAAAAAAAAAAAAAAAAAAAAAAAAAAAAAAAAAAAAAAAAAAAAAAAAAAAAAAAAAAAAAAAAAAAAAAAAAAAAAAAAAAAAAAAAAAAAAAAAAAAAAAAAAAAAAAAAAAAAAAAAAAAAAAAAAAAAAAAAAAAAAAAAAAAAAAAAAAAAAAAAAAAAAAAAAAAAAAAAAAAAAAAAAAAAAAAAAAAAAAAAAAAAAAAAAAAAAAAAAAAAAAAAAAAAAAAAAAAAAAAAAAAAAAAAAAAAAAAAAAAAAAAAAAAAAAAAAAAAAAAAAAAAAAAAAAAAAAAAAAAAAAAAAAAAAAAAAAAAAAAAAAAAAAAAAAAAAAAAAAAAAAAAAAAAAAAAAAAAAAAAAAAAAAAAAAAAAAAAAAAAAAAAAAAAAAAAAAAAAAAAAAAAAAAAAAAAAAAAAAAAAAAAAAAAAAAAAAAAAAAAAAAAAAAAAAAAAAAAAAAAAAAAAAAAAAAAAAAAAAAAAAAAAAAAAAAAAAAAAAAAAAAAAAAAAAAAAAAAAAAAAAAAAAAAAAAAAAAAAAAAAAAAAAAAAAAAAAAAAAAAAAAAAAAAAAAAAAAAAAAAAAAAAAAAAAAAAAAAAAAAAAAAAAAAAAAAAAAAAAAAAAAAAAAAAAAAAAAAAAAAAAAAAAAAAAAAAAAAAAAAAAAAAAAAAAAAAAAAAAAAAAAAAAAAAAAAAAAAAAAAAAAAAAAAAAAAAAAAAAAAAAAAAAAAAAAAAAAAAAAAAAAAAAAAAAAAAAAAAAAAAAAAAAAAAAAAAAAAAAAAAAAAAAAAAAAAAAAAAAAAAAAAAAAAAAAAAAAAAAAAAAAAAAAAAAAAAAAAAAAAAAAAAAAAAAAAAAAAAAAAAAAAAAAAAAAAAAAAAAAAAAAAAAAAAAAAAAAAAAAAAAAAAAAAAAAAAAAAAAAAAAAAAAAAAAAAAAAAAAAAAAAAAAAAAAAAAAAAAAAAAAAAAAAAAAAAAAAAAAAAAAAAAAAAAAAAAAAAAAAAAAAAAAAAAAAAAAAAAAAAAAAAAAAAAAAAAAAAAAAAAAAAAAAAAAAAAAAAAAAAAAAAAAAAAAAAAAAAAAAAAAAAAAAAAAAAAAAAAAAAAAAAAAAAAAAAAAAAAAAAAAAAAAAAAAAAAAAAAAAAAAAAAAAAAAAAAAAAAAAAAAAAAAAAAAAAAAAAAAAAAAAAAAAAAAAAAAAAAAAAAAAAAAAAAAAAAAAAAAAAAAAAAAAAAAAAAAAAAAAAAAAAAAAAAAAAAAAAAAAAAAAAAAAAAAAAAAAAAAAAAAAAAAAAAAAAAAAAAAAAAAAAAAAAAAAAAAAAAAAAAAAAAAAAAAAAAAAAAAAAAAAAAAAAAAAAAAAAAAAAAAAAAAAAAAAAAAAAAAAAAAAAAAAAAAAAAAAAAAAAAAAAAAAAAAAAAAAAAAAAAAAAAAAAAAAAAAAAAAAAAAAAAAAAAAAAAAAAAAAAAAAAAAAAAAAAAAAAAAAAAAAAAAAAAAAAAAAAAAAAAAAAAAAAAAAAAAAAAAAAAAAAAAAAAAAAAAAAAAAAAAAAAAAAAAAAAAAAAAAAAAAAAAAAAAAAAAAAAAAAAAAAAAAAAAAAAAAAAAAAAAAAAAAAAAAAAAAAAAAAAAAAAAAAAAAAAAAAAAAAAAAAAAAAAAAAAAAAAAAAAAAAAAAAAAAAAAAAAAAAAAAAAAAAAAAAAAAAAAAAAAAAAAAAAAAAAAAAAAAAAAAAAAAAAAAAAAAAAAAAAAAAAAAAAAAAAAAAAAAAAAAAAAAAAAAAAAAAAAAAAAAAAAAAAAAAAAAAAAAAAAAAAAAAAAAAAAAAAAAAAAAAAAAAAAAAAAAAAAAAAAAAAAAAAAAAAAAAAAAAAAAAAAAAAAAAAAAAAAAAAAAAAAAAAAAAAAAAAAAAAAAAAAAAAAAAAAAAAAAAAAAAAAAAAAAAAAAAAAAAAAAAAAAAAAAAAAAAAAAAAAAAAAAAAAAAAAAAAAAAAAAAAAAAAAAAAAAAAAAAAAAAAAAAAAAAAAAAAAAAAAAAAAAAAAAAAAAAAAAAAAAAAAAAAAAAAAAAAAAAAAAAAAAAAAAAAAAAAAAAAAAAAAAAAAAAAAAAAAAAAAAAAAAAAAAAAAAAAAAAAAAAAAAAAAAAAAAAAAAAAAAAAAAAAAAAAAAAAAAAAAAAAAAAAAAAAAAAAAAAAAAAAAAAAAAAAAAAAAAAAAAAAAAAAAAAAAAAAAAAAAAAAAAAAAAAAAAAAAAAAAAAAAAAAAAAAAAAAAAAAAAAAAAAAAAAAAAAAAAAAAAAAAAAAAAAAAAAAAAAAAAAAAAAAAAAAAAAAAAAAAAAAAAAAAAAAAAAAAAAAAAAAAAAAAAAAAAAAAAAAAAAAAAAAAAAAAAAAAAAAAAAAAAAAAAAAAAAAAAAAAAAAAAAAAAAAAAAAAAAAAAAAAAAAAAAAAAAAAAAAAAAAAAAAAAAAAAAAAAAAAAAAAAAAAAAAAAAAAAAAAAAAAAAAAAAAAAAAAAAAAAAAAAAAAAAAAAAAAAAAAAAAAAAAAAAAAAAAAAAAAAAAAAAAAAAAAAAAAAAAAAAAAAAAAAAAAAAAAAAAAAAAAAAAAAAAAAAAAAAAAAAAAAAAAAAAAAAAAAAAAAAAAAAAAAAAAAAAAAAAAAAAAAAAAAAAAAAAAAAAAAAAAAAAAAAAAAAAAAAAAAAAAAAAAAAAAAAAAAAAAAAAAAAAAAAAAAAAAAAAAAAAAAAAAAAAAAAAAAAAAAAAAAAAAAAAAAAAAAAAAAAAAAAAAAAAAAAAAAAAAAAAAAAAAAAAAAAAAAAAAAAAAAAAAAAAAAAAAAAAAAAAAAAAAAAAAAAAAAAAAAAAAAAAAAAAAAAAAAAAAAAAAAAAAAAAAAAAAAAAAAAAAAAAAAAAAAAAAAAAAAAAAAAAAAAAAAAAAAAAAAAAAAAAAAAAAAAAAAAAAAAAAAAAAAAAAAAAAAAAAAAAAAAAAAAAAAAAAAAAAAAAAAAAAAAAAAAAAAAAAAAAAAAAAAAAAAAAAAAAAAAAAAAAAAAAAAAAAAAAAAAAAAAAAAAAAAAAAAAAAAAAAAAAAAAAAAAAAAAAAAAAAAAAAAAAAAAAAAAAAAAAAAAAAAAAAAAAAAAAAAAAAAAAAAAAAAAAAAAAAAAAAAAAAAAAAAAAAAAAAAAAAAAAAAAAAAAAAAAAAAAAAAAAAAAAAAAAAAAAAAAAAAAAAAAAAAAAAAAAAAAAAAAAAAAAAAAAAAAAAAAAAAAAAAAAAAAAAAAAAAAAAAAAAAAAAAAAAAAAAAAAAAAAAAAAAAAAAAAAAAAAAAAAAAAAAAAAAAAAAAAAAAAAAAAAAAAAAAAAAAAAAAAAAAAAAAAAAAAAAAAAAAAAAAAAAAAAAAAAAAAAAAAAAAAAAAAAAAAAAAAAAAAAAAAAAAAAAAAAAAAAAAAAAAAAAAAAAAAAAAAAAAAAAAAAAAAAAAAAAAAAAAAAAAAAAAAAAAAAAAAAAAAAAAAAAAAAAAAAAAAAAAAAAAAAAAAAAAAAAAAAAAAAAAAAAAAAAAAAAAAAAAAAAAAAAAAAAAAAAAAAAAAAAAAAAAAAAAAAAAAAAAAAAAAAAAAAAAAAAAAAAAAAAAAAAAAAAAAAAAAAAAAAAAAAAAAAAAAAAAAAAAAAAAAAAAAAAAAAAAAAAAAAAAAAAAAAAAAAAAAAAAAAAAAAAAAAAAAAAAAAAAAAAAAAAAAAAAAAAAAAAACGCACGAACCACCCAATAATCTCGAAATTTCGACACAAACCGAAACTTCGATAACAATTGAATGGGAAAAACCTGCAAACAGCGCGGTAATCGGCTATTTTATTTATGTCGATGGAGAAAATTCATGGCAAATGCAATCAAACCAACTAAATATAAAATCGAAAATTTTTCACGGGATGATGCGCATCAAATTTATGTTACTGCCATCAATAACCTCAGCATCGAATTGGGGAATAGCAATACGGTTACAACAAATATTGTAAGTTCGGATTTGATTGAATCTGGTGCAAACAGTTTTTCGGCATACCCAAATCCCTTTTCAATAACAATCACAACAGAAAATTTAAACCAGTCGCTTTCGTGAATAATGGAAATATTGTATATCAATGGTAAAATTGTACAATCTTTTAAAATGAACTCAGAAACTGAACGCATACGTTGGAACGGAACAGATAATAAAATGGAATACAATGTCTAAAGGTTTATATTTGGTCAGGTATTCTGGGAAAAGCAACTTTTCAGTTTTAAAAATTGTAAAAAATGGAAATTTATACACTATAACAATACAAATATGAAATCATCACGTCGCGGGTTTTTAAAAAGTTCAGGGTTGATTGCTGCGGGAGCACCATTATTGGTTTCAGCAAAAAACGAGAAAACCTTTTCGCAGCCCGATTACACCGAAATAGATAAAGCTTTTAACCGCCTGGTTTTAAAGAAAGACCTTTTTTCTTCCCCGTTATCATCGAGAAATTGGAGTTGCTCCGGTTCGAAGACAACTTTCTGTGCCGGGTAATTTCAAGCGATGGCGCGGTGGGGATTTCGGTAAGCAACAACATGCAAATGGTTTCCCTGTACCCGATTTTTACGCTTCGTTTGCAACCCTTTTTTATCGGCAAAGATGCACGTGAGCTGGAAACTTTGCTCAATGAAGTTTATGTTTACGAAAGCAATTACAAACTTCAAGGCCTGGCGCTTTGGGTTCCGTTGGCTACCATCGAATTTGCAATCCTCGATATGCTGGGGCGCATGGTTAATAAAAGCATGGGAGAGTTGGTTGGGGAAATCCATCATCCCGAGATTGCTGTTTACCAGGCCAACAATTATCGGGGCAAAACTGCCGAGGAAAGCATCAAACGCATCAAGGAGAATGTTGCCGAAACCGATGCGAAAGCAGTTAAATTTAAAGTGGGCGGGCGCATGAGCAACAACGCCGATTACCCACCGGGACGCACCGAAAAACTGATTCCGTTGGTACGCAAAACCTTTGGCGGTAAAATGACAATTTATGCCGATTCCAATGGTTCTTATACAGTTGATGAAGCCATCAGGATTGGGAAAATTCTACAGGAATATAAAATTGATTTCTACGAAGAACCGGTTCCATTTGATTGGTACGATGAAACCAAACAGGTTGCCGATGCGCTGAAAGTACCCATTGCAGGCGGAGAGCAGGAACCAAGCATACACAATTTCAGGTGGCTGATTGGCAATGATGCCTTGCAAATTGTTCAACCCGATATTTTTTATTTTGGCGGAATGATTCGCTCAATGAAAGTGGCGCGAATGGCGGCTACAAAAGGAATGACTTGTGTTCCTCACATTTCGGGTTCGGGAATGGGATATTTATATATGATGCACTTTGTTTCGGCAGTTCCCAATGCCGGGCCGTACCACGAGTTCAAAGGTTTTAATACCGAAATACCATTGCATTGCGAAACTTCGGATTTGGAAAGTCATGGTGGCGTAGTAAAAGTTCCAACCGGCCCGGGAATGGGCGTTGAAATTGACCCGGACTATATTGCAAAACACAAGTTGGTAAAAGGATAAATTTTGAAAAATAAAAAATGACGAAATTGATGCCAGAGGCATCAAATGTTTATAGAAAGTTCATTATAGGTATTATTCGACCCTGGCCAGGGGCGTATGTTTTCTTTGCAGATATTTTTGCTATAAACATGCAAATCCTATGGATTTGAGGCCAACCAATAGATACCTGAGGGGACTGATTGGTCAGGTTAGGTATGTTGAAAAGACAGTTAATCAGAAAATGATAGGATTATATAACATTAAACCAAAAAATCAATAATTTTTAAAGATGATGAATAAATACAATTTTTTACTTCAACAACTGATTGCTGCTAGCTTTATAACGTTGTTTTTATTACAAACCGGAGCAGTGCACAAAATTTTGAAGCAATGGACAATGCCGATACAATTCAATTTATTTACGACACAATTTATTTGGAAGCCCTCGGTAAAAAGTTTGAAATCAACAAGAATGTTACCGAATATCAAACCCAGGCCGATATGGGCGGAAACACAAGTGTACGAAATGTCAGCCACGAAGAGTTAAGTTGGAAAACGCAGGGATATTTACTTTTTTTCCCTTTTTTTTTTCTTTTTTTTTTTTTTTTTTTTTTTTCTTTTTTTTTTTTTTTTTTTTTTTTTTTTTTTTTTTTTTTTTTTCTTTTTTTTTTTTTTTTTTTTTTTTTTTTTTCTTTTTTTTTTTTTTTTTTTTTTTTTTCTTTCTTTTT
Organism: uncultured Prolixibacteraceae bacterium; assembly: GCA_963800345.1. Lineage (GTDB taxonomy): Bacteria > Bacteroidota > Bacteroidia > Bacteroidales > Prolixibacteraceae > Draconibacterium. The sequence goes on along the minus strand of CAWDAW010000021.1, from coordinate 645,258 downwards.
TTTTTTTTTTTTTCTCTCTTTTTTTTTTCTTTTCTTTTTTCTTTTTTTTTTTTCTTTTTTTTTTTTTTTTTTTTTTTTTTTTTTTTTTTTTTTTTTTTTTTTTTTTTTTTTTTTCTTTTTTTTTTTTTTTTTTTCTTTTTTTTTCTTTTTTTTTTCTTTTTGTTTTTTTTCTTTCTTTGTTTTTTTCTTTTGTTTGTTCTTTTTTTTTTTTTTTTTTTTTTTGGATTTTTGTTTGGTTTTTTTGTTTCTGGTTTTGGTTTTTGTTTTTTTTTTGTTTTTGTTTTTTGTGTTGTTTTTGAGGTCCCTTTTCTCGTTGATGTTTCGCCTTTCTTGGGTGGCTGGTCTTTTCGCCGCGGTGGCGGTGGTGTTTTGTCTTCTTTCTTGGTTTCTGGTGTTGTTTCTTTGTTTTCTGTTTGTGTTTCTGATTGTTTGTTTTTTGTTTCGCTTTTTTTTTTCGGTTTCGTTTGGTATCGCTTGTCGTTTTTTTTTTGGTTTCCTTTTGGGGCTTTACCGTGCTTTTGTTTTTTTGTCGTTGTTTTTCGTTTGGGGCTGTGGCGCGGTGCCTGCCTTTGGTTCGCTCCCTTGTGTTGGCGGGGCGCGTTGTGCTGTTTGTTCCCGCCTTGCTCCTCTTCGGCCCTGGTTTTCGGCGCTCCGGCGGTGGCTGCTTTGACGCGGGTGTTGTCGCAGCTCACAGGTGGGCATCCGCTTACCTTTTTTGCCCGGGGGGTTCTTTTTGTGGACTTGTGTGGTGGCAGTCGGAGATGGCGTGGCGCCTCGGTGCGCACATGGGGGTGTCCGGTGGGGGGGTCCGGGTGGGCCCGGTCCGGATACCTGTGGGGGGGGGGCAGGGGGGTCTGGCTCTGCGGCGGTCGGGGCATCGGGGTGGGGGGGGCGGGCGGGGGGGGGCGGCTGGCGGGGGGGGGGGGCGGGGGGGGGGGTCTGGGGGGCCTGGCGGGGGGGGGGGGGGCCGTGGGGGGGGGGGGGGGGGGGGGGGCCGCTGGGGGGCGGGCTGGCCCATGGGGGGGGGGGGAGGGGGGAATTGGGGCGGGGGGGGCGGGGGGCGGGGGGTCTGAGATCTTTTCTGCATTTGGCAGCGCACAGACCGATATGGCGAGAAATTGGGGGGGGGACCGGGGGGCGGGGGGGGGCCTCAGGGTGTGGGCGGCGGGCGCGGGGCGGGCGGCGGCGGCCGGGGGGGGGGGGGGGGGGGGGCCCCTCTGGGAGGCGGGGGGGGGGCGGGGGGGGGGGGCGTGGGGGGCCGCGGGGGGGGGGGGCCGGCGCTGGGGGGCGGGGGCGGGGGGGGCGGGGGGGGGGGGCGGGGCGGGGGGGGGGCGGGGGGGGGGGCACGTTGCTTGGCGGGGGGGGGGGGGGGGCCGGCCGGGCACAGCGGGGGCGGGGGGCCCGCCGGGGGGGCGGGGGGCCGGGCGGGGGGGGGGGCGGCTGGGGGGCGCGGCGCGCCCCCGGCCGCTGGCCCGGGGGCTGCCTGCCGGGGGCTTGCGCGGGGCCGGGGGCGGCGGGGGGGCGGGCGCGCGGGGGGGCCCCCGGCCGGCCGGGCGGTTCCCGCGCGGCCTGCGGCGGGCGGGGGGCGGGCGCCGGCCGGGGCCCCGGGGGGGCGCGCGCGGGGGCGGGGCGGGGCACGGGTCAGCGAGGGGGGGCCCGCGGGGTCGCCAGGATTCTGTACTGCGGTGGGTGTGGTGTCGTCGGACCCTATTGCACTTCTATACACGCAGCAGTTGCTAGAGAACGTGGGGGGCGAAAGCGGCGGACGACCCGGGCCCGCAGGGCGATCGCTCTTCGGGAACTGGCAACGTGCACTGGGGCGCCCGAAAAGAGGGGCGCCGGTACCACGCCGGGGCGGGGACGGGGCGGGCGGCCTCCGGCCCGCTTCGCTCCCCCCGCGCTCCCACCAGCCCCGCGACTCTTCGCTACGGTCTGGGGCGACAGGGCGCCCCCGCCGCGCCGCTACTCTGCACCCGCGCGAACAGCTCGGGCCGGGCACTCTGGGGCGAGACCGAGCCAACGCGGGGCCTGCACAAGCCGGTTCTGGGCGCCGTAGGGCAGCGAGCAAAGGCGCCCAGGCCGCCGGACGGACGGGGGACCGGACATGGGGCGGCAGCCGGCGCGCGCGCCTTTCGCCGCTTCGCTTGCGCACACGGCCGGGGAGGCATCAATCAGCCGGATGGGGGGGGCGGGGCGGGGGGGCGCGGCCCGTCACACGGGGGTGCCGGAGATAGAGGCACGCAGCATCAGATTACTGTCCCAGTCGGGGCCAGGGGACAGGCGACGGCGGCGCGCGGACGTCGCGTGAACGCACAACGGTTCGGACGAGGAGACGGCGGAGCCTGATCGGCACACCCCAACGCACGAATCGAGCTAGAAACCCTATTTACGCTCTTGGGGGGAGTCTCAGCGCGTGTTCGCAGCGCAGCACGCCTGCCTAGGGCGCCGAGGCGTGACGCCTCGCTCCGGCCCATTGCCGCTCTCTGGGGACATCGGGAAAGATCGGGGAAGGGAAGGTTGGGAGCGAAAAAGGGGCAAGGAAGGAAGTGTAGTACTGCGACCAAGGGGCGCATCGCCCCCCCTCCCTACCACCACCCCTCCCACCCCCCCACGCCCTCATCACACCACACCACTCACCAGCAGCATCCTCATCCTTCCACATCTCTTTCACCATTACAGGCACCCCTTTTCTGCAACCGCCAGCGCACCGGTCGCACTAACATCGATTGTCGCTCACATATTCCATCCATACTAACGCCGACATCAAATCTAACTAACTAAACGGCTTGTTGAAGCAAGCAGAAAGGTAAATTCAAATTAATAATATAAAAAGTTACACTGCATTTAAAAGTTAACTTTTTTCTCACTCTCTGTAGGAGGAGCTCTAATACCTAGTTGCAATAAAATCAATCAATCTCACTCGCGCCAAGCCTTTTGAAAGCAAAATCTCATTATCGTCGAGAGAGTGCAAACAAAGAACTCATTGTCAACCTGTATATGAAACGGCGCATGCAAAGCCGAACAAAGGCATCAGTAAACATAGCCCAATCCTGTACCCGAGATAGCGGAGTACAAACATAACCCTTTGTGCTGCCATTCGAGCTACTCAACTACGATCATCCCCCGAAATAAAAAATATCCAGCTGCACCATTGAACAGCTTCGTGCCGATTAACCAACGGAAATTCCGCAACTCACTTCACACCGCCCGAGCCACTGGAATATTAATCGCATCAGCAATAGCTTTCCATTCATCATACCAATCGATGCACAGGCGTTCATAAATCAATATGTGGCTTCCAGAATATTTCCAAACGAATTCCTTCCGACCATGTAGCTTCCATTGGCATCAGCGTAAAAGGTAAAGTCGTCACAATGATTATCGCATAATGGGATTAATTTTTCAGACTCCAACCAAAATTCAGAGTAGCTTTCACGATCACCAAATTTAAATTTCACGGCTTTGCGTTAGTTTCTTCCTGAGTGCTTTTATGTTTTTTACACTTTCTTCGGCAGTTTTTCCCCTGTTGTCGTTTGCCTGATATATCGCTATTTCGGTATTGTGTATTTTGCCAATCAGTTCGCCCATGCTTTTTTTGGCAATCCGTCCCATCATATCCTAAATGGCCATTTCAACTGTGTCTATAGGTATCCACAGTGTGTATCCTTGTTATTTATAGTTGTTTTTGTACATAAATACACCATCAATCAATTTGTCGAGGTCTCTTTCATCTTTCCCTATAAAAAACTTTTTTACCAATTGCAACTGTATCTTGTACAAATGTGGCATCCGTATGTTATGTCCTACACTATATCCTTCGGCACCATCTTTTGAGTGGACCCTAATCATATAACTCTCCCCATAATTTAATAAATCGCACTATTCTATGATTACCGGCTCCGGGATATACTCTTTTTTGAATACGGATTGATTGATAACTTCATCCAATTTTTCGTATTTGTCGCTTTCAATCTCCCCTGTTTTTGTACTTACTGATGAATAAGAAAGGAAAGGTCCGAAGCAGCAGAAAAAGCTCCTGCTTTCAAAAATTTTCTTCGTGAAGAGTTCATAATTTGATTATAAATTTAGGTAATGAATTCATTTATTTAGCTTACGAAAATAGCTTTCTGTTTTATTCTTTAAAAGCCGTATTTTGTTTTGTCATGTGAATGGCACGCAATTGTCGGGATTTTGTCTGTTTGTATTGACGAAATAATTTTGAATTTGATTAAAATTGAAAACTAAAAACTTAACCATTCACATTTTGATATATAATAAAAATTGTGAAAAAATTTAAAAGGAAAAAGGAAAAAACCAATAGCCAAATTATGACAAAAATTTTTAAATCTTCAATTCTTCTGTTTGCCACTTTATTTATAATAAATGTTTGTACTGCCCAGTTTGTGCCACGTAAATTTTATGGGGCAAAATTTGAACCTGTTAATAAGATTATACACGGTGCCGGGCAGTCTGACGAATTTGCTTTTGCCAATTACATTGAAGCTGTTGGTACAGAGCGGCACCCCATGCTTTACATGGAATATCTCCGCGTTCAAAATAACAACCAAGGTTTGATTGATGAATTACTTTTATACCATGAAATTTTAAACCATTACCCCAAAGATGTTGGACTTCAATTGGGCTTGTCGATGAACAGAGGTGGCGTTGCATTTACCGATGACGTAATAAATGGATTATATGACGAGGGTTTGACGACCATTGTAAACTACCTCGATTCGTTAAACCGAAAAGTGTTTTTGCGGATTGGTTATGAAGCAAATGGGTTTTGGAATGGATATAAAAGTGCATCGTACAAATCAGCATTTCAATACGTTACCAACTTTTTTAGGTCGAAGTCGGATAGTATTGCCACACTTTGGTGCGTACACCCGGTTGATAACATGACGAAAATTATTACTTTTTATCCCGGAGATGAGTATGTTGACTGGTGGTCAATCGATTTGTTTCAAACGGAGTTTATTTTGAACAATACTACTGCTGAATTTATGCGTGTTGCCGACGAACACGGCAAACCGGTAATCATAGGCGAAGCAAACCCAACGTATGCAGGGGTTGGCGAGGACAAAAAAGCTGGGACAACTGGTATGCAAAGTTTTTCAATGTTATTCAAAAAAATGAAGTTGTAAAAGGTTTTTGCTATATCAATCGCGACTGGGCTTATTTGGGAAGTTTGCCCGATTGGGGAAATTCAAAAATCCAAGACGATTCGATAGTTAATTGCCTGTTCAGGAAAGAACTCGACAATGAAATTTATCTTCATTCCTATGCTACTGTTGAAAACAATGTTTCCACAATCGTTTCCATTTCCGATAGTTATGTCGATTCAAAAAGGCCACTGAATAATTTTGGAAAAGAGGAGAAAATGTTTGCCAAAGTATCTGGAAACGATTCGATAATAAGTTTTGTGAAATTTGATTTGTCTGCACTTTCTTTGGGCGATATTAGTTTAGTACAATTGTGGTTGATGGGGGCATGTAACCATGCAGACAATCAGGATATCGATGTTTTTTTGACCGGAAATAACTGGACAGAGGATGGAATAAACTGGAACAATAAACCAGCCTTGTTGCAAAAAGTGGGAACGATAAACGTAAACGACGATAATAAAACAAGTATTTATTCGGTTGAAATAACCCAATTAACCATTGATTCCATTGTAAGCGGAGGTGGCGTAATCAGTTTTGCCATCCAACACCCGGCTGTTAATAATATCGAATACTTTTTTCATACCCATGAAAAAGTGCCTGCCTATCCGCCAACACTTCAAATTATTCATAATTCCAATGCATTGGCCATTAATCCATGCAACGATGGAACAACTTCTGCACAGAATATGGATTTGGACAGATTCGGAATTAAGATTTCAGTTTACCCAAATCCTTCGAATGGAACAATTTTTATTGAAGGTTTTTCAGCCCAACAGAAACTTAAACGGGTAGAATTTTACAACTTGCAGGGTGCTAAAGTTAAGACAACGGTATTTGAAAATAACGTACAGCCTGAACAAACCATCATATTCCAGACTTAGGATTGCCAGGTGGAACATACTATTTGAAACTATACTACTCCGAAAACTCTAAAGTTAAATTTATAGGAAGAAAGCTTTTGTTGTTTTAAACCAATTTTTAATAGATAAATCAATCGGACTATGACTAAAAAAACCATCGGACTTTTATTGGGAATTGCCTCTTTTATTGTTGTGTTGCTTTTTGTTGACCTTGAACCCGGAAAGCCTGAAATTACACGCACCTTGGCGGTTGCCTTGCTCATGGCAATTTGGTGGGTTACCGAAGCTTTGCCGCTTGCCGTAACTGCTTTGGTGCCAATTGTTGCATTCCCTGCACTGGGTATAATCGATGGAAAAGCGGTTTCCGAATCGTATATCAACCATATTATATTTCTGTTTATGGGCGGTTTTATCATGGCACTGGCAATGGAACGATGGAACCTGCATAAGCGCATCGCACTCTATATTTTAAAATGGGTAGGAGTAAGTCCCGGTCGGATTTTGCTTGGTTTTATGCTGGCAAGTACCATACTTTCCATGTGGATTTCAAACACAGCTACAACCATGATGATGATTCCGATTGTTTCGTCGATTATTTTTGAGTTGGAAGAAAATATTGGAAAGAAGAAAATATCGCGTTATGCTCTGGGTTTGTTGCTTGGTATTGCATACAGCGCATCAATTGGTGGAAATGCAACCCTTGTGGGCACGCCAACCAATTTAATTTGCGTGCGCATGTTGTCGGTTCTGTATCCTGCTGCGCCAGAAATAACTTTTGGCCAGTGGTTTATGTTTGCTTTGCCCATAACATTAATAATGTTTGTGGCAGCATTTGCTTTGCTGTTTTTTTTATTCAGGCCAAAAGAAAAATGGGACAATTTATCGGCTGATACATTTAAAATTCAATTGCAAAATTTAGGAAAAACCAGTTACGAAGAGAAAGTGGTGTTTGCTTTGTTTCTGCTGCTTGCTTTTTTGTGGATTTCACGAACAGGCTTCTCGTACAACAATGTCACAATACCCGGTTGGGCTTCGTTATTCGGAAATCCAGGTTATTTAAACGATGGCACCACAGCCATTTTTATTTCGTTGGTGTTGTTTATCTGGCCATCAAAAAACAAAAAAGACGAACAAATAATGAATTGGAAAACAGCCAACCGTTTGCCCTGGAACATCGTTTTGCTGTTTGGGGGAGGATTTGCCCTGGCGCTTGGATTTGAGCAGTCGGGCCTGGCACTGTGGTTTGGCGAACAATTGGCGTGGGGCGATCAAATTCCGTCAATCATATTTGTTTTGGCCATTGTAACCATGATGTCGTTTTTAACCGAATTAACTTCGAATGTGGCGTCAACACAAATGTTGCTACCGGCATTTGCAGCTATTGCCGTTTCCACCGGCGACAATCCGCTGTTGTTTATGATTCCCGCCACCATTGCTTCGTCACTGGCATTTATGCTCCCAACTGCAACTCCTTCAAACGCCATAATTTTTGGATCCGACAGGGTAAAAATTGAAGACATGATTAAAGCAGGTTTCAGGCTGAATATGTTAGGAGTGGTAATTATTACAATTATGACCTATTTGCTTATCGGTCAGATGTTCGGAGTGGTTTTTAATGTTGTTCCCGATTGGGCGGTGAAATAGGATTATATCAGAAGTCATTTTAATCTTGTGTCAAAACCATAATTTTAGTAAAAAATAGCACATTTCTGGTGAAGCTTTTCAACAAATATTTTTAATAATTGCTTCTTTGAACATACCAATTTAACTTGAAAACGAAACATTGAAAAAAGATTTGTCGAGAACAGAATATGATAAAAAAGTTTGTTCTCGGTAAAGTCAAGTATTATTTGACTTTTAAACCTGTTTTAAGGCTTTCCCTGAAAAAGAAAAAGCGCTCAAATCATTGAATTTAAGCACTTTTGTTATTATTTGTATTTGATGTTGTGCCCAGAACAAGACTCGAACTTGCACACCCTTGCGAGCACCAGCCCCTCAAGCTGGCGTGTCTACCAATTTCACCATCTGGGCAATATTTTAATGAACGTTTAATTTTATTTGCTTCACAGTTTGAGTTTCAGCTTTCCGATAGCTTTCATGATCACCATTCGTGCAATTATTGTTTCAAAAAATGTGGTGCAAAACTATAAAATTTATTTAAACTCAAACCGTTTTTCCAACTTAAATACTTGTATTTACCTTTGGTATTCATCTTCCTTCTTTACTTTAACTATTTTTTCATTCCTGACAGTAAAATAGTAGCGTTCGGTTTTCTCAACCACCGGGGAAATCATCGGATCCATCGTCAGTTTACCCTGATTTATAGTAGTGCTTTTTAACTCCTTAACAATTTCATAAACATATATTTTTTCATTTTCACCGTCAAAAACCGTTTTTGGATAGCCGAATTCTTTGGATAAAACCGATTGTGGTTTTCCAACGTACGTTTTTTGAAGAGTGCGCTGCTGGCTGCATGAAACCATTGAAATGAACAAGATCAGTATAATAATGTGATTCATTGAAATTCAATTTTTATCTAAAGTAAAAAGAAAATAATAGATATGTCTTTTTATTTAAGTCATTTTAACTTATTTGATGTTGAAAACTAAGCCGCCATTACTGAAAACTTGGATTTAATCCCCCTGATTATTTTTTATCTTTGCCCGTGTTTTAAAACATTTTCTATTAATAAATCACTTTAAAATGATTCAATTTTTCAGAACTCAAAACAATAGCATTATTGCTGTTCTCACGTCGGATTTGTTGTCACCGGAAAACATTAAAAAATTAAACTGGTTATTTTCAGAATCTGTTTATATTTCTGAGAATTCGCTTGAAGGATGGTTTGTGGGACCCAGAAAAGAAATGCTGACACCATGGAGTACAAATGCAGTTGAAATTACACAGAACATGGGTATTGAAGGTATTTTGAGGATGGAAGAGTTTTTTCAGGCAGAAAATGAAAATGTACATTATGACCCAATGTTGCAGCGTTTGTATCAGAATCTTACCCAAACAATTTTCACAATAAATAAACAACCTGATCCAATTTTAAATATTTCAGATATTGCTGGTTTTAATGAAAAAGAAGGACTTGCCTTGAGTACTGAAGAGATTCTATATCTTGAAAATGTTTCGAAAGAAATGGGACGTCCGCTCACTGACGGCGAAGTATATGGATTTGCACAGGTTAATTCAGAACATTGCCGCCATAAAATATTCAATGGTACATTTGTGATTGATGGAAAGGAAATGGAATCCTCGCTTTTTCAGATGATTAAAAAAACTTCAAAGGAAAATCCAAATAAAATTATTTCGGCTTACAAAGATAACTGCTCGTTTGTGCAGGGGCCGGTAGTTGAACAGTTTGCACCCAAAACCCAAGACAAGCCTGATTTCTTTCAAATTAGAGATATTGAAACTGTACTTTCATTAAAGGCTGAAACACATAATTTTCCGACAACTGTTGAGCCTTTTAACGGTGCTGCTACAGGTACAGGTGGAGAAATCAGGGACAGGATTGCCGGGGGGAAAGGAAGTTTGCCAATTGCCGGTACTGCTGTTTACATGACTTCTTACCCTCGAACGGAAGCAGAACGCCCATGGGAACAAGCAACAGAAGAACGCGATTGGTTGTACCAAACCCCTGAAGAGATTTTGATAAAAGCCTCAAACGGTGCCAGTGATTTTGGAAATAAATTCGGTCAACCTTTAATTACAGGTTCGGTATTAACTTTTGAACATTTTGAGAAGTTCAAAAAATATGGTTACGATAAAGTGATTATGCTGGCCGGAGGAATTGGTTATGGGAATAAAAAGGATAGTTTGAAAGGTGAACCTCAAAAAGGTGATCGCGTGATTTTGCTGGGCGGTGATAATTATCGTATTGGAATGGGCGGTGGTGCAGTTTCTTCAGTTGCTACCGGTGAATTCGAAAATAATATTGAATTGAATGCCGTGCAGCGCGCCAATCCCGAAATGCAAAAAAGGGTTTACAATGCCATTCGTGCGTTAAGTGAAGCCGATGAAAATCCGATAATTTCAATCCATGACCACGGCGCAGGTGGTCATTTAAATTGTCTTTCTGAATTGGTGGAATCAACTGGTGGCAAAATAGATACTTCAAAACTTCCGGTTGGTGACCCAACGCTTTCACAAAAGGAAATTATTGGAAACGAATCACAGGAGCGGATGGGTTTGGTTATGAAACAGGAACATGTTGAACTGTTGACAAAAATTGCAGAACGCGAACGCGCACCAATATACAACATAGGCGAAGCAACCGGAGACATGCAATTTACTTTTGAAAATTCAAAAACCGGCGAAAAAGCTATCGACTGGCAATTGGGTTACATGTTTGGAAATCCGCCAAAAACTGTTTTGGAAGACACCACTGTTATTCCCGATTTTGATGAATTGGAATATGACACAAACGATATAAATGTTTTGGTTGAAAATGTACTTCAATTGGAGTCGGTAGCTTGCAAAGACTGGCTTACCAACAAGGTTGACCGTTCTGTAACTGGCAGAATTGCAAAACAGCAGGGAGTGGGGAAACTGCATTTGCCACTTAATAATGTAGGTGTAATTACATTGGATTATCAAGGTAAAGCGGGTTTTGCAACTTCTATTGGCCATGCGCCGATAGCTGGTTTGATTGATGCTCCAAAAGGATCTGTGTTGTCAATTGCTGAGTCCTTGACAAATATAATATGGGCTCCACTTACTGATCATCTTACAAGTGTATCCCTAAGTGCCAACTGGATGTGGCCTGCAAAAAATCCAGGCGAAAATGCACGTATTTATGAAGCAGTGAAAGCATCAAGTGATTTCGCATGTGAACTGGGAATTAATATTCCAACTGGAAAAGACTCAATGTCGATGACTCAGAAATATAAAGATGATGTTGTTTATGCGCCTGGAACAGTTATTATTTCAGCATCGGGTGAAGTTTCTGATTGCAGGAAAGTGGTTGAGCCAGTTTTAGTAAATGATGAAAGTAAAGAAATCCTGTTTGTCGATTTTTCGTTTTGTGAGCGGGCTTTGGGCGGTAGTGCTTTTGCACAGTCAATTAATAAATTGGGTAAAACTGCACCAACTGTTGCAAATTCTTCAAAATTTAAAAAAGCGTTCGATACAGTTCAAAAACTGATTGAACAGGATTTAATACTGGCTGGTCACGATATAGCTTCAGGTGGATTAATTACAACGCTCCTCGAAATGTGTTTCAGCAGTAATAAGGGGGGAATGAAAGTTGAGCTTTCAGGTATTGAAGAACAGGATTTGGTGAAAGTTCTTTTTAGCGAAAATCCGGGTATAGTTATTCAATGTTCTGATAACGATAAAGTTAAAAAACAGTTATCCGAAAATGGAGTTGGTTTTATTGTAATCGGAAATGCAGTTCCATACAGAAAACTGAGAGTTGTAAATTTTCAAACTGAAGTTGATTTTGACATAGATTCATTGCGCGATTTATGGTTTAAAACTTCATATTTACTGGATCGGAAACAAAGCGGGAATGAACTTGCATTGAAACGTTTTTCAAATTATAAAAAGTTTGAACTGCAATATGATTTTAAAGGGTTTTCTGGCAAAGCAGCCGATTTGGGGATCGATTTAAAACGTCGAAAACAAAGTGGAATAAAAGTCGCAATTATTCGCGAAAAGGGAGTAAATGGCGATCGGGAGATGGCGTACGCAATGTACCTCGCGGGAATGGATGTGAAAGATGTTCACATGACTGATTTAATTGCCGGCCGCGAAACACTTGAAGATTTGAATATGATTGTTTTTGTTGGTGGGTTCTCAAATTCCGATGTACTGGGTTCTGCCAAAGGTTGGGCAGGAGCATTTAAGTATAATGAAAAAGCACGAATTGCACTTGAAAAATTTTATCAGAGAGAAGATACCCTTAGTTTGGGAGTATGTAATGGATGCCAGGTTATGGTTGAGTTGGGTTTAATTTATCCTGAACACAGTATTCAACCCAAAATGTTGCACAACGAATCGGGTAAATTTGAGTCTACTTTTATAAATGTTGATATTGAAGAGAATAATTCTGTGATGCTTGAAAATATGGCGGGCATGAAACTGGGAATTTGGGTTGCGCATGGTGAGGGTAAGTTCTATCTGCCATTCAACGAGCAACAATATAACATTCCCATGAAATACAGCTACGATGAATATCCGGCAAACCCTAATGGATCCCATTATTCGGCAGCTTCACTGTGTTCTGACAATGGCCGCCATCTGGTTATGATGCCCCACCTTGAAAGAGCATTTAAACCATGGCAATGGCCATATTATCCAACTGAAAAGAAAATGGATGAAGTAGCACCATGGATTCAGGCTTTTGTAAACGCACGAATATGGATTGTCGGTAAGAAAGGTTGACTTTATTAGGTTATATCTTTGAAATGTGGATTATTATATCAGTCAAAGGAACAATACTGATTAAAACAAAAAAAGATTCCCGAAAGAGAATCTTTTAAACATATCGTAAAAAATAATTTAATTATTTGAATAATCTTTTAAAGCTTTTTCAAGTTTTTTGCGTGTGAAGAAAATGCGGCTTTTAACGGTTCCTAAAGGTAAAACCAATTCTTCAGCTATTTCTTTGTATTTGTAACCATCTAAAAACATGGTAAATGGAACTTTGTATTCATCTTCAAGTGCATCAATTGTTTTGTTTATTTCTTTTGAACTGTAAAATGAATCAGGTCCGGGATACACTTTATCTTTTGTGAAAAGCAAGTGGAAATCATTATTTGAACCATCAAATGTATTTTTGGTTTTCACATTTCTGCGATAGTCATTAATAAATGTATTTTTCATTATTGTATAAATCCAAGCTTTAAAGTTAGTATTCTGGGCAAATTTATCCCGGTAGGTTAAAGCTTTGAGAAATGTTTCCTGTAGCAGGTCGTCAGCTTTTTCAGAATCAGAAGTTAAGCTTAAAGCATAATAATGCAATTTATTGCTCAATCCTAGTAGTGCGTTGTTAAATTGTACTTGAGTCATGGTATATTATTTTTAATTTGTCTAAACAAATATAAGGCTGAATTACCTGAGATAAAATACTTTTTAGTTTTTTTATTTTTGATTTTTTCTATCTTGTATAAAGAATCTTTATAGAGCAATGAACTTTTTTTTAATAAGGTTGTTTAATGGCTCCCTAACTCTTTATGTTTTAAACATTTGAAAAATGCATAAACAAAATTTAATTTTTGAATTTGTTTGGCAAATAGTATCTTCGCCGTTCGATTTTTTCAAATGAAAAATACAGATTTAAGAAAAAGCGTTCAAAAAGTTTTGTTTTTCAGTAAGTGGAAGCGTAAAAGTTATTCGATTTTCCAGTCAATGAACAGGGTTATTTTAATTTCTGTTTTATCGTTTAACTATTTTCTTACTGTACCGTCAAGTGCTATGGAAGTAGCGAAGGATACAGCTGAAGTAAAAATGGAATATGACCTTAATGAGATTGAGGTCAGCGCACAACGTTCACCTGCGTTGTATTCACAGGTGGCACGGATAGTAACCGTGATTGAGAAAAAGGAAATTGAGACTTCGCCGGCTCAAAGTGTTCAGGATTTACTTGAGTATGTCGCTGGAGTTGATGTGCGGCAACGGGGAGCAGAAGGAGTACAAGCCGATGTAAGCATCAGGGGCGGTACTTTCGATCAGACGTTAATCCTTTTAAATGGTATAAACATAACCGACCCCCAAACCGGTCACCATAACTTAAATATTCCAGTTAGTTTAAGTCAGATTGAACGAATTGAAATTCTCGAAGGTCCTGCTGCCCGTGTTTATGGTCCAAACGCATTTTCCGGTGCTATCAACATAGTGACAATTCAACCCGATTCGGATTTGGTGAAATTACAATTGAGTGGTGGTAGTTTTGGATATTATAATGTTGATTTGTTGGGTTCATTACTGACTGGAAAACTTCTACATTCCTTCTCGTTTAATAGAAAACGATCAGATGGCTACACGGATAATACTGATTTTAATATTACCAACCTCTTTTACTCCAATCAACTTAACGCATCAAAAGGAAAAATGAGTTTCCAGGTGGGATTTTCGGATAAGGGATTTGGAGCAAATAGCTTTTATACTCCTAAATATCCAAATCAGTTTGAGGAAATCAACACTCTAATTTCTTCGATTAAATGGGAATCAAATTCAAAGTTTCATTTGACACCGGTTTTATATTGGCGAAGAAACCAGGATCGCTTCGAACTTTTTCGGGATAATCCGGCATCCTGGTACACCAGTCATAACTATCATTTAACAAATATTTTTGGAAGTAATATAAACTCCTGGGTTCAGTCAAGTTGGGGAAAAACAGCGTTTGGTATTGAATTTCGTTCTGAAAAAATTTTAAGTAATGTTTTGGGGGAAGAATTGGATTCTCCTAAAGATGTTCCGGGTGAAAATGCATTGTTTACAAAATCGAAAACCCGTAAAACAGTTTCCGGATTTCTGGAACATATTTATTATTCAAATAAATGGACCTTAAGTGCAGGTGTGCTTGGCAATTTTATTTCAGGAAGTGGAATGGGTATTAAATTATTTCCCGGAGTTGATGCAAGTTTCAAAATTTTACCTGAAGTAAACATATTTACTTCTTTCAATACTTCTTTACGCATGCCAACTTTTACTGATTTATATTATCAGGGTCCCACAAATGTTGGAAATCCTAATCTTAAACCTGAAAAAACAGCTTCTGTGGAGGGTGGTTTTAAATTAAACCATAAATATATTAAAGGTTACTGGATTGGTTTTTACAGAAAAGGCAATGATATAATTGATTGGGTAAAACGTTATGAAAGTGAAAAATGGCAGCCGCAAAATCTTACTCAAATTACTGGTTTTGGGACTGAAATTCAGGTACAGTTTAATTTGAAACAACTTTATGGGCACAATCTGCCAAATAATATAAATGTTAATTATCTCTTTAATAAATTAGAAAAGGAAGAAGGGCAGGATTATATATCAAATTATGTGTTAGACAATTTGAAACATAAATTTGTTGGGTCAGTTAATCAAACTGTTTTTGGGAATTTCTCTGTTGATTTGAAGGTTTTGTTTCAGGATAGAGAAGGCTCATATACCCAGTTTGATAAAGGTGATTGGGGGAATGAAGTGGAATTTAATCCTTTTTGGACTTTCGATGCAAAAGTTAATTATGTCATTAAAAGTGTGCAAATATATGTTTCTGTAAACAATATTTTTAATGTGGATTATATAGATTTTGGAAATATTGTACAACCGGGGAGATGGGCTAAGGTTGGGATTTCATATCAGTTAAATTTTAATTGTTTTGATTGATTTTTTTTCAAGAAATACAAAAGTTGTATATTCGCGCAAAAATTAAAGGAAATGTTAAAAGGAATATTATCGGTTTCAGGACAATCGGGACTTTTTAAAATGGTGGCCGAATCAAAAAACAACATCATTATTGAATCATTGGAAACATTAAAAAGAATGCCGATCCATTCAACCTCAAAAGTTTCAGCGTTGGAAGATATTGCTATTTACACTGAAAATGGTGATGTACCTTTGAAAGATATATTCAAATTAATTTTTGATAAAGAAAATGGTGGACCTGCAATAAATCCTAAAACATCCGCAACTGAATTAAAGACATATTTTGAAAAAGTTGTTCCGAAATATGATAAAGAACGTGTATATGTGTCTGATATAAAAAAGGTTATGTTATGGTACAATACGCTGCAAAAAAAGAATTTACTTATTTTTTCAGAAGAAAATGAGAAAAAAGAGGAAATTGAAGATAAAATTGAATCAAAGAATTAGTAGTTTATTTTAAAAAAGTTTCAAGTTATTTGCAGCATTTGGATTTTCAATCAATTCATTTTGTTGTAACAATATTTCAAAGAGTTTAACGGTAGCATATGCATCCCCTGCTGCGCGATGTCTGCCATTAATTTCTATGCCAAGATCGGAACAAAGTTTCCCCAATGAATACGATGTATGTCCGGGTAAAAGTTGTTTGGCTAATTTTACTGTACATAATGTTTTGCTGTTAAAATTATATCCTAATCTGGCATATTCTTCTTTTATAAATTGATAGTCAAATCGTACATTATGTGCAACAAAAATATGGCCGGAAATAAAACCAAGTAAAGGTTTAGCTATTTCTTGAAATCTCGGCGCATCTTTCACCATCTTATTGTCAATGCCTGTTAATTTAGTTATATAATAAGGAATGTCAATTTCAGGATTAATTAAGGTGGAATAATGATTTACAATCTTCTGTCCATTATGTAGATAAATAGCTAATTCGGTGATACTGCCATATTTAGGGCTGTTCCCTGTAGTTTCTATGTCAATAATTGTGAACAATTTTTTTATAAAAAGTATTATATTTAATATAAATGTATAAATTTGTTAAAAATTTGTCAAAGTTAATTTATAACTTTAAGTAGAAATTGATTTTATTTGATGTTTAAATTAAAAATTCAAAATATTGGCACTTAAAATAGAAACAATTATAAAACTTTAAAATTATGAAACAGATTACACTTTTATTCTTAGTACTTTTCTTTGTTTTGGGAACTTCCTTTGCCCAGAACGCGGATAGTAAATGGGCAATTGGATTAGGACCAGGGGCCTACTATAACCTCAATAAAGGTGAAGTAGGCGGTTTTGCTCATGAATTTTATATTAGCCGTTATCTAAGCCCATCGTTTGATTTAAGGCTAAATTCAAATGGAGGTTATGCTGATGGTGGAATTGATTTTCAGGATGTATACCTGAATTTAAGATATAAACTATCTAACGGCTATATGCTAAGTGAAACAGCATCAGTTCAACCTTACCTGTTTGGTGGTGGTGGTATGATGTGGGATAATATAGAAAGCGGTTTTGCATGGAATGCCGGATTAGGCTTTAAATTTCCCATTAGTACCAATACATCATTGTTTATTGAAGGTGGCTATGTTAGTGGTGTTGAAGGAACAAGAGAAGGATGGATACAAGGAAAACCCCAGGGCGTACAGGTTGTCACAACTGATGACATGTTTAAGTTAACAGGCATTGTTGAATTTTCGTTTGGTAAAGCAAAAGACGAAGATGGTGATGGTGTACCTGATAAAAAAGACAAATGTCCTGGCACACCTCCAGGAGTAGCTGTTGATGAAAATGGTTGTCCACTTGATCGTGACGGAGATGGCGTGCCGGATTATAAGGATGATTGTCCGGATCAACCTGGTGATGCTAAATTTAATGGCTGTCCTGATACTGATGGTGATGGAATTCCTGACAAAGATGATGACTGTCCTACAGTTGCTGGTTTAGCTAAATTCAAAGGTTGTCCGGATACTGACGGAGATGGCGTTCCAGATCCTAAAGATAAATGTCCTGACACTCCAAAAGGATGTCCTGTTGACGTGAATGGTTGCCCATTAGATTCAGACGGAGATGGAGTTATTGATTGTGAAGATAAGTGTCCAAATGAAGCAGGTTCAAAAGAAAATAATGGTTGTCCGGATTGGCAGGATATTGTTGTACCAACAATGTATTTTGACTTTGATAAATCGGATTTAAGACCAGAAGGTAAAGCAGAACTTGATAAACTGGTTCAAACTTTGATTGCAAGTAAAGAATTCAATATTGTAGTTGGAGGTCATACAGATAATATTGGAACTGATGCGTATAATATGAAATTATCTGAAAGACGAGCACAGTCTGTAGTTAAGTATTTGCTTTCAAAAGGTGTAAATAATGCTTATATTGGTTCACATAATTATGGAGAAGAAAAACCGGCAGTTCCAAATACATCTCCAGCTAATCGGCAAAAGAATCGTAGAGTTGAATGGGAAGTGTCAAAAGTTAAAAAATAAAATTAAATCGAAATAATTGAAAGCTCTGCCTTTGGCAGAGCTTTTTTTTTGTAGGAATGTGGACGGGCTTTAAAATATTATCTTTACCGTTCAAAAAAAAATAAAATGAAGATTGAAAATTTAATAAAAACAGCAACTCAAAAGGCATTAACAGATCTGTTCAATTTTGCTCCAGAGCATGGTCAAATTCAAATTCAAAATACACGTAAAGATCAAGAAGGTGACATTACACTTATTGTTTTTCCATTTCTTCGGTATTCAGGGAAATCAGCGGAAGAAACAGGAAGGCAGCTTGGCGTATACATTGTCAATGAGGTACAAGATGTTCAATCCTATAATGTTATAAGCGGATTTTTAAATTTTACAATTGCAAATGAATATTGGATCTCAAATTTAGTAGCTTCTTATAACGATACAAATTTTGGTTTTGTCTTACCCGGTGAGGAATCAAAATTAGTAATGATTGAGTATTCTTCCCCTAATACAAATAAACCGCTTCATCTTGGACATATCAGAAATAATTTACTTGGTTTTTCAATTTCTGAAATATTAAAGGCGAATGGAAGCAATGTAATAAAAACGAACATTGTTAACGACAGGGGAATTCATATTTGTAAATCCATGTATGCGTGGCAGAAATGGGGGAAAGGTAAAACTCCTGAAAATTCTGGAATGAAGGGTGATCATTTGGTCGGTGAATTTTATGTTGAGTTTGATAAACACTACAAAGCTGAGATCCTGGAATTAATGAATACGGGCTTGTCAAAGGAGGAAGCAGAAAACAAAGCACCATCCATATTAGCAGCTCGCGAATTATTGTTAAAATGGGAAGCGGGAGATATTGAGACGGTGAATCTTTGGAAAAGAATGAACGAGTGGGTTTATAGTGGATTTGATGTAACATATAAAAAACTAGGTGTTGATTTTGATCAGATTTATTATGAATCTGAAACCTATTTGGTGGGAAAAGAAGAAGTACTGCGTGGGGTAAGGGAAAATATTTTTATCCAAAAAGAAGATAGTTCTGTTTGGGCTGATTTAACAGATGAAGGGCTGGATCAAAAAATATTACTTAGAAGCGATGGGACTTCAGTTTATATAACTCAGGATATAGGTACAGCAAAAATGCGTTATAATGACTATAAGATTGATAAAATGATTTATGTTGTCGGAAATGAACAAAATTATCATTTTCAGATTTTAGCAGTTTTGCTTGATAAACTTGGATTTACATGGGGTAAAGATTTATTTCATTTTTCATATGGTATGGTAGAATTGCCTTCAGGAAAAATGAAGTCAAGGGAAGGAACAGTTGTTGACGCTGATGATTTGATTGATGAAATGATACAGGTTGCCCGTGACATGTCCGAAGAATTGGGAAAATTGGAATCATTGTCTAAAGTTGAGGCGGAAGATACTTTTAGAATGATTGCTTTGGGAGCTTTAAAATACTTTATTCTAAAGGTTGATCCTCGAAAAAATATGATGTTTAATCCATCCGAGTCTATTGATTTCAATGGCAATACCGGACCTTTCATTCAGTACACATACGCACGAATTAAATCAGTTCTAAGAAAATCAAAAGAGAACAATATAACTATTGATGATACAGTAAAGTTAGTTTCGCTATCAACAAAAGAGAAAGATATACTGAAACGAATTACATTATTCCCTTTGGCAGTTAAAGAAGCGGGCGTAAATTATAGCCCAGCGGTTATTGCTAATTATTGTTATGATTTAGTAAAAGAATTTAATCAATTTTATCATGAGCATTCAATACTTTCTGAATCAAATAAAGATCAACTTAATTTTAGGCTGATGCTCTCATCAACCGTTGCGGAAATAGTAAAAAGGGGAATGAATCTGTTGGGAATTGAAATGCCCGAAAGGATGTAAAAAAAGGAGACTTATTAAGCCTCCTTTGTTTCTTCCAAGTAATAATTGATTTAATAATTTAGGGAAAAGTGTCCTTCCTACTTATTAATTCTGTTTTTTAGTAAAAAGTAACCCTATTTCTAAGAAAAATTTAATTAATTCTAATTATTTGTTTTGATGATAACCAATTGTACTAAAAATTAATTAGGAAGTTTGCTTGAAGCAGTCGGAGTCATTCCATTAATAGAAACACAAATGGGAACTATCTGTTAAGAATAGTTCCCATTCACTTGCCACAACCGAAGTTGTTTTCAGTGTCAGACTACTGTTATTTTGGCCGGCTTTTATTAATTCTTACGAATTATTATTAGCCCATTACTTTCCGGTAAAGCTTACTAAGGCTATACCTTTAAGTTGTCCATTCTACATTCCGGATGTTTTTATGGACGAAGTGTCTGTCAGTATTTTCTGCATCCTCCTTACGGATTTAACTTAAGATAATCAACCTAGCCGGATTTGACCCCAACTGTTGTTGTGCAGTTTGATAATACAAATCGAAATTTAAATTACTTCTGCCTGACGACTCAAAATTGAAAGAACTTCTGGATTTCCTTCCGATAATTGATGAACTTTGACTTTCCAGTTGGCCATGTTCAAACTTCGGCTTTTTCGGTGTGCCTTCCCGAAGGTAGGATTGAAATGGTTTTGGTTTCAACTAAGTAACTTTTGTCATTTCCACACTTTCAAAGCTGCCTTTTATCGCTTGCCTGATGAAACAAATGTACAGAAAATACATTGTATATGTCAATCTTTATAAGATATAGAAATGCACCAGATTTCAACATGAGATATTAACAATTGTTGAAAAAAGTGAAAGTGTAGTTTCTTGTTTGACTGAATAAATTGTCAAAATATTTAAAGCATTTCTCATTTTACCCAAACCCATTGGAATTTAAGTTCCTCCTTTTTTTCCTGAATAAATTCCAGTTCAATTTCATAATATCCTTTTTCAGGGAAATCGATTTTCCCTAACCTTACTGATTTGAAGTTATCAATTACCCAGTTTTGATTAGGTTCTCCAACTGTTTTTCCTGTAGGTTGAGCAATGTGCTCAAGTGTTGTATTCGATGCTTTTAATAATAATTTGTTTTTATCATTATAATTCTGATAACTGTATGAAATATCAATATTCTTCTCACCAGCTCTATCAATATATAGTTTCCATTTCACGGCTATGTTGGAATCAATGACAACAAATTCAGGAATGGTACCCTCTTTTTCTTTTCTTTTGATATTAAAAATTGCACTGTTTTGATTCACATTTCTGGGAGTCAATGAATATCCGCCGTCTACCGTTTGGGCCGCTAGGCCTTCAACTATGGTAGGTTTCTTAATGTATTCGATAACAATGACTGAAATGTATGGATTGGGTTGCATTGCAGGAATTTTTATTTCTGTAAATGGTCCCGAATGAGAAAATTGAAGTGGAGATTTTTGTTTATCGGAAAGCAAATAAATCTTCGATGGAATGTCAGAAATACCTGTTATACCCAATTTTTTATTTAACGGATAATTAAAAACATGTAAATACAAATTAAAATGCTCATCAATTTTTTTGCAGGTAATTTTACCCCAATCATGTAAGTCTTTATCAAGGTCAAATGCTTCTGCTCCATAGATCGATTCACCGTTTATTTCTAACCATTTCCCCATTTCCAGCATCCGTTGCGAAATTTCAAAGGGTACTTCACCATTGGCTCGTGGGCCTATGTTCAGCATAAAATTTCCATTTAGGCTTACATTGTTAATTAAATTTTTAAGTAGCGTTGTGGTAGATTTCCATTCTGAATCGGTAGCATGAAAACCCCATGAATGTGCAACTGTTGCTGGTGATTGCCACGGAAAATCTTCTTTTTTATTTCCAATTTGATTGTCGCCAAGAGTCTTGAAATCAATGTCAGGGTCTTCTTCAATTGAAAGACCGAGCCTGGAATTTACCAAACAGTTGGGTTGTAATTCTCTTATCAAGCTTTTTAGTTGCAATAGTTGTTCTTTTGTAACAACAGTTTGTGAATGATGAATCCACATATCAAACCAGATAATACCGATTTCGCCATAATTTGTTAGTAATTCCCTCATTTGTGGAATAACTTTTTGCTGCCAGTATATGTCGTATTCTTTTGGCGAAATTCCATAAATTTCGCGGGTGTGATCCCATCCAAATTCATGTTCCCAATCTACCCAGTGTGAATAATACAAGCCCAGTTTTAATCCATGATTTTTACATGCATCAGCTAACTCTTTTACAATATCGCGTTTAGGGTTTGTGTAATTGCTTATGTCGTAATCGCTTACTTTGCTGTCCCATAAAGCAAACCCGTCATGATGTTTTGCGGTTAAAGTAATATATTTCATTCCCGATTTTTTTGCAAGAATTACCCATTCTTCGGGATTAATTTCATTCCAATCAAAACGGTCAAGCAGAGTGAGGTATTCCTTTTTTTCAATTCTGTTTCTGTATTGCAACCACTCTGCATAATCATTGTCATTACGCAATTTTTCACCTTTCCAGTAACCCTCTGCGCCACTATAAACACCCCAGTGAATAAACATTCCAAAACGGGCATCGGTGAACCATCTTGCCCTTTGGTTTGTATTGGATTGGCTGAAAGCATTAAAACAAAGTAGAATGAAAATATATGATATGAATAACTTTCTCATGGTTTAGTTTTAGTTTAATTTTAAAAATATGATTTAGCAGATTGTTAATTTACCACTTATTATATCAAATCTTGAATATAAATCCCGAAACATGAACACAGAATTAAGATAACCTCCCTTTAAAGTCTTCGTATTGAAACTCTTTTACAATTTGAAGAGAATCATTCTCCTTCCAAATTACAATTTTCGGATGGTTTACGCCGTTGAACATAGTAGTTTTCACCATCGTATAATGAATCATATCTTTAAAAACTATCAAGTCCCCGATACTGAGTTTCTTCCCGAAATCGTACATTTCCATAAAATCACCTGCAAGACAACTGACGCCACCAAGCCGATAAAGATATTTGCTATTTTCTGTTGGATCGGTAGCTCCAACTATTTTTGGACGATAAGGCATTTCCAGGGTATCGGGCATGTGTGCAGTGAACGAAATATTGAGGATTGCTGTTTTTATTCCTCTATGTTCAACTATATCTTTTACAGTTGAAACTAAAACACCTGTTTCCCATGCAATTGCACTTCCCGGTTCAAGAATTACTTTTACATTATATTTCTGCCTGAAATTTTTCAGTAATTGAATCATATGTTCATGGTTATATCCTTTACGAGTAATTAAATGACCGCCACCCATGTTTACCCATTTTACCTGGTGCAGGTACTTCCCAAATTTAGCTTCAACGTTTTCAAGTACCTTTTCGAGACTATACGAATCGGATTCGCATAAAACATGAAAATGCAAACCTTCAATTTCTTCAGGCAATTCATCCGGGAATTCATTAACTCCTACACCAAGGCGCGAACCTGGTGCACTCGGGTTATACAAATCAGTTCCAACATCTGAAAATTCAGGATTTATGCGAATTCCGCATGAGATTGGATGATCGGCTTTTTTTGTTTCAGGATAAAAATTATTAAACTGATTTATTGAATTAAATACAATGTGGCTACTATATCTCATCAACTCATCAACTTCATCTTCAAAATAAACCGGAGCGTAAACGTGTGCGCGCGTTTTCATCTCTTCAAAACATAGCCGTGCTTCAAATAACGAACTTGCTGTGGCGCCGCTCAAATACTCCCTTACCAACGGAAAAGCACTCCACATTGCAAAGCCTTTAAACGCCAGAATAATATCGATTCCGGCCTGATTTTGAACTTCGTTTATAAGTTCAAGATTTTTACGCAAAAGATTTTCGTCTAAAACAAATGCAGGTGAAGGAATTATTGAATAGTCCATTATGGTATGGAACTTTGCGCTAAGAACAAGGGGCAAAAAGCAAAATATGTTTTTATTAACTCTGCTATTTGTCCTATGCCCTCAGCAATTTATACTTCTAAGTCAATATCAAAAACTTCGTTCCAGGGCAAACCATGTTCACCAATTTTTTCCATAAATGGGTCTGGGTTGAACTCTTCAACATTAAAAACTCCTTTACCTTTCCATTTACCAGTTAGTATCATCATGGCTCCCAACATGGCCGGAACGCCTGTAGTATAAGAAACTCCCTGGGTTCCTGTTTCATTATAAGCAATCTGATGGCTGCAATTGTTCCAAACGTAATAGGTTTTTTCGGTTCCGTTTTTTAAACCTTTAATTCGACATCCAATTGAAGTTTCACCTGTATAATTTTCACCCAAATCGCCAGGATCAGGTAGAACAGCTTTTAAAAATTCAAGAGGAATAACATCCACACCTTTATATTTCACAGGATCTATTCGTGACATTCCAATGTTTTGAATTACACGCAAATGAGTTAAATATTCATCGCCAAAAGTCATCCAGAATCGTGCACGTTTTAAAGTTGGATAGTTTTTTACAAGAGATTCCAATTCCTCGTGGTATAAAACGTACGAATTACGTGGGCCAATATTTGGGTAAGTAAGTGCTTTTTTTATTTCGAAAGGCTCGGTTTCAACCCAGTTGCCATTTTCCCAGTACTTTCCTTTTTGAGTAATTTCCCGGATATTTATTTCAGGATTGAAGTTTGTTGCAAATGCTTTTCCATGGTCGCCACCATTACAATCAACAATATCGAGGTACTGAATTTCATCGAAATGATGTTTTGCAGCATAAGCTGTGTAAATGCCTGTAACGCCCGGATCAAAGCCACAACCAAGCAAAGCCATAATGCCCTTTTCTTTAAATCTTTCGTGATATGCCCACTGCCAGCTGTATTCGAATTTGGCTACATCTTTTGGTTCGTAATTGGCTGTGTCCATATAATTCACACCTGTTTCCAAACATGCATCCATTATTGGTAAGTCCTGGTATGGAAGTGCAACGTTTATTACCAATTCAGGTTTAAAATTATTGATGAGTGAAACCATTTCCTGAACATTATCGGCGTTTACCTGCGCTGTTTTTATCCTTCCTTTGCCTACTTCACGGGCTATAATTTCACACTTTGAAACAGTACGGCTAGCCAAAAGAATCTCAGAAAATACCTCCGGATTGTCTGCACATTTGCTTGCAACTACTCGTCCAACTCCTCCCGCACCAATTATTATAACTTTGCTCATTTTTTATTTTGAATTTGTTATTTTCTTAATTTTAAAGCTTGGTAATGTATATTTTACATTATTAAAACTTCAAAACGTATTGGCAAATTAAGCATTTTTTAGTGAATAATTAAATTCGCACTTTGTATTTTGATTCCGATAAAAAGGGTTGCATAATAGCTAACGAACTACCTTGAATCTGATTTTATCTAACAGATTGAATACCTTTTGAAAATTCTTTCCAGATGTTTCGGAAAAAATGGTTTAATTTGTCGCTTAAATAAAAACAACAAATTTTTATGATTACGTAAATGAAGAATACCTATTTTGATTTGATTGAGCAAAGCTACTACTTTCCTCAGGAAGGCTTCGATTTAAGAGATAATGGACTAACTTTTCACGGGATTTCATTAAAATATCTGATAAAAAAATATGGAACACCTTTCCGGTTTATTTACCTTCCTAAAATTGGCGATCAAATTAAAAAGGCGCGTAATCTTTTTAACAAAGCAATCAAAAAAAATAATTATAAGGGAAATTATTATTACTGTTACTGCACAAAATGTAATCACTTTTCTCATGTAATAAATGAAGCGTTGAAGCACAATGTGAATCTCGAAACTTCATCGGCGTATGATATAGATTTGATTCTTAGTTTGTACCGCGACAAAAAAATAGATAAGAACAGGGTCATTATTCACAATGGTTACAAAACTGATGAATATTTGGTTAAAATTCTAAATCTACAGGAAATAGGTTTTCGAAACAATATAATTGTTCTTGACAGTATCAATGAATTAAAACGAATTGAAAAGCTGGCAGGAAAAGCTAAGATAAAAATTGGCATTCGGATGGCAATAAATGAAGAATCTCAATCTTCATATTATACTTCCCGCCTGGGAATCAGGCATAATAATATCCTTGATTTTTATACCAATAACATCAAGGATAAAGAGAATATTGAACTAAAAATGCTGCACTTTTTTGTTGATTCTGGAATAAAAGACAGTCTCTATTATTGGGGAGAATTCCAGAAAGCAATGAAATTATATATTGACCTAAAGAAACAGTGTGAAACATTGGATTCATTCAACCTGGGAGGTGGTTTCCCTATTCGCAACCATCTTGGTTTTGAATATAATTATGAATACATGATCAACGAGATTGTAGCAAACATAAAGGATGCCTGTGCAGTAGAAAAATTGCGTGAACCCGATATTTATACTGAGTTTGGAAAATATACTGTAGGCGAAAGTGGAGCTATAGTTTTTGAAGTGTTGGAACAAAAACAACAAAACGACACTGAAAGCTGGTATATTGTTAACAACAGTTTAATGAATACTATTCCTGATGCCTGGTCGATATTTGAAAAGTTTATATTGCTTCCAATCAATAAGTGGAACAATGAATATAAAAGGGTTAATATCGGCGGAATAAGTTGCGATCATTCCGATTATTATAATTCCGAGGATCTAAACCAGGAAGTTTTACTTCCGGCTTATTCCGAAGAAGATGAAGAACCTTTATATCTTGGTTTCTTTCATACGGGAGCTTATCAGGATGCTATCAGTGGTTACGGTGGAATAAAACATTGTTTGATACCTTCGCCAAAACATGTAATAATCGATCGCGATGATAAGGGAAATATTGTAGATTATGTTTATCGAAACGAACAATCGGCAGTAGATATGTTTAAAATATTGGGTTACGAAAAATAAATTTTGATTCAATAATATTAAGCGGCGATTTTTAATCGCCGTTTTTTTTTACCTGATTTTCTTTTGGAAAGTTTATTTCCATAATTTTGAAAAATCAGCTTGTTTAATAAATTCGTTTACCGAAAATATCATCAGAAAAATGAATGAAAATTTGAATGAAATCATAAAAAGCCGCAGGGCAACACCGCCTAAATTCCTATCGCACAAGGAAGTTTCAAGAGAAGTGATACAACAACTGCTGGAAAACGCAAATTGGGCACCAAATCACAAAAACACAGAGCCTTGGCGATTTAAAGTTTATACTGGCAAATCGAAACAAACACTTTCCACTGAAATGTATTCAATTTTGGTTAAAAAAATTGAGTCAGGCGAAATGATTAATCCGCAAAAAGTGGATAAATTCAAATCAAGTATTGAAAATGTACCGGTTGCAATTGCTATTATTTTTGAACGCGATGCAGCAGAGCGCGTTCCTGAATGGCAGGAAATTGCAGCAGTTTCCATGGCTGTGCAAAACATGTGGTTAACTGCTACTAATTTAGGGTTGGGAGCTTTTTGGTCGACACCTGAATTTTTACCTTTTTTAAATGATATTGTGGGAATTCAACCCCTACAAAAATTGCTCGGGTTTTTCTATGTTGGTCACATTGCAATGGATTATCCATCGCCGGGAAGAGGAAATATTGCCGCAAAAGTGGAATGGATGGAGTAGGGGACAAAAAAAATTCGGGTTTAAGGTTCAAAATTTCAAGTTTGATTGAATGAAGAAGTTGAGCAGATTCAGAATTTTGAGTTCAAAGTGTTTAAACTAATTTGATTAAAATGAAAAGTTATCAGGTTGTTGTGTTCTTTGTTTTGTTTTTGTGTATGAGTTCTATGATAAATGCACAGAAATTAGATTCAAAAAATTATCATGCTATTAGAGGCAGTTTGAATAATTCTGCTGTTAAATTTGAGAAAGAAAAAGCTGGGAGGGTAGTATTTCTTGGAGGCTCGATAACATACAATAACGGTTGGCGTGATTCAGTTTGTAGTTTAATTCAGCAAAAATTCCCAGAAACTGAATTTGACTTTATCAATGCCGGAATCCCTTCAATGGGTTCAACTCCTGGCGCTTTCAGATTTGAGCGGGATGTTTTAAAAAATGGGAAAGTTGATTTGCTTTTTGTAGAAGCTGCTGTAAATGACGACACGAATAAAACTGAAAATAAAGAAATAATTCGGGGAATGGAAGGCATCGTGCGACATGCAAAAATGGCAAACCCGCTTTGTGATATTGTGATGATGCATTTTGTTGATCCCGCGAAAATGGAAGATTACAAAAAAGGGAAAATTCCGGAAGTCATTCAACTTCATGAAAAAATAGCTGAACATTACAGTATTTCAACAATTAATTTGGCCAAAGAAGTAACTGAGCGGATAGGCGCTGGAGAATTTGATTGGGAAAATGATTTTAAAGATTTGCACCCTTCACCATTTGGACAAAATGTTTATTTTCAGTCGATAAAACAGTTTCTTATAAACTCATTTAATTCAGCAAAAACGGATGGAAAATCTGTTGAACAGAAGATTCCAACCGCAATTGATGAATATTCTTATTCACACGGAATATTAGTTGAACCAAATCCACCGAAAGCTATAAAAGGTTGGGAATTTGTGGAAAACTGGAAACCGGAAAACAGTAAAGGCACACGGGCAAACTACGTTAATGTCCCTATGCTTGTTGGAGAATATCCTGGTAAAATTGTCAAATTTCAGTTTAAAGGAAATGCTGTTGGGATTGCTGTTGCTGCTGGTCCCGATGCGGGAATAATTGAATACAGTATAGATAATTCAGATTGGAAAAAACAGGATTTATTTACTACATGGAGTCAAAACCTTTATTTGCCCTGGTACTACACCTTGGATTCAGGACTGAAAAATAGAAAACACACACTTCAGATCAGGCTCACGGATGAAAAGAATCCTGAAAGTGCAGGAAATAAATGTATTATTCGGTATTTTTATTTCAATAAAACAGAATGAAGTTTATTTCAATTTTTCTTGAATTATTTAAAGTAGTCCCATTCAAATTTGGCGAGTGATGTTTCAAATTCATCTTGAAAAATCAATTCATTCGATGACACTGAAAAGCTTGTTGTTTTTTCCAGAACCTGCATAAATTCATCTTCAATATTATTGTCAATGCAAGCCATTTTGGTCATGGCAAAAGGTGAAAATTTAATTCTATTGCCATTAGTTAAATCATATTTGCCATTGAATGAATTGCAACTGCTGTTCCCATTTACGCTGAAATCCTCATTTAGTATGATAAAAGGTTCCCTGTTAGCCAATTTTACAGGCTGTCCGTTTAGTCTGATTAATTTCCAGTTTTTGCCTGTAATTTCAACCTTTTCCTTTTTCAATGTATAATTTTCGGACAAATCTCCTGTTATTCGGTTTCCGTTTTTGTCGGGATGAAATAAAACATTTTCCCCAACCTGGTAGGATTGATGATTTGAGTTATCCAGCGTAATTACTCCGCCAGCATCATTCCATACAAATCTTCCTTTTTCCTGAAATATAGAATCGCTTTTTCCAATGTATTGGGTTCTTTGGGAGTAGCTATAATCTTCTTTCAATTCAATTTGGATTTTAATTCCTTCGCAATCGGCACAGGGCAAAATTCCCAGGTAAATTCCGGGCCAGTCTATTGATGTTCTGCTGTTGTCAGCATTTAAAACCGACTTATTCGTTGTGATTTTTCGTTGCGAATTGCAGGATGTGAAGCTTGCAAAAAGCAAAATTGCAATAATTAAGCTGACTTGTGTTTTCATTTTTTTAATGTTACTGTATTGCGAATCAGAGTTGATCAGACACATTATTCGTCCTCCATATTACTCAAATGTAATTCCAGTGCTTTTACTGAAATTTGGATTTCCCAGATTGAATACGCAAGTGATGTACATAACAAAATCAAGGCAGCCCCAAATATCCATGCTGCTATCAGTGTAGATCCAATAAATATTAGAAACATCGTAATAACACACAAAAACAGACTCGAAACTCCCAGTATTTGCATGGTTCTTATTAGATACAAACGTTTGCGTAAATTAAATATTTGTCCTTTGAGCACTGTTGTTGGGCTATCAATATATTGTTTATGCAAATTACGAACAACCTGAGTATATGCAATGAAACGGTTTGTGAAAGCCAGCAGTATAAGCGAAATGGCTGAAAAAAGCAAGGCGGGAGTCGTGAGTGTAAATGCTTCGTGCATAAAATTTAATTTTTAAAAATTGGACAGATTAAGTTAGGAAAAAATTTGCAGCCTTTCTTCCGTCATTTATTCCCTATTTTAAAATTCTCTCTAATTCAAACATTAGTTTTTCAACATCTTCTTCATTGTTAAAAATACTCGCCGAAACCCTAACTCCTTCACCTCTTGCCGAAACAATAATGTTCTTTTTGATAAGTTCTTCAACAACAAATTTTGGGTTTTGAATTTTGGCAATCAATATTCCCGACCGGTGTTTATTTTCTTTCTGAACGATAATATCTATTCCAATTTCACGAAGTTTTTCTTCTATTAAACGATTGAGAAAAAGTACCCGGTTCATTACATTTTCGGCCCCAATATTTTTGAACATTTTCAAAGCTCCGCCCAATGCAAAAATGTTAGGGAAGTGTGGGCAACCTGATTCAATAACAGACGCTTCGTTTTTTAAATCCAAATCGAAGTTATCCATTTTCCCTGGTGTTTCAACACTTCGCCAACCTGCAAACGGGAAATTATCGGGAGCGAGCCATTTTTTGTCAACATACAATCCACCAATACCGTATCCGGCGGTTGCCCATTTCAAACCAGTAAACATCAAAAAATCAATGTTGCACTTTTTTACATCTACAGGAAAAATGCCAAGTGCCTGGGTTGCGTTTACAACAAAAATCAGGTTGTTTTCTTTGCAGAATTTTCCCAACGTTTCCAAATCCTGCCTGAATCCTGTGCAATATTGTACATAACTTGTAACAAGTATTTTTATATCCGGAGTCAGGGTTTTCTTAATATC
Organism: uncultured Prolixibacteraceae bacterium; assembly: GCA_963800345.1. GTDB lineage: Bacteria > Bacteroidota > Bacteroidia > Bacteroidales > Prolixibacteraceae > Draconibacterium. Next base: position 614,498 of record CAWDAW010000021.1, on the reverse strand, counting down.
TTCGATTGAATAACCATAATTTGTTGGTTCAACAAACTTAATTTCAGTTTTTTGATTCAACCAGGGAAATGTAGTTGACGGAAATTCATCGCGCATGGTTAGAACTGATCCCTTTATCTTTCAGCATTTGAGCTACCAAATTCATTCCATGCGAAGTATTTGTTGTAAACCCGATTTCTTCGCGCTCAGCTCCAATGAACTCAGCCAGTGAAATTCTGACTTCTTCGGTTCGTGCGAGCCATGTTTCCCAGTAAGTATCACCAAATTCGAGCATCTCATCGTAAAACCGTTTCCCTTCGTTGGCAGCGCTTTGTGAGACCGGTGAGCCCCCTGCAGGATTCAGATAAACATATTTTTTACAAACGGGGAATTCTTCACGTACTTTGTTCCAATCTACCATATTTTTTTATGCACAATTTAAATATATTTCTTGTTTATTGCAGAACACATTTACATTTCTTCAATTTTGAAATCTTCGAATGTAATGTCGTTTTGACTTATATCATCAATTATCAGATAAAACCGGCTATAATATTCTGTCAATAATGTATAATCGGTTGGATTGTTGTTAATATAAACTTGTTTATGAGTGGGATCGGCCGGAACAATTTCGAATTTGATTCCGTTTTTCGGGTCTATATTTTCTAAATCAAGAGATGCGAAAATATATCCATCTGATAATCCATTTCGTATATACATCATTCTAAAACTTGTTGTGTCATTGAAATTGAAATAAGAACCTTCGGCAGGTAATTTCTCCTGGAATTGGCCTCTTTCTATAAGATGATAATTTTGGGCAAAAGCAAAACCGACAGAAGGAATGGTGTTTGTTTCCGAACGAACTATAAAAGAAATTTTAGAATTTGGCGTTATTGAATGTAATAATCTTAGCCATTTAATATTTTTGGAATCCGAACTGAGGTATTTAATACTTTTTTCATTTTGCTTTTCCCAATGGCCAACTCCTTCCCAGTTTTTTTCACAAAATGAATAATTACTTTCTTTAAATTTTTCGAAATACAATTTGAACCTTAAATCCTGATTATAAGAGTCCGATAACTTTAATCCAATGTAATAATCAGCAGTTTTGGCAGGAACGTAAAACATTTCGGTTAAATAAGGGGGATAAAATCTTGCTTGTGATATAGTGTCTAATTCTGAATTCAATAAATACATTTGTATGTCGTAAATAGGTTCAGAATGGGTGAAATAAATTTGATATTTCGCACCAATCTCCATTGGAACTTTAAAAAGTAAAGTGTCCTGAATGCTTGTAAAAGCACCACTAAAATAATTGTTTCCATCATCGTTCACATAACAGTTTGCAGCATCGTTAATTTCTAAAAGAATTGATTTTCTTTCTGTATTGTTGGTTTCTGGTTCACATTCCACGCAAGAATGAAACAAAAATAATATAGAAATAAAAACAATAAATGAACGGGATGTAATTTTAAACATATCGATTTTGTGTTTGAAATATTGAAATATGTAACGGTAAGTAAAGTTAGTATATGACTTGAACTTTTCAAAAATAGGAATTTCAAAAAAGGGAACCAAAATTGATTCCCTTTTTAATATTTTATACTATTTGTCTATATCTTATAACGAATCCCCAAAATCAGCTTTAAATTTGGCAACTAATTTTTCCACCCAGTTCCCAACAGGTTTTAACCGGCCCATAAAGAAACGGAGGAGCGGCGGTTCTTCAACCCATTCCAGGCCACCCACCAATTCGCGGTTATCATAAAGCCACTTCACTCGGTCAATTACAAATTTAGTTTGCGAAAGTGTGAAAACCCTCCGAGGGAAAGCCAAACGAAGTAGTTCAACATCAGCAAGAATGTCATCGCCATTTTCATCACGTATACTTGAAATTGTTCCCCTTTCCATTCCCCGGATTCCGGAAATTATAAACAATGCTGCAGCAAGTGCACCAGCCGGATATTGTTGCTGAGCTACTTGTGGAATAAAACCCATTGCATCAATATGACATCCCAGTGCTCCGGCAGGTGTAATAACAGGAATTCCTGCTGAATCAAGCGAATTTACTGCATATTCAATAAAAGATGGCGACTGGCTGATTACTGTATCGTCGCAGGTTTCGTACATACCCACTGCCAATGCTTCAATTTCGCGTGTTGACATACCACCGTAAGTTGTAAATCCTTCAAACAGCACAAGCAAATCGCGCATTTTCAGGTACAATTCTTTGCTGTTTGTACAAATACCTCCGCCCCGTGTTGAACTTACTTTCCGGCTCGAAAAATACACCATATCAGCATAACCGCACATTTCATTTAGAATATCTTTGATTTCGGAGTTTGCAAATTCCGGTTCACGTTTTTTAATCATGTATGCATTTTCGCCAATTAAGCTGGCATCAAGCACCATCATTGTTCCATTTTCGTCGCAAACTTTTTTAACGTCGCGCATGTTTTGCATTGAAAATGGTTGTCCACCTATCAAATTTGTAGAAGCTTCCATCCGTACAAATGCAACGCGCTCAGCACCATATTCTTCAAATACTGCTTTTAATTTGTCAATGTCGATATTTCCTTTAAACAGTTCTTTGCTTTTGATATTCAATGCTTTATCGGTGTAAATTTCCAAAACTGTACCTCCATTGAGCATCATGTGTTCCTTGGTAGTGGTAAAATGGTAATTCATCGGAATTACATCACCTTTTTTAATAAACACCTTTGAAATGATATTCTCGGCTGCACGCCCCTGGTGAACAGGCATAACATAATGTTTACCAAAAACATCGCGAACGGCTTTCTCCATTCTAAAGAAACTTTGCGATCCAGCGTATGCATCATCAGCCTGGTGCATTGATGCTATCTGGTTGTCACTCATGGCGTTTGTACCGGAATCGGTTAACATGTCGAGAAAAACATTACTTGTATCTAAAAGAAACGTGTTATACCCGGCTGCTTCTATGGCTTTTGCACGTTCCTCAATTGGTCTTAAATGAAGTTTTTGAACTACCCTTACTTTGTGCAATTCAACAGGGATTTGCTCTTCTTTGTAGAATTTAATTGTGGTACTGTTTTGATTTGTCATTTTACTGTGGTTTATTGTTTCAATTTGAAAAAGTACCAAAGATAAATTTTACAAAATGAAAATCAAGGTGAGGTTACAAATTTAGATTTGGTCAAAATAAGAGATTGCTTTTATAGATGATGAAAATGAGAAAATGTTTGAAACTTCAATGAGTATTGTTCGCTTGAAAGTGAAAAACTAAACATGAATCAAATCCAAAATCTTCTCCAACCAACGAGCATCAACTTCCGAAAATGCACTTTTTTCGGAACTGTCAACATCTAAAACACCAACGATTTCACCCTCTTTATTTTTAAAAGGAACCACAATTTCGGAGTTTGAACGAGAATCGCAGGCAATGTGGCCCGGAAAATCATGTACATCATCCACAATAACAGTTTCATTTTTATTGAATGCAGCCCAGCATACTCCTTTATCTTTTTCGAGAATTTGGCATGCAACAGGGCCCTGGTAAATATTTACTGTCATTTTTCCATCATCCAATAAATAAAAACCTGTCCAAAAAAAATAGTCCAGTTTATGATGAAGCACAGCGATAATCGTTGCCATTCGAGCTGATTGGCTGTTGCTTTTCAAAACCAGTTCGCTCAATTGTGTATATATTCTACCGTACCTTCCTTCTTTTTTCTTTTCTTCCATATTTGTAACCTGCTTTAATTTTGTTGCACGAAATAACAAAAAAAGCGGAACAGCATGTACAAATACTTTAATTTTTCACAGGTTGGGAATCATCATTTTATATCTCAAATTTTGTTTCCGTTCTTTTTCCTTATTTTTGCCACTCTAAAATAAAAATGAAATGGCACAAAAACCTTCCATACCAAAAGGAACCCGCGATTTTTCACCTGTCGAAATGGTGAAAAGGAATTATATTTTCGATTTGATAAAAGAAGTTTTTCGTCTATACGGATTTCAACCCATTGAAACCCCGGCAATGGAAAACCTTTCAACTTTGACCGGGAAATATGGGGAAGAAGGCGACAAATTGCTTTTTAAAATCCTGAATTCGGGTGATTTTATTTCAAAAGTGTCCGAAGATACTTTTAGATGAAAAAAACTCAAATAAGACTTCACCATTCCAAAAATTTCAGAGAAAGGTTTGCGGTACGATCTTAACTGTGCCTTTTGCAAGGTTTGTTGTTCAACACCAAAACGAAATTACTTTTCCGTTTAAACGCTATCAAATTCAACCGGTTTGGCGTGCCGATCGCCCGCAAAAAGGTCGTTACCGCGAGTTTTATCAGTGCGATGTGGATGTAATTGGCAGCAATAGTTTGTTAAATGAAGTTGAACTGGTTCAAATTATTGATGATGTATTTAAGCGATTGAAAATAAATACAATAGTAAAAATCAACAACAGGAAAATATTGGCTGGAATTGCTGAAGTAATCGGCGAAAATGGCCGGATTATAGATATTACGGTTGCAATTGATAAGTTGGATAAAATTGGACTTGAAAAAGTAAATGCTGAATTGGAAGAAAAAGGAGTTTCAAACAGTGCCATTGAAAAACTGCAACCCATTTTGGCAATGAAAGGCAATTCAACAGAGAAAACCCTGCAACTGGAAACCATTTTGGCAACTTCGGAAACAGGAATCAATGGGGTGAATGAAATTAAGAAGTTGTTTGCTTACCTAAACAATTTGGATTTGAAAACTGAAGTTGAACTTGATTTAACACTTGCCCGTGGTTTGAATTATTATACTGGTGCCATTTTCGAAGTAAAAGCAAAAGATTTTGAAATCGGAAGTATATGTGGTGGTGGTCGTTATGACGATCTGACAGGAATTTTCGGGCTTCCAAATGTATCGGGTGTCGGCGTTTCGTTTGGAGCAGAACGTATTTATGATGTATTGACTCAAATGAATTTATTCCCACCAAAATCAACCGAAACTACAAAAGTATTGTTTGTCAATTTCGGTGAAAAAGAAGAAGCCTATTGTTTGCCGGTTTTGGCAGAGTTGCGAAAGAATGGCATCAATGCTGAAATATTTCCTGACAGCACAAAAATGCAAAAGCAGATGAATTATGCCAATAAAAAAGAAATCCCTTTTGTTGTGCTTGCCGGTGAAACAGAAATTCAGTCAAAATCATTCACACTAAAAAATATGGAAAGCGGCGAACAGCAAAGCGTTAATGCCGATGAATTGATGAATATTCTTGCCCATCAATAAATTTTAGAAATTACGTAGATTTTTCTTTTTCTCTCCCTGGAGAAATTAAGAGGGGCTTCAAAAAAAAGCCTGAAGTAATTAAACTCCAGGCTTTCCGTGTCGATTTTTTTAAATGTTTTGGCAGAATATGTAAAACTCTGAATGTCAGCTTAAATAGATTCGGTCTCTACAACTTTCGATAGGATTTCAGTGTAAGGTAACAACAGGTATTTTTTACCGTTGAAATCGATTTCTGTTCCTGAGTAAGGTTTGTAAAGAACCTCGTCACCGGGCGCAATCTCTGTTTTTTCGATGTTACTGATTGCAACTACTTTTGCAATTTCCTGTTTCTCTTTTGCAGAGTCGGGGATAATAATTCCCGAAGCGGTTTTTTGCACTGCATTGTCTTCCGACAATTCCAACAGCACATTTTGGTTAATAGGCTGTAATTCTTTCATTTTTACATTTCTTTAAATTAAACATTTATAATAATGATTGGCTTCTGCCTAATTGTATGCCTTCCACCAATCAAAGATTTTAATTAATTGGCACTCAACAGCATATTGTCAATATTTTCTTTGAACATTTTTTTTGTGTCTTCCTTTGAACGTGCAATCCCCGAAGTCATTGAAGGTTTTCCGTCTAAAGGAATGTACAAAAACGCAGGAATTCCGCTTATTCCAAATACAGCAGCCAATTCCTGTTCAACCTGTGTGTCGATTTTATAAATTGTTATCTTACCTGCGTATTCTTTCGAAATTTCTTCAAGAATCGGGCTTGCAATTTTACATGGGCCACACCAATCGGCATAAAAATCAATCAATGCAGGTTTTGTACCTTTATATTTCCATTCTTTTGGAGAGCTTTCATAATCCCAAACTTCAGCTAAAAATTTGGTTTTATTAAGTTTAACAGTTCCACCATCTGCCGCTGTATTTTGCGAAACAGTTTCAGCGGGGATGTCTGATGTATTCTTTTCGTTGCCATTGTTTTTTGCCTGGCCGGCATTGCAGCTTTGCAACGAGATTACGGCAACTGCCAGGATAAATAATAACTTTTTCATTTTCTTTATTTTTTCAATTTGTTTTCAATTTACACTATTTCAAACATCTATTTTTATTGTTAGTTTATTCCCAACAATGAATTTATTCTTGATTTATCAAATCCTACTACAATATGTCCATTAATTTCAGTTTGAGGAACACCTTGTTGTCCACTTTTCCTTACCATTTCTTCGGCAGCTTTTTGGTCGGCGGCAACATTAACTTCACGATACCGGACGCCATTTTCCTGTAAATGCCTTTTAACTGTTGTACACCAGGAACAAGTTGGTGTTGTATAAACAACAACATTTTTCCTTGGTTTTTCATTATTGCCATTAGAAGAAACATAAACTGATTTGTCGAATATGGCATTAAACTGGTCGGGTTGGTGGCATCCTTTAATTACATTTTTTAATATACCCTTTTCAAAATAAAGGAGCGACGGCACACTCGTAATTTTATATTCAGAATGAATGTCTCTTACTTCAATTACATTCGCAGAACAAAGTACTTCCCCCTTTTCTTTTCTATCTATCTTGCTGAAATTATCAAACGCGCAATCACTTTGCTCCGATCCTTTTTTATATAGTAATAACCAAATCTTTTCGTATGACTGATTCAGCAATTTTAATTCAGATAAATTTGATATTTGTTTCATAATGCAAATATATAAATATTTATATATGTAATTATCATGCAACCATTGTGCCAAAAACTATGGATTGAATTTGTCAGTAAAAAAAATCAATTTTTACTTTTTTCCACGCAACCAATGAGTAGCTAAACAAATCTTAGTGATGTAAACAATAAAAAAGGAGAATAAAATGAAGAAGATTATTTTTGTATTACTTGTTGGATTCCTGTTTGGCTTTTCAGGATGTTTAGATGATGATGGATACTCGTTGGACGATGTTTGGGTAGGTTTTGGTGTTGTTGAAAATACCGATACCTACAAAATTGTAATGGATGACGGAGATACTTTGTATCCGGTTGCCTTTGGGGGTTATGTACCATGGAATGATAGTTATTATTCGGGTAATAGCCATAAGGTTAAAGCTGGCGACAGGTTAATGCTGAACTTTACAGTCCTTGATGACAAATTAAATGATACAGGAGAAGTTACGGCCTATTATGTAAAAGTAAATTCGGCAAAAACAGTATTAACAAAAGGTGTGCTTGACATTACTGAAGCAAACAAAGACAGTATAGGAAATGATCCTATAATTGTAAAGGAAACATGGATGGCTAACGGTTTGTTGAATTTTCAGCTTAAGTACTGGGGGCGCAACCAAATTCATTACATCAACATGGTAAAACAACCAGGTAAATTAACTGGACAAGGCCAACCGTTTCATTTGGAATTGAGGCACAGTAAAAATGGCGATTCTGAAGATATTCCTTACACTGCCTTTGTGTCATTTAAACTTGATTCATTACAGGTAGCAGGACTCGATTCAGTACGTTTTACGGTAACGAGTACGGATTATGATGGCGAGCCATTTGAATATAACGGTGTTTATAAGTACAATGAAAACAATTAATTCACTGTTGCAATGTTCGAAAAGGCGTCTGAAAGGGCGCCTTTTTTTGTGTATTTGAAATTGTATTATCCTCTGACTATGCAAGAAGGTAAAATATTACAGTGTAGTTATCACCTGAATTGGAGAAGGGCATTAAATCAACAAAAACAGGTACAAAAATCATTTGTTGTCTCAGTTCATTTCTGTTATTTTGCCCATTAAATCTTTCAATTCAATCAACATGAAAAAAATAGTAGTACTATCATTGGCAGTTTTTCTTTTGTTCAGTTGCAATAAAAGAGAAACTAATTCAAATAAATTATGTACCTGAAACTCCACAACTTTCCTCAGACATATTGACACCCGAAATATTGTGGTCGTTTGGCAGGCTTGGTGAGGCGCAGGTTTCACCGGATGGAGAAACAGTTGTTTTCACAGTTACTTATTATAATATTGAAGAAAACAAATCATACCGCGATATTTATTCCATTCCTGTTTCTGGCGGTGAAGCAGAAAATATAACCAATTCAGTGGAAAATGAATTTAACCTGGCCTGGAGGCCTGACGGTAAAAAGATAGGATATCTTTCATCGGCTTCCGGCTCGGTTCAAATGTGGGAAATGAATCCAAACGGGGAAAAAGCAACCCAGATATCTGATATCGAAGGTGGGATTACGGGATTTAGCTATTCTCCCGACCAGAAAAAAATATTATACCTGAAAAGTGTGAAATTGGATGAAAGTGTAAGCGATTTATTCCCTGATTTGCCAAAAGCCAATGCACGTCTTGAAAATGATATTATGTACCGTCACTGGGATACATGGCATGATTATACTTACAATCACATCTTTGTTGCTGATTACGATAAAAGGAAAATTAGCGAAGGAAAGGATATTATGGAAGGGGAAAAATTTGATTCACCCATGAAACCTTTTGGTGGAAACGAACAAATAGCCTGGAGTCCTGATGGCTTAACAATTGCCTACACATGTAAGAAAAAAGTTGGAAAGGAATATGCAGTTTCTACCAATTCTGATATTTATTTGTACAACGTAGAAACTGAACAAACAATTAATTTTACTTCGGGAATGATGGGATACGACCAAAATCCTGTGTTTTCGCCCGATGGAAAAAGACTTGCATGGGAAAGTATGGAACGAGATGGGTATGAAGCCGACAAAGTGCGATTGTTTGTGGCGGATTTGGCAACAGGAGAAAAGAAAGATTATTCAGAACATTTTGACCAAAATGCAACTGGTTTAAATTGGAGTAATGATGGAAAATCGATTTATTTTATCAGTAATATTCAAGCTACTGAGGAAATTTACAAGCTCAATTTGGCAGATAATTCTTTTGCAAGGTTGACGGATGGAATTCACGATTACAGCAATATTTTGGTCACAGGTGAAAAATTACTTGCTCAAAAAGTTTCAATGTCTCAACCGGCAGAATTGTATACAGTTGATCCGGTAACCGGGAAAGATGAAGCACTTACAGCAATTAACAACGGAATTCTTGATCAGTTGACTTTTGGAGATGTTGAAGAACGCTGGTTGCAAACCACTGATGGAAAGCAAATGCACACATGGGTAATTTTTCCGCCGCATTTTGATCCTTCAAAAAAATATCCGACACTTTTATATAACCAGGGCGGTCCGCAGGGAACAGTAAGTCAATTTTGGTCGTACCGTTGGAATTTCCAGATGATGGCTGCAAATGGTTATATTATTGTAGCTCCAAATCGTCGGGGTTTACCGGGTTTCGGGCAAGAATGGAACGAACAGATTTCAAAAGACTATGGCGGTCAGAATATCAAAGATTTATTAACTGCAATCGATGAAGTTTCAAAAGAACCATATGTTGATAATGATAAATTAGGAGCCGTTGGCGCAAGTTATGGAGGTTTTTCGGTATTGTATCTGGCTGGTAATCACGAAAAAAGATTTAAAGCTTTTATTGCCCACGATGGAATATTTAACTTCGAACACATGTACACAACTACCGAGGAGATGTGGTTTGTAAACTGGGATTACGGCGGCGCTTACTGGGATAAAACAAACGCCGCAGCTCAAAGATCATATACATTTTCACCCCATAATTTTGTGCAAAACTGGGATACTCCAATTTTAATTGTTCAGGGTGAAAGAGATTATAGGGTTCCTTCGGAACAGGGAATGGCTGCATTTAACGCTGCTGTTTTGAGAGGTGTACCGGCTGAATTGCTCTATTTTCCCGACGAAAACCATTGGGTTTTGAAACCACAAAATGGGATTCTCTGGCAAAGGGTTTTCTTTAATTGGTTGGATAAATGGTTGAAATAATTTCGTTAGTCGACTCGAAGTCGGGTGACCCCTAACTAATCATATTGAGCAATTCTCCAGATAGAAGAAGCATATTTTGCAAGTACTTCTTGTCTTATATCTATAATGTTGGGTGTCCAATCATGATAATTTATCTGTTTTGATAATTCATATTGACTAGTTTGAAAAATTGCTTTTTTATTTTCAAATGGTAAAGTTTCACACTCACGATTTTTATCGTCTTCTAATAAAGTATAATTTCCAAGACGATAAACCACTGATTCATGAATAGCTTGTGGAAAGTTTTCCGAGTAATTTTCATCTCCATTTTCAGGCAATATATGCTCAATAGTACCGGGATTTTCTTCAAAATCATAATCAGCTTTACTTAAATGATTTTCTAAAGAAAATAAAATGTAACGTACCAGCTTTTTCCCTCGTTTTGTACTTATTGACTTAGTTGAAAAATCATTTTTGAAATCGTTATCTGAAGGATAGAGAGGTTTTATTAATTGAGCAATTTGGTTTAATGAATCAGCATTTTTAATACTTACCTCAACAGCAGCTTTATTATAAACATCTTCTTTGAGATTGGTGTGAAGTTTTGCAATTACAGTATATCTAAAAGTGATAATATTTACAAACTTTAATATTTTTGAAAAATCTTCGCGACTTAAGTTATTATATGTCGAAATCAACAATGGATATGCTTGTTTTTCCTTAAATAATGACAACTCTTTTATTCTTTTCTTTATTTCTTTATGGCCTTCCCAAAAACTGTCGGCATAATTTGATAAAGCGTTATACAGAAATGCATTATCTTCTAAGGAATCGAGTAGTAAAATTACCGCTGTAGAATCTGTGATAGAATCTTTTATCGCCCTGAACAAATATTCTTGTCTGATTAACTTGTTTTTTGATATCCAAAAATGCCTTAGAAAGGTAGGGAAATTATCTAACCCAATAATATCAACTATTTTTTTCCATTTGTTTTTAACGTGAGGTAGATCCACTTTCGTTGTAATAGAAAACAAATAGTTCTTTAAAAGATCAGTTACTGTTAATCCAACCCCTCTTGAGTTCAAAGTCTCAAAAACAGTATATGCACTTAATTCATCTTCAACAATTATCTGAATAAACAATAGTTTTTCAGCAATCTTTTTATCTAAAAAATTAGTAATCTTTTCACCGTCAGTTTCATCCTTGAAATGCAGTGATACTCTTTCAACATAATAATTGCATGCCTGTAACAATAATTTATCAGAATCTTGTAAAGTATTTGGATTATTTGGTTTCCTAAAGACTAAGATATTTGTTTGAAAAAAACTATTGTTATTCTCATTCAACTTTAATTTTGACGAATAAGTTAAGGAACCTGCATCTTCATCTCCAATAAATTTTCTTTTTAAAATTGATATTCTTTTTTCATTTTTTTCAACTTCAATTTCTTTTGCTATTAAAGCCTTTAATTGATTTATAATAGCTAAAACTATCAATGTTAAAGTAGAAAATCTTTGCTGCCCATCAATAACATGGAATTTTTTTTCTCCCATATTTTGAAGAACTATTGACCCCATATAATGAACGTTTCCGCTTGAGTTGATTGTTTCAATATCATTCCATAAATCTTCCCATTGATCTCTCTTCCAGGAGTAATCGCGTTGATAGGGTGGAACAACATAAGTCTTGCCATTTCCAATTATATCACTCAAGCTAACAGTGCTTGTATCTAATAAATTATTTACTGCCATATTACAAAGTTAAGATTTTTTACACTTTTCGTAAATTATTAAAATCAATTTTCAAAATCTGCAAATGAATGTTTTTCACCGGTTTATTCTAACTTAGAACTTGTTTTTTAAAATAGCATTAAGCATTTTTTATTTCAAATAAGCGGCGATAATCTTATCCACACTTTTATTGATTTCTGCATTCACAACCTGCCAATCTGGATTGTTTTTATACCACGAAATAATTTCTTTAACTCCTTCAGAAAAAGGGATTTTACAGTTGAATTCGGGTACAAGTTTTTTAATTTTTGAATTGTCGAAAATTACGGAATGTGCTTTATCGCCCAACAAACCGGCACCATGCTCAGGATTGTATTTTGCAATAAAATCAGATGGAATATGGACAGCATTTAGTTTAACGCCCAACTCATCTGCCATCATTTTGTAAATCTGATTCCAGTTTAACAATTCATCTGATGTAATATGATAAGCTTCACCTATTGCCTCCTTTTTACCAAACAAGCCCAAAAAACCAATTGCAAAATCTGAATTATGTGTTAAAACCCAAAGTGATGTTCCATCTCCGGGAATGATTACTTTTTTTCCTTTTTTCATCCTGTCAAGAATGGTATAGCCCCAATCGGTTGGGATTAATGTATTGTCGTAAGTATGAGATGGACGAACAATAGTTACAGGAAAATTTTGAGTTTTGTGCGCCTGCATTAGAATTTTTTCACAAGTGGCCTTGTCGCGTGAATATTGCCAAAACGGATTAATCAGTGGCGTTTCTTCTGTAATAGGCAATTTTGTTACTGGTTTTTCATAAGCTGAAGCAGAACTTATAAAAATGAACTGATCGGTAATATCTGAAAATATTTCAATATCTGCCAAAACATGATTCGGCACAAAACTTACCCAGTTTACCACAACATCGAAATGGTAGTTTTTAAAAAGTTCTTTTGTTTGTTTCACATTTCTGATGTCGCCTGTAATATTAATTACACCCTCAATTTTTCGGTGACTTTTTCCACGGTTGAAATGAAACAATTCAATACCCCTTTTAACAGAAAGCCTTGAAACAGCTGAGCTAATAATCCCCGTTCCTCCAATAAACAGTATTTTCATAATTGCAAATTTTGACTAAAAACTAGTGTTTCTGAAAAGATATAAAAAGCCTAAAACTATAATAAATTGCAGTTATAATCAAAAATGGTCTTTTAATGAAGGTTTCACTTTGAGTGAGTACCTCACTTTCATCAAGTTCCCTTTTTTACTATTTTTGACCTAATATTGAAATATAATTTTCATGCAAAAAATACATGTTGGATTTCTGGGTGCGGGAGGAATTGCACAGGCACATGCATATTCCATGGAGTCTTTAAAATATTATTACAGTGTAGTTCCTGAAATAATTCCGGAATCAGTGGCATCTGCAAGAGTAGAGAGTCGCGAAAGTTTCGCAAAGAAATTTGGGTTCAAAAATGCACAATCGGTTGAAGAGTTTAATCAGAATGAAACGTTGGATGCAGTTTTTATTCTCGGTCCTAACAAAGTTCATTTTGAGCATTTTAAACTGGCTTTGAAAATGCCAAATGTAAAATATATTTATCTTGAAAAGCCTGTATGTTCAACTTTGGTTGAAGAACAGGCGATGCGTAAATTGTTAAATGACATTGATTCATCTGTTAAAATTCAGATAGGATTTCAATACTTGCAAACCTCATCAGTGCGTGAGGCTTTGAATTTTTGGAAATCGGGAAAACTGGGAAAACCAATTCATTTCGATTTGAAATATTACCATGGCGATTATTTACAATCAGCTTACCGCGAAAAACGTGTAACCCGTTTAACACCTGCTCCCGATGGTGGTGCAATGGCTGATTTGGGCTCTCACGGAATTAGCTTGTTGATGGCTTTTTTAGGCGAAGAACTTGAAATTACAAGTGCTTTGCAGGGGGGCAATTTTCCTGACGTTCCTTCAGGTTCTGATTTGTTCAGTTCAATTTCGTTGGTTGACACCTCGACCGGAGCGGTTGGAAACATGTCGGCAAGTCGGATTAGTTCGGGAACCGGTGATTTGGTTTATCTCGAAATTTATGCCGAAAAAGGTGCAATACGATATTCTTCTCAACACTCTGAATATTTTGAGTATTATCAGGAAGGATCAACCCAATGGATAAAACAAATGGTGGGCAGCACTTACAAACCAATAACAAGTTTTCCATCCGGGCATGTTCCGCCGGGATGGTTGCGATCAATGGTGCATGCACATTACAGGTTTTTTACCGGTGATGATGAAACTTCATTTAATGCCGATTTGAATCATGGTTTGGCAGTTCAGCGAATTGTGCGCAAAACAGCAGACCATTTGTCAGTTTTCAGAAAAAAATACAGAAATGACGAATAGAAAAAGCGGAATTTTACTACACATAACTTCATTGCCAGGCGATGATGGAACAGGTACACTTGGAAAAAATGCCTATAAATTTGTCGATTTTCTTAAAAAATCGAAACAGAAAATGTGGCAAATACTGCCGCTGGGTCAGGTAAGTTTTGGTGATTCACCATATCAATGTTACTCGGCTTTTGCTGGAAATGTACAACTAATAGATTTGGAGCTTTTGGCAGAAGAAGGTTGGCTTAAAAAAGGCGAAATTAAATCGCCAGGTTTTAATCAAACAAAAGCTGATTTTGCAAAGGCACGCGAATGGAAAATGCCCTTATTGCATAAATCGTATGAGACATTTCAGACAAATGTTGAACCCTGGTTAAACGAATATTTTTATTTTCAATTCGAACACAAATGGTGGTTGAATGATTTTGCCCTCTTTATGTCTTTGAAAGATTTTTTTAAGGGCGAAAGCTGGCATAAATGGCCCGATGAAATTAAATTCAGGAAACCTGAAGCCATAAAAAAGTATTCAGAATTGTTAAAAGGAGAAATTGACTTTTGGATGTTCATGCAGTGGCAGTTCTTCAGACAGTGGCACCGTTTAAAAAGATATGCCAACGAAAACGGTATTGAAATAATTGGCGATGTACCGTTGTATGTTTCTACGGATAGTTCAGACGTATGGGTGAACACTGATATTTTTTATCTTGATAAGGATCTGAATCCAACATTTGTAGGAGGCGTTCCACCTGACTATTTCAGCAAAACCGGTCAGTTATGGGGTAATCCTGTTTTTAACTGGCAAAGGTTGGAGGAGAGACAGTTCGACTGGTGGATGGCACGGCTTGGATTTAATGTTAACATGTTCAACCTTGTTCGCATCGACCATTTCCGGGGATTGGAATCTTATTGGTCGGTGCCGGCAGGAGAGAAAACAGCCATTAATGGGAAATGGGAAGCTGCTAAAGGTTATCAGCTTTTGCAAAAATTCAAATATGAATATGGAAGTCTGCCCTTTATTGCCGAAGATTTGGGGACAATTACACCAGAAGTTGAAAAACTTCGAGATGATTTGCACCTTACGGGAATAAAAGTGCTTCAATTTGCATTTGGTTCTGATGCAAAAAATTTAAATCTGCCACACAATTATAAACCAAACTTTTTGGTTTGCACCGGTACTCACGATAACGACACTACTTTGGGTTGGCTTAATTCGGCAAGAGGCAAAGAAAAAAAGCAAATTCAGAAATACCTGGGTGAACCTGAAAAATCATTGCAAAACTCAATGGAAATGGTTTGTGCTTCAACAGCAAAAATGGCAATTTTTCCGATGCAGGATTTATTGGGATTAGGAACTGAATCCAGAATGAATAAGCCGGGAACTTCTTCAGGTAACTGGGGCTGGCGGTTTCAATGGAAACAGTTGAAGCAAACGCAAATACAGTTTTTGAAGATGTTGACAGAGAAGTATAACCGGTAATTGCTGGATTGTCTTTTATAGCCTTCCTGCAACCATTCTCAGCAACACAACATAACAGCTTTCATAAATTTCCGGGGTTGTTCAGCGTGGAGCCAGTGGCCGGCTTCCGGGATGTCGACAATGCGTGCATCGGGGTAAATATCTTTAATAAGAACTTCATCTTCAGGCAGAATGTATTTTGATTTCATTCCACGTATGAAAATTACAGGATAACTCAGTATTGGAGATCGATCGGAGAGCCAGTTTTTGTTTACACCGCTCACAATCTCATCGAGGTGGTCATATAAAACTCCTGCATTTACCCGCCATTTGTATTGATTGTGAACTTTATCCTTTGCCACATTTTTCAATAAAAACTGACGTATTCGTGCATCGTCTATTTTTTGAGACATAAAATCGTCAACGTCGCCACGGGATTTAATTTTCGAAAAATCAATTTCCTGCATGGCAAGTAAAATATTTTGATGCAGATAAAACTGGCTGTCTTCTTTTAACAAAAGATAATCTTTGGGAGCAATATCGGCAATCACTAATTTTTCAATCTTTTCAGGGAAATCGTAGGCAAACCACATGGCTACTTTTCCACCCATACTGTGACCAAGCAGAGTTGCTTTTTCGATTTTGTGCTTTACAAAAAACTCATTTAAATCATCGCGCATGTTGTTGAAGGTATGGGAATTGGCAAACGCAGAACGACCATGGTTTCGTTGATCGACCATATAAACCGTGTATTTTTCGGCCAAATGTTTTCCGATGTTCAACCAGTTGTCTGATGAACCGTATAAGCCGTGCACTATAACGAGTGGTGAACCTGTTCCTTCTTTTCTGAAAAACAATTCCATTGCATAGGTAATTACATTATTATCCTCATTTTTTTTAGTGAATGTTCGTCCTCTTCCAATTTGGGGAGGTCCGGTGGGGCTTACTTCTATTTCAGGCACTCCAGATATTTCTGTATAGTTGTTTCCAGTCCCAAATAAAGGGCATCGGCAATAAGTGCGTGACCTATTGAAACTTCAGCCAAATCCGGAATATTTTTGTAGAGATAATTTAGATTTTCGAGACTAAGATCGTGACCTGCATTTACGTCAATTCCCATTTTTCTTGCTGCTTTTGCCGCTTCAATAAATGGTTCTATGGCCTTGTAGCGCTCAATTGGATACAATGTTGCATATGGTTCGGTATATAACTCAATGCGGTTTGTTTTTGTTTCAGCTGCACCTTCAATGGCTAAAATATCAGGATCAACAAAAATCGATGTCCTGATTTCGTTTTCCTGTAAACGTGCAATTACTTCTTTCAAAAAGCTGAGATTTTTCCATGTGTCCCAGCCATGGTCGCTGGTAAGTTGGCTGTGGTTATCTGGCACAAGTGTAACCTGGTCGGGCCTTACCTCAATTACCATTTTCAGGAAATCTTCTCCCGGATAACCTTCAATATTAAATTCAGTGTTTATAAAAGGCTTAATTTCATAAACATCGTGCCTTGTAATGTGTCTTTCATCGGGGCGCGGGTGTATTGTAATTCCTTGTGCACCATATTCCTGACATTTGATTGCAGCTTCTTTTACACTGGGTATTTTGCCACCACGTGAGTTTCGTAATGTTGCTATTTTGTTTATATTTACACTTAGTCTGGTCATTTTTTTGAAATTTTGGTAGCGCAAGTTACAATTTTCAACGATATTGGCTGAAATAAAAAAGTAAAGATTTTGCTGGCAGAAAATTTAATATCAGATAGCTTAACTTCTGTAAACAGTGCAGAAAAAGGGAAAAAGGCACTCAATTGTATGGACATGTTCAGGGTGTCGCACATTCCGGTGGTTAACGATTCAAAATATCTTGGATTGGTTTCAGATAAATTAATCTATGATTTGAATTTACTTGAAGTCCCTATCGAAACTCAACTTGATAAATTAAACTCATCGCATGTGCACAAAGAACAGCATATTTTTGAAATTGCTGTTTTAATGTATAAACTGAAATTGAGTGTTTTACCAGTTCTCGATACAGATCATTACTATTTGGGGGCAATAACTTTATATGATTTAGCGCGCAGGTTTGCAAAATTGTTTGCACTTGAAGAAATTGGGGGTGTTATTATCCTTAAAATGAATGAAAACAATTATTCACTTAGTGAAATTAGCCAGATTGTTGAAAGCAATGATGTTAAAATACTTAGTTGCTTTACCGACAGAAAACACGGCACCAATGTTTTGGACGTAATTCTTAAATTGGATAAAGAAGATTTATCACCTGTAATCCAATCGTTTATGCGATATGATTACATTGTTAAGGCAATATATCTTGATCAATCAGAATTAAGGGATCTTTACAAAGACCGCTTTGATCAATTCATGAAATTTATGAACATTTAAGCGATACAAATGAAAGTAGCTGTTTTTGGCACAACTGTTTCTGAAAGTTTCATGCCTGTTTTAATCGAGTTTTTTGATTTTTTGGAATCCGGCAAAATAGAAGTACAACTTTTCAGACCTTTCTATTCTTTTTTGGTTGATGAAATGAATCTGGAATTGTATTCTACTTCGTTTTTTCATTCTTATCATGATTTTGACAATAAATGTGATTTCATATTTAGTGTAGGTGGAGATGGTACTTTTCTTCAATCAGTATTGACTATAAGGAATTTTGACATTCCGGTTATTGGTGTTAACAGCGGAAGGTTAGGCTTTTTAGCGGATATTTCGGAAGATCAGATACACAATGCTCTGACTAATATTTTCAATCATAATTATACTTTGTTGGAACGGACAATGTTGCAGGTGGAATTTAGTGGAAAAGAGAACCTGGAATTTAATTCAGCACTAAACGAAATGACTGTTTTAAAAACGGACACATCATCGATGATTAATGTTTATGCATACCTGGATAAAGAATTATTGAACAATTACTGGGCAGATGGATTGATAATTGCGACACCAACAGGTTCAACTGCTTATTCGTTGAGTGTTGGTGGCCCAATTTTAACACCCGATTCTGAGAATTTTGTAATTACTCCTCTTGCACCCCACAACCTAACAATCCGACCATTAGTTGTTCCTGATAATTATGAAATTAAACTGAAAGTCGAAGGGCGTGGAACACAGTTTCTTGCATCGCTCGACTCCAGATCTGTAGCTGTCGATCTCTCTACTATTATAACTATAAAAAAAGCCAGTTTCAAACTAAAAACACTTCAATTGCCTGATCAAAATTTTTTTAGCACACTGAGAAACAAGCTGATGTGGGGAATGGACAGGAGGAATTAAGAAGTAATAGGGTTTTATCTTTCTCAGTTTATCAGGTTGTCCGGTTATCATATAAAGTTTTTGAAAGGTAGCAAAAGTGTAAATTCTAGTTCAATTAACGATTATTTTAACTGCGAAAACAAGATAACCAAACAATAATATTATCAGTTCCAATCTGGAATATTCGGCAGGAATAAATTCAAAACCAACTTTTCCCGCTTCTCCTGTTGCCATTTACTAAAATGCCGGAAGTCCAATATATTCAGACTGCTTAACAATTTTTAAAGTTCTTTTGGGTTTTATAATAACATTCGGGTACGTTATTTTACGAATTATATTACTTTTGTACCTCTTTAAAGCAGGGATTAGTAGAAAATTAACGACTTTTATTCTTTGATATTCAATTAGTTGTGATGATTATATGAGATAGAAAGATTGTTGTTTTATAATCTTTTTCGTGTTTAAAAGAGTGGAATATTTCCGCCTGAAATCCACAGTTTTTTAGTGAAATAATTTGTATGAGAATTGTATCTGAAACTATTGTTTATTAAACTAATTTGAATACCAAATGAAAAAAATATTATTGGTGTTTGTTGCAGTTTGTATAACTGTTTCGGGGAAAGCTCAAATTTCAGCAGATATTGGTGTTTGGGGAGGTACTTCTGTATATTTTGGAGATTTGGATGAAACAAACCCACTGCAACCATTAACCCCAAATTTTGGGGGTTATTTCAGGTATAATTTTAATTCGAGGGTAGGATTGAGGGTAATGTTCCTGACCGGCAATATTTCAGGTGAAGGAATTATCGAAAGTGCGGATACCTCTTTCAGTAAGGCAGTTCAGGACATTTCAGTTCAGGTTGAAATTAACTTTTTAAAATATATCCTGGGGGTAGAGAAGACTCCATATTCTGCGTATGTAACAGCAGGTATTGGAGTAGCATATTTCCCATACGATATGGATCCCAATTTTATAGCAAGTTTTAATCCACAACATAACAAAGGATCTTATCCAGTTAATGAGTCGGTAATGGCTCCAACTATTCCCTTTGGAATTGGGTTTAAGTATTCTTTAGGACAAAAATTGGGTATAGGAATTGAATATCAAATGAGAAAAATGTTCAGTGATAAATTGGATAATCTTGATGACCCCTTGGCTTATGTTGTGTACAATAGTGATGCCTCAGTAAAAGATGAAATTAAATATACTGATACAATACACAACAATGATTGGTCTGGTTATTTGGGTATCCATTTAACTTACAAAATTTACATGGGCAAAAAAGCGTGTCCAGCCTACGAAAGCAAAAACTAACGATGGAACCGTTCAGAAACAGGTTAGATAAAAACAGAATACCAAAGCATGTTGCCATAATTATGGACGGTAACGGACGTTGGGCTGAAAAGCATGGAAAAGCCAGGGTTTTTGGGCACGAAAACGGCGTTGAATCTGTCCGTTCTGTTGTAGAAGGTGCCGGCGAAATTGGGGTAAAACACCTTACACTATATGCTTTTTCTACTGAAAATTGGGAGCGTCCAAAATCCGAAGTTGAGGCCCTGATGGAATTATTGGTACATGCTATTGACAATGAATCGGAGTTGCTGATGAAAAACAATGTAAAGCTCACTACAATTGGCGATTTAAGTAAAATGCCGATTAAAGTGAAGGAAAGACTGGATGGATGCATTCGGTTTTTAAATGCAAACACAGGATTAAATCTAATACTTGCACTTAGTTATAGCTCTAAATGGGAAATTACAAACGCAGTTAAAGCTATCGCAAAAGATGCAGTTAATGGAAATGTAAAACTGGAAATGATAAATGATAAACTGTTTGAAAAATATTTGAACACTGCAGAAATACCGGATCCCGAACTTTTAATTCGCACAAGCGGTGAATTCAGAATAAGTAATTTTCTGTTGTGGCAAATTGCTTATTCAGAATTGTATTTTACAGAAAAATTGTGGCCCGATTTTAGGAAGGAAGATTTATTTGAAGCCATTTTTGATTTTCAGAACAGGGAGAGGCGATTTGGAAAAACAAGTGAACAGTTGATGATGTAAATAATGTATGAACAGAATGCAAAGATCTATAATATTACTTTTTCTCTTTTTGACAGTTTGGTTTCCCCGGGCATTTTCACAGGAAAACGATAGCACAAATTTCTCAATTTACTATTCAAGTCCGATGAAATATACGATTGCCGATGTACAGGTATCAGGAATAAAATATCTTGACAAGTCGGTTTTGATACAACTTTCGGGGTTGCAAGCAGGAAATGAAATTGAAGTACCTGGAGAAGGTGTAACCAATGCCATTAAGAAACTCTGGCAACAGGGTTTGTTTTCGGATGTTAAAATTACCGCTACAAAAATTGTAAAAGATAAGATTTGGTTTGATATCTATCTTCAGGAACGTCCGCGTCTTGCTGACGTAAATTTTATGGGTGTTTCAAAATCAGAAAAAGATGATATAACAGAAAAGGTACTTTTGCTAAAAGGTAGCCAGTTGACAGATAATCAGGTAATAAATGCTGAAAGGATAATTAAAAACATATTTCTGGAAAAGGGATTTTTGAATACAGAAGTTAATATCGTTCAGCGGGATGATACTACCCAAAACAACAGTTTAATTCTTGACATCTATGTCGATAAAAAATCCAAAGTAAAAGTAAACGACATATTTATTACCGGAAACAAGGAAATCAGCTACATTACACTTGAACGTGCTATGAAAAAGACAAATACAAGGTCGCTTCGCAACACGTTCAAAACAAAAAAATTCCTTCAGGAAGAATTTAAGAAGGATAAAAAGTTACTGATCGACAAATACAACGAAAAAGGTTATCGTGATGCAATAATTGTTAGGGATTCTGTTTACCAGGTTCTTGTGGGACGAAAAGATAAACCACGGGTGAATATTGATTTGGAACTTGAAGAAGGTAACAAATATTATTTTGGCGATATTAAATGGGTAGGAAATACAATTTATCCCTCAGATTATCTTACAAATGTATTGGGAATAAAAAAAGGTGATGTTTTTAACCAGAAAATTCTTGACAAACGACTTTTTGACAACGACATAGGGTTAAATAATTTATATCTGGATAAGGGTTATCTTTTCTTTAATCTCGATCCTATTGAGGTTAATGTAAATAAGGATTCGATTGATTATGAAATGCGAATTTCTGAAGGAAAACAGGCGACTATCAACGAAGTTCGCATTGTGGGGAACACAAAAACCCACGAACATGTTGCCCGGCGCGAATTATATACTTTTCCCGGCGATCTGTTTAGTAAGTCAAACTTAATGCGTTCATACCGGGAATTGGCACAGTTGGGGCATTTTGATCCCGAAGCTATAAATCCAGATGTGCAACCAAACCCTGAAAATGGTACAGTTGACATTGAATACCAGTTACAGGAAAAGGCAAACGACCAGATCGAACTTTCCGGTGGTTGGGGTGCAGGTATGTTTGTTGGTTCTATAGGGCTGAAATTTGCAAACTTTTCAGTTCGTAACATATTCAACAAGGAAGCCTGGAAGCCACTTCCAACAGGAGATGGCCAAACATTAGGCTTGCGTTTCCAAACCAGTGGAAGGTATTATCGCACTGTCAGCCTTTCGTTCATCGAACCATGGTTGGGAGGTAAAAAACCAAATTCATTTTCGTTGTCTTTGTCGCACTCACGTACAAATTACAGTGCAAACAAATATTATCAATCTTATAATCCATATGGCTCAAGTGGATATGGTTATAACCCATATGGCGGTTATGGCGGTGGTTATGGTGGTTATGGCGGTGGTTACAGCGGTTATGGCGGTGGTTACGGCGGCGGCTATGGTTACGATTCGTATGGTTATGGTGGTTACGGAGGATATCCGCAATACCAGTATAATTATGGCTCTGAGAGTACAAGCGAAGTCAATGATCAGATTTGGGAAACCACAGCTTTGGCATTGGGTTATGGCTACCGGTTGAAATACCCTGACGATTATTTTACCATGTATCATGAAGTATCTTTCGAACATTATAACCTAAGAAATATGGGTAGCTATTTTTATTTTATGGCCGATTCTACAGGACAAGTAAATGGCACATTTAATAACTTTAGTTTTAAAACTGTATTTGGGCGAAGTTCTGTTGATAATCCATTGTATTCAAGAAATGGTTCAAGTTTTTCTCTGGCTTTGAAAATTACCCCACCTTATTCGTGGTTTACAGGCAAGGATTACAGTGATCCGAAAATGCAAAACAACGAAAAATACAAATGGATTGAATACCATAAATGGGTGTTTAAAGGACAATTGTACAATCCGCTGTCGAAAAACACAAACCTGGTTTTGCGAACTGCTTTTGAAATGGGGTTTCTGGGATATTACAACAAATACCTGTTATCGCCGTTTGAAAGGTTTATTGTTGGTGGTTCAGGTATGTCGGGTTATAATCTGTACGGTGCTGATTATGTAGCATTGCGTGGTTACAAGGATTTCAGTCTTAGCCCAAATAATGGTTCAAACATGTATTCTAAATTCACCGCTGAATTGCGTTATCCAATAACATTGAAACCAAGTGCTACAATTTATGCTTTAGCATTCCTCGAAGCTGGAAATACGGGAATGTCTTTTCAAAATTACGTACCTTTTAAATTAAACCGATCCGCCGGGGTAGGAGTACGTATATTTTTGCCAATGTTTGGGTTAATGGGTATTGACTATGGTTATGGATTTGACGAAATACCAAATAACCCGGGAGCAAACGGAAGCCAGTTCCACTTTGTAATTGGACAGCAGTTTTAAGCAATCCTTTTGGCATGGAATATGATATTAGAACATTGTTAAACAATAAAAATTAGTACAATGAAGAAATTAGCTTTATCAATAGCAGCAATAATTGGATTGGCATTTATGGTAAATGCCCAAAAAATGGCATTTATTGACACTGAGTATATCATGGAGAATATACCTGCATACAAAGCTGCGCAAAACCAGTTGGATCAGTTATCATCACAATACCAAAAAGAACTCGAATCAATACATGCTGATATTGAGCAGATGTATAAGGATTTTCAGGCTGAAAGTGTTTTGCTTTCAGAAGACATGAAACGCAAACGCGAAGATGTGATTATAACAAAGGAAAAAGATTACAAAACCTTGCAACGGAAGTATTTCGGTCCCAGCGGCGATCTCTTCAAAAAGCGGCAAGGACTTGTAAAACCCATTCAGGACGATATTTTTACTGCCGTTCAGGACATTTCGAATGAAGGCAGTTATGCCATTATTTTCGACAAAGCCGGAGGGACTACTTTGTTTTTTACCAACCCGAAATTTGATTTAAGCGATCAGGTTTTACAAAAACTCGGATATAAATAATTAATAATTATATTTGCAACCAAAAATTTTAACATTACACTGATTATGAGAAATTTAATGAAATTTATTACTGTCGTCCTTTTTGTAGGAATTACAGCTTCTTTAAGCGCACAAACACCAAAATTTGGTCATATTGAGTTACAGGCGTTGATACAGGTAATGCCGGAAAGGGCAACTGCAGAAACTGAGTATAATAAATTCCAGGGTGACCTTGAAGAAGTATTTGGTGAACTCCAAAAGGATTATCAAACAAAAATGGCTGAATTTCAACAATTGGGAGATTCAATATCAGAATTAAGAAGAAATGCTAAAGTAACTGAGATACAGGATATGCAACAACGTATTCAAAATTATCAGCAAACAGCACAACAACAAATGCAACAAAAACAAGCTGATTTATTTAAACCGATTTTTGCCAAAGCCGAAAAAGCAATCGAAGAAGTAGCTAAGGAAAAAGGGTTGATTTATGTCTTTGATGTAAGTGAAGGTGGTAGTGTAGTTTTGTACAAATCAAATGAAAGTTTGGATTTGCTTCCATTGGTTAAAACCAAACTTGGTATAAAATAAGACATTTACAGAATAAATGTTTCGAGGCCATTCGTTTTAAACGGGTGGCTTTTTTTTTGCGAAACAGCATGAATTGTTGCTAACGTAATGATTAAAACTTATATTTAGTGCTTTCGATTTATCTTATAAAACCAAACGAATATGGCAACTATAACAGAAGCAAACAATTTACAGGAAAGCACGGTTCCGGCAAATACTTTTTTGTTCGAAATAGCATGGGAGGTATGCAACCAGGTAGGTGGTATTTATACAGTAATCCGTTCAAAAATACCATCAGTTGTTGATAAATGGGGCAAAGAAAACTACTGTTTGGTAGGTCCTTATTTTTCCGACCAGGCAGCAGCTCATTTCGACCCCGCAACCGATTATTCAACACCAATCGGCAAGGCTGTTTTAAAGTTGCAGGAACGAGGCTTTGATGTACATTACGGGCAGTGGATAGTTTCCGGACGACCGGATGTTGTACTGTTCAACCCATATTCGGTTTATGATATGCTGGGCGAGATTAAACATTTCCTTTGGAAAGATTATAATATTTCACTTCCCGGTGACGATGAACTATTGGACAAAGTTGCTGCATTTGGCTATCAGGTGAAGGAATTTTTCAACTACATCTGTATGGCCGATTTTTGCCACGAGCATGTTATCGCTCATTTTCACGAATGGATGGCCGGTTTGCCAATCCCCGGAATCAGAAAAGACAAACTGAACATTAAAATAGTATTTACAACCCACGCAACTTTACTGGGACGGTATCTGGCTATGAACGACCCGCAGTTTTATGACCATTTGCCTTATTACAACTGGGTTGTGGAAGCACAAAAATTTAATGTAAAACCCATTGCCGAAATTGAACGGGCATCAGCTCATGGTGCACATATTTTTACCACCGTCAGTGAAATAACAGGTAAGGAATGTACGCATCTTTTAGGGCGAACCCCGGATTTGATTTTGCCTAACGGATTAAATATCTATCGTTTCGAGGCGCTGCACCAGATACAAAACCAGCATGTAAAAATAAAAGAACAGATACACGATTTTGTGATGGGGCATTTTTTTCAGAGCTACCCGTTTGATCTCGATAAAACACTCTATTTTTTTACTTCAGGAAGATATGAATACCAAAACAAAGGTTATGATGTAACACTTGAAGCACTGGCCCGGCTGAATTACAAAATGCAGGTTGCAAATATGGATATTACCATTGTCACTTTTTTTGTCACACGACAACCGTTTTACACAATCAACCCTGAAGTATTGCACGCGAAAGCCCAGATTGAAGATGTTTGGAGGGTGTGTGAAGAAATTAAGGAACAAGTAGGAAAACGCTTATATACACAAA
This sequence comes from uncultured Prolixibacteraceae bacterium, assembly GCA_963800345.1. Taxonomy (GTDB): domain Bacteria; phylum Bacteroidota; class Bacteroidia; order Bacteroidales; family Prolixibacteraceae; genus Draconibacterium. Next base: position 588,287 of record CAWDAW010000021.1, on the reverse strand, counting down.
TTACTTCTGCAGAAGGACCTTATAGTTTTCCTGATTTAACGAATATGGTTGACGACTATTTGCGTTTAAAACTGAGGCGTAATATTCAAAGCTGGAAAACGCATAAACTGCCAAAAGTTGTTACACATACATTAAAAGACGATGCAAACGATGACATACTGAATTTCCTGAGATCATCGAATTTGGTAAACAACCGCCACGATAAAGTAAAAATAGTATATCACCCTGATTTCATTTCCACATCAAATCCATTGTTCCGTATGGATTACAACACATTTGTGCGCGGGTGTCATTTGGGTATATTCCCAAGTATGTACGAACCCTGGGGTTATACACCTCTCGAATGTCTTGCAAGTGGCCTGCCTTCGGTAACAAGCGAGGTGGCAGGATTTGGTGATTACGTAGTCAACAATATTCCCGATCACGATGAAAAGGGAATGTATATCATTAACCGCATGGGAAGAAACTTCTTTGATATTGCTGAAGATTTGGCCAACATGATGTTTGAATTTGTTAAAATGAGCCGAAGGGAAAGAATTGCGTTGCGTTATAAATGCGAGGAAGCATCATTGCATTTTGATTGGTCGAATTTGGGCAAATATTACGATGAAGCTTACAGGCAGGTTGTTGAACGTTAATTTCAAATTTGATTTATGAATAAAGTCACCCATTGGGGTTTTTGATTCGGGCTACGGCGGACTGACCGTACTGAAAGAATTGGTAAAAACCCTGCCTGGTTACGATTTTCTTTACCTTGGCGACAATGCACGCACTCCTTATGGAACCCGCTCGTTTCAGGTAGTTTATGAATATACTTTGCAATGTGTAAAGTACCTGTTTAGTCAAAACTGCCCGCTTGTTATTATTGCCTGCAACACAGCATCGGCAAAGGCCTTGCGTAACATACAACAACTCGATTTACCAAAAATTGCACCCGATCGTCGCGTTTTGGGCGTTATCAGGCCCAGTGTTGAAAAAGTTGCCGAAATTACATTAAACGGACATGTTGGAGTTTTAGGTACTTCGGGTACTGTGGCTTCCGAATCATATCCCATCGAGTTACAAAAATGGTCGGGTGGGAAAGTGGTTTCAACCGTTCAGGAAGCTTGCCCCATGTGGGTTCCTATTGTCGAAAATAATGAAATTGGCACTGAAGGAGCCGAATATTTTATAAAAAGAAACATCGAAAATATACTTCAAAAAGATAAAGATTTGGACACACTTATTTTGGGTTGCACCCATTATCCGTTGCTGATGGATACCATTCAGAAGTATGTTTCCAAAAATATCAGAATTTTGCAGCAAGGTGAAATCACAGCCGAAAAACTATCAGATTACCTTGCACGTCATCCCGAAATCGAAAACAAGCTCACAAAAAATGCCTCGGTAAAATTTCTGACCACCGAATCGGCCGAAAACTTTAACGGCAAAGCCGCGCTTTTTATGGGGCACAAAGTGGAGGCAGGGCATGTGCATTTGTAAATTGAGAAGCAGAGATGAATTAAATTTGAAGCGGAATTATGAACAACACAGGCAATCATGATGAAAGGATGGCAAAAATTACTTTTGCCGCTGTATATCCGCATTATATCACAAAAGTTGAAAAGAAAGGCAGAACGAGAGAAGAATTGCATCAGGTAATTGAGTGGGAAAGATAAAAATCTATTGTGAAAATTGTCCGTAAGATGAAAAACATACATAATATTTTTACTGAAACAGCTTAAAACCTCTCTTCCTGAGCATAGAATTACTCTTTCGGGTGGAAGTCCCATATTTACTGCATTCCGTAGCACTCTTCCGGCACACGGAAGCAATTTCCGACGGTCGGAAACTTCTTCCGTGTGGCGAAAATTATCTTCGGAGTGCCATATAAAATCAACGCCGCTGTGAATAACTTAACCGTAGGGGCGATAAAAATCTTTTAAGAGACGGAATTCTTGGTTCTAACTTTGGACAGATTATTGTTGATGGATGTGGAATTTGATTTAGGAGATTTGTTTGAATAATAAGAACTGGTCTCGTTTTGACAGGTTCAGTTCCAATTTGTGGATTTAAATCTGCGGTCCAGATTTCATTTTGTTTAATCAACATAATCAATCTCCTCAAAATCTTTTAATACGTCCATTGAATCTACTTTAACTATATCTGATTCCTTTTTAGTTTTTTTTCTAAAATCGCACGTTTTTGAATCCGATTGTAGAAATCGATTGCATCGTTAATATACCTGTTTCTCGGTTTTTTAATTTTTGATAGAATTTTTTCGGTTTCTCCAAAAATCGAATCGTCAATTTTTAATGATACTATTTTCATAATTTATACTTTTAATATAACAAAAGGATATCATTTTTGTATATCAAATAAGTATTGAAATTTGTTTTCAATATGCGGCACAACGGTTGGTGCAAGTGTAGTGCGGGATTTCGGAGCGGTCTACTTTCAAGCCCGCAAGTAGCCAATTCGTTTATTCAAAACTTTCTTTTTACCGTCAATTGTCAAAGACGAATTGGCGGTGTTGCAACGAAGAACTGCGGTTGGATTACCCACTGCCGCCCGCATTACATTTGCACTTTAGCAACTGGCTTTTATATCAGTTTAGTTTTTTAATAATATTTTTATGTCATCTTCGATATTTTCAGGTGCATCACAGTAGGGTTTAATAACTTTCCCATTTTTAATCAAAAAGTATGTTGGAATACCACTTATTCCAAATTTATTCGTAAGAATTTTACTCCAGTTTTCGTTGGCAAAAAGATTAATTCCACCTATTTTCTTCTCATCAATCATTTTTTCCCAGTTTTCTTTTTGGGAAGACGTACAAATGTTAAGAAAAACTATTTTCGGATTATTCGCATAATTCAGTATTAATTCATTTTTTTTTGGAATTGAAGCGACACAGGGTTTGCACCATGTTGCCCAGAAATTTACATAAATTAGATTCTCATTGAAATGTTTTGGAGAAAAGAATTTCCCATTTACGTCAGGTAGATAAAAGTATGGAACTGAGTCGTTTTTCTGCAACCCATTCTGTGCTGATTGTTGGTACGCATCATTCCTATTATTTACAATCGAGTCGTTTAGTAAACTTCTTTTTACTATTAAATCATTTAAGAAACTTGTATTTGAGAAATCATTTTCATTCTCTCGAAGTATTTGGTCGTACTTTTTTAAATCTTTGGTTTGGTTTAAATAGGAATTTAGATAATTGTATTTGAATACATCTCTAATCTCCCCAGTCAAATTTTTATTGGCTTTTGATAGAGCTACTTCTGTTGTTAAATCCATCCATTTTTCCGCTGATTGGTTTTCGTAATTAATACTGTCATAAACCAAATAATTATTTAAGAACTGGTAGTACCAATAAGAGAAAAGTGCATTTTTATTATTTATAAGCAAGGTGTCAATTGATTTGAAATAATTTTTGTTTGGGTTAAACGGTATATTCAAATGTTTTACAAACAATGATTTTTGTGATTTTTTATAAACGCCACATAAATAAATAATTTGGCTTTTTTCTATTTGAATAAACCAGTCAGGAAGCTGAGAGTGAATTACATATTTTCTCAGAAAATCCAATTCATTTCTCATTAAAGTATCTGTATTTTCTGAGATTTTATCAAGAACCGCAGGAGCTTTGTTTAACGGAATTCTTAAGTCTTGATACCCTAATTGTTGCTTTTTTTGAAGATAATAATTGCAAATCAATTCTGTTTTTCCGTCATATTGAATCATATTTACAGTATTCTCATCTGAGAATTGAACAGTGACTTTCAAAGTATCTTTGGGTAGCAGAAAACCTGTAAATGAAGAATTATTAACTGTAAAATAAATTCCAGAAGGATATTCACAAGGAATAACAAACTCTTTGTTTCTATCCCCCTCAAACACATATGACTCATTATAGAATTTAGATGATTTGAATATGGACAAGTTATACAAACTTAATGTTACACTATCTTTTAGGTTTTTAAATGAGAATTGGACGACTGCACTTTCTCCAATTTGAATATTATTCTTTTCTTCTCTTTGGCATGAAATCGCACCCAAAAAAATGATTGAGATTATTATAACTAAAAAAATCCAAGTCGTTTTATGTTTATGAGTCATTTTGTTTATGTCTTCATTTAAGCTTGTTGCTAACTAATTAATATACTGAAGTTATTATATCTGAAGTTATTATACCTTTTTCCATTTTTATTTTTGATAAATACAGAGTTTACCTGCAATTGTATGTTTGCGGTTTTTACTGTTGTGGTTGTTATTTGAAATTTGTTGTTCAAGCTGTATTGTTTTTGGTATTAGCGATTTTAAAAATAAATAAATATTCAATAGTATGGAGTTTTGCAGAGAAAAGAAATGTGCGGAGGGCGAAGGGCAGGAAGCAAGTGGCAGGGAGCAGGTAGTGATTTACGATTTTACGATTTACGATTTACAATTAACCCCTGCTACCGCACTATTTGTATAATTGTTTTTTTACTTTTTCAAAACCAGATTTGAAAATACGGCAGTTGTAAATTCTTCAGAATTATGCGAAGTAACTGCCAGGCCAACCAGCAATTCTTTTGGCAATTTTTGTGTGTAAGTGGAGTAAAGATTCCACGTTTTATTATCGCTGCTTGTGTATGATTCAAAAATATCACCAATCCGTTTTAACCGAATCCAGGTGTTGGGGAAATTTACATCAAACTTATTTCCTGCGGTTTCAGGATTTGGATAAATGGCTTTCATATCACCTCCTTTTTCCAAACGGTATTGAAATTCGCAGCCTCCGTTGTTTTTGTTTCTTGCACTGTTATCGGGGAAAACCTGGTAATAAACGTGCTCCGAATTATCTGTCAAATCTACTCTTGCCATTATCCCGGCTTTTGTGTACTGGTGTGGTTTTGTTAACCCAACAATTTGAACACTGACATCGAAATCGCCTTCCAGTTTTTTGTATCCGAAATAAAACTCATCATTTTTACCCCAAATATCTGCTCCTCCGGCAATAAACTCCAATTCATTTTTATTGATGTTTGCTTTGCCCGGCTTTGTCGCTGCTCCAATATCTGTAAATTTTAATTCTGAAAATGGAATAATTTTGCTTTTCCCTGGTTTAACTGAAACGTTACTTTTTACTTTGTCGAAAAAGCCTGCCTGTGCAGAATTTATACTCAACAAAAAGAAAAAAATAATAAATAAGCCAACGTAAGTTTTCATAGTTTTTAAGTTTAATATTCAATTTTAAATTGCCTGTTTAGTGGCTTTTTTATTTACCAAAACTGCTTCTTCCATAATTACATCATAACGGTAGCCCGAACCAAAATCCTTGTTTACCGATATTTTTCCTTTAAATGTAACTTCATCACCCATTTCTGGTAAATCCTGCGAAGTAACTGTTAAATCGAACTCTCCGTTTGAATCGGTTCCATCCTGAATATGTATCCAGTTCTTTCCCATAACCTGCTTGTTGATTTTCACAACTACTCCCCTGATTTCAAATTCTTTGGTAGTAAATTCGACCCGCTTTTCAAAAACCCCGGCAATTGCTAATTCTCCCTTTTCTTTTTGTAGTGAAATAGTGCTGAGTTTCTTTGTTTCAACTTTTCCTGAATGTGCCGGCATATTTCCTCCCATTGTTTTTTTGCCAATCGGAGTTTTGCTGATTTCACTGATAAAGTAAATCTCATCAAAAGTACGGTCTAAATCCTTGCTTGTAAAATTGTTCATGAGCATTGCTCCGTTGTAATAAAAAACATCGCCAACACCAATTTCCTGTTTTGAAACGGCAACCCACCTTTCCGACAGCTTTTCCTTCACTTTCAAATACGTATAATTGCTCGCCTGAATTACTTCTGTTACTTCAAATTTATTTCCATCTGCAGTCACATTACTTTGCATTCCAACACCGTTTTTATTTTTTACGCATGATGAAAAAACCAACGCCAGAATCAAAATCACAATTACTTTCATTTTGTATAAATTTTAATTTAAAACTTCACTCTCAGATTAAGATAAACTCTGTTGAAATGTTCATTTTCCTGAAAAGTCGCCTCGTAATTAAACGATAAATACAGTTTTTTACTGAATTGATATGAAAAATCAATCTCTCCAATATTTTGTTTCAGTTGCGAAAATGAACTTACATAATCAAATTTCACCCAACGATAATTCAGTGATCCGTAAATTTTACCTTTTAAGATATCTTTCGACAAACGGGCTCCATAAACCTGTCCGTTTAAATAACTTGTTTGCATCAGGTTGGTTGACAGGGAAAGTGATGAATTTATCAATGGAACTTTTGAATAGCTTGCATAACCGTTTAGTGTGTTGGTTTTCCGTGAATCATTTTTCATAAACCGCGTTCCGGCGTTTACTCCAATGTTCAAAAAGTTTATTGGCCGGTAATTTATTCTGAACCTCAATCCTTGCCTGCTTGCCTGCTGCAAAATCGCGTCGGTGTAACTTTTAAATGTTTCGTAATAAATCACGTTTTTTCGGTTGTCATATGAACCAAAAAGCGACAATCTGCGTGAAATGCGGTAATTAAGAGAAAGGTACAAACTCGTTAAACTTACTGTGTTTTGTGGTTGTCCGTTTTCAATTTTATACAAATCAAGCTCAAACGACGAAAATATATTTACGTTTTTAATGTAGGAATTGCTGTGCTGAAAATAGATAAACCGGCGATCAGTGTTTCCGCTGTTTCTTTGCTCGAAAAATGCCAGTGAACTCTGTACAAATCCATTTTCAACTTTTTGATTTTGGCCAATATATGCACCATATTCAACTAATTTTGAGTTAAATCCGTAGTTCTGGAAATCAGGCCGTGTTCCGCCAACCACACCAACAAAAACACGGTTCCAGTCTTTTTGAAACTGAATTCCGTCAACCGCCCCGATATTGGCAATTTTTGAATTTATTTTCCGCCCAACATACATTGAAGTGGTATTGTTAAAATCGTATTTTAAGGCTAAACTGTATATTTTCAGTGCATTGTTAAGGTCTTCCTGCACCAGATCCCATTGATTTAATTTATGCGAAAACGAAATATATGTTTCTGCCGAAAGTTTTGAATTTGATAATATTATGGGCATCCATTGAAAATGTATAACGAAACCGGTGTAAATTATCGCTTTCAGTATTTGAAAAATTAGAATAGGATGAAACGGAAAGTGTGCCGTAAACATCCTGTTTATCAGTAGTTATCTTAGGTTCCTTTTCCGAAACTGTTGAAATAACCTGTTCGCTGACATCTTTTTCCATTTGATTTTCGGCTTGTATTTCAACAATTTCTGCTTTCTGTTTGGTCCTTATCTTTGCAATCATTTTATCCGAAATCTGAAATGTATTATCACCAACCGGATTGCAAAGACATGAAATGGAAGAATGATGCTGAACCACCAACACAGGAATTAAAACTTCATTTTCATTCATAAATAAGGTGTCACCATTTTCAATTCCGTTGGTATTCATAAATTTTACATACACGTTTTTACCGGTGATATAAGAAACAGTTCCTTCCATAATATCAACCTTTTCCTGTGCTTTTGCATTGAACATTGTTCCAAATGAAATGCACAATACAATAATAATCGGAAATGTGTTTTTTATTCCCTTAATCATCAGCTCTTCCTTTTGGATGACATGTAAAACAATTTATGCTGGCGTATACATAACCTGATTTTCCCCTGTGTTCGCTATCCATTTCAGATTTATTGTGTTCATGACAATCAATACAACTAAAAACAGCAAAGTTCGTGGGCTGAGTATGACAATCGACACAGGAATTCCATTCTCCCCGGTGTTTTCCGCTGTAAATTGGAAAGTATTGATTGTCGTGATCAAATGTGGAAGGTTCCCATGCTTTTTCGGTATGACAGGATTTGCAATCAGTTGAAAAATGCGCAGTTGCATGAGCCGGATCTTTGGTATTGTTATAGTCCGTTGTGTGGCATGCATAACAGGTATTTGGCGTATTTGTATAATTTCCGTTGTGACACAAAAAACAATTTCCTGAAACAGTTGCATGTGCTCCGTTTAATGTATAGTAATCATTATGTGTAGGAAATTTAGCAGGATCCCAGCCTGGTCCGGTTGTATGACATTCTTCGCAGTTTTTCGAAATTCCAAGTGAAGTATGATTTGGATTAACCGATTCATTGTAATTTTTACTGTGACAACTATTGCAAAGTGTCGAAGTTCCTGCGTATCCACTTGTATGGCAGGCAGAACATTCGGTTGCAACATGCGAACCTGTTAACGGGAAAGCAGTTTTGTTGTGGTCGAAATCAGCACCATCCCAGCTTACAGTTGTGTGGCACTGCAAACATTCTTTTGGGAAATTCTGTGCCACATGGTTTTCAGCTTCGTTGTAATTTGCCTGGTGACAACTTATACAATCTGAACTGGCTTCGGTTGTAGTTCCCTTGTGACATTCGGAACACTGTTTTCCCGAGTGTCCGTTTGTCAATTCGAAACCTGTTGTTGTGGTGTGGTTGAAATTGGATGGAACCCATGCCGTTGTTTGGTGACAGGTTTCACATTCATTTGAAATTCCGGCAGCCGTGTGGTTTGGATTTTGGGCAGTATTGTATTTTTCAATATGGCAGGCACTACAAAGCGTAGAAGTTCCGGCGTATCCGTTTGTGTGGCAGGCTGAACATTCGGTTGCCACATGCGAACCTGTTAACGGGAAAGCAGTTTTGTTGTGGTCGAAATCAGCACCATCCCAGCTTACTGTTGTGTGGCACTGCAAACATTCTTTTGGGAAATTCTGTGCAACGTGGTTTTCAGCTTCGTTGTAATTTGCCTGGTGGCAACTGATACATTCTGAACTGGCTTCGGTTGTTGTTCCCTTGTGACATTCGGAACACTGTTTTCCCGAGTGTCCGTTTGTCAGTTCGAAACCTGTTGTTGTGGTGTGGTTGAAATTGGATGGAATCCATGCCGTTGTTTGGTGACAGGTTTCACATTCATTTGAAATTCCGGCAGCCGTGTGGTTTGGATTTTGGGCAGTATTGTATTTTTCAATATGGCAGGCACTACAAAGTGTTGAAGTTCCGGCGTATCCGTTTGTGTGACAGGCTGAACATTCGGTTGCAACATGCGAACCTGTTAAAGGGAAAGCAGTTTTGTTGTGGTCGAAATCAGCGCCATCCCAGCTTACCGTTGTGTGGCACTGCAAACATTCTTTTGGGAAATTCTGTGCAACGTGGTTTTCAGCTTCGTTGTAATTTGCCTGGTGGCAACTGATACAATCTGAACTGGCTTCGGTTGTAGTTCCCTTGTGACATTCGGAACACTGTTTTCCCGAGTGTCCATTTGTCAACTCGAAACCTGTTGTTGTGGTGTGGTTGAAATTGGATGGAACCCACGCCGTTGTTTGGTGACAGGTTTCACATTCGTTTGAAATTCCGGCTGCCGTGTGGTTTGGATTTTGGGCAGTATTGTATTTTTCAATATGGCAGGCGCTGCAAAGCGTTGAAGTTCCCTCATAACCGTTTGTGTGGCAGGCTGAACATTCGGTTGCAACATGCGAACCTGTTAACGGGAAAGCAGTTTTGTTGTGGTCGAAATCAGCGCCATCCCAGCTTACAGTTGTGTGGCACTGCAAACATTCTTTTGGGAAATTCTGTGCAACGTGGTTTTCAGCTTCGTTGTAATTTGCCTGGTGGCAACTTATACATTCTGAACTGGCTTCGGTTGTGGTTCCCTTGTGACATTCGGAACACTGTTTTCCCGAGTGTCCATTTGTCAACTCGAAACCTGTTGTTGTGGTGTGGTTGAAATTGGATGGAACCCACGCCGTTGTTTGGTGACAGGTTTCACATTCGTTTGAAATTCCGGCAGCCGTGTGGTTTGGATTTTTGGCAGTATTGTATTTTTCAATATGGCAGGCGCTGCAAAGCGTTGAAGTTCCGTCATATCCGTTTGTGTGGCAGGCTGAACATTCGGTTGCAACATGCGAACCTGTTAAAGGGAAAGCAGTTTTGTTGTGGTCGAAATCAGCACCATCCCAGCTTACAGTTGTGTGGCACTGCAAACATTCTTTTGGGAAATTCTGTGCAACGTGGTTTTCAGCTTCGTTGTAATTTGCCTGGTGACAACTTATACAATCTGAACTGGCTTCGGTTGTAGTTCCCTTGTGACATTCAGAACATTGTTTTCCCGAGTGGCCATTTGTCAACTCGAAACCTGTTGTTGTGGTGTGGTTGAAATTGGATGGAACCCATGCCGTTGTTTGGTGACAGGTTTCACATTCGTTTGAAATTCCGGCTGCCGTGTGGTTTGGATTTTGGGCAGTATTGTATTTTTCAATATGGCAGGCGCTGCAAAGTGTTGAAGTTCCGGCGTATCCGTTTGTGTGGCAGGCAGAACATTCGGTTGCAACATGCGAACCTGTTAACGGGAAAGCAGTTTTGTTGTGGTCGAAATCAGCACCATCCCAACTTACAGTTGTGTGGCACTGCAAACATTCTTTTGGGAAATTCTGTGCAACGTGGTTTTCAGCTTCGTTGTAATTTGCCTGGTGACAACTTATACAATCTGAACTGGCTTCGGTTGTGGTTCCCTTGTGACATTCGGAACACTGTTTTCCCGAGTGGCCATTTGTCAACTCGAAACCTGTTGTTGTGGTGTGGTTGAAATTGGAGGGAATCCAATTTTCCTCGGTATGACAAACTTCGCATTCATTGGAAATTCCGGCATTTACATGATTAGGATTAACAGCTTCGTTATATTTATTTGTATGACAACTGCTGCACAACATGGAGGTTCCGGCATAACCGTTTGAATGACATTCAATACAACCGGTTTGAGCATGTGCACCTTTTAAAGGGAATGCAGTAGAGTTGTGATTAAAGGCACCTTCTTTATTTCCATTCGGATGACAGGCAAAACAGGCGTTGCTGGTATATGAATATCCATTTTCCCCCCGATGTTCTTTATCCATATCCGATTTGTTGTGCTCATGACAATTGATACAACTAAACGAATTGTAGCTTTCAGGTTGCGTATGGCATTCGGCACAATTATTCCATTCACCTCTGTGACTTCCTGAATAAACCGGGAAATACAATGCATCATGTTGCCTGAATTCGGCAGGTTTCCAGTTGGGATCAGTAGTGTGGCATTCAGTACAACTGGTTGAAAAACCTGAATTTTGATGAGAAGGATTTATGGCCGAATTATAATCTTTTTGATGACAATCATAACAATTTGCGCTTATTTGAACTGAAATTCCGGAAGAGTGACAATCGGCGCAGTTTTCAATTGCATGGCCTTTTGTCAACGGGAAGAAATCGTGGTTTATTCCGGAAGCTGACCATTCAAAAGCATCAATTCGGTGACATTCAATACAATTGGTTGAAATGCCGCTTTGCACATGATTTGGATTTGTTGTTGTCTGGTAATTTGCGCGATGACAATCATAACATTCAATTCCAAGTGGTTGAAATTCGAGTTTTGAAACAGAAGTATGACATGCTGAACAATCGGAAGTATTGTGGGCACCCAGTAACGGAAACCTGCTGTTTTGATGGATTTCGGTGATATTACTAACTATCCACGATTTTGGAGTATGACATTCGGCACAGTTTGGACCCACTGTATTGTTGTGCATATCGGTATGGCAATCAACACAATTTGATTTTGCTTCAGAAAAAACGAGGGTTTTATGACAAGCCGCGCAATCGGTATAAAAATGTTGACCTTCGAGTTTAAAAGTGGTAAGGTCGTGACTGAAATTTGCAGTTGCCTGCGAAAATTTCCAGCCTTCGGTTGTATGACAATCGGTACAACTAAATGCCAGCTTATCGCCGTGCGGACTTTGCTGGGCACAGGCGATGCTAAAAATCATTCCCATAAAAACAGACAATATCAATTTTTTGTATTTCATTGTATTTTAATAAATTATCAATCTATAAAAGCCAAATAACAAATAGGCACCAAATTCTAAAAAGCCAATTTCCGGAACAATTTCAATCTGCGAATTTTGGATTTTAAGATTTTTGAACATGTAATTTATTTGTAATTTGTTTATTGGCATTTTCCATCATTTTCCAGTTGAACCAATCTTAGTTTAAAGCTTCTAATGACAACTTGCGCATGATATGTCTTTAAATTTGTAAACAATATAACTCTTCAATAAAGTGTCAGTTGGTTTGTGGCATTTTACACAAGCCAGGCCTTCATGTTTCCCGTCCAGCTTAAACCGGGCTGTGTTGTGGTCAAATTTCTCAGGTTTCCAGTTATCATACGTATGGCAACGTTCACAATCAGTATTTCCGTTGTGCGCAAACTGTTCCATATGAATATCAGTGTGACAGTTGGTGCAAAACTGATTTTCCCATTTAAATTGTTGCACCTTTTTATCTGTTTCAGGCTTGAAATGACATTTCCGGCAGGAGACAGTTTTATGTTTGCCAAGTAGTTCGAATTCAGTTTTTTTATGGTCGAATGAAATTTCATTCCAAACCGAAACTGAATGACAGGTTTTGCAATCTCCTTCAGGAATAAATCTATCATCCATAAAATTCTTATGAATATTTTCATGACAATCGATACACCGGTTTCCCATGTTGGCAAAGTTCCATTTTTCATCTTTTTTGTGGCATGTAAAACAAGGAGTTGCCATGTGTGCACCTTCAAGTTTGAATTTTGTTAGATTGTGTTTTTCGAAACCAAAAGAGGATGGCGTAAAACCTTGAACCGAATGACATTCAGCACAATCAGGAGATTTGCCATTTTTCAGAAACTGTTTTTCGTGATAATCAGCATGACAATCCGCACAACGTTTGTGTTTTACGGGTTGTGTAACTGAAGCTTTATGGCACTTTTTGCAATCAACCGAAACGTGCTTTGCCTACGAAGCGGAAAATCTGTTTTGTCGTGGTTAAAGGAACTTAAACTTTTTACTTCGCGAAACGAAAAAACTGTATGGCATTTCAAACAGTCGTTTCCAAATTTATTTTGATGAATATCTTCGTGGCAGTTGGTGCAACTTGCAAATTCAACACCTTTAAAAACCTGAAATTTCTGTCCGTTTTTTTCTTCAGTTTTATGGCATTTTTCGCAACTCACAGTCTTGTGTTTTCCGGCCAGTGCAAATTTGGTTTTTGAATGATTAAACTTTGGTGCGGGCCGAAATGCATTAAAATCGTGACAGGAAATGCAGTTTGCCGAAAGTGTGTTTTGATGAAAATCCTTGTGACACGATAAACATTCGGTGCCAAGTCCCAGATAACTATCTCCTTTTTTTTGTGAAATTTTTGTTTTGATGAATTCTGCTTTGTGACAGTCAGCACATTTTATTGTTGCATGTTTTCCTTCGAGTTTGTAGCCGCTTAACTGGTGATTGAATTTTTTATCATCAAACCGAATCATTTTGAAATCGCGTCCGAAATGTTCGCCGTGGCATTCGGCACATTTTTTCCCATTTACTTCTGAAGATGCATGATATCCTTTTTTCCGGCTGATTAGATTTTTGATTTCGCTGTGGCATTCCAAACATTTGGAAGTTGTTTCCTTTTCGCCCAAAACATGGCACTTTGTGCAGTTTGTCAACCCTTCGAGGTGAGCGTGAGCGCTTGAAAGTTCACCGGGCGAAATCTGCGAAAATGCATAATTCGCAAAAAGAATCAGGTTAATTAAAAGAATAATATTTTTAAGTTTTCCATTCATTCAAACAGTTTTTAACATCATTTTTAGTGTTTCAAGATTGCTTCGCCAAACTTTGTGGTAATTTCAATCCCCACATTTTTTAAAAATTGTGTTGGTAATTCGCCACCGGCAAAAATGTACACCAAATCATTTTCAAGTTGAATTGGTTCCTGTTTGTCGCCAACATTCATGTTTACATGTTTTTCTTCTATCGACGTTAAATTTGAATTCAGCAATATGTTTATTTTTTTTGCTGAAATTATTTCTTCAATCGCTTTTTTGTTTCCTGGTTTTAATCTCGAAAATACTGAACTCCTGTACGATAGCGTCACCTGGTTTTCATCGGCCAGCAGAATTGCTGATTCAATTGCCGAATCGCCGCCGCCAACAACTACAATATTTTTCCCGGTTATCAACTCAGGGTCAAGCAAACGGTAAGCAACTTTTGTTGAAATTTCGCCCGGGATATTTAATTTTCGGGGAGTTCCTCTTCTGCCAATGGCAAGCAAAACCTTGTGTGTTGAATAGGTTGAACCGTCTTTTACGTTTATGCTGAAACCATCGTTTTCAATTAATATCGAATCAACTTTTTTATTCTCCTGTATTTCAATATTATTTTTACCTAGAACTTCATTCCAAAGTGTAAGCAGTTCGTGTTTACTAGTTTCGTACAATTTCAATGAACCATATAACGGAATATCCATTGGAGCAGTCATTACGATTTTTGCACGCGGAAAAGTGTAAACCGTACCGCCAAGCGAATCCTGTTCCAGTGTTAATGTTTTTAATCCGTGTTTTTTAGCCTGCAATGTTGCCGAAATACCCGCCGGACCTGCGCCAACCACCACCAAATCATATTCGAATTTCCCTTTTGCTGAAATTCCCTTTACCATATTGTCAACCGCTTGTTTCCCTTGCTCCACGGCATTTCTAATGAGTCCCATTCCACCTATTTCTCCGGCAATGTAAATTCCCTTTACATTTGTTTCGAAATACTGATTTACATGTGGCAGGTCAACTCCCCGTTTTTCGGTTCCAATGTGCAGCGAAATTGCCCGGGTGGGGCAGGCATGAAAACAGGCCCCGTGTCCGATACACTGACTGGCATTTATTACAAATGCTTTTCCATTTCTGATGCCAAGGATATCGTGTTCGGGGCAGGCGCGGATACATGCTCCACTTTGAATACATGAATTTACATCAACAACCGGATGCAATGAAACAGGTTCAAATAAACCATCTTCTTTGGCGATTTTTATTTTTTCTTCAACAATCCGCGATTCACGTCTCAACTTTCTGACATAAACAATCACAACTCCTGCCAGAAACAGAGTTACAAGTCCGTAAATGATTATTTTTTCGATTAAAATTTCCATTTTCAAAATATCCATTTATAACCAAACAGAACCGCAACAATTATGTGCACAATCATAATTACCAGCATTATCAAAGCAAACGGGAGGTGTGCCACATGCCAGTAACGTAAAAAGTTTTGCATTGATGATAACCAGGCTATTCTACGGTTGAGTATAATTTTTGATTTGAACAATTTTACAACTTTACGATAATCTTTCCCATTTAGTTGCTGCGTTTTTAATTCTTTCCGAACCTGTTTCAAAAGTTTTCTTTCAAAGCGAAACCTGTTGATAATCCGAAGAATGAAATTTCCTGTTTGTTTTGATTCTGAATCACTTAAAGCGATATTCATTTGTGCAATTGTTTCATAATTTACTTTATAATTATCCTGCAATTCAGTAAATAATTCATCTTCAGCACCTGATAAATCGCTTAAACTCAATTCGCGACCCTGAATTGTACGTGGGATTTGAAGGTAAATAAAGCGGCCGATAACTCCACTCACCACAACTGCAATCATACTCCAAAAGCTGACTGCCACAATTCCCCCAAACTTAAATGTTGTGTGGTATAAAACAAGAATTGGACCCAGGGTGCAAAGAAAAATGTGAAATTCGAGCCAGTATGTAATTCCGCCCAATCGGGACAACATGCGAAATCTTTTTTTTGCCATATAACCAAAAACACCTACAATCATTAGCAATGAACCAGCAATTCCAATTCCATGCCCAATAAGTCCGGTTGGTTTTAACAAATCGTTTTGCTGGTGAAAATGGCGTTCGGAAATTGGGGTTCTGTAATAATCGGCTCCATATATGAAAAGCGCGAAAAAAACTACAACGGTTATGGTTACCAAAGTAAATATGTAGATTTTATGAACCAGTTTCGACATGAATTGAATTATTTGATTTTTGGTAAATCCAAAGTTAATTTTTAATGCGAATTTGAAAACGTTTAAAAGCTGGTCTTAATTATTTTATAATAATTCCAAATAATGAATCTCACGGTTAAGTTTTTATCAATAAAAAAAACGAGGTTGATTTCCCTTAATTCTTTTGGTATTAATTTGTTTTTGCAGAACATTTAAAACCGTTTGTAATTATAGAAAATATTATGCCAAATTGAATTGCAAGGATTAAGAGTCTTTTTTACAGACTTTTATACCTCATGACCAAGTTGTGGTACTTATCATATTGATATTAATTTATCATAACGAAAAGGAATTATGTTATTCTTTTGCAAGTTTCTTTATTATTATTTGATTAATGTGTTTGAATGGTGCAACATTGTGTTTGTATGGTGCAACAATGTCTTTGTAAGTTGCAGGAATGTCTTTGTAAGTTGCAACAATGTCTTTGTAAGTTGCAGGAATGCGTTTGTAATTTGCAACAATGTCTTTGTAAGTTGCAGGAATGTCGTTTGTAAGTTGCAACAATGTCTTTGTAAGTTGCAGGAATGTCTTTGTAAGTTGCAGGAATGTCTTTGTAAGTTGCAACAATGTCTTTGTAAGTTGCAGGAATGTCTTTGTAAGTTGCAGGAATGTCTTTGTAAGTTGCAACAATGTCTTTGTAAGTTGCAGGAATGCGTTTGTAAGTTGTAATAATGTGTTTTTCAGGAACCAATGCAAAAACTTCCTGCTTTCGTTAACCGAATTGAGTTTTTGAAGTTGCTCAACCAGTTTTTTCTTACAGTATTTTTTCAGGTTGTTTAGCCATAAAATTTATCCTCTTTCCAATTCAATGGATTATTTGCAATATAATTTTGAATGCGTTCGAATTCAGCAGAATCACGAATAATATGGTCATAAAAACGTGTTTGCCAGGCAAAATCGGCATTGATTTTACGGGCGTTTATTGTGCAAATACGTTTGTATTGGTTAACAATTGAACCAATTGTATTGGGTTTCCATTTTTCCGATGCGTTGGCGGTACGGTTGGTTTTATTTGCGTTTGCATTACCGATGACGTTGGTTTTTTCGATGGCGTTGGTTGTATTGTTTTCGTTGGTTTTATTGTTGGTTTTTTGCGTAGAGACGCCCAATTTGGGCGTCTCTACCACCGAATCCACCGAATCCACCGAATCCACCGAATCCACCGAATCCACCGAATCCACCGAATCCACCGAATCCACCGAACCATTATCGTTTTTTTCAATAATCAAAATTCCATGCATATGATTGGGCATTACCACAAAATTACCCAATTCAATAAAGGGAAAATGATTTGGAATTTCCATCCAAAATTGTTCGGCCAATTTGCCGATTTCATTTAAATGCATATTCACAATTTCGCCAAAATAATGTTCGCGGTGGGCCGTGCAAATGGTGATGAAATAGGCACCATTGGCACCGTAATCCCAGGATTGTAACCGTGCCGATGGTATGCGGTATTTATTTTGAAATTTATCCATTTTGTTTATTTCAATAGAGACGCCCAATTTGGACGTCTCTATTCTTTCACCAGCTTTTTAACAACCGTATGATCTCCCACATTTATTCGAACCAGGTAGATTCCATTTTTAAAATTGCTCATATCAATTCGGGTGGTGCTGTTGTTTTTAAATATAACTGTACCTGCCAGGTTTAATATTTCAATGTTGGTAATATTTTCACCTTTAATATGGAATATATTTTTTGCGGGGTTTGGGAAAATCTGAATATTGATTTCGGCAGTATTCTCTTTTTTATTAAGCGTTGCAGTGGCTTCCCAGGCAATATTTATTGAAGAAAAACTTGCAACATTTTGCGGAGAAACAATACTGCTCACGCCTTTGGTAAATTCAAACTTTGAAAAATTTCCTGTTGCATTTTTATCGGTCAGTTCCATACACACAAAGTATTTTCCATCGGCAACAATGTTTTTGTTGTAATCGGTGCCATTCCAGCTGCAGGTTCGTGTTCCGTGGTTACTTTGAGTTGCTCCTGTAATTGCATCGGTGCGGTTGTACATTGAACCTTTTGCGTTTGTAGCTTTTTCCCAGGTATTTAGGTGTTGAATTCGTTTTTCGGCATAAGCAAGTAATGTTTTTACGAAGTTGCCCGATTCATCCTCTATCCAAATGGCAACAATATTTCTTGGAGCGAAATTTCCACCGGTTGACGAGGTTGTTACCGAAACATCAAGTTTCCCGGTTGTTTGGGCAGAAAGTTGAAGACCTGTGATAATAAATAATACTGCGAAAACAAGGTGTTTTATATTTTGCATTTTTACATAAAGTTTGTAAATGATTGGCAAGTATAAAAACAATTTGTGTAAATGCAATAATTTTAACAGGTTACAAAATTAACAAATTGAAAAGTGGGGATAAAAACTATTTCTGCTGAAAGTAAATGTAAAACTCTTCGTCGCTCCGTCTGTCAACCCAATGTTTCAACCCTAAACTCGTAGCTTTGTCAATTAAAGGAGCTGTTAAAAAAGGAGCAATCAACAGGTATATTTTACCTTTTTCCAAATGATTTAAATCGGCAATAACCTGGTTTACCGGATGTTCTCCGGCAGCCAGCATTTCTGATGCATTGAAACGTTTTACAATTTTATCGGCTTCAAACCAATCCGGTTTTATGTAGTTGTATTGAACTCCTGCATCGCTCGTGATATTTTCCTGCCCCACTTCTTTGCGCAACCTGTTTATTAGTTCTTCGGTTTTTATGCCGCCGATTGAAGCAGCTTGTTGTAGTGTCGCTATTTTTGCCACTGTTTTCCGCAAAATCGGGTTTTTGAGTTTTTTAAATGCAGGGGCAATTTCAATTAAAATATCTTCCAACTCCGGGTAAGTTTCAATCAGTTCGAGAACTTTTGTTTTTGGGGTGATGATAAGATTTTGTTCCATTTTGTTTTTTTTTGCCACGAAGACACAAAGGCTCAAAGGTTTCACAAAGAATTCTTAGTGATTCTTCGTGACTTTTTGTCTTCGTGGCATTTTTTTATTTCTTATTTGTAAGACAGTATTCTTTGCTCTCCTTCCAAAGCGCGGTATGTGGTCAAATCCTGCGAAACCTCAAGTGTTCCCAAATATTCTCCTGCATCATTTCGCAAAGCAAAGTATTCAATGTGAATCATTTTCCCCTTCATATTTATCCAGAAAGGCGCGCGGGTTTGACGGCCACTTTTAAAATCGTCGAGTATTTTATCCACAATGTGCGCGCTGGCAGGTGGGTGGCAATGGCGAACATCGCGATTTAGTATTGCACGGTTGCGTTGAAAAATCCTGTCGCTGCTTTGCGAGAAATATTTCACTTTGTCGTTGCGATCCACAAAAGTCATGTCAACAGGCAAAGTATTTAAAATAGCCAAAAGTTCTTCTGCCGAAAACCCACCGGTTGGAAGTTGGATTTGACCTCCCTCTTTTTGCGTGGTATTGATATTTTCAGGTTCAATTCCAGCGGGTTTCCATTCAACTGGCGGATCATACAAACAGTAACCAATTTCCAGTGACTGCTTTTGAATTTCATACCAATCGCCATCGGCCAGCGTGTCCATCAGCATGGGGAAAAGGATTTCCTCTTCTTTTATTGTCATTTCGTAAACTCCTTTTAGGGCCGGGAGCAATACTATTTCTGCCGATGCTTCCAAATCTTCTTTTGATAAATCTTCAATTTTAAGAATTTCGATACTGCCTTTTAACTGGTCACGAATTTCATCGTGTTTACCCCACATTACTTTTGGAGGACCTGTAATTCCGGCTTTTTCGAGATATGGAAAAATCAAATACTCTTTGCGTTGATAATGTTTGTCAACATCCATCAACTGGTTAAATGCACCGCGAATCTTTAAAATGGCCTCTCTGAAATCTTCGCCATGTCGGTATTTAATTGATAAGAGTTCTTCGGTTGTGATGTCAGACAAATGTTTTAAGGCTTTGTTTTCTTCAAGTAAAACATCAACCGGGTGCCCTTCAGGTATTGTTTTCGAAGCCGACAAGTCAACTGTTCCATGTAAAACCGCCGAGTGTGCATCACAAAGCCGCAGTACTTCATCTTCGGGCAATCCTTCTTCAATAAGTTCCTGTTCAACTTCAATCACTTCACCATAAGGAATATTGCTCAGGCTGACAAGTAACTCCTGCCGGACTTCTTCCTGAGAATTTCCCTCATGAAGTTTCAGTATCAACTCTTTTAGCTTTGATTTTCTGTATTTTGAATTGTCAATATGTTCACTCATATTCTTTTTTTTGAACCACATCAGGCACATAGAACACATTAGAAAAACTATTGTGCCCTATGTGTCTATGTGGTTTTTTATCTCAACTTTTTCCTGTTTCTCTATCAATCTCTATTTTTCTCCAACAATCTCCAACAATCTCTATTTATCTCCATCAATCTCTATTTATCTCCAACAAATTCAATTTTTTCTCCATCAATCTCAATTTTATCTCCATCAATCTCCCAATCTCATTTCTTCTCTATGCTCCATCCGAATTTCAGCCCAAAAATAAACCAGCCGAACGCAAACGTTCCGAAAGCGAAAATTGTGTCTCCAATTACGCGCAACCATTTAAAGGTTACCAAATAAGGTTGTTGCAGGAATTCAGCGGAACGTGCCCACCATAAACCTTCCTGCACGCTGGCAACGGTTTGCGCCAAACCAACAGGTAGAACACTTATTACAACCATGGCAGCCAAACCAATATTTATACTCCAGAAAGCAAATTTTATCCATCGTTCTTTCCAAACCACATCTTTGTTCATGTCGCGCAGAACGAATAGTATCAGTCCGATTCCCAACATTCCGTACACACCAAAAAGTGCTGTGTGACCATGAACTGCAGTTGTGTTTAATCCTTGCATGTAATATAAAGCTGTTGGAGGATTAATCAAAAATCCGAATATTCCAGCGCCTACAAGATTCCAAAAAGCAACAGCAATAAAACAGTATATCGGCCATTTATATGCTCTTATCCATTCCGAACTTCTGCTGATTTTTAAATTGTCATAAGCTTCAAATCCCATTAATACAAGCGGCACAACTTCGAGGGCACTGAAAGTTGCCCCCAGCGCCATTACTGCAGTTGGCGTTCCGGTAAAATACAAGTGGTGGAAAGTGCCTAAAATTCCTCCTGATAAAAATATAACAGTAGAAAATAAAACGGCAAGAGTTGCAGTTGTTGCTTTTATCATTTCCAACCGAACAAAAAGGAAAGCCACAACAACGGCTGCAAACACTTCGAAAAATCCTTCAACCCAAAGATGCACAACCCACCAACGCCAGTATTCGGCAATGGCAAGATTGGTTTGGCGGCCCCACATTAAACCGGCACCATAAAATGCTGCTATAGCAATGGTTGAAATCAAAAAAAGTATCAACAAATTGCGGTTTTCCGATTTTTGTTTTAATGCCGGGAAAATGGCACGGCCCATTAATAAAAGCCAAATTATCAATCCAACAAAAAGGAAAATCTGCCAGAAACGACCAAGATCAACATACTCGTAACCCTGGTGGCCTAACCAGAAATTACCAACCAAACCAAGTTTCTGCATCACGCCCATCCACTGGCCAACCAATGAACCTACAACTATTATAAGCAATGCGACAAACAAAAAGTTAACACCGAGTTTCTGGAATTTAGGTTCGATACCCGAAATTGCCGGCGCATAATACAATCCCGTTGCCAGCCATGAAGTTGCAATCCAGAAAATCGCGATTTGCACGTGCCAGGTGCGCGAAACGGAGTAGGGGAGCCAGTCAGAAAGTGGTAAGCCGTAAAAAGCCTGGCCTTCAACTCCATAATGCGCTGTAATTACACCCATGATTACCTGTACTATCAAAAGTGCGGAAACCACCCAGAAATATTTTACAGTTGCCTTCTGTGATGGTGTTATAACCTCATTTTTCAATGGAAATAAAACTGGTGCTTCCTCGTCTTCGTTTTTTCTGCGCACGTAATATAAAGACATCAACCCAATTCCGGCAAGTAAAATGATTACACTAAAACCTGTCCACAAATGCAATTCACCGGTTGGTTTGTTGCCTACTAATTCATCGGCAGGCCAGTTATTTGTGTAGGTAATTTTCTGGTCGGGACGCTGCGTTACACATGCCCACGAAACCCAAAAAAAGAATGAGTTCATTAATCTTACACGTTCCTCAGATTTAAGAGAATTTTCCGGAATACTGTACGAATCACGTAATCCGGCCAAAGCAGGGTCGTTTGTGAATAAACCACCATAAAATTTGCTGTTTCCGGCAATGGCCCTGGCGCGCAAATTTGAAACAGTCAATGTTTTTGTTGCTTTGTCGTAGGTGTTTATCCGCAATTCTTTTTGCAATGTAACTTTTAACGAGGCTTGTTTTTCTTCGCTGATTTGATCATACGGAAGGCCTTCTGTGCGCATTGCCAGTTCATTCAAAATGAAAACGGCTTCTTTGTGCAGCCAGTCGGCACTCCAGTCGGGTGCCTGGTAAGCACCATGTCCCCAAACCGATCCAATTTCTTGTCCACCAACGGATTGCCACACATTCTGACCGTCCCTGATATCTTGTCCGGTAAAAAGCACAGTACCATCTTCAGTAACCACTTTGTCGGGGATAGGAGGTGCCTGGCGATAGATTTCCCTCCCGTAATACCCCAGAACTCCAAACGAAATTACCATTACGGCAATAAATCCAAACCACAATTTTTTTGCATTCATCTGTTAAATTTTAAGTCTTTAAATAGATTTATATTAATTGAAATATTTTTTATTTAACTATATAAAATAGCTTTCCCGGTTTTGTTAAATCCTTTACTTTTTTAATTATCATATTTTTGTTTTTACTGAAGGTAAATTTTGGCCAAAGCTTCTATTTCATGTTTTGAGTTTTCCTGATTAAACGCTCTGTCAACATTGTTCTCTACATCCGTAAATTGCAAAATCATATTTTGTTGTTCAGCCTGGCTGAAAGCTTCATCAGCCATTCTGAAAAGAATGTTATTTTCTTTATCGATATGATTTTGAAGAAGATAGGCATAGTCGCTTAAATTTTCATATACGGATTGTATTGCGGCTTTGTTTCCTGTTTTAAATTCATGAATTGCATCTGCGGTAGCTTTCACAAAGCTCCTTCCCACTTCATGTTCATGCAGCATAACAGCAACTGGTCCAAACTGGGGCGAAAATCCTTTTTCTCCCAACAATGGGAAAAGAAAATTTTCTTCTTTTACATGGTGTGTCCCATCGGCAAAATTGCGAATCAGATTTACAACCATTTCAAAATGAGCGATATCTGTGTTCTTTTTTTCAACCATAGCAAGTATAATATTTGTCAGCTGAATGATATAAACATGGTCATTTTCTAAATTTTGTGTTGCAGTATTCATCATTTGAAATTGATTAATGATTATTGTTTATTGTGAAAACCTGATTCAGTTTAGTTAATCATCATTTGTCTTCCCGGGAGGGTAGGGTAGACTTTATAACTCCAGTGCTTTTGGGTAAAGAATATTATTTTCGAGATGAACATGCGTATGTAAATCATCTTCAAATCTTTCGAGCAAATCGAATGCTGCACGATAGGTATTGCAACCATCCGCCGGAACTTTATATCCTTTGGTTATTTCATTGATTTGGTCCATGGCACCACCTGCAAATTCGTGTTCGCCAAACATGCGTTCAATTTCGGATTTTATAGTCTCTTTTGCTTTTGATGAATTTGTTTGAACTGCTTCTTTTATCGCAGGGAAAAGCACTTCTTCTTCATTTTTAAGGTGCTGGAGTAGTTCATCGTTAACTTTTGCAAATAAATCGGCAACTTCAATTAGTTCAGCATGATTATCACCATGTACATTTGCTATTTTTTGAGTATAAAAAACAAGGTCAGGCAGGTTTTTAACCACAAATTTATGATGCGTATTTACAATATAATCACTCAAAAAAACCGGGTCCCAGTTTTTGAAATTCATAAATTCGTTAATGGGTTCTTCAGATATTTTCAGAATTTCATTTTCAAGTTGTGCTGCATCAATCCCTTTTTCTTTGCATGCTTCGGACAACGACTGTTTTCCGCCACAGCAAAAATCGATACCGACTTTTTTAAATGCCGCTGAAGTTCTGATGTCATTGGCAACAATCTCGCCTACTGTCAATGTTTTAAGTTGTTGTGTTTCCATATATTCTTATGTAATTGTTAAAATTCGGTACAAATATATAAATTTATTTTACAAAAGGACAAAAGGGTCTTCTTGTGATTACAAATATTTTATTACTTTTGTTTCATCATTTAAAAAAATCAACGTGTTTAAAAAGGAAACCGAATATGCTTTGAGGGCATTGGCTTACATTAAGTTGCAAAATTTAAAAGGAAGGCGGCCAGGTATTTCAGAAATTGCTTCCGAAATTGAAACTCCGCAATCCTTTACAGCAAAAATTTTGCAGCGAATGGTAAAGCAGGGTTTTGTTGAATCGCTAAAGGGCATCAACGGCGGGTTTTATTTTGATACAGGGAAAGATGATTTACAAATAAAAAAAGTGATTGTTTCTATTGAAGGTGATTCTCTTTTTAGGGGATGTGGTTTTGGTTTAAAACATTGCGACGAAAATAATCCATGTCCACTTCACTACAGTTATGCGCCAATTCGCGATGCTATTGAAAAACTGGTTACCGAAGAAACAATTCAAAGCCTTGCTTTAAAGTTAAATAAAAACGAAAAATTTACATTGAGCCGCACTTTCCCGGCAATTGACTAACTTATTATTGTTTTCGGGCGGTAATTTTGTGTGGCATTAATTTAAATAGCAAATTTCATTAAACAAATAAATTGCAAAAACAAAATTACAATGTTAAATACCATTCAAAATAAAAAATAACCGGATTTGTTAAAGCCTAGAACTCCTTTTCCCCAAATTCACTCGATGGTAATTTCGATTTTCCATTTTTCCAGTTTAAATTGTAACTGAAATTCAACAGGATGATGTCGGTTTCATAAATGTAGTTTGTTGATGTGTAAAAATCATCGCCAGAAGTAGTAATTCTCTGACGGTTCGACTGGTGCATCCCTAAATCAATGTATTGCCATTGTAGCGATAGACTATATTTGTTATCCTTGAAACTCTTTTTCAAAGCGAGGTTTGGTGACAGAAAACGTGAATCTTCACCCTGAGCTGTTGGTCTTTTGGAGAGGTAATTTAGATTGGCATTTAAACTCAAAGAGGAAGATAAACTGAAAGTTGTATTTGCATTGATAGAATATACCCAACCCGAATTATTAACATCTATAACCGGCTCATCAAAAATTTTGAGATCACCCGAATATTGTTGTTTGTACACATTGGTCCCGATATAAAGTTCCCACCATTTGGCCGGATTCCAGTCGAGTCCGGTTTCAAACCCAATCGACTGACTGCTTTCGACATTCGTATAAACACGAAATAAAATAGTATCATTGAATACACTGTTTACCCTTTGCATGGGATTTTTACCGTGCATGTAATATGCTGTCAGAAATACTGAACCACCTTCTTTGAAAGTTTTTATCAAACCAAGCTCAGCTAAGTCTACTAACTCCGGTTTTAAATCCGGGTCGCCTATTTCGAGGGTTTCGGAGTGTTCACGCTCGGGTATTGGGTTCAGTTGGTTATTAGATGCCCGTTGAATTCGTCTGCTGTAGGCGGCTTTCAGTTTCAAATCGGGGTTGAGATAATATAATGCGCTTGCCGAAGGGAAAAAATTTGACAAATTTAAAATGTGCGGCTCGGGGTCGAATGACAATTTCACATTACGCTGCGAATATTCGTAACGTAAACCAAAATTGTATTCCAAATTTTTCCCTTTTGCAGAATACTGTGAATAAGCTGAATTGATTTGGTTTTTGGAAAATGCGGTTCCACGAAATTTATCAATATCCGAATCATTTTGAATTTCAGGAAGCACAAGATAATTGAAAACACCATCCTGAGAATCATACCTGAATTGATAACCAGCTTCCAGTTTTCCTGTTCCAATTTTTTTAGCGTAATCCAATTTTAGCCTGTAACCATTTATTGGTTTTTCATAGGGGTTTTCAACATATTGAATCAGTTCGCCACCTGGTTTTGTTAGGTTTCTGTTAAATGTGTTTCCATACAAATTGTCATATTCATACAAAAATGAAAAAGTTAATGCCGAGGTATCTTTAAAAGTATGGGTATAATCAATGTTCCCAAGCGTAAACGAACCTTCTTTTACTTGTTTGTTAGCATTGTACCAATCAAATTCAGAAGTTTTTTGCTGTGTATCCAAGGTCCATTTAGAGTTATTGTAAAAAAGGTTTGCATCGCGCTCCTGGAAACGTTTTCCCGCAAACAAACCAAACGAAAATACATTGTTGCTACCGGCTTTGTAGATTATATTTGCACGCCCGGCATAATAGTAACGGTTGAAACTTCTTTCACCGTTGGAGGGAGATTTGCTTAACTGATTATTTGTGAAATCCTTTACTTCAAGTTGCCCCTCGCGAAAACCATTCAAATCATTTCTGTTGTAGTTTGCCCCCAGTGAAATATCCCATTTATCCTTTTTTTGGTTGAACATGATATCGGCCCCGTAACGCTTTGCAACACGAATGTTATCATAATCCGTTGTGCTCGGAAATCCGTACTGGCCATTAACAATCAAACTTTTTCCATCATCAGCACCTTTTTTTGTTGTGATATTTATGATGCCGGCTTTACCATCAGGATCATATTTTGCTGTTGGTGAAGTAATCA
Organism: uncultured Prolixibacteraceae bacterium; assembly: GCA_963800345.1. Lineage (GTDB taxonomy): Bacteria > Bacteroidota > Bacteroidia > Bacteroidales > Prolixibacteraceae > Draconibacterium. The sequence goes on along the minus strand of CAWDAW010000021.1, from coordinate 561,634 downwards.
GCTCCACATTGCTGACCATATTTGCGGGGATTTGCCCCAGTGCAGTTTGTGCATCCGTTAAAACAGGTTTCCCATTCACCAACACCAAAAACCCCGAAGTACCACGAACAGTAACATCGCCTTGACCGTTAACGGCTATCGATGGCATATTTTTCAACACATCCATGGCAGTGCCACCTTTTGCGGTTTCGAACTGTGCAGAACTGTAAACCTGTTTTTCCAATTTATTTGAAGCATTTGCCCTGTTGCCCGAAACGCTTATTTCCTCCATCATTTGTGCCGATGGCTGGACTTTAATATCGCCAAGTTTGGTAACCCCCTCACTAAGCACTTCAAAAGTTTGGGTTTGAAGTGTTTCATAACCCAAAAACCGGATACGGATATAAAACAAACCACTGGGTAGATTTTCGATTCTGAAGTTACCCGAATTTCCTGTTATTGTTCCATTTATCAACATTGAATCTGCCGCGCCATAAACGGCTACGCTTGCGTATTCAAGCGGCTGGCTGTTTTCAGAATCGATAACCCGGCCAGAAACAATGCCCTTTTGGGCTAACAAATGATTTGAAAATAGTATGAAAATGAAAATGGAAAATATCTTTGATATTGACATTAGGATTAAATTTTTACAGTTAAAATCTCTTATAATTTTTATTTAACGAACTTAATAACACAGGAAAATATGGATTGTTCTTGATTTTTTATTTGCAAAATGTTTCACACAATATTATAAATGCGCGCCATTTTTAATCTTATCGCTGCAAATATTTGAAATATGAGATTAATTTGACAGTAAAAACATCCAGCGTTATTATTTCCAATCCATTAACTATATTTTCTGCTTGCAAATCCTGTATCTTAATGGTTTGTAAATTCTGAAATGTTATAAACCTTTTCATAACAAACAAAAAATTGCATTTATGTATTGCTCTGTTCGGGTTTCGCGGATTCCGGTTCGCAACGCCAATTGAAACAACCCAACTATTAATAAATCTAAAAACTTGAACTCAAAAAAGTATTACTTGTTCCAATTTTTTACTTTTGTGTCATGGAAATTATTATTGCAATAGTAGTTGGTTTGTTCGCCGTTACCGGGATAATTGTTCTTGTAAAAGTAAACCGTGGAAGGGAGAAAACAAAGGAGGCAGAAGAGATTTCGGCTCCTGCGTCGGATTGCTGTGGCGCGCACGAAGTTTGCGATTTTGATGAGATTAAAGCTGACGTTACAAGGATTGAATATTATGATGACGAAGAACTTGACACATTCAAACATAAAAATGAAAAGGATTATACAAGCGAGCAAATCGACCAATTCCGCGAAGTCCTTTACACGCTGAAAACTTCTGAAATACGTTACTGGCTTTTGAGTATCGAAAGGCGGAATATCCATCTACCAACAATTTTGATGAGTGAAGCAAGAATGTTGATGGCGGAAGGGTAATTTTGGTTCGGTGTATTCAGGTTTTTCGGTTTGAATCGCGCATCGGAATTTGCGACCCCGTCATAAATCCAATTTTGTTCAATCAACAATTATTTCTACTTTCAACACCCTTAAATTTTATTTCAAAAAGAACTTAAATCAACAAAATGAAAAACTTTGCGACGATTTTAATAATGCTTGTTTTGGTGAGTTCTGTTTTTGCTCAAACGGAAAAACGCCCGCTTACCCATGGTGATGTTTTAAAATGGAACAGAATAACTGAAACCATAATTTCAAACAACGGAAAATTTATAGTTTACAAACAGGAACCCTGGAAAGGCGACCCCATTTTGAAAATTACAACGCCAAAAGCTGAAGAAATAGCCTCTTTTAATGGCGGAACTGATGCACAAATTACAGCGGATTCAAAATTTGTTGTTTTTATGCTGAAACCTGCCGAAGACACAATCCGGCAGTTAAAACTCAAAAAGACAAAAAAAGAAGATTTGCCCATCAATAAACTGGTCATTTTCAATTCCGAAAAGCTGAAAACCGATACAATTGAAAAACTGATTTCGGTGAAAGTTCCTGAAAAATGGGCCGGCTGGATTGCTTATCAAACTGAAGCGCCAAAAGACACGGCAAGCAAAGGAAAAAGCGAAAAGGAAAATGGGAAAGGTAATTCAGATAAAAATGGTGAAAAAGTGTATCCCTTGTTTGTGAAGAATTTAGTTACAAACGAAATATCAGAATTTCCGGCGGTGAGCAGTTATGAGTTTGCAGAAGAAAAAGAAGTACTGGTTTTTATCTCGGAAGGAAAGGACAGCACATTTAATGCCGGGGTTTATCATTTTAATCTGGCAGAAAACAAAACACAAAATATACTTAACGAAAAAGGAAAATACAAGCAATTAACTATCGACAAAACGGGTGAAAAAGTTGCTTTACTTGGTGATATTTCGAAAGAAAAGAAAACAGAGACTAACAATTACAGGTTATATTACTGGAACAACACAGGAAATGCAAAAGTTGTTGTTGACAATTCAAACGCTGCTCTTCCTGAAAATTGGGAAATTTCGGAAAACGGAAAGTTATCTTTTTCAGAAAACGGGAAACGCCTGTTTTTTGGAACAGCACCGAAAAAAGCACCAAAGGACACAACAATCCTTGATGAAGAAATCCCTGTGCTTGACATTTGGACATGGAACGAAGAGGAATTGCAATCGGCTCAAATCGTTAACAAAGACAGAGATTTGAAAAAATCATATCTCGCAGTTTTTCAACCCGAAGCTGATAAAACTGTGCAATTGGAAACACAGCAATTTTCGGCAATCCGGCAAATTAAAAAAGGCGATTCCGATAAACTTCTTGCATGGTCAAACCGCCCTTATGCCGTGCAAAGTATGTGGGAAGGCAGCCCCGATCACAATGATTTTTATCTTGTGGATATTCAAACAGGCAAGGCTGAAATGATTCAAAAAGACATCCGCGCTACACCACAGGTTTCGCCTGAAGGTAAATATTTGTATTGGTACAGCGCGGTTGACACTTCCTGGGTTACTTTCAATATCGAAAACAGAAAGGAATTTAAAATATCGACTTCTGAAACAGTTCAAACAGCCGACGAAATCAATGACGTACCCAACTTCCCTGACAGTTACGGACTTGCAGGTTGGACAAAAAACGATGAATCGCTGTTGGTTTACGACCGTTTTGACATTTGGAAAGTTGATCCCGAAAATAAAAAACCACCTTTAAATATTACATATAACGGGCGGGAAAATAACCTCAGCTACAGGATTGTGAAATTGGATGAAGAACGCGGAAGAAACAGGTTTAACCGGGGAGATGAAAAGCCAGTTGACATGGAGAAACCCCTGTTTCTAAAAGGTCACAATGAAATTACCCGCGCCGATGGATATTACCATGATAGAACCGGGAAAATCAAAAAAACCAAAAGAACTTTATACAGGTAGTTTTAGTCTGAACACGCCAAAAAAGGCAAAAGAAGCAGATGTATTGGTTTTTACTAAAGAAGATTTTCAAACCTACCCCAATTTGCTGGCTTCTGATTTAAGTTTCAAAAAGCAGATTCAAATCAGTAATGCTGCTCCGCAACAAAATGAATATCTTTGGGGAACTGCTGAACTTGTTTCCTGGACTTCGCTTGACGGGCTGAAACTGGAAGGTACTTTGCATAAACCCGCAAACTTTGACCCAACAAAAAAATACCCGATGATTGTGAATTTTTATGAAAAAAGTTCGCAGGAATTGCTGAGTTATCATATGCCGGAGTTAGGCCGGTCGACAATTGGTTACCATTATTATACAAGCAATGGTTACCTGGTTTTCAACCCCGATATTTATTATAAAGAAGGCTATCCGGGCGAAGACGCTTTTAATTGCGTGATGCCCGGAGTAACTATGCTAATCGAAAAAGGTTTTGTCGATGAAAAACACATTGGCGCTCAAGGCCACAGTTGGGGCGGTTACCAGGTGGCGTATCTGGCAACCCGGACAAAACTATTTGCAGCAATCGAATCGGGTGCTCCCGTTGTTAATATGTTCAGCGCGTATGGTGGAATACGCTGGACTTCAGGTTTGAACCGCTCATTTCAATACGAACACACACAAAGCCGCATCGGAAAATCAATTTGGGAATCGCCGCTGCGTTATATCGAAAATTCGCCATTGTTTATGCTTGACAAAATAACTACTCCTATTTTAATTATGAGTAACGATGACGATGGAGCGGTGCCATGGTACCAGGGAATTGAGTTTTTTACAGGCTTGCGCCGCCTTCAAAAACCCGCCTGGCTGCTCAATTACAACGAAGCCGACCACTGGCCGACAAAACTTCGTGATAAAGAAGATTTCCAGATTCGTCTCTCCCAGTTTTTCGACCATTATTTAAAAGAAAAACCAATGCCCGACTGGATGGAAAAAGGAATTCCGGCAGTGGAAAAGAAAGCCCGCTAATGTCCCCGGCTACCCCCGGCTACCAAGCGATTGTATCGCATGGTTTTTTAGTTGCCACACCTTAAATCGTGCGGCAGCGAGGGTTTCTTACCTGTGACTTGGTTTGTAAAAGCAATAACCTTAATGTTTAATGATTCCGAGGGATGGTATTTTCAATGGAAATCAAACAAATAACAATAAGTAGAATATAAGAAAAATACCACCGGTTATAATTATGAGCATTATTAATAATGTCAATATTGAAGAGGAAACAAAGTAATTATTTTTAAGTTGTATTTCATTTTTTTTGAATTGTAAAAAAGCCAGAATTGCTATTATTACGCCTATTGCAACCATAACAATTCCAACAACCGGAGAATAATCTTTTGATGGCAGGTCCATTGTTTCTAAAAGCAATGAAAGTTGTTTTAAGAATAAAGAGAACTTTACAATTACAAAACCGAAACCCATTAAAGCAATACTTGTTCGTATCCAGGCCAAAAAAGTTCTCTCGTTTGCCAGTTGTTCCCTTGATCTTTCAATTGAGTTTTTATCTGCTAAGTTTTTCATATCAATATTAAATATGTTGTTTCGATGTATTTGAATTTTAGGGTTTCTATTTGATTTCCAGTCCCGGAGCTCCGATAGTTTTCGGGAGAACAGTGAAACAAATCCGCAGTTGCTAACTACATCGACCCCGCTCTAAATATGCATTTTATTCCTACAATTTGGTTTTATCTTTTTGTCAACAGGTTAAATAATTTTTCATTTATATAATAATTTCCGGTTCCTATTCTTTCTTTTTTTAGAATTCCATCGTCAGCTAATTTATTCAGGTAGTTTGCCGCGGTTATTCTCGACACATTCAAATCGTTAACGACAAATTCAATTTTTGTGTAAGGGTGTTTAAACAAATTGTTTAGTAAATCCTGGCTGTAAAATTTGTAATTGTCGCGAAGTTTGTGTTTGTATTCCAGCATCAATTCTCTAATTTGGATTATCAAATCAATTGTTTCCCTTGAAGTTTTTTCAATCCCATGAATCATAAATAGCAACCATTCTTCCCAGTTTTCATTGTCCCGGATTTCCTGTAAAAGTCTGTAATAGTCTGATTTGTTTTGGATAATATAATTGCTTAAATATAGGATGGGGAGATTTTGTAAATTTTCAATTATTAGATATAGGATATTTATAATTCTTCCTGTCCGACCGTTTCCGTCGTAAAATGGGTGGATGCTTTCAAACTGATAATGAATAATTGCCATTTTTACAATTGGGTCATAATCGCATATTGAAGGATCATTAATAAATTTTTCGAGGTTTGCCATCAACTTATTAATTTCATGAATATCCTGTGGAGGTGTGTAAATGGTTTCACCTGTTGATGAATTTTTCAGAGCAGTTCCTGGAAGTTTTCGAAACCCGGCACTGTTTCCTTCCAATTCTTTTTGAATTTCAAGGATTATGTTATTTGTAATTAATCCTTTTGTCTTAATTAATTCAAATCCTTTTTTTAATGCTGAAATATAATTTTGAACTTCTTTCGCTTCAAGTGATTTAAATGAATCGAGGTTTAATTCTGATTTGTATAAATCATCATGAGTTGTAATTATGTTTTCAATTGCAGAACTGTCTTTTGCTTCCTGCAATCCCAATGTGTTTATCAAAATGGTTTGGTTAGGAATTGTTGATGCAATTCCTTTTAATTCCGCCAACGCAGCATGCGCGGAAGGTAAACTTTTCAAGACTGCTTTTGTCTCAGCGTCAACAGTCAATGGAAGTTCTTTTAATTTCCAATTTTCATTTTGATTCATTGTGTAAAGATTTTGTTGTTTTCTTTACAAATATACTTTATTCTGTAAAGAAAATCCATTTTTCTTTACATAGACTATCTTGATTGATAATGTTTTTTAATTTTTTTTATACATAACGTCACTGTCAGTCTGCGCTGTAGCGTTTAACATTAAAACGATAATGAAGAAAACAATAAAATATTGGTCTCATAATTCGTTGCATTTTTTCAAATTGAGGAACACCTATTCCTTAATCGCGAAAAGAATTTTAACGGATTGAATTAAAAATCTCAACGGCTTCATCCACATTGTCTTCAAGAACCCTGATTTCGATACCAATATTTGAAGGGCTTCCGGCAAAAGTTCCGTCAATTGAGCTTGTAATTTCGTTTACAACCATATATTCGATTCCGGCTTCTTCGAGCATTTCCCTGAAAAGCATATATTTCATATCGAAATTAGTTGTAAAGGTTGCCACTGTAATTGCTTTATTCATAATCTTATTGTTTTGTTTTTTCGAAAGTCATTTTAAAAAACCACAGCGTTTGCAGTATTTTCTAAAAGTACAAACTTTACATTTATTATTGAATGCTTTAAAAACCATATCGCATTCCATCTCGCGTTTTTATTCTATTTTTATATTTCGAAATGAAACAGTAAGTGCTTGTAGTAATTTACAATTTTATTTGAACTTAAATCTTTGAACTTTAAACTTTAAACTCGAAACTCAAAATGAACTGGCATAACTTCAAAAAGCAATTCGAAAACGAACTTACCGATAATATTCTGAATTACTGGGTAAAGGAGGTGTACGATACAAAGCGAAATACATTTTTTGGCCGCATAACAAATGATGGTCAAAAGTTTCCGGAGGCACCGCTTTCGGCAGTATTTACCACCCGCGTTTTATGGACTTTTTCGGCGGCACACAGATTTTATCCAACTGCTATTTACAAGAAAATGGCCGATGAGGCTTTTCGTATTCTTGTTGAAACATTTTGGGATAACGAAAATGGCGGAATTTACTGGAGTGTTTTCCCTGATGGAAAGCCGGAAGACACAAAAAAACAGTTTTATGCCGAAGCGTTTTTTATTTATGCCTTGTCGGAATACTGGCTCGCGTTTAAAGATGAAAAAGCAAAACAATTGGCTGTTTCAATGTTTATGCTGATGGAAAAATATGCCTTCGACCCTGAGTTTGGCGGATATATTGAAGCAAACACGGCTGATTGGAAAGAAACCACCGACCAGCGACTCAGCCCGAAAGATTTGGATGTGAAAAAATCGATGAACACGCATTTACATATTCTTGAAGCTTATACAAACCTTTACCGCATTCACAAAGTGGAAGAAGTAGAAAAGAAGGTGGAACATTTACTTCGTGTTTTTCTCGACAAAATTCTGGATGAAGAAACCGGTCATTTAATACTTTTCTTCGATAAAGACTGGACTGTTCGTTCTGAAATCGACTCTTACGGACACGATATTGAAGCAACCTGGCTGATGCACGAAGCCGCTGAAGTACTGGGTAATAAAGAAATTATTGAAGAGGTTGAACATGTTGCCATAAAAATGAGTGAGGTTGCAATAAAAGAAGGACTGGCCGCACACGGTGGAATGTATTACGAAAAAGCTGAAGGACATTTACAGGAACAATTTGATTGGTGGCCGCAAGCTGAAGCTGTTGTTGGTTTTTTCAATACATATCAGATTACAAACGATGAAAAATACCTTGAATATGCTAAAAAGAGCTGGGAATTTATCCGGAATCATATTATCGATAAAAAGAACGGCGAATGGTTTTGGGGAGTCGATTCAAATTTAAAACCTTTGAAAACAGATAAAGTCAGCCCATGGAAAGCACCATACCACAATGGAAGGATGTGTATGGAAATGATGAGAAGGATTGCAATGATTGAAAAATAAAGATTACAATGAAAAAAATATTATTTCGTACAACATTCTTCTTTGCAGTTGTGTTTTTCATTTTTACAAGCAGTTGTCAAACAAAAAAATTAGTGAAAATGGATACTTCCACAGTTAAGGAATTTAACCTGCAACGTTACCTGGGAACCTGGTATGAAATTGCCCGTTTTGATCATCGTTTCGAAAGAAATCTTGTTGGTGTTACGGCAACTTATTCACTTCGTGAAGATGGAAAGATTAAGGTTGTGAACCGGGGATATAAAAATACCCTCGACGGAAAACTGGACGTTGCCAAAGGAAAAGCAAAACTCACCGACGAACCCGGTAAACTTAAAGTTTCTTTTTTCTGGTTCTTTTATACAGATTATTTTGTGCTGGAATTGGACGAAAACTACCAATGGGCATTAATTGGAAGCAGTTCGGATAAATATCTCTGGATTTTAAGCCGCACCCCAAAACTTGAGGACAATGTAAAAAACCTGATTCTGCACCACGCAGCAAAAAGAGGTTATGACACTTCAAAATTGATTTGGGTTGAGCAGAAACCGGAGTAATCCTTGTCAAAAAATCAAACTTATAAAAAGAAAAACATTCAACCCTGTAACAATCATTCCAAGCGCGTAGAGCATTATTTTCGAAAAGGTAGAATTTTTATATTTCCCCATTACTTTTGATGATGAAGTTAAATAAACCTGCATGAAAATGGTAAACGGAAGTTGGATGCTTAAAATCATCTGTGAATAAATGAGTCCCATAAAAGGGTTCGAAATCAAAAAGATAATTACCAAAGCTATTATCAATGAAATGGCAACGCCAAGGCGGGAGTGGTTGTCTTTAATGTCGTAGGGTTCTTTGTACATTCCGGCAAATATGCTTCCCGCCGCCATACCTGATGTAATCGTGGATGCAATTCCTGAGAATAGAAGAGCCACGGCAAACACCAAAGCTGCATGGTTTCCAAGGAGTGGTGCAAGCAGTTGATTGGCTTGCTGCAGTTCCGAGACTTCTGTCTTTGTTTTGAAAAAAGTTGCCGCCGCCAACAAAATCATGGCGCTATTTATTGCCCAGCCAATAACCATTGAGAGCAACGTATCTAAAAATTCATAATTTAATTGCTTTTTAATGATTTTATCGTTTTCGCGGTTCCACTGCCTGCTTTGAATTATTTCGGAATGAAGAAATAAATTGTGTGGCATTACAACAGCACCCAAAACACTCATAATTACAACCATCGAGCCTTTAGGAAATGATGGCGTAACCCAGCCTGCAACTGCACTGTTCCAGTCGATGTTTACAAGTGAGAGTTCGTACAAAAACGATAAACCGATTACCGAAACAAAGGCAATTATCCATTTCTCCATAATTCGGTATGAGTTGGTATACAACATGATTACTACAAAAACTGTAACCAAAATCGACCCTGCCCTTACCGGTATTTCAAAAAGCATTTGCAAGGCAATGGCGCCACCTAAAATTTCGGCAAGGGATGTTGATATGGACGCCAGCATAGCCGATGAAATCAGCAATCTAGAATAGCGGGGTTTAATGTGAATTGCTGCCGCTTCTGAGAGACACAAACCCGTAGCGATTCCCAAATGGGCTACATTGTGCTGCAGCATTATCAGCATGATTGTTGAAAGCGTTACCATCCACAAAAGGCTGTATCCATAATCAGCGCCGGCGGCAAGGTTTGATGCCCAGTTTCCGGGATCAATAAAACCTACGGTAACCAATAATCCGGGGCCAATAAATTTGAAAATATCCAACCCGCCATATTTTGGTTTGTAGTTTTTATCATCTATGTTTCTGAATATTTTGAACATCGGTAGTTTAAATTTACTTTAGGCTGCTAAGTTAATTATATGCTTTCAATTTTAACTGATGTCATAGTTAATGAGCCAGCTATTGCCTTATCGTTAAAAAGAGTAATTTTTTCATTTTCATTTTTAAGCGCCAGTGTGTATAGCAAAGGAAGATAATGTTCTGGTGTTGGAATTGCATATTTAAATGAAATTCCAAGCATATCAAAGTTGATCAGGGATTTATGATCACCATTCAGAATTAAACTTTTCATTTTTGTACTTGCTTCAATTGCCCAGTCATACCCGTAATTATCCACATTCATTTTATCCCAGGCAACCAATCCCAGGTTATGCACCATGTTTCCGCTTCCGATTATCAGCACGCCTTTATTTCGCAACCAGGCCAGTTCGGCTGCCAGTTCATAATGGTATTGCGGTGGTTTTGTGTAATCGAGGCTTAACTCCAACACAGGAATATCAGCATTGGGAAACAGGTGTTTAACAACACTCCACGCGCCATGATCAAGTCCCCAGGAATGGTCGGGACCGACGGCAGTTTTTTGTACATTTTCCTGTATTTCTTTGGCAAGTTCAGGATTTCCGGGTGCGGGATACTGAACATCAAACAGTGCTTTTGGAAAGCCACCGAAATCATGAATGGTTCTTGGTTTTTCCATTGCTGTTATTTTAGTGCCAATTGTTTCCCAGTGTGCTGAAATACAAAGAACAGCTTCCGGTTTTGGTATTGTTTTTCCAATGTTTTTAAATCCGGCAACAAACTCATTTTCCTCAATTGCATTCATCGGGCTTCCATGTCCAAGAAACAAAACCGGCATTTTTTCAGTATTGGAAAAATTTTGGGATATATTCTTTATTGTTGATTCCATATTCAGTTTTTAATTTCAATAAAACACATCCGGATTAATTTATGTTTTTGAAACACTGTTTTTGAAAACAAAATTAGTTTGGTTTTTTCTGAATTATTCAAAAAAAGAATTGAAGAATCGACTCAAATTATAACTTTGCTTCAAACCAAATAAACTAAATTATGGAACGACGAAAATTTATTAGAACTACAGGGCTTGTTACAGCCGGTGTCGGATTATCAGGAAATCTTGCCTGGTCAGGTAATTCTTGCAGGCAAATCAAAACAAATTACCCCGCTGGAAGGGATTCAACCTTCTCGATTACTTTTCTCCAAATCCGGATGGAAGGGGAAGGGGAGCAACAAGCGAAGACGATTTTAAATGGATGGCCGACTGGGGATTCGATTTTGTGCGCTTTCCGATGGCTTATCCGCACTACTTAAGCATTGACCGCTCAAAGGATATTTCGCCCGATGATGTGTATAAAATTGATGAGGCTGCTGTTGACAAAGTTGAAGATATTGTTGAAAAGGCAAATAAACATGGTTTGCACGTGAGTTTGAACTTACACCGTGCACCGGGATTTTGTGTGAATGCAGGTTTTAATGAACCATACAATTTGTGGGAGGACAAAGCCGCGCAGGAAGCTTTTTATTTCCATTGGGGAATGTGGGCAAAACGGTTTTCTTCGAAAACGCCGAAACAAATCAGTTTCGATTTGGTAAACGAACCCTGCACGCGCGAAGATATGAACGACCAGCATTCAAAACGTGGCCCGATACCCGGAGAGTTGTATCGCGAAGTGGCTAAAAAATCGATGGATACAATTCGTTCATACAATCCAAAACACATGGTAATCGCCGATGGAAATAATGTTGGCAGCGATGTTATTCCTGAAATATTCGATCTTGAAATCGGGCAAAGTTGCCGTGGATATTTTCCGCATTACATTTCGCATTACCGTGCACCGTGGGTCTTTAAAAATCCTGATGATGCACCGGAACCTGTTTGGCCGGGAAAAATTGACGGACGTGAGTTTAACCGCAAAAGCCTTGAAGATTTTTATAAACCATGGATTGATGCCGTTAAACAGGGAGTTGGCGTACATTGCGGCGAATGTGGTTGCTGGAGCGAAACGCCGCATCAGGTATTTTTGGCCTGGTTTGAAGATGTTTTGAGCGTGCTTTCAGAACATGAAATTGGTTATGCTTTGTGGGAATTTAAAGGAACTTTTGGAATTCTTGATTCGCAGCGAAAAGATGTTGACTATGAAGACTGGCACGGCCACAAATTAGACAGAAAGTTGCTGACTTTATTGCAGAAATACTAACAGTATCAACCTTATATCTTCTTTTACAATTCTGTATTGGTCATTCTTACTCAACTATTGTTACAAACGTAAAACAGGAAACCATTATGTTTCCTGTTTAACGTTAAGTCATTTTAATAGTCCCGGGCACTGCATCAATACAATTTAAAAATTATCAACAATCTCTGTAAATTCTTTTTTTGAAATTAGCAGTTTGTTTGAAATCAGATTGTAAAGATTGTCCTGTGATTCATGTCTCCATACGAGGTCAGCTTCAGTTAATTGAGGATACATATTTTTAAGTTTTCCTTTTACATTTTCCCATTTGTTCAGGTCAAATACAGTATTCATTTTTTTATAATTTTATAGTTAATCCAAATTTTCCACCAGAGAAGGCATTACCGCCACCAAACTCTAAATTAATTCCAACTTTGTTGCTGAAATAGTAGCGGCCACCAATTTGAGCGCCAAGTCCAAGCCCTGAATTATGAGAACCATCATAATCATTTGGTGAATTCCAGTTATAGAAACCAAGATTTAGTCCTGCGTAAAAGTCCCAGGGAGATGGAATGTTCAAAACAGTATTGAAATGATAATTTGCATTTCCAGAAATACCGATTATTGAGTGATTGTATTTGGAATTTTTCCAGTTGTCGTCATACGAGCGATAAGATAATTCTCCGCCCAAAGTAATATCGGGGTGAACAGCATGGTCGAATCCCAAATAAACCGGCACTCCCCAGGAAGAAAATCCAACTCCAAGGTTAATCTGTGACTGGCCTTTTGAAAGCGGAGCTTGTGCAAAAATTGCGCTTGTTGCAAGAACCAACATAAAAGTTAAAATCTGCTTTTTCATATTTTTAGTATTTATAAGAAAAAGTTACTGATATAAAAGATTATATATTTCCTGTAAATCGGGCGAAAGTATAATTTCCGTCCTGCGGTTATCTGCACGTCCTTCGGCTGTTGTGTTTTCACTCACCGGATGAAACTGGCTTTTTCCTGAAGCGGTGATGCGGCCTGAATCGAAACCATTGTCTGTTGTTAAAACCCGTACAATTGATGAAGCCCTTGCTGTACTTAAATCCCAGTTGTCTTCAAACACTTTCGTTTTAATCGGAACATTGTCGGTGTGGCCTTCAATGGCTACTGTAAAGTCATTTGAACTGTTCAAAACAGTAGAAAGTGTTTTAAGCGCTGCTTTTCCTTTCGAATCTACAACGTCACTGCCCGATTTAAAGAGCAGTTTTTCAGCCAGTGAAACATAAACCTTCCCATCTTTCTGGTAAACATTCAGTTCATCGGTTTTATAGTTCATCAATGCATTCGAAATTGAATTTTTAAGATTGTTTGTTTTATCGGTTTGAGCCTGTATCAAATCCTGAAGTACGTTTAATCGCCTTGCCTGTTCGGCAATTGTCATTTTTGATTCTGAAGAACGCAAAATCAGGTTTTTTTGAATCAATGCATATTCTTTTTGCATGACTTCATTTTGTTTTTCCATGGTTGCTTTTTCATCGGTCACTTTAATTAGCAGCATGTTGCTTTCATTGAGCTGACTTGCTTTGTCTGCATTTTCTTTTTGCAGTTTGTCGATTTGGGCTTCAGAAGCCGTAAACTTTTTGTTTGACACGCACGATGTGAATAACAATCCGGCGATTAAAGCCAGGAAAGTAAAATTGCGAATAGATTTTTTCATGTTATTATATAAATATTTAATGAGTGAAAGATGAGGACATTTAAGGTGGGAAGTGTTACATAACTTTAGGGAAGAGTTGCATTATTCACACATCTGCGGGTTTAATATGATGTTTGAATTTTTTGTTCAGCAAAATTCCCATTTCAATTTCAATATTTCTGGTTTTCCTATTTCCAAATCATTAATGCCGAAATCGTTTGTTTAATACGGTTTGATTTTAAAAAACTTGTATTCATAACCGGGAAATGAAGGATAAAATCGATTGAGGGTTAAGTTATTTTTTCTTTTCGTCTATTGCCTTTTGTTCCTCTTCTTGCAATTTCTCGGCAGCCTTTTCTTTTCGGTTAAAATAGCCTCTGAGAAGAAAATTTTCTTTGGCAGCATTCATATTTTCATCCAATCCTTTTGAGCTTTTCCGAAGGTTTGAAATGGTCATGTTTAAGTTTTCAGCAATGGTTGAATCCTGCAGCAATCTGCCAATCGTTCCGCTGCCGCTGTTTATTTTTACCATTATTTCAGCGAGTTCACCTGTAATTATTGCGGCATTTATTACCGATATATTTATTCCGGCAATAATATCATCCGTTTCAATGGGTTCAACCGACGATATTAGTTGACCATTTTTTATAACCGGAGCATCAAAACTACCTTGTGTAATAATAATCAACTTATCGCCAATAATCCCTTCTGAACCTATTGCGGCTTCGCTGTCATTTTTAATAAATTCCTGAATATCTTTTCTAATGAGCATATCAACCTGAACCGTTGAATCGTTAATAATATGAATGTTATCGACAATGCCAACATTGATGCCGGAAAACCGGATATTATTCCCAACCTGAAGTCCGCTAACATTATAAAAACTGGCAGTAACTTTAAAAACAGGATTAAATAAATTCTGCTGTTTGCCAATAATGAAAATTGCAATTACAAAGATTGCCAGTCCTCCTGCAATAAATATTCCCAGTCGTGTTTTAAATTTTGGAGTGTGATTATCCATTTTGTAGTTTTTTAAGATTGCGTATTTTTCTTTTGTATTTTGAAAAAGGATTGGATTAAAGTATCGTTTGATTTTTCAAAATCTTCGATGTTTCCTTCCATATAAACATTTCCGTCATTTAACATGATAATCCGGTCGGCAGTTGCCCGGGCACATTCAATATCGTGCGTAATGATGATGGAAGAAGTTTTGTATTTCTGCTGAACTTCATTTATTAATGCGCTTATTTCATCTGAAGTAACCGGATCGAGCCCTGTTGTTGGTTCATCATACAGCATAATCATCGGATCGATTATAATGGTTCGTGCCAGACTTGCCCGCTTTTGCATTCCACCCGAAAGTTGCGATGGCATTTTATTTAAAGTGTCAGCTAAGCCGACATTTTCAAGTACTTCCAATACTTTCTCATCAATTTCTTTTTGCGAAAGTTCCTTTTTAATTCTTTTCAACGGAAATTCGAGATTTTGTTTTATCGTCATGGAATCATACAGTGCGCCGCTCTGAAAAAGGAATCCAATTTTTGTCCTCAAATCGGCTAACTCATTGCTGTTTAATTCACTTACATTTTTGCCAAGCACATGAATGGTCCCCTCGTCGTGTTTTAACAAACGAACAATGCATTGAATCAGAACTGATTTTCCTGAACCCGATTTCCCGAGCACAACCAGGTTTTCACCATTAAAAAGCTTTAACGATAAATTTTTTAATATTTTCTCATTGTCAAAACTTTTTCCGATTTTATCAATTTCGATAATCTCCCGGGGAACTTTGTTATGTATTATTTCCGTTTCAGAATTGATCATTTTTATCGTTTTTCCCGGCGTTAAATCATGTCGGTAATTTGCACAGCAATTAAATCTATAATTATCACGAGCATTGAAGCAAGCACTACTGCCGAATTGGCCGCTTTGCCCACGCTCTCTGTTCCGCGCCCGGCTGTATAACCTTTATAACAACCTACCAATCCTATTGCAGCGCCAAAAAAGAATGTTTTAATAAAAGCAGGTAAAAAATCAACAAAATCAATAACACTAAATGCCTGTGAAAAGAACAGCACGAAACTAACGTCTCCTTTGATATTTGCACCGGCCCAGCTTCCCAATATGCCCAGTGCATCGGCATATAAAACCAATAACGGAATCATCAGTGTGGCTGCCAGAACTCTTGTTACCACCAAAAAACGCATCGGATTTGTAGATGAAACTTCCATAGCCGCAATTTGTTCTGTAACTTTCATAGAACCCAATTCGGCTCCCATGCCCGAACCGATTTTTCCGGCGCAAATCAATGCTGTAATAACAGGTCCCATTTCTCTGATTATTGATAAGGCAACCATTCCGGGCAGAACTGATACAGCGCCGAAATCAACCAATGCTGGACGCGATTGTATTGTCATAACCAAACCGATTATGATACCGGTAATTGAGATTAATGGCAGTGTTTTATTTCCAATTTGATAACACTGTCGCAGAAATTCCTTAAACTCAAAATCACGCGAAAATGCTTCATTTGTCGTACGCGACAGAAAAAAATAAAAATCTGCCACATCAGTAAAGAAAACATTTGCTTTTTGAGTTTTTTCAAAAGTCTTCTCACCAAGTTTTAAAACACGCGCTTTTACTTTGGGCAGTTCGTTTATTTTTTTGATAGCAGAACCAATTATTTTCGCCATAAGTTTTTGAATCTGTTCAGTAAAATGAGACGAGATTATTTGCAACCGGGTTTTTAAACAGGTGTGATTATAACCCGTTTATAATCCTGTTTAACTCTTCTTTTGTTTTACCAAGTTTTATTTGAAGCTTCCCGAGCATTTTTTCTTTTAAGCCTTCAGCAAACATCAGGTCATTTTCAGTTAATTCCGCAAATTTTTGTTTGAGTATGCCTTTCTGCTCTTTCCAGTTTCCTTCAACTTCATCTTTATTCATACTTTAAGTTTTAATTTTAAATGATTTATCATATTGTAAAGGTCAGATTATTGAATGGGAGATGTGTTGTATATTTATTGAAATAACTTACATTATTCATACATTTTCAAAATGTTTGAAATGAAATTTATTTCCGTTTCAGGTCTTTAAGAATAGGAGGAATTTTGATAATTGGAGGCATGGTATCACCAAGTAATTCTCCCCAGGGTTTTAATGATTCCACATGATCGAAAATAAGTTTTACGATAGCAAGGGTAGGGATTGAAAGGAACATGCCCGGTATTCCCCATAAAGCATTTCCAACAATGACGACAATAATAGAAAACAAAGCATTGATTTTGACTTTTGATGCAACTATTTTAGGGATAATGTAATTATTGTCAAAGAATTGAATAATGGAATAAGCTGCCAACACATAGAACATATAGGCAGGAGATTTGGTTACAAGGGCAACAATCATGTAAAGGGCTACGCTAATTAAACCTCCAAGATAAGGTATTATGTTCAAAAGCGCTCCAATAATACCGAGCAGGATTGCGTAAGGGATTCCAAGAAGCAAAAGAGCAACACTATTTAATGCTGCAACAATAGTAAATTCAAAAACCAACCCTACAAGGTAACCCTGAATTACAGATTTTATCTGCGAAACCACTTTACCCACCTGGTTTTGATTGGTTTCGCTGAAGAGTTTAAAAATAAAGTCGTGTAACAGCGGGTGATAATACAATATCATAAAAACATATACCGGAATTAAAAACAGGATTACAAGTCCATTTCCCAGAACAACCAGACTTTGTCCAATCATTGCGCTGCCCCAGCTGATAAGTTCGGCTTTTGCAGTGGCAATCCAGTCGTAAATCTTTTGTGGATCTATATCATAACGAATAGAAGCATCGGTAATGTTTTGGATAAATATGGCACTGAATTTTTCGGATAACATAGGCCACGATTCGCTTACACGTTGCACCTGTCTTGCGAGTATAGTTCCAAAAACGACTAATATCAAAGAGGCAATAAGAAAAACGATGACAATGGAAATTAACCGGTTAATTTTCTTCCGCGTTAACCAATTTACAGCCGGGTGGAGTACAACTGCAATTATGGTTGCAAAAGCGAGAGGAACAACTATAGGGCGCGCAATATACAGTATGGTAAATAATGCAAATAAACCAATAATAACTATTGTAAATCTGGCGAAAATGGGAATTTGTATTTCTCTATTTTTCATGGTTTATGATTATTCAATTTAGCCAGTTTCACTAACCCAAAACAATTCTGTACTGCCGTTTTAGCGCTATTTTTCAGTAGTTTTCAGTTTCATCTTTTTTTCAGCATAATCTGAAACGTCTTCTTTTACTTTTTCCATTTTTTCGGCAACAACCTCGAGCAAATCATCAAATTTGTCCTTTAATTCATCTGCTAAATCTTCGCCTTTTCTTAAAATCCTTTTTCTTGTTTTCGAACCTTTTGCAGGGGCAAACAAAACTCCTGCAAGTACACCGGTGGCTGCTCCAGCCAGCAATGCCAACACTACTTTTCCTGAACTCATAATTTCTGTTTTTTAATTTTGTTGATATTTTTAACTGATAAAAAGGTCAGCTTTCCTTTTTTATTTCGAAGCATTATAATATTTCATGGCTTCGGGCATAAATTGCGTTAGTTTTCTCATCCTTGTTTCATCTGAAGGATGTGTACTTAGAAATTCAGGCGGTTTAGCCCCTCCGGCTGATGCCATTCTCTGCCAGAAAGGTATTGCTTCCTGAGGGTTGTAACCTGCCATAGCTGCAAATATTAACCCATATTGGTCGGCCTCAGTTTCCTGTTGTCGTGACCAGGGCAACATTGCTCCTACCTGACTTCCGATACCGTAAGCCTGTAAAAATAAATTTTGCGTTTCCTGTGGTTTTTGCGATAATGCCAGTTGTAATGCCACGCCCCCTAATTGCTGCATCATTGCCTCGCTCATTCGTTCGCTACCATGTAAGGCAATTGCGTGTGCAATTTCGTGCCCGACAACAATTGCCAGGGCTGTTTCGTTTTGTGTTATTGGCAATAAACCTGAGTAAACAACAACTTTTCCACCAGGCATGCACCAGGCATTCGCTTCTTTGCTGTCAACTGTATTAAATTCCCATTTGTATCCTTCAGTTACCGATTCTTTTCCCTGGCTTTTATAGTATTTTGTAATTGCATTCGAAATGCGTGCTCCAACCCGGTCAACCATTGCAGCATCTTTGCTGCTGCCGGGGTTTAGTACCTTATTTTCTGATAAAAAGGCACTGTACTGGCTAACGGCCATTAGTTGTAATTCCGATTCCGGCACCAAACTCAATTGCTTGCGTCCGGTTACCTTGTTTAATATGCACCCGGTGAGGATTGATGCGATAAATATTGATATGATAATTTTTTTCATGAAATCAATCTTAAAACGTTTATCGATATGAGAAAGAAAAATGTGGACAAAATGCCCACATTTTATACAAACCAATTATGGATAAAATGGACGCTTTTCCCGAAAATCCATAATTTCAATTTTCTCAATACATTTAATGAAGGAATGTTTTCTTACAAAATCCTTCTTCCCTGTACAAGTCTTAATATTATTGCAATGACTGCAATTACAAGCAAAACGTGAATAAGTCCGCCAGCACTGTAACCCACAAATCCTATTGCCCAGGCAATGATCAGGATCACTGCGATGATGTAAAGTAAATTTCCCATGTTTTTTTGTTTTTTAATTTTTACTTTTCAAAGATATTTCCATTTAATCAGGAAACTTTTACATAACTTTTGGAATAAATTGCATCTTTCACACATTTCTCAACTCAAATTAAATATTGGTTGATTACATCTATCAAAGCCACCCGGTTTATGGGTTTTGAAATATAATTATTACAACCTGCATCCATTGCTTTTCCCCGATCCTCAGGAAATGATAAAGCTGTTTGGGCAATAATTACAACCCCATAGTTAAACTCATGGATTTGGCTGTTATCAATTCATCCTCGGCAAGTTTACGCTTTGAAATGTCAACCAGGGTTACTAAGCACTTTTCTTCAGTATTGCTAATGATACCATACACGAGTATATATCTTATTGAATCATCAGCACTTACAAGTTTAAGTTCGCAGGATTGTTTTAAATTGGTTTCAAATATTTTTTCGAGAAAACTATTATAAATGACTCTTGTATCAGAAGAAACAAAAAATCCAAAACTACTATAAATCAGTGATGAACGTTTTTTCCCCAGCAAATGTTCGGTACAAAAATTCAAATCTGTAATTCTACCTGTCTTTGAAAGTGTCAGGTATCCTGAGGGGGAAAAATCATATAATTCGGTATATTTCTTTTCTGCAAGTTCGGCCTTTTCCTTTGCCAGCTTTAATTCATCGTTTTGCGATTCCAGTTCTATCTGGTGTAATTCAAGCTCGCGAATAAGACGTAAATTATATTGTTCGGAAAATGATACTTCAAATACTTTCTCTTTTTTATAAAGCAACTTTTCTGCTATTTGACGCAGTTTGCTGATTTGTTTTAATGGTTCTTTTTGTTTTTCCATATTGAATTGTCAATAATGTATTTTCAATTGAAACAATTGAAACTAAATTGTAACGCTCTTCAAACTTTCCAGTACTCCAAATACATTTAGCAACCAAACCACAAGAATGATTACAACTACTGCATTAAGGATATTTTTAATGGTACGTTGCATTGGAATATAATTGTTAACCAACCAGAGTATAACTCCGGCAACAATAATCACGATAAGAATAGTTAAAATTGGCATGATGATAATTTTTAAGTTTTTAATGTATTAACCTATTTCTTTACGGTAAAATTTTCCGTAGTCAATATTGCCTGGCTTCCAGGATATTGGGTGTTTATACCTTCTTCGGCAGTAATGAATATTTTAATTGGTTTAAAGGGTGACGCTGTTTCCAAAGATGCATTGTGGCGTTTCGATAAAAAACTTGTTGAACTTTTTAACTGGCCAAGGTTTTGGGAGTTTCCCTGGTCTGTTTCCATCCAAACCACATAAGTGTTTTTTGATGCCATAACCCTATCGACTTCTGCCAAATCCGACACTTCAACATTTATAATATAATTATTGTTATTGTCTTTTTTAACTTTAACAAAACCCTTAGCTGCCGGAACAACTGTTGAGTTTATAAAAGTTATCTTTTTGGCACAAGACGTAAAGGGGATTAACATCACAGTTACAAGAATTCCAAAAATGATGATTTTTGCCTGACTTTTTAATTTTTCTGTTTTCATAGCTTGAAATTTTAATAAATAATCTAATAAAGGTAAGGTCATTAGTTCTGGTTATTAATACACAATTCCTTTAAAGAGTTGCATAATTCACACGTTACAGATTGCGAAAGAAGATGGTAATCTTTTAAACTACTAATGAACTATTAAACATATTACAATGATTTTATAATTTCCAGAAATTGTTTTCTGGTTATACCAAGCTTTATTTGAAGTTTACTATACAGTTCTTCTATATTTCCTCCGGCAAACATAAGGTCATCATGTGTCAATATGTCGAATCTTTTTTTGAGTTTACCTTTCCTGTATTCCCAGCTTCCGATTTCTACTTTGGTGTTCATTATTTTTATTGATTTAAAGCATTTTTTTATCAAGAACTAACACAACAATACCACCAGTAATTAAAACCAAACCAACAACAGGCGGCCATTGAATATTATGGTTTTTTTCTGCATTTATTTCAATCGGGCCTAAATCAACCACTTTTTCTTTAGTAACATAATTGAACCCGGTATAAACCATCATGATTATCCCGATTGCGATTAGTACAATTCCCACTGTCTTTTTCATTTTTGAATTTTTGCGTGAAATTTTTTCTGTTAAATGTTAAAACCGGTAACCAAGTGAGAGACCGTAACCTGTATTTTTCCAAGTCGAACTATCATCAGGAAAGAGATAGTTACCAGGCTTAATGTTAATCATACCAAGTTGTGCGTTCAGTTGCATAAATAATCCGCCCGGCATTTCATATCCGAAGAATATATCGCCACCCGCATCGAACGGTTTAACATACTCTGTGGCTAAAGGATCGCCGGATACAATCTCGCTTTTGAATTTAATTTTTGATTCAGAAGTAGAAGAACCGCCTTCATAAACAGCTTTGCCACCAACACCATATGCAACATAAGGTCCTAAGCCTATCATAAAATATCCATTTCCCAAAAGCGCTTTATAAACAAAATTCAAAGGCAACTCAACATACGAAAGCTTATAAGTGCTGGTTAAACTGCCAACTGTGTTTTTAGCACCTTTTGTGCTGAACTGTAATCCCGGCTGGAAGTAAAACTCGGGCGCTACAGGAATCTGGGCATTTACCCCAAAATGGTAACCAACAATTAAATCGTTTTCAAGGTTGTCGCCACTCATATCTTTCCCGTTCAGATTTTGAAAGTTAACACCTCCCAATACAGCAAATGATGTTTTTCCAATTTCACCGGTTTGGGCCATTGCCGATGAAACCAAAAGTGTAAATATCAATATCAAAGAAAATTGTTTTGTTTTCATTATTAATTATTTAAGTATGTATAATCGATTAATTTTTAGCATCCTGTGCTGCTTCTGCTTTCATTGTCTCGTTGGCAGTTATTAAAAACTCTACCCTTCGGTTTTGTGCGCGGCCATTTTCTGTGTCATTTTCGTATTTAGGCATTGTTTCACCAAATCCTTTCACTGTTAACCGATTTGAACTTATTCCTTGGCCAGTTAAATAATTTGAGACTTTACGGGTCCGTTGAACGGATAAGTCCTGGTTATACGCCTGGCTTCCTTTACTGTCGGTATGTCCCTGAACTTCAATATCAGTGTCATTGTAACTATTCAACACCACAACCAGTTTATCGAGATTCATTTGTGCGTCATCCGAGAGGTTTGATTTATCGAAACCAAACAAAACACTACTGTTAAATTCAACAACAATGCCTTCACCTACACGTTCAACTTTTGCACCTGGCACTGTTTTTTCAATTTCTTCGGCCTGCTTGTCCATTTGCCGGCCAATTACCGCACCCGAAGCTCCACCAACTGCTGCACCAATTATTGCACCCAGGGCAGTATTTCCTGAAGCCCTGCCAATAACAGCGCCAGCTGCTCCGCCAGCTGTGGTGCCAATAACAGCCCCTTTTTGTGTTTTATTCCAAGTTGCACAGCCCGAAAAAATCATTGCGGTGCTTAAAATAATGATCAAACTCAATCCTAACTTTTTCATTTTTAATGTTTTTAATAATTATGTAAAGGTTGGCTTGTTCCGGAGGAGAATTGTTATACAACTTTTAATAAGAATTGTATAATTCACATATTTCAGTGCATTTAATATTGATTGCATAAAAAAAGAGCGATTTGTATCTTTCGATAAAAATCGCTCTTTCCAATCCCTGAAATTTTAACCGGAAATTACATTCTTTCCATGTACCAGTTTAACTCTTTTTGCAATTTATTAAAACGCAAAATAGTTGTAATAATTTTTTGAAGGTGCATAAAGGCTGTTTCACTTTTCACAACATAATCGGTAGCTTGGTGATGCATACAATTAATTGCCACCTCAATTTTGTCCTGTGCCGATAACATTACTACCGGAATATCGGGATTAAAGGCTTTAATTTTATCCAGTGTTTCAATCCCGTTCATTGCAGTTTTATCTATGCTGTCAAGATAATAGTCTAAAATAATTACATCAGGCTGGTGTAATAAATTTGCTAAACAAAGTTCGCCAGTTGCAAAGGTTTCTATGTCAAAATCGGCCTGTTGCAGAAAATCAATTTTCAGCGATTTTAGAAACAACTCATCGTCATCAACAAGAAAAAGTTTAATCTTATTTTTATTCATCTTTTGGTGTTTTTCAATGTATTCAATTCTATTTTTAATTCTACACACGACTGCAAAAACACCTTTTCGAGTTGTTGAATGATTTCATGTATTTCTTCTGATTGTTGTTGATTTTTGGCATAATCCTGTACTTTATGTGCCATTTTTTCGAAATCGGTACTAATACCCATAATTGAAATTGAAGGAATCAGTTTATGAATAGCTGTGTATAATGTTTTCCAATCACTATTTATAAATCCATTTTTCATTTCTTCAATTAAGGTCGGAGTTTGTTCAAGATACAATGAAATCATTTGCATCATTAAATCCGGATTTGATTTGGTGCGTGTATTTAAATAATCAAGGTTGGTATATTTTTCCTTTATGTCTTCAATTTGAACCTCCAAATTAGTTTCATTTGCCGACGTTTTTTTCAATAATCCAATAATTTTACTGTGTAATATTTTTTCGTCCACGGGTTTTGCAATGTAATCATTCATGCCAACTGCTGTGCATTTGGCTAAATCAACAGTAGTTACATCGGCTGTTAAAGCAATAATCGGGATATTTGATTTTAATTTGTTCCGAATGTAATCGGTCGCTTCAAAGCCATTCATTTCAGGCATTTGCAAGTCCATCAAAACAACATCGTACTTATTTGATTGTATTTTTTCTATGGCTATTTTCCCGTTTTCAGCAATGTCACATTCAAATCCGAAATCATCCAAAAATGTTCTCATCAGTAATTGGTTGAGTACAATGTCTTCAACAACTAATACTTTAATATCCGTTATTTCCGAATCCAATTCAACAGGTTCAGCCTCAAATTCAGTTTCAGCATTTGTTTTCTGAAATTTTAAAACAAAACTAAAAGTTGAGCCTTCATTTGCAATACTTGAGACATGAACGCTCCCACCCTGAAATTCTACCAATTGTTTAACAATGGCAAGTCCTAATCCGGTTCCACCATACAATCTTGAAGTGTTGCTTGTAGCCTGCTGAAAATTTTCAAAAATCTTCTCAATTTTTGATTCTTCTATTCCAATTCCTGTATCTTTTACTGCAAATTCGATGCTTACTTCATTGTCATCTTCTTTCAATAGTTTTACACTGACAATAATTTTTCCTTGTGCAGTAAATTTAACCGCGTTACTTAGCAGGTTTAAAATTATTTGATGCAATCGTACCGGATCGCCAACCAATACCTCTGGTATTCTTTCATCATACTCTTTTATCAGTTTCAAATTCTTTTCCTTAATTTTAGGTTCAAACAAATGCAACATGGCTGTTATGGACAAAGCCAATTTGAATGGTATTTGTTCAAATGTCATTTTCCCGGCATCAACTTTTGCCAGGTCCAGAATATCATTTATGAGTACAATTAATGCATCACCACTTAACTTTATTGCTTGCAGATATTCTTTTTGTTTCGCCGATAAATTTGTTTTTAACAACACTTTGGTAAATCCGATTATCGCATTCATTGGTGTGCGAATTTCGTGGCTCATATTCGATAAAAACTGCTGTTTGGCTTTTACTGCATCATTTGCAATTTCCATTGAACTTTCGGCCTTAAGTTTAGCTTCCTCGGCAATTAAAGTGGCCATTTCAGCAAAGACAATAGCTTCTGTCAGTTCAGAGGCAATACGTTTTTGATCGGTGACATCTCGTGCAACAATTACTACTCCCTGCACCATTCCGCTATCATCCTTATATATCGACCCGTTAAATAATACATCTGTCAGTTTGCCATCAATGTGCCTAAGAGTAAGCGGAGAATCTGCAACAGAACCATTTGCAAATACTTCCTGATAAACTTCACGGGCTTTTTGAGGTTCAGTAAAATAATCGAAGAAATCAGTTCCGGTAAGTTTTTTGCGTGTAACTCCGGTAATATTAACTGTTGCTTCATTCATGTCGGTTATTTTTCCTTCGGCACTTATGGTAACCAGCGGATCTAAACTGGCTTCAATTAAACTTCTGGCATATTGAGAATCTTCCTTTTTATTGGGTTCGGGTATTTTTGTTGCTCTTGATTCAAAAAATGCAGTTGTATTTTGTTCTGCTTTTTGCATTCCAATTTCTTCTATCGGGTTGCGTCTTTTTTCTTTTAACTGTTTAAAATGAATGGGAGAGAGCCCCGTAACTTTTTTAAACTGATTTGATAAATGGGAAACACTGGAATAATTCATTTTCCATGCAATTTCTGAAATCGATAATTCATCGTAAATAATCAATTCTTTTATCCGTTCAATTTTATGCGAAATAATAAATTGCTCAATGGTTGTTCCCTGAACTTCAGAAAATAAATTGGCAAGGTAGGTGTAATCGTGATTAAGTTTTTCGCCCAGGAAATCGGAAAAATTTGTTTTAATTATACCGGTGGTGTGGTGAATCATTTCAATAATTGCTGTTTTAATTTTTTCAATTAGAACAGCTTTTTTATCATCGATAAGTTCAAGCCCGGAAGTAAGCAAAGCCTCTTTTAGTTGTTGGCGCTGGCCGTCGGAAATGTCTTCCATGATTTCAACTTCGCCTAAATCAACAACCATGAAATGCAGACCGAGTTTTTTTAACTCTTCTTTTACCGCTAATTTACAGCGGTTGCTAACCATGTATTTAATGAATATTTTCAAATCTATTTTTATGGATTCTTACAAAGATGGGAACTTTAAAATCATAAAACGATATATAATTTAAGGATTAAGTTGCATAATTCACATGTTTTCAGATAAATCTTCGGAGTTAGAGTTCAGGAAAAGAAGTTCGGAGTTGAGATTACTTTGAACACTGAAAATTTAAACCCAAAACTATTTTATTACTTTTGCACCGGCAAGCCGCTTTATCGTTCCGGTTTTAACCGGGAAGGAAAGTCCGGGCAACGCAGGACACCGTGCTTCTTAGCGGGAAGATCTTTGAAAGGGGATAGTAGTGTAACAGAAAATAACCATCCCGAATCGACGTGTCGGATCGGGAAACGGGTGAAAAGGTGCGGTAAAAGCGCACCGGTCCCGGTGGTAACATCGGGAGCCGTACGCCTCACGGGTTGCAAAGCCATGTATATCCTGATTGGTGGCCGCTGTTGCGGTACAGCAAGGTTGTCCGCCTTGTTTCTCTTCGCACAAGGAAATCAGGAGGGGTAGGCTGCAGGATTCCGGTAGTGATATCGGAACAAGATAAATGATAAAGGTCCCGATTTATCGGGATACAGAACCCGGCTTACAGGTTTGCCTTTTTTTAATAAAAACAGCCGCTTTCATTTTGAAAGTGGCTGTTTTTATTAATGCATAAACTTCAAACTTTTAATGATGAGGGAAAATTTTATTGGCGGCCAGATAATCAAGTACTTTGTCGATATTCAATTCGTTTTCTTCAGGGTTAAAATTGATTTTTGCATTTGCAGGTATTTCAAATTCCAAATCAACACCGGGAAGATTTTTTGTTTTTCCTTCTTCAATTAAATTGTACAGCTCAGGTTTGTTGTTTTTGCAATATTCGAGTGTTGCATCCATATAAAAAAGATGGAACTTATCTTTGCCAATGATTTCTGCAATTTGACCACGCAGCGAATTATTGCGAGAAATAAAAGAACAGATTGCGATAATACCCTGGTCATTGAGCAGTTTACAAATGTGTGCCACACGGCGCAGATTTTCAGCGCGGTCGGCTGGCGAAAAATCGAGTTCACGGTTTAAACCTGAACGCACTGAACTTCCGTCGATCATCACTGCTATCGCACCGTTTTCAAAAAGTCGTTTTTCAAGACTAAAAGCGAGTTCGTTTTTACCTGAACCATGCAATCCGGAAATCCAGATGGTTTCGCCTTTTTGATTGTATATGTTTTGATATTGATCGCGTTGAATCAGTGATTTTCCGAGGGCAATTTTTTCCTTGTCAACATCGGTAATTCTTGAAGAAAGACTTTTTCCGTCCAACCTGTCGATAATCATCCCAACCGCACAAGTATTGTGTGTAATCGGGTCGATTAAAATGAACGAACCGGTTTGCCTGTTTTTTTTGTACGGATCGAAAAACAAAGGTTTTGAAGTGGTAATTACAACACGACCAATTTCGTTGAGGTTAAGATGTTCAACCTGCTGTTTTTCGAGTGAGTTAACATCAACTTTATATTTAACCTGGTCAATCCGGGCTTTGGTTGTATTGGTTGTATGTTTTATATAGAACTGTTTTGAGAGGTTCATGTGGGTTACATCCATCCAAACCAGCATGGCCTCAAACTGGCGTTCCATTCGGGGTTGGTTGTCGGAATGTACCAGCATGTCTCCACGTGAAATGTCAATTTCATCTTCCAAAGTAATTGTAACTGATTGTGGCGGGAAAGCATAATCAAGTTCTTTTTCGTAGGTTACAATCGATTTGACTTTCGAAGTTTTTAAAGAAGGTAAAACAAGAATTTCGTCACCCTTTGAAATGATTCCGGATGCTACGGCAGCAGAAAATCCACGGAATTTTATGTCAGGGCGAAGAACAAATTGCACAGGGAAACGCATATCGGTAAAATTTCTGTCACTTGTAATTCGCAGGTTTTCAAGAAACTGAAGTAATGATTGACCATTGTACCAGGGCATTCTTTCAGAACGATCAACGACATTATCCCCTTTCAATGCAGAAATAGGAATAAAAGTTACATCGGGGATATCCAATTGGGTTACAAATGAATCGTAGTCAGCCTTGATTTTATCATAAACATCCTTACTGAAATCCATCAGATCCATTTTATTAATGGCCACAACAATGTGTTTTATGCCCAGCAATGAAACCAAAAATGTGTGCCGGCGGGTTTGAGTTATTACACCGTAACGTGCATCAATTAAAACAATTGCAAGATTGGCCGTTGAAGCTCCGGTAACCATATTACGTGTATATTGTTCGTGCCCGGGTGTGTCGGCAATAATGAATTTCCGTTTGGCAGTTGAAAAATAACGGTAGGCAACGTCAATTGTGATTCCCTGCTCACGTTCAGCTTTCAAACCATCCAAAAGCAGTGCATAATCAATGTCTTCACCGGCGTGGCCAATCCGTTTACTGTCGCGTTCCAAAGCTGAAAGCTGATCTTCGTATAACATTTTGCTGTCAAACATCAACCTGCCAATTAAAGTTGATTTACCATCGTCAACCGATCCACATGTTAACAAACGCAGTAAGTCTTTCTTTTGATCCTGGTCGAGGAATGCTTTAATATCGAGAGCGGAGCCCCCTTCACTTTCCCCATATGGTGAAGGTTCGTTCACAGAAGTATTTTTGTTTGGATTTTCTTTATATTTATTTGATGCTGACATTTTTCGAAATTGAATTTATTAACTGATTTGATTCTTCATTCTCCCTTTCGGGGGAGTTAGAGAGGGCTTTAAAAATACCCTTCCCTTTTCTTTTGTTCCATACTTCCTTCCTGGTCGAAGTCGATAACACGGGTGGTACGTTCGGAAACTGTTACTGTCATCATTTCTTCCACAATTTCTTCAATATTTTCAGCTTCTGATTCAATTGCCCCGGTAAGTGGATAACAACCCAGCGTGCGAAACCTGACTTTTTTCATCTCGGCTTTGGCAGCAATTTCTTTGGGCATTCTTTCATCGTCAACCATAATCAGGTTGCCATCAACATTTACAACCGGTCGTTCTTTCGCATAATACAGCGGAACGATTGGAATATTTTCCAAACGAATGTATTGCCAGATATCCAGTTCTGTCCAGTTTGAAATGGGAAAAACCCGGATTGATTCACCTTTTTGTACACGGGCATTATAAATATTCCACAATTCGGGGCGTTGGTTTTTGGGATCCCACTGGTGGAATTTATCGCGAAATGAGAAAATGCGTTCCTTTGCACGCGATTTTTCTTCATCGCGGCGGGCACCACCAAAGGCCGCATCAAATTTGTAATGGCTTAAACCGGCAAGTAATGCCTGGGTCTTCATCACATCAGTGTGTACTTTGCTTCCGTGTGTAAACGGCCCTATTCCGCTTTCAAATCCTTCTTTGTTATAATGAACAATAAGGTCCCAACCTTTTTCTTTAGCATATTTATCGCGGAATTCGACCATTTCTTTAAACTTCCATTTTGAGTCGATGTGCATTAGCGGAAACGGAACTTTGCCCGGGTAAAATGCCTTTTCCGCAAGGCGCACCATCACCGATGAATCTTTTCCGATGGAATAAAGCATTACAGGATTTTCAAATTCAGCAGCTACTTCACGGATTATGTGTATTGCTTCTGCCTCAAGTTCACGCAAATTGGTTAAACTGTATTCCATCATAAATTGCTTTCAATAGATTATTAAATCTTTATATATTTTAAGGTGGGCAAATATATGGTTTTTTGCGCAACCATTATATAAATACTTATGATGGCAGTTGGTTTTGCGCTATGCTTGATGAAAATTTAAAAACTCCAAAAGAAAGGAATAAGAAACAACGAAATTAAAAATACAATGATATTCAAAGGTAGCCCGATTTTTAAGTAATCTTTGAATTTATAATTTCCAACTGCCTGCACCAGTAAATTGGTTTGATAGCCAATGGGTGTTGCGAAACTGGCAGAGGCTGCAATGGCAATGGCCACAAAAAATGGTTTTGGATCAACACCTAATTGTGTGGCTGCTGAAAGTGCAATGGGAAAAACAATTGCCGCAGCGGCATTGTTGGTAATAATCTCAGTGAAAATTGCTGTTATTAAATAAACAGCTGCTAATACTCCAACAGGTCCCAATCCTTTACCTATATTAATTGTTGCGTGTGCAATTGCATCGGCTGCTCCAGAGTTTTGCAAGGCTTTGCTTAGAGCAAACGAAAAAGCAATTGTAATAAGAACATCCCAGCTAATAGCTTTTGTGTATTTCTGGTGGGGCATAATTTTAAACCACACAAGTAAAACCGCAGCAATTGCCGAGAAATAAAACATATCAAATGTAATACCTTTAGGTGATGTAAAAAACTGACCTAAGGTAGCCCCGGATACCATTATCAGTAAAATAATAAATGCAATCCATTTTTTCCAGAATGTTCCTGTAGTTTTATAGTCGCGGATATAAGAAGTGAGGTAAAAAATTTTTGAATCGCCCCATGATTGAATAAATTTTTCTGTTGTAAGTAAAATCAGGTTGTCGCCTTCCTTTAATTCAAGATTTCCAAGGTTAGTTGTTATCCGCTCTCCATTTCGGTGTATGGCAAGAACAACTGCCTGGTAATGTTCAAAAATATTGTACTCCGATAGTGTTTTACCAACACCCGGAAATCGGGGAGAAATTACTGCTTCATATTGTTTTAGCTCGTTTTTTGGGAAGTTTTTAACCAGGTCAATGCCATTCAACCTTATATTATCGTTGGCCAAAATGTAATTCAACCGGTCTGATTTTCCTTCAACATGCAACTGGTCATTTGCCACAAGGTTAAAAGCTCCTTTTTGGGTTTCAATAATGTTTCCGTCCCTTTCAATGCTTCTCACAAAGAGGCTGTTCAATTCCTTTAACCTGCCGTTTTTTACCTCAAGACCGATTAAACTGCTGCCTTCAGGAATAATAATATCATATGAATAGTCCTTGTACTCAGTTCTGCTTTTCGCATTGAAAATAATTTTTTTGCCAGGTAAAAGCAGGTTGCCTGCAATTGAAATATAAAATGTTCCGATAGCTGTAACGAAAACCCCGATTTTTCCCAGCTCAAACATGTTAAATCCCTTGTAACCGTTGTCAATTATTAATCCGTGTACTACCAGGTTGGTTGAGGTACCAATAAGTGTACACATTCCCCCCATAATTGTAGCGTATGATAACGGGATTAAGAATTTTTGTGATGAAAGGTTTAGTTTTTCAGTCCAGTTTTTAATAATAGGAGCAAAAATTATTACAACAGGTGTATTGTTAAGAAAGGCGGAGATAAATGAAACAGGCAGCATTATTTGGGGCAGCAGAAATACCATTTTTCTTCTTTTCCGGGGAAGGTAGGACTGGGCCAACCTATTCAAAATCCCTGATTGACGGACTCCTTCACTAACAATAAAAAGTATTCCAACGGTAATCATTCCTTCATTGGCAAAACCAGCCAAAGCATCTTTGTCATTAATTATTCCAATTGCCATAAGAAAGGTCGTTGCAGAAAACAGTATTAAACCAGGCCGCATAACTTCCTTGTACAATGAAATAATCATAAAAACAATTACCCCAATAACTACATATCCGTCAAAAGTTAACATAGAAATACGGTTTAATTGTTGCGATCATAAAACATACAGAGATTTGATTTTGCCAAAACTAATGATTAAATTTAAATAGCCGAAAAGTTTGAAGTATTCTTTAAATGCCATTTTAATACATAATTATTGTTGAATTTCGAAATTGGTAATTTTTTTCAAAAAAAATGATTTGGGTTTGTGTAAAAAAAAATAAATACTACTTTTGCACCCGCCTTTGAGAAACAAAGGTACAACAAGGATGACTCAGTAGCTCAGCAGGTAGAGCACATCCCTTTTAAGGATGGGGTCCTGGGTTCGAGCCCCAGCTGGGTCACCAAAATCAAGGAAGCGAAAGCTTCCTTTTTTTGTAAATATAATTCTCTATCAATGATTTTTACAGTATATATTCTGTACAGCAAAGTAATTGACCGTTACTACGTTGGTTTCACCAATGACATGGAAAGAAGATTGACCGAGCATAACCGAAAGAAAGGGAAATATACCGATTCCGGAATTCCCTGGTATTTGGTTTATTCCGAAACTTATTCAACAAAAACTGAAGCAATGCAACGGGAGAAGTTTATCAAACTAAAAAAATCACGAACTTTTATTGAATCGTTAATCAGTAGCTCAGCAGGTTGAGCATTCCGTTTTGCGGAAGGGTCCTGGGTTCTCCCGATAGGTATCGGGACCAGCTGGGTCACCAAAATCAAGGAAGCGAAAGCTTCCTTTTTTTGTAAATATAATTCTCTATCAATGATTTTTACAGTATATATTCTGTACAGCAAAGTAATTGACCGTTACTACGTTGGTTTTACAAACGACATGGAAAGAAGATTGACCGAGCATAACCGAAAGAAAGGGAAATATACCGATTCCGGAATTCCCTGGTATTTGGTTTATTCCGAAACTTATTCAACAAAAACTGAAGCAATGCAACGGGAGAAGTTTATCAAACTAAAAAAATCACGAACTTTTATTGAATCGTTAATCAGTAGCTCAGCAGGTTGAGCATTCCGCTTTGCGGAAGGGTCCTGGGTTCTCCCGATAGGTATCGGGACCAGCTGGGTCACCAAAACAGAATTCATTCCGAATCAAGCACTTAAATTGTTGAATTTAAGTGCTTTTTTCTTTGGGGTAATTCAAAAATAAGACTTAAGATTCAAATAAATAAAAATTGGATATAATAGACACTTATCCATTTTCATTCCATAAACAGATTAATAATATTTCCACAAAAATGAGTAAATATTACTCAATTTTAATTGGTAACATAATAGTTTGCATGCTGTAAACATTTGAAATAATGAACGTTGTAATATTTTTTATTTTCAAATGAGATTCTGGCACATTTTTGTTTAAGGCAATATCATTGAGAATACAGAACACATAATTATTAATTTAAAAATTCAACACTATGTTTTATCATGCAAAAGAATTACAATTTAATGCACGGGTTTCAAAACCTGATCCCCGTTTTGCTACACTACTAATGGAACAGTTTGGCGGTGGTAATGGCGAACTCAAAGCCTGTATGCAGTATTTTACACAGGCATTCGGAGTCAGAAAGCCCTATCCTGACAAATACGATCTTTTAATGGACATTGCCACTGAGGAAATCAGCCATCTTGAAATAGTTGGGGCTACCATTCAAATGCTTCTCAACGGAATTAACGGTGAATTGAAAGATATTGCCGAATCATCGGAGATAGTGAATATGCTGGGCAAAAAGGAAACTATGGATGAAATGATTCATGACAATCTTGTTAATCCTCAATTTCTTGTATTGAGTGGCGGGGGACCCCGTTTAACTGATAGCCAGGGAGTTCCATGGCAGGGATCTTACGTTAATGCAAATGGAGATTTGACAGTGGATCTGCGTTCAAATATTTCGGCTGAAGCCCGGGCTAAAATTGTTTATGAACATTTGATGCAATTTACCGATGATAAACATGTAAAGGATACGCTTGGATTTCTGATGACAAGGGAGATTGCACATTTGCAAATGTTTGAGGCTGCATTGGAAACCATTCAACCCAATACACCTCCGGGAATTTATCAGGGTGACCCCCGTTACACAAACGTTTATTTTAATCTCTCGAATGGTCAAAGCCACAGAGGCCCCTGGAATGAAGGCACTTCTCCTAATCTGAAAGAAGAATGGGAGTATATTGAAAATCCAGTAAAATATGTTCAAGAAACTAAGGGACTAAGTGAGAAGAAAATTACAGGTACCGATCGTACTATTGAATCTACAAAGGAAAAAGATAGAGAATTGAGTAAGATTCGTTCAGAAGAAATCAAAAATGCAGTTCCGGAAGGGGTGATGCAATGGTCTGAATACTCGGTAACTTAATTTTTGTACTCCCAAATATTAAAGAGACCCGTAATCTCGGATTACAGGCCTCTTATTTTTAAACAGTAAAAATTTTAGGTATGAAGAGATTGGAAAACAAATCGGTAATTATAACCGGCGGTGCCACCGGTACTGGCGAAGCCATCAGTAAGTTGTTTGCTTTGGAAGGCGCAAAAGTAGTTGTTTGCGGATATCCTGAAGATCCGGTAAAAGAAGTGGTTAATGAGATTAGAGAAGAAGGAGGTATTGCTGAGTTTTTTATTGGTGACATCTCAGATGAAAATAATGCAATTGACTGTGTAAAATTTACTGTCGAAAAATTCGGCAAACTTGATGTATTGATAAATAACGCGGGTGTTTTTCCGGAAGTGAATGAAACAACGGAATTTTCATCTGAAGCATTTCAGTATTTGCTGAAAAATAACCTTCAGACAGTTTTTATGATGACCAAACATGCCCTGCCCGAATTGCAAAAAACTGGAGGCAATATAGTTTCTGCCGGGTCTGAATCAGGAAAACTAGGCTTGAGCCAGTCAACAACTTATGGCGGCACCAAAGGTTTTATCCATGCATTTATGAAAGGTGTTGCCGCCGAACAAATCCAGCACGGTGTGCGGGCGAATTGCGTGTGCCCGGGTGCAATCGACACAGCCTGGACGCACTCAAACACCGGGCCGATGAGCGATAAAATGGTGAAAATGATAAAATTAGCAACACCAATGGGACGGCGCGGAACACCGGAGGAAATTGCCAACGTTTATCTTTTCATGGCTTCCGATGAAGCATCGTATGTTACCGGCGCTTTGTTTTCTGTGGATGGCGGTATAACCATTTCCAAAGGCCCAATGGGCAAACAAGCGCCTAAAGAAGTGAAGAAAGAGCCAAAACTGAAACTGAAACTCAAACATCAGTATCAGGGAGCAGTGGATATGGAAAGAGGATAAATTTAAAAAGTAAAAATATGAAAGCAGCAGTATATCACAAACCAAAAGACATTAGAATTGAAACAGTAGATGACCCGCGGATAGATGATACGCGAGATGCAATTGTCAGAGTTACAAGTACAGCTATTTGCGGCTCTGACCTGCACATTTATAACGGCATGTTTCCGCAGGTAAAAGATATGGTAATGGGACATGAATTTATGGGCATAGTTGAAGAAACCGGCAAAGATGTTAAAAACCTGAAAAAAGGCGATCGGGTGGTGGTTCCCTTTCCGGTTTCCTGCGGCACTTGTTGGTTCTGCAATCACAATTTGCCTCCGCACTGCGAAAACTCGAACCCCAAACATTACGGACCTGAAGGCGGGTTGCTCGATGAGAAAGGAGGCGGCCTTTTCGGATATACCGATTTATATGGAGGATATGCCGGCGGACAGGCAGAATATGTGCGGGTTCCTTATGCTGATTTTGGCCCGCGCGTAGTACCCGAAGAACTTGAAGACGACGATGTTTTGTTTCTTACAGATATTTTTCCTACTGGATATGTAGGCGTTGACTGGGCAAACGTTCAGGGAGGGGAAACAGTTGCTGTTATTGGCTGTGGCCCGGTTGGACTGATGGCACAGAAAGTGGCCTGGCTTCGCGGTGCTTCACGGGTTATCGGACTGGATATTCTGGATTACCGGCTCGATATGGCAAAAAAAGCATGCAACTCCGAAACCATTCATGTTAAAGATGAGAATGCCGTGGAAATCATACGGGACATGACGAACGGCCGCGGGGTGGATGTATGCATTGACGCAGTGGGAATGGAAGCCGACAGGAGTATTATCGATAAACTGGCCACTATTATTCGTATGGAGAAAGGAACCATAAATGCGTTAAAGCTGGCCTTGAGTTCAGTAAGAAGAGGCGGATTTGTGTCGGTGCTGGGAGTATATGGTTACAATTACGATAACTTTCCCATAGCCCAGATTTTTGATAAAGGAATTCAAATGCGCGCAGGGCAAGCCCCGGTGCAGGCATACATTGATGAGTTGCTTAAACTTGTATCGGAACGCAAAATAAAACTCGACGATATCATCACTCACCGATTGCCGTTGGCTGAAGTTTCGCACGCATACGATATCTTTAATAACAAAAAAGATAATTGTGTGAAGGTGGTTTTGAAAAATTAACCTGATGATATGCTAATACTGAATCAGTTTTATAAATGTTAAACCTCTTATTGCCAAAGCCTTGCCTGAGTCTGCTTTGGGAATAAGAAATAATCCTGCAGGATAGATAATCCATTTTACGATTGGAGTTATTCTTACTGATTTAATAAATTAACAAAAATAAATTATGGCACCTGATAATAATTACGTACAGGCAATATGGAGTGCTTCTTCCAAAACAAACATTACCCACAGTAAACTATCCGGGAATATTGAAACAGATGTGGCGATTATAGGCGGAGGTATTACAGGAATATCTGCGGCTTATCATCTTAAACAATCCGGAAGAAAGGTTGTGGTACTGGAAAGTCGCAAAATAGGCTCCGGCACAACAGGTTCTTCTACCGGCAACCTGTATGTGCCAACTGGAAAATATCGATCAATTTTAAAGAAACATGGACAACAATGTGCTTCAAAATGTCGCCTTGGCAAGAAAAGAAGCGCTTGATTTCATCGAATCAACCATTTTAAAATACAACATCGACTGCGGCTTTAAAAAAGTGCCATGGTATTATTTTACTTCAGAAAACGGACAGGCGTTTAATGAAATAAAAGAGGAACGGGAAGCTTTGAAAACAGCCGGCATTGATGTTTATGAAAATACCCCTGAAAATTTCCCGTTTCCGGTTACGGCAATGGCGCGGGTGGAAATGCAGGCCCAATACAATCCGCTCCAGTACATTCAACAAATGGCGGCTGCTATTGAAGATGAAAACTGCATGATATATGAAGATACAAAGGTGATAGATATAAAAGACGGCGAACCTTGTGTTTTAAAAACCGAAGGAGGAACGATAAGGGCTAAAAAAGTTATTCAGGCCACCCACACACCGAAAGGAGTTTATGCAGTACATACCGAAATGCAGGCATTCCGCGAACATGCTCTTGCAGCAAAAATCAAAGGTAAACTACCGTCCGATGCAATTTACTGGCATCAGGGAGATGAAAATTTGTATTCTGTCAGAACCTGGTCAAACGAGGCGGGTTCTTTTATAATTGTACTGGACGATTCGCATCTTACCGGCCACAAGGAACACACCGAAAAAAGCTACGAAAAGGTCGAAAAGTTCCTCAGACAATATTTCGATGTGGAAAAAGTGGAATACTTATGGGCGGCGCAGAATTATAAACCTGCAGATGATATCCCGTACATTGGCACCAGTCCGCTGCAAAGCAACGTTTACATTGCAACAGGCTTTGCTGCAGACGGTCTGATTTGGGGAGCCGCAGCTGCTAAAATCATATGCGACTTAATTAACGGCATCGACAATAAACCCGCATCTACGTTTGATCCTAAACGGTTTACACCAGCTGCTTCTTTTAAAAGATTTATTTCGGAGGGTACAAATGTGGCTAAAAGCCTTATAGAAGATTACATCATAAAAGGCAATGAGAAAGAACTTGACGCTGTGAAGAAAAGTGAAGGTAAGATTGTAAAAATTGACGGCAAAAAACACGCGGTTTACAGGAATGAAAAAGACGAGACTTTTATAGTTTCTGCAATCTGCCCGCACATGGGATGTGTTGTCCACTGGAACAGCGCCGAACGAAGCTGGGATTGCCCGTGTCATGGCAGTCGGTTTTCAGTTGATGGAGAGGTATTGGAAGGACCTGCAATTAAAGACCTGCGCTAAAAATCATGACATAATTCAACTGCTTATTCCGAAATTCATAAAGCGAATCAGGTATCAGATTCATCCTGTTCTTCGGTAAATTCTTTCACCGGCGAGATGATGACATCAAAAATTTTCCAATCCAGCTCGCGGGCTTTTTCGGTTACTTGTTTCATTTCATCTGTCAGATTTTTTTCGATGGCAGGAATAAAAAATACTTCAGTAAAAAATATATCACCTGCCTCCCGCATTCTGATCCTGACTTTTTCGATCCAGTCTTGTTTTTCAAATAAATTATACACTTCATCGACCAACGGATGTTTTTTGCTGCTACCAATTTCGGTTGGCACCTGGTCGGTCAAATCGAGCACAGCTTCTTTTAGTCTTTTCGCTCCGTCGACAATAACGCTCAGTGAGATGAAAATGGCTGCTGCGGCATCAGCCCACCACAACCCAAATCCGATACCCACCACACCGGCAATGGCGGCCAGTGCTGTTTGCCAGTTCGCTTTTTGGGTATCAGCATCGGTAAACAGAATTTTGTTGTGCAGTTTGCGGGCAACAGGCAATTTTTTATATCCAAGAATCATAGGTGGAATAGCGCTGTACAATAAGGCAGCTATCATAATCCAACCAAACCACCAGTACTGGCCAAATAGTTTAACATTTCCAATAGTCGGCCGGTCGGCTTTAATCAAAGTGATTAGGGAATCAGTAAACAGAAACAATCCAAGCGAAAACAAAGCAAAAGCTCCCAGTTGAAAAGCGATTGAATATACCTTATGAAAACCAAAAGGAAAGCGGTTGTTCGGGGGCCTGAGGTAAAATATTTTAGCAACCAAAAAAGAAACGGAAGGCACAAGGCTGAGC
Source organism: uncultured Prolixibacteraceae bacterium (assembly GCA_963800345.1). Classification (GTDB taxonomy): domain Bacteria; phylum Bacteroidota; class Bacteroidia; order Bacteroidales; family Prolixibacteraceae; genus Draconibacterium. Next base: position 522,897 of record CAWDAW010000021.1, on the reverse strand, counting down.
ACGTCCTCCAGCCAGGCAACTTTCATGGCCTGCGAACTTTGCGATGCCAGTAGCATAACAATAACCGCTGATACAGTATAAACCACAGTTATCCATTCCATTCGTGTGGCATATTCGAAACCTTTCCGGATTTCCGGGGGAAAATCTTTCGCCTGAATAACCCTGGATTGTTTATCTGGAATTGTCATAAGTATCAATAAATTTTTCAAGTTCAATAAGAAAAGCACTTTCACCTTTCGGAATGGCTACTGCAAACTCCTTTTCCAAAAGTGTAACTCCTGAAAGCGAAATATTTCGCTCTTTTAGCTCTTCTTCGGAAACAGCCCAAATTTCTCCGCTTTTGGGTAACGCGTCCGACCAAACAGGAATACCTCCCTTTTTGCGTATAACAGCATCAGAAAAGTTATCATGCACCAACACTTTTTTCCCTTTTAATGATTGAAGGTCATCTACGCCGGTCACCACATATCGTTTTGTGTAGTAGGTCTTTGAAATGGCGATTTTTTCTTTGAAAAGCGAAGATTCGACAAAGCCGCCAATTGCCATATGGATTTCATAATCGTGAAGCAGTTCCACAAGGCTGGTTTGGTCTCCACTTTCCCACTGAACTTCGGCATGAAGGCTTTTTGCAAATTGTTCAATAAACCTTTTCTGATAGCTAAAAGGTTCAGCAGAATTCGCCGAAAGTGTATCGGTTGCGCCTATTCCTGCTTTCAAAATATTTCCCCTGACATTTTCAAGCGTGTTTTCGGAATCTTTTGGAAAATTACTGCAAGCAGCCATTATTAAAAAACCCCACAGGAGGACGTATCTGTTTGTCATTTTTTTTGAAACTAATTCAAGGAAAATTCCTTATGTATCACATGTTTTTATAATGACATTTACCTGTTCACAAACTTGAAAAAGCGGTTTTCAGTTTTGTTGTCATCTTCGTATAAAAAAGCCAGCTTTTTTTCTTCTAACGTATCGAAAAAGGTATCCCAATCAATATCTTTCAGCTTGTCATCGCTGTCGTCTGAAAAATGAATTCGCAATAACCCTGCTGATTCCTGATTTTTTTCAGTACCCTTTACTATTGCCGGTTTGCCGTTGCGCTTTTCTGCCCAAGATCTTATCTCGTTATGATTGATTGTTGTTTTTGAGTCTGCCATTTTATTCTGTTTTAAAGTTAATAATTATAAATCCACCCGTTAAGTTTCAAAAAGTATTCCATTTGTATATGGTTAACCTGAATTTAATCCTCATAATATAGTCAGGGTAATTTGGAAGTATTTTTGCAAAATGGAGTTGCAGAATTAAAAATCAACATACAAATGAAAAAGTCAATGGCAATTGTTACTGGAGGAAGTTCGGGAATTGGGCTTGCCATTTCGGAACATTTGCAAAATGAAAATTTTTATGTTATAAATGCAGACATTCAGCCTCCAAAACAAAAGAATTCAGAGACATACATATTTCTGAAATGCGACATTACCAAAGCCAAAGATGTTGCTAAGCTGAGCCAGCTGGTACAAAGCAACGGAGAACCAACTGTACTGATATTAAATGCCGGCAGGGGAATACATGAAAAAATAAGAGAAGGCGACCCGGAAAAATGGATACAGGTAATTGATTTGAATATTTGCGGTACTTTGCGGGTACTGAGGGCTGTACTACCGTTTATGCATAAAGGACATGTAATTTTTATGTCTTCGGTTTCTGCTTTAAATCCATATCCATACGGGGCTGTTTATGCCGGAACCAAAAGCGCGCTAAATACCATTGCAGAAACACTGCGGCTGGAAGAATTACCTGATATTAAAGTGACAACAGTTTCTCCCGGCGTAGTTAAAACACCATTTTTTGAAAATATGATTTCCGGAAGCAACAATGTTGAAAGCACCGGCTGGGGAGCTATTCATCCAAACGAAATTGCCGAAACGATAATTTTCATCCTTAAGCAAAAAAAAGATATTGCTATTAATAATATCACTATCAGACCCTCAGGACAAATATTGTAATTGGGGAAAAGTGTAACATAAATGTGGAACAGCTTCATCTAAATGGGTACATATTTCCCCATGCCCCACCAGCAGCATAAATTCACCTATTCAATTAGTTACTAAATAATTAGTATTTTTTTACTGACTGACAATTGTTGTGGTACGGAATCTGAACATGTGTTTCAAAATTTAACATCACAAACAATTTAAATGACAAAGAAAGTATTGATTACCGGAGGCGCCGGATTTATAGGATCGCATCTGTGCGATGAATTATTAAAGCAGGGACACAGCGTTAAAGTTTTTGATAATCTGAGTGAACAGGTTCATGGAAAAAATTGTCTCCGACCGGAATATCTTCATCCCGACGTTGAACTAATCAGAGGCGATGTCCGCAATAAAGAAAAAATAAGAAATGCACTGCAGGGTATTGACAGAGTCTACCATTTGGCAGCAAATGTCGGAGTTGGTCAAAGTATGTACGAAATTGCCGGTTATACAAGTGTCAATAATTTGGGAACAGCTGTTTTACTTGAAGCTTTAATTGAAAATCCGGTAGAAAAACTTGTTGTAGCTTCCAGCATGAGCATTTATGGCGAAGGTTTATATCGCAACAGTAAAAAAGAGGTTGTTCCGGGAAGTGAGCGTCAACTTGAAAATTTAAAAAAAGGCAGGTGGGAATTGTTTGATGAAGAAAATAATTATCTCGAGCCGGTGCCAACCAACGAAAATAAAAAGCCTGAGTTAAGTTCAATTTATGCCCTTTCAAAATATGACCAGGAAAGAATGTGCCTGATTACAGGACGCGCTTATAATATACCAGTGGTGGCACTGCGTTTTTTTAACGTTTACGGTACCAGACAGGCACTTTCAAATCCCTACACAGGGGTACTCGCCATTTTTGCTTCACGCTATATGAATAACAAACCGCCTTTAATTTTTGAGGACGGGGAACAAAAAAGGGATTTCGTTCATGTAAAAGATGTTGCAAGGGCTTGCTTGCTCGCAGGAGAATCAGTTAGAGGTGCCGGAGAGGTATTTAATATCGGCAGCGGAAATTCATACACCATCAATGCCATAGCAGAAAACCTGGCCTGGGTGATGGGCAAAAACAGGATAGTACCCGAAATTGTGGGGAAATACCGGGTGGGAGATATCAGGCATTGTTTTGCCGACATCACCAAAGCAAATGAAATTTTAGGTTATGTACCGCAAATTGAGTTAAAAGATGGTTTAACTGAACTTGCACAGTGGCTTGAAGGTCAGGAAGCTAATGACAAAGTGGAATTTGCAGGTAAGGAGCTTAAAAAGAGAGGATTGGCAGTTTAGTCAAAAAAAATATAAAACCTTTTAAACATGAAGAATAATGTAAATAGTACCACAAAGGGCAAACAATTAAAAAGAACAGAAACGTCACAACCTGAAATAGGCATGCTTGAATGGTTTCACATCAATGATTATGATCATGTTAAAAATGCTGTAATATGGATGAAAGAATTAGGTGTTGAACATCTGCGGACAGGTGTGTCATGGGCCGATTATTTAACCGAAAATGGTGAAGAATGGTACAACTGGCTCATTCCTTATCTTTCCAAACATTTTACAATTTTACCCTGTTTCCTTTACACGCCACCATCAATTGGTTTGGTGGAAAAAACATCGTCTCCACCAAAAAATCCGAAAGATTATGCTGATTTCATTGATAAAATAATCAGCCGGCACGGCGAACATTTTGAATATGTCGAACTTTGGAATGAGCCTAACAACCGCAGCCAATATGCTTTTGAGCTGGATGAAAACTGGGACATATTTACAGACATGATTCAGAAGGCATCCTATTGGGCCAAACATTCAGGTAAAAAAACAGTACTCGGTGGAATGAGTCCCATTGATCCAAATTGGCTAAACTTAATGGCGCAAAAAAATGCGCTGGAATTTATTGATGTAATTGGAATTCATGGCTTTCCGGATATTTTCGACAGCATGTGGGAAGGATGGGAATATAACATCAGATTATTAAAAGATGTTATGAAAAAACATGATCTGCAAAAGGAAATTTGGATTACCGAAACCGGTTATTCCACATGGAGGTATGATGAAAGAGTTCAGGTGGAAAAGTTTATTAAAACACTTAATGTGCCCGTTGGGCGGATTTATTGGTATTCATTGCAGGATCTTTCACAAAAACGACCGACAGTTGATGGTATGCACAGCGATGAAAGGGAATATCATTTTGGGTTGGTTGAAGAAGGTGGTCACAAGAAGCTGCTTTACAGGCTTTGGGCTGCCGGTGGAGTTCAAAATGTTATCAATAACAAGTGGATAAGTTCCAAAAAAAGAAATATAAAAGGTACGGAAGAACATGTACTGATTACAGGGGGTGCCGGTTTTATCGGGACAAATCTTGCGCATCGGCTCATGAGCAGGGGTGTCAGGGTAACGGTTTATGATAATCTTTCGCGTTCTGGTGTAGAAAATAATTTGAATTGGCTTCGATTTCAGCATCCATCTTTACTCAATCCTGTAGTTGCCGATGTTCGTGATTCCCTGGAACTGGAAAAAGCAGTCAGAAATGTTTCGCATGTTTTTCATTTTGCAGCGCAGGTGGCAGTTACCACAAGCCTTGTAGATCCGCGTTTTGATCAGGATGTAAATTTAAATGGCACCATCAATCTTCTTGGAAACTATTAGAAAGTCTGATAACAGACCTTCGCTTGTGTTTACTTCTACCAATAAAGTGTATGGAAATCTCGGAAATCTTCAAGTTAAAAAGAACGGGGCGCATTATTATCCTGATGATAAACAATTGGAAATAAATGGTATTGGTGAAGATTTTCATCTCGATTTTCACAGTCCGTACGGAAATTCAAAAGGCGCAGCCGATCAATATGTTATAGATTACTGCCGTTCTTTCGGATTAAAAAACACTGTTTTCAGAATGAGTTGTATTTACGGTCCTCACCAGTTTGGCACTGAAGATCAGGGGTGGGTTGCACATTTTATTTTAAAAACGCTGAAAGGCGAAAAAATTACTTTATACGGCGATGGAATGCAGGTAAGGGATGTATTATACATTGATGATTTGGTTAATGCATTTTTACTGGCGTGGGCAAATATTGAACAAATAAAAGGCGAAGCCTTCAATATTGGCGGTGGTCCCGGAAATGCAATCAGTCTTCTTGAATTAATCAGGATGCTGGAAGAACTTCACAAGCAAAAAATTCCTGTTGCTATGAAAGAGTGGCGCACGGGCGATCAAAAATATTATGTTTCAAATTATTCAAAATTTCACAATGCCACAGGTTGGTCACCCGAATTTTCTTATCGAAAAGGAATTGTAACCTTGTACAACTGGCTCAGCAAATATTACTCACCCACACAAATACAAACTTTAAAATCAAAAAAATCAGCACTTATTTAATACCGCCATGAAATCATCAGTTATAACATCTCCCAAACAATTTAATATTGTTGATACAAACATACCTGAAATTGGTAACAACGAAGTGTTGGTAAAATTAAACGGCACGGGATTGTGCAGCTCCAATTTGCCCGTATGGGAAGGGCGGCCGTGGTTTAACTACCCAACCGAAGAAGGCGCTCCCGGACATGAAGGCTACGGAGTAGTTGAAAAAGCCGGAATCCTGTCAAATGGTATTTCACCGGGCGATAAAGTGGCACTGTTATCTTATAATGCTTATGCTGAATATGATAAAGCATCTGTGTCAAATGTGGTTAAACTACCTGAAAAATTTAATGAAACATCGTTTCCCGGCGAACCACTGGCTTGCGCAGTTAATATTTTTAAACGTGCCGATATAAAAGAAAATCAAACAGTTGTTGTTATTGGCGCTGGTTTTATCGGTTGTCTGCTCATTCAGCTTATAAAACATGCTGGGGCTCAGGTAATTGCTGTATCAAAACGTGAATCTTCCCTTGAATTTGCAAAAAAATCGGGCGCCGACAAACTTATAAAATTTGAAAATGTATATGAAACTGCTAAAAATATTCAAACCCACATGACCAACGGAATCCCGCGGGTAATTGAAGCAACCGGGGTACAGCAATCTATTGATTTGGCAACCGAAATTATTTCCGAATATGGCAAACTGGTTATTGCAGGATATCATCAGGATGGTTTGCGGAATGTTAACATGCAGGTATGGAATTGGAAAGGAATCGATGTTATCAATGCCCACGAACGAAACCAGCAGGTTTACATTGATGGACTGAAAGAAGCTATTGACAAAACGAGCCAGGGTGTACTTCGGCCAAATGAACTTATTACACATCAGTTTAAATTCAAAGAAATTAACAATGCTTTTAAAATGATGCATGAAAAACCGGAAGGTTTTTTAAAAGGAGTGATTGTTTACGATTAAATTAAAAATAGTGGAAGAAATAACTGAGTTAATAATAAAAACAAAACCCAAACTGGCTTTTGTAGGAACAGGATGGATCGGATTGAGCAGGATGAAATCGCTGATTGAAGAGGATATTTGCACACCTGTAGCGATATTGGATAACATACCGGAGAATGCAAAAAAAGCACAGGCATTGTGTAAAAGTGCTGATACGTTTTCTTCCATTGATGCAGTAATTGAAAGCAAACCCGATGGAATTGTGATTGCCACCCCCAGCGCTTTACACTATCGGCAAAGCATAGCAGCACTTGAAGCGGGAATACCGGTTTTTTGTCAGAAACCGCTTGCACGCAATGCTGCAGAGAGTAAAAGTATTATTGAAACAGCAAGAGAAACAGACCGTTTATTGGGTGTAGACCTTTCCTATCGTTTTACTGATGGAATGCAAAAGATTTATGAATTAACCCGTAACAATCATCTTGGGAAAATTTATGCTGTTGATTTGGTTTTTCATAATGCTTACGGACCAGATAAAGACTGGTTTTATGATCCAAAACTTTCAGGTGGAGGTTGTTTGATTGATTTAGGGGTTCATTTGGTTGATTTGGCTCTGTGGATTTTGAATTTCCCGGAAGTAACAAACATTGCTTCATCGTTATTTTCAAAAGGTGAAAAAATATACGATATAAGAAAAACAACTGAAGATTTTGCTGCTGCGCAATTTGAAACTGCTGACGGTGTTTTAATTCGAATAACCTGTAGCTGGAATTTATCTGCAGGAAAAGATGCTGAAATTAAAGCTGCTTTTTACGGCACAAACGCATCCGCAATTTTTAGTAACACAAGGGGATCATTTTTTGATTTCAAAACTTGGCTTTGCTACGGCACCAAATCCGAAATTATTAGTTCGCCACCGGATGATTGGGGAGGGCAGGCTCTGATAGATTGGACCAAAAAACTACAGCAAAGCAACAAGTTTGATGAAGAAATAAACAGTTATGGAAAGGTAGCCGAAATCATCGACAGAATTTACGGAAGAAAAAAGATGGCTTATGAAAATATTTATGACTACCGATAATCTCGGTGGAGTTTGGACATATTCAATAGAACTGGCAAAAGGTCTGCAAAAAAAGGGAGTTGAGGTTTTTCTTGCGGTTATTGGCGAACCATTATCAACAGACCAGGAAAAAGAATTACAAGGTATTCCGCACGATTTGTTTGTTGCCAAACAGGAATGGATGGAAGAGCCATGGGAAGATGTAAATGATGCAGTCAACTGGTTATTCAATCGAAAACAGCTTGAGAACCCTGATATTATGCATTTTAACTCCTATACACCTGCTGCTTTAAACTGGCAGATACCAACAATTGTAGTTTTGCATTCGTGCGTATTAACGTGGTGGGAAGCCGTTAAAAATGAAGCTGCACCTGAAAAATGGCAGCTTTATCGCGAGAATATCTCACGGGGCATCCAAAGCGCCGATGTTGTGTTAGCGCCAAGTGGCACGATGTTACGCGCTGCAGAAAAATATTACGGGCCATTTTCAGATAAAGGTGTGATTTATAACGGAAGAAACTCGAAAACTTTCCAGGCTAAGAGAAAAGAGAAATTTGTATTCAGTATGGGGAGAATATGGGATGAAGCCAAAAATATAAATCTGATAGTTGAAGCCGCTTCACAGATTAATTATCCTGTTTACATCGCCGGCGATTATGAAACCGGCATGTTAAATGATTTGCCTTCCAATGTTTATATGTTGGGAAAATTAGATCAGGAAAAAATTGCAAATTGGCTTTCATTTGCTTCCATTTATCTTTTGCCGGCTAAATACGAGCCTTTTGGCTATACGTTTTTGGAAGCTGCATTTTCGGGTTGTGCATTGATTGGTAGCGATATTGACTCACTCCATGAAATTTGGGGAGATGCCATGTTGTATGTCAGTCCGCATAATGCCAAACAGTTGGCTAATAGCATCAATCAACTGATGGAAGATGACGAAAAATTACTTGAAATGCAAAACAAAGCAGAGAAACATGCCCGGGTTAATTACAAGGCAAACAGAATGACAGACAGTTACTTTTCTCTGTATAAAAATATGATTAAGAAAATGGTTAAGCTTCAACATTAAAACACTGAGTATGAAAATTTACATGTTCTATCACTCCATTATTTCAGATTGGAACCACGGAAATGCACACTTCCTGCGGGGAGTTGTGAAATGCACTTCGGGAAAAGGATCATTTTGTACAGGTTTTTGAACCCTCCAGCGGCTGGAGCCTGATGAATCTTTTAAAAGAAGATGGAATTGAAGCAGTTGAAGAGTTTCGCATCAAATTTCCTCAAACATCGCCAACATTTTACAGCGAAGACGAATTTAATCCACAAATACTGAAAGATGCTGATGTGGTTATAGTTCACGAATGGACAAATAACAGTGTGATAAAAAAAATCGCAAACTACCGTTTTATAAACGATCATTTTAAACTTTTTTTTCACGATACACATCACAGGGCAGTAACAAAACCGGAACAAATGGAAAAGATTGATCTGCAACATTTCGACGGAGTACTTGTATTTGGCGAAATTCTTAAAAAAATATATGAGCAAAAACGGTGGGGAAGAAATATAAATATCTGGCACGAAGCTGCTGATACATCCATATTTAAACCCATAAAAAACCAGGACAAAGAAGGTGACCTGGTTTGGATTGGAAACTGGGGAGACGACGAACGCACTGAAGAATTGACGGAATTTGTAATAAATCCGGTTAAAGAATTAAACCTGAAGGCGGTATTTTACGGCGTGCGCTATCCGGAAAAAGCGCTGGAACTTTTAAAAGAAGCAAATATTGAATACAGGGGATGGCTGCCAAACTATAAAGTACCTGAAGTTTTCTCAAAATTCAAAATGACAGTTCATGTCCCACGGCGCCCGTATGTTGAAAAGTTGCCGGGAATACCAACCATCAGGCCTTTTGAAGCAATGGCCTGCGGAATTCCTCTTATTTGCTCAGCGTGGCAAGACTCAGAAAATCTTTTTACAGCAGGAAAAGATTACCTGCAGGCATCAAACGGAGCAAATATGATTCAACATATGAAAACCATTTTAAATGATGAAAAAGCTGCTTCAGCACTGGCAGAACATGCCTTAAACACTATTCATAACAGGCACACCTGCTATCAGCGGGTTGATGAGCTGATGAAAGTTATTGAAAAAACAGGAAAGAAGCTAAAACAAACTGCCAGATAAAATAAAGAATTTTGAATATGCAAGATATGAATGATTCAACACCAAATATTTCATTTTTCGGTTCAAGTTTAGTTTCGGCTTACTGGAATGGCGCTGCTACATATTATCGCGGAATAATAAAATACCTGAACAAACTGGGTTATCGCATCACTTTTTACGAACCCGATGCTTTTGGAAGACAAGAGCACAAGGACATGCCGAATCCGGATTGGGCTGAGGTGGTGGTTTATGAAAATAATCAACAGGCGGTTGAAAATGCTGTAAAAAATACACAAAATGCCGACATAATTATTAAAACCAGTGGAGTAGGAGTTTTTGATGAATACCTGGAGAAGGCAGTTCCGGAAATAAAACAACCGCATCAGACTATAATTTTTTGGGATGTGGATGCACCTGCAACACTTGATTCAGTTTTTAAAGATGAAACCCACCCGTTTCGCAAACTTATTCCACAATACGACTACATTTTTACATACGGCGGAGGCCAACCTGTAATCGATGCCTACAAATCTTTGGGTGCAAAGGAATGCATACCGGTTTACAATGCGCTTGATCCAGAAACACATCACAGGGTGGACCCAAATCCGGAATTCAACTGCGATTTGGCATTTCTCGGAAATCGTTTGCCCGACAGGGAGGAGCGTGTGTATGAGTTCTTTATAAATGTGGCAAAGCAGTTGCCTGATAAAAAATTTTTACTTGGCGGAAGTGGTTGGGGAGACGTTAACCTGCCATCAAATATTAAATATATAGGGCATGTTTACACGAAAGATCACAATGCCTTTAATTCAACACCACGTGCAGTTTTAAATATCAGCCGGCAAAGTATGGCCGATTACGGTTTTTCCCCGGCTACCCGCGTTTTTGAAGCTGCCGGTGCAGGCGCTTGCATTATTACCGATTACTGGAAAGGCATTGACACTTTTTTTAATCCTGACTCAGAAATTTTCGTTGCTAAGAATACAAATGATGTTATTTCATTGTTAAAATGGCTCGATGATAAAAAAGCACAAAAAACAGGAAATGCGGCACTTGAAAAAGTACTGAAACAACATACTTATAAAAAAAGAGCAGAACAGGTGAAAACTATATTGAAGAGCCACAAAACAGTTGTTGCCGGCTGAAAATTTTAACTTAAAAAAAACAGTATGAACATAGTAATTCTCGGTCTGTCAATAACGTCATCATGGGGTAACGGGCATGCAACAACCTACCGAAGCCTTATAAAAGGATTGTTTAACAGGGGGCATAGTATCCGTTTTCTTGAACGTGATGTGCCATGGTACGAAAATCAACGGGATGGCGATTATTCTAAATATTGTGAGGTTTCATTGTATTCCTCTTTGAGTGATTTACGGGAACATTTTAAACAGGAAATTCAGGATGCCGATGCTGTAATTGTAGGCTCTTATGTGCCGGAAGGAGTTGAAGCAGGAAAATGGGTACTGGATTCTGCCCGCGGAATCACAGCTTTTTATGACATCGATACACCCGTTACCCTGGCAAAACTCGAAAATAATGATTACGAATACATTCATCCTGATTTAATTCCGGGTTTCGACTTGTATTTGTCTTTTTCAGGTGGACCGGTACTTGATATTTTTATGTCGAGGTATGGCTCACCCAATGCAAAAACATTGTATTGTTCGGTAGATACTGATTTGTACTATCCGGAAAATCATCCGGTAAAGTGGGATTTGGGTTACCTCGGAACATACAGCACTGACAGGCAGCCACCATTAAAAAAATTAATGATTGATGCCGCTGAAAAATGGCCTGAGGGAAATTTTGTTGTCGCCGGACCTCAATATCCTGATTCTGTAAAATGGCCGGAAAACACACTACGACTCGAACATTTGCCACCGGCCGAACACCGGAAGTTTTACAATCAGCAGCGATTTACTATGAATATCACCCGAAAAGATATGATCAGGATGGGCTATTCGCCAAGTGTGCGGCTTTTTGAAGCTGCAGCATGTGGAGTACCGGTAATCAGCGATTATTGGAATGGATTGGATGATATATTCTCCATAGGTGATGAAATTCTGATTTCCAATTCAACTTCCGATACATTAAGGTTCCTGATTAATTTGTCGGATGACGAAAGGATACAAATAGGGAATAAGGCCAGAGAAAAAGTCTTAAAAGCACACACCGGCGAACAGCGGGCGATTGAACTGGAGGATTATTTAAAACAGGTAAATGTGAATGAATTTGAGACGAACAATTCTTTAAAACTGCAAAGGAACAAACTACATACAGGAAAACATGAACATTCAGCAAAAGATAGACGGATTTAAACCGTGGTTTCACAATATTCATCTTCCGGGAGGGGAATCAACTGCACCAAATCATCCTCTCGGAGATTTCCCAGCTTTCAAATGGAAACAGCTTTCTGTTCATTTACCTGAAGATATGTCGGGCATGACTGTGCTTGATATTGGCTGCAATGCTGGTTTTTATTCAATAGAATGTGCGAAACGGGGAGCAAAAGTAACTGCTGTTGACATAGATAACCATTATCTCAATCAGGCAAAATGGGTGGCAAAATTATTTGAACTCGAACATTCGATTGCTTTTCACCAGTTGCAGGTTTATGATTTGGTACAAACCAGGCAGTAAATTCGATATTGTCCTTTTCCTTGGTGTTTTTTATCATTTGCGATATCCGTTGCTGGCACTCGATATTATTTCAGAGAAAGTGAAAAAATACCTGGTTTTTCAAACACTCAGCCTTGACATCAAAGAAGAGCATGAAATTATTGATGATTTTGATTTTATGAATCGTGAAATCATGCACCGCAAAGAATGGCCTGCAATGGCTTTTATTGAAAATAAATTCATGGGCGACCCTACAAACTGGTGGGTGCCAAATCCGGCAGCAATAAAGGCTATATTCCGCACCGCAGGTTTTAAACTAATAAAAGAACCTGGTCATGAAATGTACATTTTTCAATCCGATCCAGAAAAACCGTCTGTAATTAATCAATGGAATAAATCAGAATATTTATCGGCAACGGGAAAACCATGGTTACAGGAAGCCGAAGCAAAAACAGGATCGAAATAGTTTTAGCTCAGCAAGAACAAACTGTTTTGATCTTTTGTATTTTATACAATTTCTCCCGCATTTTGGGAATTATTTCCCTGTCAAGGGAAATATTGCTCCCCTTTCTGGGAAGTTTGGAACACCTCAGCGAAATTAAATCACATAACTTGCAATGGTCTGATTATAACTAGAAACATTGGGTAGAATCCGGCAGTATTTAATTAAACTCTTAATAATTCTCAGATAAATAGTGAAATTATGCTAAGAATATATTACGTGAAAAAGAATTAAAATCAATATATAATCAAACAAAAAATAGTATGGCAAAATTTATTAGAAAAAAACTAAAGTCTCAATGGATAAGTTTTATCCGGATTGTGGCAGTTCTTGTTACCGTTCAGCTGATTTTTGCTTTTCAGGCCTTTTCGCAAACAATTTCAGTTACGGGGAAAGTTACTGATGCCCAAACAAACGAGGGGATTCCAGGGGCAACAGTTTCTGTAAAAGGAACAGCCACCGGAACAGTTACAAATGTTGACGGAGTTTATCGTTTGGATGTTCCGGCAAAAAATGCTGTTCTGGTATATTCGTTTATTGGATATTCGACTCAGGAAATTCCTGTAGATGGAAAAACGAATATAGATGTGGTGCTTGAAGTAAGTAATACCCAACTCGACGAAGTTGTGGCTATTGGATATGGAACCATAAAAAAGAGGGATATCACAGGATCGGTTGCTTCTGTTAAAGGCGAAGAACTTGCGGCAATACCGGTATCAAGTGTCGAACAGGCAATCACGGGTAAATTAGCCGGGGTTCAGGTACTTTCCACAGAAGGTTCTCCCGATGCTGAAATTAAAATCAGGGTCAGGGGAGGCGGCTCTATTACACAGGACAACTCCCCGCTATATATAGTCGATGGTTTCCCGGTGAACTCAATAAACGATATTGCTTCTTCCGATATTCAATCCATTGATGTTTTAAAGGATGCCTCATCAACTGCAATTTACGGTTCGCGTGGTGCAAACGGGGTAATTATTGTTACAACAAAAAGCGGTAAAGCAGGCAAAATATCGGTAAGTTACAATTCCTACTATGGGGTTAAGAAAATTGCTAAGACATTAGATGTTCTTGATGTTGAAGACTATGTAAACTGGCAATATGAATATGCAGTTTTAGACAATGGAATTGATGAGTTAAATTCATATGAAAAATATTATGGCTCATGGCAGGACAAAGACCTGTACGCCGGTCAAACTGGTAATAACTGGCAGAAGCAGGTTTATGGCCGCATGGGCGAAGTTTTTAACCACGATTTAAGCATCAGGGGTGGCACCGAAAAAATGTCCTATTCCTTTAATTATGCTCATATAAACGAAAAAGCAATAATGGTAGGTTCCGATTTTAAACGCGACAATTTATCATTTAAACTGAATCACAATCCGGTGGATAAAGTACAGCTGGCATTTTCTTTCCGTTATTCCGATACAAAAGTCAACGGAGGTGGCGCCAACGAGCAAAATGAAGTTTCATCAGCCGACTCAAGATTAAAACATAGTGTTACTTATTCACCTATACCTTTAAATGGGTTAACCACCGACGATACAGATGAATCAATTGCCAGTTATTTAGTGAATCCTCTAATTGCCGCAGCCGACAATGATCGTGAGCAAATGCGCAAAAATTATAATATGGCCGGTAGTTTTGCCTGGGATATCATCGATAATCTTCAGTTTAAAACCGAAATTGGTTTGGATAATTATAATACCAACGATAACCGCTTTTATGGTTTAACTACCTATTATGTGTCAAATTCCCCTGCCGCCGAAAATCAGGGTCATCCGGCTGTTATCCTTCGCGACAGAAAGCAGCAGCGCCTTCGAAATACAAATACTTTAAATTATGATTTAAGTAATTATTTTAACGAAGACCACAATTTAAAACTCCTGCTTGGCGAAGAAATGATTTTTTCAAACACAAATCAGCTGACATCGGTGGTACATGGATTTCCGACTTTATTTACTTTCGATCAGGCTTTAAAACTGACTACACAGGGTGTTGCGCACTCAACCGATAATGATTACAGCCCTGATGATAAATTGCTCTCTTTCTTTGGTCGTTTAAATTACGACTTCAGAAGTAAATACCTGCTTTCGGCAACTTTTCGTGCTGATGGTTCAAGCAAGTTTTCAGAAGGTAACAGGTGGGGATACTTTCCATCAGCCGCTGTGGCATGGAGAATATCTGAGGAAAGTTTTTTGCAGGATTTTTCGTGGCTCGATGATTTAAAACTGAGGTTAAGTTATGGTACTGCCGGTAACAACAACATACCTTCCGGCCAGATGACTCAATCATTTGAATCGCGCACAAGCTCGTGGATGAATGGATTTGACAGTTACTGGGCAGCATCAAAAACTATGGCCAATCCCGATTTAAAATGGGAAACTACTTATACAAGAAATATCGGGCTTGACTATGCAGTTTTCAGGAGCCGTTTAAACGGAACATTTGAATTCTACTTTAATACAACACAGGATCTGTTAATTGAATTCCCGGTTGCCGGTACTGGTTATGATACCCAGTTTCGGAATATGGGTGAAACCCAGAACAAAGGGATGGAAATTTCACTTAACTGGGCAGCCATCGAGAAAAAAGACTATGGTTTAAATGTCAGCTTTAATGTTGGCTTTAACAAAAACAAAATTAATTCGCTTGGTATCATGGATGACTTTGGGGCATCAACAGGTTGGGCTTCCACTGAAATTGGCAATGATTTCTGGATTGCAAAAGGTGGTTCTGTTGGTGAAATGTATGGCTATTTAAATGATGGCCGATATGAAGTTTCTGATTTTGAAAGATATGATGAATCGACTGACAAATGGATTTTAAAAGAAGGTGTTGCAGATAATTCGACAATTGTAGGCCAACTTTCTCCGGGTATGCTTAAACTTAAAAATATTGTGGGAGATGACAATATGGTTACCACGGCCGACCAAACCATCATTGGAAATGCAAATCCAAAAAATACAGGTGGATTAACTATCAATGGCAGGGTGTATGGTTTTGACTTAACCGCAGGTTTTAACTGGAGCTACGGCAACGATATTTACAATGCAAATAAAATTGAATATACTTCATCAACAGCCCGTTATCAATACAGGAATATGATTGATATGATGGGTGAAGGCCAAAGATGGAAAAGCGTTGACGATGCAACTGGACTGCTTGTTACAGATGGGGCCACTCTCAATAGTATGAACGCAAATACAACTTTGTGGTCCCCATACATGAGCCGCTATGTTTTCAGTGATTGGGCTGTGGAAGATGGTTCTTTTCTGCGGTTAAACACTTTAACACTGGGCTACACCTTGCCTTCAAACATTACAAACAACTGGAATATAGAAAACCTGAGGTTTTATGTTACCGGATACAATGTTTTTGTGCTTACAAACTATTCAGGTTTCGACCCGGAAGTTTCAACACGAAGAAAAACTGCCCTAACACCGGGAGTTGATTACTCGGCCTACCCGCGCAGCAGACAACTTGTTTTTGGGGTAAACCTTAATTTTTAATCTCTAAGAAAATCTGAAAATGAAAAAAATAATATATATACTCGGAATTGTTGTTGCAGGATTAATGGTTTCGTGCAACGACTATCTTGAAGCGCCAACAAAATCTTCTCTCGATGAATCTGTCATCTTTTCAACCCCCGATTTGGCAAAAGGTGCTGTTGACGGAATTAAAATACCTTTTGCTGAAACTAACTCATACAGAGGTCGTTTTATCCCCTGGTATGGTATGAATACAGATGCTGAGTGGTACAACTCATCGCAAACTGCGGGCGCAAACTCCGATTTAACCAATTATAATGCATCGCCAACCAATACCAATATGAATACTACCAATAATGCGTGGGCACAAATGTACTCAGGAATTGAACGTGCAAATATTTGTATCAGGGGTTTGCGAAATTATGGAAACCCCGAACCCGGAACCGAACTTGGATATTTACTGGGGGAAGCGCTTACGCTAAGAGCAGTATATTATTCCGACCTTGTAAAAGCCTGGGGAGATGTAGTTGCCCGGTTTGAACCGATTTCAACTGAAACGATTTATTTACCCAAATCAAGCAGGGATGTGATTTACAAACAACTTCTTGCTGACCTGGAGGAAGCAGCAACTTTAGTGCCCTGGCCAAATGAAACAAGTGCAACAAGTACAGTGGAACGCATCAACAAAGCATTTGCCAAAGGTTTACGTGCCCGTGTTGCCCTGGCAGCCGGAGGTTATTCGCAATATCCCGATGGTATTCGCCGCAGCACTGATCCTGATTTGGCGATGGAAAAAATGTACCAACTGGCGAATAAAGAATGTCTCGAAATTATGGAAAGCGGAACTGCACACCTTGAACCTTCTTTTGAAACTGTTTTCAAAAAGAATAATCAGGATAATATTGCTGCAGGTGGCGAAACTTTATGGGAAATTCCTTTTGCCGACGGAAGGGGCCGCGTGGTGTTTACCTTTGGTGTTCGGCACAGGAGTGTTGACCAGTACACCGGACAGGCTCGCGGTGGTCAGGCCGGACCGCTGCCATATTTGTTCTATGACTATGATAAAAACGATACCCGTCGCGATGTAACCTGTGTGCCTTATGAATGGGGAACTGCAGTTGATGGAATTGCTCAGCAGCAATTGACAGACCTGGACACATGGATGTTTGGGAAATACAGGTACGAATGGATGAACCGTTATGTAACTTCAACAAACGATGATGGTGTAAACAAACTCTATATGCGTTATGCTGAAGTGGTTTTGATGGCTGCTGAAACTGCAAATGAATTACAGGGACCTTCCGCAGCCGCGCCATACCTGAAAATGATTCGCAAACGGGCTTTCCCCTCTGCAGTGTGGCCTGAAGAAGTTGAAGCTTATGTTAATGCATTGACAACAAAAGAAGCAATGTTTAATGCTATTGTAACGGAACATAAATTAGAATTTACAGGCGAATTCATCCGCAAAGAAGCATTAATCCGCTGGAATTTGCTAAAAACAAAAATTGACCAGGCTAAAGCTAAAATGTATGATTTACGCAACAGAACAGGTGAATACGCCAATGTGCCGGAGAAACTTTATTACAGATATGCTGATGATGGTGAAACGCTCGAAATTTATGGATTAAACAGGGGAGAAACCGAAGACAAATCGGCTGAATACGAATTCAGCAGAACATGGGTTAGTCCATCTAATCTGGAAGACTCCAAAATTGAATCAATTTATACAAGAAATCCGAATGAGTATCAATACTGGCCTATTTGGCAGGTATTTATTGATGGGAGTAACAACCAACTGAAAAATGATTATGGTTACTAAAATAAACATACACATGAAACAAAAAATTAAAAATACAGGACTAATAATAATTGCGATTTTCACACTGCTGTTTTCAGGTTGTGAAGATGACATTGATCCAATTGTTGAACAACTTCAGTTCGAAAGGGTTTTCTCCCCACTCGACTTAACTGTAAGGATTAGAAATAAAACAACAGCTGAAATAACATGGAATCTAAAAGATGATGCAGAATCTTATGTTGTTGAATTTAGTGAAGATAGCTTATTGTTTAACTCCATTGTTAAAACAATAGAAGTTACACCGGATGAAGTTCCTTTCAGCTATCCGCTGGATGGACAAACATTGTATTCAGTTCGGGTGAAAGGGGTAAATTCTGAAGGACTGGCTGATTCAAAATGGTCGGCAGTGGCTTTCAGAACCGAAGCCGAAAACATTTTCTTTGCTGTCGATCCACTGGATATAAAAGCAACAAGTGTAAAATTAAAATGGCCTGCCAATAGCGAGGTAACAAGTTTCCTTATTAATCCGGGAAATGTTGAAAGACCGATTACTGCAGAAGAAATTGCTGCGGGTGAAGCTACGATTACAGGTTTAACCGGAGAAACTTCTTACAATGTAAAAATGTTGAAAGGAACCAAACAAAGGGGTGAAACAACTTTTACTACATTACTTGATATAGGAGATGGAATTGCTGTGTATCCTGAAGATGATCTGAATGCTGTAATTGCGGCTGCCGAATCCGGCTCTGTTTTGGTGTTGTTCCCTGGTAATTATCAGGTTTACACAGGTTCTGTCATCATCAATAAATCAATTTCTATCAAAGGGTTTTATCCCTTTAACAAACCGGTTGTTCATGTTGAGTTTGTGCTTGAAGAAGGTGTTCAGGAAGTGGAAATACGCGACCTGGAAATGGACGGAAAATTTATCAATGCTGAAACAAGTGCCGAAGATATGCTGTCGTATGTCTTCCAGTACAATACAACTGATGTCGATTATGGGTCCTTATCTGTGGTTGGATGTAAAATCTACGATTATAAAAAATCAATTTTCTCGGGTGCTTCCAGCATTGTTTCAACCATTGCATCCATTTCGATGGATAATTGTGTGGTTACCAATGTTCTAACTGAATCAGCCGATTGTATTGATTTCCGTGGCGGATATGTTGCCAGCCTGAGTTTAACAAACAGCACTTTTGCAAACTGTGCACCTGACCGCGATTTTATCCGTCTTGACGATACTTCTGGAACTTTTCCTGGTAAAGTTACCAATGTTGTAATCGATCATTGCACATTGTATAAAGTGTCAAATTCTGATTCACGCAGAATATTATATGTCCGTTTTGTCGATAACACATTGAAAGTAACAAATACAATTATTGCTGAAACCAAGGGATACTATACCAACCAGTCGCGTTCAGCCCAGCCCGAATGTTCGAATAACAATTACTTTAATGCACCGGGTTTCATGCCTGGTGGAACCGAAGTTAGCGGGGCTAAATTTGATATCTCGGGCAATTTCACTCAACTCGATCCGGGATTTGTTGATGCAGAAAACGGTGATTTTACTGTTACAAATCAAACGCTGATTGATAATAATGTTGGAGATCCGAGATGGTAAGTAATGCTTAATGTAAAAAAGAAGAGGCTTGGTTTAATTACGTTTTAGTTACAAAACTCTGGGATTTGGCAGATAATGCAAGTCCCGGAGTTTAACTTCAACCAGTTGCTCTTTATATAATGCAGTTTGATGAAGAATAATTTACTTTTTATATTAATTCTTATTATAAGTTTTCCGGCAAAAGCGGATAACTATTATGTAGCAACAAATGGCAGCGATTCTAACAGCGGTACTTCCCTGTCAGAACCCTTTAAATCAATTGCAAAAGCGGTAGGGATTGCAGTTGCCGGCGATATAATTTATGTAAGGGGAGGAACTTACAGCAATTCGGTTACAATTTCACTCACAAAAAACGGCAGCGAAAATGCCCCAATCACATTAAAAGGTTATGAAAATGAAAGACCATTGCTCGATTTTTCAGGGACAGCTTTTGGCAAACGTGGAATTGATTTGAAAGGCAATTACTGGTTTATAAAAGGAATGGATATTTGCAAGGCAGGTGACAATGGAATGATTATCTCAGGAAATTATAATACAGTTGAATTTTGCTCATTTTTCGACAATAAAGATACAGGGTTGCAATTGGGTGGAGGCGCACATGACAATAAAATTATTAATTGCGATTCATTCTGGAATGCCGATCCAACAGATTACGGCGATGCTGATGGTTTTGCCTGCAAACTGGACGTTGGTACCAACAATTATTTTTACGGTTGTCGCGCATGGCTGAATGTTGATGATGGCTGGGATGGATATATGCGCGGAAACGATGATGTAAGTACTGTTTTGGAAAACTGCTGGACCTGGCAGAATGGCTATTTTAAAGATGGAACTGATGGAGGTGCAAGTGCCAATGGCAACGGTTTTAAAATGGGTGGCAGCGATGATAAAACCCTGAAACATAATTTTACACTCATAAAATGTGTGGCTTTCGATAACAAAGCAAAAGGCTTCGATCAGAATAACAATAAAGGTTCAATGATTTTGGAAAACTGTTCGGCTTATCGAAATTCGGGGAACAATTATAGTATTTCCGGAGCGCTTGCCGCCGGGAAAATATGCAGCATTACCAATTGTATTAATTGGGATGGCAAAGTTTCACTGGGAAGTTTTGTAACCCAAACTACGAATAGCTGGATGGCTCCCTTTGCGGTGAACAACGAAGATTTTGTTACACTCGACACAACTGGTGTATCTGCAAGCCGACAGGCTGACGGTAGTTTGCCGGAAGTTGATTTTCTTCATTTAAACAAGTCAAGTGATTTGATTGATGCCGGAACAAAGGTTGGATTAGATTATCTGGGCTTAGCCCCTGATTTGGGTGCTTTTGAATTTAATCCGGCTACGGGAGTGCAATTATCAAGGTTTCGCAACACGAATGCCTATTTTTCAGGAGATAATCTTGTGTTAAATTTTAACGAATTGAATGGCGAAGCAGTTTATTTCAGACTGTATAATTTGAACGGACAAATAATTTTGAATTCGTATATCAGTTCCAACTCTGTTATAAATTGTGAAAGACTTAAACGGGGAATATACATTCTGGAAGTTTATTCAGGAAATGACCGCTTTACTAAAAAACTGGTGAAATAATATTAAGATTTATGATGAGGTTAATTGCTTTATTTTTTGCACTACCGCTGTTAATTCAGGCGCAGCAGGTAGCTTTTCCGGGTGCCGAAGGTGGCGGAATGTTCACGACCGGCGGCCGGGGAGGCAAAGTTATTTTTGTAGATAACCTGAACGATAAAGGAAACGGCAGTTTTCGGAAAGCCATTGAAGCTGAAGGTCCGAGGACTATCATTTTTCGTGTTTCAGGAAATATCGAACTTCAAAAAACAATTCATATAAAAAATGGTGATTTGACAATTGCCGGACAAACCGCACCGGGTGATGGAATTTGCCTGAAAAACTTTGGAATAAGGGTTGATGCTGACAATGTTATAATCCGGTTTATCCGTGTTCGCCCGGGCGATGTAATGAAAGAGGAAAACGATGCCATTACAGGTTTGAGGCACAAAAACATTATTATCGACCATTGTAGTTTTAGCTGGGCAATGGATGAGGTGGCCTCGTTTTATGACAACGAAAATTTCACAATGCAATGGTGCATCATCAGCGAAAGCCTTTACAAATCAGAACACCACAAAGGCAACCACGGTTACGGCGGAATCTGGGGCGGTTTGAACGCCTCTTTTCATCACAATTTATTGTCTGATCACACAAGCAGGAATCCACGCTTTTGCGGACCCCGTTATACAGGAAAACCTGAAAATGAAAAAACAGATTTCCGAAACAACATCATTTACAATTGGGGTTTTAACAGTGCATACGGTGGAGAAGAAGGAAGTTACAACATGGTTAACAATTACTACAAACCAGGTCCGGCAACAAAAAAAGATGTTCGGAACAGAATACTTGAACTTACCCAAATGTTTTTCGACCCTAAAATCAATCCGGATACTTTGAGGGCAGGCTGGTTCTATATTGATGGAAATGTTGTGGATGGATTTCCCGCAATTTCAAAAAACAACTGGAAAGGCGGGGTTCAGGGAAAAGGAGTTGATGAAAAAGCAATTGAAAAATCAAAACTTTTGAGTCCTGTTTCTTTTTACAAGGTAAATACTAACGATGCTGAAACCGCTTTTAATCAGGTTCTTAAATCGGCAGGTGCCAGTGTTGTTCGCGATGATGTGGATAAACGTATTTTAAAGGAAACAGAAACAGGAATTGAAAAATGTGGTTCTTCTTTCGATGGTGGAGAAAATGGGATTATCGATTCGCAAAATGATGTTGGTGGCTGGCCCGAACTTAAATCGCTAAAACCTTTGGTTGATTCTGACAATGATGGAATGCCGGATGAATGGGAAAGAGAAAATAATCTCGACCCAAAAACTGCTGACAATAACGCAAAGACTTTGGATAAAAATTATACAAATATTGAGGTTTATATGAATTCGCTTGTTGACAACCTCATGAATTTATGATGCTTTGTAAAACTTAAATGAAGTACATTTTTACATTCCAGTTTTCATTGTTATTCTTTCTCATAAGTTTGGGTAATGATTTTGATTTTGTTGTTGCGCAGGATGGCAGCGGAGGTTTCAAAACAGTTCAGGAGGCTATAAATGCAGTTCCCGATTTTAGGAAAAACCGGACAATTATTTTTATTAAATCCGGTATTTATAAAGAAAAACTGGTTCTCCCGGCAAGCAAAACCAATGTTACATTTATTGGGGAAGATGCTGAAAAAACTATTCTTACTTTCGATGATTTTGCATCAAAAAAAAATCGTTTTGGAGAAGAAATGGGAACCACCGGCTCCACTTCATTTTTTATTTTTGCTGAAGGTTTTATTGCCGAAAATATCACATTTGAAAATTCTGCAGGTCCTGTTGGTCAGGCTGTTGCCGTTCGCATTGATGGCGACATGGCAGCTTTTCACAATTGCAGGTTTCTCGGTTTTCAGGACACACTTTATCCGCATGGCGAAAACAGCAGGCAATACTACAAAAACTGTTACATCGAAGGAACTGTTGACTTTATTTTTGGCTGGTCAACAGCGGTTTTCGATGAATGCATTATTTTTTGTAAACAGAAGGGATATATTTCAGCCCCATCAACAAATAAAAATACCGATTTCGGTTTTGTTTTCATCAACTGTAAAATTACAGGCGATGCGTCTGAAAACACTTTCTATTTGGGCCGGCCCTGGCGCCCTTACGGAAAATCGGTTTTTATCAGTTGTGAACTTGGAAACCAGATTAAACCCGAAGGCTGGAACAATTGGGGAAAAACAGAGAACGAAAACACAGCATTTTTTGCTGAATACAACAACAGCGGGGAAGGAGCTGAAAAAGCCAAACGGGTTTCATGGTCACATCAGTTAACATTGGATGAGGCCAAAGAATATAATCTTTTAAATATTCTTGGTGACTGGTCTGTTAATCCTAAACTTTTTCAAAAATGAAATTAACACAAAAAAATATCAGTATGACAACAAAATCAATTATAATCCTATTGACACTTTCTACATTTTTTATGCAGGGCAGTGCCCAAAATAATCAATCGGATATTACTCAAACTAAAAATTATGAAAATATTGAGTTTGAAATGCCTTTGGTTCAGGAACCTGTGATACCTGACAACAAAGTAAATATCAAAGATTATGGCGCAGTTAGCGGAGGACAAGTATTAAATACACGGGCTTTTGCCGATGCAATTCATGCGATATCGGAAAAAGGCGGCGGAAAAGTGATAATTCCAGCCGGAATATGGTTAACGGGTCCCATCATTTTGAAAAGTAATCTGGAGTTACATGCCGAAGCTGGTTCGCTTATTCTTTTTTCCACCGATAAAGATTTGTACCCCATTATTGAAACCAATTTCGAAGGCTTAAATACATGGCGCTGCTTGTCACCCATTTACGGCAAGAACATTGAAAACATTGCGTTTACCGGAAGTGGGGTATGGGATGGTTCGGGCGATGCCTGGCGTTTTGTGAAAAAAAGTAAATTAAATGAAGAACAATGGAAAAAATTAGTTGCTTCCGGAGGTATTTTAAACGAAAAGAAAAATGAATGGTATCCTTCAGAACAATTTAAAAATGCCATGCACAATGCTGATCAGAATGTTCGGCTTGATTTAAAAACAAGGGAAGAATTTGAAAAAATACGCGATTTTTTACGTCCGGTTATGGTAAGTATTCAAAACAGCAGTCGGGTCATGTTTGATGGACCGGTTTTTCAAAATTCACCGGCCTGGTGCATTCATCCGCTGGTTGTTGAAGATTTAATTGTACGTAATCTTACCGTCAGAAATCCATGGTATTCGCAAAATGGAGATGGGATTGATGTAGAATCGTGCAAAAACGTAATCATTGAAGACTCGAATTTCGATGTGGGCGATGATGCAATCTGCATCAAATCAGGCAAAGATAAGGATGGCAGGGAGCGCAACATTCCCTGTGAAAACCTTGTCATCCGGAATAACATTGTATATCATGGTCATGGTGGAGTTACAGTTGGCAGTGAAATGTCGGGAGGAGTGAGAAACATGCACGTTTCCAACTGCACTTTTATGGGAACCGATGTCGGACTGCGTTTTAAAAGTAACCGTGGGCGCGGCGGTGTTGTCGAAAATATTTACATATCCCAGGTTTTTATGACCGACATTCCAACAAATGCGATTTCATTTAATCTTTATTATGGCGGGAGATCGGTTTCTGAAATGCTCGAAGCCGGAGATAAACAAGAGGTTCCAACGATTGAACCCGTTACGGAAGAAACACCACAGTTCAAAAATATTTCAATTAAAAATATTACGATAAAAGGAGCAATGCAGGCTGTTTTTCTTCAGGGACTTCCTGAGATGAACCTTGAAAACGTTGAAATCAATAACCTGCTTGCGGAAGCAAAAAATGGATTTTCGGTGATTGATGCCAACGGTGTAAAAATCAGCAAAATAAATATCGTAACGAAAAACAAAACAGTGTTCAATTTGGAAAACAGTAAAAATGTTGAATTAAAAGACATTCAAATGAATTCAACTGCTCCGGATGCAATTAAAATCGGTGGCAAATCCAGTGACAAAATTTCTTTACAATCATCGTCAACAACAGATTTTAAAAAGTATACAAAAATTGAAGGAGGACTGCCAAAATCATCAGTTGAATTTAAATAAAACTTCTTTTACAGCGAAGTTATTTTTTATGGTCTTTTCAGGATGAGCCAGGATTTTTATACAATTTTTCAATTTTTATTCTGATTTTTCTTCATTTTGAAGCGACACAGGTGCATCAATACGATAGATATTAACAAGTTGAACAGGCAAATAGCCAATGGGTACGAAAAATACATTCGATCTTAAAACGTTAACAGAATAGCAGTAAAAATCAATCTAATGATTGAATTTGGCAGACTTAAATTTTGTATGAGATGAAAAAAATACAATTTATTGTGGTACTTGTTTTGGCACTTTGTACAGCTTGTGAAAACAACAAACCTTTCTCAATATATACCATTGGCGATTCAACCATGGCAAACAAGGCGCCGGAAGTTTATCCTGAAACCGGCTGGTGTCAGGTTCTAAATCAATTTTTCGACGAAACTGTAACTGTTAAAAATTATGCTGTTAATGGCAGAAGCAGCAAAAGTTTTATCGATGAAGGTCGCTGGCAGACCGTACTTGACAGTTTACAACATGGAGATTTTGTTTTTATCCAGTTTGGTCACAACGACGAAAAAGAATACGATTCAACAAGATACACAACTCCTTTTGAAACTTACACTGCAAACCTGGAGCGATTTGTAAACGAAACCCGCGAAAAAGGAGCAACTCCGGTTCTGTTTACAAGCATTGTTAGAAGAAAATTTGATGAAAACGGGAAACTGACCGACACCCATGGTGATTATCCGGAAGCAACAAGGCGAGTGGCTAATAAATTAAACGTTCACTTCATAGACCTCCAAAAAATTACAGAAAAGTGGGTGAATGAATTGGGCGATGAACCATCGAAAGCAATGTTTTTATGGACTGAACCCAACGAGAAATTCCCCGAAGGAAGAAAAGATGATACGCATTTACATGAAATTGGCGCAAAGGAAGTTGCTCATTTGGCGATGACAGAGGCAAAAAATCAAAAGCTGCCTTTTACAAAACATCTTAAACGATAAATACTGATAGAATGAAATTTATTTTTTACAACTTTTTTTTGGTCATACTTTTCAGTTTTACAGGTATTGCGCAGGATGGAGAATTACCTGCATTTCCGGGAGCTGAAGGAAGCGGGAAATATGTATCCGGCGGACGTGGAGGGAAAGTAATTTACGTAACCACCATCGAAGACAATAACAACAAAGGCAGTTTGCGGTATGCTGTTAACCAAAGCGGCCCGCGAGTTATCATGTTTAAAGTTTCAGGAACAATTAAACTGCTCAGCAGATTGAATATTTCAAACCCAAATATAACCATAGCAGGGCAAACAGCTCCCGGTGATGGAATTACCCTCCGCGATTATCCTGTAGTTGTAAATACAAACAATGTAATTATTCGGTTTATCCGCTTTAGAATGGGAGATGAAAAAGCTCAGCAGGATGATGCTTTAAGCGGCAGAAGATTTGAAAACATCATCATTGACCACTGCTCCATGAGTTGGTCAACCGATGAATGTGCATCTTTTTATGACAATGAGTTTTTTACACTGCAATGGAGCATACTTTCTGAAAGTCTTCGAAATTCGGTACACGAAAAAGGTAAACACGGTTATGGTGGAATATGGGGTGGACAGGATGTTTCTTTTCATCACAACCTGCTGGCACATCATGACAGCCGAAATCCACGGTTTTGCGGGAGCCGGTATTCAAACAAACCTGAGCTTGAACTTGTGGATTACAGGAATAATGTAATTTACAACTGGAGTAGTAACAGCGCTTATGGAGCAGAAGGTGGAAAATACAACCTCGTGAATAACTACTATAAAGCAGGTCCGGCAACTCCATCCTCTAAACAGGGAAGAATTATTCAGGCCGATGCCGATGATGGTACAAACAATCAACCCAAAGGTAATTATGGAACTTTTTACGTAAACGGAAATTATATGACAAAAAGTGCAGCTGTTACCAATGACAACTGGCAGGGAGTAATTATGGGCTCGACATTTGCAAATTATGCTCCGGAAATAACAAAAGAAAATTTGAAATCTGAAACTGTATTTCCTTTTGCACAGGTTACAACCCATTCAGCAGAAAAAGCTTACGAAAAAATTATTAATTTTTGTGGCGCAAGTTTAAAACGGGATTCTGTCGATTTAAGGATTATTCATGATGTTTCAACCGGAACTGCAACTTTTTCAAATGGTGGAAACGGAAGCACAAACGGCCTGATTGACACACAAAGTGCTGTTGGTGGCTGGCCGGTTTTACATACAGCTGATGCACCTGCCGACACTGATGAAGATGGTATGCCCGATGAATGGGAAAATGCACACGATTTAAATCCAAATGATGATAGCGATGCGCAGTTGAAATCGGTTGACGGTGAATATCCAAACATCGAAGTGTATATCAATAGTTTGGTTTCGGATATTGTAACTGCTCAGAATGAAGATGGTATTTCCACGGCAACCGGTGAAATCAATTGGGGAAAACATGTTGAATCAGAGATCACAATATATTTCAATAATGTTGAAAACACATTGCATGTAAATCATACGGAAAGAATTGAAAATGTGAATGTTTACAGCATAACAGGTCAATTATTGCTAATGGAGAAGTTTAATCAGCGCGATGTAAATATCAATGCTTCGTTTTTACAAAAGGGTTTGTATATTATTTCTGTGCGCGATTCCAAAAATCGGGTATTGTCAAAAAAACTCGTAAAATTTTAAACATCAAAATGATGGGCATTTTAAAAATCGGATGATGAATCCGGCCCGCAGCAATCGTTTTGAAGAGGCATTAACATCAGCGACTTTGTCAATTTTGCTATTCTGAGAAAGTGAAAATTACCTGTCAAAGGGTAACCAAACAGTCATTTCCGATTTACCCCGGTTATCCCAGGCAAAGTAGGGTATCAGTTTTAGCTTCACTTTTTCTGGCTTGGTTTTCGAAACTTCACGGTATAACGTGTTGACCCAGCTTTGTGGTTTCTTACTGATGAAATCACCCTCCAGCGAAATTCTACCTGAACCGGCAAAACTGCTTTTTACAGGGGAAAGTTCAACATCAGAAGGAATTGTGAAATCAAAAATCCTTGTTTCTTTTGGTATGTCAGGTGATTCAAGACAATAAACTACCGGTCCGCGCTTAACTGCCACCTGGTTTTTTGTTTCTTCCACCAATGGATTGGCTTCAATTAAAACAGGTTTCATGTCTAATCTTAGTACTATAATATCACCTTTTTTCCATGGTTGCGCCAATTTTTGGTAAGT
Organism: uncultured Prolixibacteraceae bacterium; assembly: GCA_963800345.1. Lineage (GTDB taxonomy): Bacteria > Bacteroidota > Bacteroidia > Bacteroidales > Prolixibacteraceae > Draconibacterium. The sequence continues at coordinate 494,362 of CAWDAW010000021.1, read as the reverse complement.
TCCTGCAACTCCATCTTTTGCAACTGTTTTTCCATTTATTTTTATTTCTGAACTTTTTGCCCAACCCGGAATCCGCAAATACAAATCTTTGTTTGAAGGGAAATCATCAATATTTATTTTGATAACTCCGTCCCATGGATAATTGGTTTCCTGCGTAATTTCTACCGGCTGGTTGTTGAGCATAGTTTTTAATCTGCTGCCACCGTAAAAATTAATGTAAATTCCATCAGCGTTTTTTGAATAAAAATACTCCTGCATTTCAGCAATGGTGCGTATAGTGTTTGGCGGACAGCAATTACAATATGAAATATATCCTTCTCTTTGTTTCGACCAGCGCAAATCATCGCTGATTTCATGGGCAACACAAAGCGGGTTTGTATAAAAATATCCTTTTCCGTCAAGGCTCACTCCGGCGAGCAAACTGTTGTACATCACTGTCTCCATAATATCGGCATAAGCAGCATTGCCAGTTATTTGCAACATCCGCCAGTTCCAAAGCAAGTTCCCGATATTGGCGCACGATTCGTTATGGGCAGTAATGTTTGGCAGTTCATATTCACTGCCGTACGCCTGATGAACCTGCTGAATGGAAGGTTGATCATAGGTTGTTCCGTTGGGTGAAACTCCGTCATAGAGCGCACCGCAGGCACCTGTAATATACATTTTTGTTTGCGTAAGATCTCGCCAGATATTTTCCAGGGCAAACATCAAAGAGTCATCACCGGTTTCGGCATATACATCAGCTACACCGGCATACAGGTAGTTGGCTCTTACGGCATGCCCAACTGCTTTTGTTTGTTGTTTAAACGGAATGCGATCCTGGTTGTGATCGGTTCCATTTTCAACCAAACTCCTGATTTCGATTAAATTTTTTGCCAGTTCAAGATATTTTGGATCACGGGTAGTGCGATACATTTCAACAACTCCCATATAATGAGATGGGCAAATGGCATTTCGCGCCAGTTCGGCTGAGGCTGTTTTATAAAAGTTGTATAAAAAATCAGTTGCTTTGATTGCAATTTGAAGTAAATCGGTTTTCCCTGTAATCCGGTTATGAATGCACGCGGCAGTCATTAAATGACCTAAATTGTATGTTTCAAAATCCATTCTTTCAGCAAATTCGTGTTTTTTGCTGGGGTCGTTTTTTTCTTTAATCGAAACCGGTGTATGAATGTATCCGTCTTTACGTTGTGCTTTTGCTATGACATCAATTATTTTGTTTATTTCCTTTTCCAGGTCCTTGTTACGTGAATATGCATAAACCATTATTTCGGCTTCCAGCATTTTGTAAAAATCCCCATCATGAAATGGCGGTCCAACATGCTCTCCCTCATCCAAACCCGCAGCTATTTCGAAGTTTTTGAAGGCATGGCTCACCGAATCGTTGAGGTAATTTCCCATCATAAAGGGAACCATTGCGTTTTTGCAAACTTCAAAACGTTCAGCCCAAAATCCGTTTGTCCAATGTACATCGCCAATATTTACACTCTTCAGTTTTGCAAAAGGACTTTTCCCGTTTTTGGTAAGGCCATTTTCCTGTGCTGATGACTGATTTGGTAAAACGAAGGTAAATGCACAACAGCTATAAAAGCAACTGTTCCAAAAAACACTTTTGCAAATTTACCGGGGAGAAAACATTGGGGGAGAAAACTGCTTTGCGTTGAAGTTTTTATTCTGTTTTGAACAGTATTGTGCCTATTATTAATATTTTCCAACCGTATCATGTTCCTAACGGAACTTTCAATAAAACTTAAAAAGTTACTTAAACTTTTCATTTTCAATTCCTTTCAATTTAATTCTGATTCAAAATAATAACTTCCACAACCCACTTCCACAATAAAATATTTCCCTTCTTTTCCGGTTACTTTTATTTCATTTTGTTCCCTAATCAGTTTACTGCTTTCTGTTATGTTGCGGTTTTCGCTGCAGGGAATAAAAATTGTTGCCTTGGTGTTTGGTGGAATGCTGACAGAAAGTTTTAGTTTTTGCTTTTCCAATTTCCATTGCGATTTAATTTCACCGTACATCGATTTGTAACTTGCTCCGGCATATTCAAGTTTATCGGTTATTTCAGGCCGAATAATTATTTCCTTATATCCCGGATTTTTCGGATTGGGTTGAATTCCTGCAACTTTTTCATAAAGCCAGTTTCCGATTGCTCCGTAGGCGTAATGGTTAAAGGAATTCATGCCTGCATCCTGAAAAGTTCCGTCGGGTTTTATTCCATCCCAGCGTTCCCAAATGGTTGTAGCGCCCATGGTAACTGGGTACAGCCACGAAGGATATTTTGTATTGAAGAGCAATTGGTAAGCCAGTTCAGGATACCCACATTCAGATAATGCGTTGCACAAGACAGGGGTTCCCAAAAAACCTGTCGTTAAATGCTTAAAATAATTGACATTTTCGGCCAGCTTTTCTGCAGCTGTTTTGATAAATTCATCCGGAATTAAACCAAATGAAAGCGCAAGAGCATAAGCGGTTTGGGTATTTGAAATCAATCTTCCGTTTGGCGTTATAAATTCTTTGCCAAAAGCTTTTTTAATTTTGGGCAGAAGGGAAGCATACTTTTCAGCATCCTCCGTTTTGCCCAAAACCTGTGCAATTTGTGCCATTAATTTTGTGGAATAATAGAAAAAGGCAGTTGCAATCAGGTCTTTTTCAGTGTGGGCACCGGCAAACCCATAATCGGGTGCATTATAAATGTAGCTCGAATATTCGGCAAACGAGAGCCAGTCGCCAAAATGAAACCCTGTATTATAAAGGTAACTTTCGCCGGCTTCTTTCATCATAAATTCTTCCCATGCTTTCATAGAATTATATTGCAAGGCAAGAATTCTTTTGTCGCCATATCTCTCGTAAATTGTCCAGGGAATAATAATTGCGGCATCTGCCCATCCGGTTCCACCGTATCCATCCGACCAACCGGTTCCGCCACCATCTTCAATTATCATCGGAACAACCCATGGTACATTTCCGTCTTCGCGTTGATCGGCAGCCAGGTCTTTCATCCACTTTGTAAAGAACGGTGCGGCATTAACATTGAAGCAAGCCGTTGGAGCAAATACCTGTGCATCACCTGTCCAGCCCATTCGCTCATCGCGTTGCGGGCAATCGGTTGGAACATCAACAAAGTTGCCCCGCAAACCCCATTGAATATTTTGCTGAAGCCGGTTTATCATTGGCTCTGAGCATTCAAAATCGCCCGTAAATTCCATGTCCGAATGAATTACTTTTCCGGTAAAATCATTCATATTAATATCATCGAAGTAATCCTCAATTTTTATGTATCGAAAACCCATAAAAGTGAAATGAGGTTCATAGGTTTCAACGCCTTCACCTTTAAAAAAATATTCAGTTTTTTGTTTGGCCGAACGCAGATTATCACTGTAAAAGTTTCCGTTCTTGTCCAACACTTCGGCATGATAAATAGTTATTTTACTGCCTTTTTTTCCCGACAATTTAAACTGAACACGTCCAACCATATTTTGTCCAAAATCCAAAACAGTTTCTCCATTTGGCGTTAAAATCTTTTGAACAGGTTTTATTTCGCGGGTAACACGGATTGGCGAACCTTGATGTGCAATCAAATTTTCATAACCATAATCCTTTTCACATACATTTTCCCATGCCGAGTCTTCGAAATTCGATTTATTCCAACCTGTTTTTTCCAGTCGGGCATCATACAATTCGCCATGATAAATTTCAGATTGAAGGATTGCACCGGTTGCAGCTTTCCAACTTTTATCCGTAACTATTAACTGTTCAGAACCATCTGAAAAAGTTAGTTTTAACTGACAAAGTAAAGCCGTTTTATTACCGTAAATATTTTTTTTGCCTTGCCATCCAAAAAAGCCACTGTACCAGCCGTCACCAAGAATTGCCCCAACAGCGTTTTTACCCGGTTTTACCTGGTTTGTAACATCAAAAACCTGGTATTGAAGCCTTTTGTGATAGCTTGTCCAGCCGGGTGTGAATTCCTGATCGCCAACTTTTTGTCCGTTAATTTGCAGTTGGTATAAACCTCTGGCAGTAACGTAAATACGGGCCTTTAATATTTCTTTTTCAATTTCGAACTCTTTTCTAATTAAAGGGCACGGATTTGAGACTTCAGGATTTTCATTCAACACGGGTTCAATCCATTTTGCTTTCCAGTCTGATTTTTCCAATAATCCCATTTCCCAAAACGCAGGCATGCTCCAGTCTGATTCTTTCCCTTTATTGGTTTGAACTTTAACTTTCCACCATATTTTTTGGCAGCTTAACAACTTTTTACCCTGATATTCAATATGAACGGATTGATCGGATTTTACAAGACCAGAATCCCACAATAAATCTGAATCTAAATCCAGTCCTTCAATTGTGGTAGCACATCTGATATGATAGGTTTCCTGAAAAACATTCCTCTCTGAGGCATTCAATTTCCAGCTTAACCGGGGAGATTCCACTTCTATCCCAATGGGATTAATTTGATAATCAGTTCGTATGTCGTAAATTTTCACCACGATTTTTTTTCCAAACAATTTATTATCTATTTTTCTTCATCCACTTCATCAAGCGATTTGCTTTTCATCCAGAACGGTGCAGTTGCAAACCATAAAACCATTCCAATTCCCATCAGCATAAAATTGTTTTGCAGACTGATTACTCCTTTCAAAACTAAAATGGAAGGAAGGAAGGTTAGGGCGAGTGCAAAATAGGAGAGAACCATAAATACTTTTTTCATCTTAAACCTCTTTCGTGTATGAGTTGAACATTACTTTTTGCTTTTTGCTGAATATAGCTAAAAGTTAAATATAGGATTGCTGCAATCAGCCATTCAGGACCCACAAGAAAAGTTATGTCCAGTTTCATGGCGGCTATCCACATTGGCAAGTTTCCTTCAGTTAATTTTATAAGAAACCCAAAGTTGTCTTTCCCATAAATAAATAATGAAATAAAAAATGGTATAAACCATGCCAGGGCGGAAGGCCAGCTAAATGTCTTTCCGGATTTTTCTGTAAAGTTGCTAATTAATCCGATTTTTGGAAACAGCCAAACATCAAGAATTATAAAAGCTCCCAGCGGAACAAAAAACAACCCGTTGTAGGCAACAATGCGATCGAGATTTGCATTTATCGCCGGAATACAGGCAGTGATAATCATAAAAATTCCTGCGGCAAAAGTAACTTTCCATCGTTTCCAGTTGGGAGTAACCACCTGGATTGCCAACCCGGCCCTGTACAAAGTTGGGTTTGCTGTTGTCCAGCCCGCAATTACAACCGCAATGGCTCCTGCAAATCCGGCTCCATAAAGGGCAATTGTACCAGGTTGAGGGTTTGTAAATCCTTCCGACAAATAAGCAGCACATAAAATTCCTGAGGCAATCCATGCGCCAAAGTGTCCAATAAACATTCCAAATGCCGATGCAAATCCCTGCGTCCATTTTTTTGCATAACGAAAAATGGTAACGTCAGACATGCCAAGGTGTTGAGGTGCATTACACAGCCAGGCAAATCCGGCTACATGCCAGAAAGTATATTTTGAATTACTCCCGATGGGGACTCCTGTAAAAATCCGCGTGCTCATGATTTCCCAGAAACCTTCATCGGGTGTCGCTGCTTTTAATTTGGCAAGAATGGCAATTCCGGAAGCAAAAAACACAAGTACCATCCACGGTGCACATATTTTTGAAAAATGCGCTATTTTTTCAAAACCCAAAACGGCAAGTGCAGAGATAACAACTCCTACAATTAATGCAATCAACATCCATTGTAAAGAAGGTAACATATCGCCGGCAATATAATCGGGGTTTGGAATTCCGAATGGCATTGAAATGGAAGTTACCGCAACATTAACCATTGCACCGGCAAGCAAACACAGTATTAACGCGTAAAATGCACTATATGCAATGGTTAAATAAGGACCGATAATTCTTTTCAGTTGCCAGTAAATGGTTAAACGTATTTTAACCGCAACAGGAGCAGTGAGCAATGCCCAACTTAACACCGCTAACGTATTTCCTACAAGTAATCCCCATATAAAATCCCTGGCCGAAACACCGTGCATAACCATAAGCGGACCTAAAACAAACTCGGTTCCTGCCACATGTTCACCGGCAAACATGGCAATAAAAGTTTTCCAGCCATGCAGCTTCTTCTTTGAAACCGGCTCCCGGTCAAATTCGTAAAGGGCATCAAGCCGCTCGATGATTGTAGCTTTGTCGGGAATCCGCATTTGTTGTTGATCAACTTGCATAATTGCTAATCAGGTAAGTGAAAAAATCGGACTAATTAACTGCAAATCTAATTTATTAAATCATATTTGCAATAAAACGTTTGCATAAAATAGTGTTTTTAACTTTATTTAAACCCTTGTAAATAAAAGATTAAGTACAGTGTAAACGTTAACATTATTTTGTATTATTGCAATATATTTCCTGTTTTATGTGATATTCAATGGAAAATAAAAATTCAGTATGGATCAGAGATTTCGGTCAGGCAGTTATGCTGCCTTTAACTCAATTTACTTTGAGTACAGCAAGCGATTGTATGTTTTTGCTAAATCCTACCTGAAAAATGAAGTTGAAGTTGAGGGAATTGTTCAGGAGGTTTTTCTTAAACTTTGGATAAACCGGGAGACCTTGCAGGATGGACTTTCATTTGAATCCTATTTGTTTACAATTACAAAAAATGCAGTACTAAACACCTTACGCAGCAAAAAATACAAAGAGTTGTACTTAAATCATCAACTTGCTTTTCCTGCAAAAAATATACTGCTCGAAGATGAATTAAATTTTAAAGAATTGGAAAAGGCTTATGAAGCGGTTATTGATTCTTTGTCGCCCCGTAAAAAAGAAGTATTTCAATTGAGCAGGATTGAGTTTTTATCTTATAAAGAAATATCAGCAAAACTGGGTATTTCTGTTAAAACTGTTGAAAATCAAATGACTTCAGCTTTGTCTGAAATTCGGATGAAAATCAGTTCCTTGGGTTTCCTCGGAATACTGTTTATCTCACTTTTCGTGTAATTTTTAAAAATCATATAGGGGGAATTACAATTTCGTGTGTAAACCTTTTCACTATGCAATAAAGCTATGGATCTATTTAATGAACAAAGAATTTCTGAATTAGCTGAAAAGTTAAGGTATAATTCTCTTTCTGAATTTGAATACAACGAATTGCAGCAATGGATTATGGAAGGGTATAAAAGCCGGGAACTGGCTCATTTAATGGATCTTCATTGGGAGAAATTAAGTCATGAAGAAAATAAAGCAGACGATAAAAAAATCAATGAGATTTATAATCGTATTGTATTAAATTTAATTCGTGAACCAAAAGAAACACCTTTGAAAAACAGCAAATTCAAATGGTTTGGCGTTTTTCAAAAAGTTGCGGCAATACTGATAATCCCTGTAACAATTGCTTCAGTGTATTTCAATTTCTATAACAATGGAAAGAAATCGGGTCAAAGTTGGGTAGAAATAAATTCGCCTGAAGGTGCCCGAACCCAATTTCATTTACCCGATGGCTCAAGTGGATGGTTGAACGGAGGTGCCAAAATAAAATTTAATCCTGATTTTAACGGTTCCCGCAACGTGGAACTTGACGGTGAGGCTTATTTCAATGTGGCAAAACAAAACGGGACATCTTTTATCGTCAAAACACCTGGCATGAATATTAAAGTGCTGGGTACAAAGTTCAATGTTTCCACCAACCAAAATAACGGACAAACTGAAGTTGTTCTTGAGGAGGGAAAAATTGAAGCAGCCGGTACCACAAAACCATTTAACAAACTATTATTGCCTGGTAACAAACTTGATTTTAATCTCCAAAAAAATATTTTCAAGATCGAAAATATTGATACCGAATCATATACAGCATGGAAAGATGGATTTCTAATGCTTAACGAAGAAACACTTGAACAAGGTGCAAGAAGAATTGAGCGGTGGTATAATGTTGAAATTGAAATAGTTGATGATGTGTTGAAAAATTATGGGTTTAAAGCAACTTTTAAAGACGAATCACTAAAAGAAGTCATTCGTTTACTTGCAATTACAACGCCTATTGATTATGAAATTTTACCTCGGAAAATGGATAAAAATGGAATTTATCTTAAACAGAAAATAATATTAAAATTAAGGCAATAAATGCAGGAAAGTGCTGGTACCACCTTCCTGCAAGGAATTGCAGAGCAGATAACATATTTAGTAACTCTACAAAAAAGTAAATTTATGAAAAAGATTCGAAAATTTATGGTTTTGTATGGCTTTGAAGTTCGGGGTCATACAGTTAGAAAACTTTTAAGAATGGCACGACTAACAGTATTTTTATTTCTGATTGGCATTAGCCAGATTTTTGCTGTTGAAACGTATTCTCAGTCAACCAAATTGAGTATAAATAAATCTCAGGCAAAAATAAAGGACGTTTTGGAAGAAATTGAAGACAAATCTGAGTTTTTCTTTCTTTATAATAAGGATTTGATTGATGTGAATCAACTTGTGGATGTAAAATTCAAGGATGAAACGATTTCCGAAATCCTTGATGATGTGCTGAAAGGAAAAGGAATTAAATATTTGGTTGCCGATCGTCAAATTGTTTTAACAAACAGTAGCGAACAATCTGAATTAAAAAAGATTAGTGAATTTCTTCAACAACAAAACGAGCTAACAGGTGCTGTCTCCGATGAAAGTGGACTGCCTTTGCCGGGCGTTTCCGTGATAATCAAAGGAACAACAAAAGGTACGGTTACCAATAATGACGGAAATTACACATTGGCAGATATTCCTGAAAATGCGACTCTTGTGTTTTCTTTTATTGGAATGTTAACCCAGGAAATTGAAGTAGCGGAGCAAACAAGAATAGATGTTACAATGCATGTGGATGCTATTGGTATTGAGGAGGTTGTGGCAATAGGCTATGGTACTGTTCGCAAAAGTGATTTAACAGGTTCTATTGTTTCAATTGGTGCCGAAAAATTAAAGGAACGCCCATATGCCAACGCTTTACAGTCTTTATCGGGTCAGGTTTCAGGAGTTCAGATAATACAAACACAGGGAGCGCCCGGTATTGCGCCTACAGTAAAAGTTCGGGGTGCAACCTCCATTAATGCCGGTACAACCCCTTTATATGTTGTTGATGGTATTCCCCTGGAAGATAATACATCAAATTCAACTGACACAGGAGTAAGTTCAGGTAGTAATATGGAATTCAACCGAAATCCTCTCAATTTTATAAATCCGAACGACATTGAATCCATTGAAATATTAAAAGATGCTTCTTCAGCGGCTATCTATGGTTCCCGTGGAGCTAATGGTGTTGTAATAATAACTACCAAACAGGGAAAAGCTGGTAAAACAAAAATCGAAGCCAACTACGAATTTGGTATGTCAAATGTTAATCGTAAAACGGAGATGATGGATGCCAAACAATGGATGGAATTCCAGACTGCTGCCAGAAATAACTCATGGGCAACAATAGTTGCTGCCAATCCTTCAGCAACAAGGGGTTTAAATGTGACGGTACCTGAAGAATTTTCAGATCCTGAATGGATTGCACGCATTGGCAATGGCACTGACTGGCAGGATGTATTGTTCAGAACCGCAATGTCGCACAACATCCAGTTATCTGCATCAGGTGGCAATGAGAAAACACAATTTATGGTTTCCGGGGGCTATATAAATTCAGAAGGTGTTGTGGATAATAATAATTATGACAGGATTAACCTTCGTTCAAACATCAGGCATAACTTTAACGAAAAGTTCCGTTTGGGCGTTAACCTTGGCCTTAGCAGGGCGCAGGAATCACCGCAGGGAACTTCAGGTAAATCCGATGTAATAAGTTTATCATTACAGAGCGATCCCATTTTCCCACTTTACGTTGAAACAGGGAGCCTTGGTTTTAAAGATCGAAATTCAATCTGGAACACTTTTGTAAAATATGGTCTCCAGTTTTGGCACCCTTATTCGCTTACAAGGGAAGCTGAAAAAAAGAAAGTAATGAATGTTGTTACTGCCAATTCTTTTTTGGAATGGGATATTGTAAAGGATTTAACTCTCAAAACTGCAGTGAGTACAAACGTAGAAAATACTTTTTATAATTTTTACTGGAATGAAGGCCAGAATTGGGGATACTCGGGATGGGTTCCTGCAACAGCTGATTTTGTAACCCTCAATTCATTCAACTGGGTATGGGAGAATACTTTAAACTATAATACGATATTTAATGAAGTTCACAGTTTCAATTTATTGGCTGGATATTCCGCACAGGAACAACGTACAGAATACAGTAATATGAATGCAGGTAGTTTCCCTAATGATTTGGTACATACATTAAATGCCGGCGTAGTAACAAGGGGTAGTACTTCGGCACAGGACTGGTCTTTGATTTCCTATCTGGCCCGTGCCAATTATTCTTACAGGAACAAATATTTAGCTACTGCTGCAATTCGCGCTGATGGTTCTTCCCGTTTTGGGTCGAATAACCGCTGGGGTTATTTTCCATCAGGATCGGTGGCCTGGCGTTTGACTGAGGAAGGATTTCTTCAGGATATTTCGTGGTTGAATAACCTGAAACTGCGTTTAAGTTATGGGGCGACGGGTAATAACCAAATACCAAATTACGGCGCAATAGGTTTGTTGGGTTATGCCCCTTACGTAAATGGCGGTAATGTTGAACAGGGCATTTATACACAAACTTTTGCCGATAAAAATTTAAAATGGGAAAAAACAGGGCAAACAAACTTTGGTGTCGATCTTACCATCCTTAATCAAAGAATAAATCTTTCAGCCGATATTTATTATTCAAAAACTCGCGACTTATTGCTTAATGTCCCGATTCCTATACTTACAGGATTCTCTTCAACATTAACAAATATTGGAGAATTGGAAAACAAAGGGTATGAGGTAAATATTAACTCGCGCAATGTTGATGGAAGATTTAAATGGAACACAGATTTTAACATTTTTGCCAATCGCAACAACGTTTTGAAACTTGGAGAAAACGATGCACCGATAGACATAAATGTAAGTAGCATGACATCCCGCACAGTTGTAGGTAAACCCATTGGAATGTATTATGGTTATGTAATCGACGGTGTAATTATGTCGCAGGCTGAGCTTGACAGCAAGGCATATCCGGTATGGGCTGGCAGTGAAGCGGGTGATCCAAGGGTTAGGGATGTAAGTGAAGACGGTAAAATCAGTGCTGATGACAGGACTTTCCTGGGCAATTATCAACCCGATTTTCAATGGGGAATGACAAACAGTTTTTCGTATGCGGGAATTGATTTGTCTGTTATGCTGCGGGGTTCACACGGTGGTGAAATCCTAAACCATAATGCCCGGTATCTGAAATCTGGTGTAGGAGGTGGCAACCGAAACATGTATAGTGTGGTAAGCAATTTCTGGAAGTCGGATGCTGATCCTGGTAATGGCCAAATACCGAAACCCCGGATACTCCCGACTACAGTTCGCGATTTTGGATCGAGTTACTGGGTTGAAGATGGTTCATTCGTTCGCATTCAAAATATTCGTATCGGTTATAATCTGCCAAAAAACATGGTGGAAAGGATGAAACTGTCTGGCGTGAAATTGTATGTGAATATGGAAAATGTATATGTTTTTTCTGACTATCTGGGATTTGATCCGGAAGGAAGCACCTACCAAACTGGTGTTCTGGTGGGCTTTGATTATGGTGCTTACCCAAATCCTTTTACTGCAACTGCCGGAGTTAATATAACCTTTTAAGAATCCAGATATAAAAATTTAAAACATAAAAAAGATGAAAAGAATAATATATATCCTGCTTATAAGCAACTTAATGCTACTCGGTTGTGGTGAAGAGTTTTTGGATCGTACACCAATTTCAAATCCGAATGAAGCAGATTTTTATCAATCCAAAGAAGATATTGAAACAGCACTTTGGGCTGCTTACAATTCTTTATATACACTTTATGGACCGGAAAGTTTGCCATCTTTCTTTGGCGAATTAATGTCAGACAACGCTTACAGTGATAACGCTGCAGGTAGAATTCAAGACTATGAAGGATTTGAAAATCACACCATGTCAGATGATAATGAATTGGTGCTTGGCTATTGGAATAATTACTATGAAGCTTTATTTACTGTCAACAATATTATTGTCAATGCTGAAAAACTTGATTTTAGCACAAGGGATGCTTTAATCGGAGAAGCTAAATTTTTAAGGGCATTGTATTATTTTGATATGGTTCGTGCATGGGGAGATATTCCGCTTGTAACCAGTCCGTTAACTATAGATGAAGCATATGCACAAGGCCGGACACCTGAATCTGAGGTTTATGCACAAATTGTTGAAGACTTAAACTTTGCAGCCTCCAACCTGCCTGTGAAAGCTAATCAGCGATTTGTAGGCGCAGCAAATCAGGAAGCTGCAAATACGCTGTTGGGTAAAGTTTATCTCACCACAGGTGATAAAGCCAAAGCTGCTGAGACCCTGATGAAAGTTTATGGTAAATTTTCTCTTGTTGATTATGCCGATCTTTGGGATAAAGAAAAAAAGAACAGTGCAGAATCCATATTTGAAATACAATACTTAGGAGGCAAATCGAATCCTTACAGCCTGTATTGGGCAATGTTTTCCCCATTGGACAATCGCGTTGTCACCGCCTGGGGAGCGGGCATGAATCAGGTAACAACAGATTTATGGACTGCTTATGAAGATGGCGATCCACGGCGTGATATATCAATTCAGGACGGTTATACAACAGCTGCCGGATTGCCGGTTGAAGTAAAATACCCCATAAAATGGAAAGATGAAACAGCCGAAGTGGATGGCCTGAGGGAAGCTGCGGATAATAACTTTATTATTTTGAGATATGCTGATGTATTATTAATGCTGACCGAGGCAACGGGCGACCCCAAATATTTGAATGAAGTTCGGAGTCGGGTAGGTTTACCTTTATATGGCACATCCGGTTATCCATCAAAATACAATACAGTTGAACTTGCAGTTGAACATGAACGCCAGGTGGAATTTGCACTTGAATTTCACCGCTGGTTTGATTTAATCAGAACAAACAGAGCTATTACAGTAATTAAAAACAGCAGCAAAAACATTACACTGAATGAAAATCAGTTACTGCTGCCGGTTCCGCTTGAAGTTATTACTCAAAATCCGGGAGTAATAACTCAAAATGAGGCATATAAATAATTTATTTTCTATAGTTTTAGTTAATTAATTTTAGTTTTTAAAGAGAGGGTTTAATCCCCTCTCTTTTTTTCAAAAGGTTCTCTTTTTGATTTTTTTAAAATATTAAATTTCATACACAGAGTTACCATATGCATATAAACGTTTGCATAAATGTTAGTTTTAAGATTTGTTCAAATCCCTGTATATAAAAGAATAATTAACATGTAAACGTTAACATTTTTTTTATACATTTGCTGAGTTGGTACTATTCAATTACAAAGATGATATCAGATTATTAAAACAATAAAAAAGCCTGTCAACTTTATAGCAATAGCAATTATCATTTTAGCAGCATTTTCATGTACTGATAAAAACATTGTCATAATTTCAGCAAATCCTGTCGCAGTCAGAACAGAATTCGGTATTTCAAAATTGGAAAAATCATTGGCAAAAGCCGGTTACAATGTTACCATTTCTTCAAAACCTGAAAATTCAAAAAATAAATTAACCATAACGGTTGGAACAGTCAAGGATACATTTTTTACCCGGCACCCCGACCTGGCTTGTAACATTCAGGCAAAAGAAAGTTTCAGGATAAAATACATGGAAAATGGATTTTATGTTTCGGGAAGTGATGATTCCGGTGCACTATATGGTTGTTTGGAGTTGGCTGAAAAAGTAACAAAAACCGGCAAATTACCTGCCAGTATCGATTTTTCCGATAAGCCTGAAATGGTTTTAAGAGGCACATGCATTGGATTGCAGAAACCTGATTACCTTCCGGGCAGAACGGTTTATGAATATCCTTACACGCCAGGGAATTTCCCTTGGTTTTACGATAAGGAACAGTGGCTGAATTACCTCGACATGATGGTGGAAAATCGCTTCAATTCTCTCTATTTATGGAATGGTCACCCATTTGCATCATTGGTAAAACTTGAAGATTATCCTTATGCAGTTGAAGTTGATGATGAAACTTTTAAGTTAAATGAGGAAATGTTTGGATTTATTACAGCAGAGGCAAATAAACGGGGAATTTGGGTAATTCAAATGTTTTATAATATAATTGTTTCCAAACCTTTTGCCGAACATAACAACATAAAAACCCAGGAGCGTGAAAGACCAATCCTGCCAATTATCGCCGATTATACCCAAAAATCAATAGCTGCCTTTATCGAAAAATACCCCAACGTTGGTTTAATGGTTTGTTTGGGAGAAGCAATGAATACAATCGACGACGATGTGGAGTGGTTTACCAAAACGATTATTCCGGGCGTAAAAGATGGTCTGCTGAAATTAGGTGTTTCAGCAGAACCGCCGTTGGTTTTACGTGGCCATGACACCGATGCGGAAAAAGTGATGAAAGCAGCCTTGCCCATTTATAAAAACCTTTATACCACGCATAAATACAATGGTGAGTCACTGACAACTTATGAACCTCGTGATTCATGGGCAACCATTCATCAAAATTTAAGTAAGCTAGGTTCGGTGCATATTTCCAATGTGCATATTTTAGCCAATCTTGAACCATTTCGTTATGGCTCACCCGAATTTATTCAAAAAAGTGTACAGGCTATGCACAACATTCAGGGTGCCAACGGACTGCATCTTTATCCACAGGCATCGTACTGGGACTGGCCATATACTGCCGATAAAACATCACCGCGCCTCATGCAAATAGACCGGGATTGGATTTGGTACAAAGCCTGGGCCCGTTATGCCTGGAATTGCCACCGCGATTCAGTTCATGAAATGGAATACTGGACAAACCAACTCGGTGACTTTTACGGTTGCGGAGAAAATGGAAAATACATTGTTGAAGCCTACGAACAAACAGGGGAAATTGCCCCGAAAATTTTGCGGCGTTTTGGTATTTCCGATGGAAACCGGCAAACCTTACTTTTGGGGATGTTTATGAGCCAATTGGTTAATCCGCAAAAATGGAATGTGTACAGCAACTTCTATTCGTCAAACGGTCCGGAAGGTGAGATATTGATTGATTACGCCCGAAAAGAATGGAACGGAGAACCACATAAAGGAGAATTGCCGCCTCAAATAATTGAAGAAACTGTGAGGCACGGCGAAGCGGCGGTAGTCGCAATTGAAAAGGCGGCTTCATCTGTTACAAAAAATAAGGATGAATTTGAACGGCTTAAAAACGATGTTTATTGCTACCTGACTTTTGCCCGATTTTTCGCAGAAAAAGTAAAAGCTGCCGAATTGGTTTTGCGCTATAAATACTCAGGCGATATTTCAGATCTCGAAAAAGCTGTTCCGTTTCTTGAAAAAAGTGTAACATACTTTGCTGAACTTGCAGATTTGACAAAAGATACATACTTGTATGCCAACAGCATGCAAACTGCTCAACGCAGGATTCCGATTACAGGCATCGATGGAACAAATAAAACCTGGGAAGAGTTGTTACCCCATTACAAGGCTGAACTGGAAAATTTTAAAAGGAATCTGAATACCTTAAAAACTGGTTCTTCTGAAAAAACTTTCGAAATTTTGAATCCAGTGAATGTTGAAATTTTGAATACTGGGCTGCATTTCTTTCCCATTCAAAAAGGACAAAAAGTATATACCGATAATAATGTTGTTATCGATGATTTTGCGCCCGAACTGAAGAACCTGAGAGGATTACAGTTTTCTGACAAAGTCCAGCAGGAAGAGGGGACAACAATTCGTTTTAAAAATGACAAACCCGTAAAAATTTTGGCAGGTTATTTCAATACAAACAGTTACACAGTTTTGCAACCGCCAACACTTGAAACAAATGCTGCAGCAAACAATCGTGGCCAGGCCGATATTAAAATTGCAAATGCGTTGAAACTAAACGGACTTTATCCGGTTAATATTTACACCTATAAATATGAACCGGGTGAAAATGAGCTAAAACTAGGAAAAGGAAGGGTGTTGATTCTTGGTTTTATCGATGGCAATGAGGAAATACAAATGCACGATGCCGGATTAACTGACAGCAAAGACGGGATTCCTGTTGATTGGCTGTTTTATTAAACCTTTGCCAACCTGTGAACCAAATTTTACACACCGGCTCAAAAGCAAAAAAGAAATGAATTTATAAACTTTTATGTTTCAATAAATCATGAAAATATACTTTCCCATTACGTTTATTTTTACATCTCTTTTATTTTTATCAGGGTGCACAAATCAGGCTCAAAAACTGCCAGCTTCAGTCTCAGATGAAAAAATGCAGGAGATTTATGCTGAAGTAAAAACCCCTTATAAATATGGTTTGATCAAGGTGCCGGATAATGCATCTTTGAAAATAGATTGCCCAACTGTTTTCCGTAAAGACAATCAATGGTTTATGACCTATTTTATTTTCGATGGGCGTGGTTACGAAACCTGGCTGGCTAAAAGTGACGATTTGCTAAACTGGAAACAAATGGGCAAAATCATGGCATTTTCTGACAGTACCGATTGGGATGCAAATCAAAAGGCAGGTTTTCCCGGTTTGGAGGACCCAACCTGGGGAGGATCGTATGAATTGCAAAAGTTCAATGGTAAATACTGGATGCCTTATTTCGGAGGAAATTCAGAAGGATACGAGAAAGGATTGTTGTCATTTTCAATGGCTTATACAGATAAAGACCCTTCAACTGTTCATCTTTGGGAAAGAGTTGGAAAACCATTATTAATGGCCACTGATGAAGATGCCCGCTGGTGGGAAAACAGCACAATTTATAAAACCTGGGTTTTGTTGGACGAAAGTAAAACAACAGGTTATCCATTTGTTATGTTTTACAATGCCCGCGGCGATAGCATCAATCCTGCACGTGGTGCTGAAAGAATTGGAATGGCGGTTTCAAACGACATGCTTAACTGGGAACGTTTTGGAAAGGATCCTGTTATCAATCACCACAAAGGCATCTCCGGTGATGCGGTTGTTCAGAGAATTGGTGACGTTTGGGTAATGTTCTATTTTGGCGCATTTTGGCCCAACCGCAAAGACCATGATGCTTTTAACCGTTTCGCCTGTTCTTATGACCTTGTAAACTGGACCGATTGGCAGGGCGAAGATTTAATTGCTCCTTCAGAATCGTTTGACGATTGGTTTGCACACAAATCCTGCGTGGTAAAACATGATGGTGTTGTTTATCATTTTTATTGTGCTGTTAACAAAAACGACGATCGCGGAATTGCCGTTGCCACCTCCGTCGATTTGGGCAAAAGCCAGTTACATTTTACCAGTTCGCCAACAACAGGAATAAATTAATGCGCATGCGATTCCTCATATTATTCATGTTTTTTACAATGCTTTTTGCCTGTACCGAAAATTCTGAAAAAGCAAGGCAAATCGAATTATTTACTGCCGGTTGGAAGTTTCATTTAAATGATATTCCGGGTGCCGAAAATCCTGAATTTGATGATTCGGGATGGAAAAAACTAAATCTGCCGCATGATTGGAGTATTGAGGGCGAATTCAGTATGGATAATCCGGCAGGAACCGCTGGTGGTGCGCTTCCCGGCGGAATCGGGTGGTATCGGAAAACATTTCAGTTGAACGAATCGGATAGTAAAAAACAGATTTATGTTGATTTTGATGGTGTTTATCAGAACAGTGAAGTTTGGATCAATGGAAATTACCTCGGTATTAGGCCATATGGGTACAGTTCTTTCAGATATGATTTAACACCGTTTCTGTATTTTGGCGAAAAGGAAAATGTGCTTGCCGTAAGGGTTGATAATTCGCTTCAACCCAATTCGCGCTGGTATACAGGATCGGGCATTTATCGAAATGTTTGGCTGGTTAAAACCGGAAAAACGCATGTTGCCCACTGGGGTACTTTTATTTCTACGCCGGAAGTTTCAATTGAAAATGCAACAATAAATCTTCAAATTCAACTTGAAAATTCAAACCAAAACTACAGGTCAATTCAAATAAAAACTGAAATCATTAGCCCTAATGGAAATGTGGTAGCAACTAATAATTCCGATGCACAAAGTTTAAATTCAAAAATGTCAGTTACCCAATTGTTTCAAATAGAAAATCCACAATTGTGGTCGGTTAATTCGCCTCAACTTTATACGGCAAAAACATACATTGAAGTTGATGGAATATTGACAGACAATTATGAAACAACATTTGGTATCCGCACTTTTCATTTCGATGCGGTAAAAGGATTTTTTCTGAACGGTGAATCATTGAAAATTCAGGGTGTTAACCGGCATCACGATTTGGGTGCGTTGGGTGCGGCAGTAAATACGCGTGCCATTGAACGGCAACTCGAAATATTAAAAGAAATGGGTTGTAACGCCATACGTACAGCACACAATCCGCCTGCCCCTGAATTTCTTGATTTGTGCGATAAAATGGGATTTTTGGTAATGGATGAGGCTTTTGATATGTGGGCGAAAAAGAAAAATAAATACGATTACCATATTTTTTGGGATGAATGGCACCGGAAGGATTTGGCTGATATGGTGTTGCGCGACAGAAATCATCCTTCAATTTTTACCTGGTCAATTGGGAATGAAATAAGGGAACAATTTGACAGTACAGGAATTGAAATCACAAGGGAACTTGTAAATATTGTAAAAAGTATTGATGATACCCGCCCTGTAACCTGTGCATTAACTGAGCAGGATCCTGTTAAAAACTTCATTTACCAGTCAGGTGCGCTCGATTTAATCAGCTTCAATTACAAACATTTGGAATACATGGATTTCCCCGAAAATTACCCGGGAGAAAAAATGCTTGCCACTGAAAATATGTCGGCATTTTCTACACGCGGCCATTACGATATGCCATCCGACAGCATTCGCATATGGCCTCCGGCAAACAATGCTGATTTTAACGGAAACCCTGATTTTACGGTTTCTGCTTACGACAACGTGCATGCTTACTGGGGTGCAACACACGAAGAAACATGGAAAGTGGTTGCAAACAATGATTTTATTTCGGGAATGTTTATCTGGTCGGGTTTTGATTTTTTGGGTGAACCGGTTCCATATCCATGGCCTGCAAGGAGTTCATATTATGGAATCATTGATTTGTGTGGTTTCCCGAAAGACGTTTATTATTTATACAAGAGTTTATGGACGGAACAACCGGTTTTGCATCTTTTTCCGCATTGGAATTGGGTAGAAGGTGAAACTGTAGATGTGTGGGCCTATTACAATAATGCGGATGAAGCAGAACTTTTTATAAACGGAAAATCACAGGGTTCAAAGTCAAAGGAAAGTGGCGAATATCATGTAATGTGGCGCGTAAAGTTTGAGCCAGGTACACTCAAGGCAATTTCTAAAAAGAACGGTGAAGTGGTGTTGGAAAGTGAAATCAATACAGCGGGAAAACCGGCAAAAATTGAACTTTTACCGGATAGAAAAACAATTAACGCTGATGGGAAAGACCTTTCGTTTATAACTGTAAAAATCACAGATGATAAAGGAAACCTTGTTCCCGATGCCGGGAATACTGTAAACTTTGATGTGCAGGGCGAAGGATTTATTGCCGGAGTAGATAATGGTTACCAGGCAGGTTTAGAATCATTTAAGGCGGATCATATTAAGGCTTTCAACGGAATGTGCCTGTTGATTGTTCAATCTAATGGAAATAAAGGAACGATTCAAATAACAGCTGTTTCCGATAACCTTGAAAAAATTACAGCTAATATTTCTGCAAAATGAAAATGTTTATTAATAAACTTAAAAACAAAAAGCTTCCTTTTCGGGGAGTTAAGGGAGATTTATGATACAGACAAATTACCAGCTATACGATTTCATGGATTTCGACCCGAATTTGCCGGGTTCTGAATCACTTTGGAGAGCTTGTAAACCTGCTTCAATAAAAATGGAGAATGATGATATTGTACTTTCCATTCCGTTTCAAAAGCAGAAATCAGGTACTGATATTTCTCCCGATTTATCCATTCAGCAAAAAAATTACGAGCTACGTTTACGTGCCTGCAATAAAAATATTTTGCGTGTTTCAATTGCTTTTGAAGGCGAATCTATGCCCGATTCAGAAATGCTTTCTTTTCATGAAAGTATAAAAGTAAATCCCCTGCATTTTGAAAAAAGTGAAAATCAGTGGGTAGTTTTCGATTCAAATGGAACAAAAAAAGCACTTTTTAAATTCGAAAAACCTGAAATCGAATTTTGGAGTGATTTGCTTCCACCGCCGGAGGAAACTTTTAGTGCTACTTTTTTCCCGGATGGTGAAAAGGAAATAAAAATCAGTGATTACGACCAGTTTTTTCCGGCACGGCACGATGCTTTTGCACTTGCTTTTGTCGAAAAAGAACAAAAAATTAAGCGTGCTACCCTGTCCATTCATGCTGAACCCAACGAAGTTTTTACCGGAACAGGCGAACGCTTTTCAAAAATGGACTTGTCAGGGAAAACTGTTCAGCTAAAAAACCAGGATGGGCAGGGCGTGAACAACCGCCGCACTTATAAAAATATACCGTTTTACTTATCGGACCAACTGTATGGACTTTTTATGCATACTTCGGCGTTTTCAAAATTTTCACTGGCCGACCACTCAAGTCGTTCTGTTCAGCTATTGGGGATGGAAGCAAAATTGGATTTGTTTCTTTTTGGTGGCAATTCGGTAGAAGAAATTTTGTTGAATTACCGCAAAATTACAGGTTTCCCAGCCATGCCGCCGCTTTGGAGTTTTGGCACATGGATGAGCCGGATGTCCTATTTTTCGGCAGAAGAAGTGGAGGGGATTTGTGACAGATTGAGGGAAGAAGAATTTCCCTGCGATGTCATTCATCTCGACACAGGTTGGTTTAAAACCGACTGGCTGTGCGAATGGAAATTTAACGATGAACGCTTTCCCGATCCCCCTGCTTTTATTTCGAAATTGAAGAAAAATGGTTTTAAGGTAAGTCTTTGGCAAATGCCTTATATTGCAGCCAAAGCCGAACAATTAGACGAAGCAGTTGCCAACGGTTATATCTGTAAACTCAAAGAAAATAAACAACAGGGCGGCTCCAATTTCAGTGCGCTTGATTATGCCGGAACCATTGATTTTACTTACCCTTTGGCGGTGGAATGGTACAAAAATCTTTTGCGAAATTTATTGGAAATGGGCGTTGTTTGCATCAAAACCGATTTTGGTGAAGACATTCACATGGATGCCGGCTATTATGCCATGAAACCTGAATTGCTCAACAATTTGTATGCTTTATTATACCAAAAGGCGGCTTTTGAAATTACAAAGGAAGTTACAGGCGATGGAATAATATGGGCGCGTGCCGGTTGGGCCGGTTGCCAAAGATTTCCCCTGCATTGGGGTGGCGATGCTGCCTGTTCGTGGGACGGAATGGCCGGCTCACTGAAAGGCGGCTTGCACCTCGGTTTATCGGGTTTTGCATTTTGGAGCCACGATGTTCCCGGATTTCATGGTGTGCCGGATTTTATGAACTCGGTAATCCCCGGTGATTTGTATGTCCGCTGGACTCAATTTGGCGTGTTTTCATCGCACATTCGTTATCACGGAACTTCAAAACGCGAACCATACGATTATCCTGCAATATCAGGGATTGTGAGAAAATGGTGGAACTTGCGTTACGCCTTGATTCCCTATATTCTGGAGCAAAGTGAACTTTCAACCCAAACAGGTTTTCCTGTTTTGCGGGCGCTGGTTTTTCATCATCCAAACGATAAAATGTGCTGGCATATTGATGACCAATATTATTTCGGAAATGATTTTCTGGTTGCACCAATAATGAATTCAGAAAATAAAAGAGATGTTTATTTGCCTGATGGTGAGTGGATAAATCTTTTCAGCGGGAAAAAGGAAAATGGTGGTAAATGGCTAAAAGATTTTGAAGTTCCGCTGGTTGAAATGCCGGTTTGGATAAAAGCTAATGCCAATATCCCATATTATCCTGAAAAGGTAAATTGTACGGATGAAATGGATTTCGATAAAGTTAAAACCTTGAAAATAGCTGAATCCTTTATGGGGATTTTTAACATGAATTGGACTGAAATATAAACCTTGGCGTCTTTGCGCCTTTGCGGGAAAAAAAAATGATAACATGGAAAAATAACTGGGAAGATTCGAAAAAACATTACCTCAACTGGTGGAACCAAAAAGGAATTATTGTTTCGATGTGGGAACACCTTGAAAAAGATGGTGAACCGCATGAAAATGTTTTGCCGCCATCGCCCGCAAAAGATTTGAATCAATTTTGGTTCGACCCTGTTTGGCGGGCTAAAAACCTGCATTTTCAGCTTTCCCGAAGTTCGTTTAAAGCCGATATTCTTCCGGTTGCCAACACTCATTTAGGTCCCGGTTCACTGGCTGCTTGTCTGGGTGCCGAACTAGCGGGTGGCGCAGATACAATCTGGATTAAGGAAAACCCGGGGTTTGATGGTGAAATTCAACTCGGCGAAAAGAACAAATGGTGGCAGTTGCATTTGAATCTGTTGCAGGAATGTAAAAAACTTTCAAACGGAAAATACTTTGTGGGTTGTCCTGATTTGGTGGAAGGACTTGACACGCTTGCCAGTTTAAAAGGTACCGACAATGTATTAATGGATATGCTGATGCAGCCCGAAGTTTTGGAAGAACAGCTGCAAAAAATCAACAACATTTATTTTGAAGTTTTCGATAAAATTTACGGAATAATCCGCGAAGGCAACGAAATGGCGTTTTGTTATTTCTCCTTGTGGGCTCCGGGGAAAGTAGCGAAACTGCAAAGTGATATTTCACTGATGATTTCGGAGGAAGATTTCAGACGTTTTGCTTTGCCTTTTTTGCGGGAACAGACAGAAAAAATTGATTACACTTTATACCACCTGGATGGTGTGGATGCAATCCGCCACCTGGATGCAGTGCTCGAAATGGAAGAATTAAATGCAGTACAGTGGACACCCGGGGTAGGAGAGCCTCAGGGCGGTGATCCGCGCTGGTTTGATCTGTATAAAAAAATTCTCGCTTCAGGTAAATCGGTAATGGCAAACTGGGTAAAACTTGAAGAACTGCAACCATTGCTCGATAACCTTGGGAACCATGGATTGCACATAAACGTAGATTTTAAAACGGAAAATGAAATTGATTCAGCATTAAAAATTGTGGACAAATACAGATAGTTAGTAAATTTCAAATAACAACTAAAAAAGAGAATTCAATGAAAACGATTATTTCAAAAGAGCAGATTGAAAATTACAGAAGGGATGGTTTTGTGATTTTAAGAAATGTAATTCCGCAGGAGATGATTGAAAAAATCCAGGATGAGTGCGAGCGGTTTATCCGTGAAAAAGATGCCGAAATGGATGCAAAAGGCGTTGAGGTTGATGAAATAAACCACAAAGGGAAAAGATACTTCATTGCCATGAAAAATAAGGATAGTGAACCCATGCAGGAACTTTTATTTGGAAAGGAGATGGAAGAAATTACAAGAAAAATTTTAGGCGGTAATGTGTATCTTTTTTTGGAACAATACGTGGTAAAAGCTGCCGATAAAGGAATGAAATTCGCCTGGCATCAGGATTCAGGTTATGTAAAGGAAAAACATGAACCTTATTTGTCGTGCTGGATGCCGCTGGATGATGTTACGGAAGAAAACGGAACAGTGTATCTGCTTTCTTATAAAGATGCCGGAACAACTACACGAATTGAACACAAACTGGAAGAAGGTACAAATGACCAGATTGGTTATTTTGGTGATAATCCGGGTGTGCCGGCAATACTTAAAAAAGGAGATGTCGCTTTGTTTTCAAGTGTTTGCTTTCATCGCAGCGGATCAAACAACACAAATAAATCGAGGCGCGTGCTGCTCATGCAATATTCATCGGCACCCATTGTAAAGGATGATGGTACTCCGCTTTATCTGGCCGAACCTTTTGTAGTAAACGGTAAATTACAAAAATAAACGGGCATGATTAAAAATACAAATGACGGAACAAATTCAAAACCACACATAAGATTCGATCTCAACTATGGAAATTGCACGAATCTTCCGGTTTTTTCAATTGGTCCGGGAGGAAGTGATGAAGAAAAACACAAGGCGATAAAGGAAGCGGGTTTCCATGGTGTTCAGGACGGAAATCCTGTATTGTGCAAAGAATTTGGATTGAGTTTAACCGCACACGCCCGAATAAACAAAGTGGGCGAATTGGACAATTTGATTCCCAAATGGAAATCCGAAAGCTATAATTGCGCAACATTGCATGTGGGTTGGGGAATGGAAAGTGATTCGGAAATGGATGAACTTGTTGCTTATATCATTCAAACTTCAGAAAAAAATGACTTTCCACTTTACATTGAAACACACAGGGCTACCATAACGCAGGATATGCAACGCACTGTGGAACTGATAAAACGTTTTCCTGAAATCCGTTTTAACGGCGATTTTTCTCATTGGTACACTGGGCAGGAAATGGTGTATGGCGGTATCGAAAACAAATGGGATTTTATTGCCCCGGTTTTTGAACGGGTTCGGTTTGTGCATGCCCGTATTGGTAATCCGGGAAGTATTCAGGTGGATATTGCTGATGGGAAAAATCAGGTTTATGTGGATCATTTTAAAGAAATGTGGACCCGTGCATTTTCCGGATTTTTAAAAACAGCAAAACCCGGCGACTACATAATTTTTACTGTTGAGTTATTACAGGCCAGTATATTTTATGCCCGCCTTATTAAAAATGAAAACGGAGAATGGGTTGAAGAAGGAGATCGCTGGCAGCAAGCTCTTGTTTATGTGCAAATTGCCAAAGAATGTTGGGAAGAGGCAAAAAAAAGAATAGGATAGTAAGGAACTTTATATGCAAACAAAAAAGACAAAAATTGATTGACAAATAAAAACAAACTATGGAAAATGTCCATAATTTTTTAAAACCTGTTGATTTCATAATAGTTGTTGTTTACCTGATTGTTTTAGTAGGAATCGGTTACTGGGTAAGTTTTGTAAAAAAGAAACAGCAGGGAGAAAACCTTTTTCTCGCCGGCAATTCACTGGGATGGGCAAGTATTGGTTTTACCATGTGGGGAACGAATGTTGGACCAAATATGTTGGTGGCTTCGGCGAGTATTGGTTACACAACCGGTATAGTTGCCGGTAATTTCGGATGGTTTGCTTTTCTGTTTATTTTCCTTCTGGCAGTTGTTTTTGCTCCACGATATCTGGGGGCACAAGTTCAAACCTTACCCGAATTTATGGGCAAACGCTTTGGTCAATCCACGCGGAATATTCTTGCATGGTACACAATTGCCACAGTATTAATTTCATGGCTGGCGCTTACACTTTTTGCAGGAGGAATCTTGTTGGGACAAATTCTGAACCTGCCCATGTGGATTTCGGTTTGTGTGCTGATAGGGATTTCAGCATTTTTTACCATCGCCGGTGGTTTGAAAGCAATTGCCTACACAAATGTTTTCCAGATGTTGCTACTGATTGTAGTTTCACTGATACTGACAGTTGTTGGTGTTCAAAAGGCGGGTGGAGCAATGGCTGTTTACGAAAATACCCCCGCCAGTTACTGGAATTTGTTTTTGCCTTTGTCAGACCCAAATTATCCCTGGCTGGCTTTTGTTCTGGGTTATCCCATTATGGGCGTATGGTTTTGGTGTACTGATCAATCCATGGTGCAATCGGTACTGGGTGCCAAAAATTTACGGCAGGGACAAATCGGTGCAAATTTTACAGGATGGCTGAAGATTCTTGATGTGGTTTTATTTATCATTCCGGGCATTGCCTGCTTTGTGCTTTTCCCCGATTTGAAAAATCCCGATGAAGCCTATATGACAATGGTTACCCGATTGTTGCCTGCAGGCATGGTTGGTCTCGTAATGGCGGTTTTGATTGCCGCTTTGGTAAGCACAATTGACTCGGCTCTGAATTCACTGAGTACAGTTTTCACTGTCGATATTTATGTGAAAAAATTTAAACCTGATGCCACACAATCGGAAATTATCAGGATTGGCCGTGTTGTAACAGTGCTTGGCGCTCTTTTGGCTGTGTTTATGACTTTGGCAATAAATAGCATCAAAGGTTTGAAATTGTTCGATATATTTCAGGCAGTGCTGGGCTTTCTGGCGCCGCCCATGTCGGTTGTGTTTTTGTTTGGGGTGCTTTGGAAAAAAACCACAGCCCGCGCGGCCAATCTTATTCTCTCTGCGGGAACACTTTTTAGTATCGGAATCGGGGTTTTGTACCTCTGGGTTTTTCCAAAAGAACAATATGATTTCTGGCCCCACTTCCTGCTCATTTCCTTCGATATTTTTGTGGTTTTGGCGTTTGTCGCTTTTCTTGTATCCTATTTCGATAAAAAATCAGTCAGTAAAAATACACTTGATTTTGGAAATTTACCTAAACCCGAACGCATGGTTTGGGTTTCTTGGATAGCGCTAATAATCGTAATGATTGGGTTATATTTATTTTTTAACGGACATTGATTAATATGAAAGCCGGAGTTTTAATTTTTCTTGAAATAGTTTTGTGTTTTGCTCAAATCAATGCACAAACAGTTACAGGCGAACCGGCCGGAATACCTCGCCCACCGCAGATATATGAAACTGAACCCTGGGAAAATCCTTTGATTTGCGGAATAAACCGGGATGTAGCGCGTTCAACTGCTTATTCATTCGAAACAATAGCCGATGCCCTGACTTGCGACCGCAGCAATACACGAAGAATTCAAATGCTGAACGGAGAATGGGACTTTAAATTTGCATTTAAACCAGATGATGCTCCAATAGATTTTTACAAATCACGTGTTTCCGGTTGGGATAAAATCGAAGTGCCTTCCAATTGGGAAATGAAGGGTTACGATATTCCAATTTATAAAAGTGCCGTATATCCTTTTCGTCCCGTAAATCCGCCTTATGTTCCGCGCGATTACAATGCTGTTGGTTCTTATCAGCGAACTTTTACTGTTCCCGAAGAATGGAAAAATATGAATGTTACCTTGCATTTTGGAGGTGTAAGTTCGGCATACAAAGTTTGGGTGAATGGTAAGTTTCTCGGTTATGCCGAAGATAGTTGCCTGCCTTCTGAATTTAACGTAACACCCTATTTGCAAGCCGGTGAAAACATTTTATCGGTGCAGGTAATTCGCTGGAGTGATGGTTCTTATCTCGAAGATCAGGATCACTGGCGCATGAGTGGAATTCAACGCGAAGTAATGCTTTTGGCTGAACCAAAATTGCGGATTGCCGACTTTTTCTACCAGACAAAACTTGATAAAGATTATAAAGATGCCATATTAAGTATTCGTCCGGGACTTGAAAACCTGACCGGCGACACAGTCAAAAATTTTGTGCTGAAAGCCCTGTTGTTTGACGAAAATCAACAGCCTGTTTTTGCTGAACCACTGAGTATAAAAGCAGAAGATGTTATCAACGAAAGTTACCCGCGACTTGACAACGTGAAATTTGGTTTGTTGGAAACCAAGGTTATGAACCCAAAAAAATGGAGCGATGAAGAGCCTAATTTATATACATTGATTATTTCATTGGAAAATGGTAACGGCGAAATTCAGGAAGTAAAAAGTTGTAAAGTTGGTTTTCGGAGCATTGAGTTTTCAAAAACAAACAGCAAATTACTGATTAATGGGAAAGTAACATATTTGTATGGTGTGAACCGTCATGATCACGACCCGGTTAAGGGAAAAGCACTTTCACGGGAAGATATACGCAGGGATGTGCAGCAAATCAAGCAGTTCAACTTCAACTGCATTCGCACAAGTCACTATCCTAACGACCCTTATTTTTATGATTTGTGCGATGAATACGGGATTTTTGTAATGGATGAAGCCAATCTTGAAACCCACGGATTGGGAGGAAAATTGAGTAACGACCCCATGTGGACACATGCGCACATGGAGCGTTCATCCCGGATGGTTTTGCGCGATAAAAATCATCCATCTGTAATTATCTGGAGTTTGGGAAACGAAGCCGGCAGCGGTCCAAATCATGCGGCAATGGCTGCATGGATTCATGATTACGATATTACACGCCCTGTGCATTATGAACCGGCACAGGGAAGTCCCGGCCTGGGCGGTTATAAAGATTTGACAGCACTTCCCAATACAGGTCGGTTGCAAAACCCTGTTGATCAGTATTATGTGGATGTGGTGAGCCGGTTTTATCCTTCAATCCCATTTATTCATGATTTGGTGAATCAGCCGGGCGATAACCGACCGATAATTTTTGTAGAATATGCGCATTCTATGGGAAATTCAACCGGAAACATGAAGGAACTTTGGGACGATTTTCGGGCTTTACCGAGGATAATTGGTGGTTGTATATGGGATTATAAAGACCAGGGATTGCTAAAAACCGATGCTGATGGAAACGAATTCTACGCTTATGGGGGTGATTTTGGAGAAAAACTGCATGATGGCAATTTCTGTATCAACGGTATTGTTGCTTCCGATGGACGACCCAAAGCTGCCATTTTTGAATGTAAAAGAGTGTATCAGCCAGTTGATTGTGAGCTGGTAGCGCCGGCAAAAATAAAAATCAGCAACCGCCACTCGGTAAAATCACTTGCAGAATACAATGTGTTTTTAAAAGTTCGTGAGAATGGATTTGAAATATCATCGGTTCAATTGCCGGATTTAAAATTGTCTGCCGGAAAGGATACGGTGATTGAAATCGCAGGTTATTTACCACAAATGAAACAGGAAAACGAATATCTCGCCGACATCCACTTTCTTTTAAAGGAAAGTAAAAGCTGGGCTGTTAAAGGCTTTGAAGTTGCTTCCAATCAGTTTGCGTTAAACGAAATTCCGATTATCAAAAATGAAGGAAAGAGTTTTCCGGAAATCAAATATGTGCAAAATGACGATGTTTTTCTTTTGAATGGAAAAAACTTCGAAATAAAGTTCAGCAAATCGAACGGTGCCCTGGTTTCGTATAATTTTAATGGTAAGGAGCAGATATTTAGCCCGTTACTTCCACATTTTACCCGTCCGTTAACCGACAATGACAGAAAAGGCTGGAAACCACAAAAAGTATTAAAAGAGTGGTATGATGCAGAACCCAAATTGCAAAAGGTAGAGGCACAGGTAATTAAAGATGACGTGATTCGGGTAAAAAGTATTTATAATGTTATTGACGAAAAAGCGCAGGTTGAGATTATTTATTTGATAAATGGAGATGGAGTTGTCAAGGTAAAATACAATTTGAAAGCTATTCAGGAATTGCCAAATATACCAAAAGTGGGGATGACTTGCGGAATAAGAAACGATTTAAGAAATATTACCTGGTATGGTCGCGGGCCACTTGAAAATTATATCGACCGCCGCTCGGGTTTCTATGCCGCTGTTTACTCGCTTCCAATTGCCGGTTTTATGGAACCATATGTGATGCCGCAGGAGAACGGTAACCGCACCGATGTTCGCTGGATGTTTTTGACTGATAAACAGGAAAACGGATTACTTGTTGTTGCCGATAGTTTACTCAGCATGAGTGCCTGGCCATTTACAGAAGAAAATATTAATGAGGCGAAGCATACGAATGAATTAAAAGAATCAGGATTTATCACGCTAAACATTGACCTTATTCAAATGGGTGTGGGTGGAAACGATTCATGGTCGGAAGTAGCGCAACCCATTGAAAAATATCAGATTCCGGCACAAAATTATTCCTATTCCTTTTATTTCGTTCCGGGTGCGTTCAACAAAAAACAGTTGAAAAAAATACAATCATCAATAAAGTTTTAAATGTTATGAAACTGAAGTACAGCATATTCATCCTGATTACCATTTTGTTTTCAACATGGGTAAACGCCCAACCTCAGGTAAAGGATGAAAAGAAAACACAAATTATTTTTCTCTCCGGTCATGGGCCCAATGATGCAGTAGAATGGGACTTTTTTTGCACATCCGGAAGAAAAAGTGGCGCATGGACAAAAATTAAAGTTCCGTCATGTTGGGAACAACAAGGTTTTGGAGAATACAATTATGGTGTAAATTTCTATGGGAAACCAACTGATCCCGGTATTCCGCAGGAACAGGGACTTTATAAATATGAATTTGAAGTTCCTCAAAGTTGGCAGGGGCGGCGGGTTAGGATTGTTTTTGACGGAGTGATGACCGACGCGCGCGTTTTAATTAATGGTCAAAAAGCGGGAAGCCTGCATCAGGGTGGGTTTTATCGGTTTAAATATGACATTTCGAACCTGATAAAATTTGGCAAAAAGAATTTGCTTGAAGTTACAGTTAGCAAAGAATCAGAAAATACAAGTGTGAACCTTGCAGAAAGACGCGCTGATTACTGGAATTTCGGTGGCATTTTCCGCCCTGTTTTCCTTGAATCTTTTCCTGCTCAGTTTATCAGTCGCACTGCAATTGACGCCCAGGCAGACGGCAATTTTCTTGCTGAAATTTATCTTGGTGAAGGTGTGGATAACGCTTATGCGATTTCTGCTCAAATAACTGATTCAAAAAATAATGCGGTTGGAAAACCATTTGAAACTGTGGTTCCGCCTGGAAGCGATAAAGTTGTTTTAAAAACAAAAGCCGAAAATATTAAGCTGTGGACTGCCGAAACACCAAACCTTTATCACGTTGAATTTCTGTTAAAAAAGGACGGTAATACAATGCATTCGGTTTCAGAACGATTTGGGTTCAGAACATTTGAAATTAAAAAAGGTGACGGGTTTTATTTGAACGGACAACGCATTCTTTTAAAGGGTATTAACCGCCATAGTTTTCGTCCTGAAACCGGTCGCACCTTAAGTAAAGCACAGAACTATGAAGATGCACGGTTAATCAGGGAAATGAATATGAATACTGTTCGCATGTCGCATTATCCACCAAATCCGGAGTTTTTGGATGCCTGCGATGAACTGGGTTTATATGTACTCGATGAACTTACCGGTTGGCATGGAAAATATGATACAGGGGTTGGGATAAAGCTGGTGGAAGAACTTGTGGTTCGCGATGTAAATCATCCCAGCATTATTTTTTGGGACAATGGAAATGAAGGTGGCTGGAATACTGAACTGGATAATGAATTCGCAAAATGGGATCCGCAAAACCGGCCGGTTTTACACCCGCAACAGGATTTGAATGGCGTGGAAACCATGCATTACCGCTCGTATGGTGAGACCCAGGAATACCTTCGGGGAAAAGATATTTATTTCCCAACTGAAATGCTTCATGGTTTGTACGATGGCGGACACGGTGGCGGATTATATGATTATTGGGAAATGATGCGTAAAAACCCGATGAGCGGTGGTGCTTTGCTTTGGGTTTTTGCCGATGAAGGCATTGTTCGAACCGACCAGGGTGGCAGAATTGATAATGACGGTAACCACGGTGCCGATGGAATTGTAGGTCCGCATCTCGAAAAAGAAGGTAGCTTTTTTACAGTGAAAGAAGTTTGGTCGCCTGTGATGGTTATGAATAAAACCATCGGTAAAAATTTTAACGGTGCTTTTGAAATTGAAAACAGGTATGATTTTACAAATTTAAATGAATGTACTTTCGAATGGCAACTTGGTAGCTTTTATGCGCCGGAAGAAAATAAAACCGGACACAGGGTTTTGAAAAACGGAAGTCTGAACGGACCCGATGTAAAACCTCATAATTCTGGAATTTTGCAAATTCAGGTTCCTGAAAATTTAACTGATGCTGATGTTTTTTACCTGAAAGCATCGGGCAAAAATGGGGAAGAACTGTGGACCTGGTCATGGAATTTATCAAATAGAATTGAAATTACGTACGGCCCCTAAATCAACTGACGTTGAAATCCAAAATGCAGAGAGGGAAACGATTGTAAAGGCTGGAAATCAAAATCTTCATTTCAACAAGGAAAATGGGGAATTGACAAAAATAACTGAGGGTGAAAAAAGTTTATCCTTCGGCAAAGGGCCGCGTTTTGTGGCTTTCCGACGTGCCGATCGCAGCCTCGACGGCTGGGTGGCTGAAAACTTGCCCAAGGGTGTCGATCGCCTTTATAACGATATTTCCGGTGAAACAATGTTAACATCTTTTGAAGCAAAAATGGAAAACGGAAAGGCTGTGATTTCAGCTCAGTATTTTGGCGCATTGAAAAAAGTGAGGTGGGAAATTGCCTCTGAAAAAAATATTAAACTAGAGTATGAATATGGTTATGATGGAGTTGTTGAATTGATGGGAATAAAATTCGATTACCCTGAAACGAAAGTTATTTCACGAAAATGGCTTGGCGAAGGTCCTTACCGCGTTTGGCAAAACCGTTTGCAAGGCACAAAACTCAACATTTGGGAAAATGATTACAACGACCCAATTCCCGGCGAAACTTTCATTTACCCTGAATTTAAAGGCTTTTTCGGTAACTGGCACTGGTCTGAATTTGAAACTTCTGAGGGAAGTTTTACAATTGCCACGGAAGGTTTTGACAATTATCTTGGTGTTTATTCTCCGCGTGACGGACGGGACGCCTTGCTTTACACATTTCCTGAAAGCGGCATTTCTGTTTTGGATGTTATTCCGGCAGTGAGAAACAAAGTGAACACAACCGATTTGATAGGACCATCGTCTCAGGCACAACAGGTTTCGGGAATAAAAAAAGGGACTTTATTTTTTGAGTTTGAAGTGAAGTAAAATCCATTCGTTTTCGCGGAAAATATTTCACGTGAAAGCGCAAAGACACAAAGAATCAGCTTTATATGAAAAAAAATATTCAACATATATTTAAATTTATCCCGCTTATATTTTTGTATTTTTTGCCTGGATTTTTATCATCAACTCAAATAGAAAATTCCTTAACAATACATCAGCCAACGCAGGAAGATGCAAAACCCCTTGTTTACTGGTACTGGAATGATGCAGCTGTTTCAAGGACGGGAATCACAACCGATTTGGAAGCCATGAAGGAAGCAGGATTGGAAGGCGCCTATTTGTTTTTTATCCGGGGTGCATCGGATAGGGTGAAATTTGACAAGCCGGTTGAACAATTAACGCCCGAATGGTGGGAGATGGTGAAATTTACATTTGAAGAAGCCAATCGGCTGAATTTAAAACTTGGGCTGCATTCCTGCGATGGTTTCACCGCCGCCGGTGGTCCGTGGATTACACCTGAACTTTCAATGCAAAAATTGGTTTGGACAGACACAATTGTTTCAGGAGGTACTGTTTTCAACGGAAAACTTCCACAACCCGAAACCTTAGAAAACTATTATCGCGATATTAAAGCTTTTGCACTTCCGGCTAAAGGAAATACTAGTATATCATCCTATATTTTAAACCCAAAAATTACCTCAAGCATTCCTGGTGAAAATCCTGATTATCTCAATGATCCAGCTACGCCTGAACGCTTCAGAAGTGAAATACCCTGCTGGATACAATATGAATTTGAACGGCCATTTACATGTCGTTCGGTTGTTGTAAAAATGCCCGGAAGCAGTTTTCAGGCGGGCCGGTTGATTTTGGAAGTGAGTGATGACGGACAGCATTTTAAAAAGCAAACACGTTTAAAACCGCATCGCCAGGGTTGGATGGATGAAGAACAGGATATCACTTTTTCGATTGAACCTGTTGAAGCCAGATTTTTCCGTTTCGTTTATAACCCGAAGGGAACCGAACCCGGTGCCGAAGATTTGGATGCGGCAAAATGGAAACAGTCGCTTAAAATTGCCGGGATTGAACTCTCGTCATCACCAAAAATAAACCAGTTTGAAGGAAAAAACGGATCAATCTGGCGCATCTCAAACCAAACAACAACTAATCAAGTACCGGATTCAAGCTGTATTCCTTCTGAAAAAATCATTGATATTTCTTCTTTCATGAATGACGAGGGAGTATTACACTGGAATGTTCCGCCTGGCCGGTGGAAAATCCTGCGTATGGGTCATACCTCAACAGGCAAAACTAATTATGTGGGTGGCGGTGGTCTCGGTTTGGAATGCGATAAATTGAATTCAGAAGTTGCTGCATTTCAGTTTGATAAATGGCTCGGGGAGTTTTACCGGCAGATTGGAGTAGAAAATATGGCTGATGTTTTAAAATATTTTCACGTTGACAGCTGGGAATGTGGCAGCCAGAACTGGTCGCCGGTTTTTACTGAAGAATTTATGAAACGCAGGGGTTACGATTTAATTCCACTGTTGCCGGTTATGGCAGGAATCCCGATTGACTCGGCATCCTTTTCCGAAAAAGTATTGCACGATGTCAGAAGAACCATTTCTGAATTGGTTGCTGATAATTTTTATGCCACTTTTCAACGGCTGGCCCACGAAAAAGGTCTGCAATTCAGCGCCGAAAGTGTTGCTCCTGTTATGGTTTCAGATGGAATGTTGCACATGAAAAACGTGGATATTCCTATGGGCGAATTTTGGCTGAATAGTCCTACCCACGACAAACCAAATGATATACTGGATGCCATTTCTGCCGGTCATATTTATGGAAAACGAATCATTCAATCCGAAAGTTTTACGGAAATAAGAATGGATTGGAACGAACACCCGGGAATGCTTAAAACTTTGGGCGACCGCAATTTTGCACTCGGGATTAACAGGATGGCTTTTCATGTTTTTAGCCACAACCCGTGGGCTGACAGAAAACCCGGAATGACGCTTGGTGTTGTCGGCTTATTTTTTCAGCCTGCACAAACCTGGTTCCAACCCGGAAAAGCATGGGTAAATTATATCCGAAATTGTCAGGGTCTTTTACAACAGGGAGTTTCAGTTAATGACATTGCTGTTTTTACGGGCGAAGAAATTCCCCGCCGTGCAATACTCCCTGAACGGCTGGTTTCAGTTTTTCCTGAAATTTTTGGTGAAGATGTTGTCAAAAATGAAAAAATCAGGTTGGAAAATGAAGGTCAGCCAACTCACGAAAGACCACGTGGCGTTACAAGCTCAACAAACATTGCTGACCCTGCGGATTGGGTGGATCCACTAAAAGGTTACGCTTATGATTCATTTAACAGGGATGCACTTTTGAATTTTTCAAAGGTAAACAATGGCAGAATTGAGCTTCCGGGTGGTGCGAGTTATGCACTTTTGGTTGTTCCCGGTAAGCGGAAAATGAATCCGGAAGCAGCATTAAGCATTGAATCGGCCAAACAAATTCTAACATTGATTAAAAATGGTGCTTCTGTATACTTTCAGGAAAAACCTGAAATTTTATTCGGTTCGAATGGGGAAAACCGGGAATTTGACACCATAATAAATGAATTGTTTTCAGATGAAAATAGCAGCATGATAACTGCGAAGCTCAAAGTAAAAAAAATTGGAAAAGGCAGGGTAATTACGGGAATATATGATGTGGCTTCATTTGCCCCACTTGGAATTGAAAAGGATTTTTATGCTTTGGATGCAGATGGCAGGCAAGCTGTAAAAATAGCATGGACACACCGAATTGCGGATGAAAAGGAAATCTATTTTGTATCAAACCAAAATGATGAAATTCGGAATTTGGAGTTGTCATTCAGGGTTTCAGGGAAAATTCCTGAGTTGTATTTCCCTGTAACCGATACAAAAACAGAATGTAAACAATGGCGAATGGAAAACGGCAGGACCATCATCCCATGTCGGTTTGAAAATAACGAATCATTTTTTGTTGTTTTTGAAAAAGAGACTTCAGAATTAAAATCCGAAAAAGGTAAAAACCGGCCCGAATTTGAATCGGTTAAGAAACTGGAAGACAATTGGGAAGTTGAATTTGATCCTTCGTTTGGAGGCCCTGAAAATCCTGTTCATTTTGATAAATTGACGGATTGGAGTAAGAATGAAAATGACAAAATTAAATATTATTCAGGAACTGCGATTTACCAAAGACGATTTGACTGGGAGCAGGAAATTGCAGCGGATCATCCTGTTTGGATTGAATTGGGTGAAGTAAATAATTTGGCAGAAGTAACAGTAAATGGCGTAAATTGTGGAATACTCTGGACTGCTCCTTTTAGATTGGATATTTCCAAAGCATTAAAAAAGGGAAAAAATGAACTTGAAATTTCGGTAACAAATACATGGGCAAACCGCTTAATTGGCGACAAAAGTTTACCTGAAGAAAAACAAACTACCTGGACCACGGCTGACTACCGATTGGAAGGCCAGTCATTGTTGCCGGCAGGTTTGTCAGGGCCGGTTAAAATATTGAAGGAGAAATAAAGTAAAAGGTAAAATCTTTGTGATTTTGGAAACGAGTGAAAAATATCACGAAAACAGCAAGGAATCATGAAAAAGTTTGGAAAGTTATCTTGAATTACATATGAAAATAATATTTACAATAACGCTCCTGATTTTTAACGGAATTTTAATGGCACAAATGTCATTGCCTGAGAATTACGACCTGATATGGACAAGTCAAAGTCAAAATTCATCGGAAACGATGCCGTGTGGAGGTGGAGATATCGGTTTGAACGTATGGGTTGAAAACGGTGAAATCCTGTTTTATATCGCGCGCAGCGGAACATTCGACGAAAACAATACTATGCCAAAACTGGGGCGGGTAAGGGTAAAACTATCACCCAATCCGTTTTCACAAAATTCTTTTAAACAGGAATTGAAATTAAATGAAGGGTGCATAAAAATATCAGGAAATTCTGAAAAGATTTCTGCAAAAGTTACGATATGGGTGGAGGTATTTTCACCCATAATTCATGTTGATTTTGAAAGTAATCAAAAAATGGAAGTTGAGGCGGTTTATGAAAACTGGCGGTTCGAAGACAGGTTGCTGCAGAAAAATGAAGGATTTGGGAATTCTTATAAATGGGCTGTCCCGGATGGACTTCTTACCAAAAAAGATGAAATCGGGTTCGGGGGAAATGCTGTTTTGTTTTACCACCGCAATACAGGCGAAACAGTTTTTGATGTTACGGTTCGGCAACAGAAAATGGAATCTGTAAAGGATGAAATGTTCAATCCTTTGAAAGACCTAACGTTTGGCGGTAAAATGACAGGCGAAAATTTCATTGCTAATGGTACTTCAGCCGGAAAATATTTGTCAACTGAGTTTAAAGCATGGAAATTGAAAAGCAGGACCCCGACAAAAAAACAATCTTTTCAAATTGCTTTACACACTTCACAAAGCGAAAATATTGAAGAATGGAAATCAGTTGTGGATACACTTATTTCTGCAAGCAAACAGAACAAAAACGTCCGCAACGAGACTTTAAATTGGTGGGCAGCATATTGGAACCGAAGTTTCATTTTTATAAATCCTGAAAATGAAAATGAGGATTTGCCGGAATGGCAGGTGGGAAGAAATTATCAGCTTTTCAGGTACATGTTGGGTTGCAATGCTATGGGCAAATACCCCACGAAATTTAATGGCGGACTTTTTACAACAGATCCGCAATTTATTGATTCAACACGAACTTTTAATCCTGATTTCAGAAATTGGGGCGGTGGCACTTTTACCGCACAAAATCAGCGCCTTGTCTATTTTCCAATGATTAAATCGGGCGATTTTGAAATGCTTGAACCGCAACTTTCATTTTATACCCGCACATTGAAAAATGCTGAATTACGCAGTAATGTTTACTGGGGACACGACGGAGCTTGTTTTACAGAGCAAATTGAAAACTTCGGGTTACCCAATTGCAGTGAATATGGCTGGAAACGGCCGCAGGGTTACGATCCCGGAATGATGTACAATCCCTGGCTGGAATACCAGTGGGACACCTCTCTTGAATTTTGCCTGATGGCTTTGCAGTTGCATGAATATAACAGGCAGGATATTTCCGAATATATTCCATTAATTGAAAGTTGCCTCACGTTTTTTGACGAACATTACCAATACCTCGCTAATAACCGCGGTACGAAAACATTGGATGACAACGGACATTTGGTTTTTTACCCGGGTTCGGCATGTGAAACCTATAAAATGGCATACAATTCAACTTCAACTGTTGCCGCTTTAAAAACCGTAACGAAACGACTGCTTGAATTGCCCGACAAATATTTGGATGAAACAAAAAGGGAAAAATGGAAGGGATTTCTCAAACGGATTCCGCCAATCAGTTTTCGTGAATTTGATGGGCAGAAAACCATTTCACCTGCAAAACTTTGGGAACGGATTAACAACACCGAAGCCCCGCAGTTGTACCCCGTTTATCCCTGGGGAATTTATGGATTAGGCAAACCTGACATAGAAATTGCACGAAATACTTATTTGCATGACCCGGATGTTTTGAAGTTTAAAGATCATATCAGCTGGAAACAATACAACATTTTTGCCGCACGGCTGGGTTTAACCGATGAAGCAAAAAAATTGACCATACTGAAACTTCAGGATTCGGGCCGCCGTTTTCCTGCTTTCTGGGGACCGGGGTTCGATTGGGTGCCCGATCACAATTGGGGAGGCTCGGGAATGATTGGGTTACAGGAAATGCTGTTGCAAACAAACGGTGATAAAATTTATCTTTTCCCTGCATGGCCAAAAAACTGGAATGTTCATTTCAAATTACACGCCCCGGGACAAACGATAGTTGAAGCCAGTTTGAAAAATGGAATAGTGAATATCATTCAGGTGTTTCCTGAATCAGCAAGAAAAGATATTGAAATTTTATTTGACAAGAACTAACTGAAAAAAATGGAACGAATTGTGACTGGGGTGAATTAACAATACATGCACAGAGAAATATTCATGAATAAATTAAATTTGAACTATCAAAAAAAATCCACGATATGAAACTAAATCGCTTTTTCTTATTAATTGTTATTTTAATGCTTTTCTCTTTTGGTTCCTGTCAGCAAAAAAATTCAACTGAGATTGTTTCCACAACAATTGACAACATGGAAGAAGCAACAGGTATAAATCCTGCCGGTTTTAACTTCAGCTGGAAAATGACTTCCGAAGAAAGAAATGTAAAACAAACTGCTTTTCAAATACGTGTTGCCTCAGAGAATGATTTTTCAGAAAAAAACCTCATTTGGGATTCAGGAAAAAGGGAAAGCGAAAATAGCATTCTTGTAAATTATGAAGGTGAAAATTTGAACCCGGGCACCACTTATTTCTGGAAAGTAAAAACCTGGGATAATTTTGGAAATGAATCGGATTGGAGTAAACCCATAAATTTTACGACAGGATTATTTTCAGAATCGGAATGGGAAGGTGCAAAATGGATAGCTTACGATAAAATGAATCCTGAAAACCGCATTGTACCGGGGATTCATTTGCCGGGAAAAGATTACAGCGGAAAAGACCTGGGTTTTCATCAACTGCCCATTTTGCGGAAAGAATTTAAGGTAAAAAAGGGAATAAAGCAGGCCTTGGTTTTTGTGTCAGGGTTGGGGCATTACGAAATGGAACTGAACGGTAAAAAGGTGGGTAATAATTTCATCGCCCCCGGCTGGACCGATTATGATGAAACTGTTTTATACAACACTTTTGACATTACTGATTTATTGGTTTCTCAACAGAATGCTTTGGGGATGTGGCTTGGAAATGGTTTTTTTATTGTACCCAACACTCGATACCGAAAAGTGATGACTGCCTATGGAAATCCGATGATGATACTGAAACTCAAATTGAAATATGAAGATGGAAGTTCTGAAACAATTGTTTCTGATGAAACATGGAAAACAACTCCCGGGCCTGTTACTTTTTCAAGTATTTATGGAGGCGAAACATACAATGCCACATTGGAAAAAAAGGGTTGGAATACAGCGGGTTTTGATGATTCCAGCTGGCAAAATGCAATAGTTGTTGAATCGCCCTGTAAAAAGTTATTGCCCGAAAAAGATTATCCGGTTCAACTCAAGGAAACCATTCAGCTGAAAAAAACGAACAAAATAGAGGATATTGAAAATGGCTGGATGTATGATTTTGGTCAAAATGCTTCGGGGATTTTTGAAATATCGGTAAAAGGCAATCGTGGCGATTCAATAAAAATTACTCCTGCCGAGTTGTTGGACGAAAACGGACATGCCAATCAAAAAGCAACAGGACGATCGCATTTTTATACTTATGTATTGAAAGGAGATGGTGTGGAAACCTGGCAACCAAAGTTTACTTATTACGGATTTCGCTATATTCAGGTTGAAGGTGCTGTGCCAAAAGCTGAAAATCAGAATGCCGGACTGCCTGAAATCATTGAAATTAAAATGTTGCACAACCGCAATTCATCGCCCGAAACCGGCAGTTTTCAAACCTCATTTGAACTGTTTAACCGCATTGATACGCTCATTAAATGGGCGATTAAAAGCAATTTCCAAAGTGTTTTAAGCGATTGTCCGCACCGCGAAAAATTAGGCTGGCTCGAACAAACCTATTTAATGGGCGAAGGAATTCATTTTAACTATAACGTTTATGGGCTGTATTCAAAAATTGTGGATGATATGATTACGGCTCAAACAGCAGATGGCCTCGTGCCTGATATTGCACCGGAATATGTGGAATTTTCAGGTGGTTTCCGTGATTCGCCGGAGTGGGGAAGTGCCGCAGTTATTTTACCCTGGCTGATTTATAAATGGTATGGTGATATTGAACCCATGAAAAAAGCCTGGCCGATGATGACCCGATATGTTGAATATTTGAAAGGCCAATCGGTAAACCATATTGTTGATTACGGTTTGGGCGACTGGTTTGATATGGGTCCTGAACGTCCCGGTGTTGCTCAACTAACTCCGGTTTCTTTAACTGCAACTGCTATTTATTATTATGATGTTCAGCTTTTATCAAAAATGGCGGAGTTGTTAAAAAAGGAAGATGCAGGAAATTTAAAAAG
This sequence comes from uncultured Prolixibacteraceae bacterium, assembly GCA_963800345.1. Lineage (GTDB taxonomy): Bacteria > Bacteroidota > Bacteroidia > Bacteroidales > Prolixibacteraceae > Draconibacterium. The sequence goes on along the minus strand of CAWDAW010000021.1, from coordinate 453,628 downwards.
CTGGGCTGATGAAATTAAAAATTCTTTTAACGATAAATTCTATAATGCCGAAACAGGAATTTATTCTACAGGCAGTCAAACCGCTATTTCAATGCCTTTGGTTGTAGGTTTGGTGGATGAAGAAAATCGGGAAAAAGTAGTGCAAACTTTGGTAAATTCTATCCATGCATCAGAGAATGCTTTGACCGCCGGAGATATTGGTTTTCATTTTCTGGTGCGGGCACTTGCCGACAACAATCAGGGCGAACTGTTGTATAAAATGAATGCGCGTGATGATGTGCCGGGTTATGGTTATCAGTTAAAAAAGGGTGCAACCGCACTCACAGAATCATGGCCCGCATTGGAAAATGTATCAAATAACCACCTGATGCTTGGTCATATTATGGAATGGTTTTACGGTGGTTTGGGCGGTATCGGGCAAACTCAAAATTCAATTGCATACAAAGAAATAGTTATCGACCCGCAATTGGTGGGAGGGATTAAGTCGGCAAAAACTTCCTTTGAAACTCCCTATGGAACGATTTCAAGTGAGTGGAAAGTTTCGGATAAAAATTTCAGTTTAAATGTTGAAATACCTGTGAATTCAATTGCTGAAATATTTCTTCCGGCAGAAAAAATTGAACAAATTACTGAAAGCGGGAAAGCTGTTTCAACCGGAGACTTATTTGCAACAGAACAACTTTCAGGTAAAGTGAAAATTAAAACCGGTTCGGGAAATTATTATTTTGAAGTAAAAAAATAACACAGCTGCCTTATTTAAAATATTCTTTTTGAACATTTTACGGCACTACATTAATGATGATTCTTTCGTAACGGGTTAATCTGGGCTTTCCATGATCCTTTACTGCCAGAATGATGTGAATCGTTCCTGTACCGGGAGGCATTACTCGTTCTTTAGGAATTGTAAACCATGCCTTTGCCTGGTCGAAATCATTGACTGGAATGGGCTGACCACTAACGGCACTGGCAAAAGGAAAAGTACCGGCTTCCATGTAGCAAAACCAATCGTATGAAAGTGCATCGCCATCAGGATCGCTTGAATCGGATGCACTTAAATTGATGCGTTCTCCAGGTTTGGCTGTCCGTTGTTTTTCACCATCAATTACAAGAACCGGTGGATGATTGGCTTTATCAACAGGCAGAATTGTCCAGTCCATTCTTGCCGCGAAATCGTTCTGATAAGCTTCACGCCAACGCCAAATTGTTTCATGATTTCCTTCGTGCCACCGGCCATCAATTCCCAGTACTTCGTCTTCTGCATCTGTCCAGATTGGACGGGTTTCAGGATAGAGATACCATTTTTGCATTCTTGGCGTGTACAGTTCGTAACGCCCTCCCCAGCCACCCCAGTTGGGATGCTCCGGATAGCTTAATCCATTGTTAATCAAATTCAGGAATGAAGGAGTATCACCTTCCATCAGATATTCCCAACGTGGGTATTCTGCGCCCAAAGGACCTTTTCTCCTTATTTTTTGATCCAGCCATTCATTGGTTACCAAACTAAAATTGGCTCCGGCACTCCGGGCATGAAAATAATCTCCGCTGATTCCACTCCATGTTGCATGATGATAGGCACCGCCATCATTAAAACCCGGACTAACGATGTAAAACAAGTCAGGAAATTCCTTTCTAATCCACGGACCACTGTCGTCCTGATCTGAAATGGTGTAAACACGAAGTTTGGAAACAAATTTTTTTAAATCCTCTGCGGAACGTGTTTCTCTCACTTTCCAAAGAGCCTGCGCCAAAACGTTTGGACCACCCCATGCTGTTACCCAAAGCGGGCGTGGGTCATTTTTATCAGCAGCTTGAATAAGCGTTTCAGAAGCAGGTGAATCTTTGCCTTCCCCAACCGCTTTCATGCCGTATTCCGCGAGTCCTTCAGTGATTTTTGAAAGAACATTTTCACCTGTCGGGAAACCCGTTTCGTGTTTTTCAAGGTTATCACGAACTTTCCCATAAGCTTCAGCTATCTGACGAATTCGTTCAGGGGCTACTCTGTTTTGCTGATGAATTGATGTAGTTGCCGCCAATCCTTCAATTTCAAATTGATTGGCATAAACAAGAAAACGTACCATCGACATGGCATCGTCGGGTTCGTTTTCAATATCTGTTAAAACGAAAATTCTGTTTTTTTGAAAACTTTGTGCATGGAGCGGCTGAAAGCATATCAGAAACTGTAATAAAACAATTGCAGATGTAAAATTGAAACGGATTCTGTTTTTCATGATAAAATAATTAGTTTGAAATAATACTGGTTATTAATACTATCGTCAATAAATTTATCGGTTCATAATTAATATTTCCTATTCATCGCCTTCTGTTGGCTCAAATATTATTCTTCTGTAGCTGGTTAAGTTATGAGTTCCGTTGTCAGTAACCTCGCATATTACATGAAAAGTTTTCCCTGTAGAATCTGCAGGTATGTTTACTTTTGCAATACTTGAATTACAGTTTAAAATGTTTACATCCTGTAAAAATGTTCCTGCTTCGGGCTGAATCCACCAATAATAAGTTAATTCATTTCCATCCGGGTCAAAAGTTGCGGATGCATCAAGTGTAACTGTCGTTCCCGGCTGTGGACTTTTTGTAATGAAATTCAAACTATTGTCGCCATCAACCACAACTATCGGATTTCGGTTTCCTTTACCGTCTTTTGCCCAGTCCATTCGGGCAGCAAAATTGTTAAATGTTGCAGCATAAAAATGATCTTCATATTTCCTGCAAATGTCATATGTAGTTCCTGTGTTGTTTACAAATGATTGGCCATTTTGATCTTCTCCCAATCCCCTTTCGGAATATCCGCCCCAGCCGGCCTGGGTTGGGATATCCGGATTGTTGAGTCCGTTTGGCATAATATGTAAAAAAGCGGGTGTATCGCCTTCAACACCCCAAACGTATTTTGGATAATCACTGCCAAGGTTTCCATGATGCTGGATATCTGTTTCATATTTAGTCCAGTTGTTTTTTCCAGCTCCATTTTGATACTTCCATGCACATTCATCCCAGATAAAAAGAAGATCATCTGAAAATTCACGACGCATCCAGCCATGAGAACTTGTTTCGAAACCGGATTTTTGCGGTCTGTCCTGATCTGTAATTGCATAAGCACGGATTTTATGCAGGAAAGTTTTTAGTTCCGATTTACTCCGAGTTTGTTGAACCTGCCAAATTGATTGGGCAAGTGTATTGCCTCCTCCCCAAAATGTTACCCAAATAGGGCGATCATCATCTTCGTCAGCCAGTTTAATAATAAGATCACTTCCGTCTGAATTATTTTCTGAGCCAACGAAATTCATTCCCATTCTCATGCTTCCAAACATTGTGCGATCTCTCAGGTACTGAGCACTTGGCCAGTACCCAATTTCCTGTTTTTCATTATCGTGTTCAAACGCGGTTTGTTTGGAGCGTTTTAACAGGTTCGGTAAATCTTTTTCGTAAGCATCTATCACACCTGTCGCAATATCTTTAAATTGTTTGTTTTTGTTCACATTATCCATGCTCCAGCCTGTTGTGATTACAATTCCTTCAATTTCATACAAATCAGCATGAACCAACAAACGAATCAGGGACTCGTGGTCATCGGGTTCCCAGGAAGAAATATCGGTTAATACAACAAGGCGCGGTTTTAGCGGAGCAGCACAGGCAGATTTTGATATTGTAAATGGAATTAAGTAAATAAGAAATAAAAAATAAGTCGCTTTCATATAACTTGATATTTAGTTTTATTTTTCTTAGTAATAATCAAATGTTTTAACTTGAATAATTTATAAACTTTGCAAAATCTTTGAGCCTTTGCGTCTTAGTGGCATAAAAGAATTTCGCCAGAAAGTCACGAAATCACCAGGTTTTTTAAAGTTGTTTTTGACAATGAATTTTTACATTTAATTTACTTCTCCTATTATTTTACACACCAATCCGCACGTTCCATAAACTCCTTCTGAAAGTCTTTTTTCCATTTGGAGATTGTTGATCCACCAAGCCCGTCAACGTAATGATTTGTAGAGCCTTTGCGAACGTATTGTCCTCCCCAGCTTGGTTGTGTTGGATCTTCAGGATCATTGATCCCACGGTTTGCACTGATCAGATACATAAATGCAGGAGAGTCGCCTTCAATTACTCCTGGTCCACCCATAGCTTTAGGTGGGTAAATCGCACAAAGAGAGCCGTGGTTTTTTATAATATTTGTTTCAACCCACTCCTGGCTGTCGCTGCGGAACATACCCTTGTATGTTTTTTTCGATTCGATGATATATAAATCGGGAAATTCATCCATAAGCCATTCGTGAGTAGCATCCTGGCAGTCAATTAAAAAAATACGAAGTTTTCCTGTAAAATTCTTTAATTCTTTTTCGCTGCGTGTGTTTTTTACATCCCAAATTGCCTGGGCAATTTCCCTCGGACCGCCCCAAACGCCAATATAAATTGGGCGCAGATCATCTTTGTCGGCAGCGGTAATAATAGCGTTAGAAGCCTCACTGTCCTTGCCTTTACCAATTATGTCAGTGTACGGTTGTTTACCACATCCCCATTTAATACTAATACCGTTATTGTTTCCTTTCCCCTCGTATGTTACGGCGCGCAAAGCATCGGCAGTTGGATATTTGGGATCGTGTTTTCTCAGGTTTTCATCCACTTTGTCGTATTCGTCAAGTGCAGCCAGTATATTTTTCTTTTCGGCAACCATATCGAAAGTTCCTGCCGATGCAATCAATCCCTCAACATCAAATTCGTTGGAATATAGCAGGAAACGTACTATCGACTGTACATCATCGGGATCGCTGTTGGTCACCGGAAACGGTGGGAAATCAGATGAAATGATTACCCGGTATTGCGAAAATCCAATATTTGCTGTAAGCAGTAATATTGAAATCAACAGGAAGAGTTGTAATTTTTTCATTGGATCTTTATTAGTATTTTCATTCTTCTTTTGAATTAAACTTTTCAATAACCACAGCCAGTAGAATAACAAAACCCTTTATTACCTGCTGCCAAAAAGGGGAGACATTTAAAAGCACCAGTCCGTTATTCAGAATACCGATGATTAAAGCTCCCTGAACCGTTCCCATAATTGTCCCTTTTCCTCCTGATAAAGACGTGCCGCCAATAACCACTGCAGCAATGGAATCCAGTTCAAATCCAAATCCGGCGTTTGGCTGAGCTGAATCGAGACGTGAAGTGACAATGATTCCACCGATTCCAGCCAATGCACCTGCTATGGAATAAACAATCTGTTTTACCTTTTTTATTTTCAAACCTGATAATGCAGCGGCAGTTTCGTTACCGCCAATGGCATAAATATGACGACCGAGTACTGTATTTTTTGTGAGAACAACGGCAGCTAAAACAATAAATGCAGAAATCCACACCGGCATTGGAATACCTAAAAACCAACCGGTTCCTATAAATGCCATGTTTGTATCCAGTCCTGTTATCGGGAAACCACCGGTTAAAAGCATGGTCAGTCCACGCGCAATGGTTAGCATGGCAAGTGTTGCCACAAAAGGTGGAACTTTAAAACGTGTAATAGTGAAGCCGTTAAACCATCCCAAAACAGTTCCTGCCAAAGTTCCACCAACCAATGCACCGAGCAAAGTAAAACCAACAAACAGGTTCATGTTGGTAAATTCTGCTCCGAATTTTAACATTCCGGCAGTAACAGCACCCGAAAGAGCAAGAATTGAACCTACGGAAAGGTCTATTCCACCGGTTAAAATAACCAATGTCATTCCAACCGAGATTATCACATTTACAGAAATCTGGCGCATTACGTTCCACGCATTTTCTCCTGAAAGAAATCTGTCGGTTAAAAAGCTTAAGACGATGCACATCAACATCAACGCAATTATTGACTGAAATTTTATGAGGTAGTGTTTGATTTGATTTGCGTTCATTTGTTATTTATTCTTATGTAATAGTGTCCCTTTAAAAATTATTTCGTCCCTATGGGACTTCTTTTCAAAATAGCTAATGTTTTTCTACCAACATATTGTCCCTATGGGACAGTCCGTCAACTAACATTCGAAATGTGGGTAGCAGAAAAATCAAACCTATTGTCTTCCAAACCTGAATAATTTTTGATTGGTAACAATTTTGTGAACCTTAGTGATTTCGTGCCTTTGTGGCGAAAAAATCTTCTGCCACGAATACTTAAAAGCACAAAGAATTCACGAAGTTTATGAATAATATCTTCAAACTTCCGTAGGAATGAAATTGAACTTTTGATTTTATTGATTTCCCTATCTTTCATTTTACATTTTTTATTCTTTTTCAATCAATGCCGCTTCCATAATTAGCTCTTCACTGGCTTCTTCAGAAGTTAAAGTTGCTGTAAGTTTTGATTCTGACATTACAAGGATCCTGTCGGAAATAGCCAGTATTTCAGGCAATTCAGAAGAAACCATAATTATTCCCATTCCCTGTGCTGCGAGTTCGTTGATGAGCTTGTAGATTTCTGCTTTTGCACCCACGTCGATTCCCCGTGTAGGTTCATCGAGCAGTAATATTTTTGGATTTGTGGCAAGCCATTTGGCGATAACAATTTTTTGTTGATTTCCACCGCTCAGCTTTTGAACTTCCATTTTTTGTGATGAAACTTTAATGTTCAGTTTTTCAGTGAATTTCTGACAAAGTTCTGCTTCCCTTTTTTTACTGATAAATCCAAATTTTGAGACTTTATTCAGACTCGCCAAACTGTTATTCCCGGCAACATCCATTTCGAGGATTAATCCCTGCAACTTCCTGTCTTCCGGAACCAGAGCAATTCCTGCATCAATTGCATCGTTCACATTTTTAATATGAATTTCGGCCCCATTTATAAATATTTTACCGGAAACATATTTCGGAAATAATCCAAAAATTGCTTCGAGAATTTCGGTTCGGCCAGCGCCCATTAATCCGGCAATGCCCAATATTTCTCCTTTGTGTAATGAAAAACTTACATCGTTTACCAAAAAATCGTTTTTATTTTCAGGATTTTGAAAACAGAGTTTTTCAACCTTCAAAATCACTTCTCCCGTTTCATGTTGTTCCTTTTTGAGGCTACTTTGAATTTCCCTGCCAACCATCATTTGAATAAGTTTACCATGGGTGATTTCATTCATTTTTCCGGCGCCTATTTTTTTGCCATCACGTAAAACTTCGTATCGATCGGCAATAACAAATAGTTCGTTTAATTTATGCGAAACATAAACAATGGCAACTCCCTTTGCTTTTAAATTGAGAATAATTGAAAACAGGAGCTCAGTTTCATGGTCGCTCAACGCTGAAGTTGGTTCGTCCATAATCAGCACTTTCGATTCCATTAATAAGGCTCTGGCAATTTCCACCAGTTGTTGTTGACCAACCCGAAGCAGGTTTACAGGTGTGGTTGGATGGACATCAAGTTGCAGGCTTCCCAGCAGTTCCTTCGCTTTTTTATTCATTTTTGGATAATCCAGCAATCCCATTTTATTGGTAAGCTCCTGCCCTAGAAACAGGTTCTCTGTAATGGTCAGATGTGGAATCAGGTTCAGTTCCTGATGAATAATTACGATGCCTTTTTGGGCAGCTTCTTTTGGGTTTTTAAAATGATTTACTTCGCCGTTTAATAAAACCTGTCCCTCATATTGCGTATGAATCCCTGAAATCGTTTTGAAAAGCGTCGATTTTCCGGCACCATTTTCACCAATAATGGCGGTGACTTCTCCGGGGTAAATCTGCAAATTGACATTTTTCAAAGCATAAACGCCCGAAAAATCTTTCGACACATTTATAATTTCCAGGATGGGTTTTATTTCAGTTGACTTCTCCATTGCTCAATTTTACTGAAACAGGAATTAAACGAATATGCTGTAAATCAATATTATCTTCTGTCATTTCGGTGGCACCAACAAATTCAATTGTTTTTCCGGGTACTACCGCACTTTTTAATTTTGACACTACATTTTTCTTTACCAGCTTATTGATGGCTACTGACACCTGGTTAAAGTCGGTCATATTGAGAAATTCGTTGATACTGACAAGGCCTGAACCATCGCGAACTGCATTTCCAAAAATAAAATCAGTTGCAATTTGAATCGCTTCGTTTTCTTCTGTTTTTACTGTAAGAAATTCTTCATCAACCGATAGGATTATGCCGTTCCCTTTTAGCATGAAATAATGTGTTTTTCCGATTCCCAAAACATGTCCGAATTTGCTAAAAGCTTCATCTGGTGAAACTTTAAGCAGACCAATAAATGTTGAAATTTCAACTGCATTTTCATCTATGTGTGGAATTTCTTCCTCCCAAAATCGCTGGGCATAAACTGTTGCATCAAAAGTTTCATTAGCATTTGCTGTTTTGTAATCTTCAAGATTTTCAATTTTCAATGAAAAGAAAATAACCACCGATACAGCCAAAACAATGAGTATATATTTTAATGTTTTCTGCATGTTCGTTTATTTTTCAGAAAGGTATTTTGAGACATTATCCGGTGTAACCAGCACCACTTCGTAGGGAGTTCTGTTGGTAAAATCACGTTCACCTTTTATATACCTGTCAGCCAAATCAGCCGATATTCTTGACATTTCAACAGGAAACTGCATTACTGTTGCAGCAATTTTTCCATCTGCAATGCCCTGAACAGCATCTGCGGCACCATCAAAACCAAAGACCTTGATTTTTTTAGCCTTTCCCGCAGCCAAAACAGCTTGATAAGCGCCCATGGCCATGGCATCGTTTCCGCAAAATACTGCATCAATATCAGGCTGGGCCTGCATAATGGTTTCCATCACATCCATGGCTTTGTTCCTGTCGAAATCCGCACTTTGCTGAGCCACCATTTTCAGGTTGGGAAACTCATCAACAACGCTGTGAAATCCTCCCGAACGATTCCATGTGTTGTTGTCGCCAACCAGGCCGAGGATTTCAACATAATTGCCTTTTTTATTCATTTGTTTCACAAAATATTCACCCAGTTTTACGCAACCGGTAAAGCTGTCGGAGAGAATTTGTGTGCAGGCAGCATCACGCGAATTGATTTCCCTGTCCATACAAAATGTAGGAATACCTGCGGCTTTGGCACGTTTCACATTTAACACCGAACCATCAGCATCGGTCGGATTAAAAAGAATTGCACTGTAACCCATTGCAATAATGTTGTCGAAATGCTCGGCTTCTTTTGCGGGGTCGTTTTGTGAGTCAAAGATATGCGCTTCGTAACCCAGTTCTTTTGCTCTTTTGGCAGCCGACTCTCCCAAAACCACAAACCACGGATTATTAAGAGTTGAAATAACTACAGCAATTTTGTGAGATTGTTCCTTTTTTGAAGTTTGATTACAGCTGATAAATCCTAAAATCAGGATTAGAATGATGATTGGTTTATTGGATTTCGTTAGTTTCATTGGTTCATGTTTCAAGCAGATTTATTGTAGTTTTCATTAATCCTTCGGCAGAAATTCCGTAATGACTGAACATCTCGGTTTGGGAGCCGGCAATAATATCTTCATCAGGAAAAGCAACTATTTTAAACGGAACAAATATTCTTTCCTGCATCAACAGAGAAGCACAAGCCTCGCCCAAACCACCGTTAACAGAATGTTCCTCAACGGTTACAATTGCTCTGCATTTTTTTGCAAGTTCGGTAATTGTGTTTTTATCGAGTGGATTTATGGTGTGCATGCTGATTACTTCAGCACTGATTCCCTTGCCCTCTAACAGTTTGGCAGCTTCGTAGGCTGGAGCAACAGTTTCGCCACAGGCAATAAAAGCTACATCATTGCCTTTACATATCACTGATGCTTTACCAATTTCAAAATTTTTTTCCAGCCTTGGCAAGTCAGGCATATTTTTCTTTCCGAATTTGAGAAAGACAGGAATGTCCGATTTTGAGGAAGCCAAAACAGCTTCCCGCGCTTCAAAATTATCAGCCGGTACTACAATTTGGATGTTGTTAATGGCGCGCAAAACAGCCACATCATGAATGGAAAAATGTGTTGTCCCGAGCGCACCGTAACTCACTCCGGCACTTATACCAACAAGTGTAACCGGTTGATTGGAGTATGCCACATCATTTTTTATTTGTTCGAGGGCACGCGTTGTTAAAAAACAGGCTGGTGAAACCGCAAATACTTTTTTTCCGGCAGAAGCCAATCCGGCTGCCACACCTACAAGGTTTTGCTCGGCAATACCAACTTCAACAATTTGTTCAGGAAATTTTTCTCCATAAGGAACCAGTTTTCCCGAACCCCGTGAATCACTGGTTACAACAAGTATATCGCGGTCTTTTTCAGCCAGTTCCATTAAGGTAGAAGAAAATATTTCCTGGTTGGCTTTTCCTGTATTTAATGTTTTGAATGTCATTTTTATTAACCTTAAATTTTTATTTTTCAATACTAAACTTTGTGAATTCTTAGCGGTTTTGAGTCTTTGTGGTATTTTAAGTTTTCGCCACTAAGTCACAAAGTCACAAAGGATAATCACTAAGGTTACATTACGAATCTTCTAATACCGTCTTTTATTTTTACAACATTGAAGTTTATTAAAAATCCTAACCTTTTCCCTGTTAATTTCAGGTGACTCAAGATTTGTGCTTCCCATACTGGGTTTACTGTTTCGATTGCCTTTAATTCACAAATTACACAATCCTCAACAAGTACATCAAGTCTCAATCCTTCATCAAATGTGAGATTGTCGTAAACGATTGGAATATCAATTTGTCTTTGATATTTTAGGCCACGTTTTTCCAATTCGTGACAAAAACATATTTCATAAACTTTTTCCAGTAATCCCGGTCCCAGATTGATATGAACTGTAAAAGCCGCATCAACGATTTTTCTTGCAATACTTTCTGTATTTTCATCCAAAGAAATATAATTGCCTTTGTGAACCTTTGTGCTTTCGTGACTTTGTGGCATTTCTTTTAATCTTAATTTTTCAATCTTTCCAGTTCTGTATTCAATTCATTTAAAGCCAGCTCATACTGTTCATCTGTTGGCACTCCATGATGCCATTTGGCAACGTCTTCCATGTAACTTACACCTTTGCCTTTTTTCGTATTGGCAATAATTAAAGTTGGTTTTCCTTCCGACAATGGAATTTTAGCAAATGTTTCCCTGAGCTGAGCTATGTCGTTTCCATTGGTTTCAGTAATGGACCAACCAAAAGCCCTGAATTTTTCGTCAATGGGGTAGGGGCTGCAAACATCCCTGTTACGGCCTGTTATCTGTAAACTATTGTGATCAAGAACAGCGACCAGGTTATCCAGTTTATAGTGAGATGCCATCATTGCTGCTTCCCAGTTTGAACCTTCGGCCAATTCTCCATCGCCAAGCAAAGTAAAAACCCTGTATCCGGCATTATCTTTTTTAGCAGCCAGCGCAACTCCGGCACTTATCGGAAGTCCATGCCCCAAAGCACCGGTATTAAATTCAATTCCATTAACTTTTCGTGTAGGATGGCCAACATATTTCGATTTGAACTGGCAGAGTGTTTCCAAATCACTTTCAGGGAAAAATCCCTTGTCGGCTAAAACAACATAAAGTGCCTCAACTGTATGGCCTTTGCTTTGAATATATCTGTCCCTGTATTTATCTGAAAAATTTTCGGGTGAAATGTTTAAAACATCATTGTACAGCACATTTAAAATATCAATACACGAAAGACTTCCTCCGGTATGACCGGCTTTTGCCAATTTGATATATTTTAAAAGTGCTTTTCTGTATTTAACTGATTTTATACGGAGTTCCAGATCTGTGTATTTTTTCATTTTTATCATTGTCATTTCAACTTTCTTTGCTTCTTAAAATGATTGCGTGGTTTATTTTTTCCGCAAAGGCGCAAAGGTTTTTATTCATGAACATGCAAATCCCAACCGAGGTAATTCCCGATTGCTTCTTCCAGAATTTCGGCAACATGACCCCGAACCATTCCAACATGGTGTTCAAAACCGTTTTTGCACATGTATTTCATCAGGTTCTGAAGATTTGGAATTTCGCAAACTGCAATTCCGCCATCCATTCCGTAAGGGTCGTCGGTAATTTTTCCCTCTCCCAGATAACTTTTGATTGTTCCTTTTGTATCGTCGGTTGAAACCCTGAAATAGGTCATTTTTCCTGCGGCAACTTTTCCTTTTACTGCGCCAAAAGTATCTTCCTGACCCAAAACAGTTCCCAAGATATCAAGACTGCCGATTTCGATTTCGTTTTCGAAAAACGATTTTGGATAGTTGCTGCAATGGGTACAAACCACCTTGTTACGGTCTTCACCAAAATTATTGTTCCAGTCCAGAAGAGCCGAAGGTTTTTGCGCTGCCAGAGCCAATGCATACATCCCGATTGTTCCCATTACGTCAACTTCACAAGCCGACGGCATCAGTTTTTCCCCCATCATACTCATGGTAACACAAGCCGCACAGCCATAATTTTTTTCAATTGATTCCCAGCATTGTAATGCCGAAATATCACAATGATTTTCCTGAATCCAGTTCTCAACTGCCAATCCAAAGCGAGCCTGTTTTGAGATTTGTCCCTTGTGCAGTATATTACAGGTTCCGTAGTTTTGTATAGCTTCTACTTTTTCAACAACAGCCGGTGAATTCGCATCAATTTTTTCTGCCGCTCCAATAATTTCCGACATGTCAACCGGAACAACTGTAATGTCGCTTTGCTGAAGTATTTTTTCGCTGAAACGCATGGTCTGGAAACCGATTGGACGAGTGCCGATTGCTCCCACACGCAGCCCTTTTAATCCTTTAACTACACGGCAAACTCCCGCGAATTTATAGATGTCACGGACAAACGAATCGCTGTCTAAACTGTAGGTGTGGAATTCGGTGTCGGTAAATTTAATCCCGTACTGATAAAAATTGTTACAAACCGAAAGTTTTCCGCAAAATGCATCGCGACGGCTTTTGACATCCACTTTATCATTGTCGTCATCAATCGCCTGAACCAGTACAGGAACATTTAGACCTGCCATTTTTATTGTATTTACAACGCCCAGTTCATCTCCGAAATTGGGCAAAACAACAATTATCCCATCAATTTTTTCGGCATTTTGTTTAAAATATTTTCCACATTTTACAGCATCTTCGTAACCTTCAATATTTCCGGTAGGAGTTTCTTCCGATGGAAGAATGACTGTATCAAAGCCCATTTTTCCGAGTTTATCAAGTACTTTGGCTCGTGCTTCAACTGCAAGTTTCGAGTTGAAAATGTTTCGTGTGGCGATAATTACGCCAAAAGATTGTTTTCCATTTTTCATTTTACTATTGAATTTTTTCTTTGTGTGACCTTTGTGATTTTGTGCCTTGGTGGCTTTGTATTTTTGCCACAAATACACAAAAGCACTAAGTTTCACTAAGTTTTTATTAAAGCTATTTCCTTCTTTTTATTGTAATCTTGTTCTTTCCACGGCCTTTTTCCACCCGTTGTATATTTCAGTTGCGTTTTCTTTCTTCATTTCAGGTTGAAATGTTTTACCCTTTTTTCTCAACGTTTTTATTACTTCCAAATCCTTCCAAAATCCGGTTGCCAATCCCGCCAGAAATGTTGCTCCCAGTGCTGATATTTCTTCGATATCGGAACAAACTATTTCACGGTTCAGCATATCCGATTGAAACTGCATTAAAAAGTTGTTTCTTGTAGGGCCGCCATCAACGCGCAATTCTTTCAAAGGAATTCCACCTTCGTCTTCCATCAGCGTAACCAAATCTTTTACCTGGTAGGCTATACTTTCCAGTGCTGCACGAACAATGTGAGCTTTGTTTGTATTTCTCGCCATTCCCGAAAGGCAGGCACGTGCTTCATTATCCCAGTATGGCGCTCCCAAACCAACAAATGCCGGAACAAAATAAATACCGTTGTTATTATCTACTGAATTTGCCAGTGATTCAGTTTCAGTAGCATCAGAAATTAACTGAACTTCGTTTTTTAACCAGTTGATGGTGTCGCCGGTGCAATGAATATTTCCTTCAAATACGTATTGAACTTTTTTATTACAACTGTAACCAATTGAAGTAACCAATCCTTCCGGTGCATCCAACGGTTTTTCCCCAATATTCATCATTATTGAAGAGCCTGTTCCGTAAGTAGATTTGGCCATTCCGGGTGAAAAACAATTTTGCCCGAACAGTGCTCCGTGTGAATCGCCGGTTAAACCGGAAATGGGTAGCGGATTTTCAAAAACAACCGTCGGATTTGTATATCCAAAAATTTCATCGCTGAATTTTACTTCGGGGAACATGGAGGTTTTCAAATTGAAAAGTTCTGCCAAATCAACATCCCATTCCAGTGAATGTATATTAAAAAGCATGGTGCGACAGGCATTTGAATAATCGGTTGCATGAACTTTACCATCAGTAAGTTTGTACAATAACCAGCTGTCCATTGTACCGAGCATCAAATCTCCTTTTTCAGCTTTATCTTCCAACCCGGTTGTGTTTTTCATCAACCAGCGCAGTTTACTGGCTGAAAAATAGGGATCGATTATCAAACCTGTTTTTTTACGTATGGTTTCATTTAATCCTTTTTCCATCAATTCTTTACAAAACTCTCCTCCCCGCTGGCATTGCCAAACTGCTGCATTTGCAACAGGCAATCCTGTGGTTTTATCCCAAATTAATGAAGTTTCACGTTGGTTGGTAATTCCTATTCCTGTAATTTCCGATTCAGAGATTTTTGTTTCTGAAATCAACATTTTTAAGCCTGTAATTACATTGTTGAAAATCTCCATTGCATCATGTTCAACAAAACCTGGTTGAGGATAAAATTGCCTGTGCGAAATGCTCACCCGATGAACAAGTTCAGCATTTTTATTAAACAAAATAACCTTCGTTGCTGAAGTGCTTTGGTCTATTGCAATTATGTATTTTTTACTGCACATGATTTTTTGTAATTCTTAAGGCACAAAAAGGAATAGTAGTTGTGTATTCAAAATTCCCGGGTTTAGCTGTGGTTTGTTCAGTAATGTTCATATTCCATGTGTCGATAACTTCAAGTTTATATTCCTGATCACCAGGCAAATCAATTGTAACCTTTTCGTTGGGATTTGCAACATAAGCCAAATAATATTCTCCCGTTTTTGAAAACAGGTAAATATTGTTATTCAGATTTTCAGGGTCGCCGTTGTCAAGAAGTGTTGGCGTCATTTCTTTTACGGGCGACTTTTCCATTACCGATTTGAAGAATGCAATCCGCTCAGGGCTTTTCCCCATCAGTGTGCCGCCTTTTGCCCACCACCTGACTTCAGTTGTGTCCGAGTCATTATTAAAAGTATCACCATGCATTGGATAACCGCCGCTTAATCCGGCCATCCAAAAATAACTTGTCATTTCCTGTGCTGTTAAACTTCCCCACGAACTGGAAACATCTCCTTCGTATCGCATTTCATCAAAAAGCAATGGTTTTTGATATTGATTTCGCCATTTTACAGCATTATAAAATTGTGTTGTTTGTGCACTGACATGTGTCACCCAGGGTTTCGTATGGTCATAAAAATGATCTTCCGAGTTATACCAGTTGTGTATTCCACGTAAACGATGATGAGGATCTTCCTGTTGAAGTAAATTGCCTATTCCATCCCAGTCAATTGTTTCTTTTATCTCCGGAACATCCCACTCATTTGCCAGCGACCACCAAACGTTTCGATATGCTGAAATCCGCGCAATCATGTACCTGACATAACGTTCATTCATTTCATCGCCCATTTTACAATATCCCCATTTGTCGTACGGATGAAATAAAATTACATCAGCCTGAATTCCCATTTTTTCGAGTTGCTTTACACGGAGTTCGAAATTTTGAAAGAATTCAACATTGGGTTGAGTATAATCATTCTCGTCGCCATTTCTTTTAAAAGGGTACATCCAGGGTTCAGTTTCATTTCCATAAACGTACCATTTGGGAAAAACGCACATTCTTATTTTATTAAATGGTGCCTTGGAAAGTGTTTCCAACGTTTTTTCCTGAATGCTTTGTTTAACACTTGTCCACTGATATGCGGTTGTACCGATGGAATAGAATGGAGTTTTATCCGCATATTCAAGGTAAAATGTATTTACAATTTCAAGTGGACCATGATTTTCACCTGTGGCTTCTATACATTCAAAATTTCCCTCTTTTCCGGAAAGTTCATCAATATTACTCTCGGTTTGATACGTCCAATCGCCCACAGCATCGGGCGAGAACCGAATGCGGTATATTCCGTTTCCATCGTAAAATCCGGGTACTTTCAAGCTCTCTTCATTCAATTTAAAAACAGCATTTAACTCAACATCCATAAATGGTTCACCTTCAGAAGGCCCGGTAAGTTCAATTTCAAAAACATCCCATTTCTCGATTTTGGTTGTTTCTTTGGGTTGATTGCATGCCATAAACAACATTGCAATAATAAGTGGAAAGAATAACTTCTTCATTTTTTTCATTTTGTTCGATTTTATTTTAGTCAGCAATTATAATTTCAATCTCATGTTCACGAAGAATTTGTGCTCTTTTTTGGTCTATCGCGGCATCCGTAATAATAAAATCAATAAGTGATAAAGCGCCAAGACTTGCAAATGCATTCTTTCCAATTTTTGTTGAGTCGGCAACAAGATAAGTCACATTAGCAGCATCTATCATGGCTTTTTTAACAACGATATCACTAATGCTGGGATAGGTAAGTCCTGAGCGCAACGAAATTCCAGCGGTAGCCAGAAATAATTTATCGGCATTGATATCTTCGAAAAATGAGGCCGCTTTCTGTCCGGTCAGTGAAAGTGTAGGAGGTTTAAATTCTCCACCGGTAACAATTACTTCAATACCCGGTTCTGCTCCCTAATATTAAAGCTATGTTTAGTGCATTTGTAATAACAGTAATACCTTTTCTGCCGATAAGATTCCTGGCTATTTCGGTTGTGGTTGAGCCTGAATCAAGAATTATAGTTTCTCCGGATTCAATGAGTTCAGCAGCTTTTTTTCCAATAATTTGTTTTTGCTCAATATTGTCCTGGTTCAAATTTGTAAATGATTTTACACTATTTTCCACATTTTTGAGAAATGCCCCTCCATGCTCTCGTTTTATAAATCCATCGTGCTCAAGCTTTTCCAAATCCTGCCGTATGGTAACTTCAGAAACTTTAAAGATTTTAGCCAGTTTGATAACTTTTGCAGAACCATCTTCCTTGAGAAGTTCCAACATTTTTTCACGTCGTTGATTCGCGAGCATTGTTTTCGATATTATTGAATTGCGAAAATAAACGAAAGTAATCGAAATGCAAAAACAAAATAAAGGAATATATTTTTAATTCCTGATGATTTTTCCAAAATAGTTTTCTCCGTTATAATTTATTCTGTACAGATAAACCCCGGTTTTTGCTTCATTTGAATTCCATTCAATTTCATGATAACCGGATGATAACATTCCTTTGAGCAGGTTCTTTACCAATCGTCCGTCAATACTTATTACATCCAGTTGAATATTACCATCTGAGGGAAGTGAAAAGAAGATTTTTGTGTAATCTGTGAAAGGATTTGGGTAATTTCCTGAATTAATGTTATCAATTTTAGTTAGTTCAGCAATGGGCGTAGAATCATCAAAATTGAAATTCGCTGTTGTAATGGGCGACCATTCAGAGCCCGATTTTGCCCTTGCTTTTATTAAAACATCTTTTGAAAGTTGTATTTCACCTGTGAAAAGCCGGGCTTGTGTTTCGATATTTGATGTTATCAGCTCACGTGGGTCAGAACCATCGGTAGTGTAATAAATTTCTCCATAATTTGAAGTCATTCCCAAATTTATCGAAGAACTCATTTCGCCACCTTCATGACTAAAAACCGGAGCTTCAATATTCGGGAAAAGTCCGATGTCACGAAACTGCTGAACAACGATTTCTGTGCGGTAAGGGAAATAATTTTTTAACAGGTATTCCTTTTGAGGCAGCCAGTGATCGTTTCTTGTGTACAAGATCCTATCGTTGTCAGATGGCAAAACATCTTTCCTGTAATCACCCCAACGGGCAGATTCGGCAATAATTGCCAGGTCAATTTCATTGGCAAGATTAGTGTATCGCAGGTTTGAAGCTTCTGGCGTTAAAGGACCACCATTAAAAAAATTCCTCTGTATATGGTCGGCAAAAAGAACCCTGAAATCCTCATTTTCCTGAAGAAGTTGGTAAAACCAACTTGGATTTTCTTCGTTGTTTTCATCAGCAATATTCACATTTACATCGGTTAGTGAAGTTTCTGCATCCCAGCAAAAAAAACGGAAACCTGCATTATTTGAAACGCGGTTTCGTGCGGCAATCCAGTTGTTGTGGTCCCAATCGATATTTCCAATGTATATGTTGTATTGCATGTACCCGATAAGATTTTCAATATCGAGCAGATTATCGTAAGAGGGATTTATTGTTCCGTCTGGATTTTTACCCTGCACCTTCTGGTAATTGGTATTGTTTGATAGACCGGCTTTGGCCTGGTTATACAATTTTGACCAGTTAGTCCAGTAACCATCCACTACGCCTCCGTGATCTTTTATTACATCAAAATCATCTTCTTTACCTTTTAAATATGCCTCCATAAAATCATTTGTCAATTTTTCCGAGACATTATAAAGACCCCAGTATAATCCGTTTAAATAAAGATGAACAAACTTTTGGTGAGCAGAGACCTGACCGATAGCCTGTTGCGTATTTTTTGCAAAAGGATCGCGAAGAAACTGTGCCTTTTTTCTTGAGTCTTTCACATTGGTCATGTATGAATAATTATAACCGGCGCGCAGTACAAGGGAATTGAATTCATTTACTGCTGTTTCTTCCTCAAATAGCCTGAACTTCAGCTTCGAAGGTCCATATATACTTCTGAAGGACAAACGAAAGGAATGTTTTGCGCTGTTATCGGGTATTCTGCTGTTCCCTCCGTGCAGACGTAATCCGCAATTTATCTGAAACTGCTTACTGGTGGCGGGATCAAAATACTCAACCGAAGCCGGACGTTCCCAGTCCATTCCTGCACCCCCGTCGCCTGAGTTTCCGGTGAAAATATAAATTCCTCCGGTTTCACTGTTTTTCTCATGCGAAAACAGGTATCCGGGATTGGTTACAATTGAAAGAGTTGGGATAGATTTCAAGGCTTCGTTCATCAAATCTTTATAATCTGGGTTGTTGCATATCTCCGGATCCATTTCATAATCAGCAGGTGCATCATTGTTTTTAAATTTAAGACGTCCCCAATTTGCCGGGTAACCATCAGGATTAACGGGTTGTTTTACAATGCTATCGGTAAAAAGGTAGGTTTGCGTAATTATTTCACTGGCACTGCCAGCTGAATTTATTGTAACTGCACTTAAAGGCGTAGTTGTTTGAATATGAATCGGTTGCTGATATAAAGTACCTGTAATTTTTGTAGGGCGGGTTCCATCTAAAGTATAATATATTTCACCCTCGCCAACGGTTGTTAATGTTACATCGAACGGGGAAGAGAAAAAATTTCGGGTTACGTTAAAAATTGGTGAAACCGGCTGATTGCTTAAAATATTTGGTAATCCTGGTGTAGGTAAATCAAAGAAAATGTTTTGTTGCTGGAATAAACCAAAAGATATATCTTCCTTTTGTGCCGGAAAATTTTCGCCAAACGAATGTGAAACTGTTATTCCGTCAGGTTCAACAATTGCCAGAAATTCTCCCGAGCCACTTAATTTGAAATTGGTATGAAGGCTTTGGCCTGGATCAGTGCGTTTTTTTTCTGAAGCAAAAACAACAAGATATTCGTCAGCCTTTATTGAAATTGCAGGAAATTCCCATTTACGTAAATTGTCAGCTTTATCGGTTAAAAACCATCCATCTAAATTTACGGCAGTTTCTCCGGGATTATAAATTTCAATCCAATCAGAATATTCACCGTTTTCATCCATTAATGTTTTTGAATTGATGGCCATAAACTCTGTTAAAAGTATTTTCCTGCTGTCAGCAAAAGCATCACTTGTCCATATAAAGATGAGTATTAACCAGGAATTTTTGAATAAATAGAATTTTGTCATCTTAAAAAATGCATGTATTTTAACGGTCGAGTTCAAAAGCTGCCAAAATGAAAGGGGCGACTCCTTTGCTATCGTTTTTGATTATTTTTTCGCTCACGTAATATTCGTAAGATCCATCGCGATAAGGATCTCCGCCCAAACCACAGGCACCGCAAATATTTGTTATACCCGGCAGGCCGTCTTCATCGGTAATCACAAAAGTTTTCAGAAAATCATCAAATGCAGCATTTGCCAAATCAATGTATTTTTTATCTAACCAACCATTTTTGGCACCTTTGGCAAAAGCATAAATATACATTGCCGAACCTGATGCTTCAGGGTAATTTCCCGCTTTTCCTGCCATATCAAGAACCTGGTACCAAACACCATTTTGCGGATTACGCACTTTAACGAGTGCATTGCATGTATTTTGCAGAATCTCAATAATTTCGTTTCGTTTCGGATGATTTTCAGGGAAATATTCCAAAACATCAACCAATGCCATAACATACCAACCCATTGCACGGCTCCAGAAATGTGGAGACTGACCGGTTTCCGGGTTGCTCCATTTTTGTTCCCTGCTTTCGTCCCAGGCATGATAAAGCAAACCAGTTTCGGGGTCGCGTGTTTTTTCGTAAATCAGTGTAATCTGTTGTGCAACTGTATCAAACCACTGTGGTTCATTGAATTCTTTTGCATACTGCGCCAGAAAAGGTTCAGCCATATAAATGCCATCGAGCCACATTTGATTTGTATATTTTTTTTTGTGCCAAAATCCACCCGAAGCAGTTCGTGGCTGATTCTCAAGTTGTTCAATAAACTGAGGGATTGTATTCAGATATTTTGCTTCACCGGTTCGGTTGTACAGAGTTAAAATGTTTGTAGCCGGTCTTATTAAATCGAGGTTATAACTTTCCATACTGTACCGTGGCGTATTTCCTGCACTATCAATCAGCATGTCCATAAAAGTTTTCATGTAAGCCGAATATTTAGGATCGGTATCACCTAATTTATCAATTGCAGTGCCCAGAAGGGCAATATCATAGGACCAGCCAGCCATATGTGCCCCGTTATAAAAAGCCAGTGAATCGTGGCGTTGCATTACTGCATCGGCCATTTTAATACTCCATTTTTCAGGAGTTTGTGTTTTTTTATCCGTGCAGGAATAGCCAATAACGATTAAAACAAACAAAACTTTCAAAATAATTTTTCTCATGGCTGATTTATTAATGTCATTTTTACAGAACAACAGGAAATTTACTGGTTGTTATCTCAAATTAAAATATTGTAAATAATACAATTAGTGTATACTAATTTTTCATTTAAACCGATACGTAACAAAAAAAGATTTTCAAACATAAAAATAAATTCGCAGGATTGTAAACGTTATCAAAATAATATTACCAAACATACTTTATTTACATTATAAGGATATTTTATTTTAACAAAAGCAAAAACCGGTTAGCAAGCAAATAAGATGTTCCAGGGTTGAATTTATTGCTTTTATTATGAAATTACATAGAAATATGTTGTAAATAAAATGAGAAAAAAATTTTTATTTTTGAATGAAAACGTTTACATTGCACGCTGAAGTTATAAAAAGATTAAGTTTAGTTTTTTAATAAACTAAAAATTAGAATATCAATGGCCAGTATGAATGATGTTGCTAAAAAGGCTGGCGTTTCCATCGCTACCATTTCGAGGGTACTGAACAATAACGGAAACGTTAATGAAGCAACGCGTACAAAAATTTTGAAGGCAATAAAAGATTTGAAATATCAACCCAGCAGGGTTGCAAAGAGGTTGCGTTCAAAAGGAGTTTCATGTAATTTGTTTGGAGTCCTTATTCCTGATATTGAAAATCCATTTTATGTGGATGTGCTTCGCGGTATTGAGGAAGCAGCCTACCAAAATAATTCTGCAATTATTGTTTGTAATTTTGGTCAGGATGAAAAAAAGGAAAAACTATATCTTGATATTTTACAATCGGAAGCAATTGATGGTTTGATAGCTGCACCTGCACGGGAAGACGACCCTCAACTTAAACGAATGATGAAAGATGGTTTGCCAATTGTTTGTGTTGACCGAGGTTTAAAGGGGATTGAGGTTGACGTTGTTTTGGTCGATAATGTGGCAGGTGCGTATAGTGCTGTTGATTATCTTGCTAAATCAGGATATAAAAGAATTGCATATATAGCAGGGTTACCTACAGTCCCGTCAAGCCTGTTGCGCGAAAAAGGTTATCGTGAAGCTTTGGCATCAAATGGTATTGTTTTTAATGAAGAACTTGTAAAATTTGGCAATTCGAAACATGAAAGTGGAGTAACGCTGTGTAATGAATTACTTGAACTGCCAAATCCCCCTGATGCAGTTTTTACCGGTAACAACCTTATAACATTAGGTGCTCTGGAAACTATTCATAAAAGAAAATTGAGAATTCCTGAAGATATCGCAATAGTAGGCTTTGATGATATGTACTGGTCAAGTTCGCTCAATCCGCCACTTACCGCTGTAAGACAACCTGCTTTCGAAATTGGAAAAAGAGCAATGGAGTTGTTGATTCAACGAATCAAAGAACCGGCTCGATCAGGTATTCAAATGACGCTCAACACCGAGTTGATGAAACGAAGTTCCTCTTAAGCCGTAGCTCCATTTATATATGTTTAAACGAAAAAATATTGAACAGTTTTGTAAACGTTAACATTAATTGTTTGTAAATTAATTTTAAAATGCTGATATTGAAGACTAAAAAGAATGTAAACGTTACTTATGATAATAAATAAATATTGTTTCACTTAAAATTAATACGTATGAAAAGATTTACTTTTAGGTTTTTTATGATGGCTTGTTTTCTTGTAATAGCAGGCTATTCGAGTGCTCAATTAAGAATTGAGACAAACGCACAAAATGGTTCGGTCGCAACGACTGATACAATTACAGGAGCAATTGACTGGATTTACGATTTTGATACCAATCAGGCACTTTCCTATGCCAACTACATTGATAGCACAGGAAAATATGATATCGGTTTGAAATCCTTTAGAAACAGGAATGGTTATCAGGCTAATGTTTATACAAGAAATGCAGCCAATGACGCAGATTCTGCTGTTGCAAACAGTGGTTCAAGAATGTCAATGCCTAAATACACCAGTGGTGCAAATATACTTCACATCAGCAGCCTGGCGTCTTTAGATTCAATTTTAAATGCTCATTATGTGAATGATACAACCACCTCGGTATCAACTTTAAAACCTTCAGCTGCATTGTTTGATGTGCCCGGAGGAGGCTCGGCATTTGGTACAACTCCCGGGAAATATAAAAAAGTTGAAGTTGCATTCTACCTTAAATTCGTTGGGTATAATATAAAACAAGATGTGACATTTGATATCATTACTTATGATGAAGGAATGGGTTTAAATGGTGCTACAGCTTCTTATGATCTGGTAGTTTATTTAGGCAGTGATTCAGGGGATCCTGCAGCTACGGTAGATGACATATATACCACAGGTACAGGAACAAAAACTGTATCGTTAGCTGAGGCTACCGGACTTATGGTTTCAGATTTTGCCAATGAGAACATTTACGTTTATTTAAAAACAACAGGGACAGGTACCGAAATTGCTGATGATGTGAGAGATCCTATGATTGTGATCGATAACATAGCTGCAACACTTTACCCACCGGTTTGGATAGAACCTGACGTAGCAAGCAATCAGGTAGGCAGTAATGAAGATAATCCACTGGAAGGTCCTGTTGGTGAAGAAACTATGATGAGTATTCCGATTAAAACCGAAGGCAGGTTGGGTAGTATGAAAATAGTGGACAATTTGTATTTGAATGGTGGAGGAAATAAAATGAAAAAACCACTTACTTTCCTTGAAACTGGCGCGGTTAAGGCAAATGACGGCAACGGAAATTATACGGTGGATGTTGAATATACCTTAACTCCCGCGGAATTTAATGCCGGCACTATGGAGTGGTCAAGTCAAAGTTTGGAAATCGCGGCTCCTGATAGTTTAACCGATGACGACATGATGTTCTATTTTAATGCCATGCCAGATTCTGTTACATACAGTTCAAGGTTGGAAATGGATAACGGGACGCGTATTTTTTATGACATTTTCATCAAAGGTGTTGATACAACATCAACTATGGAATGGAATATCAGTTCTGATGACTTTAATACTTTGGGCACTATAGCTGAAACAACTGTTGTAAATGGACTAACAATTTACGCCGCATCAGGAAAAGAAGTTGTTGTTGATGAAAACGGTAAAACATTGGAAGATATGACTTTTACACACCGACTGAAGCTTGGTGGTAGTGGTGCTTTCGACGAAAATGGTCAGCCTCTTAACCGGGTACTTGCGTTTGATGTAATGGGAAATACAAAAATTACTGTTGATGCAATGTCTTCTTCAGGAAGTGCTGATCGCGTTTTAAACATAGCTGCGGGTAGTAAAGATGTCCTTATTGGAGAATTTCCTGCTCTTGGAGCTTCATTGACGCAAGGGGTTTACGAATATACAGGAGAGGCTACAACAATATATTTATTCTCTCCAAGCAGCGGTGTAAATATCTATTACATTAAAGCTGAGCCGCTTACTACAGCAATCAATCAGGTTAATATTGAACAGGCTGAAGTTAATGTTTATCCAAATCCGGCCAGAGATTATGTGAAAATCAGCTTTACAGCAAATGAAGCTGCAAAAGTTAGTTTGGCGTTATATAATTTGGTAGGACAAAAAATCGAAATTTCAGCAAATGAACAATACAATGCGGGAAATAACGAAATTACTGTTAACACACAGCGTTTGACTGAAGGTATGTATGTTTATGTACTTAAAGTTGGTAAAAATCTGTATAAAGGGAAATTAAATATAGCAAAATAGCAAGGGTAAATTTTAGTTGAAAAAAAAGGTGGAATGGGTAACCATCTCACCTTTTTTTAATTTTTCTTCTGTCACAGTTAATTTTCAATTGAGATATATAAACAACCCGTATTTTTCTTGTTGAATGAATGTGTCAGATAGTTTGGCTGATTACAATTTCTATATAAAAACGTTTACATTTAGAAATATTTTATATATTTGAAAAGGCTTTATAAATAAGAATTTTAATGTATGAAAACGATTACAATTATTTCATAAAAAGGCACATTCGGCTGTAAAAATCCAGCGTCTGCTAAAAAATAATGTGCGTGAAGTAATGTTGGAAGATGCAATTGAAATTTATTCGAAAGCTTTATAAATGAGTGTAAAAAATAAATATAAAGGTGTTATTGTTCCAATGGTGAGTCCGTTTAACGATGATTATTCCATTGACAAAAATGCTGTTGACAAAATCATAGCGTCTTTCTTGCAAAACGAGGTAAAACCCTTTGTACTTGGTACCACCGGTGAAGCTCCATCACTTTCGCCATATCAAAAAATTGATTTACTAAAGGCTTCTTTTGAAGCAATAAAAGGAAAACAGCCACTTCTTGCAGGAATTGGAAGTAATTCAATATTTACAGCTATCGAAGAAGGTAAAAAATTTGCCGGCTTAGGTGTAGATGCTTTGGTCGCAACTGTTCCGAATTATTATCCTTCTGATGGAACTCAAATGTTGAAATGGTTTGAACAGATTGCTGATAATGTACCTGTTCCACTTTTTTTGTATAATATTCCTGTAACAACACATCATTCCATCCCGATCGAAGTTGCAGAAACTTTAAGTTTTCACCCAAATATTGCCGGTATCAAGGATTCTGAGCAAAATGAAGAAAGATTAATAAAATCATTAAAACGGTGGAAAGACAGAGACGATTTTATTTTCCTGGTTGGCTGGGCGGCAAAGTCGGCTTTTGGAATAGAAAATGGCGCCAACGGAATTGTCCCAAGTATGGGGAATTTAGTCCCTCATCTTTTCAATCAGCTTGTGTTGGAAATGGAGAATGGGAATTCAGGCGTTGCACACAATATTCAGGAACTTACAAATTCAATTTCAGCATATTGCCAAAAGGGAAGAAATGTTAGTCAATCCATTGCGGCATTGAAAGTTATGATGTCGGTAAAAGAATTATGCGGCACACAGGTTTTACCACCCATGTTGCGCATGAATCAAAAAGAGGAACTTGAATATCGCAGGCTAATTCGGATTGCATTTAAAGAAATGAAGGTAATGTAAATGAAAAAATTAAAACCAATATTAGCTGTTACAATGGGCGATCCGGCAGGAATCGGTCCGGAGATTGCAGTAAAAGCTTTTTCAGATTCAGCTGTTTACAACATTTGTAAACCTTTACTTGTAGGAAATGCAAAAATAATGACACGCGCAATGAATGAATTAAAATCTGAACTTTCCATAAACGTAATTGCCAGTGTTAAAGAGGCTCAATTCAGTTTTGGGAAAATCGATGTTTTTGATTTGAACGTTTCAAATGCCGATGAAATCCAATACGGACAAATTTCGGCAACTGCGGGTGACATTGCTTTCAGATCAGTGGTTAAAGCGATTGAACTGGCGAATTGCGGAGATGTTGATGGAACCGTAACCTGCCCGATTCACAAAAAAGCAATAAGTATTGCAGGGCATCATTTTTCGGGACATACGGAAATATATGCGCATTATACAAATACCCCAAAATATGCCATGTTACTTGCCGACGATAAATTAAAGGTAATCCATGTGAGTACACATGTTTCGCTTAGAAAAGCCTGCGATTTGGTTCAGAAAAAACGCATAGTGGAGGTTATCGGTATATTAAATGAAGGATTGGAAAAATTGGGAATATCATCTCCAAAAATCGGAGTTGCCGGTTTAAATCCACATGCCGGTGACGAAGGATTGTTTGGAGATGAGGAAATAAATGAAATAATTCCGGCTGTTAAAGAGGCAAAAGAAATGGGATTTAATGTTGAAGGACCAATTCCCCCGGATACTTTGTATGCCCTTGCTGTTGGTGGCCGCTATGATGGCTGTGTTGCCATGTACCACGATCAGGGTCATATACCCTTCAAATTGTCCGGTTTTGTGTGGGACGAAAAAAGCGGAAAAATGAAAAGTGTAAAAGGAGTAAATATTACACTGGGTTTACCAATAATCAGAACTTCTGTCGATCACGGAACTGCATTTGAAATTGCGGGTAAAGGAATCGCAAGTGCTGAAGCTTTGATTTATGCCATTGATTATGCGGTTAAGTTATACAATAACTAATTAGAAGATTTAAAACATTATGATTGCAGTTATTGCAGATGATTTTACAGGCGCCGCCGAAATAGGAGGTATAGCGCTAAAATATGGATTAAGGGTTATTATTGAAACAAGGGTTAAAGAAGTTGCTGATGCCGATTTGCTGATAATTGCCACTGATACACGTTCATTATCTGCTGAAGAAGCTTCATCCAAAATAAAAAAAATTACAAGAAAGCTATTGAAACTGAACCCGCAGTTTATTTATAAAAAGCTCGATTCTGTTCTTCGTGGAAATATAGCCTGTGAATTGATTGCGCAAATGTCGGTTTCGGGAAAAGAACGTGCAATAATTGTTGCCGGTAACCCCATTTTTGGGAGGCTTGTGAAAAAAGGAATTTATACAATTAATTCGATACCTCTTTCTGAAACGCATTTTGCCAACGGACCTGATTTTCCAATAAATTCATCATCTGTTGTTGAAATATTAAATACCGGAAAATGCAAAGTAGTAAGCAAAAATGTTGAAGATGTCCTCCCAAATGACGGTTTAATTATTGGCGATTTGGAAAATTTGGTGGATATGCAAAAATGGGTATCCAAAATTGACGGGTCAACCATACCCGCCGGAGGAGCCGGTTTTTTTGATGTTGTCCTGAGTTCAACTTTCTCAAAAATACCATATCCAAAATATAATGTTGTACAATCCGGCAAACGGACACTTTTTATTTTTGGAAGCGCTTTTCCCAAAAGCACTGGAATTGTTCAAAGATTAAGTGGTGATGGGATTGTTAAAAAATATATGCCCGAAGAAATATACAGGAATAAAGATTATGACTTAAATATTTTTGAAAATTGGATTGGTCAGGTTGTTGAGGGTTTACGTAATAATCAAAAGACAATCATTTCAGTTGACTATAGTTACAGCACCGAAGTAGGATTGCCGGCAAGGATAAAGAAAATTATTGCCAAATTGGTTAAAAGAGTAGTGACGGAGGTTGAACTTAGTGATTTGTTTATTGAAGGTGGTGCTACAACTTCTGCAATTTTACGTTCCTTAAAAATAACAAAATTGGTTCCCTTTCGTGAACTTGATTTAGGTATCATTCAAATGAAAGTTGATGAATTTCCCAACTTGTGTATTACAACAAAACCCGGAAGTTATTCGTGGCCTAAAAATATAAGTTTCGATAATGCTGAATTTGAAATAGAAGTTGAATAATGGAAAAGTCGGTTTCAATACATTTTATAGATTATGCAATTATAGCAGCAACTTTTGTTGTTACCATAATTGTTGGCTTACGTTTTTCAAGGAGGCAAAACACTACTGGCAACTATTTTAAAGCAAGCGGAAAAATACCATCCTGGGCAATCGGTATGTCAATTCTTGCTACATTAATCAGCAGCGTAACCTTTCTTGCATATCCGGGCGAAGGTTATTCTTCAAACTGGATTCGTCTTGTTCAGGGACTAATGGTTCCCCTGGTTTTGGTATTTATTGTAGGAATTATAGTTCCCCTTTTCAGGAGAGTAATTCGCTTGAGCGCCTACGAATATTTTGAAAAAAGATTTGGTTTTGTTGCGCGTTTATATGCATCGCTTGGTTTTGTACTAAACCATTTTGCAAAAATGGGAACAGTATTTTATCTCGTTGCACTGGCATTGTCAAACATGATTGGGATGAACACAGTCTACATTGTATTAATTATTGGGGTAATTGTTGTGCTGATAACAATGATTGGCGGTATTGAAGCTGTTATCTGGCTTGACGTAATTCAGGGTTTTCTGCTTATCGGAGGAGGAATTGCATCCTTGCTTATCATCATGTTTTCTGTGGATGGCGGACCTGGCGCAATTTGGCATGTTGCCATGGAAAACGGGCGAATTGGTTTTGGCCCCTTTGATTTTGAATTTGTCCATCTAACTTTCTGGGTTATGGCGTTAAATGGAATTTTTTACGCCATTCAGAAATACGGAACCGACCAAACAATCGTTCAGCGCTACTTAACCGCAAAAACCGACAAGGACGCTGTAAAAGCATCATTGTTTGGTGTTTTGCTGAGCGTACCGGTTTGGGCACTTTTTATGTTTATCGGAACTGCACTTTTTTCCTATTATAAAATTACGGGAAGCCCTCTTCCGGTAAATGTCAGACCCGACGAAGTGTTCCCGATTTTTATCATGTCGAAATTACCTGTTGGTGTAGTAGGCTTAATTCTTTCGGCTTTAATTGCCGCTGCTTTTTCGAGTCTTGATTCTGATTTAAACTGTCTTTCAGCAATTTGTCTCGAAGATTATTATTTAAGATGGAAACCGGATACACCTGAAAAAAAACAAATGTTTTTAAGCAAACTATTTATTGTACTGGCCGGATTTGGCGCAATTGCGGTGGCGCTATTTTACATTCGTGCAGGAGGAGAAGGGGTACTTGGGATTATTTTTACACTTTATGCAATTTTTTCGGGAGGAATTGCCGGTATGTTTCTGCTTGGAATTTTTAGCAGAAAAGCCAACAAAAAAGGAATGTTACTTGGAATTTTAGCCAGTATTCTGTTTACGCTTTATGCCCTTCTTACCTCAAATCCTATTGAAATTAATAATAATAAGACCTTTTTACTTGATTTGGGAAACCTAAACTTTAATCAACACGAATATATGATAGGTGTTTACAGCCATTTGGTACTTATGATAGTTGCACTTTTAGCCAGTTATTTCTTTAATGAAAAACCGGTTGATGAATCACTCACCTATTACGGATGGCTGAAATTAAAGCGTGAAAACAAGATGAAACCCTGATGTACAAAGAGTTTTTATGGAAACAATTAATAAACTAATATTTCGATATATGAAAGCAAAAATTTTTACTTTATTCTCAGTAATTCTCCTTCTGGTGAATTTGGATTTAACTGCCCAGTTGGATACCGGAACTGGTGTTCCCTGGGGTAATCTATCACCTGCTGAGCCAATTCTGTTAAATGAAAATTTCCAGGGATTTGAATTTTTTCACAGCGATGAAAATACCGACCAGGGGAATAGCGACCATGTTTATGATAATGATGGTTCTACAGTTATTTACGGTTATAAAAACATGACAGCCGAAGCTTCAATAATTGGATCTGATATTGGAAAAATTAAATATACCTTTTTTCAATGTGCGTTTGCTCCCGATTGGAAAGCTTCATGGGCTTTTCGCGATAATGTTGATAACACTACCAACGTTAGCAATGGTTTTGTTGAAATTAGCCGGAAAGACAGTATTTACTCACAAATTCCAACGGTTCACGGTTACATGGAAGTGGATTTGCGGGAAATAGAATTTGTTGAAGTTATTCAATGGACGCATTCAAGCACCGGAGGTAACAAACGCGGTGTGATGTGTAAATTTTCTCTTGACGACGGCATCACCTGGGACACGCTAAGATACCAACCTGGAAATTCCTGGGGATTGAGTTTTACAAAAGATCCTACCTCAGGCACTAAAACCGCCAACGGTTACCGTTGTGATCCATCTGCCTATGGAATGACCTGGGAAGATGGTATTTATGCTTCAAATGTAATGCTCCGTTTTGGCGAAGCGGGTGGTCAAACTCCCCGGATTCACGATTTAAAAGTGTACGGAACTTACACTCCGGCAACAGCTGTTCATGAAGTTAATGATTCAAATTTTAAAATTAACTGCTTTAACAGGAAGGTCAGGTTTTCAGAACCAGTAAAAGTTGTGGTATATAATATTACAGGAAATGTAATTAAGATGGATGAAAATACACGGTTGATTTCCCTGGATGATGCTCCTGCCGGCATTTACCTTGTGAAAGCCAGCAATAAAAAACAAATGAATATAAAAAAAATAATTCTTCAGTAATAATTAAAAACTTACACAATGAAAAAGATAAATATACTATTAGTTGTTACTATGATTCTTTCGAATTATAGTTTATTTGCCCAGTTAAATACGAGTACAGGTGTAACATGGGGTGAACTTTCGCCTTCAGAACCAATTCTGTTAAACGAAAATTTCCAGAGTTTTGAATTCTTTCATACTGACCCGAATCCCGATTCAGGTAATAGCGACAATAAGTTTGCAGAAGATGGAACTACTGTGATTTATGGTTATAAAAGTGATACGGTTGAAGTACCAATCATTGGACATCCATCGGGAAAAATAAATTATTATTTCAATCAATGTGCCTTTGCACCAGATTGGAAAACAGCCTATGCATTTCGGGATAATGTTGAAAACACTGCGAATGTTTCCGATGGTTTTGTTGAAATCAGCAGATCTTATCCATCAAGTCCTCCAACCGGTCATGGCTGGTTTATTGTTGATTTAAGAGCGCTCGATTTTGTTGAAGTTATTCAATGGACTCATTCAAGCACCGGAGGTAATAAACGCGGTGTTATGTGCGAGTTTAGTGTTAATGATGGCGAATCCTGGGATACCTTGCGTTATCAACCCGGATCTGCATTTGGTTCAAGTTTCACTAAAGACGTAACTACCCGCGAAAAAACTCCAAATGGATACAGGTGCGATCCATCGGCATACGGAATGACCTGGGAAGATGGAATTTGGTCAAATGAACCCATTATGTTGCGATTTGCTGAAGCCGGAGGACAAACTCCGCGCATTCACGATTTAAAGGTATATGGCAACTATACGCCAACAGCTGTAACCGACGTTGTTGACAGCGGGTTGAAAGTATTTAGCTACAATAAAAAAATTAAGATTTCTGAAGTTGCTGATGTTATGGTTTACAGGATTGACGGAGTTTTGGTAAAATCAGTAAAAAACACAAATCTCATTTCAATGGATGAAATGCCCAATGGAATTTATGTGGTTAAAGCAAATGCCGGAAGTAAAAGTAAAACCTCAAAAGTGTTTATCAGATAATTGTTGACTGGTATTTCACTCAAACCTTATAAATAATGAAAGAAATATTTATCAAAATAAAGGATAAAAAATTAAAGCCAGTATTGGGCAAATCAATAACTGTTATTCTGATTGTATTCACTTTGTTCGTTTCCCCTGTTTCTGCCCAGCAATTGTCGGTTTCCGGAAAAGTTACCGACGAAAAGGGCGAACCAATGGTGGGAGTGAATATTATCATCAAAAACACGTTGACAGGTACAGTGACAAACATTGATGGGATGTACACCCTGTCTGCAGATGCCAAAGACACATTGCAAGTTTCATTCATTAGTTATGATTTGCAGTTGATCCCTGTTAACGGGCGGTCGCAAATTGACATTACCCTGCAGCCTGGCACCACTGACCTCGATGAAGTAGTTGTTGTTGGTTACGGCGAAGTAAAACGTGCCAATCTTTTGGGTTCAATCTCAAGCATATCGGCTGACGAAATTGAAGATA
The DNA here is from genome assembly GCA_963800345.1 of uncultured Prolixibacteraceae bacterium. GTDB lineage: Bacteria > Bacteroidota > Bacteroidia > Bacteroidales > Prolixibacteraceae > Draconibacterium. The sequence goes on along the minus strand of CAWDAW010000021.1, from coordinate 421,139 downwards.
TTCCGTCAGTGAGCATGACAAACCTGTTGGAAGGACGAATGGCCGGAGTTTCTGTTTCTCCCGCCCAGCCGACAGGTAATCCGGGAGCAACCACAAGGGTTCGGATAAGGGCTGAAACAACTTTTGGCAATTCAGGTGCCGGCGCAAAAGATCCGTCACCACTTTATATTGTTGATGGGTTTGAAGTTTCACAGGAAGAATTTGATATTCTCGATCCTTCAGAAATTGAAAGTTATTCGGTTTTAAAAGATGCTTCGGCTGCGGTTTATGGTAGCAAGGGCGCAAATGGCGTGGTACTTGTAAAAACCAAACGTGGCAAAGAAGGCAAATTGCGTGTAAACTACTCAGGTAGTTATGGAATTATGGATGCCACCATGCAGACAGATATGATGAGCGCCTATGATCATGCCCGCGCCATAAATGCAAGATATCCTGACGATACAACTGCGCTGATTTCGGCAACCGAACTGGAGGCCATGAAAAATCAAAATTTTAATTGGCTGGATGAAGCCTGGCAAAAATCAATGGTTACACGGCATACATTAAATTTCTCGGGAGGTAGCGAAAAAGTAAAATATTTTGCCGGAGGAACATATAATTATACTGAAGGTAATTTCCCTGATCTTGGGGTTGGAAAATACACTGTCCGTTTGGGCCTTGATGCCGAAATTACAAGGGATTTATCAATTTCAGCAACCATTGCATTGGACAACCGCGATTATACTCGACCCTATATTTCCGGTGTTGGATCAAATACGATGGAAGATTTATTCCAGCAACTTTTGCAGGCGCCAAAATGGACTCCTGCTTATATTGACGGCTTACCTGTATCCAATAATTTGACCTTCAATCCGCTCTATCTTTTTGAAACCCAAAGTTACAGGCAAAGTATTGACAAGGGAAACACAATCAACTTCCGGCTTTCATACAAAATCCCTAAAGTAAAGGGACTTGTTGCTTCGGCTACTTATAGCCGTCGTGAAAGCCACAGTTATGCAAAAGATTATTTAATTCCATATACGCTGTATGAATTTAAACCGCTGGGAATAGAATATAAATACATTCTGGGAAACGAAATCAATAAACCTGTTACCATTCAAAACAACAATCGAATCAATGAATCATACGGTTATAGTCAGAATTATCAGTTAAACCTGAACTTGAATTACAGCCGAAAGTTTGGGAAACACGATATTTCTTCATTTTTAACATATGAGCAGTCCGAAGGGAACGGTTACGGATTTTTTGCCCGGGCTGAAAACATTGAAACTTATGGATTGGAGATTCAAAATGCTTTTCAAACCAAATCAACAGGTGGAGATATGCGTGAAAATGGCGATTTGGGTGCTGTTTTTCGTTTGAATTATACTTATGACGGCAAATACCTGCTCGAATCAACTTTGCGTTATGAAACAACAACATTGTTTGCCCCGGGTGAACGTGAGGGTTTGTTTCCTTCAGTTTCTGTGGGGTGGATAGCTTCCGAAGAAGATTTTTTCAAGGAAAAACTGAATTTCCTGAGTTTTTTCAAAATACGGTATTCTTCAGGCCTTATGGGATACAGCTCTGTGGCACCTTATGAATATACTCTGAAATATGCACTTTCAACCAGCCGCTACCTTTTTGGAGGCGATAATCCAGTTGGTGGTTTGGGTGTTGGAGGAAAAACTGATGTGGTAAGTTCAGGCGTGGGTTGGGAAAAATCATTTATGCAAAACCTCGGTTTCGATATGAAATTTCTGGAAAACAGACTCAGTGTTACAACTGATTTATATTATACCTACCAATATGATATTTTGGACCAGCGAACTGTTGAATTTCCGGAAACTGCCGGTTTAGGACAAATGCCAGCTGAAAACCTTGGCCGGCTGAAAGCCTGGGGTTACGACATGACGGTTGGTTACCGTGGCCAGTTTGGAGATGATATTTACTGGGATGTGAATGGGATTTTTTCCTATTCGACCAACCGAATTTTGGCAAGACCTACAGAGCTCATACCCTCAGATTATCGTTATCCGATTGGTCAAAGTACTTCTGCTGCCGGTCGCGAAGAAGGATTTATTTCAGATGGGATTATCAGAACCCAGGAACAATTGGATGCCCTTAATGCCGAATGGATGCAATTGTGGGGGCATAATTATCAAATTGAAGGAAGACCTGTTGGTTTGGGTGCATTTATTTTTGAAGACATCGGTCGGCAGGGAAACACAGGTGCAGGCGAACCAAGAACAGTATTTGAACCGGATGGTGTAATCAACGAATATGACAAAAAATATGTTGAACGTGTGGGCGACAGCTTTTCCTGGAAAAATTTATTGCCTACAAATGTATCGCTTAGTGGTGGTTGGAAAGATTTAAAAATAAGTATGTTGTGGAGTATGGCGTATGGCGTTACTAATCAGGTAGTCGATAAACTGGCTCGATCTGTTCCAACCAAAAAGGAAAATTCTCCTGCATTCTGGAGCGATTTTTGGACTCCCGAAAATCCGAATGCACAGTATCCAAACCCATTTTATGCTTCTTCCAATGAGTGGGTTTCAACTTTCTGGATGAAGGATGTTTATCAGTTGAGACTAAAAAATCTGAATATTTCATATAATATTCCCGATAATCTTAGAAAAAAATGGGGAATTCCTGAACTGAGAATCTTTTTTGTTGGCACTAATTTATGGTCTCCAATCACAACATTCGATTATAAAGAAGATGCTATTTCAAGGTATAACACCTATCCATTGCTGAAAACATTCAATTTTGGGTTAAACCTGAAAATCTAACCTGAAAAATAAAGAAATATGAAACGAAAGGAATTAAAATATAAGCAGATGAAGTCATATCTTTTTATAATAGTTGTAACAGTTGCAACATTTTTTACTTCGTGTCAAAGCGTATTGGACAAACATGACTTAAACGTTTTGGATGACGAGATTTGGAACGATGAAGCACAGGCAACTCTTTATATCAACAACCTTTATGTCAACAATATGCCCGATGCAGAATCCGGGTTTGGCGAAAACAGCCAGTTAAGTGACGAAACATGGTCAGCCGACCAAATATATACCGATTTAATTTACGGATTCAAAACACCAGCTGATATTAACGCAGTTACAGTTTTGCATAAACAAAAATACGAATTGATACGGCGGATTAACATTGCAATCGAGGGGCTGGAAAATTCAACTATGCAAGAAACTTCAAAAAATGAACTTCTGGGACAGGCGCTGTTTTTCAGGGCCTGGCGTTACTGGGAAATGGTGCAGCTCTATGGTGGTATTCCAATTGTGAAAAACGTTCAGGATCCTTATACTGAAGATTTGAACGTGCCGCGAAGTAAAACTTCGGAAGCTATAAATGCAATAGTTGCCGATTTGGATGAAGCCATTTCAAAATTACCGTTGGATTGGGTTTACGCTGAAGATGAAGGACGTATTAACAGTGGCGCTGCCGCAGCTTTCAAAGGAAGGGTTTTGTTGACCTGGGCAAGCCCGATTTTTAATCCGGGAAACGATCAGGCGCGCTGGCAAAGAGCATATGATGCAAATGCACAGGCCATTGACCTTTTGTCGCAAATGAATACTCCACGCGATTTATACCCCGATTTTAGCAAAATTTTTACTACTGATGTAAGAAATAATGTTGAAGCAGTAATCTACAAACGATATAGCTTAAGTGCCGGAGCCGACTATACTAACGATTGGGAAAATAGTGTACGGCCACCTTCAGGTGGCGGCAACGGTGGCTTTAGTCCAACCTGGGAACTGGTTAAAGCTTTTCCCATGGCCAACGGAAAATTAATAGAAGAACAGGATTCAGGTTACGACTCTACTTATTTCTGGCAAAACCGCGACCCCAGGTTTTATGCCACAGTTGCCTACAACGGTTCGGAATGGAACATGACAGGAAGAACAGAAAAAAATGTATGGACATTTAGAAATACAAAGGAAAACAACAGAGTTCCTTCAACAGGATTTTACAATAAAAAAGCTACCGATCCAACCATTGCACGCGAGGATATTTCGCAGACCGGCACTGCCTGGATTGAATTGCGCTATGCCGAAGTGTTGTTGAATTTTGCCGAATGTGCCAACGAACTTGGAAAAACAAACGAGGCACTTGAAAAAGTACGGGCCATAAGGGCACGCGCAGGAATTGAATCAGGAGGCGGCGAATATGGCATTGCGAATGATGTTTCAAAAGATCATTTACGCGAAATTATTATGATTGAACGACAGGTTGAATTCGCATTCGAAAACAAACGGTACTGGGACCTCCGCAGAAGATTGATGTACCGCGAAGATTTGGGTCAGTTTGTTAAAAAACTGAACGGAACCCAACGACATGGTTTTACCTATACAGCATTAAATGGCTGGGGCAGTGAAATAAAGGATGAAAATTCCCCCTATAATGGAAAGCTTAGAATAGATACAGCGCTTGTTCAGGGTTATCTTGACTTGAACGACGTGGAAAGTTTTAGCCAGTATTACCGGACAACTTTTAAAACCCTGGATTTTTACAACGGCCAAAACATTGCAATCAATTATCCACCATTGTACGATTTCTTTGCAGTCCCCTCTTCGATACTTGAAAAAAGCCCTGCGGTTGAACAAACACTTGGCTGGATAAATGGCTCGTTTGATCCTTTGGCTGAATAAAATATTTTAATAAGAATTGATAACTATGCAGTTAAACAGATATATCTCCATAATTATTTTTTCCATTTTGGGAATAATTACAAATGCGCAACAACCGGCATTTCCGGGAGCTGAAGGTTATGGCCGTTTTGCAACCGGGGGCCGGGGCGATGGACAAACAGGACGGGTTGTTGAAGTTACAAACCTTGAAGACGATGTGGACAATCCTCCCGAAGGAAGTTTACGTTGGGCGTTTTCGCAAGGCACAGGAGTAGTTGTTGACCCTATTCTGGGAAATATTACAGTGAAATTTCCACTCACTGTTGTTTTTAGAGTTGGTGGTGTAATAAATCTTAAGGGTGAATTGCGGGTTAACCGCAACAATTTAACAATTGCCGGGCAAACAGCCCCAGGAGATGGTATTTGCATCCGGGGAGCAACAGTTAATTTATCGGCTGCAAAAAATGTAATTGTCAGGTACCTCCGATCGCGACCTGGTGATGAACTGGGAATCGAAACCTCAGCCTTCAGAATTGAAAACGGAGGAAACTTTATCATTGACCATTGCTCATTCAGTTGGGCAATTGAGGAAACTACCCATTTTTCGAGCAACGAAAATACAACTGTCCAATGGTGCATCATCAGTGAATCTTTGTACAATTCAATACACAAAAAGGGACCACGGGGTTATGCAACACAATGGGGCGGCGAATATGCAAGTTATCACCATAATTTACTGGCACATCATAATTCAAGGATGCCTAGAATTAACGGTTCAAATAAAAACGACATTGAAGCCCTTGTTGACTATCGAAACAATGTGAATTACAACTGGGGCAGTTCGGGCGCATTTTATGGTGGCGAATGGGAAGCAACAAACGGACAGGGATTTTGCCACACGAATGTGGTAAACAACTATTTTATACCCGGTCCGGCTACGGCTTCTGAACATTATTTTGCAAGGCCTTCCTACAACAGAAGCGGTGTTCAGGCAGATGGTTACGGAAAATGGTATTTCAGCGGAAATGTGATGGAAGGAAGCGAGGAAAAAACAAACAACAATTGGTTGGGTGTTGATGGCTCAAATGTTGGAGGCATTGATAATATTCGTTCTGATGATGTTTTTGTAAAATCGGATGGTGCTTTGGAAGATTATGATTCCTATACCGAATCTGCACAGAATGCGTTGGAATCGGTATTGAAATTTGCAGGCGCAATTTTACCGAAACGCGATACGATTGACGCCCGGGTTGTTGCAGAAGCCCGTGGTGATGTTGATATTGTGAGATACATACACACAACTTCTGATGGGCAAATTACACCCGACAAAGGTGTTTCGTCAGGAATTATTGACACGCAAGCCAATCTTGTTCCAACCGAAAAACAGGATTCACTTACTGCATGGGATGTGTACGAATCTTCGTCTGAAGCTCCTGTTGATTCAGACCATGACGGAATTCCGGATGAATGGGAAATGGAGCACAATCTGAATCCGGAAGATATCGCCGATGGAAGGCTTATAACTGAAAATGGTTACAGTAACCTTGAAAATTATCTGAACTCAATGGACATCATTACTTCTTCCTCAAAAATTGAATTGAATGATAATTTCAAAATTTTCCCAAATCCTGTTACTGACTTACTGCAGATACAGTGTCCAAATATCATCACCATGGTTCATGTTTTTGATGTTTATGGAAAAGAAGTTAAATCTGTTTCCTCGGATGGCGGGATTTTTGCCATTAACACAAATAATCTGAAATCCGGAATTTACTTCATCAAGGCAATAGTTTCAAAACAAGAGAGTTATTACCGGAAATTTGTAAAAAGATAACCGGATGAAATATTATCAATACATTTCACATACACTGATTTTACTGGTTTTCGGTATTGCATTGAATGCCCGGACACTGGATTTTTCCAAAGCTGAGGGATATTTGAAATATGCTGGTGGTGTTAGTGGGGGTTTGGCCGTGAAAGATACCTACGGAAAAGATGCAAAAAGGTCTGAAGACAGCAATTTGACGACAATAAGTGGTAAAGCCATGGATTTTTATCTGAACAGACTTGCTGGTGAACAAGTTGATCTCAATTTAAATGTTTCTGTAAAAAAGGTGCACGACTTTGTTGTTGCCAAAGATGGAAGTGGCGACTTTACAAGCATCAATGAAGCTATCAGTGCAGTTCCTGACGATGGAAACCGATACAGCATTTTTATCAAAAAAGGTAATTATGAAGAAAAGGTTTTCATCGGAGATCGCTGGCAAACTTCAAATAAAATAATCAGCATAATTGGCGAAAATGTCGATAGTGTTGTAATAATCTGGGATGATTATCATGGAAAACAGATTCCTTATCCTGGAAAAACAGAAACAATTACAGCCGATGGAATGACTGCACCAACCATGACAGTAACTTCACCTGATTTTTATATGGAAAATATAACGGTGAAAAATCCGTCAACAGCAGCGCAAGCCGAAGCTCTTTATCAGGCAGGTGACAGACAGGTTTTAAAGAATTGCAAAATACTGGGCAATCAGGATACGCACCGCACCAAAAAAGGACGTCGGTACTTTTACTTTCGGTCAACCATAGAAGGTGGTGTTGATTTCATATACTCCGGTGGAACCTGTTATTTCTACCAATGTGATATTATCAGTAACAGGAGCGGTTACATTACGGCACCTGAAGATATTACATACAGCGCAACACTTTCATCAGGAGAAATCCTTCGTTATGGTTTCTTTTTTAAGGATTGCGACATTCTGGCAACCGATGATGTAAATGAAGGTAGTGTTTATCTCGGACGCCCCTGGGGTCCTGAATGTGGATCAGTATTTCTGAATTGCAGACTAGGCAGCCACATTAACCAAAATGGATGGCAGGCCTGGAATGGAAATGAAACAAGTGCAAGTTTTGGTGAATATAAAAGTATGAACTCAGAGGGAACTGCAGAAGCTGATGTTTCCGGCAGGGTAAGCTGGAGCCGGCAATTTTCAACTGCTGATATAAATAAATACATGTTGCTTTCTAAAATTTATTCATCAGTAACAAGTATAAAATTTGATCCAATCCCTGAAGTTATTGCACCTGAAGCTCCAACATCATTAACTGTTAATGAAAATAACTTATCATGGGGAGCGGTTGAAGGCGCAATTGGGTATGTAATTTATGCCAACGGTTCTGTCATTGGATTTAATACGAAGAATCAGTTTTCTGATTCGCTGAATTATGATTTTGATCCGGAGTACACTGTTAAATCGGTTGGTGCTATGGGAAACCTCAGTGAAATAAATGGCAAAAGTGAAGATTTTACCGAAGCCGAAATGCGTGAAGCAATCGACACACCAATAACTATTTCAGCCAATAATGAGTTAACATTTAAAAAAAAGTATATCCCGAGAATTGAGAATGAAACGGTTTGGTTTGAAAAAACTGTCGATTGCCGGATTTATACAGTGCTGGGTCAGGAAATTGCACACAAAAAAAATATAACAAATTTCAAATTGAGTTTACTACAAACAGGAATTTATATTTTTTCGGTGATGAGTGAAGATAAAACAAATTACTCTTTTAAAGTGATGTACGGTAAATCAGGGGAAGGAAAATAGAATTTTACCCCATCCTTTGAAAGTCATGATTGTAACAATTTTATGATAGAAAAGAAATTTTGAAAGTGTAAAATCAATTTAGAAATAATACAAATGAAAAGAATGAAAATTATTATAAGTGCTTTATTATTAGGTTTTACAGCAGTAAGTACCTATGCGCAATACCCTGATATTCCGGACGATGTACAGCGTAAAGCCAATGAATTAATGAAAGCTGCTGAAGCACATTCCGATAAGGCATGGGAAAAGGCAATACCCATGATTGAAAAAGATGCTGCTGAGGGAAAACCCTATGTTCCGTGGGCAAAAAGGCCAACAGACCTGCCTCAGGCTGAAATTCCTTCATTTCCGGGAGCAGAAGGTGGAGGCATGTACACCTTTGGCGGACGTGGAGGAAAGGTAATAACAGTGACAAGCCTTGAAGATGATGGCCCGGGTTCATTTCGTGAAGCATGCGAAACCGGTGGATCAAGAATAATAGTATTTAATGTTGCGGGGATTATTCATTTAAAATCACCACTTATTATACGGGCGCCATATTTAACCATTGCCGGACAAACAGCACCGGGCAACGGTGTATGCATAGCGGGCGAAACAGTTTGGATAAATACTCATGATGTAATTATTCGTCATATGCGTTTCCGTCGTGGTGAAACATGGGTTGGTCGTCGTGATGATGCCATTGGAGGAAATCCGATAGGTAACATCATGCTTGATCATATTTCGGCAAGTTGGGGACTCGACGAAAACATGTCAATTTACCGTCACATGTATTTAACCGATCCGCGTAAACCGGAGGAAAAACTGGGAACTGTTAATATTACCATTCAGAATTCCATTTTCTCGGAAGGTTTGGATACCTGGAACCATGCATTCGGCAGCACAATCGGGGGAGAGAACTGTGCTTTTATCCGTAATTTATGGGCAAACAATACGGGTAGAAACCCATCAATCGGGTGGAACGGAGTTTTCAATTTTGTAAATAATGTAATGTTTAACTGGGTGCATCGTTCGGTTGATGGCGGGGATCAAACTGCACGTTACAACCTGATAAACAATTATTATAAGCCTGGTCCGTTAACTCCAAAAGACAGTCCGGTGGGTCATCGTATTCTGAAACCCGAATCGCGGTTTACCATGAATGGCAGAAAAATTTACGGTTTGGTGTATGTAAACGGGAATGTTGTGGAAGGAAATGAAAAGGTTACGAAAAATAACTGGGATGGAGGTGTGCAAATTGAAGACATGGAAGATGCCGGTGAATTCACTAAATACATCAAATGGGACAAGCCACATCCAATGCCTTATATTACAATTATGTCTGCTGAAAAAGCTTTTGATTTTGTTCTGGAAAATGCCGGTGCTTTATTTCCTCAGCGCGATGCTGTGGATCAAAGGATTAGCCGCACAGTTAGAACAGGTAAACCGGAATATGCTGAAAACGTGGATCTGTCTGATGTTCCGAAATTCAAATACCGTAGATTGCCCGAAGATTCATACAAAAACGGAATTATTACCGACATCAGGGAAGTTGGTGGATATCCTGAATACAAAGGAACTCCATATGTAGATTCTGATAAGGACGGGATGCCCGATCAATGGGAAATGAAATACAAAAAATTGGGACTTGACCCCAATAATCCTGCTGATGCCAACCTCGATTGCAACGGCGATGGATATACAAACATTGAAAAATACATCAACGGAATTGACCCCTCAAAAAAAGTTGATTGGACGAATCTTGAAAATAACTTCGATACATTAACAAAAAATGACGGAGTGCTGTAAATAACTTTTGGTGCTGTTTGTATTACGACTCATAACACCTTTGCAGCAGCACATTTTTCATCAATTGGATTTTTAATTAAAATTTAAATGAAGTTTTTAGGTTCTGTATTTTTAATTTTACTTGCTTTTTTTTCTGTTGCACAGGAAAAAATTGAATCGCAGGATGTTGAATACACAAGGGTAATTACCGATAGGGCTAATAAAATTGTGGATGAAATGGATTTTGCTGATGAATCCACAAAAGTAAAAGTCCGTGATATTATTGTAGAGCATTATCGGTTTTTAAACGATGCCGAAGAAGCCCGGAATGCTGATGTTGATAAAATCCGTGAAGAATTTGCCGGGAATAAAGCGTTGCGCGATGTAAAAATTGATAAGCGAAAACTGGAACAGGAAATAAAAATCCGCGATAATCATTTTGCTTTTCTTGCGCAACTAAAACAACTGATTTCTGAAGATCAAATCGACAAAGTAAAAGACGGATTGACCTACAATGTTTTGAATGTTACTTATGGTGCTTTGTGCGATATGATACCTGGTTTGACAAATGAGGAGAAAAACCAGATTATGGTTTGGCTGACTGAAGCCCGTGAACATGCTATTGACGGTGGCTCTTCAAAAGAGAAACATGGCTGGTTTGGGAAATACAAAGGGAGAATTAACAACTATCTTTCAGCCAGAGGTTACGATCTTGAAAAGGAGCGGGAAGCCTGGGAAAAAAGATTGAAAGAACAGCAAAAATAGCGCATAATGATCAACCTGAATATTAATAACACAACATTTTCGAAAGGGAAAGCGATTATTCTCACGCTTGTGTTTTTATTTATTTTCAGCGTAGGATATTCCCAAAAATATGCTCTTCCTTCCGTTCGGTATATAAATCAAAAACTTGAATATTCACCGGATAGTCTGGGAAATCAGATTCCCGATTATTCATATTGTGGTTATCAATTATCAGAAATCCCAATTCCGCAGGTTCCTGTAAAAATAGTGGTTGAACAAACTGATAATGATGCAACAAAAAATATTCAGAATGCTATTGATTATGTTGCTGGATTGCCAATTCAAGATAATGGATTCAGGGGTGCAGTTCTTTTAAAACAAGGAGTTTACAGTGTTTCCGGAAGGTTTCAAATTACAGCTTCCGGCGTTGTTTTGCGGGGAAGCGGCGAAAAAACTGTATTAAAAGCTACAGGTACCAGCAGGGAAACACTAATCAGGGTCTTTGGAGAGAAAGATTTCAGGATAGAAAAATCAGGTAAAATAACTGCTGATTATATTCCTGTAAGTTCCACAAAATTAGAAGTGGAAAACGGAAAAAGTTTCAAAACCGGTGAAAATATCTTCATTCACCGCCCTTCAACAAAAGAATGGATACAGGAACTGGGTATGGAAGAATTTGGCGGGGAAACAGGCTGGTTGGGCTGGAAACCCGGACAGCGTGATATTGTATGGGAACGGGAAATAAAAAATACTGAGGGAAATTTGATTACAATTAACACCCCGATAACTGCCGCCATTGATTCAAAATTTGGAGGAGGTGAAATTTATACTTTTTCCTGGCCGGGAAGAATTTCAAATATTGGCATTGAAAATTTAACGCTTGAATCGGATTTTGATCCCGATAATCCTAAAGATGAAGCACATTGTTGGTTTGCTGTTACAATGGAAAATTGCAGGAATGCCTGGGTTCGACAGGTTAACTTCCACCATTTTGCTGGTTCGGCAGTTGCACTTTATGAAACAACGAGTCGGGTAACAATTGAAGATTGTATTTCACTGCATCCTGTTTCTGAAATTGCCGGGCAACGGCGAAATACATTTTTTACAATGGGACAGCAAACCTTGTTTTTACGTTGTTACGCCGAAAACGGAAACCACGATTTTTCAACTGGTTTTTGTGCTGCCGGTCCAAATGCTTTTGTGCAGTGTGAATCGGTTTTTCCACATAACTTTAGCGGTGCAGCCGACAGTTGGGCAACAGGAGTTTTATTCGATATTGTAAATGTCGACGGACAGGCATTGAGTTTTAAAAACCGCGAACAGGATGGCCAGGGAGCCGGTTGGACTGCCGCCAATTCCATGTTTTGGCAATGCACTGCCGGACGTATTGAATGTTTCAGCCCACCAACAGCTCAGAATTTTGCTTACGGTGCGTGGGCGCAATTTGCAGGTAACGGAATTTGGTATGAAGCAAACAGCCAGATAAATCCACGCAGTTTGTTTTTTGCCCAGTTAGCCGAAAGACTTGGTAAAAAAATTGGAGATTATGAAGATGAATACCTGTATTTTTCTGGCGAATCAACTAGCAGTCCTACAATTGAACAGGCAAAGGAATTTACCGAACAATCTGTCAATCCACCGGTTCAGTTAATAAATTATATTCAAAATGCTTCAAAAAGAAATCCTGTCTCTACTGATGAAAACGGGGCGGTTTCAATTTCTAACATAAATATAGAAAAGGAAAGTCAAAAATCTGATGTTGTTCCGGTTTCAATAAAAAATGGGTGGTTGGTCCGAAATGGAAAAATTTTAACAGGCAATCGCATTGAAGTACCCTGGTGGCGGGGCGATCCACGGCCATTTTCAGCTGCAAAGGCCGAACCTGCGATAACCCGTTATGTTCCGGGAAGGGTAGGGAAAGGTTATACTGACAACTTAACGGAAGTCGTCGGTTTTATGGAGGAAAACAACATAGTTGCCCTGGATCATAATTATGGACTTTGGTATGACCGCCGCCGTGACGATCATGAGCGCGTAAGGCGTTTTGACAGTGAGTCGTGGGCGCCCTTTTATGAACAACCTTTTGCAAGAAGCGGACAGGGAGAAGCCTGGGATAGATTGAGTAAATATGACCTTACAAAATACAATTCATGGTACTGGAATCGTTTGTCAGATTTTGCAAAAATTGCTGCTGAAAAGGGAAAAATATTAATTCATCAGAACTATTTTCAGCATAATATTATTGAGGCTGGAGCACATTGGGCTGATTCTCCGTGGCGACCTGCCAACAACATCAATTATACAGAATTTCCTGAACCGCCACCTTATTCAGGCGATAAACGGATTTATATGGCCGAGCAGTTTTACGATGTATCAAACCCGGTCAGACGGGAATTACACCGTGCGTACATTCGGCATTGCCTGAATAATTTTGCCGGCCAGGCTAATGTTATTCAGTCAATTAGTGCCGAATTTACCGGACCGCTCCATTTTGTTGAATTTTGGCTCGATGTAATCGCTGAATGGGAAAATGAAACCGGAAATCATCCGACGGTTGCGTTAAGCACAACAAAAGATGTTCAGGATGCCATTCTTGCCGATAAAATTAGATCGCAAGTTGTTGATATCATTGATATCCGGTATTGGGCATATCGCGAAGATGGCTCTTTGTATGCACCACCTGGCGGGAAAAACCTTGCGCCACGTCAACATGCCCGAAAAACTCCTCCCGGAAACCGATCTTTTCAATCTGTTTACCGCGCAGTTTCAGAATACCGATTGAAATTTCCGGGTAAAACTGTGATTTATTCCGAAGGAAATTTTACACATTATGGATGGGCAGTGTTTATGGCCGGAGGTTCACTGCCAGTTTTCAGTTTTCAATTGCCGGACAATTTTTTGAAAGCAGCTTCAGAAATGTTACCTGCAGAAATGGATGAAAATACAGGGAAATTCATTAGGCTTGAAAATACAGGGACTGGACAGATAATTTACAGCAAATCCAACTCTTCCCTGGAAGTTGATTTGAGAAATGATAAAGCTGAATATATCGTCCGGTTTTTAAATCCTCTGACTGGAAATTTTCTGGAAAAGGAAGAAATGATTCAGGGAGGGAAAAAGCAAACAATTGAATTACCTCTTGCCGGAGATTTAGTAATTTGGATCAATAAAAAATAAATAATTGAAATTTTATGAATCGCTTTTTGACGAAAGTTTTACCGTTTTTTATTCTTTTTGCCTGCACAGAAAAAAAGGTTACCGAAACCGACATGCCGCATTTAAAGGTTTCTGAAAATCATCGGTTTTTGATGGATGAAAACGGCAATCCGTTTTTCTGGCTGGGTGACACCGGGTGGTTGTTGTTTTCAAAACTGAATAGGGAAGAAGCAGAAATGTATCTTGAAAATCGTGCTGAAAAAGGTTTTAATGTCATTCAGGTGATGGTTTTGCACGAACTGAAGGTTGTTAATTTTTATGGAGATTCTGCATTGGTAAACCGCGATGTTTCACAACCCCAAATTACACAGGGAAACTCTTTTGAAAACGCGGATGAATACGATTTTTGGGATCATGTGGACTATATTGTTCATTTAGCCGAAGAAAAAGGGATTTATATGGCATTGGTTCCGGTTTGGGGCACAAATGTGAAAGCAGGAAATGTCAGTCGCGAACAGGCAGATAAATATTCAACCTGGCTGGCAAAACGTTATGCCGGAAAACCAAATATTATCTGGTTAAACGGTGGCGATACAATGGGTAGTGATTCAACCGCTACATGGAATATTATAGGTGAAAATATTAATGAAACAGCACCGGATCAATTGATTACATTTCATCCTTTTGGTCGCAAACAATCATCTCTTTGGTTTCATAATTCATCATGGCTCGACTTTAATATGTTTCAGTCGGGACACCGCCGGTATGATCAGGAGGATTCAGTGAATGCTTTCGGACAGGACAACTGGAAGTATGTTGCAATTGATTACAATCTGACTCCCGTAAAACCAACTGTTGACGGAGAACCATCCTACGAAGGAATTCCACAGGGATTGCACGACTTTACACAACCGGTTTGGACTGCCGGTGATGTTAGGAGATATGGATATTGGTCGGTTTTTGCAGGTGGTTTTGGATTTACTTACGGAAACAATGCGGTAATGCAAATGAACAAACCCAATAATCCGGCGCCCAGTTACGGGGTTAAGGACTTTTGGTACGATGCAATCAATGCTCCGGGAGCAGGTCAAATGATTTACCTGAAAAAACTGATACTTTCAAGACCATTCTTTGAACGCATACCAGACCAGTCTCTTATTGCCGCAAATCAAGGTGATAAATACAATTTCCTTGCTGCAACCCGGGGTGAGGATTATGCGATGATTTATACTTATAATGGCCGGGAAATGGAAATCCAAATGGGAATCATTGGCGGAAAAGAAGTGGATGCAAATTGGTATAATCCTCGAAACGGTGATTATACAGCCATTGACAGGATTGAAAACAGTGGTACAAAAACCTTCAATCCTCCCGGAGAAATTGAAGATGGTAACGATTGGGTATTAGTATTGGATTCAGTAGAATAAAAAAAGAACATAAAAAGATTAGATAGCGGCTGTGTGTGATACTGATAAAAAAAACTTTGCTGATTTGAGGGGAAAAATATGAACTTAAAATATTTTCAAATCATAATTATTCTGACTCTTTTTATTTCATGTAAAAATGAAAAAGAAGTTTATATGTTCAGTACGTTTCGTGAACCGGCTGATGAAGGATTATATCTCGCTTACAGTTACGATGGATACAACTGGAAAGATTTGGGTGGTCCGTGGTTAAAACCTGAAACCGGTAAACAAAAAGTTATGCGCGACCCGTCTGTTGTTGCCGGACCGGATGGTACCTTCCACCTGGTTTGGACTTCATCATGGCAAGGTGATTTGGGTTTTGGTTATGCCAGCTCAACCGACCTGATTCATTGGTCGGATCAACAATTTATTCAGGTAATGGATTTTGACACAAGTACTGTAAATGTTTGGGCACCCGAACTTTTTTACAATGATGAAAAAGATGAATTCATTATTATCTGGGCTTCAACCATTCCTTTTAAATTTGAAAAAGGACTTGAGGAGGAGCGCAACAACCACCGGATGTATTTCACAACAACCAGGGATTTTAAATCTTTTTCTGAAACGAAACTCTTTATCGATCCCGGTTTCAGTATTATTGATGCGGTGATTGTGAAACGAAAAAAAGATGATTATGTACTTGTTTTGAAGGACAATACCCGCCCTGAACGAAATCTGAAAGTGGCCTTTGGGAAAACGCCTTTAGGGCCGTTTCAAAACATATCGAAACCATTTACTGGTAAATTAACTGAAGGACCAACTGTTTTAAAAGTGGGAAACGAATGGCTTATTTATTTTGACGCCTATGGAAACAAAAAATACGGTGCAGTTAAAACAAGGGATTTTAAAGTATTCGATGATATTTCAGATAAAATTAGTCTGCCGGAAGGACACAAACACGGAACTATTTTCATGGTAAAAGAAAGTATTTTGAACAATTTGATACAGCATACAAAAACAGGGAAAGAAGAATGATGAAGATATTTTTTATACATATTGTTGCTGCACTGGGTTTATTGATTTTTTCCAATGCCAATGCTGAAGATACAGTGCGTTACATTGGCAATACATTGGTTAATATCGATTATCACAACGGGCAGTTAACTCCTGCGCTGGGTGTTCACAATATTCAGGTTATGCGCGCCAACCGGGAGTTTCCTGAAAAAGCGGATAATTTAGGCTGGACATACAACCACGCTCCTATGCTTGCTTACTGGAACAACAGGTTTTACCTTGAATACCTTAACGACCCTGTTGGTGAGCATATTCCTCCCGGACAAACCATGTTAACGACCTCGGAAGATGGATATAACTGGAAAATCCCTGTTCCCGTTTTCCCTGTTTACCGCATTCCTGATGGCACTATAAAAGAAGGAGTTGAAGGAGTGGCTAAAAATCTGGATGCTGTGATGCACCAGCGCATGGGATTTTTTGTATCGAAAGACAACAGGCTGCTTTGCCTTGCATTTTATGGTATTTCATTAAATGGAAAAGATAGTCCAAACGATGGGATGGGGATTGGCAGGGTAGTTCGCGAAATCTACAAAGACGGCACTTTTGGCCCCATTTATTTTATCCGTTACAATTCAGGTTGGAATGAGAAAAATACAGCTTACACATTCTATAAAAAAAGCAAAGACAAAGGTTTTGTTGATGCTTGTGATGAACTTTTGTCAAAACCACTGATGATGCAGCAATGGGTGGAAGAAGCCGACCGCGATGATCCTTTAATTCCGCTGAAACAACAATACAAAGCTTTTAGTTTCTATCATCTTCCCAACAGCAAAGTTGTGGGTTTGTGGAAACATGCACTTACTGCAACAAGCAATGATGGCGGACTTACCTGGACACAACCTTCCCGGGCTCCCGGTTTTGTTAACAGCAATGCAAAAATTTGGGGTCAAAAAACTTCCGATGGAAAGTATTTAACAGTTTATAATCCTTCTGAATTCCGATGGCCACTGGCACTTTCAGTGAGCGATGATGGTTTGGATTATAAAAATTTATTGCTTGTAAACGGCGAAATTTCAACCATGCGTTACGGCGGAGCTTACAAATCTTATGGACCGCAATATGTACGCGGAATTTTGGAAGGAAACGGGACACCTCCCGATGGAAATGCCTGGGTAACCTACAGCATGAACAAGGAGGATATTTGGGTTTCGAAAATTCCCGTACCGGTGCTGGATGCTGAAACAAAACAGGTTAACGAGGTTTTTTCTGATTTGGAAAACGGCAGGGAACTGGAAAGATGGAATATTTACAGTCCGGTTTGGGCACCGGTGAAAATCGAAATTCTCCACAATGAAAAATGGCTCGCATTAAGGGATAAAGATGAATTTGATTTTGCAAAAGCTGAACGTTTATTTCCCGAATCAAGTCAGCTTGCAGTGGAATTCGAATTAAAACCCGCGCAAAATAATACCGGAATATTGCAAGTGGAACTTCAGGATAAAAAAGGAACTCCGGCAATTCGTCTGATTTTCGATAACGATGGATTTTTAAAATATAAAGTCGGATACCGCATCAATAATATTATAAAATATAATCCCGGAGAAACTTATAAAATCAGGATAGAAGCAAATGCAGAAACCCGTTTGTATGAAATTTTAATCAATGAAAAGAGGGAAGCCCGAAACATTTTATTTGCCCCCGTTCATCGGTTTCAGCGAATCATGTTTCGCACCGGCGAAGTTCGAAGGTTCCCCAATGCTGACACACCAACCGACCAGGATTTTGATGTTGAGCAATCCGGTTTACCCGTTTCCGAAGCTGCTTTCTTTATTAAAAGCTTAAAAACTATTCAGTCAAATTCAGGAGCTTCTGTTTTGAATGTAGATGATTACAAACATTATGTTGCTTATTTCAACAAAATGGAAGACGAAAATATTGTTCAGGCGATTTCTAATGATGAATCGTGGGACTGGATGAAAAAGAATATTCCTTTGTTTGATTGTCCTCAGGAAAATTTCAGGGAAATGTATTATTACCGTTGGTGGACATTGCGCAAACACATTGAAAAAACCCCGGTTGGATTTGCAATAACAGAATTCCTTGTTAACCGTTCATATGCAGACAAATACAATTTAATTGCCAGCGCAATTGGGCATCATACCTATGAGTCGCGATGGTTGCACAACCCGGTTTACCTAAAAGAAAACCTGAAAGTCTGGTATCGTGGAAACGACGGCAAACCGATGGAAAAATTACACAAATTCAGCAGTTGGACTTCAGATGCAGTTTACAACTATTATCTCCTGACAAAAGACAAGGATTTTGTTGTTGATATGCTGCCTGATTTGGAAGCTGATTACCGTGCATGGGAATCAGAACGTCGTAAACCAACAGGAATGTTTTGGCAGGAAGATGTAAAAGATGGAATGGAAGAACAGATTTCGGGAGGAAGAAATGTTAAAAACGAGCGGCCCACCATTAACAGCTACATGTATGGAAATGCCGTTGCATTGGCAAAAATGGCTGAAATTGCCGGTAAAATGGATTGGGTAAAATTGTATTCAGCAAAAGCAGATACCTTAAAAAAGCTGGTTGAAAAAAATCTTTGGAACCCAAATGCCAATTTCTTTGAAACTGTAAAAGAAGAAGGTGGTTTTGCCAATGTTCGTGAGGAAATAGGTTTTATTCCCTGGTATTTTAATCATGCCTCAAAAGGGCTATGAAAATGCCTGGAAACAAATAACTGATACAGATGGTTTTCTGGCACCTTTTGGAATTACAACTGCTGAACGTCGACATCCGGATTTTAGAACACACGGTTGTTGCAATTGTGAATGGGATGGCGCTGTTTGGCCATTTGCTACATCGCAAACATTAACAGGAATGGCAAACCTGCTTAATAATTATAAGCAGGATTTTGTAAACGATTCGGTTTATTTTGATTTGCTTGAAACTTATGTTGAATCTCAGTATTACAGGGGCCGTCCGTATATTGGCGAGTATTTGGACGAAATAACAGGTTACTGGTTAAAAGGTGACCAGGAACGAAGCCGTTATTACAATCATTCAACATTTAACGATTTAATTATAAGTGGTTTAGTTGGTTTGCGCCCACGTGCTGACGATAAAATTGAAGTGAATCCACTTATTCCGCAAGATAAATGGGATTGGTTTTGTCTTGATAATGTTCTTTATCATGGCAGAATTGTAACAATTATCTGGGATAAAACAGGCAAAAAATACAATCGTGGAAAAGGATTGACAATTCTTGTTGATGGCGCAAAAGTTGGCCAATCGGAAAAATTGGATGGAATTATGTGCGATTTAAAATAAGTTACATTAAAAAAATCATTGTTTAAGGAAATGCAGCTAAGTCACACAAATATTTGAAGTTCTGTTGATTTTTTGTAAACCTTGTGATTTGGTGATTTGCTGTATAAAAAGTAGATATAAATATTATAGGATGAAGAAATATCTCACACATTTCATATTGATTTTGGGCACATTAATTTTTGCAGGTTGTGCTCAAAAAAACGATTTCAAAAGTGGAATCCTTGTTGACGAATTTATTTTTACTGAAGCACCATATCCTTCCTGTCATTCTGCAACTATCGCCGAAACTCCCGGTGGACTTGTGGCAGCCTGGTTTGGTGGTACATACGAGCGTCACCCGGATGTCGGCATTTGGTTAAGCCATTTAAAAGATGGAAAGTGGACTCCCTCTGTGGAAGTTGCAAATGGCATTCAAAATGATACTTTACGTTACCCCACCTGGAACCCTGTATTGTATCAGATTCCTGAAGGCGAGCTTTTGTTGTTTTATAAAGTCGGTCCAAGTCCCGCGACCTGGTGGGGGATGATAATGCGTTCATCCGACGGGGGCATAACCTGGTCAACACCTGAAAAGTTGCCTGATGGTTTTATCGGACCGGTAAAAAACAAACCGGTTTTACTTGATGATGGAACTTTACTTTGCCCCTCCAGTACAGAAGGAGATGGGGGATGGAAAGTGCATTTTGAAACCACCAAAGATTTTGGTGAAACCTGGGAAATGGGCGAACCGATAAATGATGGAAATATATACAATGCCATTCAACCTGCAATATTAGTGCATAAGGATGGCAGTTTACAGGCCTTGAGCCGCACTAAAAATTCAGTTATCGGTTCAAACTTATCTTTTGATGGTGGTGAAACCTGGACTTTAATGCAACCTTCCGGTTTGCCAAATAACAATTCAGGGATTGATGCGGTTACTTTAAAAAATGGCCGGCATCTGGTGGTTTACAATCATGTTAAAACTCCGGTAAATGCACCGAAAGGTTACCGTACTCCCCTGAATATTGCAGTTTCAGAAGACGGAAAATGCTGGAAAGCTGCCTTGATTCTGGAGGACTCAGAAATTAGCCAGTATTCATATCCTGCAATTATTCAAACAACTGACGGACTTGTGCATGTGGTTTATACCTGGCGCCGGGAACGCATTAAACATGTGGCGATTGACCCTGCGAAATTGAAAACGAGTAAAATTGAAAACGAGCTGTGGCCGGAAAATTAAATTGATATGACTGACAAAAAAATAGGTTTTTTTATTGTGTTTTGGGTGATTTGCATTTTTGTATCAGCACAAAATTCTGATAATCAGTATCAACGTCCGTTAACAGATGTGTTGAAAGACATTGAGGAAAGATATGATGTAAAACTTCGAATTTCAGGAACAAGTATTGATGGGTTAGTATTGGATTTTGCCAACTGGCGTTTTCGGCCCGATGTAAACGAGACTTTAAAAAATGTATTAGCTCCTTTTGATTTAATCCATTTACCGGATGGAGCTCCAAACAAATTTAAGATCGAAGGTTATCATTATCACCTGCGTTCAGTTGAAGATGCCAAAAATACACTTGATTTTATAGCTTCAAAATACAACAATAAAGCAGAATGGGAAAAAAGGCGTACCGAACTCAAAAACTGTCTGAAAGAAGCAATCCTTTTGGATCCGATGCCTGAATCGCCGGGAACAAAACCAGTACTTACAGATATCCGGAAAATGGATGGCTACACAATTCAAAACATTGGATTAGAAGTTTTACCCGGATTTTATGTGGCCGGTTCTATATATCGCCCCTCAAAAATAATTGGAAAAATTCCTGTGATTTTATGTCCGAATGGTCATTTTAGCGATGGCCGATACAATAAGGATGTACAAATTCGTTGCGCGGCCCTGGCCAAAATGGGTGCTATGACTGTGAATTACGATCTATTTGCCTGGGGAGAATCTACATTACAGATTCCAGCTGAAATGCACAGAACGAGCATGGCCAACACAATACAGGCTTTGAATAGTTTCCGTTTGTTGGATTACCTGCTCACTTTCGATTATGCCGATTCGTCAAGGGTTGGAATAACCGGTGGGTCAGGAGGCGGCAGTCATACCATTTTAATGTCGGCAATTGACGACCGGATAGATGTAAGTGTACCAACTGTGATGATGTCAGCAATTCATTACGGGGGGTGTCCGTGCGAAAGTGGTAACCCCATTCATTTGTGTGGCGAAGGAACAAACAACGTTGAACTTGCCGGTATTTTTGCACCCAAACCACAACTGGTTATTTCTGATGGCGGCGACTGGACTGCCAATGTTCCTGTTCTCGAATTTCCATATTTAAAAAGGATATATAATTTTTATAACGAGTCGATTGTTGAAAATGCTCATTTTGCCAAAGAAAATCACGATTACGGACCATCTAAACGCATTGTTATGTACCATTTTATGGCAAAATATTTAGGCTTGAATGAAGCTGCCGTTTTTAGGAAAAATGGAGATTTGGATGAATCTTCCATATCGGTTGAAGCACCTGATGCGATGAAAGCGTTTGGAAAGAATGGTGAAAATCTTCCTGCAAATGCGATAAAAAGTTTTGATCAGCTTTTGTATGTTTTTAATCGGGAAACCGATAGAACACAAACTTCAGGAAAATATAAAATTGCTGTGTGTGACTGGATGATTCTGAAACGTCAGAAGCTTGGAGCATTTGAGCGGACAAAGGAAATCGGAGCCGACGGATTGGAACTCGATATGGGAGGACTCGGAAACAGGCCCACTTTCGACAACAAATTACTGGATCCGGTTGAACGAAAAATATTCCTGGAGAAATCGAAAGAAACAGGAGTTGAAATTGCATCCATTGCCATGTCGGGTTTTTATTCGCAATCGTTTCCCACTCGCAATGGACTGGAAAGACTGATTGACGATTGTATAAATACAATGAATTTAATGGATGTAAACATCGCATTTCTTCCATTGGGTGTTGAAGGTGATTTAACAAAATACCCGGAGCGCAGAGATTCAATTGTTGAACGACTGAGAATGGTTGGAAAGAAAGCTGAAGCCGCCGGAGTAATTGTTGGAATTGAAACATCGTTGGATGCCAAAGGTGAAATAAAACTTCTGGAAGAAATTGGTTCACCAGCCATAAAAATTTACTATAATTTTCAGAATCCATTGGAAGCAGGACGCGATTTATATTCAGAATTAAAAATACTTGGAAAGGACCGCATTTGCCAGATTCATTGCACCGATACCGATGGTGTTTGGCTCGAAAATAATACACGGATTGATATGCACAAAGTAAAAGAAACACTTGATGGAATGGGTTGGTCGGGCTGGCTGGTCATTGAACGTTCCCGCGATGCAGGAAATGTAAGGGATGTTGTAAGGAATTATGGGGCAAACACAAAATATTTAAAATCAATCTTTCAATCATATAACCAATGAAAACGCTGGTAAACTTTAAAAGCTTTCTCTTTATCATTTTTCTCATATGGATTTTACCTGTTTCTGCTGCAGAAATCTGGGTTTCAGTAAATGGAAATGATAAAAACTCAGGCACAAAAGAAGATCCTTTGGCAACGCTTTTGATGGCACAGCGAAAAGCCAGAGAATTACGACGTTTAAACGATCCGACAGCAAAAGGAGGTATACAAATTATATTATTGGGCGGAACATATTTTCAGGAAGAAACCATTTTTTTTCGCCCCGAAGATTCAGGTTCTGAAGACAGTCCAACAATTATTCGGGCAGCTTCAGGTGAAACGCCTGTAATTAGTGGTGGAGTAAAAGTCGCGGGTTGGCAATTAGCCAAATCGGTGAAAGGATTGCCAAAAATCGCACTCGGAAAAGTATGGGTAGCCGATGCCCCAAAAGTAGGCGGAAGGACATTGGAATTTAGACAACTTTGGGTAAATGGTGAAAAAGCAAACCGGGCTTCTACCCTTGGCGATGGGGTTTTACCACGCATTTTTTCCGTAAATAGGGAGAATGAAACCTTTGGTATCCCAGTTCCGGAATTTAAAATTAACGATATTAAACAATTGGAATTTGTGATTCATCAGTGGTGGGCAATTGCCAATCTTCGCGTTAAAAATCTTGTTTATTCCGGTGACAGTGCTATTGTTTCGTTTTATCAGCCTGAAAGCCGGATTGAGTTTGAACATCCCTGGCCAGCGCCATTTATCAATGAAGAAAATAATCCGGAAGGAAATTCAGCATTCTTTTTTACAGGTGCCATTGAATTGCTTAATCAGCCGGGAGAATGGACTGAAGATCTTGAGACAGGCAAAATTTACTATTGGCCAGAAGAAGGAGAAAATCTTAATGAAGCAGAAGTTGTTGTGCCAAACCTTGAAACCTTGGTGAGAATTAAAGGGACACTTGATCATCCTGTTTCAAATATAAAATTTCAAAATATTGGATTTGAGCATTCTACCTGGCTCAGACCTTCTCACGCAGGACACGTGCCTTTACAAGCCGGGTTTTACCTGCTTGATGCATATAAACTCAAAATTCCGGGAACGCCGGATAAAGCAGGTTTGGAAAATCAGGCATGGGTGGGTAGACAACCTGCATCCGTTGAAGTGTTAAATGCTTCGAATATTAATTTTGAACTTTGTCGTTTTGAACATCATGCAGCAACAGGTCTTGATTTTGTTACAGGTGCACACCATTCTAAAGTAGAAGCCTGTGTTTTCAACGACATTGGCGGAACAGGTATTCAGGCAGGTTTTTTTGGTGACGATGCTTTTGAAGCACACCTGCCATACGACCCAAGCGATGAACGGAAAGTTTGTCACCACATTCAAATTGCGAATAACCTGGTTACTGATTGTACAAATGAGGATTGGGGTTGTGTTGGAATTAGTATAGGTTTTGCTGCCGATGTAGACATAGAGCACAATGAAGTCAGTAACCTGAATTACTCAGGAATTTGTGTAGGGTGGGGTTGGACGCCGACTATCTCTTGCCAAAAAAATAATCGCGTTCATGCCAATTATATTCACCATTTTGCCAAAAATATGTATGATGTAGGTGGGATTTACAATCTTTCTGTTCAGCCCAAAATGGTAATTAGTAACAACCGCATCGAAAACCTTGAAAAAGCACCCTATGCCCATATCCCCGAGCATTATCAATATATTTATCTGGATGAAAAATCGAGCTACGTAAAAATCATAAATAACTGGACTGAAAAAGACAAGTTTTTTTCAAATTCACCGGGTCCGGGAAACGAATGGGAAAATAACGGGCCACAGGTTTCTGATGAAATAAAAAATGCTGCCGGTATTGAAAAGGAATTTGCTCATATAAGGTATTCCGGAAGTAAACAGAAGAATAAATAGATGTAAACAGGTTCTTTCTTTTATTGTTGTTATCATTAGGACTTCGTAAAAATAAAAAAGCCTGTAAGTCATTTGATTTACAGGCTTTTGGAGTTTTTTGATTTCTCCTTTTGTCGGGGTAGCAGGATTCGAACCTGCGACCCCCTGGTCCCAAACCAGGTGCGCTAGCCGAGCTGCGCTATACCCCGAATTTTTTTTTTAATGCGGTGAGGGCGGGATTCGAACCCGCGGTACAGTTTCCCGTACGGCAGTTTAGCAAACTGCTGGTTTTAGCCACTCACCCACCTCACCTTATTAAAGAACGAAAGGCAAAAATGCCTTTTTTTTGTGCGTGCAAATGTATCAATTGTTTTTACAATGCCAAAACTTTTAATTTTCTTTTTTTGTAATAAAGAACTTTTTTACAACTGTAATAAAAGTGTTTTACGCATTTGAATTTTTCTCTCCCATTTTATAAAAACGGGTTGTCGGGTATGCAAACCATATATCAGATTGTGTTTTAAATTGTAAAATGATATCCTCCCACATACCAGTTTCTGAACTGCGCCGTTGACGGGGATTACACAGATATCGGATGGTTAGCTGAACACCAAATTTTTTTATTTTTGTATATACTATTGGGGTAGTGTGTTTATAATAGATCATGAAATTTTTGCTGGCTTCTAAAATCTCCTTTTCCGCGTTGCTACTTAATTTTGCAGCATGACTACAGGCAATATCATGTAAAATAGACTTTGCTTTTTCCCAATTGCTTTCAAAGGTTATGCGCACCTTCATTTCGTTCCAAATGTAATCGAAACCTGTACTGAAATTTGCTTGGGCTTCCATAAATACCTTACCGTTGGGCAGGTGGATTATGCGTCCGGTACTTTGGTCTGCTTCCACCCAATTCCCAACTTCAAGAATTGAAAACTGAAACAAACGGATATCTATTACATCGCCTGCGTATATGCCAATTTGAATCCGATCACCAACAATAAAAGGTTTACGGAACATGATAAAAAACCAACCAGCCAAATTGGTAAGCGGATCTTTTAAGGCAATAGCCAAACCTGCTGTAAACAAACCCAGAAATGCTCCAAATTGCTCAAATGCCGGCAACCAAACCGCCCCAATCAATACTGTTGAAATCAGGGAAAATGAGATTGAAAGCGAACGTTTCCAATTGTATCGGGTTTTCACATTCTTAGTTTGTTTCCAAACCAACCGTTGAATAAGTAACCTGATTATCCAAATAACAACAAGGATAACAAAAGAAATAAAAAATTTGTGTTGGGTTGCGTAGTTGATCCCCAATTCGATATTTAAAAATTCGCGAATTGATTCCATAATAAGTTATAGAGCGGCTTTTGTTTTATTATAAATTACAAATTGTAACTGTTTTATCCGGATTTTACAATTTGTTTAATTGCAACATCAACGGGAGTAGGTTTTATGTTGAAGGCGTTTTCAAACTTCGAGCTGTCAAAATTATAATCGCGATCGTATTGGTAAAGCATTTCAACAAATTCTTTCATTATTGGGTTGAAAAGACCCATTAGTTGAATGATTAATTTTGAAGCAACTTGTGTTCTTGGTTTAACATCCAGTTCCAACGCTATTTTTTCTATCCACTGTTTTCCTGTAATTGGGCTGGCGGTGGGCAAATGCCATATTTGCCCATATGCACTTTCGGTATTTCCAAGAAGTGCAGTAGCTTTGGCTGCGTCGGGTGTGTAAGTGAAATTGTGCAGATGATTCACCGAACAGAACCAGTTTGCCTTTTTACCCGATTTTAAATTGTTAAAAACTGTTTCCTGTAAAACACTGTTTTTAATTCCTGGTCCATAAAAGTCAGCTGCTCTAACAATCATGGCTTCCAAAGCTCCTGAGGATATATCATCTAAAACCATTTGTGCAATTTCAGCCCTGACTTTTCCTTTTTTGCTTGTTGGTGAGACTTCGGTTTCCTCAGTCATGGGGTTCAACTTTTGAGGATTATACATGTATATATTATCAAAAAAAACGAGTTTGGTTTTATGCTTTTTACAAGCTGCAATTGTGTTTTTCATCACGAGAGGCCATTTTTCCTTCCATATTTTTGAACGATACGGCAACCCAACAGTTAAATATGCAACTTTGCATCCTTTTACTGCATTATCAACGTCTGTCGGTACTGTTAAATCGCAAATTCTCAATTCATCATCATCATTTATTTTTTTTGGACTTCTGCTTGCCAAACAAATTTTATTTGTATATGATTTTAATTCTTTTGCCAAATCGTTTCCGATTGCTCCGCCTGAACCTAAAATTATCTGCATTATATCAAATTGAAATGATTAGTAAATAACATATTTTGCCAACCCCTTCTCAACCAGTTCATCGTTTAAAGTAGTTGTCGAATCAGCCAGCCAAATAATTCCAATATACCGGCCATATTTTTCTGTAATTTTTTCGGTTTGAAGTTCAATTTCATTGTGGTTGGCGGCAATCCGCTGTTCGACATACAGCCTGGAAATTACACCTTTTTTATATTCTTCTGAATCTTTTTTAACTATGTAGGTTTCAGGTGTATTAATATTTGCCAATCGAATTCGTTGGTATGTCGTGATTTTAAAACCGAGGTCGATTACCACATCAATAGTATCGCCATCAATTATTCTTTCAACTTTTGCTTTGTAATGGTACATTAGTTATTTAATTGTTGTTAAGGCATACAAGTTAATCAAAATAACAGTTTCGGCACTTTATTTCAACCATATAATTTCCTTTTTATTGCTGGTTTTTTATGACTTTTGCCATGGGAACGCTGGGTTATCCGTTACAATAAAGCTAAACCCGCTATTACTCATGATCCCTGCAATGCTTGCTTCATCCCTGGCATTTATGCTTCCGGTTGCAACACCTCCAAATGCAATCATTTTTGATACCAGCCTAATTCTTGTTAAAGTCATGGTAAAGACAGGAATTCTGCTAAATCTTATCGGAATTGTAATTATAACGATTGTCATGATTACTTGGGCACATTTGTTTTTGACATTAATATTAAGATTTTTCAGGATTGGGCAATTGTGGGTAAACAATAGTTGCAGAATTCACAGGTAAACGTGTATTTTTAATAATGAATGACAAATTCCATGTAACGCTTTTCAAATAATTTAATAAGTTTGGGGTTATCTTTTTAATTTTATAGATAAGTAGTAAAATATAAATTATGAGTACTAATCGCAGATCGTTTTTAAAAAATATTGGATTGGGTGCTGGCGTTATTGCAACAACACCTTTAATGGCTTCAGCAAGCCCCGCAGAGAAAGAAAAATTTAAGGAAATAAGGAAGTCGGCTGAACGTAGCCCGGCAATGAGTTTTAATATGTGTGGTTATGCCGCACCAAAACTCGACAAAGTGCGGATAGGATATGTTGGTATTGGAGACCGTGGTTCAGATGCAGTGGAGCGTATGACATTTATTGATGGAGTTGAAATTGTTGCTCTTTGTGATATTCGCCAGGCGGCAGTTGACGGAGCCCAGGCAATTTTAGCCAAAGCCGGTTTGCCAAAAGCAAAAGAGTTTGTGGGCAACGATCTCACTTTTAAAGATTTGTGCAACAGCGGTTTGTGTGATTTGGTTTATACCGCAACTCCCTGGGAATGGCACGTTCCTGTTGCATTGGCAGCTATGGAAGGAGGATGCCACGCTGCAGTTGAAGTTTCAACAGCAAAAACGATGGATGAATGCTGGGCAATTATTGAAACCTCGGAACGTACCAAAAAACATTGTGTAATACTTGAAAACTGCTGTTATGACTTCTTTGAATTATTAACGCTAAACATGGTACGTCAGGGAGCCTTTGGTGATTTAATTCATGGTGAAGGCGCTTATATTCACAATCTTGATTATTGGCATTTTAATAAACCAAAAGACAATGAAATGTCAGATGGAGCCTACACAAAAATGTGGCGGCTACACGAAAATAAACGAAAAGCGAATGTTTATCCAACCCACGGACTTGGCCCAATTTGTCAGGCCATGAATATTAATCGTGGCGATAAGATGGATTACCTTACTGCAATGATGGGAGATGACTTCACCTTAAAAAAACGAATTGCAGAAAAAGCCAAAGAAGACCCGTTTTTCGAACAATTTGTGGGTTGGGATATGCGTGGAAACATGGATATGCAAATGATCCGCACAAACAAAGGAAGAACCATCCTGATTCAACACGATATTTCTTCACCACGTCCATATTCAAGGATTCACCAGCTAAGCGGGACAAAAGCTTTTGCACAGAAATATCCTTTGGAACAAATTGCTTTTGGTCACGAAGTTGCTGATGAGGCAAAAATGAAAGAACTGCAGGAAAAATATCAGCCCGAAATTGTGAAAAGGATGGGGGAGATGGCCAAACAGGTTGGCGGTCATGGCGGCATGGATTTTATGATGGATTGGCGTTTAATTGATTGCCTGCGCAACGGTTTGCCAATGGATATGGACGTTTATGATGCAGCTGCCTGGAGCAGCATAACACCGCTCAGTGAGTGGTCGATCGCAAATGGTTCGGCACCCATCGAAATTCCTGATTTTACACGTGGAAAATGGAAAACCAATAAACCGGTTGACATAACTTTAAACGGAGGCGGAACAACTCAGGTTAGGAATTTAAAAAATACTGATTCGGAGGGGCAAATGAATGTGAAGTAGATAAAAATACATTTTCAAAATTAAAAAAGTGGGGGAAATCAATCTATTTAATGATTTTCCCCACTTTTATTTAAAATTTTTGATTTCCCAATGATACCTTGAATTGTCTAATCATTCGCTCCGTTAAAAGTCGGTGCCGCCCATTCAAAATCGCCGGTTCCGTTGGGTTTACGCGCCCATGACTGTTCTACCAATGTAATTGGATATTCAACCAAATTAATTACTTCCTGCGTTGGTGTTAACAATACTACATTTTCTCCATCAGCTGAAAGTTTATAATTGGTATGTAATCCGGAAACATGTGTTGAATCTTCATCGGCCCAAACAATCAGATAACCATTTGCAGTAATTTTGGTTCCTTCCGGAAATTTCCATTTTGTTGGATTTTTTTTGCTGTCGGTAAGATAATAACCCGAAATATCCTGATCAATAGTTGCCGGATTATACAGTTCAATCCAATCATCGAAATCACCATCCTGGTCGGAACCATTCTGTGAATTTTTTGGAAGCAGTTCATTTATGACTATTTGCGGGGTTTCTTCCACAATTGGATCGTCATTGTTACAATTGGTGAATCCGATTATAATAAATATCAGTAAAACTAATTTTAGTGGTTTCATTTTCTGTTTTTTTAAACTTTTTTTATGAGGGCGAAAATTACAAATAATATTTTAAAGGGTTGCCTGGTTGAAACAGTAATTCAGTTTAAATAAGGGTTTCTATTATAAATGTTATTATTCCAAATAATCTACTTTCCCGAAACCTCAGCAGTAAAAACAAAACACATGAGCCCAGCCTTTTTAGAGGGGCCAAAAAGGTAGCTGGTAACAAAGAATAGGTTAAAATTAACGGAGTCACTCCGAATGGAAAGGTTCGCCAATTCGCTGCCTCTTCCAGCTACTTCGTCAACGGTAACGGGTGTCTTTTTAGCAACCAACGGTATTTCGCAAGGTCTGTCGGCATATCGCGAAGACTTTGAGCCGTTCCGCTAAAGTCTGCCGCCATCTCGCAAATACTTTCCGCCTTCTCGCGAAGACATTCCGTGCACGTGAATCGTTCGCGAGAAGGCGGAAACCGTTCGCGAGAAGGCGGAAATCGTCTGCAAGAAGGCGGTAACTGTTCGCGAGAAGGTGTGAATCGTCTGCGAGAAGGCGGTAACTGTTCGCGAGAAGGTGTGAATCGTTTGCGTTAAGGCGGAAACCGATCGCGAGAAGGTGCCAGGTAACTGCGAGGCAAAAATGGATGCCAAAAGGTATAAATTCCACTTTTCAATAAAACAAGAATTCGTGAAAATACCTGTAGAGAGACTTGATTTGTTTGTATACATGGCGATTTTGGATGCCGGAAAACAAAACAGGAGGAAAACCTGTTTTGTTTTCCTCCTGTTTCATTTGTTATTGATAGGTATCAAGATCTCCGTATGAATTAACTTCCAAAATCATCGAACAATACATTTTCGTTTGGAACTCCAAGATTGTAAAGCATCTTTTGAACAGCATCATTCATCATTGGCGGACCACATAAGTAATAGTCGATTTCTTCCGGTTCCTCATGATTGTTAAGATAGTTGTCATATATAACCTGATGTATAAAACCTACCGGTCCTTCCCAATTGTCTTCAGGAAGTGGTTCTGATAAAGCAAGATTGAATTTAAAGTTTGGGAAATTCCTTTCTATTTCACGAAATTGATCGTAATAAAAAACTTCTTTCCACGAACGTGCGCCATACCAAAAAGTAATGTTCTTTTTTGTCTCTTTTACTGTATGGAAAAGGTGGAAAAGGTGAGAACGCATTGGTGCCATTCCTGCTCCACCGCCAATAAACATCATTTCATTGTCGTTCTTTTTCAGGAAAAATTCACCGTAAGGACCTGATATCATTACCTTGTCACCAGGTTTACGCGAGAAAATGAAAGAAGAACAAATACCGGGATTTACCTTTTTAAATGCATTATTGGCACGATCCCACGGTGGAGTTGCTATACGAATATTAAGCATAACAATATTTCCTTCAGCAGGGTGGTTAGCCATAGAATAGGCGCGGAATGTAGGTTCCGGATTTTTCATCTGAAGATTGAAAATACCAAACCGTTCCCACTCCTCGCGGAATTTTGCATCCACTTCCATATCTTTGAAATCGACATCAATTTTTGGTACATCAATTTGTATGTATCCTCCTGATTTGAAATCAAGTGTCTCCCCTTCAGGTAACTTCACAACAAATTCTTTGATATAAGTTGAAACATTTTTGTTTGAAACAACAGTACATTCCCATTTTTTAACGCCGAGGATTTCCTGGTGGATATCAATTTTCATATCCTCTTTTACCTTTACCTGACAAGCTAAACGCCAATTGTTGTTTTGTTCTTTGCGTGTAAAAAATCCTGTTTCGGTAGGAAGTATTGAACCACCGCCTTCTTCAATCTGGCAACGGCACATACCGCAAGTACCACCTCCGCCACAAGCTGATGGTAAAAGTATTTTGCTATTACTTAGTGTTGTCAGAAGTGTACTACCAGGTTCAGTTTCAAGTTCAAGATAACCTTCGTTAATGTTCACTTTAACTGTACCTGATGGTGTAAGTTTCTTTTTAACATAGAGTAACATTACAACAAGCAGTATAACTATGCTTAAAAATACTACTACACTGGTTATAACAACGGTTATTTGTGCTGATAACAATATCATTGGTAACTGATTTTTGTTTTTATAATTTAATTCCCATGAAACCCATAAAAGCCAATCCCATCAGACCGGTTACAATAAATGTAATACCCAGGCCACGCAAAGGTGCCGGTACATTTGAATATTCAATTTTTTCGCGAATTGCAGCAATGCCAACAATGGCAAGAAACCAGCCGACTCCGGAACCAAGTCCGTAAACAGAAGCTTCTCCAATATTTAAAAAAGCTTTTTGCTGCATGAAAAGTGAACCTCCCAGAATGGCGCAGTTTACAGCAATTAAAGGCAGAAAAATACCCAACTGGTTGTACAAAACGGGTGCAAATTTTTCTACTACCATTTCAACAAGTTGAACCATTGAAGCAATGATTGCAATGAAGATGATAAATGACAAAAAGCTTAAATCGACAGATGCAAAGGATGGACTAAGCCAAACCAAAGCACCTTCAGTTAAAACATAATTTTCCAAAAGGTAATTTACCGGGAGTGTTATGCCAAGTACGAAAATTACTGCAATGCCAAGACCGGCGGCTGTGCTTACTTTCTTTGATACTGCCAGGTATGAACACATACCCAGAAAGTATGCGAAAATCATATTCTCGATAAAAATCGATTTGATGAATATATTAATTAGATGTTCCATGATATTTACTTTTAGGCTTACTAATTTTCAATTAATTTACGATTGCGGCTACGTTGCACCCAAATTATGATTCCAATGGTTATCAATGCCATAGGCGGAAGTATCATCATTCCATTGTTTGCATAAAAACCACCATTAGTAATGTACCAGCTTTCAGGTATAATCCTGAATCCAAGAATGGAACCCGATCCCAGCAATTCGCGGAAGAAAGCAACAATAATTAAAATAGCAGCATATCCTGCACCGTTTCCTATTCCATCGAGGAATGATTGCCAGGGACGATTACCCAGTGCAAAAGCTTCAAGCCGGCCCATTAAAATACAGTTTGTTATAATCAAACCGACAAATACAGAAAGTTGCTTGCTAACATCATAAACATAAGCCTTAAGTGCCTGATCAACCAGAATAACAAGCGCTGCGATAACTACCAGCTGAACAATAATCCTTATTCGGTTTGGGATTGTATTTCTTAACAAAGAGATGATTACATTGGCAAGTGCTACTACTGCTGTAACAGAAATTGCCATTACTATTGCTGGTTTTAATTGCGCTGTTACTGCCAGGGCTGAACATATACCCAACACCTGAACAGTAATTGGGTTACTGCTGTTGATAGGGTCAGACAGCAATTTTAAATTTTTCTTTGAAAATAATGGTTCGCTCATCGCTTAAGATTTTTTCTTTTTTAAAAATTCCTCATAACTGGAAAAATCGTCAAGAAGCATATTTTCTAGTCCTTTACTTGTAATTGTTCCACCGGATATACCGTCAACTTTGTGTTCTTCAGGTGCTTCCTGCCCTACTTTGGCAACGAGAATCGAAACCAGGTTGCCATTATTGTCAAATAGTTCTTTCCCTGAGAATTGTTTCTGAAATGCTTGTGTTGCAATTTCCGCACCCAGCCCGGGTGTTTCTCCCTGATGGTCAAAATTGGCACCATAAATTGTATTCATGTCGTCATTTAAGGCCACAAATCCCCAGATAGGTCCCCAAAGGCCGGTTCCCCGAAGAGGAAGGATATATTTTAATCCATCTTCGGTTTGACATTCAAAAACCGGGAGCAGCATTTCTGCTTCAGGTTTTGCTCTTTCTTTTTTGAGATCAACATTAAAAGCATCACCTTCAACCTGCTCGCCTTTAACATTGACAACATATTCTTTTTTAATCTTTTCGGCATAAATTTCTTCAGCATTTGCGGCCGTACTTTCTATGTTTACCGAAGCAAGAATACTTTGTTTCTTTTCAATTTCCATGTTTCTGACCTGTTTGGGCTTTAGCGACATTGAAATAGAGGCGAGTATTGCAGCAACAAGGATTACCATAATCGCTGCATATAGAACTGTGTATGTATTACCGTTTCTGTTCATGATCTATAATTTTTCTGTTAAGCGGTTATTTTTGCCCTTTTCAAACGGCGTTTAATGTGGCCTTGCACTACATAATGGTCAATCAGCGGTGCAAAAGTATTCATTAGTAAAATAGCCAGCATCATACCTTCAGGGTATGCAGGGTTAATAACACGAATCAGAATTGCTAAAATTCCTATTAGAAATCCGTAAATCCATTTTCCTTTATCGGTTTGGGCAGCCGAAACCGGGTCGGTAGCCATAAAAACAACACCAAATGCAAAACCTCCCAGGATTAAATGATGCCAAAAGGGCATTGAAAAATAAGTTGCAATCTCAGGAGAAAGTCCTGCACTGCCTGCAAAAGCATTCAAAATAAGTCCCATAACTACTCCACCGGCAATGGTTGATACCATTATTTTCCAACTTCCAATACCTGTTATTATTAAAAGAATTGCGCCAAGTAAAATGGCCAGAGTCGAAGTTTCTCCAATTGAACCTGGGATAAAACCAAGAAAAGCATCTGCCACGCTATAATTTAAATGTCCGGAAGCGGCATCGGCTAAGGGAGTAGCTCCTGTAAAACCGTCAACTACCTTGTCGGTTTCGGCAAGAGAAACCCATACTTTAATACCAGACATTTGTGCCGGGTAGGCAAAGAATAAAAATGCCCGGGCTACAAGTGCAGGATTCCAAATGTTCATTCCGGTTCCACCAAAAACTTCTTTGCCTATTATTACAGCAAAAGCCGTTGCAACGGCGATCATCCAAAGCGGAGTTTGAATGGGCATCACCAATGGTATTAACATTCCGGAAACAAGGAACCCTTCATTTATTTCATGTCCCCTGAACTGGGCAAATACAAATTCAATACCCAATCCAACAACATATGATACAATAACCACTGGCAGTACTTTTATCAAACCATACAAAAACACCTCAAAAAAACCTGTTGCAGCTATTTCGCCTATTGCTTTGAAATGCTGATACCCGGTGTTATACATTCCAAATAACAAGGCTGGCACAAGTGCAAGCACAACCACTGTCATTGTGCGTTTTAAATCTATATAGTCATGGATGTGTGTCCCTGATTTTGAGGTTTTCTTTGGGACATACAAAAATGTAAAAAACCCATCATGTACCGAATGCAGCCAGTGGTATTTAGCTCCTTTTTGTACAAGTGGTTCTGTTTTTTCAAAAAAGTTTTTTATGAATTCCATCTTTTAAAGACATATTTTAATTTCTTAAAACTAACCTAACTCTTTTATCATCACGTCAATTCCGCTTTTCAAAATCTCCTGTACCTTTATTTTTGAGGTGCAGGCATATTCGCAAAGCGCAAAATCTTCCTCTATAACTTCGTAAATTCCCAGTTGTTCCATTTTGTCGATATCATTTACGATGATTGCTTTGAGCAAAAGTACCGGTAAGATATCCATGGGTACTAATTTTTCATATTGACCAGTCAGCACGAAAGCCCTTTCGCCACCATGTAAATTGGCGTTCATTTCATATTCTTTCTTTGGCATTAAACTGGAAAGAAAGGATTTAGATGCACTAAACTTATTGATACCCGGTAAACCCCAGCCCAAAAACTCGTATTCATCACCCTCAGGGATCACTGAAATAATTGAATCATAATATCCAAGAAAATTCTGAATTTTAACCCTTGTACCGGTTAACACGTTGCCACTGATTATTCGTTGTTTATAATCGGAATTTTTTAATTTTCTGTTTACAATTAATGAAACCGGTGCGCCCAGAATTGTTTTATAATATTTTGGGTTTTCAACCTCAGAACCGGCAAGTACTATTGTTTTGTTGAAATCAACTTTTCCTGTTTCAAACAATCTGCCAATGAAAAGTACATCCTGAACATTGATTGTCCAAACCACTTCACCTTTGTTGATTGGCGAAGTATGGTGGATTTGAATTCCCACATTCCCTGCAGGATGAGGACCTTCAAAAGTATTAATTGCAACGTTTTTAATTCCGGTAAATGCAGAATTGGTAGTAACTCCCAAATTTACTTTTCCTGTGGTTAGTTTTGCCAAAGCATTAATTCCGGTTTGAAATGTATTTAATTGCCCTTTTAAAATAAAATTGTAATCGGGTGCCAAAGGTGCTGTGTCGAAAGTTGATATGTAAATGGACTTCTGGGGATTCGGTTGGAGATGCAATTATTCCATAAGGACGTTTTTTAATAAACGGCCACATACCGCTCTGTAGCAGCAATTTTTTAATTTCATCTGCTGAAAGAGAATTTGGATCTGCTTTTTTGAATTCAACTGCACCGGCTTTTTCGTCTGTTTCAATTACTACCTCCAAAATTTTACGCCGTTCACCCCGGTTCACTGTAACTACTTTTCCCCCAACAGGTGAAGTAAAAAGAATTTCAGGATGGTATTTATCGTAAAATAAAGCATCACCAGCTTTAACCAAAGCTTCGGTTTTTACCAAAAGTTTTGGAGTGAGTCCCGGAAAATCGGTAGGTTTGAGCGCAACAGTGACTGGAAGTGATAGTGTTTCAAGTTCTTGTTTTGCACTTCCTTTTAGCTTAATATTCAGCCCTTTCCTTAACTTAATAGTTTCTGACATATTTAACTCTGATAGTGTTATTTTTTTCGAGTTCCAAAAGTATATAATTTATTGGGTAGTGGCAATTTTTGAATTGTAATCTTAACTATTTGTAATTATTCTTAAATTAAAGTTGACGTCAGGCACTTTCAATAATGTATATTTCAAGTTGTTGAATAAGTTTTTCGGAAATTTCATAAGAACAGATTATTTTGGCACTTTTAACGTTTAAATGATAACCATTTATTAAGAAGCAAATAGCAAAATATACAATATGAAGAATTATCAGTTTATAGTCTTTTTTTTAGTGTTTTTAGTTTTTCAGGGTTACTCTCAGGACAAAAAGTATTATTATGAAAATGCCGTGTATAAAGAATATATCAAATCTGTTAAAATGTATCGTGCCGGATTTGAACTTTCATATCCTGTGTTGCAGCTCAACGAGGAGGCAAGCCTTTTATTTAAATTCGATGATTTGTCGGATGAGGGAAAAAGCTACTATTACACTGTTATTCATTGCGATGCCAACTGGAATGAAAGTTATATCGGTCAAAGTGAATATATTAGTGGTTTTACTGAAAATCCTGTAAATGATTATAAATTATCATTCAACACAACTTTTAATTATACCAATTACCAGATATTATTACCGAATGACAATGTAAAACTAAATTATTCAGGAAACTATGTGCTTGTGGTTTATGAAGACAACGACAAGGAAAAAGTAGTAATTACACAACGATTTTATATTGTTGAGCAGCGGGTTGATATTCAGGGAAATGTTCACCGGGCTTCGAATGATCCATTTGAAGGTTCAAACCAGGAAGTGGATTTTGCAATTAATTGTAAAGATTTTGTTATTGAGAATCCTTTGAAAGATGTAAAAGTTGTTTTGATGCAAAACGGACGTTGGGACAATGCAATACGTGATTTGAAACCACTTTATATCCGTGGAAACCTGCTGGATTATGATTATCAAAAGGAAAATGTTTTTAAAGCGGGCAATGAATTTCGCTATTTTGATAACCGCTCCAATAAGTATAATGGTGAATATGTTGCATCAACTGATTTTCACAGGCCATATTACCACAAAACTTTGATGCCCGATGAAGTGCGCGCCAACAAAGATTATTTTCAGTACAAAGAAATGAATGGCAAATATATTATTGAAAGTCAGGACCAGGAAGTGCGCGATCCCGATACCGAATGCGACTATACTTTTGTACACTTTACATTGCATCTGCCTTCCATATTATTGGGTGGAAGTGTTAATGTTTTTGGAGCTCTTACTGGCTGGAATGCCAATAAAAGCAACGAAATGACATGGAATTTCAACACAAGTGCCTATGAATTGACATTATTATTAAAACAGGGGTATTACAATTACGAGTATGTTTATGTGCCGCAAGGTTCTCTTGTTGCCGACCAAACCAATATTGAAGGCAGTTTTTGGGAAACCGAAAATGATTACCTGTTGTTTGTGTATTACAGCGATTTCACGGCCAGGTACGACAGACTGGTAGGGTTCCGGTTGTTTAATTCGAAAGATCAATAGAAAATCTGAAAAGCAATAATTCTTGTCAAAAAACCGATTTGGATAATTCTTAACTCACGATATTTAAAAATCCTTTTCCGTTTTTAAAAGGCAGTGAAAAGCAGAACTTACTTCCTATTCCTGGTGCCGATTCAAATTCAAGTTCACCTCCAAGCAAAGCAACATAGTGTTGAACAATAGCCAATCCCAGACCAGAGCCTGAAGTTGACTCATTAATTTTATTTTTTATGCGGTAAAAACGATCGAAAATGTGTTTAAATTCTTCTTCAGGTATTCCGATTCCAGTGTCTGAAACCTCAAATTTTATCCATTCATTCCTTATCATTTCATAGCTTATATTTATTTCGCCTTTTAATGTGTATTTTACAGCATTATCAATTAGTAACGACAAAATTTCACTAAGAATACCAAGGTCCGTTTCAAAACCAAATTCTTTATTTTGCACATAAATTTTGAGGTTTAATTTAATCTTTTTTGAATCAGGTATTAATATCAGGTATTTATTGTAGACATCCCGCATCAATACGTTAATATTACAAAACCGATGCTCAATTTCAATGGTTTGTGTTTCAATTTTCGACAAGTGAATGGTGTTGTCAATCATATTTAACAACTGTTTCCCATTAATCAAAATTGCATCCGATAATTCTGTCTTTTCATCAGGTTTCAAATCTGAATCGGTTAATATTCTGGAGAAATTAGTTATCACATTCATAGGAGTACGTATTTCATGCGACAGGTTAGCAAGAAATGCCGATTTTAACTTGTCTGATTCCTCTGCTCGTATTAAAGCTTTTTCAAGTTTAAACTCAGCAGTTTTCCGCTTTGTAATATCGCGTGCTATCGAAATCACCGAATGGGAATT
This sequence comes from uncultured Prolixibacteraceae bacterium, assembly GCA_963800345.1. Taxonomy (GTDB): domain Bacteria; phylum Bacteroidota; class Bacteroidia; order Bacteroidales; family Prolixibacteraceae; genus Draconibacterium. The sequence continues at coordinate 381,794 of CAWDAW010000021.1, read as the reverse complement.
TAGTTTTGTAAGGCGCATCTCAAAAAGAAATGTTCCGTTTGGTGTGTTCATTTGGTATTCGATGGTTTCAATTGAATTGGTTTTTAAGGAGGTTTGAATACAACTGAATATTTTTTCGGCCATATTTTCAGGGAAGCCAACTTCAAAAATGGTGCTCCCAATAATATTTGCATCTTCTATTTTTAGCAGATCACTTTCTTTTATAACTATATCTTCATAAGTACCTTCTTTGTCAATTACAAAAAACATATCAGGAATTGCTTCCAGTAAAACTTTGTACCGGCGTTTATTTTCTTCCAGTTGAACAATTTTATTTTTGATTTTCGAAACATCCTCAAATAAGATATAGAATTTATTGTAATCGGGCTGCAATACATGAATGTTGTACCAGCGTTCAAATTTAACTGCATAAAATTCATGTATTTTTTTTTGTTTCGACTGCAATATCAGGTATTTATTCAAATCGAATTTACTTTTAAAAATCAAGTTAAAAATGTAATCAGCTTTCTGTTCCTGAACCTCATAAAGGTTAATTTTAAACGTACTCTCAAACGTGTTGTTTACTTTTTCAACTATTAACTGTTCGATATTGCCTGCCTCGTCACGTTCTGCTCTAATTTGAGCAATTGAAAATCCTGAATCCTGCAGAACTTTATTAACACTTTGGTTAATCGTAATTATTTGATTTTGAAGATTTTTAATAATTGACAAATAATAAACCCGTAATATATATCCAAATATAAAAACAGAAACAAAGACAAAAATGGGGTTGGTTACAAACAGTTTATATAGTGAAAGAGAATTGAAAAGGATATTCAGTTTTAACATCTGAAAACAAACCGTAATTAGCCCTATAAAGAAAAATGTAACGATTTTAATATTTGTTTCCGAAAAATAGAATAGAAAGATCATCCCAAAATGTAACCAGAAAACTGTAAAGTAAATATTGTCCTGTGTTGGTGTATGCGGATTAAAATCGGAAAAATAATATGCATATAATACGAATGGCAAAATGAAAATGCTGTTAACCGAACAATTTAATTTCCCTCTGATTGTGCAAATTACAGGCAGAGTAGCCATTACAAATAACAAAATATTGCATAAAATGCAGGCGCTATCAATGTTGAAAATTAAATTATAGATTAGAAACACAAAAGCAAAAAATTCAATAAGTACCCAAACAATGAGCATTTGCCAAAGCTTTTTCTTATCCTGAATTGAGGTTCCAACCCAAAATTTGTTCGATAATATCGCAAAAAATTGTGTATTCAATACCTTAAAGTTGTCAATATTCGTTCACAAATGCGTCCGTTCAAATATAATTCAATTCTAAGTAACATTAAAGTACGAATCCCAAAAACTGACATTTGTGTTTTAAATTAACTGGTAAATTTTATAAATCTGGAAATAAGGGGTTTGTAATATTATAATTTTTCAAGTCACTGATTTTTGTTATGATTTAAGAAATTTTGAATCTTTAGTTTTGCATAAAATGTATTTCACTTAAAAAAGAAAGTTATGTCAAAGGGAATTTTTAATGTGCCGGTTGCAAAGAATGAGCCTGTTTTAGGTTATGCCCCGGGAAGTGCGGAAAGAAAGGCATTAAAAGAGAAAATTAATGAGTTGAAATCAATTGAAGTTGATTTGCCAATGGTTATTGGAGGTTTGGAAGTTTACACTGATCGTAAAGTAAGAATGTCGCCCCCACATGAAATTGCACACACTTTGGGGTATTACAACCAGGGTGATGCAAGCCATGTTGAAATGGCCATTGATGCAGCGCTCGCAGCGCGTGAAAATTGGGCAAATCTGTCGTGGCAACATCGCGCATCCATATTTTTAAAAGCTGCCGATTTACTGGCCGGGCCATACCGTTCAAAAATTAATGCCGCAACAATGCTGGGGCAGTCTAAAAATGCGTTTCAGGCAGAAGTTGATGCGGCCTGTGAATTGGCCGATTTCTTTAGGTTTGGAGTAAAAGTGATGACTGACATTTACAAAATACAGCCTGAATCAGCTCCGGGTATGTGGAATTATAATGAATTTCGGCCACTGGAAGGTTTTGTTTTTGCTCTCACTCCTTTTAATTTTACCTCAATTGCCGGAAACCTGCCGGCTGCCCCTGCTTTAATGGGAAATGTAGTGGTTTGGAAACCGTCAAAAACCGCAATATATTCTGCTGGTGTTATTATGGAAATATTCAGGGAAGCAGGATTGCCGGATGGTGTAATTAACCTTGTATTTGCATCGGGTCCGGTTGTTGCCGATATGGTTTTAACCCATTCAAGTTTCGCGGGTATCCATTTCACCGGTTCAACAGGTGTTTTTAACAGCATTTGGAAAACCATTGGCGAAAATATATCAAAATACAAATCATATCCCAGAATTGTTGGTGAAACAGGTGGCAAAGATTTTATTTTTGCTGATAATTCAGCCGATCCGCAAGCGCTTGCTATTGCAATGTTACGGGGAGCATTTGAATATCAAGGTCAAAAATGTTCCGCTGCTTCAAGGGTTTATATACCCGAAAGCATCTGGCCGGAAGTAAAAGAGCGTTTCGGAAATGAATTAGCCACTGTAAAAATGGGACCTCCCGAAGATTTTACAAACTTTATCAATGCTGTTATCGATGAAGCATCATTCGACAAACTAAAAGGATTTATTGACCGGGCTAAAACTGATAATGATGCCGAAGTGATTTTTGGTGGAAACTGCGATAAATCGGTTGGTTATTTTATCGAACCAACAGTAATACTGGCCAAAAAGCCAAATTATATAACAATGGAAGAGGAACTTTTTGGGCCTGTTTTAACTGTTTATGTTTACGATGATGAAGAAATGGAAAAAACGCTGGAAATACTTGATAAGACTTCAATTTATGCGCTCACAGGAGCGGTAATGTCGCAAAATAGATTCAACATCGAGAAAATTACAAAGCGTTTGGAAAATGCAGCAGGCAATTTTTATATAAACGATAAACCAACGGGTGCAGTAGTTGGCCAGCAGCCATTTGGAGGTGCTAGGGCATCAGGAACAAATGATAAAGCAGGTTCAATTTTTAATATGCTTCGCTGGACTTCAATCCGCACAATTAAGGAAACTTTTGTTACACCTAAAAATTATACTTATCAGAATTTTCAACCTGATGTAGAATAAAATAAACCAGAAAATGTTTATAAAAGGGTGTTGAAAAATTTCAATGCCCTTTTTTTATCATCCTGAAAATCCTACTTTTGTTGAAACGTTTTACAGAAATGGGGAAAGTAAATTTCAATAACAGCGTGTTTAAAATATTTAGAAATAAGTGGATTGTGGCTTCCATCCTGTTTTTAACCTGGATTATTTTTTTTGATGAGAACAGCATTGTTTCGCACCAAAAAAACAAACACAGGCTTTATGAACTCAAGCAGCAGGAAGAGTATTACAAGGAACGCATTGAGGTGGACAAACAAAAACTTGAAGATTTAAAAGCTGGCGAAGAAAAACTTGAAAAATTTGCCCGGGAACAATATTATATGTCGAAACCTGGTGAAGACGTTTTTGTTGTTGTTGAAGATGATTGAATCCTTGAAAATCCAAATCTTCATTGTTTCTCACTATTTTATTTTTTCTGTGATGTAAAAATCTCTACATATATTAACTGTTTCAAACTCCCTAAATATCATATTTCACAATAGAATTTCAATTAGTTGACTCCTTATGTTTTTTAATTTTTTACGTTAAACGCCAAAATTAAAATCAATTTTTTACGTTGTACTATGTGAATTTGGCATAAATTTTTACCAGATTATAACCGCCCGAAGTTGATTTTTATTTGATTGGTTTTTAAATTTTCTTATCTTGCTAATTGAAAATGAAAGGAAATCTGGACATATTTAAAATTAAGACCAACAATATTCCGCCGCAAAAGGGCAGGATTTTGATTGCTGAACCTTTTTTACACGGTGATTATTTCAGCCGTTCAGTGATATTTTTAGTGGCTTATAGCGAAAAAGGAACAGTAGGTTTTATTTTAAACAAGAAAATTGATTATCATTTACATGACGTTTTTCCCGATTTTCCCGATTTCAGCGGTAGCATTTTTCTGGGAGGTCCAGTCGCGGCAGATTCATTGTTTTTTATACATAAACTGGGTAATATTTTACCTGGCAGTATAAAGGTGTTGGGCGATTTACATTGGGGAGGCGATTTTGAAGTCTTGAAAAATCTTGTTTCACAGGGTTTAGTTAATACATCCGATATTCATTTTTTTCTTGGATATTCCGGCTGGGATGCAGGTCAGTTGGAAAACGAAATTAAAGATGATTCATGGTTGGTTACTGATGTTGATGAAAATTTAATTATGCAGGAAACCAATAGTTCATCCTGGACTGACTTTGTGAAAAAGGCGGGTAATCGTTATACCATTTGGGAAAATTATCCTGAAAATCCATCCTTCAATTAATTGTGATTCATTGTTTTTTTTCGGATTTTCTGAAAATATGATCGGTAGCAATCCAAAATGAATTGAAGTGTGTTAATCCAATTTAAAACCTTATAATTTAATTTTTCTGCAACCACTTTTCAAACATTGAATACCATTATTCGAGTGAAATGTGAATTACCATAGTCATAAACCTTTCCGAAAGTTGAAATTGAGGAAGGCGTTAAAAAAAAATTATAATTTTGCCCCCACATAATTTGAATTAGAAAACATCCCGGATTTCGGGGAATTAAAAACTTAAAACTACTTTATGTCACTGAGAAGCAATATTCTTGACCTTCGAAAAAGGAAAAAGGAAGTTCAAATGGGTGGTGGTGAAAAAGCCATGGAAATGCAGGCTAAAATGGGTAAACTCACTGCCCGTGAGCGCATTCTGGCCCTTCTGGATAAAAACTCATTTCACGAATATGATTTGTTTGTGGAGCACAGTGCAAAAGATTTCGGAATGGAATCAAAGGTACTTCACGGCGATGGCGTAATCATCGGCACCGGGACAATCAAATCAAAACCGGTTTGCATTTTTGCCCAGGACTTTACAGTTGCCGGAGGTTCTTTAGGGTTGATGCACGCCCGAAAAATCACTAAAATCATGGATCATGCCTTGAAAATGAGGGTGCCGCTAATTGGTATTAACGATTCGGGTGGTGCACGAATACAGGAAGGGGTGAATTCACTGGCAGGTTATGGTGAAATATTTTTTCGCAATACTCTGGCATCTGGCGTTATTCCGCAAATTTCTGTAATTCTTGGACCCTGTGCAGGTGGTGCGGTTTATTCTCCGGCGTTGACCGATTTTGTTTTTGTTGTTGAAAATATCTCTAAGATGTTTATTACGGGGCCAAGTGTAATAAAATCTGTTCTCGGCGAAGAAATATCAATGGAAGAACTTGGCGGTGCTCGTGTTCATGCTGAAATTACAGGGAATGCACACTTTTTTGCAAAAAATGAATTGGAATGTTTCGAGCAAATAAAAACACTCATCAGCTACATACCACGAAGTAACGCAAAAAAAGCATTGGCATATCCTGCCAAATTGCCCATAAAAGGAAAGAAGATTGATGACATGGTTCCACTCGATCCACGTATTCCTTATGATATGCGCGACATTATCAGAACAATTACCGATGGTTCTGAATTCCTTGAAGTAATGGAGCTTTTTGCGCCAAACATTATCATTGGTTTTGGTCGTATGGATGGTGAAACTATCGGTTTTGTTGCCAACCAGCCAATGGTACTTGCTGGTGTTCTCGACTGCGACAGTTCTGATAAAGCAGCACGTTTTATCCGTTATTGCGACGCATTTAATATTCCAATTGTTACACTTGAAGATATGCCGGGATATTTGCCAGGGGCAGATCAGGAACATGCCGGTGTTATCAGGCACGGTGCAAAAATTTTATATGCATACAGCGAAGCAACCGTTCCAAAAGTGACGGTAATTCTAAGAAAGGCTTATGGTGGTGGTTACATAGCAATGAATTCAAGACATTTACGTGCTGATTTTGTGTTTGCATGGCCAACTGCTGAAATTGCAGTAATGGGACCAGAAGGAGCTGCAAATATTGTTTTCAGAAAAGAAATCGCAGAAGCTGAAAACCCTGAAGAAATGCGCCAGCAGAAAATTCAGGAATACAAGGAAAAATTCGCTAATCCTTATGTAGCAGCTGCCCAGGGTTATATCGATGAAGTTATTGAGCCAAAAGATACCCGTGCAAGAATTCTTCATGCTTTGCAGGTATCTGAAAACAAAAGTGTATTCCTTCCAAATAAAAAACATGGTATTCCACCATTTTAACCTATAACTGAGTTTAAAGTATGTCTGAAAAAATAGAATTAAAAGAATTAATAATTGGCGGGGCAGTTTATCAAACAACCTACACCCGTAAATTTGAACAACGGGTTAACTGGGAAGCACCTAATATAAACATGTTGTACTCATTTATACCGGGAACAATTATTGATATTTATGTAAAGCCAAAACAAAAATTGAAAGAAGGGGATGTAATTTTATTGCTTGAAGCGATGAAAATGCAAAACCAGGTAAGGATGCCTTTTGATGGAGAAATCGTTAAATTACATGTCAAAAAAGATGAGGTAATCCCAAACCGTTATTTAATGGTTGAAATTAAACCAAAGAAATTGTAAGCATTTCGCTGATTCAATAAAAAAACCGTGCAATGATTTGTGCGGTTTTTTTATTTTTACTGAATAACATACTTCACGTGCAAACGGAAAAAATAATAAAACTGATAATATTGCAGGCCACTTTTTTGTTCTGTAATATTTATGGTTTTTCCCAAAACGAAAATTTATGCCGAAAATCTACCGAAGGAACTGATTTCTGGTTTGGATTTATGGAAAGCCGTAATCACAATCCCAACCATTTCATTGAAATAACAGTAACTGCAAGCGAAACCACAACTTTTCAAATTAAAATTGGAAATTCAGAAAATCCTTTCAACGGAACATTTACCATTTTGGCAGATAGTTCTGTTCAGGTTGAAATACCCTGGCAAACAGTTGAAGCAATGGGTTCCGAAGAAATTCAGGATAAGGGAATTCATTTAACTGCACAGAAACCTGTAAACGTTTATGCTCTGAACTGGGATCAAAACTCGGCTGATGTAGCAGTTATTTATCCCGTTGAATCACTTGGTTATGAATATTTTGCCATGTGTTACAAACCCGACATTGATTTAGCAAATCCAATTACCGGAAATGGCAGGAACAGCGAATTTTTAATTGTGGCAATTGAGGATAATACCAACATCGAAATAACGCCTTCGAAAATTACCGATCAGTTGCGTCCAAAAGATTCAACATTCATTGTAACCCTCGATAAAGGGCAGGTTTATCAGGTGCAATCGGAAAACGAAGTTGGATCAGATAAATACGGTCAGGGCGATTTGACCGGAAGTCACGTTGCAGCTGACAAACCTGTTGCATTTTATTCCGGGTCATTAAGTACCCGGATTCCTTTTGGGCAGTGTTGCTGGGATCATTTATACGAACAAATTCCGCCTGTGCAAACCTGGGGACGCGAATATTTTACAGTTCCCTTAAAAACGCGACAGCAGGACAGATACAGAATTTTAGCTTCTGAAAATAATACCACTGTTCAAATAACAGGGCTCGCTCCAATTCATTTAGAACGGGGTCAATTTGAAGAATTTGTTTTTTTTCAGGATGAGCCCAAGCGGATTTTTTCTGATAAACCAATTTTAGTAGCTCAGTTTAGTCAGTCGCGGGATGTCGACCCACTTTATACTGGGGGAAACGGCGACCCGTTTATGATAATACTTAGTTCAACCAACCAGAAAAAATACGATGTAACTTTTGTTACGTATGACTCACCAGAAATACAATCCGATACAACATATACCGGGATTGAAAAATACTATGTCAATATTATTTCGTTGACAAGCCAGGTCCAAAATATTCGGTTTGACAATCAATCTATTCAAAATGAGTTTGTTCCGTTTCCCGATGGTAGCTATTCTTATACTCAAAAAGAAATTACCTACGGAGTTCATCATTTACAAAATACAAATAAAGAAGACGGATTTCTGGCTTATGTTTATGGTTTTGGAGGAGTGGAATCTTATGGTTACGGAGTGGGTTTTAACCTCGATTTAGTTCTCGACCTGGGCGAAAATATTGAATTTTTCAAGAAAGATACTTTGTTGCTTTGTGGTGGAGATTCTTTGATTTTGGATGCCGGTTCCTATTTCGACAATTATTTTTGGAATACCGGAGAAACGACACACAATATTGTTGTTCGCCAACCAGGAAAATATTGGGTAACAACTTCAACCAATGAAGGTTGTGAATTATCAGATACTGTATATGTTTTTGCCAGCAACCCTGTAACCGATATTGGCGACCGTTTTGATGAAGGTTGCTATCCGTATGCTGTAGTTCTGAATGGAAATGATGGTTTTGAAAAATACCTTTGGCAAAATGAGTTCAATGAAACAATTTCTACAAATCAAATAATTTCAGCAGATAAAACGGGCGAGTTCAGGTTAACTGTATTTGATAAATATCGGTGTCCTGCCCGTGATACTTTTGGATTGACAGTTTTTCCAGTACCTGAAGTTGAAATTCTGGGCGACCATCTTATTTGTGGGATTGATTCAACGGAACTTACAGTTTCGATAACGGGAGCAGCCGACAGTATCTGGAATTTTGCCGGAAGTTACAATTGGCGGGTAAATAAACCTGAACTTGTTCTTCTTGAAGAAAACCGGACTTCAGTAAAAGTTAAAGCTTCAAATTGGGGAGATTTTGAAATTTATTACCGCGTAAAAACAATTGATAATTGTGAAACCACTGACACATTTAAAATCAGGTTTCATCCGCAACCCTTGTCAGCTTTTGTTTTTGAAGACGATGCAAAATGTGAAGGCTACAGCAAAAAACTTGTTTTTACAGGCGCGGCAACCGACAGTGCTTTTTTCGATTGGAATTTGGATGGCTGTCAGTTTGTCGATACAATAGATTTACAAAATCGCATATATAATGTTTCGGTTGGCGCATTTCTGCAAAATCAACCTGAAATTTCACTTGTAATCAACGATAACGGTTGTGTCAGTAATACTTTTACCGAAATTTTGAGCGCGCAACCAAATTTTGTGATGAATGCCAATAAAACCAGGGGTTGCGATTCGTTGACAGTAAATTTTACAAGCGAATTATTAACTCCTGATTTGGTGGATTTCGTGTGGACTTTTAACGATACCGAAATTATTAATCAGCAAAACGTTACAAAAAACTATCCTGATACTGGTTTCTATAAAGTGAATCTTACCATCACAAATCCGGTTACACTGTGTACAAACGGTTTTACAATCGATAGTATGATTATGGTTTTTCCAACACCAATTGCCAAAATATCAGCCGATCCCAACTTTTGTTATCCCGATTCTGCTTTGCTTGTTTACACACATCACATTGATTCATCATTTTGCATGTGGGAATTTAACAGCAACCAATATGCAGGATTTGAGTTCGATTCCATTACATTGTTTTTAGATGACCCGTTTGAAAATGTTAAGCTTATTGTAAATGAATATGGTTGCGTTAGCCAGCCAGCAGAAACGCAACTTAAACGAAAACCAAATTTCGATTTTTTTACAGAAAGTGAGGAAGGATGTCAACCCTTTTCGCTTGAAGTTTTTGCCGAAACCGATGATAATTCAATTGATTTTACATGGGTTGCCGATAGTTTGCCTTATCCAACCGGAGTTTCTAACCTGATTTTTTTAACTGATACGGGAAAATTTGATATGTCGTTAATTGCCCATTCAAATGAAACGGGTTGTACAGATACATTGCTAAAACCCGATTGGATTTGGGTGCACCGGAATCCGTATGCAAAATTCGAAGTCGATTATGAGGTTGCACTGATTGATAATGCCGAAATTTCATTCACAAATTATTCTGAACGGGCTGAAAATTATTTTTGGGATTTTGGCGACAGTTTAACTTCAGTTGAATTTGAGCCTGTACATTCTTATACTGAATTGGGCGATTATAGTATACGTTTGTTAGCAGAATCTATTTATGGTTGCAGAGATACTTTCGAATTGGGGATAAAAATAATCCCGTCATCCATTTATTCACCAAATGCTTTTAGACCCGAAAGTGATATTCCGGAGAACCGGATATTTATGCCGGTAGGCGCTGGTGTTGATGATTCACGGTTTACACTGAAAATATTTAACCGTTGGGGAGAACAGGTTTTTGAATCCACTTCAATTTTTAATCCATGGAACGGAACCATTAAAAACGGAGAAATTGCTCCGGTGGGAAATTATATTTGGGTAGCAAAATATTATGACATACAAGGTTTTGAACACAATGAAAAGGGGCAGGTTTTGTTGATTCGATAAAGTAGGTGTGCATGAAATTTACGATTAAACTAAATGAAGGAAACGATCAGAACATTTATTGCAATAAAAATTACTGCTGAAAAAAAGTTGCTTGATTTAATTGCTGAACTTAAAAAATCATTGGCATCAGAAGAAATCCGTTGGGTTGATATTGATAATCTGCACCTGACACTCCGATTTCTTGGCGAAACCAATCAATTTCAGGTTGCTGAAATTGCCAAAATGCTTGAATCAATTTCCAAATATTTTCAGCCTTTTCAGCTTGAATTGAAGGGTGTTTTCATTTTTAAAAAGAAAACTCAGCCCCGTGTGCTTTTCGTATCGATTGAAAATGATTTGGTTTTAAAACAATTGGCAACAGTAATTAAGGAAATGAGTAAAACACTCGGTTTCAAAGTAGATGAAAACCCGTTTAATCCTCATATCACTTTGGGGCGGATAAAATTTATTCAAAACAAAACTGATTTTTATGCACTTGCCAATAAATTCTGTGACACAAGATTTCAATCGGTAAGTGTCTCTGAAATTATATTTTACCAAAGTATTTTGGGTTCTGAGGGGCCAACCTACAAAACAATTCAAATTGCTAATCTTATCTAAAACAAAAATGATAGCAAAAACGCCGCAACCGCCATATTACGCGGTAATTTTCACTTCTACCAGAACCAATACCGAAAATGGTTACAATGAAATGGCTGCAGAAATGGAGAATCTTGTAAAATTTCAACAAGGATTTTTGGGCTTTGAATCTGCAAGGGAAGACATTGGAATTACTGTTTCTTACTGGAAAGACATGGAATCAATCCGAAGCTGGAGGGAAAACCCGGCACATACTATTGCCCGCAAAAATGGCAGGGAAATATGGTATGAAAATTTTAAAGTTCGAATTTCAAAAGTTGAGCGTGAATATGGGTTTGAAAGATAAAAGCTATTTCCCCTTTGCTTTCATGCTTACCATAATTGTGTAAATCATTATTTTGAAATCGATGTATAACGATATGTTTTTCAGGTACATCATATCGTATGGTAACCTTTCAAGCATTTCGTCAACATCCGAAGCGTATCCATAACGAACCTGTCCCCAGGAAGTAATTCCCGGGCGGAGTTTGTGAAGATGCGTGTAGTGTGGTGCTTTTTTAACTATCTGATCGATATAGTATTGTCTTTCGGGGCGCGGACCAACCAACGACATATCACCAATTATAACATTATAAAACTGGGGAATTTCATCCAGGTGCGTTTTTCGCATAAACTTCCCAATTTTTGTAATCCGTTCGTCATTTTCTGAGGATAGGGCAGGGGTTCCGTTTTCGGCGCCGCTAACCATGCTGCGCAGTTTATAAATATTAAATGGTTTCCCAAATCTTCCAATTCGCTCCTGCTTGTAAAATGCCGGTCCTTTTGAAGAAGTTTTTATGATTATTGCAAGAGTAACAAAAACAGGCAATAGAATTACCGATGCAATCAATGAAAAAAATACGTCTAACAACCTTTTTGTATTTTCCTGCCAGCCGGGCATCAAACCGTTTGATATTTTAATCAACGGACTTCCATAAATTGTGTTCGTTTTTACCATTCCCGAAAGGAAATCGTATAAATCAGGAATTCCCCAAATTGTAACCTGGCGGTTTTCAATAACAGTGAGTATCTCGCTTAAACGCTTGTGTTCAACAGTTTCTATGGCAATAATTACTTCCTCAATTTTGTTGTTTTTTATCACGTCCAGCAATTCCGAAAATTCTCCGAGTTTAGGAATATAATTACTCAACAAAGCATCGTTATTGTTTTCGAGACCAACAAAACCAACAAATTTATTTCCTGCAGGATATTTTTGGCTGTTCATGTCTTTAAAAACATTCAGCGCTTTTTCGTTGCTTCCAATTATCAATGTGTTAAAACCTATTTTCCGTTTGTGTATTTTGTGGATAGTTTGTGTTGTAATGATAAGCCTGAAAAAATAAGTTAGCAGAAAATGCAGGAAAAACAACGTGAAAAACAGTTGATAATAATTTTTGTATGTATTGATAAAATCATCAAGAATCAAAGTGAAAAAAATTACCACAACCCCAGCCAGTGATGTAGTAAAAGTTTGGCCAAGTTCAATCAGCCGCGAACGGCGAAAGATATTCTTATAAAAACCAGTTATGTAATAAATAGTAATCCAAAAAACAGGAATAAAAGCAAGACCAAGGAAAAAACGGGTGTTAAATTCAATCGGAATATCAATACCAAAACGCTGGGGTTCAATTATTTCTTTTCGGTAAATGAAGAACACAACCCAACTAATTGCAGCTGCTAAAATGTCGAAAATTAAATATTTGACTACTTGCAAGGGCCTGTTCATTTCTTCATATAAAAGTTAAGTTCAGTGTAAAATGTATAGTCGCTTACTAGAACGGTTGTGAATAAATAATATTGCGTCAAAAATTATTTAGATTGAATATTTATTGGGCAAAGAATTGGGTTATTTTTTTGTTGATTTTTTGTATAAGGTTCATCGCAATTAAATAGTCCTCTATGGAACTTTTTTTCTTTGTCTTGTTTTGAATTGTATCGACAAAATAATCAAATTCTTTGTTGTTTGAATAGGCAGTCAAGTCAATAGGACTATTGTTGCAAATAGAAGTGTCCCTGGTAAAATTCATGTTTATAAACTGATTTCTCGAGTACACCCTGATTTTAAATTCCTCAAGCGATTCAAGTGATCCATAACTAATGTTTACCACCGAAGCATCACCAAATTCGAGTCTCACATTTGTAAAATCCGACTTGTTCGGGTTTGAATTAAATGTAACTGCTCCCACTTTTTTAGGGCTGATACCGGTTAATTCAATCAACATTAAAACAATTGGATAAAGCAGGTTATCGCTGTTGTTGATATTGGTAAAATCCAGTATATCAAGATAGATTGGCGATGAAATATTGTTGTTCAACCACTGAATTGACGGAGTGAAAAATAATGGGTTGCTCACTTGCACCACTGAACCTGATTCGTTGGCAAGCTTAACGATTTGTGTGCATTCATCGATTGTCAGGTTTAGATAACCCGCCAAAAAAACATGTTTTGATTTTTTAACTATCTCAGAAAGTATTTTAAAAGGCATTAACGACGAATTATCCATGATTATAACGTCAGCCCTTTCAATCAACTCAACCCTGTTAAATTCAGGTATCGAAAAATGAAAACTATTCATGTTGGCTGTGGTTCCAACAGACGCTTTCCCGATAACATTTATATTTTTATTTTCCCTGAAGCGTTTAACAAAAGGTTCAAGAATTTCCGTATTTCCAATCAATCCAACGTTTAGCATAATATGCTTTATTAATGGTAATTGCACAAATATAGAAATCGGTATGGTTTCAATTGTTTATATGACATAGAATTTATCAACGTTTATTGTTAATATTGAAGCTTGTTTTGGGCTGTAAAAATGATTTTTGAGTTAATTTTGCACAATATTTTTTAAGAATGGGTATGAATGAAAATCCCCGTCACCAGGGGATGCGCAAAAGACTGGTGGAAGGTTTAAAAATAAAAGGTATCCGAAACGAAAAGGTGCTGGAAGCTATTGGGAAAGTACCGAGGCACTTGTTTATGGAGAGTACGTTTATTCAGTTTGCATACAAGGATCAGGCATTCCCGATTGGTGCCGGACAAACTATCTCACAGCCATTTACTGTAGCAATGCAATCCCAGTTGTTGCAAATCGAAAAAGGCGAAAAAGTATTGGAAGTCGGCACTGGCTCAGGTTATCAGGCGGCTGTTTTGCTTGAGATGGGTGCAAAGGTTTTCACTATCGAAAGACAAAAAGAACTTTACGCCAAAGTACATAAGTTTCTTCCGGAGATTGGTTATAATCCTGCCTGTTTTTTTGGGGATGGTTATAAAGGCCTGCCGAATTTTGCGCCATTTGATAAGATAATTGTTACTGCAGGTGCTTCTTACATTCCCGAAGATTTGAAACAACAACTTGCAGTTAATGGAAGGATGGTAATTCCGGTGGGTAACGAGCAAAGGCAGGAAATGATTGTTATAACACGTATCTCCGAAGATGAATTCAAGAGCGAAAAACATGGTGATTATGTATTTGTTCCATTGTTGAAGGGAACAGTAAATTTCTGATTATGATTAAAATAGAAAAGTTTGTTGTTAATCCGCTGGGCGAAAACAGTTTTATTGTCTCCGATGAAACAGGGGAATGTATTTTTATCGATCCCGGGTTTTTTTATGATGAAGAACATGAGGAAGTTAATAATTACATAAAAACTAACAATCTCATTCCAGTTAAAATCACAAATACTCATTGCCATTTCGATCACATTATGGGTGTTGAATTTGTACGCAACAATTTTAAAATCCCGTTTTTAGCTCATGCCGATGATGTTTTTTGGGTAGAAAAGGCAATCGATCAAGGCAAAATGTTCGGGTTCGAAATGGATCCAGTTGCTCCTGTCGATGATTTTTTGGTTGAAAATGAATACGTTGAATTCGGAAATACAAAATTGAAAATTATCCATGTTCCGGGTCATTCGCCGGGTCACGTTGTTTTTTACAGCGAAAAGGATAAAAAACTGATTGCCGGTGATGTGCTTTTTTATGGAAGCATCGGTCGTACTGATTTACCCGGCGGTAATTACGAAACTTTGATCTTAAACATTAAAAACAAACTGTTTGACTTGCCCGATGATACAGTTGTTTATTGTGGCCATGGTCCCGAAACAAATATTGGCTTTGAAAAAAGAACGAATCCGTTTTTGACTTAATTAACGAATCAAATTTCAATAACTTTTATAGTGTGGTTTAAAATCATATTTTCAGTACGCCTGGTTTTTTAACATTGCAAATAATTTCAAAAACAAAATAGAACTATGTCTCACGATAAATTTGTTAATCGTCATTTAGGTCCGCGGGCCAATGAAATAAAGGAAATGCTTGAGTTTGTTGGCGCATCTTCAATGGAGGAATTAATTTCACAAACAGTTCCCTCAAATATCAGGTTAAAAGAACCTCTGAAAATGAAAGAAGGTTTAACAGAACGTCAGTATTTCAGGGAAATATTAAAACTGGCGTCCAAAAACAAGGTTTTCAATACTTATATCGGAATGGGTTATTATGATACAATAACTCCGGCGGTAATTTTGCGCAATGTTCTCGAAAATCCTGCATGGTACACATCTTACACTCCTTATCAGGCTGAAATTTCGCAGGGAAGGCTCGAAGCGCTTTTAAATTTTCAGACTATGGTTTGCGAATTAACGGGAATGGAAATTGCCAACGCTTCGTTGCTGGATGAAGCTACAGCTGCAGGGGAGGCAATGACAATGATGATGAATCTGCGGTCGCGCCAAATGGTAAAAGACAATGTAAATACTGTTTTAGTTGACGAAAAAATGTGGCCGCAAACCCACGACGTTTTAATTACGCGTGCCCAGCCGCTTGGCATTGAACTGAAAATTCTACCTAAAGAAAAATTTGATTTTACCGATGATGTTTTTGGAGTGCTTGTGCAATACCCAAATTCTGATGGCGAAGTAATCGATTACTCAGAATTGGTTAAATCGGCTCACGAAAAAGAGATTAAAGTAGCGGTTGCCACAGATTTACTTTCGTTGGCAATTTTAACTCCTCCGGGCGAGTGGGGCGCCGATATTGTTTTCGGTAACAGTCAGCGTTTCGGAGTGCCAATGGGATATGGTGGTCCGCATGCTGCATTTTTTACCGCCCGTGACGAATATAAACGTTCGATGCCCGGCAGGATTATTGGGGTTACAAAAGATATCCACGGAAACCGGGCTTTGCGCATGGCTTTGCAAACCCGCGAACAACATATCAAACGCGAAAAAGCAACTTCAAATATTTGTACGGCCCAGGCACTTCTCGCAAATATGGCCGGATTTTTTGGCGTTTACCACGGCCCCGAAGGTATTAAAATGATTGCTGAAAGAGTTCACAGCATTGCATCTTTTCTTTCATCCGAAATCGAAAGGTTGGGTTACAAGCAATTGAATACGAACTATTTCGATACAATCAGGTTCTCTTTACCGAAACACGTAAAACACGAAGATATTGAATGGCTTTCGCTTGAACTTGAAATGAATTTCAGGTATTTCGAAAATGGCGAGGTTGGTATAAGTATCGATGAAACAACCAACCGTGAAGATATGGGCTGGATTATAGAAGTTTTTGCAAAAGCTGCAAACAAACGCTGGCAGGTTATTCATGAATATCCCGAAAATGCTCCAATTGACAGTAAGTTTGCGCGTGTCTTCTGAATTTATGACCCAGGAGGTTTTTAACAAATACCGCTCTGAAACCGAAATGGTACGATACCTGAAACGGTTGGAACAGAAAGATATTTCACTTACACATTCAATGATTTCGCTGGGTTCGTGTACAATGAAGTTAAATGCCGCTACCGAAATGCTGCCTTTGAGTTGGATTGAATTTAATGGAATCCACCCGTTTGTGCCTAAAAACCAGGCACGCGGATATCACGAAATGATGGAAGAATTGCGTCGTGATTTGGCGGAAATTACAGGAATGGCAGATGTAAGCTTAATGCCAAATTCAGGAGCTGCCGGTGAATATGCAGGTTTAATGGTTATACGCAAATATCATTTAAGCCGTGGCGAAGGTCAGCGCGATATAGTTTTGATACCTTCTTCTGCTCACGGAACAAATCCTGCTAGTGCAATCAGTGCGGGCATGAAGGTGGTTGTGGTAAGTTGCGACGAAAATGGGAATATCAGTTTGGATGATTTGCGCAAAAAAGCTGAACAGCATAAAGATAACCTATCATCGTTTATGGTTACATATCCATCAACCCACGGGGTTTTTGAATCGGCTATCATCGAAATGTGCGATGTGATTCATCAGTATGGTGGTCAGGTTTATATGGATGGTGCCAACATGAACGCACAGGTGGGACTAACAAATCCGGGAATTATCGGTGCCGATGTTTGTCACTTAAATCTGCATAAAACCTTTGCTATTCCTCATGGCGGAGGCGGTCCGGGTGTTGGGCCAATTTGCGTTGCAAACCATTTAATCGATTTTTTGCCTTCGCACTCCATCATGAATAACGGGCATATTGGGATTAATGCAGTATCTGCTGCTCCCTGGGGAAGTGCATCGGTATTGCCAATAACCTACGGATATATAAAAATGATGGGTGCCAGTGGTTTAACCGATGCCACAAAAGTTGCCATTTTAAATGCCAATTACATAGCAAAAGCATTGGAAAACAATTACGGAATTCTTTATAAAGGTGAAAATGGCCGTGTAGCCCATGAGTTGATTTTGGAATGTCGCCACCTGAAAGTGACTTCTGGAATTACAGAGGAAGATATCGCAAAACGTTTAATGGATTACGGTTTTCATGCGCCAACATTATCTTTTCCTGTTCATGGTACTTTAATGATAGAGCCAACCGAAAGTGAGTCGAAACAAGAAATTGATCGTTTTATTGATGCACTCAACAACATTTATAAAGAAATAAAAGAGATTGAAACCGGTGTTGCCGACAAAAATAGTAATGTATTGAAAAATGCGCCGCACACAGCACAAAAAGTAATTGCGGATAATTGGGATTATAGTTACTCACGTGAGAAAGCTGCTTATCCGTTGGAATGGATTCGCGATAACAAATACTGGGTTTCAGTTGGTAGGGTTGATAATGCCTGGGGCGACAGGAATTTAATTTGTACCTGTGGCACACCAGAGGAGTATGAATCGTTTTCGAATTAATTAATTTATGTAATGATTGTTTTTCCCAATGCAAAAATAAATATCGGTTTGAATGTGGTTTCCAAGCGTGAAGATGGTTTTCATAATCTGGAAACCATATTCTATCCGGTAAAACTGTCAGATGCACTTGAATTTGCAGAAACCGGGCATACACTGCTCACAATTTCAGGAATTCAGATTGACGATTCTCCCGAAAACAATTTAATATTGAAAGCCTATCAAATTTTAAAATCCGAATTTAATCTGCCACAGCTGCAATTCCATCTTCATAAAATTATTCCTTTTGGTGCCGGACTTGGCGGAGGATCATCGGATGCCGCCTTTACTTTGAAAATGCTAAATGACTATTATAACCTTGGGCTGCAATCGCAACAGTTGGAATCTTATGCTGCAAAAATTGGTGCCGACTGCCCGTTTTTTATTCGGAACAGACCAACTTTTGCAACAGGAGTCGGCAACAGTTTTCATGATATTGATCTCGATCTCTCTGATTATGAAATTATAATACTAAAACCCAATGTTTCTGTAAATACTGCTGAAGCATACAGTAATGTAATACCCAGAAATCCAAAATTCAGATTGACAGAAATTGTAAAAACTCCGCTGGAAGATTGGAAAAATCTGATTGTTAATGATTTTGAAAAAAATGTTTTCCTTTTACATCCTCATATTGCAGATTTAAAACAGCTTCTTTATGAATTGGGAGCGAAATATGTATCTATGTCAGGCAGTGGATCTGCTGTCTTCGGAATTTTTCGTCATTTACCGACAAACATTGAAAATAGAATACCAGAAGGTGTTTTACTTTACCGTTAAAATCTCACTGTTCACCGATGTTTGGATTTCATTAACAAGATTTTTCTGTTTTTTAAGATTTATCCGTGTAACCTTTGTATAAGTTATGAGTCTATTAAGACGACGAAAAGGAATAAGAATCGTTTAAAAACAGAAAATATGAAAACTACAATGAAACAATTAACAGCAGTTACATTCATCGCACTTATATTATTAGTAGGAAATGTAAAAGCAGAAGGAACAGAAGTAAAAGCCTCAGGTCGTGAAAACATTGAAACAACACTTCAGATTGAAAATTGGATGATCAACGATGATGTTTGGAACTCAAACATTTCGAAAACAACTGATTTTGTGCAGGAAACAGAAACAAGTTTAGAACTGGAAAATTGGATGATCAACTCAGAAACATGGAATTCAAACCTGAATTTTGTTGAAGAAACCGAAACAGGCATGTCTCTTGAAAATTGGATGATGAACGAAAAAATATGGAATTTGAATGACACTGACAATGAAACAGAATTGAAAGTTGAGAGTTGGATGACAGATAACAATATTTGGAAATAGTTTGTAGATTAGTTTATACGCGATTAGTTTAGTTAGATTTTTAGAGGGCTGCAAGAAATTGTAGCCTTTTTTTGTTTGTAGTTTTAGTTAAGCTGACTATAAAGATTTATATTTGATTTCTAACTATTGTGGGAAATAACGTGGGTAAAAAATTTCAATTTGGTTTAATATTTTATTTTGCATTGTTTATTGGTGATGCATTTGCTCAGGATGTATCATTTTCCCAGTTTTTTGCCAACCCTTTATATCTAAACCCTGCTTTTTCCGGATCGGTTGGAATTCCGCGGCTTGCATTACAATACCGCAACCAGTGGCAGGGGTTTAACAATGCTTTTACAACTTATAGCGCAGCATTTGATTTCCCGGTTGAGAAACTCCAGGGTGGAATAGGAGGATATGTTTTAAAAGATGCCCAGGCTGACGGGATTTTAAATACATTGCAGGTAAATTTTTTATATTCTGTATTTGTTCGGCTTTCGGAAAACTACAGGCTGCATGCGGGTTTTCAGGCTGGGTTTAATCAAAATTCGTTAAACACGAGCCGTTTAATTTTTGCCGACAACCTCGACCCAAATTATGGTAATCATGGAACTTCAGCAGAATTATCATCACTGATTGATCCAAATTATAGTTTTGTTGATTTTTCAACAGGACTTTTGATGTACAGCAAACAATTGTTTTATGGCCTTGCAGTTCATCATTTAACCGAACCAAATCAATCATTTTATAACGGTGGTGACGATGTTGCAAAACTCTACAGAAAATACACTGCCCATTTTGGTGCCCGATTACCGGTTTATTTGTTCGGCCACAACCGCAAAAAATTTGATATTTCGCCTCAGGTAATTGCGCAAAGTCAAGGTCAGTTCAAACAATTTAATTATGGTATTTTCGCCACAAAACGTGGATTGACAGCTGGAGCGTGGTTCAGGCAGAATTTCGGGTTGAGGTATGACGCAGTAATTTTCATTGTAGGTTTTATGAAAAAAAGCTGGCAATTTAATTACAGTTATGACTTTACTGTTTCCGGACTACGTGGCGATTCGGGCGGCACAAGCGAAGTTTCATTAACATTTTTACTGAACAAGGCAGATAGAAATAAAATATTGCCATTTTTTAATCGATATGAAGAGGAGTTTGGGGTGAGGTAATTTGTTGATTTTAATAATACCCTGATTCTATTTTTCTCACAATTTCTTCAAGATACTTATCTTCGTTTGAAGGACTGTATTCATCTTTTAAATTGTTCTTAAACAAGCGGGCAATTCCCTGCCAAAATATGGCGCTCACTTCGCCCCTAAAATCCCTGATTATTGTGTACGCAGTGCGATCTGTTTCTCTGTTTATCAGTTTCAAAAGTATTTTTCCATCGGATATTGACCATTTTTTTAGTTCTTCCTTGTGTTGGTCCAGCAATTCCTGTTCAAGTTTCTTCATCAGCTTTCTACGATCGCGCTGACTGCTGAGTGCGTAATATTGCGGTTCATATTTCTTTAAAAGATCGCGTGCTTCCACAGCAAGCGGATACACTTTCTTTACCTTGGCAACATATCGCGAGTAATATCTTTGTTCACGTTTACTTGAAAATTTACGTTCAGGGAAAACCCATATTTCTTTAATTCTAACAGAAATAATTGTATCATTACCCTGAATTAAACCCATTACAAGTTTCGATGAATCCCGCTCCTGCGCATTCACTATCTGTAATACAAGTGATAAAATCAACATGAAAAATCCCTTTTTCAACTCCATTCAATTTATGGTATAAAAGTAGAACGTTTAAATCATTCCGCAATTATCACTTCTGCAAAGTTTATATCTTTGACATTGGTACTATAAGCAAAAAAATAAGATAATATGAAGACTAGCATTAATTCAGAATTTGGAAAATTGGAAGGGGTAATTATTCATCAACCCGGTTCCGAAGTTGAAAATATGACACCGGAAAATGCTGAACGTGCACTTTATAGCGACATTTTAAACCTTTCAATTGCATGCAAGGAATTTGCTTTGTTTGAAGGAGTTCTAAAATCGGTTACTTCGGTATTTTATGTAAAAAATCTGCTTGCCCAAATTTTGGAAAATGAAAATGTAAAAATCAATCTGTTGAAAGATATTTGCAAAAGCGAAGGTAATGTTGCCGATCCATTTGTTCTGGCCAACAACCCTTCTGAAATTTTGGCAAATCTTTTAATTGAAGGAGTGGTGTTGGAGAAAAATAATCTCACAAATTATTTATCAAGCGAGCGCTTTTTGCTTCGTCCACTGCACAATTTGTTTTTCACACGCGACTCGGCAATGGGAATGAATGACCACATGATAATTGGCAAAATGGCAAATCCTGTGCGGGAAAGGGAATCCTTAATTATGGATGCCATTTTTAACAATCATTCTATGTTTGAGACCAGAACACTAAATCCTGCCACATCAAATCAGGGAATCGTTTTGAACACGAAATCTACACTTGAAGGTGGTGATTTTCAGGTAGTACGTGAAAATGTTTTTGTATTGGGAGCGGGAGCAAGAACTAGCACTCAGGGTATCGATTTTATTATTGAAAGTATTAAGCAGTTGAAAACTGAAAAACAACATATTATTGTTCAGGAGTTGCCGTCAACACCCGAATCGTTTATTCATCTTGACATGGTTTTTACATTTTTAAATACAGATGCATGCATGATTTACGAGCCCATAATTACAAAAATGAACCGACTTCGGACAATCCATATTCAGATTGAAAACCGAAAAGTGACAAAAATTGAAGAAAATCCAAATATTTTGGTGGCTTTACAAAAAATTGGCATCGATTTAAAACCTGTTTTTTGCGGTGGAACAACCGATTCATGGATTCAGGAGCGCGAACAATATCATAGTGGTGCCAATTTTTTTGCATTTGCACCGGGTAAAGTGATTGGTTACGAGCGCAATAACCATACAATTGATGAATTAAGTAACAATGGCTTTGAAGTTTTACAGGCTGCCGACGTAATTGAAGGTAAAGTTTTGGTGGACGATTATAAAAAGTGTGTTGTGTTGATTGCCGGCTCCGAATTGGCGCGGGGCGGTGGTGGCGCAAGATGTATGACAATGCCAGTGCGAAGGGGAGAAGTGGATTGGTAGAAGAAGCCCCTCAGTGTTTTACGTAGGGAAATACTAAAAACTCGGTACTTTGATAAAATTAAAATTCTACTTAAAATTAAGAATAGTTTACAATGCGAAAACTAAGAAATAGCGAATTAAACCGATTATCTGTTGACGAATATAAATCAATAACGAAAATCCCGCTGGTTGTGGTTCTCGATAATATTCGAAGTTGCAACAATATCGGTTCTGTGTTTCGTACTTCAGACGCTTTGCTGGTTGAAAAGATTTATTTATGCGGAATTACTGCAACACCACCCAATGCTGAAATCCATAAAACTGCGCTCGATGCAGAAAATTCGGTGGAGTGGGAATATTTCGAAAAAACGGAAGATGCTATTGTGCAACTTCAAAACAGCGGATATAAAATTTATGCAATTGAACAGGTGGAAGATAGTATTTTGTTGCCCGGTTTTTCCCCGGAAATCGGCGATAAAGTGGCAATTGTTTTCGGTAACGAAGTAAAAGGTGTGCAGCAAAAAGTAGTAAACATTTGCAACGGGAGCATAGAAATTCCCCAGTTTGGAACCAAACATTCTTTTAATATTTCGGTAAGTGCCGGGATTGTTATGTGGGATTTATTTCAGAAATTGAGGTAATATAATTGCTATGAAGACTTTTCGTCTTTTTTAACATTTCATTTTCAGATTAAAGACAAAATTTCAGTGAATAATTTAAATTTGAACTGTAAAAACTTATGAACTAAATCAAATAAACCATGGACACCCCGAAAATCATGCCCGAAGAATTTCTCCAATACATTTGGGAGAACAGGCTTTTTTCTGTTGAAAACATCAAAACTGTAAACGACGAACCGCTGGCAATTATAAATGTGGGCAAGCGAAATACAGATTCTGGTCCCGATTTTTTCAATGCGAAAATAAAGATTGTATGACACAATTTGGGTGGGTAATATCGAAATACATAAAAAGTCAAGCGATTGGATAGTTCACAATCACCAAACAAACAAAGCTTTTGACAATGTAATCCTGCATGTTGTTGAAACTCCTGACCAGTTGATTCATCGCAGCAATGGGGAAGAAATCCCTTCTTTCGTTTTAAAATATCCAGTTCACTTAAAAATGAATTACCAAAATCTGCTTGATGCTAAAACCTGGATTGCCTGTGAAAATAAGTTCCATAAAATCGATCCTGTAATTTTGCAACTTGGATTTAACCGCCTGATGATTGAACGGCTTGAAAACAAAACAGAAGAAATTTTAATACGGCTTCAACAAAATAACAATGACTGGAACACAACATTTTACCAAATGCTGGCACGAATGTTTGGCTTTAAAGTAAATGCTGTACCATTCGAAATGCTCGCAAAGTCGATGCCTATTGAAGTTCTGGCAAAACATAAAAGTTCGATTTTTCAAATTGAAGCAATGCTTTTTGGTAATTCCGGTTTGTTGAATGACCAACTTTTAGGAGATGATTATTACATCAATCTCCGAAATGAATATTCCCATCTGTACAAAAAATACAAACTCAAAGGTATTGAAAGCCATTTGTGGAAATTTATGCGATTGCGTCCCGGCAATTTCCCCACAGTTCGAATTTCTCAATTTGCAGCTTTGATTCATCATTCACATGGCTTATTTTCAAAAATAATCGAAATCGAAAATTTGGATGAATTGAAAAAGTTGTTCAAAGTGAAAGCCTCGGAATATTGGAATGCACATTACAGTTTCAATAAAAAATCAACAAGGGATTCAATTAAGGAACTTGGCGAAACTTCGGTTGATATGCTGATTATTAATGTGGTAATTCCTTTTCTTTTCGTTTATGGTGAAAAACAAAACAAAGAATACCTAAAAAACAGGGCACTTGAATTTTTGGATCAACTTCCCGCCGAAGTAAATTCTATAATTGAAAAGTGGGGAAAATTGGGCGTTAACGCTCGTTCAGCTTTTGAAAGTCAGGCACTGCTTCAGCTTAAAAATAAATTTTGTGATCAGAAAAAATGTTTAAATTGCCAAATCGGCGTTAAATTGGTAAAAAGCAGCTAAGGTGTATGAATCAACAGAATTACAATAAATTTCAGGAAGTTTCGAGCTTGACCATTAAAATTGGTGTGGGTGTGCTTCTTTCACTCATTGTAATTGGCACGATTGGTTATCATTTAATTGAAGGCTGGGAAATAATCGATTGTTTGTATATGACAATTATTACCATTGCAACGGTTGGGTTTAAAGAAGTTGGACCACTTTCAATGGGTGGTAAAATATTTACTATGACGCTGATTGTTACCAGTTTAGGGAGTTTGGCTTATGTTGGTACAAGCATTGCAAGATTTGTTTTCGATGGCGATTTGGCAAATTACATAAAAACTTACAAGGTGGACAAAAAAATTGCAAAACTAAAAAACCACGTAATTATTGTTGGTTATGGCCGCAATGGCGAGCAAGCTGCCGTTGAACTGGCCGAAAATGGTGTTGAGTTTGTTATTATTGATAGGCGCGACAACGTAATTGCGAGAGTAAGGGAAGATCGCGAGCTGCTTTACATTAAGGGAGATGCAACACATGAAGAAGTTCTGGAACAGGCACGGATTTATGACGCCCGCGCATTAATAGCAACTACTCCAAATGATGCCGACAATGTATTTGTAGTGCTAACCGCCCGCAGCATGAATCCCGGAATGACAGTAATTAGTCGCGCATCGGAGATAGGTTCGCAAATGAAACTGAAGCGGGCCGGTGCTACCAACGTAATTATGCCCGAACGAATTGGCGGTCAGAGAATGGCAAAACTTGTGCACCAACCTGATGTTGTTGAGTTCCTTGAATATATTCTGTTGCAAAAATCACAGGATGTGAGCCTTGTGGAAATTTCATGTAGAAACCTGGCTCAACAGTTTGTGGGTAAATCAATCAGCGATTTAAAAGTGCGGGAAATATCCGGTGCAAATATCATCGGTATAAAAACCGGGGGAGCCCGCTATATTTTTAATCCCGATCCAAAAATGATCGTTTCCCGCAACGACCAGATTTTTGTGTTGGGCAGCCCCGGACAAATCAGCAAAATGAAAGAGGCTTTGGAGCTTTAGAATCTGACAATTTTTATCCTTTTAGTTAACAGAATCTATCTTTTTGCAGAAATAGGCTTTTACAAATTAAATCTGCAAATCTGTCACGAAACAAATATTTTAAAATTTTGTTTCTTTATTTTACAAATAACGTTTCAAATGGCTTTTAACGAAAGGTTGGCAAACCGAATAAGAGAACGCCTCTCAGACCTCCCAAATTTAGAAGAAAAGAAAATGATGGGAGGTTTGGTTTTTATGTTAAACGATAAAATGTGTGTTGGTATCATTAAAGACGAAATGATGTGTCGCATCGACAAAAATTTTCATGAAACTGCCGTAGAAATGAGAGGTTGCCGAACTATGGATTTTACAAAACGACCAATGACAGGGTACGTTTTGATTGATGAAACAGGTATGAAAACCAATGCCCAATTCGACTATTGGATAAACCTTAGCCTTGACTTCAATAAACATGCAAAATCCTCAAAAAAGAAAAGCAGAAAAAAACCTGATTTATAATCATTTAATAAACTAAATTATGGAAATTAAAATTAACATGATGGCAATCCTCGTTGCAGTAGCTGCAAATTTTGTTCTTGGATTTATCTGGTACACACCACTTTTTGGAAAAGTCTGGGGTAAAGAGATGGGTTATGATCAAAATGAAAAACCTGACAAATCAGTTATGATTAAGGGTATGGCTTATATGGTTATTGGAAATTTTCTTTTGGCTTATGTATTGTCGCATAACATTGCAGCATGGATGTTTGTTCCCGGTATCAAAGACATGGGCCCCATGTCAAGTGCACTTATGACTGCCATTTTCACATGGTTGGGATTTTATCTTCCCGGACAATTGGGGGCTACTGTTTGGGAGAAAAATTCATGGAAACTTTTTGCGATTAACACTGGTTATCACCTGGCTTCGTTGCTGGTTGTCGCATTTATTATAACCTACTGGATTTGGTAAAAATCAAAAACCCTCTTTGCTTTCAAAAGCAGGGTAAACTTGTTTTCCAACTTTGCATAAAAGAGCGTAATCGTTATGTCTTTTATCATTTTTTGCATTATTTTTTTATTGCCGTAAAACCAGTGTAGAAAAAACGGCAGCCATTCTTCGTATATTTCTTTCACCTTGTGACTTCCTGTAACTGGATGAATTAGTTTATGGAACAATATTTTTTGCCAACCCTTTAATATCTTCATAAAAAATAACGGGATACTGCCGGATACATAAAAATGGTTTTTGTAGTTCCTTTAAAAACATATACCGGAATTTTAACAGCTGCCATTGAATGTTTTCCGGATAGATGGTTATATTTAAACCAGAAAAATTTTAGACAAATAAAAATGAAACAAGGGAGAAAAAAAATGATGTTCAAGTGAATTAACATCAATTCAACCAATAAACAATTTTAATCTTATGAAATTGAATCTGAAATCAACAACCATAATTGTAAGTCTGATTTTGTTCTCAAATCTCAATGCAGTCAGCCAAAAGAAAGTTAAATCTGAAAATGAAAAACCAAATATCATTTTTATCCTAACCGATGACCAGCGGTTCAATGCACTTCATTATGCAGGTAATGAAATTATTCAAACCCCCGAAATGGACAAGCTTGCTGAAACAGGTGCTTATTTTAGCCACGCCATTGTAACTACACCGATTTGTGCGGCAAGCAGGGCAAGTATCTTTAGTGGGTTGCAGGAGCGTACCCACAAATACACATTCCAAACGGGTGACATTAGAAGTGAATTCATGGCAAAATCGTATCCTGAATTGTTGAAATCAGCTGGTTATTACACAGGTTTCTTTGGGAAATTTGGAGTAAATTTCAAGGATAAAGACAAGTTGTTTGATGAAATTGATGATTACGATCGCAATGGTCAATTCCCCGATCGACGCGGATATTATTATAAGAAAATAGGTGCTGACACGGTTCATCTCACGCGATACACAGGTCAGCAGGCACTCGATTTTATTGATAAGTCACCTTCAGATAAACCCTTTTGTCTGTCATTGAGTTTTAGCGCACCACATGCCCACGACAATGCTCCAGACCAATATTTTTGGCAGGAAGAACCGGGCAAACTCTATCAGAATATGGAGATGCCCGGTGCGGATATATCCGATGACAAATATTTCGATGCGCTGCCACTACCTGTTCGCGAAGGTTTTAACCGATTGCGTTGGACATGGCGTTACGACACCCCCGAAAAATACCAACACAGCGTAAAAGGATATTACCGTATGATTTATGGAATTGACCTCGAAATCTCAAAAATCAGGAAAAAACTTGCTGAAAAGGGACTGGATAAAAACACCGTAATCATATTAATGGGCGACAATGGTTATTTTTTAGGTGAACGCCAATTGGCAGGAAAGTGGCTTATGTACGATAATTCAATTCGTGTTCCGCTGATTGTGTACGACCCGCGGGTAAATAAACATTTGGATACTGATGTTATGGCTTTAAATATTGATGTTCCGGCAACTATCCTCGATTTGGCGGGGGTTGAACAACCAAAATCATGGCACGGAAAAAGTTTAATGCCCATTGTTTCGGGAAAAGAAAAATCGCTTAACCGTGATACCATTTTAATCGAGCATCTTTGGGAGTTTGATAATATTCCACCCAGTGAAGGTGTGCGAACTGCCGAATGGAAATACATGCGGTATATCAACGATAAATCTTCAGAGGAACTTTATAATTTGAAGCACGATCCCAAAGAAATAAACAATCTTGCTGGCAAATCTGAATATCAAAAAGTTCTTCAGGAATTTCGCCGGAAAAACGATGAGTTGGGGAAAAAATATGCCGATCCGTATTCAGGGATTCCTTCAGGTTTGACAGTTGAATTCATTCGTGAGCCTCGTTTTACAAAAATTATAGACAGCAAACCTGAATTTGGTTGGATAGTGCCAAAGGAAGCAGTTATTCAAAAAGGATATCAAATTCTTATTTCGTCATCAAAAGAAAAGATAGACAATAACATCGGAGATGTCTGGAACAGCGGAAATGTTCGCAGTAACCAGTCAACAAACGTTGAACTGAGCGGCGAACCTTTAAAACCAAACACTGACTATTTCTGGAAAGTGCGGATTTTCGACAAAGACAACAGGCTTTCGGAATATTCGGTTCCACAACAATTTACCACCGGAATTTTTGGCGACAAAATTACTTCGCACAATTGGTTTCAGGTAGAAAAAATAAAACCAACCGATTTTAAAAAGAACGAAGACGGAACTTATTTTGCTGATTTTGGCAAAGATGCTTTTGGAACTCTTGAAATCAATTATTCAGCAAAATCTTCTGAAACTTTAACAATCCGTTTGGGTGAGAAATTATTGGAAGGTAAAATTGATAAAAATCCCGGGGGAACAATCCGGTTTACAGAATTGAAACTGAAGGTAAATCCGAATAAAACACAATATCAAATAGAACTTGTTCCCGATGAGCGAAACACAAAATCAATGGCAGTTGCATTGCCTGATTCCTTTCCTGTAATCACGCCATTCAGATATGTTGAGATCGAGGGTGCAAAAAATATTCAGAAAAATGATATAACCCAAATTGCTTTTTTCAATTATTTCGATAACACATACCAGCACTTTTACCAGTTCCGACAGCATTTTGAACAAGGTGTGGGAGCTATGCAAATATTCACAAAAAGCAACCTCGTTCGCCGGATATTATGTGGATGGCGACCGCGAACGAATTCCTTATGAAGCTGATGCTTATTTAAATCAACTCAGCCACTATTCCGTTGACAATGAATATGCAATCGCACGGAAGACAATCGAGTATTTTATGGATTTCCCAACCTGGCCAACTGAGTGGCAATTGCATGTGGCTTTACTTTTTTATCAGGATTATATGTTTACCGGAAATACCGAGTTGATTGAAAAATATTACGAGCCGCTGAAGTATAAAACATTGATGGAATTAGAATATAAACATGGTTTAATCAGTACTTCATCGCCAAAAATGAATGGTGAATTTATGGCAAAACTTGGATTTGCTGACACTACACAAAGAGTTCGCGACATTGTGGATTGGCCACCGGCTCAAAAAGACACAGGTTGGAAACTGCCAAAAGACTGGCCGCAGGGCGAACGCGATGGTTTTGTGTTTACGCCGGTCAGTACTGTAATCAATAGTTTCTTCTATAAGAATATGAAAATAATGGCTGAATTTGCCCGTATTTTGAACAAACCTGAGGAACAATTGGATTTTGAAATGCGCGCTGCAAAAGTGAAAAAATCAATAAATGAATATTTATATAATAAAAAAGGTGGTTATTACAAAGATGGAATTGAAACAGAGCATGGCGCCATTCACTCAAACATGTTGCCTTTGGCCTTTGGAATTGTTCCCGATAACTACAAAAAGCAGGTGACCGATTATATCAAAACCCGCGGAATGGGTTGCAGTGTTTACGGTGCACAGTTTTTAATGGAAGCTCTTTACAACGCCGGTGCTGCTGACTACGCACTTGAATTAATGACAGCTACAAACGATCGCAGTTGGTATAACATGATTAAAGTGGGTTCAACAATTTCAATGGAAGCCTGGGACATGAAATACAAACCCAACTCCGACTGGAACCATGCCTGGGGCGCTGCTCCGGCGAATATCATCCCGCGCGGTTTGTGGGGAATCAACCCAAAAACACCTGCATTTGGAGTGGTTTCAATAAAACCTCAAATGGGAAGTTTGAAATATAGTTCCATTACGGTTCCAACTATAAAAGGTCAAATCAAAGGCGAATACAAACGTGTAAATGCACGTTTAACACAATATACAATCGAAATACCGGCAAATATTGTTGGTGAATTTGATGCCGGTTTTTCTGCTGATGATGTTGTTACTTTGAATGGCGAAACAGTTAATCTTTCATTTGGTACAATTCGGTTAAATCCGGGTGTAAACGAGATTGAAGTGAAAGTAAATTCGTTTTAAAAATATAAAGAGGGAATTTTGCAGAAAGTTTTTGAATTACAAAAAAATGATTATTTAACATGAAAACACTTAAACTATATTTTTTGATATTGTTACTGTCAATGGTTACAATCTCAGTATTTGCAAAAACTCAGGTAACTAAATTAGTTTGCGAATACCTCGAAAATCCCATAGGTATTGATATTGAAAAACCAAGGTTGAGCTGGCAGATGAATTCAGATGAACTAAATGTAAAACAAAAAGCCTATGAAATAAGGGTTGCTGATTCCCCAAAAAACCTCAATAAAAAACATGCTTTAATCTGGACTTCGGGGAAGGTGGAAAGCGATAAATCGGTGAATGTTGAATATGGTGGCTCACCTTTAAAATCAATGCAGCGGGCTTATTGGCAAGTACGGATTTGGGATAACAACAACAAAGTAAGCGACTGGAGTGAACCCGCATTTTGGGAAACCGGGATTCTGTCACCCGAATTATGGACTGCATCCTGGATTACAATGGGTTCAGAAAAAGAGTCGGAAAATTCTAAACCCAGCCAGTATTTCAGAAAAGAATTCAAGGTAAAAAAGAAGGTAAAATCTGCCCGCGTTTATGTTACTTCTTTGGGAGTTTACCAATTATTTATCAACGGGAAGAAGGTTAGTGACGATCTGTTTACTCCTGGCTGGACCACCTACAACAAACGTCTTCAGTATCAAACCTACGATGTAACTTCTATGCTAAATGAGAAAAATACGGTTGGCGCAATTGTCGGAGATGGATGGTTTAGAGGAAAAATAGCAAAGAATCTTTTGTATGGTGATAAGCTGGCATTGTTGCTTCAACTTCAAATTTTTTATACCGATGGAAGTTCTGAAACTATTATTACCGACAAAACCTGGAAAGTAAATACAGGGGCAATTCTTGAATCGGACATTTATAATGGTGAAATATACGATGCACGTTTGGAAATGAAGGGTTGGTCAAATGCAGACTTCGATGCCGGGAAATGGGAAAATGCTTCTGTTCTGGATCATTCAAAAGATATTTTAGTCGCTCAAAGAGGCGTTCCGGTAAAAGCCATTGAAGAAATTAAACCCGTTAAATTGCTGACAACACCAAAAGGTGAGGTGGTTATGGACATGGGGCAAAATATGGTTGGTTGGGTTCGCCTGAAAGTTAGTGGGGAGAAAGGTGATAGTGTAACTTTAAAGTTTGCAGAAGTATTGGACAAAGAGGGAAACTTTTATACCGAAAATCTCAGAGCTGCAAAAAGTAGGGATATTTATATTTTAAAAGGGAATGACGAGGAAATCTGGGAGCCAAAATTTACTTTCCACGGATTTCGTTTTGTAAAACTTGAAGGGTTAAGGAAAACACCGAACCTTGATCAGATAACGGGTGTGGTAATTCACTCCGACATGAGTCCAACAGGGTCTTTTTCCTGTTCCGACTCATTGATAAATCAGTTACAACATAACATTAGGTGGGGGCAAAAAGGGAATTTTCTGGATGTGCCAACCGATTGTCCGCAACGCAATGAAAGATTGGGGTGGACTGGTGATGCACAGGTTTTTGCACCAACAGCGGCTTTTAACTTCGATGTGGCTGCTTTTTACACAAAATGGCTCAAAGATTTGGCTGCCGATCAATTGGAAAATGGTAAAGTTCCCGATGTAATCCCCGATGTCCGTTTTGGTCGTGGCGGTTCAACTGCCTGGGCTGATGCTGCCCTGATTGTTCCGTGGACGATGTATTTGGCATATGGCGATAAAAGGATTTTGGAAGAACAGTATGAAAGCATGAAAGGTTGGGTTGAATACATGAGAGACAGGGCAGGTGAAGATTATTTGTGGACCAATGACAGTCACTATGGTGATTGGCTGGCTTTTGCCTCAACAAGTTCAAGTTACCCCGGTGCAACTACAGAAAAAGATTTAATTGCCACAGCTTATTTCAAATATTCAAGTGGATTACTGGCGCAAATAGCTGATATTATTGGAAATAAAACAGATGCTGAAAAATATTCAAATCTGTCTGAAAACATTAAAAAAGCTTTTGTACATGAATTTGTTACACCTGCCGGCCGCTTAATATCACCTACGCAAACAGCTTATGCACTAGCGCTTTCATTTGATTTGCTGCCTGAAAACTTAATTTCATCTGCTGCAAAATACCTGGCTGATGATGTGAAAAAAATGGGTCATTTAACTACAGGTTTTGTTGGTACTCCACTGCTTTGTATATCCTTGTCAAATCATGGTTATGATGATTTAGCATTTATGCTCCTGAACAGAAAGGAATATCCATCGTGGTTATACCCTGTAACACAAGGTGCAACTACAATCTGGGAGCGCTGGGACGGACAAAAACCGGACGGTACTTTCCAGACTGCTGGCATGAATAGTTTTAATCATTATGCTTATGGAGCAATCGGAGAGTGGCTTTATACTTATGTTTCAGGAATAAAAACCGATGAGAAAAATCCGGGATATAAACATTTTTTCCTCGAACCACACACGGGCGGAGGCTTGACCAACGCTGCTGCCGAATTTGAATCGATGTATGGCAACATCAAATCAGCATGGAAAATTGAAGGTGGAAACTTTATTTATGAAGTTGAAGTTCCGGCAAATACAACGGCAACTGTAATTCTGCCAAATTCAGAGAAAAAAGAATTGGGTTCGGGGAAATATAGTTTTAGTGTAAAAATATAGTGTTAGCTCACCGGCACCGGTCTCCGGCAAGCCATATAAAATAGAGATAAACAAAATTTAATTCTGTGTATATTTATCAACTGAAAGACTTTTTAAAACAATTACAATCTAAATTCAACTAAAACGATTATATCATGAAAAAACTATTCATTCTTGTTCTGTTGAGCAATTTCGCAATCATTGGTTTTGCAAAAGAACAACGTGATGTGCTTCAAAAAGAAGCGCAGCAAATAAATCTTGCTCAGTCGTTGGTAAAAAATTTTTCTGAAATTGGCTTTCCCAATTATCAAAACCGTGCTTTCTGGAACAGCCTGCCTGGGGATTTAAAAAAACAATACATTGAAGAAGCCGAAAAGATGGTTGATTACAACTGGCCGGTAGTAAAAGCTACGGATTATCTCGAAATTATCCGCTCGGGCGACCGCCGGCAGGAAGTGTACGCAGCTCCGCGCGCTGCTTTGATGGCGCTGGTAATGGGCGAACTGGCGGAAGGCAAAGGTCGTTTTACCGACCAGATTGTAAACGGTGTTTGGTACTACAGCGAGCAAACATGGTGGGGCTGGTCGGCGCATCTTACTGCCCAAAAAGCACCTCACGGTCTGCCCGATGCCGATGAACCTGTAATTGACCTCGGCGTTGGCGAAATCACAAATATACTTTCATGGACATGGTTTTTGTTTAAAGATGAATTCGATAAAATCCACCCGCTAATTGCGAAACGGTTGAAAGATGAAATCATGAAAAAAGCTGTAATTCCATATTATGAACGCAACGATTTCTGGTGGCAGGGCTTGGATGGCAGCCGCGATGTAAACAACTGGAATCCATGGACAAACCATAATATGCTCACGGCAATTTTAATTCTGGAAGACGATCAGGCAAAAAAAATAAAGGGTGTTGAAAAGGTTGTTAAATCACTCGACCAGTTTATAAATGTTTATCCCAATGACGGTGGTTGCGACGAAGGCCCTTCCTACTGGGGCAGGGCAGGGGCTTCCTTGTATCAATGCCTTGATTTACTCAAAAGGGCTACCAACGGCAAGTTCGATGTTTATGACAATCAATTGGTGAAAAATATGGGAAGCTATATTTACAAGGCTTACATCGAATATCCGTACTTCATCAATTTTGCCGATGCCGATGCAACAACGGGTGGCCGTCCGCAAATTATTTACAGTTATGGGAAAGATATTGGCGACCGTACTATGCAAAAGTTTGGTGCGTTTTTGGCCAAAAAACAGGATTGGGGAAAAGAAATACCTGAAGGAAAAGTGGATGAACAGATTATGCAACTGATGCACCTCAAGGAAATTGAAAATGCCGAAGCCGAAGATGCTTTGATCAGCGATTTTTGGCTGCCAGAAACACAAGTTGCCGGCGCCCGTGATAAAGCTGGTTCATCGGATGGATTCTTTTTTGCTGCCAAAGGCGGACACAATGCCGAAAGTCATAACCACAACGATTTGGGAACCTGCGTTTTGTATTACAATGGCAAACCCTGTTTGGTTGATATTGGCCGCGAAACTTACACCGCCAAAACTTTCAGCAGTCGCCGTTACGAAATCTGGACCATGCAGTCGCAATACCACAACCTGCCAAAAATAAACGGAATTGACCAAAAAGAAGGGCGTGAATTTGTGGCAACCAATTCAACATTTACTGCCGATGCAAAAAAAGCAGTTTTCTCCACCGATATTTTTAAAGCATATCCCGAAGAAGCTGGCGTAAACAAATGGATTCGCTCGTACACGCTCGAACGCGGGAAGAAGTTTACAATTCAGGATAACTACAGTTTAAAAGAAGTAAAAACTCCTTCAACTTTAAATTTTGTAACCAATTGCAAAGTGAGCGATAATGGCGCCGGAATTTTATCACTCGAAGGCGAAGGTTTTACGATGAACATGAATTACAACGCCAAAAATTTAACGCCAAAAATAGAAGTAACTGAAATCACCGACAGCGGTTTAAAACGATACTGGACTACAATTACAAGAATTGTTTTCACCATAAACAACCAGAAAACAAGCGGAAAAAATGAGATTGTGATTACTGAAGCGAAATAAAATTAACCGATGTAATAATGGTTTGATATTGTCTCTTTTTTATAAGTTTAAACAATATAGTAAAATTTAAATATGGAAAAAGAAGATAAAGATTCACAGGAATATCTCGAATTTCTGAATGAAATGAGAGAAGAAATGTCGGACAAAGAACTTTCAAGTGAAGAACTTGACGAAATTCTGAAAGATGTTTAAGTCTTTTTTAATTTGATACAAACTAATTAATCTTGAGTTATTCTTAAACTTCGTGAATCCTTTGTGCCTTTGAGTCTTGGTGGCAACATAAATTTTAGGACACAAAGACACAAAAACACGAAGTTTTACTAAGTTGTTATTTTACGAATAATTTAATTTGTTTTGGTTACGGCGTGATTTAGCAATATTTTGATAATCTGTACAATGAATAATAATGAACCAATATTATCGATTAAAATTTAAAATTTATTTCACCTCACTTTTTCTTTTATTTGTCGCTTGTAAAAATGAATCACCGGTTCCGGTCATTTCAACAACCGAACAGCAATACATAATCGAATCTGCCACCGCATATCTCGACAGTTTACCGGTTACAGTAACACAGTCAGTTTGCGAACGCAGCGCAGGCAATTCACACGATTTTTATTCCGAAGGCGATTACTGGTGGCCCGACCCTGAAAACCCCGATGGACCGTATATTCAAAAAGACGGGCAGACAAATCCTGATAATTTTGTTGCGCACCGTTTGGCGATGATCCGGTTGAGCCAGATTGTTGCCATGCAGACTTCAGCATATTTGTTAACCGGCGATAAAAAATTTACCGAAGCCACGAAAAAACACCTCGAAGCATGGTTTGTGAATCCCGAAACCCGCATGAATCCAAGCCTGTTGTATGTTCAGGCTATAAAAGGAAAAGTTACAGGCCGTGGTATCGGAATAATTGATGCCATTCATTTAATTGAAGTGGCACGTTCTGTCGAAATTCTTGAGAAAAACAATGTTCTGACCGGTGAAACAAGTTCAAAAGTTAAGGCCTGGTTTTCTGAATTTGTGACCTGGCTCACAACACACCAGTACGGAATTGATGAAATGAACGCCAAAAACAACCACGGAACCTGCTGGGTGATGCAGGTGGGAATGTTTGCCCGGCTTGCTGGTAATAAACAGGTTTTGGATATGTGCCGCGAACGTTTCAAAAATGTGCTGTTACCAAATCAAATGGCGCCCGACGGATCTTTTCCGCTTGAACTGAAACGTACAAAACCATATGGTTATTCGCTTTTCAATCTCGATGCATTTATGGTTACAGCCGAAATATTATCGGATAAAGACAATAATCTGTATGCATATTCAACCCCCGATGGATTAAATCTGCAACTGGGAGCTGAATTTCTTTTTCAGTTTGTAAAAGACAAAACTACCTGGACTTATCCGCCCGATGTAATGTATTTTGAGGAGTGGCCGGTTCGACAACCTTTTTTACTATTCGCCGGCCTGGCATACAACAAACATGAATATATCGAACTCTGGAAATCATTGGAAGCATATCCAAAAACTCCGGAAGTAATAAGAAACTTACCCATCCGCAATCCATTGATTTGGTTGATGGATGAGCCTGTAAAAAGCCTCCCCAACCCCTCCCAGGGAGGGGCTTAAAAAAGTTCCGACATTAATGATTGAAGTTAAACCGCGACAGATTGATGTGTTCAACTTCTTTACCCCCTCTTTTGGAGGGGGAAGGGGGAGGCCTTGTACTTAGGGCTTGCTGAAAAATATCTTTAGTATTGATAATAAATAGTATAACAGACAATTTGAAAGAATGAAGTGCAAGCATTTTAAAAAGAGTACCAAAAAAAGCTTGCACTTTAAATTTTAGTCTGTTCTAAAAAGTTATCCCAGAGGGATAAAATGTTTATAGAAAATGGTTCAAACGTGCTAATGTGCGACCCCTGGCCGGGGTCGAATATCTTTCAAATCATCATTTTCTATAAATATGTAACCTCTCTGAGGTCAAAATAAATCTACTTGAGTTTTTCAGCACACCCTACTTAAACCGCGACAGATTAATTTGTTCAACTTCTTTACCCCCTCTTTTGGAGGGGGAAGGGGGAGGCCTTAGTGAACGAATTCCTAAATGGCCACTACAACTTCTTTTTCCATTACATTCTATGTGCTTCAATCCGTTTGCTCACTCCCGCAAGGCCTTCCACAAGCCTGTTCGCGATTATTCCTGCAAAAATGATTGTGCTTAATAACAAAATTTGTGGTGCAGGAATAATTCAGTGAACGAATTCCTAAATGGCCACTACAACCTATTTTCCCATAGCTTTATTTGGAATCAAAATGGTTTCAGTGAACGAATTCCTAAATGGCCACTACAACAAAAATTGGCTGAATCTAAGCTCTACAAGATCAATA
Source organism: uncultured Prolixibacteraceae bacterium (assembly GCA_963800345.1). Taxonomy (GTDB): domain Bacteria; phylum Bacteroidota; class Bacteroidia; order Bacteroidales; family Prolixibacteraceae; genus Draconibacterium. The sequence goes on along the minus strand of CAWDAW010000021.1, from coordinate 344,024 downwards.
GTTTCAGTGAACGAATTCCTAAATGGCCACTACAACTTTTTATAAACCAAATTTATAAAATATAGTGGAAGTTTCAGTGAACGAATTCCTAAATGGCCACTACAACGGGATTATTAATGAACTTAAAACTAGCGCTTTAAGTTTCAGTGAACGAATTCCTAAATGGCCACTACAACGTGATTATAATCTATTCCATGGGATACTCTTAGGTTTCAGTGAACGAATTCCTAAATGGCCACTACAACCTACACATTGACGGTAACAATCATCAGTATTATGTTTCAGTGAACGAATTCCTAAATGGCCACTACAACCAGAAGCCAGTTATGATGATTCCAGTAATAAGGGTTTCAGTGAACGAATTCCTAAATGGCCACTACAAGAGCCTCCCCAACCCCTCCCAGGGAGGGGCTAAAAAGAAGTGCGAAATTAATTTTTATTAAACCGCAACAGAATAATTTGTTCGGCTTCTTTACCCCCTCTTTTGGAGGGGGAAGGGGGAGGCCTTCAGTGAACGAATTCCTAAATGGCCACTACAACTTCTTTTTCCATTACATTCTATGTGGATCAATACGTTTGCTCACTCCCGCAAGGCCTTCCACAATGCCTGTTCGCGATTATTCCTGCAAAATGAATTGTGCTTAATAACAAAATTTGTGGTGCAGGAAGAATTCAGTGAACGAATTCCTAAATGGCCACTACAACCACTACAGCTTCATGTGGGACGACAATATTCAGTTTCAGTGAACGAATTCCTAAATGGCCACTACAACCTGTAATCTAGTTTTAAACCACAGTTACGTTCTAATGTTTCAGTGAACGAATTCCTAAATGGCCACTACAACTTAGCAATTATTTTGCACTGGAATTATGATTAATGTTTCAGTGAACGAATTCCTAAATGGCCACTACAACACTGTAATTGTCATGATGCGACCTGAGATTATAGAGTTTCAGTGAACGAATTCCTAAATGGCCACTACAACCTAAAGATGCAAAACCGTAAGATATTGAAAGGTTTCAGTGAACGAATTCCTAAATGGCCACTACAACGTTGATGCAATTAGGAGGAACTGAGATATATTAAGTTTCAGTGAACGAATTCCTAAATGGCCACTACAACATTATAGGTTTAGTACAGCTATGGTTTATGTTGTTTCAGTGAACGAATTCCTAAATGGCCACTACAACTTAGTTTCAATACAGCTTGATCAAGTTGATGATGTTTCAGTGAACGAATTCCTAAATGGCCACTACAACTATTTCAGTTTTAGTGCATTTACAATCTGATATGTTTCAGTGAACGAATTCCTAAATGGCCACTACAACTTTTTCAGCTAGGACACATTGTAGTTATATGGTTTCAGTGAACGAATTCCTAAATGGCCACTACAACACAAATATAAATTACTTTTATTGTTATTCAAGGCTTTCGGCCTGTATTTGCTGTTGCCCGCAACACCATATTATGCACTACATCAAATAAAAAGGGTTTCTGTTTTTCCGGCCCAATAATCGAGCGAAGCTGGTTTATGCCCTGTAATGCTCCGCATTTTTGCCAATGCCGACAACTTTAACGGTATAATGTATAAATGAGAGCCTTTGGCTTCTTCGGCCCGCAATAGGGTTTGCAGCTCTTTTTTTAGTTCTCCGCTTTCAAGTGGGTTTGCCCAGCCTAAATACACCGAATAGTTTACCCGTTCGAAGCCATATTTCTGCAGCCTTTTTGCCACTTTTTGCAGAGTGCGTTCGTGGGTAATGTCGTACATCAGCAGGTAAACAGTAAAAGATTTTTTCATCGTTCAGTTTTTTTTAATAGTGTCGGCCAGGTGTTTTGCATCGGTAAGTATATGGTTGGCCATTGTGGTGGCCATGCCACGGTAAAGCAAGCGTGCATGCAGTTTTTTAACAAAAAGCTCTATCAGTTGCTTTCGTCCCGGTTTTGTAATCAGTGTTTTTTCGTCTTTTTTTTCAAAAGCACCTGTATCAAAAGCGCCCTGCAAAATGGCAGTGAGCAGCATACGGTCGATAACCGGGCGAAAAGGTTCCATGAGGTCGAACACAAGCGATGGCATTTTATAACCGTCGCGGTGCATGATGCCCAGCGCCGGATCGAGGCCAATACTCAGCGTGGCGGTTTCAACCTGGTTGCGCAACATTCCATACAGATAATTAACGCAGGCGTTAAACCCGTCGGCAGGTTGCCGTTTTACCCGGTTTTCGAATCTGAACGGCCCGGGTAACATTACACCAAGCAGTTGCCAGTACTGCGAAGCGGCAAAAGCTTCGGTAAAAAGCAACTGTTTTTTTAGCACGGCAAAATCGCTGCCTGATTTTGCATGGTAGTTTTCAATTTGCCTTTCGATGGCCATAATTGCCTTGTTAATTTTTTCTTCCATCGATGGCTTTCGGTTGGCCAGGAAACGGAGGTTGTCGGTTTGCCCGGTTATTTTCAGGCCGATGATGCCTGATGCCCACTCCAATGAAGTTTCTGACCCTGCAAAACGGTGCTGTGCACGGCGTAACCCTGAGGTGTTGATAAACAAAGGTGACCAGGTACGCGCCACGGGCCTTCCACAGGGGTCGTTAAAAATAACCGGAATCTGGTTTGTTGCCGCTAACAGGAGCGCCGGACTGCTGATTCGGCATGGCGAAGCAACAAGTATGCTGCTTACCCTGCCGGGGTGGATAATGCGCGAATCAGCTTCGGTTTCAAAAAGAAAACATCCATTGCGTACACTCATTTGCAGGCCGCGCGTGTCTAATATTATTTGCATAATTTACTGTTTTTAACAATATTCATAACCGGCATACCGCCAGCTTACACTTGTTTCAATAGTTTCAGACTGATTAAGGTTGCTGAGTTCTTTTTTAAAATGATGATACACCGGATGGTTTGCACCGTTCGCCATTTTTAAAAAAGCCAGCCGCCCCTGTAAAACCTGCCTGAGTTTTTCGAGCCACTCAAACACTTTGCTGTCGGGGTGTTGAAACGCCAGTTGCCGTATATCCCTGAATCTTGAAATGTCTTTTTCAAATTGGACAATATAATCATCGGGTACTGTTATGGTATCGCCTAACACAAGCCCTGTAACTTCCTTTATATCGCCCGGCGAAAAAAATCTGATTTTTGCGGGATCGGGTCTAAACTGGTGGGCTTGCAATATTTCACCAATCTGCGACAAGTGGGTTTCCGATATTTTCAGGTTCGATGAAAACGACATATCATCGACAAACCTTGTATAAACAAAGCGGCTCCGTTTTGCCCAGGCCAGTAGGTCGTAATCGAGCGCAATGGTGGCAAAATTTGAAAGCGGCGGCGATGTTGGGCTTCCCATGGGCAGCCGACCCCTGTAGGTTACAAGCCGCGTAATGAATTGCTCGCACATGGGGTCGAAAGCAAATAAGCCTGAATCGCTGAAAAGGTTTTTGAGTTTCGGTTTGTCAACCTGGTGAAAGAAATCATCGAGATCAATATTCAGCAGGTATTTTTTTCCTAAATGCCGTTTTGCATTTGTATAAATATCGCGCGGGTCGGCACAGGGTTTAATTTTTCGGATAAACCCATAGGCAGCCGGTGTGATATGGTCGAGATAGAGCCATTGAAACCCATCGCAAAGGCGATCAAGAATACGGGCTAAGTCACCCTTCGGATATTCAATAAGTCTCTTTTCTGTCTTCCCCGGCTTGTCGATATAAAATGAAGCGTATGAATTCTCCGGGTCAATCTTCATGATTTTTTTAACATCGAAACCTGAATATAAAGCCAGGTCGGTAATGGTTTTTATTCTGTTGAGCATTTTATAAAGAATTAGTTGATTGTCAGAAATACTTGTGAAGGTGAATTGACCTCTGTGTGGTCATTGTATTTATACATAATCATGATTTGAAAGACATTCGACCCCGGCTGAAGGGTCGCGGAACATCACATTTGAACCCTATTCTGTAAGCACATCATCCACGGGAGATAATTCAGAACAAACCAAAAAATTAAAGCGCTGCCGTTGAAACCGCCTTTGTTAACCCAAAACCATACACTTTACCGTTGCCCAGGCAAATGTATTGCGGCAAAAGCAGGTTCGACTCGAAAACTACAGTAAAAGGCTGAAAATCGTGTGTGTGTTTGTTTAACTGCAACTGCACACAGGCGCGTGTAAAACTTTCAACCGAAATTATTTTAATGACTGTGTTTTCGTGGGTAAAACCCAAGTCTAAAAAGCGGGAGAAGTCGTTAACGATATGGCTTTTCAGGATGTGTTCAAGCAAAGTAGTTTTTTCGGATAATGCGCCTGTTTGTTTATAACGTGTATAATTTACCCGGTTAAACGGAAGCCAGTTGGTTAACGTGTAAATTAATTTGCTGTTGGTGGCAACTGTTTCCTGATGGCCCGAAAAAAACATTTTAATTTCTGCCAGCATGCTGTTGTTTATCCCGGCAACACTGTTTATGCCTTCAAACAGTGCATCAATGGCGTCGCTTCCCCCGTTAAACCCGGCAACAAAATAGCCCTGTTCCCTTTTTTGATATTGTATCAGGGGGTAACGGGCAATTGTATTTCCGTTTTTCTCGTCGTGATTGTGAAACAGGGTGGTATGCACACCGGCCTTGTGCAAGCGCTCTTTATTGCGGTTGTACAACAGATTAACGGCTTCGCGCAGCCATTCAGTTCCATTGTTTGTGCCCTTTCCGGGCAGTTGATATCCTTCAGACAGAAATGGGGTGATTTGATAAACAGTGGTTTTAACCATGAATGATTTTAGTTTTAATGTTGGAATACCTGAACCAAAACATTGAATACCTTATTTAAATGTTTGTTTGAGTTTTAAGGCTGTGCTTTTCACCCGATGGATGCGTGCGTGCATCCGGCGGTTACGTTGTCGCAGTGCGCGGATGCGTTATCGCAGTAAAAAGGTGCGTTATTGCAGTGCGCGGGTGCGATGTTACAGTAAAAAGGTGCGTTATCGCAGTAAAAACATGTGTTATTGCAGTGCGCGGGTGCGTTAACGCATTGCGGCGATGCAAAATCGCACCCAAAAGGTGAAATTTTGATTGCCGCGATGAAATTTTCAATGATTTGATGCGATTTGTCCATTTTTTAGCTCCTTTTTGCGACATTTTGTCAAAAATAATAAATATATGAATGTAGGTTTCTACTGGGTTTTAACCCGATGTTGTAATTTTTGTCCACCATCGGCAATTTATATAATTCAGTCGTTTCAAAAAAACAGCCCGCTCCCGGTGCGGGCCTGTTTTTTTTTGAGAGCTATTCGGTTACCGGTGTGCTCGCTGTTTGTTTGAAAAGCGCGGCAAGGTCATCGACAACAGTTTTCATACCGGGCACGCCCATTTTTTCGGCCATTTTGGCTTTCATATACACAAAGCGGGCAATTTCGTACACTTCGGCACCGGCCAGCATGCGGGTGTCGCGTACGCCTTCATACAATTGTGCCAGCTCACTTTCAACTGTACTTAGCGACGAGTTAAGACTCATATCCACAGCGGCGGCTTCAAGCAGGATGCCCCCGGGATTAACATCCTCATTGCGCCCGCCGTATTCAAGCGCTTTTTGGGTAAAAGGCTTGCGCCCGTCGTCCATCATTTGGAGCGATTTCCGTTCTTTGTCACTCAGTTTAATCAGAAAAGGTAAAAGGCTTTTTATTTCGGCCAGCTTCTGAAGGATTATAAGTTGACTTTCAACTTCGAGAGAAACATCAATTCTATTTTGCATAATTTTTAAAATTTAGTTTAGAAACTTTTGTTAATTGTTATTTATACCCGCCCCGGGAAGGCGGGGGATTTTGTATTTATACTATTCGATTTTTTCAAGTAATTCATGCCATAACATTTTGACATCAAAAATATCAAGAGGAATTTCTTCTATTAATCCATTATCCTGCCTGGCATATTCAGCACGACGCTCGTAAGGTATAGCATTAAGTATCATTGCTCCACTAACCGCAGCAGTACCTCCAGTTATATTGAAAAGTATATCTTTACTTTCGACTTTCTCGGATGCCAGAGAGTTAATAATATTCTCGATAGCAATTATATTTTTCTTCATATCATTCCCGGAAATATCTTCTGATTTAATTTTGATAATAGTTTTATTTTCGGGAAAATATTTCTGAGATAATCGCCAAGTAATTTAAGTGGTTTTAAATCTTCGCTTAACTCATCGATTTTTAATGATGCCTCTTTACTAACAATCAAAATAATTTCTTCAAATAAAGCTTGATGTACGATGATTGATTTTCTAATCGGGTCAAAATTACTCCATGGTCCCCAGGGAACTCCGTTAGGTGTTCGTTTTAAAATTTCGTTCTCGATGAAAACCTGTTCTTTCCATTTATCAGGAAATCTGTTTTGCATTTCAGTCAAACATGGACTTATAAATCGTTCTTCAATAGTGCTTACAGCATAGATTAAAATTTTTGGATGATTATACTTCTTGGTTGAGGCTTTGGGAGAAAATAATATACAACCACAAGTGGATATACTATTAAAAGACCTGCATAAATTAATGCATTGAGGTATCCATGAGATGTTTGTTGGTATATTTCATTACCAATCCAAGCTGCACTACAAAGAACAAACAATACATTAAATACTCCAATTAAGTCGCTCCCCTTTACATGGAACCCTTTGATGAGATATACAGTAAAAAGTGGTTCATTTTTTCGCTTTTTAAGTTTTGAATAAATAAATGTGGCCCAAATGCCTATTATAAGTATTAACCCAATCTTTATCCAGATTAGGTTTGCTCCTATATGTCCTGATATCCCGGGACAAATCCACTTAAAAATAAAATATTTCAGATAATTATTGAATAGAAATATTTCAAAAGCAATTATGAATAAAAGGAAAAAGCCTTGTTTTTGTTTTGGTTTCATATTTAATAATTTCGGAATTGGACGAATAAAAAAACCGAAGTTTTGATATTCCCGTCGTTGCTCACCAAACGCCGGGTAGTAGAGCAAACACAGGCAATGCCTTGTGCTTTGGCAAGAGTTACAAACTGAAAAGGAAGCAAGGTTCGCCGCTGATGTGAACGGCATCTGGTTTTCCGTCGGTTGTTTGCAGTTTTGTTACACATTCCGTTACGTATCCTGCGGCAAGTTCTGCAACCTCTTCTGTGGTGGCATTCGGATCGACATCGGGGAAAGCATAATCCTCAACAATACCAAATTGCTTAAAGGCTGCCTGTTTATGTAGCACATCCCATTTTTCAAAGGGATGGTTGGATAGATTGATGAGCATGGTTAGGGCTTTTTGTAGGTATCTTTTTTTACAACTATATCTGGAATTGGTAATATTGGGCGATGTTTAAATTCATTAACTCCAGATTTCCAGCCCCATTCTCCATATATCGGGTTCTATAACCCCACTTTACAATTGCATTCCCCATGTCGTGGCGGAATAATAACATCTCTTTCAGTTTCGTTAAGCGATCACTTTCCCATTAGCTCATGAACCCTTTGGCGGCGTCATAAGTTATATTCGAAATTTGGTCACATATCAATTTTGCAAACAAATTTTTGAAAGAACTTTATTTGTAGTGTCGTCGATAATGCTCTGATTCCACTGATCCTTATCACACAATATTTCATAACGTTTTTCCCTGTTAATCTTTAAAATTTTTTTTATCGAGATTTGGATAGAACCCAAACCGAATGGTTTACCCATGCCAATTTTGTGATTACAGTCTGGGGGTAATTCTAAAACAAAAAATAATGCACCCAATTCTTCCTGACTTAAATTCTCAAAACGAATACTTCCTTCAAATACTGAATCGATAGAAATTGGATTAATTGCATCAGGGTTACTCTTGCACTCCTCTTCAGTTTCAATCCATGTATTCCGATTATGCTCATCGCTTGATGTTTCGCGATGCCAATAGTTTTTATATCCCCTTATTGGCACTTCGGAGTTGACCATTTATTTTGTTGAGACTGGGACGCAAACAATGTTGGCTGCTCAAGATAATGCTGAAATGTAGTAGGTTTAGGAGAAGAGAGAATCTTTGGTGTTTTGGGTGAAGATAAATCATATTTTGGCTCCCCAATGAGATAAAAATCGTCAAAATAAACTTTGGATGGTTGATTAAGTGTTCCGAAAATAGATTCAGGAAAATCTGCTTCGTCAGTAGAGTCTTGTATAATGTGATCACTAATTGAAAGGGAATATGGATTTGGTGATATTTTGCATGTCCAAATGAACATGCTTTTCCGTTTTCTATTCTATAAAATACCGGAACTCCCATGCTTGAAGGAACGGATACATTCCCTATCGGTTCTTCACTTCCATCAACAATTCTTTTATTTGTTATTGATTTTAATAGATTAACGGTTTTATCACTTCTTGTATCATCTAATTCGTATCCTTTAATTGCAATGTCAGAAACTTCAATTTTACCTACAGCAAACTAAAAGACCACACTCTGCATCTATTCTGGAATTCTCCCACCGAAAAACTGCATGTATTTTTACTCGCATCGCATATATATTGGTGTGGATATTTTGCTAAATGAAAAGCTTGAGTTAATTGAACAACATTTGCTTTTTCAATAATGTGAATTCCATTTTCTTTCCTTAAAAAACCTGCATAAACATTCTTTCCATCACTTAATAAACTTGACCTGCGGAATAATTTCTATCGGAATACTGATTTAATTTCCCATAAGATGTAATAGTAACCAGGTTTCTTATTAACCCTCTAAGTGAAGAACCGGGAATAAAGGGTTTATCCCTATTTGATACAAATAGCCCGTTAGCGCCTCGTATAAATAAAGGACTTTTAGATTTAATTTTCAAATCTATAAAACCACTTAATCCTTTATTTTTGAGAAATCTGCAACTCCATTTGATATTGCAATATCTTTATTAAGAGGTACGAAATTATATGGTGCCCTGGCTGGATCATTCATTTGATTTACAGAAATTGGATTATTATAAGTTCTTATTTGCGAATAATGAGATTTGCTTTTTATGTTTTTATCCTCATTTATTTTAGGAGATTGGATGGTCGATAATTTCGTATAGTCTTTATTCTTGAAACGAATTACTTTTAATGCTCCACCCGAATTATCAAATTCAATATCTTGATTATTCATTTCATCAGTCAATCCAAAATTGCCTGCTATGGTCATTGGTTGTTTAAAATCAGAAGATGCAATTTTCCAACTTTTCCCTTCTTTAATAAGAGTACCTTTTTTCATTGCTTTTCCTCCTTATACATTTCAAATTTTACAAAGCGGACATCCTCGTAAGTTGCCTGCCCGGTTTTTTCGATATACCCGATATAGGAGCGGGTTTTTATGCACATTCGATTTTTTTTGTCATTGATCTTTAAGATATGTATTGGGAGTATAATTGCATCCCTGTTTTCAGTCAATACAGAATATACAGGAACATCTGTTAACGGTTTGGCTTCTGTTCCAAATAAAACCTGTTTCGTTTCAACAATTCCCTGCTCTGTACCATTTCCATCAGTCCTTAATCGGGCGTGATGTCCGCCCAAATTTGTTTTCCATACAAACAATTCGGAGTTTTCGTTATAAACACGAAGTTTAAGAATGTTTGAAAGCTTTACGTCATCGATTTCCTGTTTGTAGTAAACCAGTTGTTTGTTTTCAAACTTTCCGATTACCACCCGATGATACAGGTATGCAACAAACCAGGCTCCTTCAGGAGCATTGTCCAGTATATCCTGATCTGAATTTACGATAACAGGAGTTGAACTGGTTTTCAGGTTTAAATATGATAATCCGTTTGTTTTCATTTCTTCTTGTTTTTATATGTCTGCACACGATTTTTATATAACTCAAAATCCTCCAACTCATTCAACGCAACTACATAGGTTTGTAATTTTTCGACTTTGTCGGGTACTTTGAAATCTTCTATCAAATGAAAATTTTCTTTTCCATCAGTTATTTTTGCATCAACACCGGTTAAAACACCCCTGCCGATTGATTTTTCACCGCCAATAGGTAAGTCTTCTGTCCAGAGGTCTTTCAGGAGCAGTAACATTATTCCCTTATCCAATGGTAATACCGGATATAATGGTAAAATTTTTTCTACCCTAATTCTGAAATTTTTGATATGCTCTTTACCTTCAATTGGAAACAATGGAACTTCTTCTATCAAAGCACCATCTACTGTGCCTCCTGTAAACCGGTCGATCTGGATACGGGTTTGTATTTCTTCCCTGACCTCTTCGATTGGAATTTCATCAACAAAAACTCTTGAAGGGACAGTGTATCCATCGGGTTTAACTGTTGCTCCATCGTTTTCCTTTTCCACATCGCCAAACAGACCGGCCAATATTGTTCCTGTTACTTCTTTATTAACCTGAATTGTATTGAGGATACGTTCAGCACGACCCCGCAATGCCCCCTTAATCGACGAACCGGAAAGAATGTTTTTGCCACCCGATTTTAGGTGAGTTGAATCAGGCGTTTTAGGGTCTTTGGAATAGGAACGGATAATCAGAGAATTTTTAATATTGAAAGTAGCCACGATTTCAAATAATTCATTATCTGACAAAAGGAATGAGTTTGAAACTTTCTTTATTGGATTTTTATTTAGATCGTTTTGTATCCATTGTTCGAATTGGTTTTTATCGTTAAAATCCAACGCATACAGGTTGGTATCCCCTTTTATTTTTCCATAGCCAATTGCTGATTTCGATCCAAGATCAAATCCATTCTCAATAACACGTGCAATATCAGAAGCTATCGTAAGCGCCTGATCAAAATTGGATATTTTCTTTCCACTAATCTGACTAATTAGTTCAACCCTAAAAATCATAGTCAAACTGAATTTTGCACCGGGTGTAAGAAGTTCATAGTCGAATTTCGCTCCCTTGGCAACTGTTCCCTTTGCTGAATCCATTCGGATACCATCCCGAATCTCAGTTGGTAATGTGCCTTTTTCAATATGAGTTGGCAAATGTGTAATTAAAATATCACTGCAATCGATGAAAGAAGCGTTCTTTTCTGATTCCCCCCAATACTTCCAAACTTCAGGAAATGCTTTAGTATTAAAATGCCGTTGGATTGCTCCCATAAAAGAGGTAGCAGGAATAAAAGGGAGTTCAATTTCTTTAGACTTTACATTGAATTGTTCATCAGGAAGAATTGATCCATTAGCAGTTATACCATATTTAGTTGTAACCACATCTCTATCGCTACGGTCATCCCTTCCTGAGCCAATACCAACCGGACTGAGGTTTGTTAATTGTGCTTTTAAAATGATTCTACCTGTTTCCATGTCTCTCTTTTTTAATGTTTCTGCGCCTTAACTGATTAAAATATTGTTCAAAGTAGAGAATCGTGAGATTATTAATATCTTGCTTTTCCACGTTCATTCCATCCTTCGAAACAAAAAGTAGAGTTGATCCATCCAGTAACGATTCAAAATGATCGATAAGATTTTTATTGCCCAGGTAGGCATTAGTCAAGTGGTTTTTGGCAGTCGATCTCAATTCTTTCAAAAAGATTTTAAAAGTAGCAAGGCTTTTTGATACATCTTTAAGTCGTCCAATAAGATGATTACTTGAAATTAACGGATTAGTTTGATCGGCATCGGCCAATGCTTTATTTATTACACTTTCCCTTACCCGATTTAGATAAACAAATTTCAAAATATCATTTGTAAGTTTTGGTTTCTCACCGGGTTCAGTAAGAGTTGTTTCTTTCCATTCATTGTAATTTAACTCACTTATCGCAGAATCAAGCAATGAAAATGAAACCTGTCCATATCCTTCATGGGTTCTTTCCCCTAAACCCAGGTTGAGCAAGTCCTCAACATTGTCAGGCATTTTATTGAGAAGAAATGAACTACCCGCCGCAAAAACACTTTCCGAAGGCTTGCGAAGTTTCCAAACATTCAGAAATCCCTCAATACGTGATTTTCGGGAAATAGAGTTGGTAACAGATATTCCTTTGAGGTATTGATTAATATCAGCGCAATCAAGGCTTGAAAAACCATTCACATTATAAACTATGGTATCAGAGAGTAGGGTCAAAATTACTTCTCCTGTAATCGGTATTAAATCTTCGTCAATGGTTTCAATCCACTTAAAGCAGACTTTACCGTATTCCGAAGTGGCAGACCGGCCAATTCTCAAGTTGGTTTCTATTGGAATAATCCTTTTAAGTTCAGCTTCATCATCGTCATTTTTAAGAGTGATCGCTCCTTTGAATACTACACCAGCAGGTAACGACTGATAATTAAAAAGTATTCCATCTTTAGTTGTCCTTTTTTCATCATCAATTTCGTTGTGCAACCTGATTTCTTTGCGGATTGTTAATGGGTAAATCTCGTTTCCATCGATAAATACAAGTGAAGAAATTCCCTTAGTTAGTTCATCTGTTGTGCCTGCTAATAGGTCGTGCGCTTTGTCCTGATTGTATTTTTCCCTAACCAATGATAATGGAGCAGGAGTATAAAGATTATTGTTTGCGTTAGGGAAAGCGTTTTCAAAAATACAATCTCCGCTAACAATTAATCGTGTGAACTGACTATCGGCTATTCCACCATTTGCATTAATATATTTCTGTGCAAATACTCCCTGAATTACGGTTCCCCGAATGTATTGCAACGTTTCGTACAAATTGGGATCGTCGGAATGCTGTGTAATAATCAGCGGTTCCAACGTAGTTATGGTATAATTTAATTTTTTCATATGGCAAATGATTTTTCAGTTTCCATTTCCTGATTGACAGGCGCAAACAACTTGCATTGAATGTGGCCCAATCCACGGTTGCGCATTGAACCAATCCTGCGGGTCAGCGAGACAATATTTTCGAATATGTTTTCCTGTGCAGGATCGAAATGAAGTTCACCCTTAAATTCCAAACCTTTATTAAGAACACGGAAAGTTCTTAATGAAGTGTCGGCAGCGATACCGTCATCATCAATACTTGTCATCATTCGGAGTGAGGTAAAATACTCCATAACTTCAGAACGGGAAATCATCTTTTCCTGGATTAAATACTTTAAGTAAGTTCTGTTTGCCTCGTAATCGGGTAATACAAAATTGGAAACAGATAAATATTCTGTATTCTTATTTGTTAAACCTGTCTTCCCGAAAAGAATATCGACATCCATCAATGTGTTTCCGAACAATTGAAACAGTTCTGCTTGTTCCCTGAGAATTCCTTTTATACGTTTTCCAGGAATGATGGGTAAGCCAACCTCATCAAAGACCGAATCTTTGTCAATTATTGCCCCGTATCCTTCGGCTGAGCCAATCAGGGTATCCGAAAGCAATATAATCTGCATCGTATATTTTTTTTGTTCCATGTTCTACACATTTAAAAGGTTAGTTGGATATAGTTCAAGTAGTTCAATCATGTCGAAAAATGGATATAAACTAAGTATTTCATCAGAAGTGTGATTATTACAGAACTCACTTTTAAAATCTTCATGTTGATGTTTTAGATGTTCTATGAAGACTTTTTGGGAATCATTATTCCTGGTTAGCATTTCACGTAAATCCTTAATTTTTGAATTTGGCAAAGAGGTCATAAACTTTGTTGTAATCCTTTTTAAAGCTGAAAAAGAAGTTTTATCATTTATTGCATCAAGGCGATACGGTCTGTCGTAAAGAGGATTTTCTCCCTTTATGTCGGTGTATTGTAGTTTTCGTATTTCTTCCAGCGTATTTCCCAGACCACTGTATGCCAATTGGAAGTCGATCCAGTTACCGCCTTCCTCTAAGTCATTATCGTCCATGTACTTTTTTCTTTTTCTCTTAGCAGAATTACAAAGTTCTTCAGCCAACTGATAAGCACGATAAAACGGATACTTGGTTTTAACAATGGCGACACCGGCACAAGAACTAAATGGAATATTTTGTTCTTTGTCAATGAAGTTAGATTTAAACTTCTCCATAAACTTTTCAGCGAACCAGATGCCAAGCTTGCCATGACAAACAAAAGTTACGTCGTCTCCACCCAGTATAATCGGGCGAATAGGGAGAACAGTTCCAAGATATGAATAACCTTCAAATAGGTATTTGTTATTTTCTTTAACCTGTATAAACTCGCTTAAGGAATAAATAAAGGCTTCAGAGAACAGCTTCTTTTACCTGCTTTGAAAGAAAAATTGTTTCTTCAACACTGTTCAATTCCCTGAAAATATTACCGAAACCATTTCCGTCAATGTGTACAACGGCGATGTGTGAATCTTCACCCTTGCGTTGTCCGAAATCATCTAATTTATCAGGGAAACTATATTCTTTAAGATAATCGGTGTTAAGCAATAACTTTTCTTCATCCCTTGCTATATTTCCTAATATTCTTTTAGTTGCAGTTAAAGAAGACATTTGATCAAATTCTTATCTCTATACTTTTCAATAACTTCAACCGATAAGGACGAGAATTGACATGTTGCCGTAATACCATGAGATGGAATAGTATTAATTGGGATATATTTTCCTTTGTTGGCATTTAATTCCAAAAACAGGTACTTAAGCTTTTTTTTATAATCGCTGTCAGTCATTGAAAAATTATCATTAATACCAACAGCAACAGACACTCCAGGGTATGTATAAAGTAGCCATGAAGTATATTCTTTTACAATTGACTTTGCTATATCTTCAGAAATAGTAAAGAAAAGAGCATTTCCCCCTCCAATATAGCCGATTTCAAGCTCTTTTGGATTTGCATTTGATTTATCAATCAAATAATTGTAGATGTGTTCAACAATGTACGATGCCCCCAGATTGTCTCTGAGCTTATTCGAGCCAAAAACATAATGCTGGATTGACATCGAGTCAAAAAGAATGGCTGTGTTCATATTTAATTCATTTAATTATTGATATTTCGGGTGTAATTAAAAAACATGATTTACCAGCTTACAATGAATATCAGCATTTATTTTGGCGTTATCATTATTAAGTTGCTGATTAATATAAGTTTTGTCTTTAGATTCTAAAATATAGACAGACCTGACCATTTCGAGGTCTCGACCACCAATAAAAAAAGTTAAATTATTTTTATCCATTTTTGGTTTAGATTAGAGTGAAAATTTGAGACCGCTGGTTTTTAAACAGGGGCTTAAAAATCAAACAGTTAAAATTAAAAACATTTTTCAATAAATCAACATGATAATTGGCATAATTTCATAATTTCCTGATGTCTTTAAAAGCATCATTTATTGAATATTATTTTAGATATTGTTATTAATTTAAGGCTACTCGTCTTTTCAATCCGTAAGATTTGTATTCCAATAAATAACCAACCTTGAGATGTATTGTCTGATAAACTATATTTTCTGATGGATTATGGAATGTTTGAGCCGTTTGAATTGGTTCAGATAGATTAGCTGAATTATAGCCAGCTTAAAACAAAAAAAAATCCTGCCAATTTCTCAGCAGGATTTTTCCTTAAATCTTCAATTTCGAATATTTATTTCACCCAGTTCAACTCCGCTTTTTTCACATCGCGTGAATTTCCTCCTATCTGGACTTCAAAATCTCCGGATTCCCAGATATATTCAAGCTTGCTGTTATAAAACTTCAGTGCATCTGTTGAAACAGTGAATTTTACTTCTTTTGATTCACCTGGTGCAATCGCCACTTTTTGAAATCCTTTTAACTCTTTTACCGCCCTTGAAACCGATGCTACCGGATCGGAAATATAAAGTTGAACCACTTCTTCTCCTTTGTATTTACCTGTGTTTTTAACAGAAACTGTTACTGTGAGTGTTTCTTCTCCTTTTAAAGCTGATTTACTCAGCTTAATGTCACCATATTCAAAAGTTGAGTAACTTAATCCGTAGCCAAACGGGTAAAGTGGTTCGTTTGGCGAATCGATGTATTTTGATGAGAACTTATTGTTTGGGCTTGCCGGGCGGCCTGTATTTTTGTGGTTGTAATAAATTGGTATTTGTCCAACACTGCGGGGGAATGTCGCTGTTAGTTTTCCTGATGGATTTGTATCACCAAAAAGGATGTCGGCAACAGCGTTTCCTGCTTGTGTTCCGCCGTGCCAGGCTTCAACAATGGCATCAAAATTTGCATCTTCCCAAACCAAAGTTAGCGGTCGGCCACTAAAAATTACAACAACAACAGGTTTTCCTGTAGCTTTTAAGGCTTTCAGTAAATTTCTCTGTGTTTCAGGAATGCTTATGTCTGTGCGGCTTGATGCTTCGCCCGACCAGGCTGCGGGTTCCCCAATTGCTGCAACAACAATGTCGGCCTGTGCGGCTAACTGAACTGCATCCAGCATCAATTCATCATTTAATTTTTTTTCGTGTGTTTCATTATTTCCTGCAGAAGGGGAAAGTGGCGACTGCATATTTTTTAAAAGGTAAGGATCATCAGTAAATTCAGCACCTTTTGAATGAAGTATTTTAACTGAACTACCTCCCACATTTTTCAAACCATCCAGCAGGCTAACCACTTTTTCAGCTTCGCCACCCATTGCCCAGGTTCCCAACATATCCGCTTTACTGTCGGCCAGTGGTCCAATAAGTGCAATTGTACCGGTTTTTTTAAGTGGCAGTATTTCTTTGTCATTTTTAAGTAAAACAACTGAACTTGCTGCTATTTTTCTTGCTGCATTTTGGTTTGCTTCCGAAAGGATTTCCTTTTCCATCCGCGCGGTATTGATATATTTATAGGGATCGTCAAAAAGTCCGAGTTTATATTTGGCTTCCAAAACGCGGCGGCAAGCCAAATTAATTTCATCTGTAGTGACTTTTCCTTCGGCAAGAGACTTTTTTAATGTATTCAGAAATCCTTCACCCACCATATCCATATCCACTCCGGCTTTGAGTGCCAATGCCGAAACGGTTTGCAAATCACCCATTCCATGTGCTGTCATTTCATTGATTGCGGTGTAATCGGTAACAACAAATCCATCAAATTTCCATTGATCGCGCAATAAATCGGTGAGCAACCAGTGATTTCCTGACGCCGGGATTCCATCAATTACGTTGAATGAAGTCATCGCACTTCCGGCACCAGCTTCCACCGCGGCTTTGTACGGGGGAAAATAATCCTGGTACATCGAAATCCTGCTCATGTCAACAGTGTTATAATCACGCCCCGCCTGAGCTGCACCGTACAAGGCAAAATGTTTAACACAAGCCATAATTGTGTTTTCTTTTTGCAAGTTATCTCCCTGGTAACCTTTTACCATTGCTGTGGCTATTTGAGAACCCAAAAAGGGATCTTCGCCTGCGCCTTCCGCAATTCTTCCCCAACGGGCATCACGGGCAATGTCAACCATTGGAGAAAAAGTCCACGCTATTCCGGCAGAACTGGCTTCAGCCGCGGCAATTCGGGCACTTTGTTCCACCATTTGCATATCCCATGTACATGACAGAGCAAGTGGAATGGGGAAAATGGTTCGGAATCCGTGAATGACATCCATGCCGAAAATAATCGGAATTTTATTAGGGCTTTTTGTAACAGCTAATTCCTGCGCTTTTCGGGTAACTTCAGGATTCAAACTGTTTAAAATACTGCTGACATTTCCAGCCACTATTTTTGCTTCAATATCCGTACTAACCGTTGCCCCGGTAACAAAGGAATTTGGAATAGCCAACTGGTTCAACTGTCCGATTTTTTCTTCCAAAGTCATTTTTTTCATCAGGTTTCCAACAAAAGAATCCATTTGTTGTTTTTGCGCCTGAAGCTGAAAAGCAAGGGCCAAAAAGAGTATAACAACATTTAATTTTTTCATTTTTTTTAATTTATTTCCATTAACGCGAAGTTGCACATTTTTATCAAAAACAAATTGGGTAAGACTTACTTTTCTCTGAAATCAAAATGGTGTATCTTAATGACAGAAGTATCTGTTAATTCAAAGTCAGGTGAACATGTTTAAATGAAATACAAATAGAGTTAGTTTTTGTAATGCATACACGAATACAGTTCCATCAAAAAGTTGCCATTCTGTTTTTACTTGTCATTGTTTTAGTTTGGGATTTAAAAATAAAATGTATTTTCAACACTTGAAACAAAACTTATTTTAAACCAAAAATAATACATTATGAGTACGTTGGATTGGATTGTTTTAGGGCTTTTTTGTGTGGCTTTAATTGGTATTGTGATTTGGGTTGTTGCCCAAAAGGATAAAAACACTACTGATTATTTTCTTGCAGGGCGTGATGCAACCTGGATTGCAATTGGCGCATCAATTTTTGCTTCGAATATTGGGTCGGAGCACCTCGTGGGGCTTGCAGGTGCCGGTGCAGAAAGTGGTATGGCTATGGCGCACTGGGAAATGCACGGCTGGATGATTTTGTTGCTGGGATGGCTTTTTGTCCCGTTTTATTCGAGGAGTAATGTATTTACCATGCCTGAATTTCTTGAACGCCGTTATAACCCGCAGGCACGTTCATTTTTGTCCATAATATCACTTGTCAGTTATATTTTAACGAAAGTTGCAGTAACAGTTTATGCCGGTGGCGTTGTTTTTAAAGATGTTTTCAATATTGAATATGTTACATTTTTTGGTTATAATGTTGATTTCTTTTGGATTAGCGCGATTGGACTTGTTGTTTTAACAGGAATTTATACAACATTTGGTGGTATGAAAGCAGTACTTTATACTTCTGTACTGCAAACGCCAATTTTGTTAATTGGGTCAGTTGCTGTACTTGTACTTGGATTAATAAAAATTGGTGGTTGGAACGAAATGATGGAAATTTGTCGTGCCAATGTAACTGTTCATGGTGATTCGATGACGAGTTTGATGCGTTCAACTAAAGATCCGGATTTCCCATGGACTGGAGTAATACTTGGCTCAGCAATCATCGGGTTCTGGTATTGGTGTACTGATCAGTACATTGTGCAACGTGTACTTTCGGGCCGTGATATGAAACAATCACGCCGCGGAACAATTTTTGGTGCATACTTAAAACTTAACACCCGTTTTTATTTTCCTTATACCAGGAATGATTGCTTATGCCCTAACCCAAAAAATAGATCCGGCTACAGGACAACCGCTATTAAATTTGGCAAGTAATGATGCAGCTTTCTCAACCCTTGTAAAAGTGTTGCTGCCAAAAGGTTTTACAGGAATTGTGGTAGGAGGAATTCTTGCCGCTTTGATGAGTTCACTTGCATCACTTTTCAACTCTTCTGCAATGCTTTTTACAATCGACTTTTATCAAAAATATAAACCAAACGAATCGGAAAAACATTATGTGTTAGTGGGTCGCATGGCAACCATTGCAATTGTTCTGTTAGGAATAGCCTGGATTCCGGTAATGAAAGGTTTAGGCAAAGTTTTATATGAATATTTACAGGATGTGCAGTCATTGCTTGCTCCCGGAATAGCTGCTGTTTTCCTGCTTGGTATCGTTTCAAAGAAAACCACACCTGCTGCCGGAATTTGGGGCTTGGTAATTGGGTTCACTCTTGGGATGATTCGTTTGGGATTGAAAATATTTGAAACTTCAGTCGGAGATGATTCGCTGTTGTATTCGATATTCCTTTCACACAACTGGTTACACTACGAAATCTACCTGTTTGTTATTGTAATTGCCGCAATGATTATAATCAGTTATTTTACCGAACGGAAAGATCCCCATTCAATAGTAGGTCTCACAATTGGTTCAGCTACTGCAGAACAACGTGCTGAAACACGGGCATCATACAATTACTGGGATATGATAAATTCTGCGATAATCATTACAATTATTTTAATTTTTTATGCCTATTTCTGGTAATAAGATAATTGTGAAACTGACTTTTAAAATTTGTATTTAAATATTTTTTACCTGTGCCTGATATCAATCGGGTACAGGTTATTATAAAAATTGGACTTTCCTGTTTCCATTCTAATTTATGAATGAATGAATATGGAAATTTTAAATGTTCCAATCATTTTTAATACAGTAGGGTCATTTAATGGATAACATCGTTTTAAAATGATTTAATACCAACAACTTGCCACTGCTTTCTTGAAACTGTTTGTTTCTTCCCAAATCCTGCTTTCTGTTTCTTCCATCTTTCCCATGTTTTTTATACATTTGATATCTGTCAGAAAATAGTATTTCTTATTCGTTTAACTGTATAATTTGAATATGTACGATATTATAGGCGATGTTCATGGATATGCTTTTTTATTAAAAAAACTTTTACTGCAACTTGGGTATAAGAAATTCGAAAACGGTTATTCGCATCCTTCACGTAAAGCTGTATTTGTAGGCGATTTTGTCAATCGGGGACCTGAAATTCGAAAATCAATTCGCATTGTCCGTAAAATGGTTGAAAACGGAAATGCCATGGCAATTCTCGGAAATCATGAAATTAATGCCATTGTATATTATTTGAAAGACAAGGATGGTTCGCCGCTGATAAAGACGCCTGGAAAGAATTTTTTGTCACTATATAAAACAATCAACCAATTTTCTGCTTACGCGGAAGAATGGAAAAGCCACCGTGAGTGGATGCAGGAATTACCGCTTTATCTGGATTTGGGTGAAATACGGATTGTGCATGCCTGTTGGTCGGATTCTGCAATTGAAATGTTAAAAATGACTGAAAAAGAAGGACATACAAGAAAAAGCATTTTTCGAAAAGCATATAAAAAATCAAAATCCTCAATAAGTAAAAGTGTATCAGTTTTAACAAAAGGAATTGACTTTAAAATGCCCGGCGATTTAAAAATTATCAATAATAAAGGGGTTTCTCCACGTACGTTTCGAATGAGGTGGTGGGAAGAGTCGCTGGGAAAAACTTTTGAGGATATTTCGTTTGAAAGTAAGTTTGTATTGCCACAATATGAAATACCGAAACAAATTGTAACTCAGAATAATCCTTATCCGGAAGATGCGCCTATTGTATTTTTTGGACATTATTGCCGTGATAATGGTCCTTTTATCGTAAAACCAAACATTTGTTGTGTCGATTCGTGCGTAGCCGGAACGAAAATCTTAACCGCTTATCAATGGAATGGAGAAAAGGAGCTGGATGCCAATAATTTAGTTCATGTAAAGAAATAGATTTACAACGCAACATACTGTTAATTAGATATATATGAAATAATTGAAAAAAAATTATTTTTGTATTGCCGGAAAAAAAAGAAAGTATATATTTGCATCACTTTTCCGAAAGGAAATTCTTTGAATTAATGATTAAAATATTGCGGTAGTTCAGTTTGGTTAGAATATCGGCCTGTCATCTCGCCTTTGGCGAGACGGGTTCAACTCCCATTAACTTCGCATTTTTTTAATTTGTATTACTTCATGACAAAAATGGTGCGGTAGTTCAGTTTGGTTAGAATATCGGCCTGTCACGCCGAGGGTCGCGGGTTCGAGTCCCGTCCGCACCGCAAAAAGGAAAGCAAAATGCTTTCCTTTTTTTATTTATGGAATATTTTGTTTACATCATTCAATCAGAACGGTCGGGTATATTTTATAAAGGCTACACTTCATATCCTTTATTAAGGTTGGAGGAACACAACAAGGGGAAAAGCCGATACACTGCCGGCAAAGGTCCCTGGAAAATGGTTTATCTTGAAAAGATGATTGATAAAAGAACAGCTCTGATAAGAGAAAGACAATTAAAGAGAGTGAATCCCGGATATATTAACTGGCTTATTCATCAGGGATTTAACATTGTCAATCACTGAAATATATGGTTAGAATATCGGCAGTCATCTCGCCTGAGGCGAGACGGGTTCGAGTCCCGTCCGCACCGCAAAAAGGAAAGCAAAATGCTTTCCTTTTTTTATTTATGGAATATTTTGTTTACATCATTCAATCAGAACGGTCGGGTATATTTTATAAAGGCTACACTTCATATCCTTTATTAAGGTTGGAGGAACACAACAAGGGGAAAAGTCGATACACTGCCGGCAAAGGTCCCTGGAAAATGGTTTATCTTGAAAAGATGATTGATAAAAGAACAGCTCTGATAAGAGAAAGACAATTAACCTGCATTTTTCATTCTCCCCAATTTTACTACCAGACGATCGCCGCAATCAAAGAACATATTCAGGAGTTCTTTCCACCGGATTATCAGATTGTGTATTAAAAAGAAAAAACCTCGGCCTTTTTTTTTATCTCGTAATCCGAATAAAAACGATAAATAGAATTATATAGAATTCCATTTATCATCATTGAAAAAGAACAAATTATTTTGCGGAGTCTGTATGATAAAGGGACACATTCAAAATTTGTGATAAATGGATATGAAAAAATATCATTAAAATCAAAACATGGGATTAAAGATAAAGGTATATCAACTTATTCAGACATTTGATTAAAATTAAGTAATCATATGTAAAATATTTATTTTAGACTCACATCCTTATTTCCTCTATTTCAATTAAAATATAAATACAATTAAGTCTTGTATTTTCAAAAATCTATATGTAAATTGTATAAAATAAAATCCACTGAAAATGAATCATAAATCACACACTATACACACAGTCAGTATTTAATGAATTCAACTCAATAAGGGTAATACCTATATATCTGTAACTTTGTGTGCACAGATGTTAAAATCAAACATTAATAAAATGAAAAACAGGAATCGAAAAAAGTGGAAAAAATGGTTTTTCTGGAGTTTATCCATATTGTTTTTTGTAGGTTTTGCATTACTGGTGAATTTAATCTGGTTCAAACCTTTCAAGATCGAACACTTTTATGACAGGGCATTTATGAGATTTGGGTTACAATCGCCCGAGTTGGTCAGTAATATGGGCATTCCAATATTGTCAAACCGGGCAAAAGGTCAGCTCACTGATATTTCGGATGCTGCAAGCTGGAAACGGTTCAACTTATTCAAAAAAGAACAAAAGGTACTCCACTCTTACAATTTCGATTGGCAATCCCCAGAAAATCAATTAAACACAAAAATTTTAGACTATTATTTGCAAGACCAGATTGATAGTGAACCGTTTTTTTATCACGATTATTCCGTTTCCCAGTTATCGGGTGTACAAAATGAGTTGCTCTCATTAATGATTGACCAACATGGGGTTCAATCGAAAGATGATGCTGAAAAATATATTTCCAGGCTCAACAAGTTCAAAACAAAATTTGATCAGCAAATGGAGGGATTGCGTATACGGGAAGATAAAGGGATCATACCGCCAATATTCATCATTGAGAAATGTCTGGAGAGTATGTATGAATTTCTGGGCATCAAAGACCACTCGTTAGCTAATCAGGATACATTTGATATTGAAGGGAACATCCTTTACCATGATTTTAAAACCAAAGTGAATGCATTGAAATCATTGGACGAATCGGGAAAAGACGATTTATTGACCGCAGCAGTGGACGCTATGAAAACCAGTGTTTTTCCTTCCTATCAGTCCTATATCCATTATTTCGAAAACCTCAAAGGAAAGGCCACTATGGATGCCGGGGTCTGGAAACTCCCTCAAGGAAAGGAATATTATGAATTTAGACTGAAAAGTGCCACAACTACAGATATGTCGCCGGAGGAAGTGTATCAACTCGGGCTTCAGGAAGTGAATCGAATAAAAGGAGAAATCTGGACTATCTATAAACAACTGGGCGTACAGGATACAACCCTGAGCCTGGAAGATGGCTTTATTCAGGCCATTAAAAACAGCAAGGATGCTTACCTTTACAAAAATGATGGAGAATCATTTTCTACTACAGTGTTAAATGAATATTCCAGAATTATTGACACCCTTAAAATTAAAATCGATAAGGTATTTGACTTGAAACCAAAAGCCGACCTGGAAGTAAAAGCCACACCTCAATTTATGGAAAGTCTTGCTGCGCCATATTACGTGGGGCCACCAAAAGATGGTTCCAGAGGTGGCATATTTTACGCCAATCTCCGTGGGACGGACGAGAAAGATTCCATTTTACGGATCAATATGAAAAACATTGCAAGTCATGAAGGCATTCCGGGACATCATTTTCAAATCGCCTTGCAGACAGAAATGAAAGATATGCCCATGTTTCGGGGGTTCCCATTATTTGGAGCTTTTAATGAAGGTTGGGCGGTCTATGCCGAGGGCCTGACCTATGAATTGGGATTTTATAACGATGATATCCCTGGTAATTTGGGGCGATTGAGTAGCGAGATGTTTTATGCGGTTGGATTGGTGGTCGACGCCGGCCTGCATTATAAAAAATGGACCAGGGAAGAGGCTGTGGCATACATGGACCATAATACTTTTAGCCGCCCTGAAGTGAATGTCGAGTCAACGATAGATCGCACTATTGTGTGGCCCGGGCAAGCATGCTCATACATGGTGGGCAGATTGAAAATTCTGGAATTACGCAACAAAGCAAAACAAGAACTGGGAGATGCATTTCAACTTAAAGAATTTCATAACGTTGTACTCAAGAATGGATCACTTCCATTGGTTTTATTGGAAGAGCAGGTTAATCAATGGATTCAAGAGAAGAAAGGTTTCTAGTTATTAAAGAGAGTGAATCCCGGTTATATTAACTGGCTAATTCATCAGGAATTTAACATTGTCAATCACTGAAACGGGTTCGGGTCCTCTCGTCAAAGACGAGACAAAAAGGGGAACTATTTTGCAATGAGGAACTAATTTTTGAGAATATTTCCCTGAACACAATTCCCTATCATCTATATTTTTATATATTTGTTGATATTACTTTTTTAAAATTGGTGTTACTATGGCAGTTTCAAGAATAGGTGTTTCATTGGAAAAGGAACTTTTAGATTCGCTTGATGACTATGTTAAAGTAAACCATTTTGCAAACCGTTCGCAGGCTATTCGTCATTTGGTTAACAAAAATACAGCAGAGCAAAAATGGCAATGCAACAACTATGTTGCCGGTTCTGTAACGTTAATTTACGACCCGCACCGCCGTGAAATTCAAAATCAAATATCTGACATTCAGGTTGAATATCACCAGGAAATATTATCAACACAACGTGTAATCCTTGACAAGGCAAAACACATGGAAGTGATTGCGATTAAAGGTATTGCAAGCAGATTAACAGAATTGGCGGATAAATTAATAACTATAAAAGGAATGCAAAACGGTAAATTAACCATGAGCAGAGCCGATTAATTTTTTTGAATTTGTGGTGTTATGTTTTTTTATTAATGCTGCTGATTCAATAATAAAACAAAATATATGAATGATTTAAATACTTATCTTAAAAACAAAATTGACCTTTTGGAAGTATGGTTTTCAAAAAGAAAAGGTTCTATTGTCGCTTTTTCTGGCGGTATTGATTCAACGCTTGTGCTTTTTCTGGCCCGAAAATTCCAGGGAAAACAAAATACAATTGGAGTTATTTCTAATTCGGAAAGTTTAAAAAGTAAGGATTTTGAACTTGCAAAAGAATTCTGCAAAACGTTCGATATTAATCTCGAAATTATTAAAACACTTGAACTTGCTGATGAGCGTTACAGCAAAAACCCTGAAAACAGGTGTTATTTTTGTAAAGAACATCTTTTTCATGATTTGCAAACGGTTAAAGATAAATATCCGGAATTTGATGTGTTGAGCGGTACAAATTACGATGATTTGGGCGA
The DNA here is from genome assembly GCA_963800345.1 of uncultured Prolixibacteraceae bacterium. Classification (GTDB taxonomy): domain Bacteria; phylum Bacteroidota; class Bacteroidia; order Bacteroidales; family Prolixibacteraceae; genus Draconibacterium. The sequence goes on along the minus strand of CAWDAW010000021.1, from coordinate 318,549 downwards.
TTACAGGCCTGGTTTGCAAGCTGCTGCAAAATATAAAGTTTTGTCGCCAATGGTTGATTGCAATCTTTCAAAAGATGAATTGCGACAAATTGCCAAACATTTTAATTTGCCCAACTGGGACAAACCTGCCAGCCCTTGTTTGAGTTCGAGAGTGCCTTACAATCATCAGATTACAAGAGAAAAATTGCAGCAGATTGAAGATGCAGAGAATATTTTAAATGATTATGGATTTAAAGATGTCCGTGTTCGCCATTATGGAACTTACGGCCAAATAGAAGTAAAAAAGGAAGAGTTGGAGAAACTTTTACTTGTTGAAAATGAGGTTTTAAACAAAATAAAAAATGTTGGTTTTCAGAATTTGAGAATCGATAAGGAAGGATTGGTATCGGGAAAATTAAATCGCGTTTTAAAAAATGTGTAAAATTAATAAGAGCAGAAAATGAAAATCTTGTATTACGATTGTTTTGCGGGCATCAGTGGCGACATGAATCTTGGAGCACTGATTGATTTGGGTGTTGATGCCACTTACTTAACCTCGGAACTTGAAAAACTGAATATAGAAGGTTTTCATTTGGAAATAAAAAAGGACCAGCGGCGGGGGATTTCAGGTACAAAGGCTGATGTTGTAATTGAAAATCAGGAAAACGAAAAACACCGTCATTTGAGGCATGTAGAGGAAATTGTTAATGGCAGTTCACTACCTGAGCGGGTTAAAATAAATGCTCTGAAAATATTCGATTTGATTGCTGTTGCAGAAGCAAAAATTCATAATATTCCAAAGGAAAGAGTTCACTTTCATGAAGTTGGAGCCCTCGATTCAATTGCCGATATTGTTGGAGCAGCAATTTGCCTTGATTATCTGAATGTTGACAAAGTGATGTCTTCTTCAATTCAATTGGGTGGTGGAATGGTAAAGTGTGCCCATGGTATAATGCCTGTTCCAGCGCCTGCAACTGCCGAAATAGTTATGAATGTTCCCGTAAAAACAGGTCTGGTAAATCATGAGGCCACAACACCGACTGGTGCAGCAATTTTGGTTGCAACTGTTGACGAATTTACGGATAAAACGGATTTTCAAATTGTAAAAACCGGATACGGAATTGGCAACCGCGATAGTGATGTACCCAATGTTTTGCGTGTTTTTTTGTGTGAAGATTCACACAATTTGAAAGATGTAAGCACTGAGGAAGCGATAGTTCTGGAAAGTAATATTGACGATATGAACCCTGAACACTATGATTTTCTGCTTGAAAAATTGTTTATCGGTGGTGCAAGTGATGCCTGGCTCAGTCCGGTAATCATGAAGAAATCACGACCGGCAGTTACACTTTCTGTTCTCTGTAAAGAAGTTTTGACGGATAAGATGAAAACCATCATATTTTCAAACAGCACTTCAATAGGAATTCGTGAATATCGCGTGAAAAAAAATATGCTCCGCCGTGAAGAATTAACTGTAGAAACCACTTACGGAGCGGTTAAGATAAAAAAGAGTTTTTTCAATGGAAAAATGGTTCGTTTAAAGCCAGAATATGAAGATTGTAAAAGGTTGGCTGAAAAGCATAAAACAACAATTTCTGAAATCGAAAAGGCAGTCAATAAATTAACCGATTGAATATGAATCCGAAGGATATTCTTGAAAAATACAAAAATGGCGAAATTGATCTGACAGAGGCACTCGAACAGTTTCCTGACAGAGGTATTGAAGAGATGGGTTTTGCAACAATTGATACTGATCGTCAAAGAAGAACCGGGTTGCCGGAAGTTATTTATGCTTCAGGAAAAACAGCGGAACAGGTTAAATTGATTGCTGAAAGAATGCATCAAAAAGGAATTGATGTTTTGGCAACCCGTGTTACACTGGAAATGGCCGAAGCAGTAAAAACTATAATTCCGGATGCCGAATATAACGAATTGGCAAAAACAATTTCATTTAGAAAATCAAGTGAAGTTGATAGCAGGGGTTATATTGCAATTGTGGCTGCCGGAACCTCAGACATGCCGGTTGCCGAAGAAGCCGCGGTAACAGCCCGTTTTTTGGGTAATAAAGTTGAAACAATATATGATGTTGGTGTAGCCGGAATCCACAGGTTGTTTAACAAACTCGAAATAATACGAAATGCGCGGGTTATAATTGTAGTTGCCGGAATGGAAGGTGCGTTAACTAGTGTTGTTGGTGGTTTGGTTAATAAACCTGTAATCGGAGTGCCAACCAGTATTGGTTATGGCGCTAATTTCCAGGGATTGTCTGCTTTGCTTGCAATGTTAAACAGTTGTGCCAGTGGTATTAGTGTTGTTAATATTGATAATGGTTTTGGCGCTGCATGCCAGGCTTCATTAATTAATCAGTTATAAATTATTGCTATGAAGGAATTATATTTACTCTATGCTTCAGCTGCTTCGCTCGGATTTGTGCATACCATTCTTGGTCCTGATCATTATTTGCCTTTTATTGTTTTAAGCAAAGCCAGAAAGTGGTCGAGTAATAAAACCATGTGGATTACCTTTATCTCGGGAATTGGTCATGTTGGAAGTTCGGTAATAATTGGAATAATTGGTATTGCACTGGGTATAAGTTTAAATAAGCTGGAATATATTGAAACTTTCCGAGGTGAAATTGTAGGTTGGATGTTGTTTACATTTGGCATTTTTTATACTATTTATGGCATTTACAAGTACATTAAGAATTCGCATCATTTTCATTTACCAAATTTTATGGTACCAAAAAGAATTAGAGGATTACAACACCTTCCTACCGAGGAAATTAAAGAAGACAATACAAAATTGACACCTTGGATCCTGTTTTTGATTTTTGTTTTTGGCCCATGTGAAGTTTTAATACCGTTGTTAATTTTCCCTGCGTATGAAAACAGTACTTTCGGAATGTTAACTGTTGCCTTGATTTTTGGCATTGCCACAATTTCTACTATGATGCTGACAGTGTTTATTGGCCACAAAGGCGCGGCAATGGTTAAATTCAAAAAGCATGAAAAATACCTTCATTTATTTGCAGGAGTTTTAATTCTTGTTAGTGCGAGTGGGATTTTATTTTTGGGTTGGTAAGTAACTGAAATCCATCAATATATTTGCGTCTGAAATAAGGAATTTCACAAAAAAATCCGACAGACAGTTTTAAACTGCCAGTCGGATTTTTTATTAAGTAGTTATTTTGTTAATTGAAATATAAATCGTTTTTATGCTGCTTTTTCGACTTTGTTTCCACTCTGAGCTTTATCTTTTGCAAATGACCAGATTATTAAAATAAGAACAATAACAACCGCAACATAAACGCCGGTTGGAATTGGAGCCGGTTCACCCTGAGCATATGAGTGTAATCCCGATAAATAGTAGTTCACTCCAAAATAGGTCATTAGTACTGAACTGAACCCGACAAGAGCAGCAACACTAACTGCATAATTTCCTTTAAACCCGGGAATTTTATGCATGTGACTAATAAACGTGTAAACCAAAATAGTTACAAGCGCCCATGTTTCTTTGGGATCCCAGCCCCAGTAACGGCCCCACGATTCGTTGGCCCAAACTCCGCCAAGAAACGAACCCAGTGTCACCATTATCAATCCAATTAATAAAGCAATTTCGATGATATTAACAAGTTCCCTAATGGTGAAATTTACCCTTGCCAGGTTCTTATTATTTCTTGAAATTATTAATATCAGGTTTATCATTCCCAATAAAGCACCAACTCCCAGAAAACCGTAACTCGAAGTAATTACAGCAACATGCACAATCAACCAGTATGATTTTAACACAGGAACAAGGTTTGTAATTTCCGGGCTCATCCAGCTAAAACCAGCCACCATCAGCGAAAGTCCGGCAAGTAAGGTTGTTGTTGAAAGAGTAATTTCTGAGCGGTTGGCAAAAATCAATCCTGCCAAACAAGTCGCCCAACTTATAAAAACCATCGATTCGTAACCGTTACTCCATGGTGCATGATCGGAAATATACCACCGGATTCCCAGTCCGGTTGTATGAATAATAAACAATAGAAAAATTACTACCAATGATATTTTCTTCAATCCTGCAAGTTTAAATTTTGGGTTGAAAATGGTGGTTAAATTCATCGCGAGCAAAATCAAACCAAGCAACATATATATTTTTGAAAGTTTTCCGAAAATATCAAGGTTATTATAGATTACTTCAAAATTGATTTTTGTTGGCGATGGGATAATTTTAGCACCTTGAGTTTGCTGGTAGTTTTTCAACTGGTTTAGTAGCGTGGTTGCAGTTGCCCAGTCGTTTCGTTTTACTGATGAAAAATAATTGCTGATAGTATTTTTTGCAAATGTCTCACTTTCTGAACCAAGCAAATTCGATTCTTTCAGCGAAATCCACTTGTGATTATTATCACCTGGTATCGGCAAAATAGTAAGAAAATCGCCCTGAAAAACTTGCATCATAATATTGGCACGTTCATCAACATTTATAACTTCCTTGTCGTATTTGTTGCGTTCATTTGGTTTTTTCTCATAAGTAGCAGCAACCAATTGATTGAGTTTATATTGTCCATTCACCGGATTGAACAATGAATTAAAAGAGATAAAATTTCCGTTGGCATTCAGAAGTTTCTTTAAATCAGAATTGGCAACTTTAATTACCGGAATATCTTTCCATTTTTCGGGATTTACCTGCATATCCAAAAAAACTTCGGTTGACGACATTCCCTGCCAGCTGTTTTTTCGTGCAACTTTACGTAAAATTTCGGAAGCTAGAGTGTTTACAGGCTCAACTCTTCCCTGTGCACTTTGAACCAGCATTTTGCCAAATTCCGAAACATGTTCTTTGTTGTACTGAACATTTTGTGCGTTGGCATTTATTCCTAAAAAAAATGCGAATATAAGAACAGTAAAAAATTTTTTCCTTTCTTCCCTGAGTTTGGCTGAAGTTTTAATCAAGGATTTTATCCTGCTGTTTTTATTGAAAAAAATCAACACCATACCGATTGCCATTAAAAGGTAACCAAAATAAGTAACCGAAGTCCCCAATGAATCATTGTTCACCGATAAAATGGTTCCCTTTTCATCGCGGTCATAGGACGATTGAAAAAACCGAAAGCCATTGTATTTTAGTATATTATTCATGTATATCCTGAAAGGTTTTTCGATGTTTTGATCTCTTAACACGACTTCGCTTGCATACGAAGAAGGGCTCATGGATCCAGGATACCTTTCAAGCTGAAAATCTTTGAGGTAGATGGAAAAGGGAATTTCGATAAGTTTCGAGCCGTAACTTATTGATATGTCAACTCCTTCGATACTAGTTGTATAAACCTCTCCAATCTCGCCTTTTGCACCAAACACATTGATATTTTTACTTGTATTTCCAACAGTAATCTCAGCCCGGATTGCATCTTTATTTGCCACTCCATTTTCCGGTTGCACATAATTTAATTTTGAAATTCCTTTTGTGAAATATTGTTTTACAGCAAAACTAACATTTCCAATTGAGTACGCTTTTTGCGTGTTTATTTCGGTAATCATTTGAGGAGCAATTAACTGAAGATCCTGCCCCATCATTTGCAAAACAGTAATTGTATCTGATGCTGTTACAATCAACATTCCATCTTTTAAACTGAAGTTAACGTCCGTTTTGTTACCATTTAATTCAAAACCAAAAGTAACATTTCCAATTTTTTTTGATTCACCGGGTTGAAGCAGGAAATCCATCCTGTTTGAACCATTGGCAACGGTAAGTATTGAAACAATTGGACTTCCGGCGGGATCAGCTACCAATACTTCTTCGGCAGAGGGCATGTAGCCGCCATTTTTAATTGTAACTTGTTGTCCACCAATACTAAAATTTTCTGAAAAGTGATTTGCTGTGTAAGGTGAAAATAAAACCTGTTTCTCAGTGCTTATTGTCTGATCCCCATTTTTTGCTTGAATACTAATAAAAGTTGGCTCCGAAACAATGGTATTCGATGCTTCACCTTCACGAATGTGCATACTTCCTTCGTAACCGTAGTATCGGGTAATTGCCGCTCCAATAAAAATAACAACAAATGAAAAGTGCAGCAGAACTCCGGGCCATCTTTTTTTTGCAATTAACTTATTTGTAAAAATACTCCCGATAAGGTTAATGCACATAATGGCCAACAAAATTTCAAACCATTTTGAATTATAGACAAGGATTTTTGCAGTCACAGTACCGTAATCGTTTTCAATAAAAGTTGCATAACCAATTGATATTGCAAAAATTACAACTAATATTCCTGTGAAAAACATTGAGAAAAAGAACGAAGCTATTTTTTTCATTGATACAAGATTTGTGGTATATATTGTGACAAAGAAAACAATTGAAAAGAAAAAATCGGTACATAAAAAAACTCCTTTGTTTTAATTGAATAAAACAAAGGAATTTTCATTTAAAAATCTGACTGAATTATTTTTTTGTAGTCGGATCAGGATGGGCAATTTCTTTCTTAAATTCTGCAAAGTTCCAAGGTTTTTTAGCTTCCTTATGTCCTTCTGGTTTTTTACCCAAATGACAAGCTTTACAAGTAGCTTCTGTCGGTTCAATCATTCCTTTGGCTAGCGCCTGTTCTTTGTTTTTCATCACTGAAGCAGATTTGTACATGCTGCCTGGTCCATGACAAGATTCGCAGGAAACGCCTTCATCAACTTTAATTGAAGCCAACAAGCCTTTATCAACACTTCCGGCAGTTGAGTGGCATTTCAAACATTCATCATTTTTCTTTCCTGCATCATCAAGCTTGGCATAAGCCTGTGAATGTGCAGATTTTTGCCACTGAGCATATTGAGCTCCTTTTTCTGGTTTGTTGTGGCACATTTTACACGCGTTTGCTCCAACATATTTTGCCTGGGCAAAAGAAGAAGAACTAATAGCAAGTGCAAATCCTAATACAAACATTAATTTTAAGTACTTCATTTTTTTAGATTTTAGAATTATTTCAATGTTATAAACAAATGTTTTATATCAATCAATATTGGATATTTCGGACATTTATCTGATGCTAAAAGTGCATAAAAATTTTTATTTTATGAAAAAACGTTCTCAATTTAGAAGTTATCTAAAGTATTTTTTATCTTCATGACATCCTGTATTACAAGTTCCTCCATTATCATTTTTTATAAAATTTAAAGGCATTTCCCAATTTCCAAATTTTATCTTATTTGAAATTAAATAATCAAAAACCGAACCATGAACGTTATGACACATATTGCAATTACGACCTTTCTCTCCTTTTAGGTGTACAAAATGCAGGTTTTGATTTCCATTTCTGAAATTAGTTGCTTCAGAATCTTCCTTATTGTCCATTAAGCCTGAATCGTGACAAGAAAAACAGAGTGCGAAATTCTCACTTTCACCATTTGTATATTGTCCAATTGGATAATTTTTTACCAATAAACGCGGAAAATCCGAATTGTGTGGATCATGACAAACTACACAGCCATCTCTTTCAATGACTCCGTGTACGAAATTTCCTTTTTTCAGCATTTTGCTTATGTCTTGTAGGGTTTCTTTTTCTGTCTGAATATTTTTATTATGGCAATTAAGGCAAAGTTCTTTTTCCCCTAAGATTAAAATTTTACTTTGATTTGAAGCATGAGGTGAATGACAATTAGAGCATCCTTTTGATTCGGAAATTGCTTTGTGGATTATTTTTGAATTTTTTATGCTGGTCTGCAGTTTAGTATGACAGGAGTAGCACAGGTCAGGAATACTTTGAGATAAAAGCGCTTTATTGTCTGAACCATGTGTATTGTGGCAATTTGCACAGTCATCGGTAAAAGGTGGATGAATGTTTGTATAACCAGTTTCAGTTTTAATATTATCATGGCAATTGATACATAAACTTAGTTTTTCTTTTTTCAAAAAATGGACAAAATCTGATTGATGAGGATCATGACAAGTTTGGCAATTTCCATCAAAAACCGGATAATGTTTATATTTTTTGTTTTCGAGTCCTATATTATGACATTGCGAACATAAATGTGGTTGATTATTTAATAACAGCGATTTGTTCGCTGATGCATGTGGTGAATGACATATCAAGCATTCTCCTTCTCCCGCTGGTGCATGAATATTACTTTTGTTAAAATTCTCATGACACGAAAAACAAAGTTGAGGCATTTCGGTGGTTAACGAAAATCCAATTACATTGTCCTTCGGATGCTCATTTCCGTTTCCCAAATGACAGTTTGCACAGTCATCGGCAGCTGCAACATGAATAAAAGGCTGATTAATAATTGCAACATGACATTCTGTGCAATTTAGTTCTACTGATTTAGTTTGGGCAAATGATTTAAAATGAGATAAATAAAATAAAAATATTAGCAGAATTTGATAATTTTTCACATTGTGATTTTTAAAATTTACGTGCTACTTGCAAATAAGCCCCTTTGAAGTTAATTTTTTCATTTAAGTAATTACGCTTGTAAAATTCCAGGCCCATGGTAACGAATATTTTTCGGTAAACTGTTTTAATCTCAGATCGTCCGGTAAATAAATTCAGATCAATTCCTTCTCCCTTTTGATTGCGATAACCCACATTTAAATCAATATTTGAATTTTGACTCAACCGATAGATTATATTTCCCGAAATGTCGGCAAAGTTTCTTCTTTCATCTTCGTCAATCATATTGTAATCCCTAATGTTTCCGTTTAATGAAAGAAGTATTTTTTCGTTATAATTTCCTTGTATATTCAGAAAATACCTTGTCATTTTATATGGTGTTATTGTACTTAAATAGTTGTCGAATTCAATGCCAACATTTGCAAATCCAAAATCGAATGTACTTCCGTAAAAATATTGTTTCAAGTAATTTAGGGTAAGGAAATCAGAATACTCAACATTTTTGTAATCCTGAAATGTAATAGTTGAATACAGTCTTAAAAGACCATTGAATAAATTAAGATTTCCATTTATTCTATTTGATATTGCGTCGTATTCATAAGCTCCCGATTGTCTGGTTATGTAATCAGTAAAAATGGAACCACCGTTAGCTATTTGACCACCAGGCATTCTTTGGATTTCGGTAAAATCGCCTTGGCTCAATAATATATAATCAAAATCGGGTCGGTAAATTATTGTACCTGTTTGGTCGTGAATCACAATTGTACTCTGTTCAACATAGGGTTTATCAAGCAAGGTTATACTTCCATCGGTAAGAATATGCTGTTCGTTAACTATAGGAATGAAAGCGGGAGCACTATTCATTTTGTCTTTTAAATATGTAAACTGGTAGTTCAAATTTAACAACCCTGTTGGAATTTTTTTTGTGTAGTTTACGTTAAGCTTGGCAATATTTCTATATTCATCATAAAATGTTTGATTATTGTTTGAATATTCATAATAGATCCCTGTTCTCAGACTTTCAAAAAGAATGTGTGCCAACGAAGCTGAAATTTTATTCATAATTGAACTCTGTTCTGATAATTGTTGATTATACAAATTATAATCAGTGTTAAAATGTAAACGATAAGGTAATGCGAGGTTTAAATTTTCTGCTATGTTGAAAATGTTATAATAGTTATCTCCTTTTTGGTTGTTGTTGAAAATGTATGAATTGAAATTATACTTGTGGTCCGAATCAAAGAAAATCTGATTCGTTATACTCACATTATTAATTTTGTTTTGTAATTCATAATTGTTGTACTCCTGTCTTGAATAACTGCTGTTGGAGTATTGCAAGTTAGTTTTATCTTTTTTGCCGAAAGATTTATAAGTATTTACATTTAAGTTTTTTTGTACCATTCTGTAATTCAAGCTGGTTTCAATTTCATGTTGCACATATCTCATGTCGTTGTAACTTACAGAAACCGGCAAAACTTTTGATTTTAAAAAAAGTGTTCCTCCCCATCTGTTTCCATTTGATTTTAAATTTGTTAGATTTTCCCTATTGCTGTAATTTTCACTAAAATTGTACAGTGTAGTTAATGAAATCTGGCTGTTTGAAAAATGAGATGAATTTAAACTCAAACTTTTCAATGTTCGTATTTCTGCCCGGTCGGGGGCAACAATGTAATTGTCTGTGTTTGACTCAGGACTATATTCACCACCAACATCAAGTGTCATAAAATTTGGATTCCAAATGTAATTTTTAGTGTATAATGCTATTCCACCTCTATAATAAAAGCTTTGCTGAATGTCAGAAAAATCTTGCATTGTAGTTTCTTGTTCTCTGTATTGCCCTTTAAGTTTTAGCTCACCGCTAACATCAGTTAATTTCCATAATTTGTTTTGATATCGGGTGTTTTGCGCAAAACATTGCATCGAAAACAAGATCATTATTAAATATGTTAAGCCCTTAATTAGCAAATTAGTTTTCTTTAATTTAAAATAAATCTGTTTTCTCCTCCATGCGGATTATGACAATCAGTACAGTTTGCTTCTCCAATTTCAGTATGATTTTCGTTTTTTATTACAATTTCCTTTTCGTGACAGTAAAAACATAAATCCTGTCCTTTTCGAATTAAATTTCCTGTTCCTTCAATATGTGGTGTATGACAGTCCATACAAAAATTACCAGCCACAGGGCCATGCAAGTGCTTAAATTGATTTTTAAAATCATCATGACATTTATAACAAGCTCCTTTTTGCAGTACAAATTGATTTTCACCGCCATGCGGATTATGGCAGTTTATGCAATTTGTTTCTTCAGCAATATTGTGAAATTGATTTTCTTTTGCTTGTTCTGAATCATGACAGTCAAAACAAAGTGACTCTCCACCTTTAACCAATAATTTAGCTTCTTTTGATTGATGTGGATTGTGGCATTCTGTACAATTTCCCGCTTCTAAAGCTCCATGCAATGTTTTATTGTTATTATTAAAGTCATCGTGACATTGATAACATAGTGCGGGTTGAGTTTCATTTAGTTTACCCATTGCACTCTGATCGTGGCAAATAGCACAATCTTTTGATTTAAAAGGATCGTGATAATAAATTTCAGGTATTAACAGGGCAAGTAACTGTGTGCTGTCGTTAATTGTTGTATCAATTTCAACCATTAAACTGTCATTCACTGATTCGGGAACTCCGTCAAAAAAGAAGGATAATGTTTTATAATTTTTTTGTGTTGAGCAGGCAATAATCGCAATTAATGCTATCAAAAATATAAGATATTTGTTTAATCGGGACATTGCTAAATAGTTGATTATTTTGGAATTATAGCTCCATATACATTTACTTTATCAGGACCATACTGATTTGTTACAAAAACCAGGTATTTCAGCTGATAATCAGGGTCAACAAATTTCTTGAAATAATTTAAATGATTGTAATCGATTGTAATTCCTGATGGCAGATACATACCACCCTGACCTTTATAAGATCCTCCAAAAAACATAAGAGTTTGACCATCTTTATTAAATATCTGGGTATTCTCGAATCCTGCATCAACCACAAATAAATTCGATTCCTTATCTACCGCAATACCTTTTGGTCTAACAAATTGGCCTATATTTTTGCCATAGCTTCCAATCGAAGATATAAACTCCCCTTCAAGAGAATAGATTTTAATTTTAAAATCTCCAAAATCGGTAACATAAATATTATCGTTTTGAATAAATATATTTGTCGGTTGAAATAAATTTCTTTCTTCAACATCAGACTTTTGGGGAAATGAAAAAAGAAACCTATTTCCCGGCGCGCGCTCATACACGTCAATCTGGTTATTTTTAACATTGGCAACCCAAATTTTATTATTGTACACAAAAACGTCCGTTGGTTTATAATCTCCTTCCTGCCCAAAAGCATTTACATAATTTCCGTCTTCATCGAAAATAACAATCTGACGTCGGTTGCCATCAGCAATGTATAAAAACCCGTTTTCATCGATAAAACAATTTAATGGTAATTTTAATGCTCCTTTTCCTTCAGGTTTAAAATAATCAAATTTGTTATTTTCCAAATCAATTATTTCCAATCCCCCGATATCAATATCGCATATATAAATCTTATTTTTATTTATTTCTATACCCATTGGTTTTGAAATTATTTTAGGCTTTTCTTCACCCAAAATAGTTTTCATAATTTTTTTTTGACTTCCGGTAATATTAACTGAACTGCTATAGCTGGTGAGGAATTGAATTCGTGCTGTATCGGGCGGGGCAGGAAACATAATAACCGGATTGACTTTTTTTGAGCTGTGTTTTGAGGTATTACAGGAATTAAGTAAAGCTATACTGCTGACAAGAATAAATGTTAGTGTGAAGTACCTGAGATTCATATCCGAAATTTTTGAAAAAATAACCAATCTATTTATTGATCGTTTAAATTATTTAAAAAAAGAGGCGATTCTCCAATCGCCTCTAAAACTAATTATTAGTTAGTTACGAAATACATCTTATTTATTATGACAAGCCAAACAAAGAGCACTTGCATTATTTGATACTCTTAGCAAATCATTTAAACCTGCTGCGTTATGAACATCATGACATGATGCACATTCCATTTTTCCTCCAAATAGTAAATCTTCACTGATTGTGCCTCCCAAACCTGAAAGTGCACTTGACGGATTATGCAAACCCTGATCGGTATTCGATAATGCAGTGTTATAAAGGAAAGAAATTGGATGGTCGTTCGACAGGTCAGTTCCAAAGTTTGCTCCTCCATCTATTGCATTACTTCCTGTTGTCATCGTGCCATAGTTCTCTAAAGCTACTGTTCCGTCATGGCAACTTAAGCATAATTTTGAACTGCCGGAAGGTTGTCCCACTGTTGCGTCTAACGTAGGTGAAACACTAGCGTCATAAACAGTAAAAGAGGATTGTGTTAGCTGGTGATTCCATAATGGAGCTTCTGGCGAAACTTTTGCATTATGCGGAGTATGACATACAATGCAAATTTGTTTTCCGGTTGAAGTGTTCCATCCTTCATTGGAAAAATCATGAGCTGAACCTTTTATCTGCCCAATACTTACTTGAGATAGGCACATCACAAAAAACAGAATAGAAAAAATACGAATTGATTTCATAATGGATTGTTTTAAATTATTTTTAAATCAGGCTGTCCAATTGCCTAACTTAAAAATCCAATAACCATGCCTTTTTGGTAAGTGCTTGATTATTAGTTGTTTTAAAATGGTTTGATTTAATTGGAAATTATCAAATTGATAAAAACTGAAATATGGAGTTATTTAATTAAATAAAATATATATGCTGAATTTGAATATTTTGTGCTGTATAAGTTTGAAAATCAGATAGTAACACTTTATTTGTTAAATGAAATTTTTTTTTGAAAGTGATTTATCACAATTAACTTAATAAATTTGTGGGTTAAATAACCCATAGAAGTGGGTTATTTAACCCAATTTAGAAAATCATCGAACATTTTATTAATACTAATGAGAATGTCTTACAATTTATGTTTCTTTATTTTATAACGTAAAGTATCTCTTGTAATACTTAATAGTTTGGCTGCCAAAGTTTGATTATAATCGGATTTGTTGAGAGCCATTTCAATTGCTCCCTTTTCAAGTTGATCAAGGGAAATTCCTTCTTCCGGAAACTCAAATAAATTGGAAGAGTTATTTTTTAAATAATCAAGCTTTGTAGAGATCGTTTTATTGTAACTACCTGCAATTTCGCCGGGCAAACTGTTAATTTGCAAAGAATCCATCGATTCAAGAATCACAGCTCTCTCCATAACATTGCGTAATTCTCTGACGTTGCCTGGCCAATTATAATTCAACAACATCTTTTCTGCTGACGAACCAATTGAACTTACATTTTTACGGAATAAATTGTTGAAATAAGAAAGATAATAGTTTAACAGAGGCAATACATCCTCCATCCTTTCGCGAAGAGGAGGGATGTCGATTTGAAAAATCTTTAGTCGATAATACAGGTCTTCCCTAAAATCCTTCTTTTCAATTGAATCTTTCAAATTTCTGTTAGTAGCTGCTATAATGCGCACATTTATTTCAATATCTTTTGTGCCTCCTAATCGTCTTATAACCCTGTTTTCAAGAACTCCCAGTAGTTTAACCTGCGTTGTTTGGTTAATTTCTCCTATTTCATCCAGAAAAACAGTACCACCTTCGGCCATTTCAAAAAATCCCTTTTTAAGGTTTTTGGCATCTGTAAAAGCACCCTTTTCATGACCGAATAATTCACTCTCTAACAATGTGTCGGGCAACGATGAACAATTTAAGGTTACAAATGGCCTTGTTCTTCGATTACTCTCATTGTGAATTGCACGTGCAAAAATGTCTTTCCCCGTTCCACTTTCTCCCAACAGTAAAATGGTAGTAGCCTCTGTTTTCGAAATTTTTTTTGCAACCTGAATTATTCGTTTTGTAATAGGTGAATTATGGATAATATGGTCGAATGAAAAATTTTCTTTTTGCTGTCTTTTCAGTAAAATGAGTTCGTTTTTTACCTTTACCTTTTCGGCAATTTTATCAATAATAACATAGATCTCTTCAAACTCAAATGGTTTTCGAATATACTCAGAAGCTCCTCCTTTCATTGCAAGAATTGCAACATCAACTGACTCGAAAGCAGTCATGAATATGATATTCACATCCTCGTTTATCGATTTAAACTTTGGAATTAGTTCAAGGCCCTGAATCCCTGGTAAATGGTTATCTAAAAATACAATCTCCGGGTAATATTCCGTAAAAAGTTTTAACCCTTCTTCGCCGGTCTCCGCAGTAACAACAGAATAACCTTTTGCTGAAAGTTTTTTTTCAAATGACCAGCAAATGAGTTTCTCGTCGTCGATAATCAAAATTTTTAAAGGTTTCATTTTCAAAGTTCTTTATTCTTTTTTGATAAGGATAGCTAAAATTAAAGGATGTTTAAAATTGTTTCAATATTTGAAGTTAAACAACTCAAAACAGATTTTTTAGGATGTTTAAAAATATTTAACCCATTTCTATAGGCAATAAAATAATGAAAATACTGCCTGCTAATTCATTATCTTCGACGCAAATTTCACCCTTGTGTTTTTCAATAATGTCTTTAACTATGGAAAGTCCAAGACCAGTTCCTTCATTTCGCGTTGTAAAAAACGGATGAAATACCTTTGGTTTAATATGATCGTGAATACCTTTTCCAGTATCATAAACCGAGATTTTAACCCGTTTTTTAGCTTTGATATAACTAGTTTTAAAAGTGATAATTCCTTTTTTTTGAATTGCTTGTATGGCATTAATTCCTAAATTGAGTAATACATTTTCCATTTGTGAATAATCGAAATAAAATACGGGTAAATCTTCCTGCAATTCAAGTCTAAAGCTAATATCTTTATTGGGAGCCTGGTTCTCAAGAAAAAACACCAGCGATTTTATAAGTGTGTTAATATCACTTTCCTTAAGATTTATATCCTTTTGCCTGGAAAATTTAAGCAGATCGGTAATGGTCCTATTTACCCGATTTGCCTGACGATGAATCTCTGTTAAAATTGGTTTATTTTTTTCATCAGTATTTTCAGAATTGATTATTTCAATTGCATTTGCAATTCCCGTTATGGGGTTCCTGATTTCATGGGCCAGCCTTGCCGCCATTTCACCAATAGTTGCAAGTTTGAAATTGTTTCGCAATTCGTTTTTATGAAAAATTTCAAGTTCTTTTTGAGTGTTTTGAAAATTATCCAGCATTGTATTAAAACTGGTTCCAAGTTCGCCCAGTTCTTTTGTTTCAGGAATAGATAGTCGTTTATACATGTTTCCTTGGTTAACCTCTTTTATTGTTGAATAGAAATCGGATAATGCACTTCTTATAAATTTATAATGAACAAACAGAATTAAAGAACCCATTACAACAAGTAAAACTAATGTAAAAAACAAACTGTATCGCCTGGCAAAGTTTAAACTCGTGTTTGTGTTTTCCATTGAAAGATCAAGAACAACTGTTCCAATATTTTTTATAATTGGAGGGTGACACTGGTAACAGGCTGGAGAATTCTGCATTGTTATATAAGCTCTTGTAAAACGGCTTCCTTTATAATTAATTGATTTTAAAACAATAGAATTATCAGAATACAGCAAATCACCTTTATCTAAAGTGTCAATTGAATTTAGGTTTAAGCTAAATGGATAAACCAATTTATTTTTTGAATTTAGCAAATACGCATTTCTTATATTCTTATTGCTGATTGCACTATCAAGTATGGAAAATATGATTTTTCCTTCATTTTTTCCAAGTGTAGAATAGAATTGATCTTTTAAAAGACTTAAAACCGAAATGGTACTTTTTTCCTGTTCTTTGTGAATAATTTTGTTTAGTGAGTGGTTGAAAAAATAGAAGGCAATAAATGATACTGAAGTTACAGAGACTATTAAGGTAATGATAATTTTGGATCGAAATGAATGCAAATTAATTTTCATTTTCAATGCTAATTTAATAACTCAGGGGGTTATGGTTTTTTCCGTGGCACGTTAAATAGCATCTTCCGGTTCTGTTTCCCCTGTCTTCAAATCTGATTTGGCCGTTTGATGGTCTTACAATACTTAAATCGAAATTTATCAGATTACTGTTGTTTGTCGCAGTTCCCTGAGAGTTACTAATTCCATGCGGATCGTGACAAGCATTACAAGGCGTTCTTTCATCGATAATATGCTTCTTGTGATATTTGAACGAAGAATTTTCATTAATAATATAATTGCGATTATGGCAACTGTAACAAAGTGCATAATTAGATGATGATTCTGATGTTCTATCGGCTTTAATATACTGGTATTTTAATATTGAGGGATAAATTGAACCGTGCGGACCTGCAGGAGAGTTGCTGCCATTACTTGCAT
This sequence comes from uncultured Prolixibacteraceae bacterium, assembly GCA_963800345.1. Lineage (GTDB taxonomy): Bacteria > Bacteroidota > Bacteroidia > Bacteroidales > Prolixibacteraceae > Draconibacterium. Next base: position 301,819 of record CAWDAW010000021.1, on the reverse strand, counting down.
GGCAATCAGTACAATAAATGACACTGGAAGCATTTAATGGTGCAATTAAACTTGGTGAGCTTGAGTTTTTGCTTTGGCCAGCAATAGGATGGAATGAGGGATTGCTTAAATCAAATTCCAGGCGTGTATTGTTTTGTTCAATTTGTCTGGTTGTAGTACTTGTCGTCATCGAATTTTCAGCATGGCACCGGTAACACAATTCATATTCATATGAGATTGGATTTACAGTAACTCCACTTTGATTTATACCAGCAACACCGGCAAGTTTTCCACTGGCATTGGGTGCACTTGCGGTTGAACCTTTTGACGCATGCGGATTATGGCAATCCTGGCATTCAACATGTTTTGCCGGTGCTGAAATATTTTCGTTGGGAATATGGATTTCATTATAACCGGCTACATTATGTTTGTATGGTTTTGCCAATTCATTTGCTATGTTTTTTGTTGTGTTCGCCACATTCCCATTATGGCAATCCAAACAATTGTTTTCTTCGAGATTCGACTTTAGAAGTCGTGCTTTTCCATTGGCACTGTGTGGTTCATGGCAATTTGAACAGGCATTTTGCGAAACACTTGCATAAGGTTTTTCTATGTGCGCCCAGGGATTTGTCCCTGATTTATTCCAGTTTGCAGAAGATAACTGATGACTTGACGTGTTCCATGAACTATAATCGTGGCATTTAAGACATAAATCGGAAAACTCTTTTGATGCAACCAAAAATTTGCCATACATATCATTATGTGCATCATGACAAGATGTACATTGAACTTTACTATTTGCATCAACTGTTACCGGGAAAAGTGGTGGGAATTTCAAATGGCCGTCTCCACTGGCGAGGGAAGAATTAAAGACGAATGATATCGGATGGTCATCTGATAAATCAGTTCCAATAAGTCCTCTGCTTCCTACCGGCATTTTTGAGCCAGTACCATCAAAAATATCTGAAGTTCTGTTTAAAACAGTTCCTAATGCAACAGTTCCATCATGGCACGAAAGACAAACAAGGGAAGAACCGTCTGGCTGACCTGTGATTGCATTTAATGTACTACTAACAGAGTTGTCATAGATTGTATAGGGAACTACACTGTTATTTCGGTTCCATAATGGAACCTGAGGATTACTGTTGTGCGGCGTATGACAAAAAATACAAATTTCAGATTCGGATGTTGAATTAACTGATCCTGGTCCACTTATAGACAAGTTGTGCCTGGAATTAACTATTGATTGAGCAAATGCGATACCCGGGATTTCTGCCAGTGATAATAAAAGAATTATAAAGCGTAATTTCATTCCTTTCGTTTTAGTTTATTGCAAATTCTTATCTTAAAATGTACTTTAACACTATTGTTTATTTGGTAATTTCAAGTTTAAAAATCTGAATTCTTGAGTTATAACTGTCTGCTAAATAGATGTAATTGTTTCGGTCAATAAATAATCCTGTAGGCATCAGCAATTCTTCCTTGTTACTTCCTTTCGAACCAAATACAGATAATAATTGTCCGGTTTTGCTAAAAACCTGAACGTTATTAAATAACGCATCAGCAATATAAATATGTCCGAACGTATCTGTTGCAACTCCTTTTGGTCGGGCAAATGTACCGGGGACGTCACCCGCTTCACCAAAACTATTTATTAGTTCCCCATCCTTACTGAAAATCTGCACTCGCGAATTTAATGTGTCAATTACATAAATTATACCTAAACTATCAATCCAAATAAAAGTAGGATAATTAAATTCACCAGGTCCATTACCACGATGTCCAAAATATTTTATAAACTCCCCTTTATTATTAAGAATTGCAATCCGGTGAGCATTTGTTTCAACCACCCAAATTTCCTTATTTACAGATGAATAAGCTATTCCAGTAGGTTTGTCAAATTTTATGGAGTCGTTAAGAGTTTGAATTGTATTATCTGCTAAATCAAAATTAAAAACGGAATTCAATTTAGAATCTGTTAAAAGAATATTGTTGGATGATAAAATGCAACTTCCGAGGAGTGACGGGAATACGAAGTGTTTATTATTTTTGAATTGGGTTATTTCACCCACACCATTAATTGCTTTTAAAATTGTACCATTGCCCTGATCCAAAATCCATAACGAATCAGGAGATTTTGCCAGAATAGTCATTGGTCGTATCAGGGGTGATGGTTTTTTGCCAAAAATTAAGTTAGACAACCATTTTTTCTTATTTGTTTGATCAGGATATAACTCAGTTGTTTCTCTATTATCTTCATTTGCATCTGTTTTTGGCGGAAATTGACCGACATAAATAATTTTGTATTTATTTTCAGCCTGAGTTGTATAAATTTCCGATGTTTTTTGTCCGTAAGAATTTGGAATTTGCAAACAAATAATTCCTATAATAACAATTAAATCTTTTAAGAAATTACTTTTTGCCATATTGAAGTTTTTAATCGATTTCTAACAGGACAATATTTTTTTGTAATAAAATACATATTCAACAAAAAATTGCGGCATACTTTACTTATTGAAAAACTGTCTGAATAAAGCCTACTTAATAACTTTACCATCTTCCATTAGAACATTGAAAAAGTAACCTGATCCAAAGTCTTTATCAAGAATAATTTTCCCTTCAATTACAATAATTTCTCCTTCTTTTGTTTCCATTACCGATGTAGCAACAAAGTCGTGCTGTGATGAATTTGGTGAACCATCTTTAAGGTGGATCCAGTTTTTTTTCATTATTCCTGAATTGTATTTTGTAACCTGACCTCTTATTTTAACAATTTTATTCGCATATTTTTTTTTGTTCAAAAAAAGTTCACCTATAGTAATTCCATTTTCTACCGGATTTATTTTTATTTCCTGATTGACATTACTCGCTTTATTTAAATCCGCCGTATTTTCCAATATTTTTCCTCCTTCTAATTCAGATGGGCTAATAACTCCTTCCAAAAACAGCACAGAGGGAAACATTCTTTTTAATTCCTGACTTTTAAAGTCTCTCATTTCTATTCCTCCCTGAAAATAATAAGTTTCACCTTTTGCCGCTTCTTTTTTTGGAATCGCCAGCCATTGCATCTTATTTTCTTCCTTTACGAGAAGATAAGTGTATGATGTTGTTTGCAAAACTGAATCTACAATTATCTTGTGTACGTTTGGATGATTATCTCCAATTTTTTTTTGAATTTGTGCAAAGCAGCCTGTTGCTGAAGTTAATACAAAAAGGGTAGATATTAATAAATTGCGGTAATTGTATTCTGTAAATGTTTTTGAAATCATCATGTTTATTGATTTATGAAATAAAATTAAAAGCTAATAATACTAATTATTTTTGATTGGCACTATCAACTAATTTATGCCTGAATTTCTGTTTATCATTGATAAACAGAAATTCAGGCATAAATTATAAAAACATTCGGGTTAAAAGATAAACCAATTTAACACTTTAATATTGTTGAAAATAAGTTTAATACAACGCAGAATGACACATTGAGCAAAGTTCAGTTTTCCATGCATCATCAATATCAACCGGATGCTGAAACTCAAGTGATTCACCTGAATTTGCATATACCATGCTATCAGCAATACCCTCAGCTTTAATATTATGGCACAACTTACAATCCTTAGAAATAACTTTTCCCGAATCAGTGGCATGCCTGTCGTTATGGCAACGGTAGCAGCCATTTGATTCCATGTGGCCGATATTGTTTGGGTATGACCTCCAATCCGCTTTCATAAACGGAAAAATGTTGTTTGCATATCCGTTTTGGATTTCAGCGATTGCTTCGTCAACTTCTTTTTTCCGATTTTCCAATAATTCTGGATAACTCGATTTATAATAATCATTTACAGTTGAGTTTATTGCCATAAATGCACTGTCTTTAGTTGAATATTCAACATGTAAAACTTGCATTGCCAACATTTTGATGGAAGGAAGTGTTTTGGAGATTTTCCCACTTGCCATTGATTGATCAATAAAGTTCTGTGGTGCATTGTAATTGTGCGATGGTCTGTTGTGGCAATCAAGGCAATCCATCACCCGTGTTTCCAATGAATCAAGTTGCTGCTGGGTTATACTAACTTCATTGTCCACATAAACATAACTTTCGCCGGTTTTGGTATTTGTATATTTAACCCAGGGAATCTCCTGTCTGTTGGATGTAGTTGTTTTATATTCAATTTTCACATCGGGACTAATGTGTTGGTGTATCCCTTTTTCAACACCGTTTTCAGTTGTTTTTGAACTCGTTTTAACAAGCATTTGAAGGGTTACCTCTGTATTATCTTCATCGGAAAGGTATGAATGTTTAATCCGAAGTTTATCATCATAAAACTTGTCGGGCCAGTGACAACGCTCACAGGTTTCTTGTGCGGGTCTCAAATTTGCAATTGGTGTTGGAATAGGAGTGGGGTATTTCTTCGCCAAAACAGAATAAACCTGGTACAATCCTGATAATTTACTTTTTACATACCAACTGGCACCCGAACCTACATGACATTCAACACAGGCTACGCGCTCATGGGCTGAACCATGGTAAGTAGTATATTCAGGTTCCATTACATTATGACATAGTTTGCCACAAAATTCAACTGATTCGGTATAGTGAAAAGCCTCATAACTACCTACTGATGAAATGATGAGCAGAAAAACTGTGCCGAAAATAAAAATAAATGCAGCATTGCGGGTGGCTATATTATTGAAATTTAATATTGGCCATGATCTGGTTTCCCCTTTTTCCTCAGCCTGTCTGATTTTTTTGCCATAAATTCTCATCCCAACCGGAATCAAAATTAAACCGGCAACCATAAAACCAGGTAGTATGATATAAATGAACAATCCAATATAAGAACCTCCAAAATTAAATAAGGTGGTTAATAATGCCAGCGATAAGATTGAGGCAAGGTTAAAGATTGCTAAGACTGCCCCGGTAATCGATATCCAATTTTTAATTGATGATGGTAATTTCATTTCAATGTTTTTATTGATTTTTAAAAATCAATTATAGTATTGCAAAATTGTAAAAAATGCATGAAACTTCAACAAATACAGGCAATTTAGATGTGTTCTTTATAACTGTTTATGTAATGAAATTTTGTTTAATATTTAATGAAAGAGAAGTGAATAAATGATTAACACAACTAAAATAGTACCAGCGCCTAAGGCTAAAAATCCAAATAATTTAACCATGCGCATTTTCTTTTTAGAAAACTCTTTTTCAACTACATACTTATCCAATTTTCCCGATTCCACCAACCGTTCATAATCACGGGGCCTGTCATGTTTGTATTCTTCAAGTGGAACATGACCGGTGAAAATAACAGTGTCCATCGGAAACGACTCCGGACGTAAATGAGTATTAAAGAAGTGAATTGTAAATATAAATCCTACTGCAAGCAATGCTTCATCACTGTGAATTATCTGGGCAACGTTTATAAACCAACCTGGCAGTAATTTAGTGAAAAATTCAGGGAACCAAAGGATCAGCCCTGTAAAACCAATAATTGCAACCCCCCAGAATACTGCAAAATAGTCAAATTTTTCCCAGTATGTCCAACGTCCATATTGAGGTCTTTTTCCTGCTCCAACAAACCATTTCATCGATGACCAGAAATCTTTCACATCCTGTTTGTTGAACATGAGCGTGTTATTTCCAAAAACAAAGCTAATTAAACTGAGATCTTTTTGTTTTTTCATTTTAATTAACGAAACTACATGGTAAGCAAAGTATCCGAATGTCATAACTGCTGCAATACGATGTAAAACGCCCGCTACAAAGGCTCCACCTATTAATTTTGCAAGAAACCTGGCCCAATCCATGTAAGCAAATTTGAGAATCATTCCGGTGAGAGCCAGCGTTAAAAAACTGATAATTACAAATATATGTGTAACTCTTTGAGTTGAAGTAAACCGCCTGATGTATTTTTGACGTCCCAGTATTTTGGCATGTTTGCGCTTTTTAAGCATGTGCCCTACTGAACGTGGAAACCAAAGCAAAGTATGTAACCCAAAAAACAGGAATACACTCAATAATAAAGCCGTCATCGCCCAGAAAGTATAATATAGCCATGGGAATTTCTCTTTATTATAGTGGGTTGCATGCGACAAATAACCTGTAAATTTCATGTTGGCATCTTCATGGCATTTTTGGCAGGTTTTTACAATATTTCGTGGACTAATTGTTGACTTAGGATTATCCATTTTAAAAATATTGTGGGCACCATGACAATCTGAACACCTGGCAGCATTTTGATATCCAAGCTGGTGAGCCTTTCCGTGATATGTTTCAAGATATGACTCAGCAAGCTGTTCATGGCATTTACCACATTGACCGGTAATCTCAGCCATAAATTTATCCTCGTGTACGTCAGATATATTATGTGCTGTATGGCAGGTTTCACATGTGGGTAGCTTTTGACCTTTTAAATCTTTGGAATAGCCATGGTCGCTGGCAATAAACTGGTCGTAAATTCCTTTATGACAATTCCCGCAAGTTGCGGCCAGATTTTTTGGATTCACCGAGGAACGATCGTCTGATTCTTTTAAGTTAAAGTGAGTTGTATGGCAATCAGTACAAATCGCTGTTGATAAAAGACCTTTTTCAACAAGGCTTCTTCCATGCACACTGGTTGAATAATCGTGTAAGGCATCTTTTTCTTTTAAATCGGTTCCAATTAATGCCAAGCCGTCACTTTGATGGCATTTCCCACATAATTGAGGAACTGCAGATCTAAATACGGGTGAGGTTTCATCTGTTTTGGACTTTACCAGATGTGTACCATGACAGGTGGTGCAATAAGGTGCATTCTCCTGTTTTCTGGAATAGGCCTCTCCATGCCCACTCGCAGCATAGATATCTGCAACTTCCGCATGACAACTGGAACAATCAACCTTCTCCGCTGTTATACAGGGCCGCAAAACATGTGGTGTTATATCAGAGTGGCATTTCACGCAGGTAATACTTTTATGTACCGAGTTTGCAATGTTCGTAACGTCAACTGTTAACGAAACCAGCTTGCCATCAACAATTTTATGTACATTTTCTTTCTCATGGCACACAAGGCAGGTTCGGTCAGAAATGTTGTCCAGTACATTTTTTAATTCAACCTTGTGTGGAGGATGACAATCGGTGCAAGCGGGAATGGCTCCAGGACTTTTTTCCCAGAGTGATTTATTGATAATTTTTACATGAACATCTTCTATACGAGCATGACATTGCATACATGTATTGGCAATGTTCTTTCGTGAAACTGTTGAATTTAGATTTGTATGTGGCAAAATTTTATGGTTGCCATGGCAATTATTACAGGTTGCCGTAACTGTTAGCCCTTTATGAAATAAGCCTGCACCATGTGTTCCCTGGCTATAGTTTTCAATAATATTGTGTTGCGAAACGTTATATCCTCGTGCAACTGGCGCACCTTCCTTATGGCACTGGCCACACAGAAAAGGAACGTTCATTTTATAAGTTTTTGATTTTGGGTCCTGGTGGTTTATGATTTGATGCGAACCGTGACAATCTTTGCAATTGGGTGCATTTTTATCGTTTTTCGAAAATGCATCACCATGTATTCCTTGCAGATAATCGGTCATAGCCACATCATGACAATCACCGCAATTAACAGGAGCAAGAGTTTCAGGATGCGGAAATTCACTAACTGCAGCTTCCGAATGACAAAAAGTACATTCCAGAGAACTGTGAACCGAGTTATTAAGGGCTTCCGGCTTAACATACAACGAAACCTTTTTACCCGCCCTTATTTTTGATAAATCCGGATCGTTGTGACATGCCAGGCAATCATCATTGGTTTGAGAAAATGTTTGATTGGTTCCTGTCAGCAGGAAGAGAATAATAGCAAACCATTTGGTAAGGGTTAATACATTTCCTGGGAAAATGATATTTCCGGAATTAAGGGGCTCCAACTTCATTGATTCTTTCATTTTTGTTCCTTTCATATCGAATTTTATTTTAGTATTCCGTTTGTAGATTATACCATAGGAAATAATTTAATGAATATTATGCCAACCGGTAATGATGCTTTTAAAGTTCTCTGCCGGCGATTTGCCTATGGAAGCTACGTAGAGATGTATTATCAAAAATATTGAAATAAAAAATCCTATTGCTGAATGTGTAACTGCTGTAATAAAAACACCACTTAATGTATATACTTTATCAAGTATTATTTCCGGGAATAGTAACGCAAATCCTGTAATAATTATAATTGGTACAAACAGATACATTACAATAACATAGGCGTATTTTTGTAGCGGATTAAACTTCCTTTTTTCAGAAAGAGGGTAGGGTGCTTTCATTCCGCGAAACATTCCGAATGCGTAATAATATGCCTGTTTCATCGGACGTTTGATAAATCCCATTGGTTTTATCAGATAAAACTTTATGTTTTGCGTTAGAATATTCCCAATAAAAAATAAAAGGTAATTAACAGTTATTACTATACCGGAGATATTATGAATGTTTACAGCCAGTTTAAAACCTATAAATGATGAATCGCTACCCGACTGTAACGTAAATCCTGTAATAATAAGCAGTATAATTCCCAATGCATTAACAGCATGCCAAATGCGCAACCAAACCGGGTAGAAATATAGCTTTGTATCTTTTAAATCCATTTGTTTTTATTTTTTAGTGAATCTGAAGAACAGGTGAACAATTATAACTGCAAGAGAAAAAAAGAAGATAATGTAACTTAGTTTTTTCAACAGAGGAAACTGTTGCGAACCTATTACATATGACTCATTGGAAAGAATTGATTTAACAGAACCATCATTTCTGTTTTGCAAATTTGTGTATTTGTACAGTGAGGCTTTTAACCTTGAATCGGCATTATGACATTCAGCACATTTTCTTACCGCCTTGTCTTTGCTTAAAATATTATGCGAAACATTCAAGCTGTCAACTACCTCTGTGTGACATTCAATACACCGAACGTGTTGAAAATGAAGTTCCTGATTGGGTAGCCATTCATGTATCTGAACTATTTTTGGATTTTCATGTCCGGCAACCATTTCATATCTGTTCATATCATTATGACATGAAAGACACAATCCATTGCTATAGGCAACAATTTCCAGTACATCACCACTGTTTCGGGCAGTAGGATGATAAGTATGTTGATTATGACATTTACCGCAGGTAAAATCCTCGCCACTAACTTTGAAGTGGATACTTTTCTGAAATTCTTCATTTATTCTTTCAAACTGATAACTGGCAAAAGATGGGTCACCTCCGTGACAATCAAGGCATGTCGCCATTGGCTCCAGTTTCAGGGTCGCAACGTGCGGATATGTAGAATACTCATAAGAGTGACAATCAGTACAATCAAAATTTTTATGAACCCCATTTTTTATAGCTGTTGTGTCAACAATGTAATATGGGTTCATTAATTTTTTTTGCTCTTTATCAATAACATCATTGTGAAATGAAATGATTTGAGAAGAGTGGCATTTTAGGCAAACGTGGTTTTTAGCATCGTCATAAGCTGACTGAGCTTGCAAATTAAATGAGCTAATGTAAAATAAAATTGTTATGAAAATTAATCCTTTGGTCATTTTGTAACTTCTAAATAATTGGTTGATTTTAATGAAAAATGGTAATATCAATTTGGAAAGATATTACCATTTTAAAACGTATAAGGTTTGGATGCTAAAAAGCCCAAAGCCTTGTAATCGTAAAACCAATAGCAATACCTTCTTTGTCGAATTTTGTTCTGTTGTTCATCATGTTGTCCATAGGCAACATTCCGGGAGCATTACTAAAATAAATCTGGAAGGCATGAGTATATGTCGAAATCTGCCAGCCAAGAGCAATCGTTGGTTTATAATCAGGCACTTCTGTTTGTTCAGAAATTGACTGAATTTTCAAAGGTGAATTGTAATTAAAAGTCAACGATGACTGCGGAGATATTTTAATTTTTGCCAAACCATGCAATCCAATCAAATCATGATCTTCATCGGCCTTAACCATATTATAATGAGAAAAACTTACACCACCCTGAACAGATAATGCTTCGCCAATTTTCCTGCTTACAATCAACTGAGAAAAATAGGCCCACCTATCGGTAAAAGAGATGCTGTATTCAGCTGCACCATCTCCGGGATGATGTGTTTTTGCGGTTCCAAATGCACTCTCTTCGCGGCCATCTATCGCTAAAACGCCATAAATTGCAAGCCCAACAGGTACTTTGTTATCACTTGTTTGCTGCAGTATACTATATTTCGCATTAACATCGGTGTACATTTTATTCTTGGTAATTCCAGCTCCAATTTGAAGGTTTTTAATTGGAACGTAGTCAAGTCCAAGCCTTATGTTTGTCGCTGCTCCGTAGATACCCCATAAATCAGATTTTCCGTTGTCTATTGTTCCAAATTTATGCTGGATTGCAAAACCCAAAGTTTTTTTATCGAAAACTGTTGTGGTTTGGTCATCTACAATATAGTTGCTCTCAAAGGTTGTTACCGGGTAGCTTTCTGTTGCTTCCTGTGCATTTACATAACTAAAAACAAGTCCTGTTAATAGTAAGAATAGTATTGATTTTTTCATTTTTCTGACTTTTTAATAGGTTAGTTGTTAAGGGCACCTTCCTGAATCCAGGTAAGAACAACATTCGCCTCATTCGAATTATATTTCTTCCAGTTATGTACACTTGAAGTAGGTGAAGGGAATTTATAAACATCACTTTCTTCGGGCGTTGTCAAATTAACATGGGCGGGAACAACCTGACTGTATGAATTTCCAGCAGTCAAATCGGGCATAGTCCCACCTGTTTTATGACACGAAATACATTTCGCGGTAAAAATAGGTTGTATTTGTGTTGTATAACTTACAGGCTCTCCATCCGGGTTGGGTGGCGTAATTTCTTCGGGCACTATGAAGTTATATTTGCATTGACTAAACAGCAAGGCCACAATAAAAACTGCCAGCAGTAATTTTAAGATTTTCATTTGTTTTTTATTTTATAATTGAAAAGAAAAAACTTGTTTGCGACTAATAAAATCGGAAAATGATTTTATTGTGCGGCAATTATTTTTTAACTAATAAGAATTAATAAAAAAGACTTCCGGAAAACAGAAGTCTTTTTTTATTATTAAATTTTTATTGTAAAGCTTCTATTGTATTTAAAAGAAGGGCTTTTACATATTTTGGATTGTGAACACCCATACTACGATCTTCTTCAATACCAATCCAGTTAAAAAAGGCTTGAGCCTGAACCATAGGATATGTTCCAACTACAGGTTCGTAAGCAGCATCAGCTTCAATGTATTCAACAACGCCCAATTCTACTAACCTATCTCTTAATGTTTCAAGTAAATGTTCAACTTCTGTTTGAACACCACCATAATTGAAATCTGTGTTGGTTGCATCGTGGCAGGCGTTACATGCATCAACATTAGGATTAAATGTGTGTCCGCCAGATGCTTTGGTAAAAGGTGCCATATGACAACCGGTACATGAAGCCTGAGTTAAATGTTTTGAAGTATTTGCGGCAGGATAAGCCACTGATCCTGGAATTTCAGCAAATCCAACACCAACAACTACATTTGCCTGTGGTCCATGATGTGGTCCATAATGTGTATTTGTAATTTTGTATGTTTCGCCTGGGTTTGTTTTATTTGGTTCAGATGTACGCGTTTGATGACAATTTGCGCAAAGATTGCTGTTTCCTTTTAAGTCTAAAACAGTTACATTGTCTGCACCTGATACCACCGGAGCTGTTAAACGCAAGGCATAGTCGGGTGTAAAATCTTTATGTAGTCCATGACATGTACTACATTCCCATGCTGATGGATTTGTAATGTCTCCAAGTACTTTGTTAAATACTGCATATTGAGTAAACCCTTCATGTGAGTGGCATTGAGCACAAGCAGCACGTCCACCGGCATAATCAACAGCAATTGCACCAACACTATGTTCTGACATAGCAAATTCGGCCTTTTTTGAATCCATGTTTGTACCAGAGTGGCAAGCCAAACATGTAACATCTCCGTCAGCACCAGGTTCCCCATTTGTTCCATTAGTTCCGTCGGCACCAGCTGGTCCCATTGGCCCTTCCTTAACACATGAAGTAGCAATAAATGCGCAGATAAATCCGAATAAAACGAGTTTTAAAAGCGAGTTGTATTTCATAACAATAAGATTTAATAAATAATTTTTAATTATTGAGTTTTTATAAGGTGTAAAAATACAACCGAAAGCCGGATGAATTGATGGTTTGTTGGTGATATATAAGTTTTGAGGGAATGATAAATAATTTGACACGAATTGACAAATGTCAATTCAGCCATTTTTACTAATATTAATTAGCGAACTTTCGTCCGTTATTTCTATTTCACTTCCCTGAGTTTTAATGACGTTCGATTCTTTAAACTGCTGAAGTATCCTAACAAGACTTTCTTTTGTCATGTTCGACATATCAGCAAGTTCCTGGCGCGAAAGATCTATTGAGAACTTCGATTTTTTGTAAATTTCGTCTTTTAGATATAGTAATGTTTCGGCTACACGGCCAGGCATATATTTCTGGGTTAAACTAACCATTTTCGAGAGCAGGTAGTTGTTTTGCTTGGTGTGGTTCCGGAGTAATTCTACAGCAAAACTGTTGTTTTCAGCAAAAAGGTTGCTGAGTTTACTGGCATCAATCAGGCAACACGTAACTGGGGTAAGTGCAGAAATTGTAAAGTGTTGCACATTTCCGTTGAAAAGTCCACCACCACTTATAAAATCTCCTCTGCCTATTATCTTTACGATAAGATTTTTACCTTTTTCTCCCTCAATAAAAACTTTTGCCAATCCATCTCTCATGCAAATAACAAAAGTAGAGGAAGTATTTTGTTTGATTATCGTTTCCCTTACATTATACTTAATTTGCTGTTTCTTATCTACCAAAAAGTGTAATTCTTTTTCAGTTAATGATTTAAAAATGTTTGCTTCATTTTCTACGAAGCAACTCATATTACAGCAGCTTTTGCCTTTTTCACAATCAATACAATCCTTATCAGCTAAATTCGTCATATAAATCTATGTGCATGATTATAATGTACTTAACATTATAATATTAATATCAGTTTAAAACGATGGAAACTTAATAAAAATTTGACATTTATCAATAATTCGGTTGATATTATTTTGGAGTTCATGTCTGGCCCGGAAGGAGAATTGTGGAAATTAAACAGCCTAAAAAGGTCATTCAAAACTGATTAAAAACAAAAGGTAGGTTATTTTAATTTTCAAATTAATCTCGTGCCTCTGCCTGTTGCAATGTTTTGGGCATTTGTAATCAGTACTTCTTTTACCCCTTTCTTTTTGGCATTAAATCCATTCTCAAGTTTGGGTATCATGCCCGAATTGATTATTCCTTCATCTTTATATTGCTGAAATAACTTAAGATCCAATTCGTAAATCATGGATGTTTCATCGTTTTGATTCATCATTACACCTTTTTTCTCGAAACAGAAAAACAGATAAACGTTAAAATACCTGGACAGTTCAGTTGCAATTTCTGATGCGATTGTATCGGCATTTGTATTTAATAACTGTCCATTGCCATCATGTGTTAGAGGTGCAATTACCGGAATAACATTTTCATTTAGAAGCAACCGCAATTCCCGGGAATTTACATCTTCCACATCACCAACAAATCCAAAATCAATATCGCCAACAATTCGTTTTTTTGCAGTGATCAAACTTAAATCTGCTCCTGTCAATCCAAGTGCATTGCAATTTCTTGCCTGCAACCCGGCTACAATTTTTTTGTTTACCAATCCGCCATAAACCATTGTAACAACCTCCAGCATTGCACTATCAGTAACTCTTCTCCCGTCAATCATTTTTGTTTCGATACCTAATTTTGAGGCTATTTCCGTTGCAGTAGTCCCACCTCCATGAATCAATATTTTATGCCCTGATATTTTACAAAATTGATCTAAAAGCGAATTTAATGATTGTGGATCTTCAACCACTTTTCCGCCAACTTTTATAATTGTAATTCTATCCATGTGTTTTACTACGTTTTAAAGGTTTATAAAGTTCTCGAGGATTTTTGCACCCACAGTTCCGCTTTTTTCGGGATGAAACTGAGTCGCATAAAAATTTTCTTTTTGCAGGGCCGCACTAAATGGGTTTATATAATTGCAAGTAGCGACTGTGTGCCTACCTATTCCTGCAAAATAGGAGTGTACGAAATAAACATATTGGTTTTCTGTATCTGTTGAAAAAATCCTGCTTTTTAAATTGTTTATCGAATTCCAACCCATGTGCGGTACTTTTGTAATAAACTCTTCACCTGGTTTTGGAATAAAACGAATTACCTTCTCATCAAAAATTCCCAGACATAAAGTGTCGTTTTCTTCTGAATGTGAACACATAAGCTGCAATCCAAGGCAAATCCCCAATACTGGTTGTTTTAATGACACAATCAGTTTATCAAGTCCCTGATTCCTCAAATATTCCATTGTTGTGCTTGCTTCGCCAACACCCGGGAAAATAACTTTATCAGCGTTCCTGATTTTTTCCTTATCTGCAGTTATTTCTGCTTTCACACCCAACCGGATTAAAGCATTATTAACCGATTCGATGTTTCCTGCATTGTATTTTATAATTACGATTTTCATGTAAAAGCCCCTCCTTAATCCTCCCCTAAGGGGAGGAGATTTTGAAACTTAGATCATTTTTGTGAGTTTTTCATTATATGTTTTTAACTCCTCCCCTTAGGGGAGGCTGGGTGGAGCTGCTAACAACAACTCTATCACCTCTTTCATTTCATTAAATTCATCTTCTTTATAAAGGCGTGTTAAATATGCAATTTTTCCGTTTTTGTCGATGATAATATTGCGTGTTACACCAGCTCCTTTTGCGGCAAAAGTGTAGAAAATTTTAGCTCCCGGATCTAAGGCAAGTGGGTATGTGATTTTCATGTCAGTGGCAAATTTTTTTACGGTTTCAAGAGGTTCGTCCATGTCAACTCCATAAAGTGCGAAACTTTTGTTGTTTTTATTTTTTTGCCAGATCTCACTTTCAATGTGCGGCATCTCTTTTCGGCAAACCGAACACCAACTGGCGGTGAATTGCAACATCACTACCTTACCTTTCAAATCTCCTGTTTTTATTGTTTTCCCATCTGCGAGCTTGAATTCAATTTCAGGCATTGAATCTCCTTGCTTTACCATGTATCCGTATTCAGCCGGAATATTCTGTTTCGGCACTTTTGTCAACTGAGCGAAGCCACAAGTTGTTAAGAAGGTTAAAAGTAGAATTGAAAATATAGTTTTCATTCGTTTTTCTTTTTGTTCCAGGTTTTATCCTGCATCCCCTAAATTCTAATTAAATACAACTGTCCTGTTCTGGTAAACCAGTATTTTACGTTGAAGGTGTTTATAAACCGCCTGCGAAAGTACAATTTTTTCCAAATCGCGCCCTTTGCGAACCAGTTTTTCCACAGTATCAATGTGACTGCAGCGGGTAACATCCTGTTCAATAATTGGTCCTCCGTCCAAATCAGATGTAACATAATGACTTGTTGCCCCAATAATTTTTACACCGCGTTCATGTGCGGCATGATAAGGTTTTGCACCTGCAAATGCCGGCAAAAATGAGTGGTGAATGTTGATAATCTTATTTGGAAAATGATTTACAAAACTGCCTGAAAGTACTTGCATGTACCTCGCCAAAACCACAAAATCGATTTCCTTTTCCTTGAGAAGTTCAATTTCCTTTTCTTCTAATTCAGATTTGTTTTCATTGGTTACCGGGAAATGGTAAAAATCGATTCCAAATCGTTCGGCTACAGGTTTTAATGTTTCATGGTTGCTGATTATCAGTGGGATTTCAACATCCCATTCTCCCGCAGTGTAACGTGCTAACATGTCAAACAAACAATGTGGCATTTTTGAAACAAATAAGGCCATTCGTGGTATGTCATCGGTAAAATAAAGCCGCCAGTTCATTTGCAACGCATTGGCAATCAGTGTTTCAAAATATTCTCCAATTTTATCCTGTGGAATGGCAAAGCCGTCCAGCTCCCATTCAACCCGCATGTAAAAGATTTCTTCTTTTCGATCGACATGTTGGTCGAGATAAATAATGTTCCCTTTGTTTTGGTTCAAAAACTCGGTAACAGTTGCCAAAATACCCTGTTTATCAGGACAGTGAATGAGCAATATTGCCGTGTTTTTCTTTTCGCGAAGTGGTTTTATGGTTTTCATAATAGAAAGCAAAGCCCCCTAAATCCCCCGAAGGGGGATTTTTTGTCACTGCAATAAACAGGATTTTTCGGAGAATTTAAAAATATTTTATTTATGAATTCAGTCATTTTATTAATTACCGTTTTTGTTCTTACTCCTTCCCTTTGGGGAGGTTGGGTGGGGCTGTTTTTTACAACACCCCTTTTGTTGAGGGGAGTTCAAAGTTAAAAACATCTCGTTTAATTGCCATCTTAATTGCTTTTGCAAGCGCTTTAAAAATGGCTTCAATTTTATGGTGCTCGTTTGTGCCTTCTGCTTTTATGTTGAGGTTGCAGGCTGCAGCGTCAGAAAATGATTTGAAAAAGTGCAGAAACATTTCTGTTGGCATGTCGCCCACTTTTTCACGATTAAATTGAGCATCCCAAACCAACCAGGGCCGGCCGCCAAAATCAATTGCTGCAAGTGCAAGGCAATCATCCATCGGCAGGCAAAAACCATAACGTTCCATTCCTGTTTTATCTCCAACTGCCTTTTTGAAAGCTTCACCCAAGGCAAGTGCTGTGTCTTCGATTGTATGGTGCTCGTCAACTTCCAAATCTCCATTTACTGTAATTTTTAAATCAACACCCGAATGCCTTCCAATCTGGTTCAACATGTGATCGAAAAAATGTAACCCGGTTGATATTTCACAAACTCCCGAACCGTCGAGATTAATCCGGACTGAAATACTTGTTTCTTTTGTTGTTCTTACAACTTCTGCAGTTCTTTCGGTGGCTGCCACACAGGCGTAAATATCGTCCCAATCTTCGGAAACCAAAACACAGTGATTTGCCAACCCCTGTTGTTCCAACTGTTCAACCAAATCACCATTATTGATTAAAATACCTTTGGCGCCAAGGTTTTTGGCCAGTTGAATATCTGTTAATCTGTCGCCAATTACAAAGCTGTTTGCAAGGTCGTAATTGCCATTCATATATTTGGTTAACATGGCTATTCCCGGTTTTCGGGTGGGCAGATTTTCATGCGGAAAACTGCGATCGATTAAAATATCATCGAAAATTACACCTTCATTTTCAAAAGCCTGAAGCACTTTGTTGTGTGCCGGCCAAAAGGTTTCTTCAGGATGCGACGCTGTTCCCAGCCCGTCCTGGTTTGTAACCATAACCAATTCATAATCCAGATTTTTTTGAATGAAATATAAATTCCTGAAAACTTTTGGCAGGAATTCCAATTTTTCAAGCGAATCAATTTGTTCGTCTTCCGGCTCGTAAATTAATGTGCCGTCGCGGTCAATAAAAAGTGCTTTTTTCTTCATATAAAATATGTAATCATTTTCAAATATAATCTTTTAAGGCCTGAAGCAATACAATATCCTCATCCATAGTACCGATTGTAATGCGTAAACTGTTGTCACACAAATGAATTTTTGACCTGTCGCGGACGATGATGCCATTTTCAACCAAATAGTTATAAATACCCCGCGCATCAATCATCGAAACAAGCAAAAAGTTTGCATCCGATGGATAGATTTTTGTTACGAAATGCAATTTGGCCAGATATTTTACCATTTTTTCACGTTCCTCAATCAGCTTTTTTACCCAAATATCAACTTGTTCTTTGTTATCAAGTAGTTCAAGTGCTTTTTTCTGAGTTAGAATATTAATGTTATAAGGGTATTTTATTTTACTCAAAATATGGATGAGTTCCACTGTTGCAAATGCCATTCCCAGCCTTAATCCCGCCATTCCCCATGCTTTTGAAAATGTTTGCAGGATGACAAGATTCGGGTATTTGTCAATTTCGGGTAGCAATGATTTTCCCGGTGCGAAATCAATATAAGCTTCATCAATTACAACAATTCCATGGAAATTCCGAATAATCTCCAACATTGATTCTTTGTTCAAACTGTTGCCACTGGGATTGTTTGGAGAGCACAGGAAAATGAGTTTTGTGTTTGTGTTTACTGCCTGTAATACTTGTTTCGAATCCAACTCAAAATCACTGGTTAGCGAAACTTTTATTACTTCTATATCATTTGTGTCAGCGGCAACCTGGTACATTCCATAGGTTGGATGAATGGTGATAATATTGTCGTTACCCGGTTCACAAAATGCCCGAATAAGCAAGTCGATTGGTTCGTCGCTGCCATTTCCCAAAAAAATCTGGTTGGCAGGAATACCTTTTAATTCTGATATTTTCTGTTTTAATTCCTTTTGCAAGGGATCGGGATAACGGTTGTAGGGCTCGTTAAACGGATTTTCATTGGCATCGAGAAAAACCATTGCATCACCCGAATATTCATCGCGGGCTGATGAGTAGGGTTTGAGGTTTTGTATATTTTTTCTGAGCAGGTTGTTGATGTTCATTTTTACTATTGGTTATTAATTAGTAAATGTAAATTTTAACTTTGCAAAATGAGTCCAACGATTTTCGGGAGCAAAATTACAGGTTTTTCTTTTTTTCGAGGGAAGAAGAAAGAATGCACGTTCATGTGGTCAGTCCAGATGGAGAAGCTAAGTTTTGGATAGAACCTGAAATAGAACTTGTTAAAAGTACTGGATTCAACAAAAAACAGATTAATCTGTTGATGAATATTATAAAAAAGAATGAAAATGAAATCAGAAATAGCTGGAAAGAACACTTTGGAAGTTGAAGTTACCAACATTTCAGTACATGGATTTTGGTTGTTATTAGGAGAGAATGAGTTTTTTCTTCCATTTAATGATTTTCCCTGGTTTAAAGATGCGCGCATATCAGAAATTTCTGACGTTTCATTATTGAACAACCAACATTTGTTTTGGGAGAAATTAGATATAGATCTTACTTTAAACATGATTCAAAATCCTCAGAATTATCCATTTATTTCCAAATAATTAAATTTCCTTCAACCTCAAACTAATTGCGTTTTTATGTGCTTCAAGTTGCTCGGCAGCAGCCATTTTTTCTATAGCCGGACCAATATTTTTTAATCCTTCTTTTGAAATCTCCTGAAAGGTGATTTTTCTTAAAAAACTGTCGAGATTTATTCCGCTATACGAGCGTGCCCAGCCATTTGTAGGTAAAGTGTGGTTTGTGCCTGATGCATAATCACCTGCGCTTTCAGGTGAATATTCTCCCAAAAAAACTGAACCTGCATTTGTGATTTTTTCTGCAATCTCTGCATAATTTTTTGTGCTGATTATTAAATGTTCCGGTGCATATTCGTTTATCAGCCCGATTTGTTCATCCGGATTTTCCTGTACAATTAAAATGCTGTGCTCAAGTGCTTTTGAAGCAGTCTTACCTCTGGGTAGCAGTATTACCTGTCTTTCAATTTCTGTTAATACTTTTTCAACAATTTCCAATCGATTGGCAACCAAAACCACCTGGCTGTCAGCTCCGTGCTCGGCCTGCGAAAGTAAATCAGACGCTACAAATGCCGAATTTGAAGTGTCGTCGGCAACTACCAAAACTTCTGACGGACCGGCGGGCATGTCAATGGCAACGTCATTCATACTGACCAATTGTTTTGCTGCCATTACAAACTGGTTTCCCGGACCAAAAATTTTATTGGTTTTTGGTACCGTTTCAGTGCCAAATGCCATCGCTCCAATCGCTTGAACACCTCCCAATTTGTAGATTTTGGTAACTCCGGAAATTTTTGCGGCATATAAAATAGCAGGATGAATATTCCCTTGTTTGTTGGGTGGCGAACACAAAATTATTTCTTTGCAACCTGCAATTTTCGCCGGAATTGCCAGCATTAAAACAGTTGAAAACAGCGGTGCAGAACCACCTGGAATATAAAGTCCAACTTTTTCGATTGCCACAGGTTTTTGCCAACAAGTAACACCTGTTGTGGTTTCAATTTTTTTGATTTCTGATTTTTGAGCAGAATGAAAAACCTCAATATTTTTTGAAGCCAAAGCAATCGCATCTTTTAGTTCACTGTCAACCATTTTTTCGGCTTCATCAATTTCTTCTTTTGAAACTAAAATTGAATCCAAATTAATTCCGTCGAACTGGAATGTATACTTTTTTAGTGCATTATCACCTTCGCTCTTGATTTCATCCAAAATAGACTGAACTTTTCCATACAATTCGGAAACGTCGATTAATGGTCTTTTTAATATTTCAGGCCAAACTGATTTTTCAGGATTAATATATGTTTTCATCTCATTTTAATTGTTAATTTTTTTTGTTTTCGATCGAACTCGCCATAGAATGGTTTATCTGTGTAAGCATTTTGCTCGTGGCTCGTTTCATAACGTAGATTTTTGTGTTTTAAAACGCAGTGCAAGAAAATTTCCGGAGAACAGGAGAATTATACCGGCAACAGCAAACATATCCCATTTGTAACCTTCAAAAATAGTAGAAATTACAATTGCAATAGCTGGAGTAATTATTGCAATGTACACCGAACGGTCGGGGCCAATTTCGCCGAGAAGTTTTAAATAGGTTGAAAATGCGATTATTGAACCAAAAACAGCGAGATAGAACAACGATAAAATGTAGTTTAAGGTTGGTTCGAAAACGATGGGTTTATTCAATACCAAAACAGTTAGAAACATTGCAATTCCGCCATACAACATTCCAAAAGCATTGGTTTGCAAAACCGGTATTTTTCGCTTTTGTTTGTAGGCTGACAAAATATTTCCGAGCGAGGCAGTGATAATTCCGCCCAAACAAATAACAAAAACGAACGCATCTTTTGTATTTAATGAAAACGAACTCAATTCATTTTTAAAAAGAAATGTTGTTCCAATTATTCCTAAAACAGCTGCGAATATTACGTCTTTTTTTATTTTTCCTTTCAAAAGAAGTGCATTGAAAATTATATTAAATACAATTATCAGCGAGAAAATTACAGCCACAACTCCGCTTGTTAATATGGTTTCAGCCTGGTAAACAAACCAGTAATTAAAGCCAAACAAACTTAATCCAAGCAACAAAATCAGGAAATGCTCGTGAAGTGTAAATTTCATTCTTTTACCGGTTACAAAACAAAAAGAGATAAGAAGTAAACCAGCCAACAAAAAACGATAGGCAACCGATAATAGTGGGTCAACAATTCCTAACTGAAATTTAATTACATACCAGGTTGAACCCCAGATAAGTGCCGGTATTATAAATAATATGTATTGTCGCTTTGTCAATTTGAGTTGAATGTTTAAAGTTCAAAGTTTATTTTTTGTGATATTTTCAAACATCGTGCTTCCTTATTTCAGCTTCTTAAAAAATCATTTTTTCAATGGGAATAACCAAAATCCCTTCTGCGCCGGCTTTCTTCAGTTTCCCTATAACTTCCCAGAAATCGTTTTCTTCAATTACTGAATGCATAGAACTCCAGCCTTCTTCCGCCAAAGGTACAACGGTTGGACTTTTCATTCCAGGTAATAAAGTTGCAATTTCCTGAATTTTACTGTTGGGAACATTCAACAAAATGTATTTTTTTCCTTTTGTACGTTGAACAGATTCTATCCTGAAAATCAATTCGTCCAAAATTTCCTGTTTTTCAGGTGATAAATTAGGATTGGCAATTAACAAGGCTTCCGATTTCAGAACAACTTCAACCTCTTTTAAACGGTTGCTAACCAAAGTTGAACCTGAACTTACAATGTCAAAAATAGCATCTGCCAAACCAATTCCCGGGGCGATTTCAACTGAACCTGAAATTACGTGAACCTCGGCATTGATATTATTTTCAGCCAAAAACTTTTTAAGAATAACAGGGTAGGAGGTGGCAATTTTTTTACCGTTGAAAAATTCAACTCCATTATATTCCAGTGATTTTGGGATTGCAAGCGAAAGCCGGCATTTGCTGAATCCGAGCCGCTTGGCAATTACCACGTTTTCGCCTTTTTCAAGCATTTCGTTTTCGCCAACAATGCCAATGTCGGCAACATTGTCCCCAACAGTTTGCGGAATATCATCGTCGCGCAGGAATAAAGCATCCATTGGAAAATTTCTGGATTCGGCAACAAGCGTGCGCCTTCCGATTGAAAGGTCAATTCCAGCTTCTTTTATCAGTTGCATCGAATCTTCGTTTAATCTTCCTTTGGTTTGAATCGCAATTTTTAGTCTGTTTTCCATTATCATTATCTTTTAATTATTTATTTTTTTCTTACCGCCGCGAAGGGACAGGGGAAAGCCAATAAAAAAGGCTTACCATCCTGGCAAGCCTTTTTTATTATATCGTTTTAAATCAAACAAAACAATTACAGCCTACCTTTCGATTGGTTAATTCCATGATGGCCGTGATGTATTTGCTGAAATTTCATTTTTATTTTTTATGTTGCAATTATAAGTATAAAATGGTATCTGGCAATAACATTGAGGATTAAATAATTATTAATAACAAAAAATTGATTTCAGGTTTTGTTTTGAAAATTGCAATCGGTTGCATAGATTTGAACTTTCACTAAAACATTTTAAATCACTTTTAAAAAATTAATATTTAAACTTAAAATCAAATGAACAAAATCATCTCACTTTTTATTTTACTGGTTGTGCTAAGTGGCTCAATTTCTGCTCAAAAGTCGGGGAATGAAAAACTATTCAAACCAAAATATATTAAAAAAGCAATGGTTAACTGCACTTGAATGGCAGTTGCAAAATCCAAAGCACGAATTAACGGACTGGACCAATGGTGCATTTTATGCTGGTGTGTTTGCCGCATATGAAACAACCGGTTCGAAAAAAATATGGAATGCCATGTATGAAATGGGTGAAGCCAACCAATGGAAACCCGGGCCGCGCCTGCAACACGCTGATGATATAGCAATCTGCCAGACTTACATTGACATGTACAGGGTTAAACCCGAGCCTAAAATGATTCAGCCATTTATTGATATGATGGATAAGTTTATGGCAACTCCTTATGAAACAGGCGAAATCAGACCAGTTACATGGTGGTGGTGCGATGCCCTTTTTATGGCACCGCCTGCATTGGTAAAATTAGGTATAACAATGAATGATGACAGATATCTTGATTTGAACGATAAACTTTTCAGGGAATGTTACGATTTGCTTTATGACAAGGAAGAACATTTGTATGCCCGCGATATGAAATATAAATTGAATGAACCAGGTATAACCCCTATCAAGGAGGCAAACGGCAAAAAAATATTCTGGTCAAGAGGAAACGGTTGGGTAATGGGTGGATTGGTTCGTGTGTTGCAGGAATTACCAAAAGATTATCCGACGCGTGATTTCTATATTCAGAATTATAAGGAAATGGCTGCAGAAATTATTAAACTTCAACAGCCTGATGGGTTGTGGAGAGCAAGTTTGCTCGACCCCGCTTCGTATCCGGGTGGAGAAGCAAGCGGTTCAGGATTTTATTGCTATGCACTGGCATGGGGAATTAATAATGGAATTTTGGATAAAGCGACTTATTTACCGGCTGTGGAAAAAGCATGGGTAGGATTAAATGGTTTAATTCAACCTGATGGACATGTGGGTTGGACACAACCAATTGGCGCCGACCCAAAAAAGAATTTCAATGCCGAAAGTTGGGAAGTTTATGGAACAGGGGCATTTTTACTGGCTGGAAGCGAAGTAATAAAACTGAAAAAATAGTAGTGGGATTTTTAGAATCAAGTATCAAGACAAATAGTTTTTCAGGTCTTGATTCTTGATTCTAAAGTCTAAAATCCCATTTATACAACTATTTCTGTTTTTCGGCGGTTAATTTCATTTCGCCTTCAGGAGTGTTGGCAACACCTGTCATTTTGTTTCCTTCGATTTTGGCATTTATGCTTACATATTCGTAATCAACATATAAACCACCTTTTAATTCGCCGTTTTCAAAGGTTAAATTTTTCATGTCAATTTTATATCCATCAGCAAATATTACTTCACCAAACAGTTTTCCTTCTTTTTCAGTAAAAACTAAAGTGCCTTTTTCATATCCGTGCGGTGCCGTTGGAACTTCGTACTTCCAACTACCTGTTACATCTTCATTTCCGGCAGCTAACAAAACTTTTGTACTACCCATTACAGCCACAATAATCAGGGCAATAATCATTAACTTTTTCATTTTGAATATTTTTAAAATGTTACGAAAGCAAATTTGTATGGTTAATTTTTATCATCCAAAAATTGGGGGTAAAAATGTATATAATGGGATGAATGAAAACTGTTCAGGATAAAAGGTCAGGAAACGGGGATGAATATTTTTCGGAAACCGGAATCGTTTTTTCAACGTGTTTTATTTTGAGTTGAAGCTTTTTCCCTTCTTTTTGCATAAACTCAACATTTACCGGGTTTACCATAAACGATCGGTGGCAGCGGATGATTGAGTTTTCCTTCAGCATTTCTTCAAGGTTTTTTAACGTGTTTCGTAAAAGTTTTCGCTGAACTTTGTTTTGCAGTATATAAAAAACCGAAACATAATTGTCGGTTGATTCAAGTAATAACAAATCATTGGCAACTACAGAAAACCTTACTTTTCCATTTTCATCTTTAAAAACAATCAATCGTTTTTCAGGGAGTTTATTTACCCTGGTTTTTAGTGATTCAATTTCATTGCGCTGGTTTTTATAATAAACAATCAAAACAGCAAACGAGTAGGGGAGCCAAATACTAAGCAAAGTGTACTTCAGTGAGAATCCCAAATCATTTATAAAATTTCCGATGGGATTTCCATATAAAATAATGTAAGCCAAATTAATTAAAGCAATTTCAATAATTAACCACAGCAAAAATGTTTTGATTTTAAACTCTTTAATGTTGAAAAATTTGCGCAGCGGAAACTGGGTAAAAAGAAATACAACAGCGATAACAAATCCATAACTTGACAAGCGAAGAAATTGAATAAACCCTGAATCGGAATACCATCTGCCAATGTTAAAGGGTTCAAAAACATTCAGGAAAATTACGCAGAAAACAAAAACAACAACAATTAAAAGGTATCGGTCTTCTTTTTTATCGAGGAGCGTAAAGTTTTTATTTAAGAATGTTAATCTCAATTGCTTGTCTTTTTTTCCTGACAATAATAGCGAAAGTTTCTGTTTGTGGTGGTTGGAGATTGTGCTTTTGTATAACATTAAATTCAGTCAAAAATCGGTTCAATTCTTTCGCCTTTGTGGTATTCAAACATCAGTTTTATTTGTTCCACGGGTATTTCTTGGAGTGGACAATTCAGGCAAATTTTGTTCATCAAACCAACCCACATCGCTTGTTTCGTTACCAATGGAAATTTTGTCACCGAGT
This sequence comes from uncultured Prolixibacteraceae bacterium, assembly GCA_963800345.1. GTDB lineage: Bacteria > Bacteroidota > Bacteroidia > Bacteroidales > Prolixibacteraceae > Draconibacterium. The sequence continues at coordinate 276,463 of CAWDAW010000021.1, read as the reverse complement.
TTTTTACACAAAAGGAATATTTTATAAACATACTCAAATTGGGGTGGCATATTTTGCTTTTGCTTGTCGAGCAAAGCGAGTAGTTTAATCGCTTTTACTTTTAAACCGGCTTCTTCAAAACATTCTTTTTCGGCAACTTCCGACGGGCTGTATGAAATATCCGACCAACCACCGGGCATTGCCCATTTACTGTCTACTTTTTCCTGGATAAGAAGTATCTGGTTTTTTTCGTTGAAAACTACTGCCCGAACATCAACTTTTGGCGTTTTGTAACCATCTTTTTCAAGTATTACAGTTTTAATAATTTCAACGGGAACAAGGGTAATTTGCTCCAGCATTTGCAAAGCAATTTCATGGAGTTCTTCATATCGTTCTCTGTCAAAAGTGTTTTCTGCATAATGCAGACCGATTTCAGCAAGCGCCTGAATACGTTTTATTTTTTCGAAAATGAAGTTTTGCATTTTTAATATCAATTTTGAACTAAGAAAGTATGGAGTTTTTATTCGGTTAATTCTCTTCGTTTTTTACAAGAATAAATTTGTTGCTCTCCACTTCGCAATATCCCTGGTCGTAGCAGAAATAGTAGATGCGCCCGGTTTTAGTGGTGTAAATGTTAGTATAATACTTAAAATTAAATCCTTGTTTTTCGAGCAAACTTTTAAAGGTTGTCGATTTTTCTAAGGGATTTAATCCTTCCAAAATGGCGTGATTTGTTTTCAGGATGCGGTTGATTTTGCGCATGAAATTGGTGGAGCCGCTCAACTTTTTATTGTTGTAGGAATTGCGGCATAAGTCGTTGCAAAATTTTTGGTCGGCACGTCCACGAAGCGGTTCGCCGCAATCGAGACAGGTTCGGTTGTTCATAGTGTTTTTGTCTTTGTTTTTAATTCTCTATATTGATTTGTATGTCTGAATTTCCAATGCACCTTCCATTGTTAAAGTTCTCCTTCTTTGAAAACAAATATGCCTGCGAAGGCAAAATGATTTCTTCCCTCAAGCTGACATCAAATTTATTTTGCCTGTTTTCAATTAAAATGCAATTTTTTTCTGAAATATATACTGCTTTTAAACCCCTAAAATATAAAATATTATCCGTTTGCAATCGCTTACAAACGTTTATTGTCGATTACAAACATTTAAAAACCGGATAATGTTTGGAGGCCGCTCTACCTTTGAATCAACAATTTCGTTAAAGGGCTTGCAACAGAAACAGCCCTAAAATTATTAACTTAAAAAATAAATAAAATGAATGCTTTAAGAAACAGTGTAAGACTTATTGGCCACGTAGGTGAAGACCCAAAAGTGAAAAAATTTGACGGAGGAAAAACAGTTGCTAATTTCAGTATAGCAACCAACGAAATTTACCGTGACAGTAAAGGTGAAAAACAAAGTGAAACTACCTGGCATCGTTTGGTGGCCTGGGGAAAACAAGCCGAAATCATTGAATCATATGTAAAAAAAGGCGCTGAAATCGCCATCGAGGGTAAACTTACCAACCGCAGTTGGGACGATAAAAACGGAGAGAAACAGTACATGACCGAAATTTTGGTAAACGACATTTTAATGCTCGACAAATCAAAAAATTAACAAATTAAAGCCTGAACCCAATCATTTACAATAAAAGCCGACCTGGTAGTGCAGGCCGGCTTTTGCTAATACTTTACTTTTATTGTTCCATTCCGATATAAATCCAGGGCATCGTTTAACAGTTTTTCAATATTTTGAAGCGGTAAATCAATATATGGGTTTATCCTGAAAATCTTCATCCTTGAACGTTTGCCTTGTTCCAATCCCTTATGATTAAGGTGTTTCCCTTCTACCATTAAAATATAAGGTTCTTCAGTATTTTTATCCGTCCACAAATAACAGAACATTTTTCTTTTATAACAGAAACAGGGCATTCCATATTTCCATGATTCGTTAATATTCTCATCTTGTTTCAGAATTATGTCACGCAAAGCAAGCAAACAACTCCCAATTGGTTCATTTTTACTTAAATAATAATTGTCATTTTCCTGAGCCATTTGCCAAACTATTTTACAATCACTAAAAATTTACCGGAGATGGTGCGATATTTCAGCTTACAGTTAAATTATCTCGTAAACAACAGTTCGCGGTATTTTGGCAAAGGCCATTTTTCATCATCAACAATCAGTTCTAGTCTGTCAATGTGGTCTCTAAGTTCTTCCAAATAAGGTTTAACCACAGTGTCGTAGGCTTTTGCTTTACCAACAGCGTCAATAATTACATTTGCATCTTTTCTGGCTTCAATCATTTCTTTTCTCAGTGATTTAATGGCCGAAATATGTACGCCAATCTCTCTTATCAAATCAATCCGTGCTTCTGATAGATTATTAAATTCTTCGACAGAAAATACGTCTTTCATGTTTTTAACATTTTCGAGCAACATGGTTTGATACTGAATGGCAATGGGGACAATGTGGTTGATTGCAATATCCGCCAACACACGTGATTCGATTTGAATTTTCATGATGAATTTTTCATACTCAACCTCAACCCGTCCATGAATTTCCGATTCGTTTAAAATACCAAGTTTTGAAAACATGGATTTAAACCCGGGTCTATTATAGGCTTCAAGTGAATCAGGAACATTTTTAACATTTGTCAAACCCCGTTTTTCCGCTTCTTTCACCCAGTCTTCACTGTATCCATCGCCATTAAACCGAATTGGTTTTGACTGGATAATTAATTCTTTTAACACCTGAAAAATTGCTTCGTCCTTTTTAACACTATTTTCGATTAACGCGTCAACAGCAACCTGGAATTTTTGTAACTGGTTGGCAACAAGTGCATTTAAAACAATTAGTGCCGATGCATTATTGGCTGATGAACCAACTGCACGAAATTCGAATCTGTTTCCTGTAAAGGCAAATGGCGATGTGCGGTTGCGATCTGTACTATCGAGAATTATTTCCGGAATACGGCCAATGTTTAACTTGAGTGCAGTTTTTTCGTCTGGTGTCATTTTGCGGTCAACAACTGCTTCTTCCATCAAATCGAGCATTTTTGAAACTTCAGTCCCCAAAAACACCGATAAAATTGATGGAGGCGCTTCATTTGCTCCAAGGCGGTGCGTGTTTGAAGCGTTTAAAATACTTGCCCGCAACAAATCCTGTCCGTCATAAACTGCTTTTAAAGTGTTTATTACAAAAGTGAGGAACTGCAAATTTGATTTCGGATTTTTACCCGGTGAATATAAATTTACACCGGTGTTTGTTTCCAGCGACCAGTTGTTGTGTTTTCCTGAACCATTAATTCCTTTAAAAGGTTTTTCGTGAAACAAAATGCGAAAGTGATGTCTGCGCGCAATTTTCTGCATAATGTCCATAATTAACTGGTTATGGTCGTTGGCAAGATTTGCCTCTTCGTAAATTGGTGCAAATTCAAACTGGTTTGGCGCTACTTCGTTGTGTCTTGTTTTTAAGGGAATACCCAGTTTGTATGCTTCGTTTTCAACGTCCTGCATAAACCGGTTTGCCCGGGTAGGAATCGATGAAAAATAATGATCGTCCAGTTGCTGGTCTTTTGATGAGGCATGACCCATAAGTGTTCGGCCTGTTAATACAAGGTCGGGACGTGCCATAAACAGTGCTTCATCTATTAAAAAATATTCCTGCTCCCAACCCAGGTTTGTATGTACCGATGAAACATTTTTATCGAAATACTGGCAAACAGCAGTTGCTGCTTTATCGACTGCTGAAATTGCCCTTAAAAGAGGAGTTTTATAGTCGAGTGCTTCACCTGTATAGGAGATAAAAATAGTAGGAATGGTCAATGTAGTTTCACTGATAAATGCCGGTGATGTAGGATCCCAGGCTGTGTAACCTCTTGCTTCGAAAGTTTGCCTGATTCCTCCGCTTGGGAAAGATGAAGCATCCGGTTCCTGCTGGGCCAGCAAGTTCCCTGAAAATGATTCGATTACCGAACCATCGGCACCATGTACAATAAACGCGTCGTGTTTTTCCGCAGTACCGTCAGTAAGTGGGTGAAACCAGTGAGTGTAATGTGTTGCTCCATTTTCAATTGCCCAGGTTTTCATACCCTGTGCCACCTGATCGGCCATTTTTCGATTTATTGTGGTTCCATTTTCAACAGCATCTGTTACCGCTTTATAAGCTTCTTTAGAAAGGTATTTTTTCATTTTTGGCTGGTTAAATACCAGCATGCCAAAGTAATCGGAAACAAGATTTTCTTCACGAACAATCTCTTGTGGTTTACGGTTGAGGACTTCTGTTAACGCATTTAGTCTGAACTGTGCCATTTTTGTATTTGTTTATCTGTTATTTTTGTAATATTCAAAAATAGTTATTATTTGTCATTCTGGTTAAATTTTGTATGCTCTGAATACTATAAATAACAAAATATTTACGAACAAAGGTCTATTAAAAGGGGGTATTGTAAAAAATAATCAATAAAATTAATGTGAATATTGTTTATTAATGACCCCCGGGAATAAAAACCTGGATGTTTATTTTATAACTGATTTGATAATTACTGAAACAAGAGCTACTTTTCTTCAAATTTTTAAAAAGATGAACAAAGAAGAAATAATTAATAAAATAAAGGAGTCAGCTTCATCTAAGGTGAAGATTGCAATAGTTGATATTGATGGAATCCTTCGTGGAAAATACATTCACAAAAAGAAATTTCTTGATTCAGTTGATCGTGAATTGGGTATCTGTGATGTTGTCTTTGGCTGGGATTCAGGGGATGTTTGCTATGACAATGTTGCTGTTACAGGCTGGCACACCGGCTATCCCGATGCACGTGCAAAGATTGATATCTCAACATTCAGGGAAATTCCGTGGGAGAACTCAACCCCCTTTTTTATTGCCGATTTTAGTGAACATGAGCTGTATGCGAAAACCACATGCCCCAGAAGTTTATTGAAAAGGGTGAAAAAAGAAGCTGAAAACTCAGGTTTCAAAACGCGGTTTGCACAAGAGTTTGAGTGGTTTAATTTTACCGGAACTCCTTCTGAAATTCACCGTGCAGGATTTAACAACCTGCAGCCGGTAACGCCCGGAATGTTCGGTTATTCGGAAATACGCACTTCGTTAAACCAGAAGTTTGTGCATGAAATAATCGATTTCATGGAGGCATTTAATGTTTCACTTGAAGGATTGCACACTGAAACCGGCCCGGGTGTTTATGAATCTGCCATTTATTATGATGATATTTTAGCAGCTGCCGATAAAGCTGTACTTTTTAAAACCGGGATAAAAGAAATTGCCTACAGGCACAACATGGTTGCGAGTTTTATGGCCAAATGGAATTCGAAACTTCCGGGCTGCGGCGGTCATATCCATCAAAGTTTGTGGGACAGGGACGGTACTTCAAACTTATTTCACAACACCGGCAGCGACCGAAAAATTACCGAAGTAATGGAACATTACATAGCCGGACAGCTGCTTTGTTTGCCCGAAATTCTGCCAATGTTTGCCCCAACAATTAACAGTTACAAACGAATTGGCCATGGCGACTGGGCTCCGGCAAATGCAAGCTGGGGATTTGACAACAGAACGACTGCGCTTCGTGTTATTCAGGGGCAAACTGATAGTTCGAGAATTGAATCCCGGATTCCGGGCGCTGACACAAACCCCTATCTGGCATTGGCGGCAGCTTTGGCATCTGGCCTCTACGGAATAAAAAATAAACTTAAAATTGAAACTCCCGAGACGATTGGTAATGCATACAATATTGAAAAAAGCGGAACATTACCACGGAATTTAAAAGACGCCACTGAAAAAATGGCCCATTCAGATATTGCAAAACAATTGTTTGGAAATGAATTTGTCGACCATTTTACCAAAACCCGCGAATGGGAGTGGCAGCAATTTGAGAATCAGGTAACCGACTGGGAGTTGAATCGTTATTTCGAAATCATTTAAGCAAAAACAAATGCAACATTTCGATTATATTCAAATTATAAAACGTGCATGGCAGGAGTTTGACAATCGCCACGAAATACGCGGTGTTTATGATGTAAGCGCGTACGTTTCAACAAACCAGGTATATAAAATATCGTTTTACAAGCGCGAACCCGTGTTTGCCAAACTATCAGATTATGGCCGGTTTGAGGATTTCAGGGAAGACCACATCATCATCAACAACCTGGCGAACAATCTTGAAGCGCCCTACCAAATGTTCCTCGCCCAATCGCTTGTAAAAAAGAATGAATTGTTTATTTACCTGTTTCACCAGGAAAACAGCAGCGCCTGGGTGGTTTTTTACAATCCCATTCAGTTTAAAACCAAGTTGCCACGCCGGCTCGATGAAAAGCTAATCCGCAAACTGGGGCGCGAACTGGCACGTTTTCACAAAGCATGCACAAACGTTTCCAACCAGCTTCCCAATGCTTCAAAGTCTGTTATTACAGATATTCACAACCTCGTGAAATCGGTAAACAGAAATGAAATAAAAATGTGTGAGAACCACAAATCGATGGTATTAAAACATGCCGAACTGTTTCTGAACAACGCATTCAAAGCCAATTATACCGAAGATTTTGAAACAATACCCGTTTTTATCGATTGGAACATTGGCAACTTCTCTGTAACTCCCGAAGGCAGGTTTTACTCACGCTGGGATTACGATTGGTTTCGCATGTCGTCGCGGGTAATGGACTTCTACTTTTTTAGCCGCGTTGTTTCCGATGTGGGCGACCGCACAGTTTTTAGTTACCTTGTTGACACTTTAATGGAAGACAGGTTCATCATGTTTCTGAAAGAATACCACCGCATTTTTCCGCTCACCGAACCTGAAATTCATTTTATAATTGAAGCCTACCGTTTTTTTATTTTGAATTATGTGATAAAAGACGGCCCCTATTTTTTCCGTCAAACCTATTCAAACAAATTGATAAAAGAAGCATACGATACCTATTTCCCTGCCATTGATGCCAACTACAAAGTCGAAAAAATATTAAAAGCATTAAAATTGTAATTCATGAATATCAGAACGAAAAGTTTCCGAACTGTGGTGAAAAACTACAAAGCTGTTTTTTTCGATGCGTTTGGAGTATTAAAAAACCACAAGGGATTGATTCCGGGCATCGAAAAAACCTTTGATTATTTAGATGAAAAAGGGATAAAGTACTATTTGCTGACAAATGACTCATCACGCAGCCCCGAAGCTTTGGCCCGCTGGTACCAGGATCGCGGAATTATGCAGGTAACAACCGATAAAATCCTTTCATCAGGCATGCTGGCCATGGAATATTTTAAGGCGAAAGTGGCAAACGGAAATGCTGTCGCTTATCTGGGAACCGAAAGTTCTGCACACTATATAGAAACTGCCGGATTGCAAACTGTAGCTGTAAAAGACATCGACCCCGATAACATCGACCATATTGAATCATTCGCATTTCTTGATGATGAAGGTTTTAACTGGAACGAGGACATCAACAAAACGATTAACCTGTTGCGCAAAAAGAATATGACAGTTGTTGTGGCCAATACCGATATAAATTACCCGGTCAGTAAAAACGATATTTCGGTGGCTGTGGGCAGTTTGGCCGACATGGTTGAAAACATTGTAGGCAAAAACTTTATTCGTTTTGGTAAACCCGATGCACAAATGTTTTTGCTTGCCTACGAACGTGCATTGATGGATATAAATGTAAAGCGCAGCGAAATATTAATGGTTGGCGACACGCTTTACACCGATATTATAGGCGGCAACAAATTTGGTCTCGATACAGTGCTTGTCCTTTCGGGAAACACCCTGCCCGACATGGCTCAAATCCGAATTAGTGGTTCGGGAATTATCCCTACCTATGTTTGTGAGTCGGCAGTGGTGGAGTAATTGGTGCATAAAAGGGTACGTTCAAGCATTTTAAAAAGAATACAGAAAAAGCTTGCACTTGAAATTTTAGTCTGTTCTAAAAAGTTATCCCAAAGGCCTGCCCGACTATCCAGGCGGGGATAAAATGTTTATAGAAAATGGTACAAACGTGCGAATGTGCGACCCCAGCCGGTGTCGAATACCTTTCAAATCCACATTTTCTATAAATATGCGACCTCTCTGAGGTCAAAATAAATCTACTTGAGTTTTTCAGCAGACCCTAAAGTAATTTCGAATAAATCTTACAGGCCTTGGATGACATCTTGTAGTCCTTGGATGAAGTCTTGTAATCCTTGGATGAAGTCTTGTAGTCCTTGGATGAAGTCTTGTAGTCCTTGGAATACAACTTGTAGTCCTTGGATGAAGTCTTGTAGTCCTTGGATAACATCTTGTAGTCCTTGGATGAAGTCTTGTAGTCCTTGGATGAAGTCTTGTAGTCCTTGGATGAAGTCATGTAGTCCTTGGATGAAGTCTTGTAGTCGTTGGATGACATCTTGTAGTCGTTGGATGACATCTTATAGTCGTTGGATGACAGTCTTGTAGTCGTTGGATGAAGTCTTGTAGTCGTTGGATGACATCTTGTAGTCGTTGGATGACAGTCTTGTAGTCGTTGGATGACATCTTATAGTCGTTGGATGACAGTCTTGTAGTCGTTGGATGAAGTCTTGTAGTCGTTGGAAGCAATCCGGAAAATATTGTTTTTGACTGTTCCAAATATATTCATCTACCCCTCGTTTGCAACGAGGGGTGGGCAGTTTCGCATTTGCAATGCAGTGAATTGAAATCGGTAAATTAAAATATAAGAATTGAATTGTTTTTTTTTAAACACAAAATGCCGGTATTCAAACCAGAACCATAAAAGTGAGCGTAAAACAATGAGTTATAAACTCAAGACAGCTAACCCCTCGTTGCAAACGAGGGGCAGGGGAAGTCGAACCATCTTTCATTGTCTATAAACATTTGACCTCTCTGACGTCAAAGTTAACCCAGGGAGGATAGCATGTGGAAAACAAGTTTTCAATAAATATATGTTTTTAAACATAATTTCAATTATTTTTATTTAGAACTATCGTTTTTAATTTTTGTATATTATATCTTAGCATCTTCTAAATAACCTTTAATATTCATTAATAAAAATCATTTAACATTATGACAAACGGACAAGATGATCATCTGAGTAGAGATCTAACAGTTGTGAGCTATTTTAGGAATGGCAATCACGGAGGAATTACTATCGCTGCTTTGGCAGAATATCTGGAAACACTTGCAATAACAAATAGCCAGATACAGGAAATATCAAGAATGCAGGAAACCGAGACCAGTGGAGTTGCCGCCAACAAAAAACAAATACGTATAAACCTGAACACAAAGGTTTCTGATTCAGCCCGTAAATTAATCGCCTTTGCGACATTAAACAACAACCTCATTTTACTGGCTGAAGTTAATTATTCTGAATCTGAATTTAAGAATTTCATAGATAATGAAATCCCCGAAAAAGCACAGCTTATCCATAGTAAAGCACAGGAATACCTTGAAGAATTGATCCCGTTTGGTATTGCTGAAGAAACGCAGTTAATCCTACAGGATGCGATAAACGAATTTAGAGAGGTGATTAATGCACCACGCATTAGTAAAATGGCTAAAAGTCAGGCGACCAAAGAGCTGGTTGTATTGTTTAAAACTGCCGAAGATGCAATCGAAAAAATTGATTCTATAGTTGAACTGGTAAGATATACCGAACCTTACTTTTATAATGGCTATAGACTGGCCCGTAAAATAGTAATCACAAGCAGCGGAAAACTGGCTGTTAAGGGTCTTGTTACCGATGCGCAAAGCGGGGAACCTTTAAAAGGTGTTACCATTACATTTATGCACAATGGTGAAAGCACACCTGCCGCACTTGCTGCAAACGGTGAACCTGTGGTAACAAAAATCTCGGCTGCAAAAGGTGGCTTTAACATTAAGTCGCTGCCGGCGGGTGTTTACAGGGTAAGCTTCAAAAAAATGGGTTATACCGAACAGTTTGCCACAGTAAATGTAAATGATGGCGAATTAACCACTGTTGATGTAGCGCTGAATAAAAACTAAGCCAAATCACATTCCGGTTTCCTTGCTCCCACGATTGTACTGTGTTGAATATTTATATTGAATGCGGTGCAATCGCGGGGTTGGCGGGGGGAATTACATTCAGGTTTGAAAGGGCATAAGATTAAAATATGTTCATTCATTATGATTTACAAAATCAAATTCACTATTCTGGCAATACATTTCTAAAATAAAATCAACCTTATGATTTTAACCTTAAAGAAAATACAACACAAGGGCGCCAACCGAATTGGCATCATTTTCCCGTATTCAACTGAGGTAAATCAAAAACTGAAATCGTTTGGCGCGACATACAGTTCTACACTGCGTTGCTGGTATCTCGACTATAATAATGCGAATTTCCATTTACTACAAAAAAACTTCGATAACCTTGTAATTGAAAACCCAAAACCGGAATATACAAAAACAGTTCAGGTGGCCGGCGCCGAAAGCCGTGACCTTCCACCCATAGTTACCTCAGAAAATCTTTCGCAAAAACCGGAAGACGAGGTAACGAAACTCCCTGAAAAAGCTGATGAAAAGACAATAAAGGGACATAAAGCAGAAACACCGCTTGCACAAAAACTGCGTTTGCAATTGCACGAAAACATTGGGAAATACTGGGTTTTTAGTATGAATTATCATTTCGCCGCTACAAAAGAACTATTGCAGGTGAAAGGGATTTACTGGAATAAAGCGCAAAAGGTGTACATGGCCATGCGAAACCGGTCAGTAAAAGACAAGGCTGAAAAAATATTGCAGGTCAGCGGGTTTTTCCCTTCCGATTATTTCGAAAAGGAAAAAGCAGTTGAAGGTGGTTTGGAACTGGTTGTGAAACCACACCCTGATGATAAGCACTGGATGCAGGTTTTTATGCCGCCGGTGTTTCTGTTACGCGAGAAAATAAAACGTTTCGCGATGTCGAGGTACAGTGTGCCTCACGGGTGCTACCTTTTACCGGCAGCGCCCGATGTTTATAAAGCATTAACGGTACATTACGAACCCGAAAAAGTAATTTTTAAAAACCAGCTTCCGGCAGGATATCTCAAAAAAGAAAATATGCCCAACCGGAAACAGTTTTTGCTTCAAAAGGCCAAAAACCAAGTGTTAGAGAAAATACCGGAGGAGGCACGTACCTATGTGGTTGCTATGATGGATACCATGCTGGCCAACAACCTGAGCGACTCGACAATAAAGGGTTATGGGAATGCATTTTACCGATTTATGCGCGATAACAATTACAGCAATCCGGCCACTTTAGATAAAAAGCAAATAGTAAAATACCTTGGTGGATTAATGGAAAAGGGACTTTCGGCAACTACCGGGCATACATTGGTAAACGCATTGAATTATTATTACCGGCATGTTGAAAATAACCGGAACATTGAGTTAAAGTTGCCACGCCCGAAAAACGAAAAAAAGCTGAGGGTGATATTTACTCCGGAGGAATGTGCCGCCATATTTACATCTATCGACAACCCAAAACATAAACTTGCGCTGATGATTGCTTACGGGGCGGGTTTGCGGGTAGGCGAAGTAGTTACTTTAAAGTGGAACGATATTTTAATGGCCGAACAAAAAATACACGTAAAAAACGGGAAAGGGAAAAAAGACCGGATGGTAATGCTGCCTTATTCGGTTTTGGTGATGCTCGAAAATTACAGAGCGCTGCACCCCGGTAACGATTATGTATTTGGCGGCCAGTTTGCCGGTGCGCACTACAGCAAAGGAAGCGTACAAAAAGTAATGGCGGCGGCACTTGAAAAAAGCGGTCTTTCGAAAAAAGGAAGTGTACACAACCTTCGCCACGCATTTGCAACCCACCTGATTGAGGCTGGCACCGATATCCGCTACATTCAGGAGTTGCTGGGCCATTCGAGTATTAAAACCACCATGATTTACACGCATGTAACCAACAAAGCCATCAAACGGATACAAAGCCCATTAGACAGGTTAAACTTAAATACTGAGAAAAATGAAAATAACAAAAAAGTATAATAACTTCGTGCTATTAACTAGTTAGTACGCCATTATAACCAGCGACACTGCATGAAAATTAAATATATCATATTGATTCTGATTTTTGGATTAATTGGCTTTGGATTGATTTCCTATTTTAAGCCATTTAAACCAATTGATAAGTCTGTTTCAATTGATAAGATTGAAGTAATTAAGCATAAACGGAGGCTTGATTTGATTTCGAATAATCAGATAATAAAATCTTATAAAATTTCACTTGGACGAGTTCCAAAAGGACATAAAGAATACGAGGGTGATAAAAAGACACCAGAAGGATTATATATAATCAATGATAAAAATCCCAATAGTGGATATTACAAGAATTTGGGGATTTCTTATCCAAACGAACATGATAAAAAATATGCTGAGTCGATTAGCAAAAGTCCAGGCGGATTGATTAAAATCCATGGAATTAGAAACGGATTTGGTTGGATAGGTAGGTTTCATTTAATATTTGACTGGACTTTAGGTTGCATTGCAATGACCGACCAAGAGATTGATGAACTTTATGAAAACGTAAATATTGGTACACCGATAGAGATAAAACCATGAATTTAAAAACCAAAAACATATTGATTCGGATTTGCTATGTCTTTCCATTTTTGCTATTTGCATATACAATTGTAGAGGACTTACTTTTACTTGACAAGCAATTTAGACAAGTTGAAATTATGGTTGTAATTGCAACTACAATCTTCTTATATCAGTCGATTAGAAATTCCATAATTGGTTGGGTTTTAGCTATGATTCTTTATTCGGTTTTTTTATATTTTATTGCGATTGGGATTTATACAACATCAGGAGATTTAGGTGGAAAGATTGATAAAAACACCTTTCTGATTCAATGTGTTTTTGCAATTATTTATACAGGATTAGGATATCTATATTGGAAAATTCGACCAAAAAAAAGATTGATATGAGAGAAATACGGCGTACAACACATGGTATAGTGCATGCGGGTTTCAGCGGTTTTCGAATGTTTGTGGCTCGTAAAAAAAGTCGGTGTAAACTGATAGGAAATCGCTTCGTAATCCCGCACGACACCATACCATAAAACGTTGGGCATAATTTTAACGCAACCAAACGACTAATAAATTCATCTTTTGAGAAAACTAAAATGAGAAGAATTTTATTTTTATTCGGATTTATTGTACTTCTTACTTCATGCGAGAAATTGGACAACTCGACAAATGAAGAGTATTCGAAATACATAAGCGATAAATCAATTTCAACTGATATTGATTTTTATCCAAGAGAGATATACGAAAACAGTAATGGCGTAGACACACCCCTCTTAAAATTGTTTTTCAAAACAACAAATAGTTTTCCTTGTATAAATTATAGCATCGCAATTAGTAAATTTATTGAAGAGGATAAATATATATTACGATTTGATAGCATAATACACAGTGGAATATGTTTGACCGCAGTTGGACCAGCTTCAACATATTCAAACTTACCAGATGATATTAAAAACTTAATTTTGATAAATGGAAATTTAGTTGATAGTTATCAAATTGACATAACTGATGAAAAAGTGAATATTAAGCAAGTTAATACTAGTTTTTCCAATTTAAAATATAGTACAACTTTTAGATATCCCGAAAATACATTTGTTTATGAATGTAATATGGATACAAGTGAGACTCATTTTTACAACGATTTTTTAAAGATTCTAACAGATAGTTTATCAATAGTCGAATTCAACTTTGATGGTGAAGGGCAAAAACCTTATGCAGAAGATTGGACAGAAAAAAACAGAAAATGCTTAACAAAGTATTTTCAATATGAAAATGAGACCGAATTTGACAAATCAGGTAAATTGTTAAAGAATTTTGTGAAAACAGATAAAATTAATGAAAATACAAGTGTATATATTAGTTTAACTAGTTGGACTAATAATAAATATTTAAGCTGGATGATGTCCGATTAAAAAACTATGCCCAACAAAAGCTATATGTAATGCGGGGTTCAGCGGGTAATTCAACCGCAGTTCTTCGTTGCAACACCGCCAATTCGTCTTTGACGATTGGCTTAAAAAAGAAAATATGAATAAACGAATTGGCTCAGTGGCAGCCTGACAGGAAAGTGCTTCGAAAGTCCCGCACTCCACATAGCCAAACCGTTAGCAAGCATTTTGAATTAAAAATTTTAAATTTTATAGACATGAAAATTTTAAAACTTACAATCGCAATTTTAATAATCTTTAGTTCTTGTGAACAATCAGATTCTGAACCAGAACTCTTTAAACGACCTGACTTTGAGATTAAAAATATTGAAACTGATTTATACGGAAAATGGAATTTAATAGAAATAACCGAATTCGAATCTAACCAAATCCATTATCCACCCGTGGACAAAAATATAACTGTCATATTCTTTAAAAATACAAATGAAATAGAATGGAACTTCAATGATTTTAAATACGATTTACCATTTGAAGCATCTGTTGTTAATACTTTTATGTCTTCTTTTCTAGACGAAAAAGATTCAGTTAATATTTCTGAAGGAAGACAAACAGTTATGTTTTCAGAAAAATCTCATTGGATGCAATTTGAAGAATTATTTTTCTCGACAATTACATGTAAAAAATTTGAAATACAAATAGATAAAAATATACTTAAACTGAGTAATGAAAATTCAGATTTATTGTTTTATAAATAAGAAAATATGAAAAACGCTTGCTAACAAAGTACATATTGCAGGGCGGGTTCGGTGGTACGCCAACTGCGGATTCTCGTATCGCAGTTCCGTGTCCTTCGGACAGGAACGCTCTCCGAAATCCGCCCCGACAACATGTACCAACCGTTATAGGGCATAATAAAAAAACCAAAAACAAATAAAGCTATGAGAAATTTATTCATCCTATTTTGCTTATTTTCATTAATAAAGACAAATTCATTTTGTCAATCGCTTCCTGACACTTCAGCAACATGGACAGTTGCTTCAATTGGATGGGGCTCTTATTTTGCCAATAAGACTTATTCAATTAACGGTGATACAACTATTAATTCTTCAATTTATAAATCAATTTATGTTACAAATGACTCGATTTTCAATCCACTTGAGTCCAATTACTTTTGCGCTGTTAGAGAATTAAATAGTAAGTGGCTCTTTGTGCCAGCTGACTCAACAAAAGAATTTATGCTTTATGATTTTGACGTAAAAAAAGGAGATACTGTAATAATAAACAATCCTTGGGTGGAAGGCGAAATGGAATTAAATGTATTTAATGTTGATTCGATTGAATTGAATGATACTTATTATAAAAGAATTGATTTGGGGTTTTATTTATCACAAAATCGCTTTTATATATCTGACCATTGGATAATAGGAATTGGCAGCACGCAAGGACTTTATTTATCTGGGTTGCGCATAGTAGACGCGGGTTATCAACTATTATGCTTTCATCGAAATGACACTTTAATTTACCTTGACTCGCCTGATGGTACTTGTGGTTATTTATCGACAGGTATTAAAACAAATTCGTTAAGTGCAGACATAAAGTTATCGCCAAATCCAGTATCTAAACCAATTATCTATCATTTCAAGTCATGACCTTGTCGTTGAGTTGTATAATAGTTTGGGCAAAAAAGTAATTTCATCAGACAGAAAATTAATAAATGTTTCCGATTTGGTTAGTGGAGTTTACATCGCTAAAATATTTGACAGAAAAATGGAATTTATAAAAACAGAAAAAATAATAAAACAATAAATTACGCCCTATAACAAAGTACATATTGCAGGTCGGGCGCGGTGGTGTTCCATCGGCGGTTCTCGCATCGCCGTTCCGTCCTACCGGACAGGAACGCTCCCCGAAATCCGCCCCGCAACATGTACCAACCGTTATGCGCAACCTTGAATGAAGAAAAAGTAACTTTAAGAATATGAAATTCCCAATTTTTCAAATATCAGAAACCCAGTGGAAAAAACTTCATGAGTTCGAGCTTGAGTACTCGGATGAAATAACAATAATCAGTTATAAAAAATTGCAGGACTTTTTCTTGGACTCGGAGTATATTGACAGTAATGGAGATGTTTACAGAGTGACAGATTTTGAAATACCCGGAATATTATCAAAAATCTTCAGATTTATTCCTATCATTCCCTTTAGAGTTAAACTCATTTTTCTTAAACAAAACAAAAAATTAGATTTAGAACAATTCAGAACGTTGATGCTTAAAAGAATTAATCAAGTTAAAGAATATAATGACCTAGCGACACTTGTAAAAAATGCAAAAACATATGCTGAGATATTGGGAGAACAATCCTAAAAAATGATTTAGACTTATTTATTGAAAATGTGGAAGTTTCTTAAAAAAATTATATTGGGATTTTAATAATCTAAGCCGAGCAGATTTTGCGATGTTTATTATGTTTCCGTTTTTGGGGATTAGTTTAATTGTAATCTCAATCTATTCAATTTTCGACATTAATAATACAACTCGACCAGTATGGATAATCGTTTTCTTACTTGGACTTGCATTCATTGGATTATCAAGGCTTTATGGAATAATATAAAAAATAAAAGGCAGCGCCTAACACAGTACATATTGCAGGGCGGGGTTCGGTGGTACGCCAACTGCGGATTCTCGCATCGCAGTTCCGTGTCCTTCGGACAGGAACGCTCTCCGAAATCCGCCCCGACAACATGTACCAACGTTAGCGTTAATACTAAAAAAAAATGAAAACAATGAAAAATTACATCGGACTATTTTTAATCACACTTCTAATATCTTGTAACAAAGATTCTCTTCCTCCTGAAAACTTAGTTTCTACGATTACTTGGGAATTCACTCCGACTTCCGAATATGCAGATTCTGGTGAATTTGGTGACATCATTGAATATTACAATGAAGATAATTTAATTACATCAAAAGAATATTCTCTTGCGACGGACGACATTAGAGTTAGTAGTTATACATATAACAACGACGGCAAACTAAAAAATTATGAAGGAGAAGGATGGGATATCGAATATTCAAATGAAAACGGATTAAGAATGAAGAAAGCAGCTTATGATAGCAGTCTTAAATCTTTACAATATTACCAGGAATACGAATATTCAAATTCAAAATTGATATTTAAATATCATTTTAGCAGAGACAGTTTTCTTGTAAGTACAGCTCAAAACTTTTATTCATCAAATATTCTTGATAGCACTTATCATTATTTTGTCAATGATATTGATAGTATTGAAGGGAAAGTTATTTATCAATACGATGATAATAATAATTTGACTCACGAAAGTGGGTGGAAATGGTCAGTTGAAAATCAAGAATTTTATAAAGTCTCAGAAAGTATCTACAAATACGAAGACAACAGGCTAACAAGGACAGAAACAAGTAGCGATAGAGATGGCTTTTTAAGAACTATATATAAATATTTCTACGATGATTTCGGGAGACCAAATAAGCAAGAAATATATTTTGAAGATGTTTATATGGGATATTATGACATAATCTATTCTTCAGACAAAACAGATTATATAAAACCTGAATTATGAATTTTAAATAAAGTACATAACGCTAACCCCGCTCCCGCGCGAATCCTTTCCCCTCGCTCCCGCACGATTGCATCGTGTGGCAATTATGATCTCCACGCGATGCAATCGCGCGTAAGCGGGGAAGTTAAGGGGCGATTAAAGGTTTATTTCTTAAACAATATTTCAGGATTTAAAAAAATAGGATTAATCATATCATATTAAATTGTTTTCATGAGAATTCATCAGCCGGAAATCAACAAACGAAGCATTATCAGATGGAAGGTCTATTTTGACAGGTCAAGGATGTATATTGGATATATTCAATTCTTTCTTATCGGGATTGTCTTTCTTAAATCTTTTAAAGAATTCATATATTTGAATAAAAAAGATGAATATAAACGACTATATAAGTGAAATTAATGTTTTGTGCAAAATGCATAAAGTGAAGACTTTATTTGTATTCGGCTCTGTAATAACTGATAAATTCAGACCAGACAGTGATATTGATTTTATCGTTGATATATCATCCAATGACCCGATTGATTATGCTGAAAATTACTTTGATTTAAAATTTAAACTTCAGGATTTATTAAAAAAACCTATTGATTTACTTGAACAAAGGGGAATAAAAAATAAACATTTAATACAAAGTATAAATAATAGCAAAAGGATTTTATATGAAGCCTGAAATATTAACCTGGCTCGAGGACATCGACAGATCAATTGTCGAGATTTATGATTTCCTTCCGGAAAAACGCGATTTCTTTTTATTCCAAAATGACCTTAAAACAAGAAAAGCTGTTGAGCGAAATTTAGAAATTATCGGTGAAGCGCTAAACCGCATTTTAAAAGCTGACCCTGAGATTCAAATTACTGACTCCAGAAGAATTGTTGACACAAGAAATAGAATTGTCCATGGATATGATACTGTAACAGCAGATATTCTCTGGTTAATTATCAGCAAACCTCTACCTGTTTTACATGAGGAAGTTAGAAGATTATTAAAGTAAGCTCCAGGTACAATAAACAAAACTTTGAGCAGTCGGCACGAATAAACGATTATTATGTATTGAATTAAAATCAACGACAATGGTCTGCCTACTCCGCTGCCGCGAGATTGTATCTCGTGGTTAGTTAAGAAGAAAAAAGTTAAAGATGATTTATGATGGAAACATTCAGTATGTTTCAAAATTACGGGCAGGGAAATGAATTCTATTACGGGCTGTTGACAGAAGCACCGCTTAAAAACCGGTGGTAATTGGTGCAGGAAAACCCAACGTTAAAATCCCCGATTGTAGAATAACAAGGAATAACAACAAAAAAAAGCTGCCAGAAGACAGCTTTTTTAAATGTATATATGTTGGTTGTTTTTACAACTTTGAAACAGCTTTGTGTGTAGTTTTAATAATAACTGCAGCGATTTTATATGGATCGCCGTTTGAAGCAGGACGACGATCTTCCAAACGTCCTTTCCAGCCATCTTCAACTGTTCCAACAGGAATTCGAATTGACGATCCACGGTCGGAAACACCATAACTGAAATCGTTGATTGAAGCAGTTTCGTGTTTGCCTGTTAAACGATGGTCGTTGTATGCACCATAAACTGCGATATGTTCAGGAATGTGTTTTGCAAATTCTTCGCAAATGGCATCAAAAACATTTTTGTCGCCACAAGTACGCATTAAACCGTTAGAGAAGTTGGCATGCATGCCCGAGCCATTCCAGTCAAGGTCTTTTCCAAGCGGTTTTGGATGCAGTTCAACATCAACACCATATTTTTCTGCTGTACGTTCCAAAAGAAAACGAGCTACCCATATCTGGTCTCCGGCACTGTGAGCGCCTTTTGCAAAAATCTGGTATTCCCATTGTCCGGCTGCAACTTCAGCATTAATCCCTTCAATGTTTAACCCGGCATCTATACACTGGTCTAAATGTTCTTCAACTATCTGGCGACCAAATGCTTTTGAACCTCCAACTCCACAATAATATGGACCTTGAGGCAGCGGGAACCCACCAGCAGGGAATCCTAACGGAAGACGTGTCTGAGGATCATAAAGGAAATACTCCTGTTCAAAACCAAACCAAAAATCTTCATCCTCCTGTTCAATGTGCGCGCGGCCATTGGTTTCATGTGCAGTTCCGTCAGCATACAAAACTTCGGTCATAACCAAATATGCATTTTTGCGATCCGGATCAGGACAGATAAATACAGGTTTCAATAAAAGGTCTGATTTTCCGCCGGTAGCCTGGTTGGTTGAAGAACCATCAAACGACCATACCGGGCAATCTTCAAGTTTACCGCTAAAATCATCTGCTAAACGTGTTTTAGCCCTTAACTGCTGGGTTGGCACCGTACCATCCAGCCAAATGTATTCCAATTTTGATCTCATGTTGTAACAATTTGTTTATTAATATGAATATTTTCTTTTTTTCTGACACAAAAATAGGGTTAACTGAAATCTGTAAACCTGTTTTACTGACAAATTGTAAAAATTTAATGCAAAATTTACATTAAAATTGGAATATTTATCGATACCCCTGTAAAAAACTACCATTTTTCCGACTTTATATATAATTTGTTTAAAGTCGTTTGATTATTATAATATGCTTAATGAAAAATAAGTATTTTATTCTTGTTTACCCCTGAAAAATATTTGGGTTAATTATAATTATACAAACAATTGAGAATTTGATATTTTTATATCTGTCTAATAAGATACCAAGATTTAGTTTAAAATGGTAAACAATTTAAGCGGTTTTGACACTCCGTTACTTTAATTGTTTTACTTTGAAAAAAAAATCGATGTTATGAAATTAGACCGTCGTAATTTTATTAAATCAGGCACCGCTGTGGTAGCCGGAAGCATGATTCTGCCTCCGTTTATGCAGTCGTGCCAAAACATACAAATTTCAGAAAACGTGAAAAGCTATTTAGATCATTTTGAGGTTACACCTGAAATACTGCAAAAAGTTGTTGCAACGGCAATGAGCAAAGGTGGAGATTATGCTGATTTGTTTTTCGAGCACAAAACTTCGAACAACATCAGTTTGGAAGACAGAAAAGTAAACCGTGCATTTTCAAATGTCGATTTTGGAGTGGGAATAAGGGTATTGAAAGACGACCAAACAGGTTTTGCCTACTCCGAAAATGTCAGTTTGGAGGATATGATGAAAGCGGCTAAAATGGCCGCAAGTATTGCAAACCAAAATTCACTTTTTAATCCTGTGGATTTAACTGAAAAAACTCCTTTTGGGTATTACAAAATAGCCAAACAGTGGAGCGATGTTTCGGTAAAGGACAAAGTGCCTTTTGTTCAGAAAATAAATGATATGGTTTTTGACCTCGATGAAAAAGTGATAAAAGTGAATGCCTTTTTGAATGACGAAACAAGCTATATACTGTTTTATAATTCAGAAGGCCGGCTTACCTATGATTACCGCCCAATGATTAGTTTTGGCGTGGTTTGTATTATGCAAAAAGGCGACAAAATTGAAAATTCGTATGCAGCCCGATCATTTAGAAAAGGTTTTGAATGGCTTGATGATAATCTTTTAACTGAGCTTGCAAAAGAAGCAGTAGATAAAACAAATATTTTATTCGATGCAGTTAAACCCAAAGCCGGTGAAATGCCCGTTGTAATGGGCGCAGGCGGTTCTGGAATTTTATTGCATGAAGCAATTGGTCACACTTTCGAAGCTGATTTTAACCGAAAGGGAACTTCGATTTTCAGCGATAAAATGGGCAAAAAAGTAGCTGAAAGTTTTATCAACATCATCGATGACGGAACACTTGAAAGTAACCGTGGCTCAATTAATATCGATGATGAAGGGAATGACGTTGAAAAAACATATCTGGTAAAAGATGGCATTTTGAACAGTTACATTCACGACCGAATCAGTTCAAAATACTACAAGGTTAACCCAACCGGCAACGGACGGCGTGAATCATTCCGCAATATTCCTATTCCTCGTATGCGGGCAACTTATATGGAAGCCGGAACAAGTTCAAAAGACGATATTATTGCAAATGTTGATTATGGTGTTTATGTGGATAATTTTAGCAACGGACAGGTGCAAATTGGCGCCGGCGACTTTACCTTCTTTGTGAAATCGGGCTACCTCATCGAAAAAGGAAAACTTACCCAACCGATTAAAGACATCAACATTATTGGAAATGGCCCGCAGGCTTTGGCCGATATTTCAATGGCTGCCAATGACTATTTAATAGATAACGGAACCTGGACCTGTGGAAAAGACGGTCAGTCGGTGCCGGTAACATGCGGATTGCCAACAGTGCTTGTTAAGAAGTTGACAGTTGGGGGGATGAATGGGTGAAGTCCTCATAACCTCCCCGAGAGGAGGGACAAGAGAACAGTTTAGAGTTCAGAGTTTAATTGTTGAAAATTAAAAGCAAATGACAAAAGAAGAAAAATATAGTTTGGCAAAGTGGGCGATGAATCATGCCCTTGAAAACGGAGCACAGCAGGCAAGTGTGAACATTTCAAACAGCCAGAGCAGCAGTGTTGAGGTTCGTGAAGAAAAAATCGACAAATTGGAACAGGCCATTCAACGGAGCCTTACTATTCGTTTATATGTTGATAAAAAATATTCTGCCCATTCAACCAACCGTCTGAAAAAAGAGGAGTTGGCACATTTTATTGAACAGGCAATTGAAGGGACACGATTTTTGTCGGAAGATGAATTCCGCACACTTCCCGAACCTGAGTTGTATTACAAAGGTGGAGACAATGATTTAAAAACGTTGGACAACGGATTTCAGCAAACTCGATCCGCAGAAAAAAATTGACCTGGCTTTTGCAGTTGAAAAGGAAGTGTTGGGGAAAGATGACCGCATTATTTCTGTTTCTACCAATTATTATGATGGTTTTGACGAAAGGGTGATGGTTACCAGCAATGGTTTTGAAGGCGACAGTGCCAATTCGCATTTTGGTGTGTATGCATCGGTTTCGGTAAAAAGTGGCGATGCACGGCCCGAAGCTTCGTGGAATGAAAGTGCCATATTTTTTGATCAGCTTGAAAAAGGAAAATGTTGGTGTAACTGCGTTAAAAAAAGCAACCGATAAAATTGGGCAGCAAAAAATTGCTTCCGAAAAAATGACGATGATTGTTGAAAACAAGCAAGTTGGGCGTATTTTTAGCCCGCTTATTTCGGCTTTGAACGGTGCAGCAATTCAACAAAAAAACTCGTTTTTAATCGATAAACTGAATCAGAAAGTTGTTTCCGAAAAACTTACAATTACCGACGACCCGTTTATTGTTTCAGGCCGTGGTTCAAGGTTATTCGACAATGAAGGTCTGGCAACAAAAAAACGCGCGGTTTTTGAAAATGGCGTTTTAAAAACCTATTTTATCGACACCTATTACGGGAAAAAACTCGAAATGGAACCTACAAGCGGTTCAACTACAAATATTGTTTTCGAAACCGGCAGCAAAGATTTGCAGGGTTTGGTTGCCGGTGTAAAACGAGGAATTCTTGTAACCGGCTTTAACGGCGGAAACAGCAATGGCACAACCGGCGATTTTTCCTTTGGTATCGAAGGTTTCCTTGTTGAAAACGGCGCAATTGTAAAGCCAGTTTCTGAAATGAACATCACAGGAAACATGAAAGATTTGTGGTCGAATATTGGCGAAATCGGAAACGACGTAAACGTAACTTCTTCGTGGCTGGCTCCTTCTATAGTTTTTGAAGGAGTTGATTTTAGCGGGATTTAGGAAGCCTCCCAAAGATGGCGTGAAACGGATTGACTTAACATTAGATTAAGATATGCTGTAAAACATGTGTTTTAACATTGAGTTAACGTCTGATTGGTTGAAACACCCTACTTTTGAATCAAAGTTTTAGTTCATAAGTTTAGGTTTGATTAGTTTTATTGGTTTAGTTAGTGAAAAGGATGAGTGTTGACTCATCCTTTCTTTTTTTACAGATGTCAAGCCGCCAATTATCAAATCGCATCAACCTATTTTAAAAACCCGTTTGTCATTCAATACAGTCCATTTGTCGAAATCTTTTTTAGTTTTTGTTCAATGCTGCTTTCTTTGTTAATATTTTATCTTTGTGCCTTTTAATTTTAACAAGAAGGAAATTAACGATGAATTTAGCGCTTATCGGATACGGTAAAATGGGAAAAGAGATTGAAAAAATAGCTGTTTCCCGCGGACATAAAATTGCATTGATTATCGATATTAATAACCCGGAAGATTTGACAATTGAAAATTTGAAGAAATGTGATGTCGCAATCGAATTTACTATTCCTGCTTCTGCCGTTAACAATTATCATATTTGTTTTGAAGCCGGTATTCCGGTGGTGAGCGGAACGACGGGCTGGCTTGATAAAAAGGATGAAGTGCTTGCAAATTGCAATAAATTGAACGGCACTTTTTTCTACAGCAGCAATTTTTCTCTCGGAGTAAATTTGTTTTTCGAAATCAACAGGAAACTGGCCGAACTGATGGCCAATCGATCCGAGTACAACGTTGAAATGACCGAAGTTCACCATATCCATAAACTTGACGCACCCAGCGGAACTGCAATTAGTTTGGCAGAAGATATTCTCAACAAATTGCCGGGAAAAACAAATTGGGTGAACGATGAAAATCCCACTGAAAACGAAATCAATATTAAATCGGAACGTGTGGGTGAAGTTCCGGGAATACATACAATTAAATACGAGTCGGAAGTTGACTTTATTGAAATTACACACAGTTCCAAAAGCCGCAAAGGGCTTGCTTTTGGGACAGTTCTTGCCGCCGAATATTGTATTGGGCGCAAGGGGATTCTTACTATGAAAGATTTACTGAATATTTAAAAATATAAAATACAATGAAAGAATTACTTTCAAATAAATGGTTTAAGTTCAGCATCATGGGCGGGTTGTACCTGCTTTGGGTGATTTGGCTGGGGAATTTTTGGTGGTTGATTGGCCTTGCAATTATTTTCGATATTTATGTTACCGAAAGAGTACATTGGGCATTCTGGAAAAAGAAAAATCCACCAGATGGCCGTCAAACAAAAGTAGTTGAATGGATTGATGCCATTATTTTTGCGGTAATCGCCGCATCTTTTATACGTATGTTTTTTATCGAAGCGTACACAATCCCGACTTCTTCGATGGAAAAAACTTTATTGGTGGGTGATTATCTGTTTGTGAGCAAAACTGCCTATGGGCCGAAAACGCCAAATACACCGCTTTCGTTTCCGTTTGTGCACAACACAATGCCATTGACAACTGGAACGAAATCGTATGTTGAATGGATAAAAAGCCCATATAAACGATTGGCTGGTTTTGGAAAAATTAAAAACGATGATGTTGTTGTTTTTCATTTTCCTGAAGGTGATACTGTAGCGCTGAACATTCCTGCACAAAGTTATTATCAGTTAACCCGAATGTATGGCAGGGAAAGGGTTTGGGGAGATAAACGAAATTTCGGGGAAATCATTTCGCGGCCTGTTGACAAACGTGAAAACTATATCAAACGATGCGTAGCAATACCTGACGATGAAATTAAAATGGAGCGTGGACAGCTTTTTATTAATGGTAAACCACAGAAACCTATACCCGGAATGCAACACAATTATATCGTTAAAACGAACGGTACATCCTTGAATCCGAAAGCTTTAGAGAAGTTAAATATTGCTGTGGCCGACCGCGAAACATTTTCGAGTGAACAGTATATGTTTCCGTTAACAGAAGAAAATGTAGCGAAAATTAAAGAATTTTCAAATGTTATTTCCGTTGAGAAAATAACCGAAGAGCCCGGGAAATGGGATCAGAATATTTTCCCATCGGACAAAAATTACCAGTGGAATGTAGATAATTTTGGACCTATTACCATACCCGCAAAAGGAAAAACGGTTCAACTTACTGTTGACAATCTACCGCTTTACAGACGCATAATCAGTGTTTATGAAAATAATAAACTTGAGGTGAATGGCAGTGAAATTAAAATTAACGGAGAAGTTGCCAAAAGCTATACTTTTAAACTTGATTATTACTGGATGATGGGCGACAACCGCCACAACTCTGCCGACTCACGTTACTGGGGTTTTGTTCCAGAAGACCATGTGGTTGGAAAAGCTAAATTCATTTGGCTTTCCATGGACAAGGACAAAAGTTTCCCGGCAAAAATCAGGTTTGGCAGAATGTTTACTTCTATAGAATAACAGCGGTTATTTGATTAAACTTCCAAAAAACACCCCGTTTGCCAGCAGTTTATTGGTGCCTAACCAAATTCCGCGGAAGGTCATGTTTTCGTGAAAACTTATGATTTTTCCACGGCCAATATTTTGAACCGAAACAACCGGGGCGTTTTTGATTTGATTCAGATTTTTATCCGACACAAATCCACTTAAAAAAGGTTCTGCTGTAAATTTTACAGGTTCGGCATATTTTATTCCCAATGTTTCGGCAACCTGGTTTCCACTTTTAAAAACCGGCAAGGTATTTTCAGTATATCCATAGCAAAGCGGGTGACTGATATCGAGATTTGTATTGAAAATTGCCCCGCTGATTACATTGATATTCCTGTCTTTTTCCTGACTTTCGTATGTTACATTTAAGGTAGAATCGGGGGTATCTTTTTTGAATTTTGTTTTGCCGAAATCATTTTTGGCAGCCCAGGATGCAGCACTTTTGCAGGCAATTAATGTTCCGCCCTGTTGCACCCAGTGTTTCAGTTTGTCAGTTTCCTGATTGTCCCACTCGCTGTATGAACCACCGGGAAGGATAATTGTGTTGTACCCTGATAAGTTAACCGAACTTAAATCTTCAGTTTCGACCAGGGTTACCGGTATTTTATAACGTTGATCAAAAAGGTGCCATATTTCACCGGCGTCGAGGCTGCGACTACTGCCACCCACAAAAAGTAAAATTTTGGGCTCGTTTAAAACTTCAAAATTGTTGCTTCCCAAATCAATCCCTTGTGGCGATAATCCTGTTGTTAATCCGTAAAAATCAATCCCTGAATTTTTTGAAACCGAAGAAATCAAATCGAAAATCTGGTTCCCGTTCAAATTTTGATCACTAACCGGAATTTGAATTGTTCCAAAAGTAAAATCTTCGTTGTCGCCATTTACGTTGAAACTGAATTTCTCTGTGGCAACTTTTGTTTTCAAACCTGCTTTTTGTAATGCGTAAAGTGCTGATGGAGATGTGTATTCATTCCACCTGAAAAGATATGCCAGGTTGCTTTTTCCGCCAATGATTTTGCCTTCAGTTTTTTTGGATTCTACTTTTTCGTTTGAAATTTGTAAGTCTTTTAAACTGGTGATTTCAGCAAAGGGAATATTAAAAGTATAAGGAAATGTCCAGGTTGAAACATCGTAAAAAGTACTGTCAGCAAAAGTGATTGCTTTGTCAAAAAGTGATTTTATCAATCTGAATTGCTTTTGTTTTAGCGGCACAACAAAACTTTTTGCAGGTATAAAAACTGTTCCGTTTTTGCTGATTTCCTTTTGGTTGGCAAACACATCTATTTGATGTTGGTTTAATAAATCAATAAAATACTGTGTTTTTACAACGTCGTTTTCATTTCCAAAAATGTAGGCTTTTACGGGGTCCTGGTCAGCCAGTTTTAATGCATCCGAGTAAAAATCCTGTTGCATTTGAAGCAATTCGTCTTTTAAATTCATGGCGGCTTCAAGTGTGGAAAGTGTAACTGTAAAATGATTTCGAATTCCATAGGCCAGCTTTCTTGTCCCGTTTGAAGTTTCACGAATCCGACCCCTAAAACCGGCTTGTTCAAACAAAATTCCAACACTTCCATTAATATCAGGATATGATGAACCTTTCCCAAAATAATAATCATCAAACTGTTCTTCAGAAAAATAGGAAGCTCCAATTTTATCCAGATATTTTGCATGGTAACCCGCAATTTTATGTGTAAGAATATAATTGCTTTCGGGAGTCAGCGGATTGTTTCGGGTAGGAACTCCGGGCTGGAAAAAGAAAGTGGAATTAGCACCCATTTCATGGTGATCAGTAACAATGTTGGGCAGCCATTCATGAAATTTTGCAACCCGTCCAATGGATTCAGGATGAACCAACAATAGATAGTCCCGGTTTATATCAAACCAGTAATGATTTCCCCGGCCACCCGGCCAGACTTCGTTAAACTGGCGGGAGTTGTTGTCGCCCGTAGCAGTTTCGCTTTGATGCATATTGGCCCAGGTGCTGTGGCGTGTAAATCCATCGGGATTCAAACAAGGATCAACCAAAATGATTGTGCCGGCGAGTAACTTATCAATTTTTTCTCCTTGTGCGGCAGCCAGGTAATAAGCAGTTAAAACCGATGAATTGCTTGCACTCGATTCGTTACCATGAACACCGTATCCTAAATTAACAACCAACGGGATTTTCGATTTATCAATATTTCCAATGGAGTTGGCGTATTGAGCATGTTGTGCCTTTAATTCATCCAAATTGTTATGGTTTTCCTGCGAGGTAAAAATCAGTTGAACAAGTGGGCGGTTTTCCCATGAACGGGCATATTCCTGAATAATTGCACGATTTGATACCCTGGCAATTTCTTTCATATAAAACAAAATCTGGTCGTGTGTTAAATGCCATTCCCCCATTTCCTGCCCAAAAAATTGCTCCGGAGTGGGTATGTTTTTATCATAACCAACATCCGAAGGCAAAAAATAAACAAGTTTTTCCTGTGAATTGGATAGTAATGTGGCACAAACGAAAAGGATGGTTGCAATATTTTTTTTCATTTTTTTTAGTCTGTTAAGTTTTTTCAATTTTATTATTTTTCCCCGAAGATTGAAAAAAAAATGGTCTGTTCAAACAAATGGTAACTGTTTTTATTAATCTTGTTGTTTAATATAATTCAGGATTAAACCTTTTAAAAGTAAGGGAATCCAACGATTCAGTTTCACATCGACCATAATTATGAAAATAAGTGTATTCAGCACTAATACAGGGTATTAAATATTGAAATCAATCAAACTAAACCATATTATTTTTGTTGCTTTTGTTTTTATTTTTCTGAACAGCCGTTCTTTTGGACAAAACGTCAATGATATCAGACTTAACGAGGATCCTATATCCTGAACATAAGAAAGAAATTAAAAAACTATTAAGAAAAAATAAAATCAGTATAACTGACGAATTTTCAGCAATACAGGCAGTTGAATTGCTGGATTCTGTAGGATTTTTAAAATAATTGAGTTTGATTACACTTCCAACGCAACCCTTGTTCCTTTTCTTTCATCTTAATGTTAAAAATAACTTACCTACTATGAAAAAATTGTGCTTTTTGTTCTTAACATTTATGATGGTATTTCCCGTTTTTGCCCAACCTCAAAAAGGCTATGTATATTTGAAGAACGGGACAATTCTGAAAGGCAAATATCAGTATTCAAAGGATTTATCAAAACTTCAAATTGAATCTGCGGGTAATCTTTGGATATTTCAAGCCGATGAAGTGGAACGTGTTTCAAGTAAAAAGGCTCAACGGGATGAAACTTTTGGAGAGCCAGCTTCAGATTCACCATTCTTTTTGCGCTCTGAACTAGGGGTGTTAGCAGGGAATTCAGAAAACAGTCAGTCTGCTCCTTTTAGTTTTTCTTCCACATTAAATTATTCAATTATGCCAAAACTTTCAGTAGGTATTGGGTATTGGTCTTGAGTTTTTAAAAGAAACCTATTTGCCGTTATTTGTTAATATTGAATATAAATTAAGAAACTCATATTCAACCCCTTACCTGTTTTTAAAAACCGGATACGAAGTTCCGATAGAAGATGCCAACCCAGTTTACAATTATGGAATACAACCTTATTACTATGATTATATGCCCTGGCCTTACCCTGATATTTATAACCAGGAACTTGATTCAAAAGGGGGATTTATGATAAATCCTGGCGTTGGTTATAGTCGTATGTTTTCAAATGGGTTCGGAATGTCTTTGGCATTTGGATACCAGTTTCACAGGCTAAGTTATAAAGATGAAAACGACTATCAACTTGATATTGATTACAATAGGTTAACCATCAAATTAGGTTTTATTTTTAATTAAAGTTTTACGGCAATGAAAACATTCAAAAATATATCGCTTCTTATTTTATTTGTCTTGTTCAACTCATGCATGGACGAATACACCGAAGTATTTACTGCTAATTCGCCAGTTTATATGTCATATGATGAATTGCGAAAGGCCGTAAAATCAACGTCAGCCACGGATTTGAAAAATCCGGGGAAAATCTATTTTAAAGATGGCTACATTTTCGTAAACGAAGAAATGAAAGGTATTCATATCATAGATAATACCGATCCACATAGCCCGCACAACGTAAAATTTATTGAAATTCCTGGCAATGTGGATATTGCTATAAAAAATAATATTTTATATGCTGACAGTTATACAGACCTTGTAGCGATTGATGTTTCAGACATTGATAATCCAAAAGAAGTCAATCGAATAAATGATGTTTTTCCATACATGACACCTCCACCTAAAGATGAAGATTTCCGTTTAGCTTCTGTTGATATTGAAAAAGGTGTGGTAATCGATTGGGAAATTAAAAAAGTCAGACAGGAAATTGAATATCATTATTATCCCAACTACATTTATTTTGGTGCTGAAAAAATGATGGATTCAAATTATGGAGGCGGAGTAGCTTCGGCATCCGGAAACACTTTTGGAATTGGCGGTTCAATGGCCCGTTTTGGATTATATGATGATTATTTGTATGCAGTTGATAAAGCAACATTATTCATATTCGATGTGAAAACCCCTGACAAACCCAAAGATATTGGCAAGCAAAATATTGGCTGGGACATTGAAACCATGTTTATTTACGACAAACACATGTTTTTGGGAACGCGCTCCGGGATGCAGATTTTTAACCTCAAAGTTCCGACTCTTTTAGATTATGTCGGCAGTTTTTGGCATGTTACAAGTTGCGATCCTGTGGTAATTGCTGATGGTTTTGCCTATGTTACTTTAAGGGGTGGAAACGTTTGTGGCAGCAATACAAACCGACTTGATGTACTAAAACTTTCAAGTGATTATAAAAATAATACATTACTCGCATCATATCCGTTATCCGGACCATATGGTTTGGGAATTGATGACCAAACCTTGTTTGTTTGTGATGGTGATGAAGGATTGAAAGTGTATGACGCGGAAGATAAACTGAGCATTGATGATCATCTGATTGTCAGATTTTCAAACATCAAAACATTTGATGTAATTCCGGTTGGCGGTTATTTATTTTTAATAGGCGATGATGGTTTCTATCAGTATGATTATTCAAATCTTCAAAATATTCAGCAGGTAAGTTTTATTCCGGTGGATAAATAGCCAATTAAAATATGAATATTATCTTATTAAAATTATGTTTAGTAATACATTTTGAGCTGATTTTGATATTGTGATTGTACTATAACGTTTATCGAGATTGCCTTTTCTAATTAAAATATGAATTATTAATTACCCGTGTACACTGATATACTGGCATGTAAAAAGTGAAATATTATTGTGCATTTAGGATATGAATTCCTGATTATTGAACATTTAGTGTATAGGCATTTGCATAGCATGCAGTATTTCAGGTTTTTGCATTAATATGAGTTGGTTTAAATTTTTATTGAAATTTTTCATTTTATTCATTTTTTTATATATGTTTGTCATTGACTTTTTGAAAATACATTTCTAGGACGCATTTTTTATAAAATATTTAAGATTTGGAACTTGGTTTTAGTTTAAGTTTTATTAATCTGCAAATGATTAATTGAATAACGCAGTACTGTTTATACTTAGGGCTTTAAATTTTTTTAAACCCAATTTGCTTTAAGTGGACAAGCCTGTTTTTTCAAATAAACTTTAAAGAATTATCTTCCATATCAAACAAAAGAGAAAATTATAAAGGCTATAATTTAATATTCCTGGCTTATTTTGTTAAGCTGGTGAAATTTTGGAATTGAAATAATATAAGTAATTGTTTAGACCATTAAATCATGAATGCAAAGACGTATTATATCGAATCAAACGAGAATGAAGTAAGGGGGTACTCCAATCCAAATCGCTTTAATGAAGAAAAAATCAGAGTTGTAAAGGAAGTTATTTCCAGGCAACTTTCAGATGAAACTTATGGAAGAGAGAGCATTGATACAAAGTTATTTAACAAATGTTCAAGAGACTTTATTCAAACTGAAAAAGGGAGCTTTATCCATAATGTTAATAACGAAGTTACTTCGTTTGAAATAAATCATTTAAAGAATCAAAATCTCCTTTTAAAACAATTGATTGCTGAATTAAGCAATGAAAATAAATTACTCAAGGAAAAACTTTCAAGTGATAATTCCACGAAAATTAAAATAGACTGAAAAATCTTTTATGATTCATTCAAACCAATAATGATTGAATTATTGGTTTGATATTGCACATTAGATTAAATTATTAAATAATTGAATTTACCATATTAAAAAAGCAAATGAAGGCAAGTATGAAAAGATTCTTTACGTTCTCTTTATCACAAACTGAGGAGTTTGCTGATAAACAGAATATTACTGAGGTTTTTGACTGTCCTGTGAAAGATATGATGTGTAAAGTACATCTTACAAATATAAATAATAGTTATGTACAATCAGAATTATACCGCAAAGATAAAGACTATTTAAAGTCAATTGAATGTTTGAAAATTGCTTTTAAACAGGCTACTGAATTAATGGATAATCCATGTACAAAATGCGCACAAAACTTTCGATACAGTGTAATTAGTGCAATGGCAAATATTCATGATGAATTAGAGGAGATATCAAAAGGTATTTTTGGAGATAAAAATTTCCAATCCGTTTATTTAATATCAGTAGATGTTTTGAATGAATTTAAAAGTGCAAAATATTTGAATACTGTTCATTTGAATGAATCAAAAGGACGTTTTCTCGGGAATTTTCTTAACTAGTATCTAGTTTAATTAGTTGTGATGACCAAAAAGGCCTGGCAATTTGCCAGGCTTTTTTCGTTGTTTTCCAACCATTATAATGTATTTTTGCGGATTCGTATTAAGATGAATTATTTATTGAAATTGTAAATTATAGATAAAGTTATTGTGTTGTAGTGCAATGAGAATAATTTTAGAACAAAAGGATTGGTAAAATGAGGAAAAGAAAGTTTTGGGGAATTTTATTGCCGGTTATAGTTGGGATGAACATAGTTATTGTAGTTTTTATATTAAGTTCAGCAAGATGTGAGGATACAAAAGTTATAGAGCAATCAGAAACGAAATTTGTTTCAGTTATAATTCCTGAAAAACTTACATTTGCCGGTGAAGCAATGCCTCTTGATAGGTATGATGTTAGAGAATCTCTCGATCGTGAACTGCTCTCTAATGCCTATTTTCATTCGCAAACCATACGTTATATTAAATTGGCACCGCGCTATTTTTCGTGTAATCGAACCGATATTAAAATCGGAAGGAATTCCCGATGATTTTAAATATCTGGCACTTGCTGAAAGTGGCTTAAATCCTCGTGCGGTTTCTCCGGCTGGGGCCGTTGGATTTTGGCAGTTTTTAAGTGGTACGGCGAAAGATTTCGGACTGGAAATCAACTCTGAAATTGACGAGCGTTACAATTTCGAAAAATCAACTTATGCATTTTGTGATTATATGCGCACATCATACAGTAAATATGGAAACTGGACTCTTGCTGCAGCTTCTTTCAATGGCGGAATAGCAAGGGTACAACGTCAAATGGAACGCCAAAAAATGGATGATTACTATGATTTGCTTTTTGCTGACGAAACACAACGTTATGTTTTCAGGATTGCTGCATTAAAGCTGATTCTGGAAAACCCTGAACAATATAATTTTGTTATTGCAGAAGGTGATAAATATCCGGTCATTAAAACCCGTGATGTTGAAATTAACGGATCAGTCAGTAATTTTGCCGATTTTGCGTTTGATAATGGAATCAGCTATAAGTTGTTAAAGGATTTTAACCCTTGGTTGCGCGATGATAAACTTACAAATACTGCAAGGAAAAAATACACTGTAAAAATCCCCGTTTTAAAATGACAAGGAACTAAATTTCAGGATGCAGAAAACTACAGAAAAAAACATAGAGGTTCCGTTGGAAATTGAAGAAACTGACGACAAGGTTGTTGTTTATGGAGCCCGGGTTCACAACCTCCGTAATATAAATGTTTCGATTCCCCGAAACAAACTGACAGTGATTACAGGTTTAAGCGGTAGCGGGAAATCATCATTGGCCTTTGATACTATATATGCTGAAGGCCAACGCCGTTATATTGAAACGTTCTCGGCATATGCCCGTTCGTTTATGGGTAATATGGAGCGTCCCGATGTTGATAAAATAACAGGTTTGAGTCCCGTTATTTCAATCGAACAAAAAGTGACTACACGCAATCCACGTTCAACAGTAGGCACAGTAACTGAGATTTATGATTTTCTTCGTTTACTATTTGCTCGCGCAGCCGAAGCTTTTTCATATAATACCGGCGAAAAAATGGTGAAATACACCGAAGAGAAAATAATTCAGTTGATAAAAGATGATTTTGCGGGAAAACGAATCAATATTCTTGCCCCTGTTGTAAAAGGCCGTAAAGGCCATTATCGTGAACTATTTGAACAAATTCTCCGTAAAGGCTTTTTATCGGCCCGGATTGATGGTGAAATAACAGAACTTAAACACAACTATCGCGTCGATCGTTATAAAAACCATTTCATCGAAATTTTAATCGATAAATTAAAAGTTGATGAAGTAAGTACTACCCGATTGAAAGCCAGCATTCAAACAGCTATGAAACATGGACAGGGTATTGTGATGATTTTGGATCATGACACACAATCCGTAAAATATTACAGCCGTCTGCTGATGTGCCCCACAACCGGAATTTCATACAACGAACCGGCCCCTCACAATTTCTCTTTCAATTCGCCCCAGGGTGCTTGCCAAAAATGTAATGGGTTGGGTAGGGTAACCGAAATTGACATGGATAAAATAATTCCCGATAAAACAAAAAGCATATCAAAAGGTGGAATTGCGCCACTTGGAGCCTTTAAAAATTCAATGATTTTCTGGCAGATTGAAGCACTTGGTGAAAAAATGGATTTCACTTTAAATACTCCCGTAAGTGAGATTTCGGAGGAAGGTATAAACGCCATTTTATTTGGAACGAATGAGCGCATTCAGCTTAAGAACACACCCCTCGGCACAAGTATGAATTACCAGATGAGTTACGATGGGGTGGTAAAATATATCGACAGTCAACGCGATGACAACCCTTCGAAAACCGCACAAAAATGGGCTAACCAGTTTGTTAAAACAATTGTTTGCGATGAATGTAACGGAATGCGACTGAAAAAAGAATCATTGCATTTTAAAATTGATGGGAAAAATATTTCGGAACTGGCACAACTCGATTTAAATGAACTGGGTGAATGGTTTGTTGGTTTGGAAGAACGCATTACTGAACGGCAACGCATTATTGGTGTGGAAGTTATTAAAGAAATCCGCGACAGGCTTGGTTTTATGTTGGGTGTTGGTTTGAATTATCTTTCACTCGACCGCACAGCCCAGAGTCTTTCAGGTGGCGAATCACAACGCATCCGGCTGGCAACTCAAATTGGTTCGCAATTGGTAAACGTGCTTTACATTCTCGATGAACCAAGCATTGGCCTTCACCACCGCGATAACATGAAACTTATAACTGCACTTAAACAGTTGCGTGATTCAGGTAATTCGATAATTGTTGTGGAACATGACAAGGAAACCATGATGCACGCCGATTATTTAATTGACATGGGACCTCTTGCCGGCGTGCATGGCGGCGAAGTTGTTGCCGCCGGAACACCCAATGAAGTTTTACAAACCCACACTTTGACGGCTGACTATTTAAACAATCTGCGAAAAATTAAAGTACCCGAAAATCGAAGGAACGGAAAAACTGATATCCTTGAAATAAAAGGATGCTCAGGGAATAACCTGAAAATGGTCGATTTAAAAATACCACTTGGGAAATTTATCTGTATTACAGGCGTTTCGGGAAGCGGAAAATCAACTTTAATTAATGAGACACTGCAACCTGTTTTAAGCCAGTATATTTATAAATCGCTAAAAGACCCCCTGCCATATAAATCGGTAAAAGGTCTTGAATTGATTGATAAAGTTATCCAGGTAGATCAATCGCCCATTGGTCGAACACCGCGGTCGAACCCTGTAACTTATACAAATGTTTTCGGTGATATTAGGGATTTATTTGCCCAATTGCCAGAAGCAAAAATTCGAGGATACAAACCAGGGCGGTTTTCGTTCAACGTAAAAGGCGGACGTTGTGAAGAATGTAAGGGTGGGGGTTTGAAACTCATCGAAATGAACTTTTTGCCAGATGTATATGTGCACTGTGACAAATGCAACGGAAAACGCTACAACCGTGAAACTTTGGAAGTACGCTACAAAGGAAAATCAATAAGCGATGTACTGGAAATGACAATTGAACATGGGGTGGAATTTTTTGATGCCATTCCGTCAATCTCTCAAAAACTGCATACTTTGCAGGATGTGGGACTTGGTTATATCACGCTTGGGCAATCTTCCACAACACTTTCCGGTGGAGAATCACAACGGGTAAAACTTGCTGCCGAACTTGCTAAACGCGATACAGGAAGAACTGTTTATATTTTAGATGAACCCACCACCGGTTTGCATTTTGAAGATATCCGCGTTTTGCTCGATGTATTGAATAAACTGGTTGACAAAGGAAACACTGTCATCGTTATAGAGCACAACATGGACGTAATTAAAGTGGCCGACCACATTATAGACATTGGTCCCGAAGGTGGCAAAAACGGAGGCGAAATTTTGTGTGCCGGAACACCGGAAGAAATCATCAAAAACAAAAAATCCTTTACTGCCAGGTTCCTGAAAGAAGAGTTAAATGGATGAATTGCAAAGTTAATTTTTTCAACTCCGGGGTTTTTTAAAACATTGGCTTTGGAATCCTGAAAATTATCCATACAAAGTCCAATCACATACTTCTACCTCTTTCGCATATTTTTTAATACTTTTACTTTTCTGCAAAAAAGCAAATATTTAATATGAGAATTTGAAATTTAAACCAATAACAACAGTAAAGGAATAAAATTAGAAGGGGTTGTGTTAACTGCGTGCTTTTCCTTTCGCCACGAAATATTATATTCCTACATAATTGAATATGAAACAAATCGAAATTTTCTGCAAAAATACAAACTCAAAACGTGAATATCCACTGGGGACTTCCTTGCTGGAAATCAGTAAAGATCTTGATATCAAACTTGAAAACATGGTTTGTGGTGCAATTGTCAACAACCAGGTCAGGGAACTTTCTTTTTGTTTGGTCAAACCCAAACGCATTGAATTTTTTGATGTTACCCATCCCGATGGAAGACGCCTTTATATTAGAAGTCTGATTTTCGTGTTTTATGCGGCTGTAAAAGAAACTTTTCCTGAAGTTACCTTAACAATTCAAAATGGGATTTCCAACGGTTATTTTTTTGAATTGAACGGTTTGGGCAGAAATATTACTGACTCTGATATTTTTACCATCGTTCAGGAAATGAAATCCTTAATTAATCAGGATATCCCATTTGTTAAGAAACGAATGCAAACTACTGAAGTTGTGGAGTTGTTGCGCAATCAGGGGCTTGTGGCAAAAGCGCAGTTATTCGAACAGCAGGGAAATTTGTTTTCAAGCTTGTACTTTTTGAAGAATTTTACCAACTATTTTTATGGACATCTGTTACCTTCAACCGGATATATTTTAAATTTTGGATTGATATCTTATTTTGATGGCCTGTTGCTGCAAGTGCCAAAACTAAAGAACATTGATAAATTGCATAAGCTGGTTGAACGAAAAAAACTGTTCGGCATTTTTCAGGAACAAAAAGACTGGGCCGAAATATTAAACGTTTCGACAATCGGAAACCTCAATAATTTTACAATCCATAAGCATAGTGGTGATGTTATAAAAATTTCTGAAGCACTGCACGAGAAAAAAATCGCTGAAATTGCCAATATGATTTATAAACTGGACGGCGATTTAAAAGTGGTATTGGTTTCAGGACCGTCGGCATCGGGGAAAACCACTTTTAGCAAACGTTTAGGTGTACAACTTTCGGTAAATGGAATGCGTCCATATCTGATTTCGCTTGACGATTATTTTGTTGATCGTGAAAAAACACCCATCGATGAATTTGGAGAATATGATTTTGAATCGATAGACGCTATTGACATTGAATATTTTAACAAACATTTGCTGGAGCTTTTGGATGGGAGGGAAATTGAATTGCCGGGGTTTGATTTTCAATTGGGCCGACGCACTGCAAGTGGAAGAAAATTAAAACTATTACCCGCAGATATACTTGTTGTTGAAGGAATACATGGAATGAATCCCGGATTACTGACAAAAATTGACAAAAAATATACCTTCAATATCTTTATTTCCGCCCTCACACAAATTTCTTTTGATGAGCACACACACATTTCAACTGCAGACAATCGTTTGCTCCGTAGAATAATCCGCGACAGTAAATACAGGGGATATTCCGCAAGTGAAACATTAAAACGCTGGCCTTCCGTGCGTCGTGGCGAAGAGAAAAACATATTTCCCTACCAGGAAAATGCCGATGTGATGTTCAACTCTGCAACTTTATACGAACTTGCAGTACTTAAAAAATATGCAGAACCCATTTTGAAAAATGTACCGGAAAATTGCGGGGAATACGTTGAAGCAAACCGTTTATTAAAATTTTTGTCATGGTTTAAACAAATTGATGATAGCGAAATCCCGCCAACTTCGCTCCTCCGCGAATTTCTGGGAGGAAGTAGTTTTGTATATTGAAAAAATAATTTTCATGCTTTCTGGGAAATAATATCTTTGGATACAGATAGTAAAAAAATAGAAACCAGGATAAAAAATAATAACTGTGACATCCGTATAAAAGGACTAAAAAACAATAATAACATGAAAAAAATTATCTTTCTCTTCATCCCCTTCCTTTTCACCCAACTGGTTTTCGCGCAACAATTCGAACCCAATTACGACGAAAGTAAAGTACCTCAATTTGTAGTACCTGATCCATTAATCACATTCAATCTTAAAAAAGTTAAAAATGTGAAAGAATGGGAGAAAAAACGACGCCCCGAATTGATAGAATATTTTACTCAAAATATGTTTGGCGAAGTGCCGGGCAATCTGAAAATTTCATCTTTTGAAGTAGTTGAAGAGAGTGATAATGCTTTAAACGGCAAAGCAAAAAGGAAGCAGGTTGAACTAAGTTTTGAGAAAAATGGCAAAAATATTGATTTTACAATCCTAATGTATTTGCCTAAAACTGTGGCGAAAGCACCAATCTTTATTGGTTATAATTTTTACGGCAATCACACGGTTTCTACTGATCCGAATATTATAATATCGGATGCATGGGTTGCCAACAATGCATCTTTTGGAATTGCATACAACCAGCTAACTGAGCAATCGCGCGGTGTCCGAAATAACCGTTGGGCAATTGAAAAAATGTTGGATGCCGGCATTGGTTTGGCCACTATTTATTATGGTGAAGTTGACCCCGATAAAGATGATTTTTCAGATGGAGTACAAGCATTATTCTATAAGGATGGACAAAAGCAACCCGCTGATAACGAGTGGGGAAGTATTGCAGCCTGGAGCTGGGGATTAAGTCGCGCAATGGATTATTTTGAAAAAGATGCTGATGTGGATGCTTCGAAAGTTATTGTTTTTGGGCATTCGCGGTTGGGAAAAACCTCGCTTTGGGCAGGTGCGACAGACAAACGTTTTGCTGCAGTTATCTCAAACGATTCGGGTTGTGGTGGTGCAGCGCTTTCAAAACGCAAGTTTGGCGAAACAATTTGGCGAATCAATAACAGTTTTCCTTATTGGTTTTGTAAAAATTTTCACAATTTCAGCAATAAGGAAGATATAATGCCTGTAGATCAACATGAATTATTGGCTCTAATTGCCCCGCGCCCGTTGTATGTTGCCAGTGCTGAAGATGATAAATGGGCAGATCCGCACGGAGAATTCCTGAGCGCTTTCTATGCAACCCCGGTTTATCATTTATATGGAAAAAGAGGGATTGAGTCCATTGAAATGCCACAGGTTAACCAACCTGTACAAAATACTGTTGCCTATCATATCCGCACCGGAGTGCATGATGTAACCGATTTTGATTGGGAACAATATATTAAATGGGCAAAACAACAATTGGATATTCAATAACAATCAATAAATTTGGCTTTAATATCAACTAAAACAATTTGAAAATGAAAAACCTGTTATTTTTTATTTTACTGATTTTTATTGCTAATTCCTGCAATGTTGCTCCTTCTGCTCCAAAAACAGTTTCATTGTTTAACGGGGTCGATTTAACAGGTTGGCATGTGGATGTTCCGGCGATGGACGACAACCCCGACACAATTAATCCGTTCATTGTGCGAGATTCGATGTTGGTTAGTCTGGGAACTCCGGGGGGGCATTTAATTACCGATTCGGTTTACCAAAACTACCGGATTTTAGCCGAATATCGTTTTGCCGGAATACCCGGAAATTGTGGATTGCTTGTTCACGCTTCAAAACCCAGGGCTTTGTACCAGATGTTCCCAAAATCTATTGAAGTACAAATGATGCACGAAAATGCTGGTGACTTTTGGTGTATAGTTGAAGAAATTACAGTACCCGACATGGAAGCCCGACGCGGACCAAAAGAAAACTGGGGTGGCACTGAAGGCAAAGAACGTCATATACTGAATCTTACGGATGGTTCGGAAAATCCTGTTGGCGAATGGAATAAAATGGTGGTTGAATGTTTCGCCGATTCAATAAAAGTTTGGGTAAATGATGATCTTGTTAATTTTGGTTATAACTGTACCGCTTCAAAAGGACAAATTGCGGTTCAGGCCGAAGGTTCAGAAGTTGAATTCAGGAAACTTGAATTGACACCAATTGACAGGATTACTAAAACTGAATAGTTGAAGACTTGTCAGCTGCAAGCCTTGTCATTGTGCGATATTCCTGACACCACCACTAGCAACCAATTAAATTTTAACCATGAAAAACCTAACCTTTTTTTTATCAATTTTAATCCTTATTGCTTGTCAGACAAAAGAAAAAAAAGCTATCCAAATTGAAGGGGAACTTCAACAATGGCACAAAATCACTTTCATAATTAATGGTCCGGAGACTTCGGAATGGGCGAAGGAAAACCCTTTTTTGGATTACAAACTGGAAGCAACGTTTACCAATGGAACAAAATCATATACCGTTCCTGGATTTTATGCTGCCGATGGTCTTGCTGCCGAAACTTCAGCCGATGCCGGAAATATTTGGAAAATCCATTTTCGACCCGATAAAATCGGAACATGGAATTACAGCATTTCATTCTTAAGCGGAAAGGATGTTGTTGTAAAAGAAGGTGAAAATATTGGAGAACCTGTTGATGGAGATGGAATTGAAGGAAGTTTTGAAGTTGCAGCGTCTGACAAAACTGGCAACGATTTTCGTGCTAAAGGAAGAATTGTGAATGGTGGGAAAGGGTATTTCAAAATTCAGGATTCAAATGAAATATGGATAAAAAACGGTGCCGACAGCCCTGAAAACTTTCTGGCTTTTGCTGATTTTGATCAAACTTCACGTTTCAGTCTGAAAACAGAAGTACGGGAGGGTGAAGCCGACCCAAAGAAAAACCTGCATACGTATGAACCACATATAACCGACTGGAAAGTTGGCGACCCGACATGGCAAAACGGCAAAGGTAAAGGAATGATTGGTGCGTTGAACTATTTACAATCGGCTGGGGTAAATTCTGTTTATATGCTAACAATGAACATTTTGGGCGATGGAAAAGATGTATGGCCTTATACCGGTCATAACGAGCGATATCGTTTTGATTGCAGTAAACTTGACCAATGGGAAGTTGTTTTCGACCACA
Source organism: uncultured Prolixibacteraceae bacterium (assembly GCA_963800345.1). GTDB lineage: Bacteria > Bacteroidota > Bacteroidia > Bacteroidales > Prolixibacteraceae > Draconibacterium. Next base: position 235,036 of record CAWDAW010000021.1, on the reverse strand, counting down.
TGGAGAAGTTGGGTATGATGAACCATTTTGTTTTACAGGAAACTGAAAACGAATGCTTGCTTGACAATGGTTATACGGATGTGCAACGTAAATTGTATTTGCGTGAGTTGGTTGCTCGTTTTGGGCATCACCTTGCTGTTTCATGGAATATTGGCGAAGAAAATGGACCGGCCGATTGGTCTCCCATAGGGCAAACCGATGCACAGAAAAAAGATATGATGAATTTTTTGAAACAGGTGAATTCATATCCATCGATTGTGGTTTTGCACACCCATTCAAATGACAGTCACCAGGATGAATACCTAAATCCGATGTTGGGTTTTGAAAATTTAGATGGCCCTTCATTGCAAATTGGAAACCCGGCGCGGGTACACGAGAGGGTTAAAAAATGGGTTGACGAATCAGAAAAATCAGGATTACGCTGGCTCGTAAACCTCGATGAAATTGGTCCGGCATGGAAAGGTGTAATGCCTGACTCACATGATGCACAACACGATACAATACGGCAGGATTGTCTTTGGGGGACTTTACTGGCCGGTGGGGCCGGAGTTGAATGGTACTTTGGCTATCGTTATCCTCACACCGATCTTACACTCGAGGATTTCCGAAGCCGGGATAACTGGTGGAAGCAATCGAACATTGCAACACGATTTATTCAGCAATTTCCTTTGGAAGAAATGAATTGCAATGATGAGCTCGTAAATATCAAAGGAGCGTATTGTCTTGAAAAGTCCGGTGAAATTTTTATTACCTATTTACCTGCAGGATCTCAAAATGCAAAAATTAATTTAACCGGCGACAAAACATATTACATTAAATGGTTTAACCCGCGCGAAGGAGGTGAAATGCAGGCTGGGTCGGTTGAAACGGTTCAGGGAAATGGCTTGCAAAATATTGGAAATCCTCCCACGGAACTTGAAAAAGATTGGGTAGTTGTTGGACAATGAAAATATTAAAATTTGAAACGTTATTTTTTACAAATCAGCTACAAAGGAACAAATTACCATGGTTGGCAGATTCAGCCCAACGCAGTTTCAGTGCAGGAGATTGTTGAAAAAACTTTGTCGACTGTTTTGCGCGAAAAAGTTGAGGTTGTGGGCGCTGGCCGAACCGATACTGGTGTGCACGCTGCATTTTTTGTGCTTCATTTCGATTTGTTAAATGAAATTCAGGAACCAGAAAACCTGCTTTACAAATTAAACAGTTTTTTACCCTACGATATCGCATTCCAGAAAATATGGCCGGTGGCAAATGATATGCATGCGCGGTTCAGCGCCATTTCTCGCACTTACAAATATTACATTTCAACACAAAAAAATCCATTTAAAACGGATACAAGTTTTAAATATTTGTTGCCGTTGGACATTGCAAAAATGAATGAGGCAGTATATATTTTGACAGAATATGAAGATTTCACAAGTTTCAGCCGTTTGCACACCGATGTCAAAACAAACATTTGCAAAATACATTGGGCCAATTGGGAAATAAAAAATACACAACTCATTTTTACCATAAAAGCCGATCGCTTTTTAAGGAACATGGTTCGTGCAATAGTAGGTACTTTACTCGAAGTTGGCAAAGGCAAACTCTCACTCAATGATTTTAGAAAGATAATTGAAGCCAAAGATCGCGGTGCTGCCGGCGCTTCCGCCCCTGCAAAAGGCTTGTTTCTGGTGGATGTTGAGTATCCGGAGAGAATGTAAAATCTGAATCAGCAATGTGTTAATGCAGGAAAGAAAAAGTTTCCATTTTTATTTCGGCATCCAAATAATTTCAAAGCATTTTCGCGCCTTTTCAAACTATTTGAATTCGCAATTTTAAAAGGAATTAGCCTCGCATAAAGTGGGAGGGGTTTGAAGATAATTGCTTTGGTAGAAAATAAAACCCGAATGCTGGTCGACATATTATGCTGGCAAACATCCTAAAAACAGCTTTGACTTCTTAATTACCGAAGCACCTTATTGACAATTCTGAAAATTATTTGAAAATTAATTGCAAATCAAAATTTTTCTATTTTACTTTGTATTTCAAAGTACTTTTAAATGAAAGAAAAAAATTTACCATATCTTGAACCAATTAAAGTTATGATGAATCACTCATCATGGTTCAATTTAATTATCGGAATCATAGGCATTTCAATAAGCATGGACAAAGTTTCAGATAGATATATATTTTAACTTATCAATTAAATAATCATAAAATTCTTAAAATCATGAAAAACAAAAGACTAATTATTATGCTGTCAATTATCGCAGTTTTATTATTCATTCCTTATGTAGCAATGCAATTTACCAACGAAGTCAATTGGGGACTATTTGATTTTGTTATTATGGGTGTCCTGTTGCTAATAGCTGGAATTTCAGGCGAAATTGTATTGCGAAAAGTGCAAAAATTGAAATACCGAATTGCGATTTGTTTATCAATTATTGTTGCATTTCTTCTTATTTGGGCTGAGCTTGCTGTGGGAATTTTCGGGACACCACTGGCAGGATCGTAATACATTTTAGCTAAAACTACTCAGAATAAATTTGAATTTTGACGGTTTTGACCAGCCATAAAGCCCTCAAAAAACAAGCTAGCGGTTACTTTAGAGTCATTTGGAAAATTGTATTCAAATAGATTAACAATAGAGCAACCAAAAAAATTTATAAGTTTTAAAATGAATTTTCCCCAACCAACTCTGCCTTTACACTTTTCCCGTCAACCTATCTTTAAAATCCCAATTTATCCTTTACCTTTGCCGCTGTTGGTTGCGAATTCGCTTAAAGGGAATCAGGTGCAAAACCTGTACTGTGCCCGCAGCTGTAAGTCTGTAAAATGTTTGTTACGCACGCCACTTTTTTCGTTTAAACGGGATTGGGAAGGCAACAAATGAAAGACGAGTCAGAAAACCTGCCAGCAAAATTTTAGGTTAACAAACTTCGGGAATAAAGTTTGGGGAATCAGCCATATGATTTCTTCAATTTTTCCTGTAATATTTATTTTGAATGAATTTATTTCGCATTACAAAAAACTGTTGTAAACATCAAGCTATAAATGTTCAGTTTATGCTTGCCGGTGTTTTGATTTTATTTTCCGCTGTTGGTTTTTCCCAACCTGCACAACGGGTTATTTCGCTGGCGCCTTCCATTACCGAAAATATTTATTTGCTTGGAGCACAGGATAAGCTGGTGGGTTGCACAAGTTATTGTACACCGGCGGTTAACGATGGCAAAGAACAGGTTGGTTCAACCATCGACATTAATATAGAGAAAGTACTGATGTTAAAACCCGATTTGGTGCTGGCTATGATGTTGACAAAACCACAGGACATTGCCACCATGACAAGACTTGGAATAAAAGTGGAACTAATACCAACACCAAAAAACTTCAATGAAATTTGTAGTCAAACAATGGAAATTTCCAAACTACTTGGGGTTGAAAACGCAGCCAAAGTTATTATTCAAAAATCAAAACATACAGTGGATAGCCTGAGAAATGTTGTGGCTAAAAATCAAAAAAAACAAAAAATATTTTTTCAATTGGGCGCAAATCCAATTTTTACGGTTCTTGAAAATACGTTTATGAACGACTTTATTTTGTTTTGTAATGGCGAAAACATTGCAAACGGATTGACAAAAGGTTCGCTTACACGGGAAAGTATTTTGATGAAAAATCCTGATGTGATAATTGTTGCAACAATGGGTGGTTTTGGTATAGAAGAGCAAAAAATCTGGAAGAGTTACTCAGGTTTAAAAGCAGCAAAAAACAACAAGATTTTTCTGATTGATTCAGAAACATCATGCAGTCCTACGCCGGAAAGCTTTGTGAAGGCATTTACCGAAGTTGTGAAATTTGTAAATCAATAAACCGGAGATGCAGAAAAAATATATACACTGGATTTTGTTTCTGTCGGCCCTTATTTTACTACTGATCGTATCCATTGTTATTTCTCTTTCATCGGGCGAAGTAAAAATTTCGTTATGGCAACTTCCCGATATACTTGCGAATAAAGATAGTTTGGAATATACTGTGCTTTCAAAAATAAGGTTTCCCCGATTAATTTTGGCCATTTCAGTTGGCGGTGCCTTGAGCTTGTCGGGTGCCATTTTGCAGGGCATATACCGCAACCCGCTGGTTGAGCCATACACGCTGGGAATTTCGGGCGGTGCAGCTTTGGGGATTTCAATTGCTGTTGTTTTTGGATTCTACACTGCCAGTTTTGTAATACTTCCGGTTTTTGGTTTCTCAGGTGCAATTATCACATTATTTTTTGTCTATTTTTTAAGTATTCGCAAAGAAGGATTAAGTATTAACAGTATGTTGCTGGTTGGTGTAATGGTCAGTTTTGTGGCATCTTCCGGCATGATGTTTTTGATGTCGATTACTTCAGCCGATAACATTCAAAATATCATTTTTTGGGTGATGGGTTCGCTTGACGAATCAAATGTAATGCTCATAAAAGTTGCATTTTATTCGGCCATTTCAGGACTGGTTTTAACTTATTTTTTTGCACAGCCGCTCAATGCGCTGCGTTTGGGCGAAGTGAAAGCCAAACATTTGGGAATCAATACAAATGTTACAGTTAAATTACTGTTTTTCGTAGCATCGTTATTAACAGGAGTTGCGGTTTCCGTGGCCGGTGTAATTGGTTTTGTGGGTCTGGTCATCCCACATTTAATCAGGTTGATTATCGGAAACGATTACAGGATTATTATTGGCAGCTCATTTTTGGGCGGCGCAATTTTTCTGATTCTTTCTGATACGGTTGCCCGAACTATTATTTCGCCCAACGAATTACCAATCGGGGTTATTACAGGTTTTGTTGGAGGACTTGTATTTATTGTAATTTTAAGCCGTTCAAAATCAAACTTTAAATTGAACTAAGGTGAAAAGTTTGGATACGTCAGCAATCAAAAAAGAATGAACCAGTTTTTCCAGATAAAAAATTTTTCATGCGGATATCCCGGCAGATTTGTTTTGGATAACATCTGTTTTGAAATTGAAAAAGGTCAGTTTGTGGGAATTATTGGGCCGAATGGCTCAGGAAAAACCACGCTTTTTAAAGGTATTTCAGGTGAACTCCCAACCATGTCAGGCAGTTCGACATTAAATGGCCGGCATATTCAGAAAATGAATTTGCGCGAAAAAGCCCAAAACATTGCTGTGGTTACTCAAAACATTGAAGTGGGGAATATGACAGTGGAAGAATATGTTTTAATGGGTCGCATGCCATATCGAAAACATTTCCAGTTTTTTGAAACCGCCGAAGATTTTACAATTGCTGAAAAATATATTCAGTTAACGGGAATTTCAAAATTCCGTGATAAAAACATGAATTCACTCAGCGGTGGCGAACAACAATTAGCTGGAATCGCCCGTGCACTGGCACAAGAACCACAATTATTGTTGCTTGACGAACCCACTTCTCACCTGGATATTACGCACCAGGTGCAAATTCTAAATCTTATCCGTCGGTTAAGTGAAACGCTCGGTCTTACAGTTTTAATGATTATCCACGACCTGAACCTTGCCGGGGAATATTGCGACTCGCTGATTATGATGCAAAAAGGCACCATTCGCAAAAAAGGTACTCCGCACGAAGTGCTGAATTATAAAGATATTGAAGCTGTTTACGATACAGTTGTAATTACCCGTACAAATCCTGTTTCAGGCAAACCTGTTGTTTTTTTGGTTTCGGAAAAAACGATGAAAAAGATTTGATTTTATTTTCGGGTGCAACGAATTCCGATTCACTGGAATATGCGGATTAAAAATATAATAACTTTTACTCCTTTTTTTAAAACTGCCTTCCCCGGCTGCCGACTTCCGACTTCCGTCTCCCGACCTTCTTCCTTTTCAACAATTCCCAAAATCTATCAACAATTTAAAACTGCCTTTCAAAAAACTCCCTATCTTTGCTGCTGAATTTAGGTTCAAAAGTTCATTTTTCATGAACGGGATTAAAAAGGGAATCACGTGAAAATCGTGAGCTGTACCCGCAGCTGTAAGTCCTAATTGTAATTTTTTACAATTGTGTTGCTGAACTACAAAAGCCACTTTTTCCAATAAACCGGGACTGGGAAGGCATCATCAACAGGGATAAGTCAGAAGACCTGCCATAAATTCATTAAAATTAATTTAAGCTTCGGGATAAAAAGCTTGGGAAATATTTCCAATATTTTTCACCTATTATCTAAAGCTCCTTAAAGTAAAATTGATGAGGAGGTTTGTTTTTTTAGGATTTTTAATGTTTGTGTTTGTATCATTTGCTGTGGCACAGAAACAGGTTTCATTACTCGACACAATTCAACTCGAAGAAATTGTCAGTTATGGGAAACTGAAAAAATACCAGTCGGGTGCCAAAATCGAAAAAATACCAGATTTTCAGTTCAAATTAGCGCAGGATGGTAATCTTGAACAACTGCTTTCGAGAACATTACCCATTTCATTAAAAACGGATGCGGGAGGTCTTTCAACCATTCGTATCCGCGGAACTGCACCCAGCCACACCAGCGTAAACTTTGGCGGGATTGACATAAATTCGTTGACTCTTGGTCAGTCAAACATGAGCGTTGTTCCTATTTATTTATTTGATGAAGTTGGCATTCAGTTTGGCAGTTCAAGTTCGGTAAACGGGTCAGGAAATATTGGTGGTGCAATACACCTCGGATTAAAAAATAACTGGACTGAAGGATTTAATGCTGAAGCACGGATTGCGCATGGCTCGTTTGGAGAGCAGCTTTATGGCACAAAATTATTTCTGGGAAACGGAAGTTTCGAGTCGGTATCCCGGGCATATTTTTATTTCAAAACTAACGATTTCAGTTTTACCAATCCCAATTACCGGGATTTTGAAAACAAGGTTTTTGAAATTGAAGATACGCAACACAACGCCAATATCGCAAACATGGGTTTACTTCAGGAATTTAACTACAGGTTTGCCGAAAACGAATTTTTTGTTTTTCATGCCTGGTTGGAAAATGATGAAAGACTGAACCAACAAAACATGCAAACCAATTTATCGCAACCTGATTTTAAGGAAACCTATCACGACCAACACATAAGAATTTGGGCTGAATATAAAAATCAAAAAAATCCATTCCAATTTCAAATAAGTGGTGGATATGTTTTTGACAATTCTATTTTTAACAGCAATTCTACCGACAGTATTAAAACCCACAGTTTTATAGGCGAAGCGTTTGCAGAGCACGATTACTCGAAAAATGCAAGCTACAAAGTTGGCGCAAAAGCAACCCGCAATTATCCTGAGGTTTATACTTATTCAAGTGATCTGGAATATGAAGACAGAGTGGATTTTTACGCTTCATATTATCACCGTTTATTCAATAAAATAACTGCCTCTATAAATTTGCGGCAAGGTTTTGTTTCCAATTATAAAGTGCCTTTTACACCGGCAATTGGCGTGAATTTTCTTGCTCTATCAGAAGAAAAATATGTATTGAATATTAGCGGGAACATAGCAAAAAGTTATCGGGTGCCGACATTTAACGACAGGTTTTGGATTCCCGGCGGAAACCCTGATTTAAAACCCGAAAAAGGACTAAACTACGAACTTGGTACAAAATTCAGCTACTGCGAAGAAGATTTTTCGGGGAATATTAAAATCAATGCCTTTTACATGAACATTGACGACTGGATTCTCTGGAAAAATGGCGGTTCGTTTTGGTATGCACAAAATGTACAAAATGTTGAAAGCAAGGGTTTTGAAATCATGACAGACGTCAATTTCAAATATTGGATATTGGAAACAGTTTCGGGTATAAATTACACATATACATCAACGAGGCGTGTTGAATCGATGAGCAACACAAACGCACTTTTCCGCCAGTTGGAATACGTACCAAAGCACAGTTGGAATTTATTCAGCACTTCAACATACAAAAATTTCGACTTTACAATAGATGGAAATTTCACGGGCGACCAATTTACCGATGAAGAGGTCAGAAATATTCTGGATGCTTATTTTCTGTTGAATTTCTCCGCCGGATACAGTTTGAAATTCAATAACAACAACAATTTCAAAATAACCGGGATGATAAATAACGTTTTCGATGCAGATTATCAGGCCAACTGGGGGTATGCAATGCCGGGAATTAATTACAGGGTGAGTTTAACATACAATTTCAAATAATCATTTTATAATACAATCAAAAAATGAAACACAAGATTAAAATTTTTATGCTTTTTGCTTTGGCAGCATCAGTTTTTTTGTCATGCAAAGATGATGAAGTAATTCCGGAACCCACAGAACCAACAGTAAGTTACATTATTAATTACGGCGATTATGTTGGGGCGAAAAGTACAGTAACTTCGTTTAACAAAGAAACGGATGAAGTTACAACCGACTTTTATGAAAATGTAAATGGCGTTGCCATGGTTTCAAATGTTCAGCATGCTTTTAGTTTTAAAGGCACAATATATTTTCTTGGTAACAGCTCTGACCAGCTTTTCTGGGTTGATGGCAAAACTTTTAAACAATCTGAAAATGCGATTACAACCGATATTGTGAAACCACGTTACGGTGTGGGTTTTGGCAATTATTTATATGTTTCGTGTTGGGGAGGCGACATTTGGACCGATGAAACAACGTCATACATTGCAAAATTCAACCTCACAACAAAAGCTGTTGAAAAGAAGATCTCCATTCCCGGTGGTCCCGAAGGTTTAGCAATTGCCAAAAATAAGTTATATGCTGCCTTGAATTATAAAGACAGTGTGGCTGTGGTAGATTTGGCCAACGATGCCCTTTCGTACATTGAAACTCCCGCTGTTACGTCTTATTTTGTAAAAGATAAAAGCGAAAACCTCTATGTTTCGCTGGTTAGCACCTACAGCGATTTTTCTGATAAAACCGGGATTGGTTACATCAATACAGCTTCAAATAAACTGGATGCAACCTATGAATTGAAGGGAGTTAGTACTGCGTATGTAAACATTTTGACAGCAAACAGTGATTTCACAAAAATCTATGTGGTAAAAGAAGGTGCAAATTGGGGCGATCCAGGTGCCGTTGCAACTTTCGATATCGTTACAAAATCTTTTGAGGCCAATAATTTTGTAGATGAAATTTCCGGATTGAATGGTATTTCATATTACAACGACAATTTGTTTTGCTTTGTAGCCGAAAGTGTTACAGGAAATGGAAAGGCAAAAACCTATTCTTCCAACGGTACATTTCTGAAAGATTACCAAACCGGTATCGCACCGTTTTTGTTACTTACAGTTGATGAATAAAAATAATTTCCCCCTTAACATATGTGTAAAAAATAGGTTTTCCATTACTGAAAAGTGATGGATTACAGATTTTTGAAAGAAACATGGTTTAATTTGTAATTCTAATTTTAGCCGATGGAACATTCAATTTTTGACCTTCTTTTTTCCTTAAAATGCCGGTGAGGCGAATGCCTCTTAATTTATAATGGATATATAACCAGTTATGTGGGAATCATGTAAATATTTATAACAATTATGTAATGTTACTAAAGTAGAAGATGTTTATCTTAAAGCTTTAAAAAATTAGAGCTATGGAAAAGCATGTTGTAAAAATTAATTCAGTACAACCAATAACACATGATGTTTTACAAATTGTAACAGAAAAACCCTCGCAAATATCATTTACACCGGGACAGGCTGTCGAATTATCAATCAATAAAGAAGGTTGGGAAGATAAAAAACGTCCATTTAGCTTTACTTCTCTGCCCATAGACAATTATTTGGAATTTACTGTAAAAACTTATCCGGATCATGACGGCGTGACAAATGAATTGCTAAAAGTTAAACCCGGTAACGAATTGATATTGCACGAAATTTTTGGTGCAATCGAATACAATGGCGAAGGGTTGTTTATCGCAGGTGGGGCAGGAGTTACACCTTTTATTTCCATATTCCGATATCTTGAATTGGAAAACGGAATTCGAAACAACAAACTTATTTTTGCCAATAAAACCAAAGATGACATCATTTTAAAAGAGGAGTTTGAAGAAAAATTGGGAATGAATTTTATCAATATTCTCTCAGAAGAAGAAACCAATGCATACGCACATGGTTATATCGATGAAGAATTTTTAAAAGCAAACATCGATGAATTCAGCCAGCATTTTTACTTGTGCGGACCGCCACCGATGATGGAAGCAGTGGAAAAGCATTTGGCAAATCTTGGTGTGGCCGGTAAAGCAATTACAACCGAAGAGTTGTAATTTGATCCAAAGTTTTGAAAAAGGGAATTACAACAGTGTTTTTAATGATTGATATTGACGGCTGATAATTCTGAAATCTAATAAATGTAAGTTTGCGTAATATTAACTAAATGTGCAATAATGTGGATTAAAATTCAAATAGCACTTAAAAAATTTCATCACAATGTTGTGAACAGCATCGCTTTCTACCCGGCTTTGATAGGTTTGTTATTTTTGCTGATTTCTGTATTGAGTATAACATTCGAATTTTCAGAAAGCGGCAGGGAGATAAAATCGAATTTGCATTGGTTGAGCTTGAAAGATGCTTCAACTGCGCGTTCAATAATTTCTGCCATAGCAGCGGGCATTATTTCTTTAACGGTTTTTAGTTTTTCCATGGTAATGATTGTACTGAACCAAACCGCTTCGCAAATGAGTAACCGTATTCTCGATAATCTTATTGGCAGCCGTTTTCAGCAGATAACACTGGGTATTTATGTAGGCACAATGGTGTATGCCTTTTTCCTGCTCAGCACCATTCGCGACAATAATTCTGGATTACAGATACCTGTATTAAGTACTTATTTCTTGATTTTGCTCACTGTATTCGATATTTTCCTTTTTATCTATTTTTTGCATTACATAACGCAATCGGTCAAGTACAGCGTAATTATCCGGCGCATCTACCACGAGACTTTGCATTCAATGGAGCAATTCTGTACATTGGAAAATGAAACCAAAAAAATTAACCCTTTTAAAAACGGACAAACGGTTTTAGTGCCAAAGTCGGGTATTTATTCAGGTTTCAACAAAAGGGTTTTATTGGAAATCAGCAAAAAAAATGATTGTAATGTATTCTTACTGCACCCCCATGGAACCTTTATTATGAAAGGGCTGCCAGTTATGCAAGTCGACAAAAAGGTTTCTGCCGAAATAGTTAAGCAACTGAGTGAAACTGTTTATTTACTGGATAGTGACTCTGTTGACTCCAATTATTTTTATGGTTTCAAACAGTTGACTGAAGTGGCTGTAAAAGCGCTAAGTCCGGGAATAAATGATCCTGGTACGGCAATTGATAGTTTGCGATCCTTGTTTAAGTTGCTTGAGTTTAAATTACATCACTTCCCCGAAAATGTATTAAGGGATGATGATAAAGTGGAAAGGATTTTCATTGAGGTGTTGACTTTCGATAAAATATTTATAGAATCAGTATTTCCAATTTGGGATTATGGCCAAAATGATCGTTTGATCCAACAGGAACTCAATCTACTGCTTACTCAAATACAATTTATTGTTTCAAAACCAATTATTTCTACAATATTAAGCGAAGTTAAAATCAAATTAAAAAATAATATAATAAATTGAAATATATGAATATCACTGAAAAAGAATTAATTATAAAAGTCAATGGGCTGGATGTTAGTTATGTTGATGAAGGAAAAAAGAATGCACCGGTCATTATTTTTGTGCATGGTTTCCCTTTTAATAAATGGATGTGGGAAAAGCAAATCGAGGCATTTAAAAATGATTTTAGGGTGGTTGCCTATGATATACGTGGTTTTGGTAGCTCCGATAAGGGGAATGTACATTTTTCCATACAGCTTTTTGCATTCGATTTAATCGGTCTTATGGACGCTCTGCATATCGAAAAAGCAGTGTTGTGCGGATTGTCAATGGGTGGGTATATCGCGATAAGTGCGATGGAAAATTTTCAGCATCGTTTCAGTAAGCTGGTGTTATGTGATACAAATTGTGCCGGTGATGATGCCGAAGCAAAACAAAAAAGGATGGACACCATCGAATCAATAAAGAAAAACGGGAAAACAAAATATGCTGAAGATAGCCTGTGGAAGCTTTTTTCGCAAGGTTCGTTTGTTAGTAATGGAGGGGCAATTGACCAGGTGCGCGAAATGATTTTGGCAACACCCGAGGAAGTGATTTTCCAAACTTTATTGGCACTTGCAGAACGACATGATAATTGCTCGTTGTTATCAACCACAAATCTCCCCGTTTTGATAATTGTGGGGGCAGATGATAAATTAACCCCTCCCGAAATTGCACGGCATATGGATGAAAAGATACCGGATTCTGATATGTTTATAATTGAAAACGCGGGGCATCTAAGCCCCCTGGAACAGCCGGAAGAATTTAATGGTTTGTTAAATACATTTTTAACGGATTAAAAATTACCGGCCAATTCGAAATAGAATTTCGTGACCACATTTACGTGCTGATTTACAATAGGAAAGTGAGCTTTAATTGTCTGCACCATTAAATTTTATTGATTTCTTCAATCAATTGTTGCTTTGTCATACCAGTTTTTAGCGAAAGTTTCTCCAGCATTTCATCTTCATGCCCTTCTTCAAAATCCAGGTCTGCATCGGTAACATATGTATATCTTTCTTTTATTAACCCCTTCTTTATATTCCAGTTTCCTAATATTTTAAGTTGTTCCATGATTGTTCTTTTTAAACTTTAAATTTTACATTATTGGTACTTAAAAATTATGCCAGAACCTGTACTTTCATTTAATACATTGAATATATGGTGTATGATTGATATGAGTACAGTTATATTTTCTGTATGTGGGTATTAAATTCCTCATTACTTCTCAATATTTATCCGGTTACCACATCTTTTATACCGCTTAACAATGATTTCCACCAATAATTAAAAATTGCTCTTTTTTTGTCGCGTTCAAAATCAATTTTACCTTCTCTCATATTTTTTTTGTTGTCAGGATTTTCGTCACGAATAACAAATGTATTTAGCAATAGCGAATTCACTTTTTTTTCATCATTTTCCTTCGGGTCCAACAATGTAACTTTTAAATTTTCATACTGAAATTTGAGATTTCCGTTTGATTTGTTATTGTTGTACTCAAAATCAAAAGCAAATTGATTTATTCTACCACTTGTAATTTCAGCTGATGCGCTTGAACGAAATATCGAATTAAAGGGAGCCATTTGCATTGGTTGTAAATGACCTGTGGCACGATAGGTTATGGGGTACTTTTTATTCGGAAAATAAAAATTTGCGCTTAAAAGAGCATCATCTAAAACGTTTGCTGATACTTCAATCTTCGTTTCTGTTTTTATCATATCCTCACGGTTGCTTATTGTATATATTGTTGCATTAAGGTTGTTGAAGGTAATGGAACCTGTTTTGTCAGAGGTTTTTCTTTGTTCTTCATACTCGACATTACCATCTTCAATCTGCAATGAATCAATGTGGATTCCAAATGGTAAATCCGCAATCATTTCGGATGGCAATTTTGTATCAGGTTTTTGGGGAAACGGAAGACGTTTATCTCGAAAAACGACAATAGATAGTTCGGGTATTGTAATGCTGGAAACTGTAAATGTGTTGTTGGTTAAAAGTTTATATAAATCTAACTCGTTAAAAATTAAAGTATTAACCGATAAATCCAACCAGTCGGTTTCCACCCCGGTTTGGTGAGCAATTTCATATTTTGAATATTCCGACTTAAGTGCCAGCGAATCAATATTTATTTTTCTTTCTCTTGAATCGTAAACTATATCTGCTGTTTCTAAATGGTACAAATGATTGGGGAATCTATAAAATGTGTTTGCTATTTGTAACTTTAAATGCTCAAAATTCCCCCATTTTGATGTGAATTGCAACGTAGAGTCATAACTTGAAATGGAATTTATTTCTAAATTGAAACGGGTTTCGAAAATCGTGTCTGAGGAAATTGTATCCTTCTTGAAAACTGAAAGTTCGGCATTTTCAATTTCTAATTCAGCAACATTTATTTTGGGCATTTTACCGCTGTTTTCAAATGTAGGGCCTGCTTCAGTTGAATCTGTTTTGTTGGACAAAAGTGTAACCTGGGGATTCTGAATCAAAATACTTTTTACTTTGTATGTTTTGTTAATAAGTGCTTTTAGCAGGTGAAACCGATGAATATCAATTGCTTTAATTCTGATTTTATGACCACGGATTAAATCATCAACCGAAATGTTTTTAATTGAAGCATTTCTGGTTAACAAATTTACGTTCAATTCTTCCAACTCAATTTTGAAATCTCCTTTATTTCCCTCCTGTTGAATTTTGTTTTTGATTACTTTAGATAGCACTAAAGACCCAATTAACAAAACCAAAACGACACAAATAACCACTAAAAAAAGTGCGGTTAAAATTTTATTTGAATTTTTCATATTGCTTTACGTCTATGTATTTGAATCATTTTTACCATTAGTGCCAGTTTACAGTGAACAAACGTGATTAAACCACCTGTAGAAACAGGCGACAAGCTGGCATTGTTTAATGCCTTGTTCAACCTAAAAAAACCAAACCGATTGGGATTATTTTCAACCTGAATTCCATATTTAAACACTTCAATTACTGCTAGAGTTAATAAATATAATGCATCTGTTTTCATAATGATTATTTTTTTAATTATAAATGTATTGGCAAAATCATTCCATGTTTTTAGATAGAATTGATTTGTGTGATAAATGAATGAAGTATTGGAGTATGAAAGGATAGATTGGTGCTACTTTGAGATTTCAGGATGCAACCATGCGTAAAAAAATCCACAGGTTGTGGTGAAATTTCCTCAAAGAATATTTTTATAACTATTGGTATTCAGAAGTTTATGGTTTGAGATGAATTGGCTGTAATTTTGTTGGATTAAAACAAGTTTAAACTTAGATTAGACGCAATTACAGAAGTTTTAAAATATAACCATCATGATATCTCTTGTAAAAATAAATATTAAAAAAAGGAAAATTAACATGGGAACCTTTAAAAAGCACATTCACAATAAACCATTTACTCCGGGTATAATTGTACGAAACTTTCAGGAAGCTGAACATGCTTCATACCCAAACCACAATTGGAAAAGCTGGGGACATTTCTTTTAAAATTTATATTCTAAAAAAGAAGTAAACCTGATTATCAAAGCTGCAACTTTAAATTCCTGTTAATTTCTCTCTAAAACCCATTTCAATTAGCTTTTAACAAATACCTGTAAAACGCTTTGATTTTCAGGAACCATATTAAATATTATGAACTAATCCATCACAACTTTGAATTCAAAAATTTTTTGAGTTCATTTAAATTTGTAAATTGAATGAAAATTCAAAACAAAAATGTATGAAAAATCCATTAGGGAGTATTCTTGTTATAGATGATGATAATTTTATTTGTGATTTATTAAGCCGATTTCTTCAAAACAACAGTTATCAAACCCAAACCGCAACATCACAAAGAAAAGCTTTTGAGTTACTCAAATCCAATAATTTCGATCTGGTACTGTGTGATTTTCGTCTGCCCGACGGAAACGGACTTGAGGTTTTACAGAAAATACGTTCGATGCAGCTCAAATTAATAGTTATAATTATGACAGCTTACACAGATGTGAGGATGGCGGTTAAATTGGTTAAAAATGGTGCTGCGGACTACATTACAAAACCTATTCAGCAGGAAGAACTGCTTGTACTCATGAAAGAACTGCTTTCGAAAAAAATGGAAGAACCGAAAAGCGACAATAAAAATTTATTTTTAAATGGTGAATTTGTAACAGGCAACAGCAGTCAGATAAAAAACATTCTCGCACTTGCACAACGGGTAGCCCCAACAGATATGTCAGTGATTATAGAAGGTGAAACAGGTACGGGAAAAGAATATATAGCAAGATATATTCATGAAAACAGTCCAAGAAAAAATCAGCCATTTACTGCCATTGATTGCGGTGCTATACCAAAAGAACTGGCCAACAGCGAACTTTTTGGTCACATAAAGGGTTCGTTTACAGGCGCGATTTACGACAAGGAAGGTGTATTTCAAAAAGCACATGGAGGCACATTATTTTTGGATGAAATTGGTAATCTTACATATGAAATACAACTTAAGTTGCTGAGGAGCATTCAGGAGCGTGTAGTTTCAAAAGTTGGCGATTCAAAATATCAAAAAATTGATATCAGGGTAATTACAGCATCAAACGAGGATTTGCAAACGAGTGTAAAAGAAAATCGTTTTAGAGAAGATTTATACCACCGTTTAAACGAATTCAAGTTGAATCTGCCGCCATTGCGTGAACGTGGAGGTGATATTTTATTATTTACAGATCACTTTATTAAAATGGCGAATAAAGAATTGAATAAAAATATAGTGGGATTATCACCTGAAGTGGAGAAAATATTCCTCACTTATCCCTGGTTTGGGAATTTACGTGAGTTGAAAAACATAGTTAAAAGATCGGTTTTAATGTCGGAAGGCACATTTGTTGAAAAATATTGCCTGCCAAATGAAATTTGTTATTCTGAAACCGAATATGCATTTGGTTCGACGTCAAACTTAAATACCCCATCGCAGTCAATTTTGAAAAACGCATCATCGGAAACCGAAAAACAGTTGATTTTAAAGACTATACAAGAAGTTGGGTTTAACAAATCAAAAGCTGCCAAAATATTAAACATTGACAGAAAAACTTTATACAATAAAATAAAATTGTACAACATAGAAATGTAATTTTATGTTGTTTGATTTTATTTTCTAAAAGCTAAACAAACTCAAATATTTTCGGCTTTTTGGAACATTATTTGATTTGCACCTGCTTAAAACATTACCATGTTAGAATCGGGAAAATATAAAAAAGTAGTTTTTATTGACGATGACAGAGATTTAAATGAATTCTACAACAGAAAATTGGCAAAGAAATTACTCGATGAATATTTTATTTATTTTGATAATGCAAATGATGGTATTTTGTATTTAAAAAATGTAAAAAAGAATGAATTACCGGATTACATTTTGCTCGATTTGTTCATGCCTGAAATGGATGGATTTGAGTTTCTGGAAGTCCTTGAAAAATTAAATAAGATTCGTGATTCGGTCGAAATATATATTTGTACTACATCAAAAAGAGAAGCAGATTGGAAGAGAGCAATGAGATATCCATTTGTAAGTGCAGTTATGGAAAAACCCTTGGAAATCAAATTTCTTGAATACCTAATTAAGGAAGAAATATAAGTTAAGCCTTTTCCACACTTTGTGTATTTATGTCCCCATTGAAAATAAATAATTAAAAGATCTGAAATTTTTCAGATCTTTTTTGTTTTTGTTGTATTGCCAGTTTTTATGGGGCATACAGAAGACCATTCATTACTTCATTTTTTTTGGCATTATTTTCTATGGCAAGTAAACTGACATTATATAAGTTTAATTAGAATTTAAAAAGATGAAAAGGAAAAACATTATCACATTGACAATTATGATTTTATTCGTTGCAGGTATAACAGTATCATGCAATAAAACAACAAGAAATAATGGATCAACAGAACAAGCGTATGACACACAAATGGATAATACGGATGTTAACCGCGATTATGAGTTAGCTGTGGAAAAAGCTGAAAATGAAATGGACGATTTGCGCCAGAGTTTGGACCGTTTAGATGAAAATGATGCGGATTTTGCTGACAATTTGAATAAGGAATTGAAGGAGTTTAATGAAAACATGGAAGAAATTAATGATGACCTCAATGAAGGTGGCAACACTGTAAGTGCTGAAACCCATGAAACAATTAATAACACACGTTTAAAAGCCAAAGAGTTGGAAAATGATTTGGACAATTGGGTTAACAAAACGGGTAGTAATCTTGATGAGTTGGGAAATGATATCAAACAGAATTTCCGCGAATTGAAAGAAGATTTGAAAAAAGATAGTTAAGAATGCTACTTGTGATTTTGTAGGTTTTGTTTTGGATTAGTTGGGAAGGGCAGTTACTTGTCCTTCCTCTTTTAATATTGCGATAGAACATTAACATCATTAAAATAATAAAAATGGATACTAAAACAATTACAAAAGAATTGGTTGAACACCACAACGAAATGAGAAAAATGGTGAAAGAAATTAAAAAAGATGCCAGCAAGTTTATCTATCTTAAAAAGCATCTCGATATTCATCATGAATTGGAAGAAGACATACTGCTGAGTAAGTTAAACACTAAAAAAGAGATTAAAGATGAATCTCTTGAATCGCAGGAAGAGCATTTAATTCTAAACCAGGCATTGCTCGATTTGTCAGATTTTCCGAAAGACAACGAACGCTGGATGGTTAAATTTAAAGTTTTTGAAGAAATTCTCGACCACCATTTAAAAGAAGAGGAAGAGGAGTTATTTCCGGATGCAGAAAAGATTTTGGACAAAAAAGAACAAGTCGATATGGGAGTACGATTCGCTGAATTAAAAAAACAGCGACTTTCCGCAGCTCTGGAAACAAAGCCTGTAAATGAGTTGGAAAAACCAATAAAAAGTTAAACCCGGAAATCATCCAACGCAAAAATTTTGGGCTTTTTAGTTGATTGCTTGGCAAAAAGGATTTATCTAATCTGGGATTGAAAGCATGTGTCTGCATACTTTAAGAATCGTGAACAGTGAATGATCCATATAATTCACCTATGATTTACTAAATTTTTGTAATGAGTTTAAAAAATTACAAGGAAAAGCGAAACTTTGATTCAACAAACGAACCAAAGGGAGTAAGCAGAAGTTCAGAAAAGGAACTTGTCTTTGTTGTGCAGAAACATGCAGCTACCCGCCTTCACTATGATTTTAGATTGGAAATGGAGGGTGTATTAAAAAGCTGGGCAGTTCCCAAGGGGCCGTCAATGAACCCTGATGACAAAAGACTTGCTGTTATGGTTGAAGACCACCCATATGATTACAAAGATTTTGAAGGAAATATTGCGAAAGGTAATTATGGTGCCGGTAATGTTATAGTTTGGGACAATGGCACTTATGAACCCGTTGAAAATACCAAAAATAATCCTGAAAAAGCTTTGCTTGCACAACTCTCAAAAGGTCATTTGAGGTTTAAAATGCATGGACAGAAATTGAAAGGCGATTTTTCATTGGTGAAGTTAAAGGGAAAGGATGAAAATGCCTGGCTTTTAATAAAACATACCGATGAATTTTCAAGCGGCGATGATATTCTTAAAAGAAATAAATCGGTTATTTCAGACATTTCGCTGGAAGATTTGCAGGCCAAATTTCCCAGGTCAAAATCAAAAAGTAAAAGTGCTGAAAAAAAAACCAAATCAGTAAAAAACACAACTTCACCACCAGGTTTTATTTCACCAATGCTGGCAGAAACTGCGGAAAAACCATTCGATGAAAAAGATTGGATTTTTGAAATTAAATTTGATGGTTACCGAACTATTGCTGTAGTTAATAATAAAAACGTGGAGTTGTTTAGCCGCAATGAACAATCATTTACTGAAAGTTTTAAAAACATAGCAACAGCATTAAAAAAATTAGATAACGATTGTGTTCTCGACGGCGAAGTGGTAATTGAGGACGAAACAGGCAAATCTAATTTTCAGTTGCTTCAGAATTTCCGTATAACAGGCACGGGTGATTTAAAATATCATGTTTTTGACATACTAAATCTTGATGGCAACAATACTCAAAACTTAGGTTTACTGGAACGAAAAGAGTTATTGAAATTGTTGTTGGATAATAATCCTATAGAAAATGTATTTTATTCTGACCACATAACAGAAAACGGCAAAGATTTCTTTCAATTGGCTGTCGATAAAAAACTTGAAGGAATAATGGCAAAGAAAGCACTTAGTCCTTATCGTTCAGGGAAAAGGAGCAGCGAATGGTTGAAAATAAGAATTACAATGCAGGAGGAAGTTATTATTGCAGGAATTACTGCCCCAAAAGGTTCAAGAAACTATTTTGGCGCTTTGCTGATGGCACAATATGAGAATAATGAACTTGTGTTTGTGGGAAAGTGTGGAACAGGTTTTACTGAAGAAACTTTAAAGTATTTGTTTGTAAAACTAGAACCTCTGT
Source organism: uncultured Prolixibacteraceae bacterium (assembly GCA_963800345.1). Classification (GTDB taxonomy): domain Bacteria; phylum Bacteroidota; class Bacteroidia; order Bacteroidales; family Prolixibacteraceae; genus Draconibacterium. The sequence continues at coordinate 215,030 of CAWDAW010000021.1, read as the reverse complement.
TAACCGATAAATCGCCTTTTACTAAGAAACCAAAAATTGCAGGGAAAGTGATGTGGGTTAAACCTGAGTTGATTGCGCAAATTAAATTTACCCAACGAACTACTGATGGATATTTTAGGCATCCTGTTTTTTTGGGTTTGCGCGATGACAAAAAAGTTGACGAAATACAGCATAACAGTATGGAAAACAGCGCAAATGATTCAAAAGTGGAGATGAAAAAAACTCCAAATAATTATGATGTAAAAATTAGCGGTAAAAATTTACACCTAACAAATCAAAATAAAATATACTTTCCCGATAAAGGTTATACAAAAGGTGATGTAGTTAATTATTACAGTGAGATTGCTGAATTTATTTTGCCGTATTTAAAAAATCGCCCACAATCGATGAACAGGTTTCCAAACGGAATTAAAGGCAAAAGCTTTTACCAGAAAGATGTAGATGTTGATAAAATTCCGACCTGGTTAAAAACTGTTCAAATTTACTCCGAATCAAGCGAAAAACAGATCGACTACCTCATTTGCAATGATAAGGCAACACTTATATACATGGCCAATTTAGGTTGTATTGAAATAAATCCATGGAATTCGACATTCAAAAATACAGAACGACCCGATTGGCTTGTTATTGATTTGGATCCTGAAGGTATTGGATTTGAATATGTTGTAAAAGTTGCACTTGTTGTAAAAGAAGTTTTCGATGAAATAAATACAAAATGCTACTGTAAAACTTCGGGAGCAACAGGTTTGCATATTTATGTTCCGCTTGCCGCTAAATATGATTATGAACCGGTTAAAATTTTGGCTCAATATATTGCAAAAACTGTAAACACCCGCTTACCCGATTTCACAAGTATTGAACGCTCAACTAAAAAACGGAAAAACAAAGTATATATTGATTATTTACAGAACCGGAAAGGGCAAACAATTGCCGCACCTTATGCTTTGAGGCCGAAACCCGGAGCTACTGTTTCTATGCCATTGCTTTGGAACGAAGTGAATATGAATTTATCGCCCTTAAATTTTACAATTAAAAATGCCCTTGCCCGATTGGAAAAAATGGGTGATTTGTGGCAACCAGTTTTGAAAGAAGGAGCCAGTATCGAATCGATTATAAGCCAGATTGACTCTTTGTAAATTTCAACTTGTTTTTCGTTTTTTACTTTCCAAACTGGCTTTGAGCATACTCATCAAATCATCGGATTGTTTGTGAACGACCTTCATTTTTGGCGGTGCACTTTTTTTACCTTTAGCTTTATTCTTAATGATTTTCAGTAATTTGGCAGTGTAATTATCCTTATATTCATGAATGTCAAACTTTTCCGTAAGTTGCTCAATCAGCTTATCTGCCATTTCCATTTCTTTTGCTTTCAAATTTGAAGAACCAGGAAGTTTTAACTCATCGGTATCGCGGATTTCCTGCGTAAAACGTATCCTGTTTAAAACGATCACGTTTTTATAAGGTTTTAAAATTGCAAGAGATTCTTTGTTGCGCAAAACAAAAGTTGTAACGCCAACTTTTCCTGCACGTTGCAAAGAATCACGCAGTAGCGCATATGCTTTTTCTGCTGATTTTTCGGGTTGCAAATAGTAGGGATGTTCGTAATAAATGCTGTCGATTTCACTTTCTAAAACAAAATTTGCAATATCAATTGTTTTGGTTTTCTCGGCATCAGCAGCTTGAAAATCTTCATCTTCCAAAATCACATAGTTATCGTCTAATTTATAGCCTTTCACAATTTCGGCATATTCAACTTCCTTTCCGGTATTTTCATTCACCCGTTTAAATTTAATGTTAGCATGGTCGTTGCTGTCAAGCATGTCCAAATCGAGGCTACTATCCTGCACTGCTGAAAACAACTTAACAGGAATATTTATCAAACCAAAATTTATTGATCCTGTCCAAATGGCGCGCATAATTTATTCTTTTTCATGATTTTCAGCCCATTCCCTTGCTTTGCTAATGGCAATTGGAATAGCTCTACCATCATCCATTTTTTCTTTCTCTACCAATGCATTGGCAATTTCAATGGCTTTTTCCCGCACTTTTTTGTCGAGGTTTTTCATTGAATCCGGATAATCTTTTTTGTTCCAAGGCATAATTTTGAATCTTTAAGTTTAACAATATTTTTAATCCTGAGACAATATCAAAATTGAATAAGGTCCGATGGAAATGTTGATATAATGCTGCATTCCATCAGTGTTACCATCATCGGCATGAAGTTCTCCCGTGTAACTGTCCGTAAATTCTTCATCGAAACCTTTCCAGTCGCTATTGAACCGAACCTGCCATGCGCCGGGTGATGGTGCGCCTATTACATATTCATCATATGTTACGTTTTTGAAATTAATCACTACTAATGTACTGTCCTTTGGTCCACCATCATGCCAACGGTGGAAAGCAACCACTTTGTCGTTGTTGTTTACATGGTAAACCTCGGTATTTTGTCCGGAAAGTCCTTTTGTTGTTCCATGTACATTTCTGCGCAATTCAATTAAACTGCGGTATAAATCAATCAATCCTGAATATTGTTCAGCAAGGTTCCAGTCCAAAGGGTTTTTATCATAAAATTTGCGATCTTCCAAAAATTCCTGTCCCTGAAAAATCATTGGAATTCCTGTTGAGGTAAAAACCAATCCGGCACCAAGAATTGAGCGTTTTCTGGAAAACCAGTGATCGGCATTTCCAGGCCATATTTCCTCAGGCACGCGCGATTGTCCTTTTGAAATATCATCGTGTGATTCGGTATAAATAACCCGTGAAAAAACGTTTCCATCAATTTGCTTTGCAATTTGGCTTTTTACAACCTCCATGTCGCGGCTGTTATCATCATCTGTTATTAAAACCGGACGTATTTCATGCAAAAAGGAGTTGTCCCATTGTGTGTCAAATCCTGCGCCACCTTCACCTGTAGCTTTTGAAAGCCACGGGTTTAGCGTCAAGTCTTCGGCAATAGAAATTTTATAGGGAAAACGATTGTTAATTTCGTCATTTATCCATTGTAAAAATGACCATCCTTCGGCAATTTCCTCTTCGGTACTTCCCCTGTCGCCTTTTGAATTCCGAATAAAAGAAGTTCCATCTATGCGCAGTCCATCAACATGGTAATCTTCGAGCCACATTAATGCATTATCGCGGAGGTACTGTTTAACCTCATTTCTGCCATAATCGGGTCTTGTATCTCCCCAGGGAGTTTCTGCACGCCAGTCGTTGTAAAAATAAATTCCGCCTCTATCATCTTCTTGCCAGCCATCAAACTGCCAAAGATCCATATCGTCCGGTCCCAAATGGTTGTACACAACATCGAGAATTACAGCAATTCCGTATTTGTGCGCCTCATTAACAAGAACTTTCAAGTCAGAAGGTGTACCATAACTGCTTTCTACAGAAAATGGGTAACCGGAGTTGTATCCCCATGAATAATCGCCGGGAAATTCCATGATCGGCATTAATTCTATGGCATTTATACCCAAATCCTTTAAGTATTGCATTTTTTTAGTTAAGGATTTAAGGTTTCCCGGCATGTTTCTCTGAGGCGAATTGAAAGTACCTACATGGATTTCGTAAATTATCAATTCATTCCAGGATGGCATGTTGTAATCGGAGTCTTCCCATTCAAAGGCTGGGTCAACAATGATTGTATTCCCAATGGAACTGGTCAATGCTTTAGCGTAAGGATCATTTTTTTCCAATTTCATATCCCCGTTCCAGATCACATATTTGTATTCATCTCCAATTTTTGCGCTCTTGTTATCTCCATACCAAAAACCATTTTCTTCTGAGTCGAGTTCGAATGTATCTTCCTCCCAATCATTAAACGTTCCCGTAACACATATTTTCTGCGCATTTGGTGCCCAAACCCGGAAAGCCACACCATTTTTGTGCGGAATCGATCCCATTCCGGTCAATTTTTTAGTTTTCATCGTTATTTATCATTTGTAATTTTTAATCGAAAAACAGTGCCATATTTCAAGAAAATTATCAATGTGGTATGAATCAGTATTTTATTTTATTTCATTGAATATTAGGGATTAACATTTCAAGTTGTAAGATGATTTATTTCTACATAAAGTGTAGAAGTTTTTACACATAAAATTCCACGTCATTTTTGGTTTTTTAAATTGAATTTCATTTAACTGTCGATAAGTGAGGTCCTTATACCAACAGATTTCAAGCAGTGATCTTATAAGGAAATTGGGAATAGTTTTTCTTATTGAGTTAAGGTAATTTTTAATAAACAATTTAAAATGAAAAAGAAATGGATCGTGGTTCTATCGATTTTTGTAATACTTGTTGTTGCCCGTTTATTTTTGCCATACTTTGTCAAAAACTATGTAAACAAAACATTACAAAACATGGACGGATACACCGGCTCTGTTAAAGATGTCGATATTCGTTTATTTAGGGGTGCATATGTAATAGATTCACTTGAAATACTGAAAACCGGTGACAGCATACCGGTTCCTTTTGTTGAGGTGCGCAAAATCGATTTGTCGGTACATTGGAAAGCGTTGTTGCACGGTTCAATTTCGGGAGAAGTTATAATGGAAAAACCAATCCTGAATTTTGCTGTTGCCGAAACAAAATCAGCAAAAGTTAGTCAGGATGGTTCCGAAACCGATTGGCTTCAAACATTGGATGAATTAATGCCGATGAAATTAAACAGATTCGAAATAGTTGACGGGAAAATTTCGTTTAAAGATTTTACAACAGAGCCAAATATTGATATTTATATTGATAGCTTACAGGCCGTTGCTACTAACTTATCGAATGTAGTGGACAAAAGCAAACAACTGCCATCAACGCTTAAGGTTACAGGAAACTCTTTGGGCGGTGGATTGTTGAATGTCGAAATGAAAATGAATGTTCTTAAAAAAATACCGGATTTTGATCTTGATTTTTCATTCGAACATGTTGATTTAACCGCGTTAAACGATTTTATAAAAGCATATTCGAAAACTGATGTTGAACGGGGTACTTTCAATCTTTATACCGAAATGGCTGCTGATAATGGAAAATTAGAGGGTTATGTGAAACCGGTAATCCAAAATTTGAAAGTGCTTGACTGGGACAAGGAAAAAGAGGGATTTTTTCATAAAGTCTGGGAAGGAGTTGTGGGTTTCGTTTCCGAAATATTTGAAAACCAGAAAAAGGATCAGCTGGCCACAAAAATACCAATTTCAGGAGATTTAAATAATTTGGATGTGGGTGTTTTGCCTACAGTTATAAATATTTTTAAGAATGCTTTTATAAAAGCTTTGAGCAAACAAGTTGATGATTCAATTAATTTCTTTCAACAGGATGAAGAGAAGAAGAAATAGTTGGAGGTGGAAGTAATCAGTGTTTTTTAAAAAATCGTGCAAAGAAATCACGAATGTTATTAAGCGCGTTTATTGTTAAAATCAGAAGCGTTAAACCGATTGCCAAAACATAAACATGCAAAGCAACGGCCATTCCAATTCCAGCTGAATAAAGCAGGGTAGAGGCTGTAGTGAGATTTTTTACATTTTCTTTGCTTTCAGATTTGATGATTGCCCCCGCCCCAATAAAACTTACACCAACAACAATTGCCTGCAAAATCCTTACAGCATCCATACTCATTTGATCCAGATTCACGTTTTCTACCATATAGTTATTAAGCGTTGGGCTGATTGCTACAAAAAAGCATGATATACTTCCCATTATCATATTAGTACGTAGCCCTGCCGGTTTGTCGAGTTTTTCGCGTTCGCCACCAATAAAACTGCACAAAACTGCAGCTATTAATACATCAAGTAAAATCCAGAATTGCTCGTAAATTGATTCCATATCGATATTTTTTCAGGAGTTCAAATTAAATCTCCAAAGTAAATTTTATAAATCCGATTTGTTTTGCTTGAGTAATTTCAATACCATTTTTTCTTCTTTGCTCAACCATTTAGAGTCTTTTATTCGTGATTTTTTAAAGTTTTCATAGTCTTCAACAATACTGCTTAAAATAACTGGGTGTATATAATATTTTCTGCACACCGAAATTGTATTGTTCAATTGTGCAGCAACTAAGCCAATTAAAACTGTCTGCATTTTCCTCCGTGGATTTTGTGTGCATATTTCTTTGGCTTGCGAAGCGAGTTCTACAGCTGAAACGGTTCCACCCCAGGTGCGGAAAGTTTTAGCTGTTATGTTTGCTGACGAAACGTCGCGCAAATAGTTGTTAATGTCCTGTGAATCTATGGGTACAAAGCCATTTTTTGATTTGTATTTAAACAACTCATAACCTGGAAGTTCAGAACATTGCCGCAGCAATCTTTTTAAGGATGGGTGTTGAACATTCAATTCCCTGTATTTTCCGCTTTTTGCTTTGTATTTCAGTGTCAAACTGTTTTTTGCTTCTATTAAATGTTTCTTCCTTAATGTAGTAAGACCGTATGTTTGGTTTTCTTTTTCATATCTTTTATTGCCCACCCGCAAATAAAGCTCGTCCATTAACCGGACTGCCAAAGCCAATACCTTTTCTTTTGTCCAGGAGCGTTTTCGTAAATCAGCTTCAACCCTTTGACGGATTTTAGGCAAACTTGTTGCGAAATTTATAAGGTTACTGTACTTGTAATCTGTGATATACTCTTTCCATAGTGGATGATATATGTATTGTTTCCTGCCTTTTGCGTCACGGCCAATTGCTTGTATGTGACCGTATTTGTCTTTGGAAATCCAAACATTTTGCCACTGTGGTGGAATTACCAGTTCGTGAATCCTTTTCAAAATGCCTTTTGATTTGACCTCTTTCCCGTTTTCATCAAAGTAAATATATTTTTCGCCTTTTACTTTGCGGTGGTAACCCGCATTACTATCGCTGGTGTAATGCAGCGAGGGTGGTAGGTCACTGGCTGTCATGGTATTTGTTCATTAATTATCTGTAAGATTTAGTTTTTACTCGCCATATCCCGCGTATTTTAAATCATCAATAAAAACAAATGCCCGCAACCTAAAACAAACAGGTTGCGGACATTTTTTTAATGTTGACCCTCTTGAATTTCTTCAATTATTTTTTTGCTAAAAGCTGCCAAATCACCCGGGTTACGGGAAGTTATTAAACCATCATCCACAACAACATTCTGGTCGATCCAATTGGCTCCTGCATTTTGAAGATCAGTTTTAATGGAGTGAAAAGAAGTTAAAGTTTTTCCCTTAACAACATCAGCTTCAATTAACATTTGAGGACCGTGGCATATTGCAGCAACAGGTTTTTTGCTATTTATGAAATCCCTGACAAATTGAACCGATTCGTTGTTGCGTCGGAGTTTGTCGGGGTTAATGACACCACCTGGCAAAACAAGCGCATCAAAATCCGATTTACCCACATCATAAACCAACGTATCAACATCAATTTCCGAACTCCAGTTTCCGTCTTTCCAACCCTTTATTTTTCCAGGTTCGAGTGATACTACATATACATTTGCACCCGCTTTTTCAAGTGCTTTTTTGGGTTCAAACAATTCTGATTCTTCAAAACCGCTTGTGGCCAAAATTGCAATTCTTTTTCCTTTTAAAATTTCCATGATTTTTTACTTTATACTTTAAAACTTACTGAATAATCCAGTAATGTCAACTAACTCTGCTTTATTATAACAGCAGTTTTACAAATCATCGATGAACCTTTTTATTTCCGATTGAGCTCTACCAGTTCTTTTTTCGATTCTGCCGTAAAGCTCATCTTCTTGTCCCTCTACATATGTTAAATCGTCATCAGTAAGTTCACCATATTTCTGTTTTAACTTTCCTTTGATGACATTCCAGTTTCCACTGATTTTTTTGCTTGTTGCACTCATTTTTTTAATTTTTAGTTAATTATAATTTCTGAAATATATAGATCCTCAGGAATTTCAGCGCTTCTGTGAGTTACGCAATCCGGTTATTTTACCTGATTCATAAATTCTGAAATTTCCCGTGATTCATTTGCGGTGTAAACACTAACCAAACATCCTTTTGCGCCCGTATTTGTTTGAAGAGCATAAAAAACAACTGAATTCGAAGAGTTACCTGTATTTTCCAGTCGCTGAATTTCATCCAAGCGAACATCTTGGGGTTTAAATAATTTTCCCGCTGCATCTTCAAGTTTTCCAAAGGCATTAACCTTAAAATTCTCGGTGTAACCTTTCTGTGCAAAATCATCCAACTTTCTTGCTACCATGGCATCCTCAATTATTGTTTTCATAATCTGTATTTATTATTGTTTTGTTTGCGTCCTTTTTTATTTGCTTTTCCAAATCATCATTTCTGCTCATAGGGTTGTAGAAATTATTTTTCCCGATTGCAAAAATGATTTTGGGTTCGTAATCTTCCGGAACATCAAATTTTTCCTTTAGCATTTTACCAGAAAAGCCAAACATCAATTGCAGATGATAACCTAAATTTTCAGCTTTTTGTACAGCAGATTCAATAAAAACTTCGGTATTGTAAAAGTTACGTTTCTTTTCTACACCTTTTTTGTTGTACCGTCTCCTTTCTGATATTGCACCTATACAGGGCGCTAATTCCACCCTGGTTTTGTTAAAATTGTCCAAACAATTTAAAAGCAGGTCAAATTTGTCATCTTTCCTATGGGTCATTAATCCAGTCCAGGCCTGTTCTTTATAATCATAGCTACCTGTAATTTTTCTCGCAACTTCAAAAATTTCAAGTATTACTTCAGCAGGAACTTCTTCGTCTAACACATTCCATTCACTATATTTTTTGTCAAAAAATCGATACGAACTACCGCCTGGTTTGGCATCTGCTGTGGAACTGTTGTAATTCATGTCTCAATTTTTAAAGTTCTTGCGAAATTTTCGATGTCATAGATAATATCCTTTAGAAGATATTTTTTTGCTTGTCATTGGATTTGCTTTTTGATTTCTTTGATTTTTCAATCACATCCTCAATGCCCTCTTCAAACATTATATCGTCTTCGGAGAATTGTGCATATTTCTGTTTCAGTTTACCTTTGATGAAGTTCCAATCTTCTTTTTTAGCACTCATGGTTTTGATATTTGCAGTTAAGAACTATACGATTTAATTATTCTTTTTTGGGAGATTAAACGAAACTTTTTAATCGAATTGTTTCTGTTTCACACTGTTCATGAAATTGGAAGTTACTTCGGAACCCTGCGCACCATACGAGTCAACCACTGTCCCTTTTTGTCCGTTTTTTAATTTCACAACATACAAAATGCTCGAATCGGCGGGGTTGGTTTCACCTTCAAACCGATGAAATTCCATCAATTTTACTTCATGCGCAGCATGTAAATTTCCTTTTCCATCATCTAACATACATTCATCTGTTACAGAAAAATTTCCGGTATAGCCTTGTTTGCTTAAATCCCCAAGCGCAAGTACCAGCGTGGTGTATTGATTATTTTTTTCCATTGTATCAATTTTTTTATCAGGGTTTTACTTTCATGTTTTCCAAAACCATCATTGATATAAAGTAATTACAGAATCGTGCCAAAAGAAATATGTCGGCAAGATGAATCACAACTGATTGTTATTCAATTGTGAAAAGTGAATGAGTATAACAATGAGATTAAAAAATGAATTAAAAATCCCCATTTTATTGTGGAACGCTGTGTATTTTGTTCCTCAATTCCTTTCACTTTATAAGTATCTCTGCAATACTATTTTGTTTGTCTGCTTCGACACATTTTTATTAATTATGCCAAATCTTAACCATACATCCGCAATGATGCGGTAAAAGGGGAATTGAACAGTTGTCCTGCGGGAATTTTATTCCACACTTTCCACAAGTTAGGAAACAACACCCGCAAAACATCTAAGTTAAAAGGCACAAAATCAAGTATATTTCTTTGAAGTGCATTTGGCACAGTTCTTTCTTAAAAACGATAAATTATATTTAATTAATTCTATGAAACTAATACCGTTGGAGAAAGTAGCTTTATCCCTTTTTATCTTGTCACTTGTAATTGTGATGCTTGTTTTAGCCAAACTGGTATTGGTACCCATTGCAGTAAGTGTGTTATTAACTTATTTGCTGTACCCGTTAACATGGAGAATTGAGAGGTGGGGCGTTCATCGGGGAGTTTCAATTGCGATTGTATTGTTTATTGCATTATTATTATTTGGTGGTGCAGTGTTATTGGTGTCAGTAAAAATATCAAACACAGCATTAAATGTGGAGCTTTTAAAAGAACAAATCGATACCCGCACTGATTCTTTGATGAACACCCTTGAAAGCGAGTTAGATTTGAACAGGAAAACTATTGAATCGAACATAAAGAAAGCTACTTCGAACATAACTTCGTCCTGGCAGGAAAAAATAGGAGGATTATTTGCAAAAACCACAACTATCTTGTTTCAAATCGGAATATTACCTGTATTTATTTTCTTTTTTTTATTTTATCGAACAAAAACCGCATATTTTATTTTTAAACTGGTAGACCGGAAGCACAAGCGCACAACTCTCAAAGTTTTAAAAGAGATTGCCCATGTAGCCACAAAGTACATTACCGGTCAACTTTTGGTGATCTTCGTTTTATCTGTTTTGAACACAATTGGCTTGTACATTATCGGTGTGCCAAATGGAATTATTTTTGGAATTTTAACCGCTGTACTCAACTTGATCCCCTACCTGGGAATGATTCTTGGAAATGTTATCACAATATTATATGTCGTGTTTGCCGTTCCCGATTCAACGAGCATGGCTTTTCAAGTGTTTTTGGTTTACGCCTTCATTCAATTTCTTGAAAACAATTTGATTACCCCCAATATTGTTGGAAACAACATAAATATTAATCCGTTGGCCATAATTATTGGGGTTTTGTTGGCCAACCTGGTTTGGGGGATTGCCGGAATGTTAATTATTATCCCCTTCCTCGCAATCATGAAAATAATTATGCGAAATGTTGACGATTTAAAACCATATGCATATTTAATCAGCAACCGCGGTGTTGAAAAACAGAAAATCAGTTTTGTTTGGTGGAAAAGATTAAAGTCAAGATATATTAATAAATGAAAGCCAATTTTAAACATAGCCGGATCATTAAAAAAGGGAAGTACAACATTAAATTACTTGTGCAAACGCTGATTTACTGTTTACTGCCAAACGTAAAAGTGAATTATCACAAATCATTTAAAATTAGAAATTTAACACCATGAAAAACGGTTTTACACATATCCTGTTAGCGGACAACAACCATGAAGAATGCAATTTATTAAAAATAGCGTTGGAAAATTTGAGGATTAAAACAAAAGTGGAAACAGTGAACAACGGCGATGAGCTTTTGCAATATCTATCTACTCCGGATGCTACATATCTGCAAATTCTTTTTTTGGACCAAAATGTTTCGGGAAATGCCGGAAACGACTACTTGCATCGATTAAGGAATTTGAAAAAAGATGCTGCCATTGCCATTTACTCGACAGATGCGACTGAAAAAGAAATTGAAGAATTGCTTGTGGAAGGTGCAAATGTTTACATAAAAAAATCTTCTGATTTTCAGGCATTCAAGAAAAAACTGGAAAATGTACTGGCCCTGAATTGGCAGTATCAAAATTCGGGTTTGAACCGTGATAATTTTATATTAAGTCTCTGAATAATGTATTATAAAAACTAAAAATTTAAAAAATGAAAAAGTCAAATTTGAAAGTTGTGAGTGTCATTGCCCTTATGTTGTTATTAAGTTCGTGTAGTGTAATTACAGGAATTTTTAAAGCCGGAATGGGTTTTGGGATTCTGATTGTTGTATTGATAATAGTAGGCATAGTGGTACTTATTTTAAAGGCGAGGAAATAGTTGCTTTGAAATACATAATAAATTCAGGTTATCTAAACTGTATTCTAAAGACGAAATTTCACGCTCTCTTTTTCTTCTACTGTTTTATATGCTGAAATTGTCAATTGTGTAAGCCTGCCAAAATTCTTTTTGTGGGTTTTACAAAGGATTGAACATGAAAAAAATTGGAATTACCATATTGAAAGTAATAGGCTGATTATTCGATTTAATACTGAAATTAAATAATTCTTTGCTTTTGGATAGGCAACCAGGAAAATGAAATAATACGTAATTCTCTGACAATCATTGACAAGAAGCAAATTATTAAAGTGAAAAATTGTAAGTTTTAACCATTTGGATGTAACATTTTGGACTGGGCATGGATGTATATTTACATTGTTAACATTAAAACAATTATATAATGGAAAAGAAAGATGACGACCGCAGAGGTCAAGACAGCCAAAGCGGCAAACAGGCAAACAGTGGTAATTCCACCAAGAAAACCGATACTAAAAAGAAAACAGACTCAGGAAAATCTTCAAAGTAATTGGTTGTCTTTTGTAAAGTGATTTGGTTTCTTGCAGCAAGTTTAATGTGGTATATGTTTACATTACTCACATTACTTGTCGGCAAGAAGCCAATTTTTGAGTTATAATTTAACCAACGGAAAGAAGTACAATTAACGATTCTTCTTCACATATAAATATTCGCCGTTTGAAACTGCGAAAAATACTCTGGGTAAAATAACTTCAGGGTATTTAATTTTTTGAGCACAATTGAATTACCGGTAAACTATTTACAAACTGAAAAATATGTTTTAATTTTGGGTAAAACTAGTCGTTCAAAAAAATTAAAATGCTTTAAATAACAAATGAAAGATAACCAGACCGACGACCAGCTACACGAATGTTTGTTAAAAGTATCGGGTATTTTAGATGAACTTTTGGCAAACCAGGAAGAAAATCCAAACCTTTTAAATGGTATCGATAATTGGATAAAAACTCATAGTAGTCGTATTCAACTTCAACGTAACAAAAACAACAGGATTGTTATCCGCAGTTTAGACAACCAGGAAATAAGGGATGATGCACTTTTTATCTTCGATTCGTCCTTTCACATTGTTTGTTATTCCGGAACACAAAATTTCTTTTCCGATTCAATTAAAACAAACGAAAAAAAACTCAGTTTGCTCGATATAATTGAAGAAGCCGATCAACCTCGTTTTAAATCATTATTGGCCGAAGCCATTAAAACAGGAATTAATAAAAGTATGAATCTGCGCGTTAAAACAAATATCAACGTGTTTAACAATTGTACTTTGGAGTTGGATATGGCATCTGGCAATGCTGATGGTGACAGGTTTGTGGCCAAACTTAATTTTTCTGAAATTCTGGCAACTCAACTGTTGGATTATCAAACTTTGATGTTGGACAGCCTGCCCGGTATTGATATCTATCTGTTTGACAGTAATTGTAACTATCTTTTTGCTGCCGGAAAAGAAAAAGAACGATTTGAATTGCATAACATTCAGTTTATTGGCAGATCGATTTTTAATGTTTTAGAAAAAAAAGCAGTTCGGTTAATTTATCCATGTGTTGCAAAAGCCCTTCAAGGAATTGAATATGAGGGGGAAATTCGGTATAAAGGTGAGGTATATTATATGAAAGGTATACCAGTAAAGAATTACAATAATGAAACAGTAGGCGCTATTTTATTTGCGCAAAACATTACGAGTGACAAAAGTTTAGAGGAACAACTTAAAAGAAGTAGGGAAGACGCTTTGAATGCCGACAGGTTAAAGTCAATTTTTATTGCAAACATCAGCCACGAAATACGTACTCCTTTAAATTCGATTATAGGTTTTACTGAACAGCTGGAAAAAACGATAGTGAATTCCCAACAGCAAAAATATATTGATTTAATCAACAAAGCTTCCGACCACCTGCTTTATTTGGTTACAGAAGTTGTTTATCTGTTTAAGTTAGGAATGGGGAAGGTGTATGTCGAAAAATCACCATTTTCGATATTGGATTTGCTTGGAGAATTAAAAGATACATTCGAAAAGCAGGCATCCCTTAAAAATTTAACCTTCGAAGTGAAACACGATGATTCTTTACCTGACGTTATAATTGGCGACTCTTTTCGTTTGAGACAGATTTTGATGAATTTATTGGTGAATGCAATTAAGTACACCGATAAAGGCGGAATTGCATTGATTTGTAAAGTAAAATTAGAATCTAAAAATCACGTGGATTTGATTTTTGAGGTAAAGGATACAGGGATAGGAATAAGTAAAAGCAAAATTCCTCACATTTTCAATGTTTTTGAACAGGGTGATAAACTAAATGCCAGTTTCAGGGGCGGTGCAGGGTTAGGTTTGGGTATATGCAAAAACCTGGCGGAACTTTTGGGCGGCCGTATTTATGTATCAAGCAAAGTTAAAGTAGGATCAACTTTTAAAGTGCAATTACGATTTGACAAAACTAAATCCTCTTTGCATATAACACCCAAAACTGTTCATTATGATTTAAACACAGATGTAAGATTATTAACAGGTAAGAAAATTCTGTTGGCCGATGATGATGAACACAACCGGATACTTGCGGAAAATATATTTAAAAATTGGAATGTTGACTTTGCTTTGGCAGAAGACGGGCAGCAGGCAATAGATATGTTGGATAAAAATAAATTCGATATAGCACTGATTGACATCCACATGCCCAACAAAAATGGCCTGGATGTTATTATACATACCCGATCGGATAATCAGTCTATAAATTACAAAACACCAATTGTTGTTATTACAGCAAATGCTTTTAAAAATGATCTGGTTAACTATATCAAAACGGGGTCCGACGATTATTTAATAAAACCCTTCCGCGAGGCAGAATTATACAACAAACTTTGCAACATTCTGGCAATTGAAGAACCTGCGAAAAACGAAAATATCCTCATGGTTGAAATGAAAAATCCCGAAGTTTTACAAAGAGATGTATTTAGCACAACCGAACTTTTAAAGACTGCCAACGGAGATCGTTTGTTTTTTGAAAAAATGATAAAAAATTTTATTTCCAAAGCTGAAACGATAGTTTCAGTTTTTACCAAAGAGAAAGCTTTTGGAAACTGGAAAGTGATTGGGGAGCTGGCACATAAATCAATACCTTCTTTTAAATATTTTGAATTGTTTAATATTGCAGCTTCCCTTGAAACTATTGAGGAAAATACACTGCAAACTATTAATTATAAACTTGCAGGCGAACTTGTTGATAGCACAGTATTGAAGATAGATGAAGCAATAAACCAGGCAAAAAAGAATTTGAAAGTTCATGTCTGAATCAGATTATCTCAATTCAGATTTCAATGTCAGAATTTATTTAAAAATAAAGTATCTGAAAGAAGGCAATGTTTATCCAAATTCAATTGTTGAGCAGAGGCATTATTTCCACACATTTGGGGTTTTTAATCTACGGTAAAATTACTTGATTGGTACTTAACTCATTGATATACAGGTTTGGCATTGCATTTGGTGTGGGTGACATCGATATTCGAAATTAAAATAATTAAAATTTAAAGATTATGACACCAAAAGTATTGTCGGCCTCTTCTATAAAGGGCACAACAGTCCGCAGTCTTACTGATGAAGATGTGGGAAACATAAAAGATTTAATGATTGATTGGGAGAATGGAAGTGTAGCATACGCAGTTTTGTCATTTGGCGGTTTTCTGGGTTTGGGTGAAAAATTATTTGCCATACCGCTGGAATCTTTCAAATTTGAGAATTTGGACGGTTATGAATGTGCTGTTATTGACATTAACAAAGAAAAGCTTGAAAATGCGCCGGGGTTTGACTCAGATAACTGGCCGGTAGATGCGGATTATACATTTATAGATTCAGTTTACTCGCACTACGGATATGATTCGTATTCCAGAAGGTACCCACCAAGATAGTTTTTTTTTTACAAGTTATGGCCTCGTGTTTTGCACGGGGTTTTTTTATAGTAAAAAATGTTACTGCAGAATGGATAAACTTTTTGTTATTTTTAAATAATTTCTTATTTGTTGTGTAATAATAAAATACTAAAGTTATTATAGTATTGAATGGGGTTTATTAAAAAATATAAAAAAGTTTTTTTCATTGAAAATAACAAAGTGTTGTGTGACTTTTACCACTCAGGTTTGGAAACTAAAAACTTGTCGGAGTACTTCAAACATTACGATAATTTCACTGATGTAATAATATTTTTAAAAACCGCAAAGAAGAAGGATTTTCCCGCTTATATTATTTTTGATTTGAATTTGCCCGATATGAACGGATTTGAATTTTTAAAGCAAATAAGCAAAATTAATAAAGCCAAAAATTCAGTTGAATTTTATGTTTGTTCAGCTTCGGAAAATGGGGATGACAGAAAAAAGGCTATGATTTTTCCTTTTGTAAGCGCATATTTCCAAAAACCTTTGACAGAAAAATACATAGAATTCCTTATAACTGGGGACTAACCCAAGTATCAGCAATTCCACATCATGAGTATTTTAATCCCCAATTGGTCAGTTTCAAAAACAATATTAAAATATTGTCAACTTATTCTTCCGCCTGATATAAAAGGACAAGTGCTGCATTTTATTAATTCCATAATTCACTTAAAGTGTTTTGGCATAATTTTACCAATCCAGTAAATTGATAATTAATTAATAGCTTACTTATAAATTATTTAACTATGAAAACGTATAAAATGGAGTTAGCCTTTTTGGCCCTTTTTATTGCCGGAACAATGGTATCGTGCAACCAATCTGCAAACAATAACAGGGATGAAAAAGTTGAGGTTGATACGGTTGAAATTATTCATCTGTATAAAATCCGTCAAAATGATGCTCGTTCCCATTACCGGCAAGAAATGGATAGAATACGGTTAAGATGGGATAGTTTGGATGAAAAGGATCCAAATTTTAATAGAAATCTTGATGCTGAAATCGATAGACTTAATGCAGATTTAGACACAATGAACTACAGGTTTCAACAAGACAACGTAGACATTGACGATGATTGGAACAGCCGCAATGATTCACTTCGAAGAAAAAGCGCTGAATTAAAAGATAAAATTGAAAGATGGACAAATAAAACCGGGGAAAATTTGGAAGAACTCGGAAAGGACATTAAAAGAAATTTTAATGAATTCAAAGAATCATTGAAAGACGACAACAATTAGGTCTTTTTAATCCTGTTTATAACTTCAATAATAGGCGGAAGAACAGTTTATGAATTGAACTTCTGCTTTCGTAAGGAATTATTAAATAAATTAAATATTGTCACGATGTCCAAAAAACATTCAAACTCAAATCAAGGAAATGATGGAAAAAGTCAGGACCTTCAGAAAAACACAGTTGATAACAACGGAAAGTTTATCACAACAAATCAGGGCCAGCGCATTAACGATGACCAAAATTCTTTAAAGGCCGGGGACAGGGGTCCAACTTTAATGGAAGATTTTCATTTTCGCGAAAAAATTACGCATTTCGACCACGAACGAATACCGGAAAGAATCGTTCATGCCCGGGGCAGTGCAGCACACGGTTATTTTGAACTCACCGATTCGTTGTCGCAATTCACAAAAGCAAAATTTCTTCAGGAACCCGGAACCCGCACTCCCGTATTTGCAAGGTTCAGTACTGTAGCTGGTTCCCGCGGATCTACCGATTTGGCCCGTGATGTTCGGGGTTTTGCAGTAAAATTTTATACAGAAGAAGGAGTCTACGATTTAGTGGGTAACAACATGCCCATTTTTTTTATCCAGGACGCCCTTAAATTTCCCGATTTGATTCATGCTGTTAAACCCGAACCCAATAACGAAATGCCTCAGGCAGCATCGGCACATGATACTTTTTGGGATTTTGTTTCGCTCACCCCGGAAACATTGCATAACGTTATGTGGCTGATGAGCGACAGGGCAATTCCCCGCAGTTTCCGAATGATGGAAGGTTTTGGTATTCACACATTTCGTTTTGTGAACAGTGAAAATGAATCTGTATTTGTGCGTTTTCATTGGAAGCCGGTATTAGGAGTCCATTCAGTTTTATGGGATGAAGCACAAAAAATATCAGGCAAAGATCCCGACTTTCTTCGTCGCGATTTATGGGATGCCATTGAAAATGGTCAGCCTGCAGAGTGGGATTTTGGGGTGCAAATTGTAAATGAAAAGGATGAACACAATTTCAACTTTGATTTACTCGACCCCACCAAATTAATCCCGGAAGAAATTGTTCCGGTAAAAATTGTTGGCCGAATGGTTTTAAACCGAAACCCCGACAATTTTTTTGCCGAAACAGAACAAGTTGCCTTTCATCCGGGTCATGTGGTGTCGGGTATCGATTTTTCAAACGATCCACTTTTACAAGGCCGTTTATTTTCTTATACCGACACGCAACTGATAAGGCTCGGTGGTCCAAATTTTCACGAAATTCCCATCAACCGTTCAATCGCACCAATACACAACAACCAACGCGATGGTTACATGAGGCAAACTATTAATCCCGGGCAGTCAAGTTATAACCCAAATTCAACCGGAGGTGGTCATCCACATCAGGCTAAAGTCTCTGAAGGTGGTTATGTTTCTTATCATGAACGTATTGACGCACATAAAATACGAGCAAGGAGCAAAAGTTTTATGGATCATTTTAGCCAGCCGGCAATGTTTTTCAATAGCATGAGCGAGGTGGAGAAAAAACATATTGTTAATGCATTTCGATTTGAATTGGGAAAAGTAAATGAGGAAACTATACGAAAAAGAGTTGTTGCATTGCTAACAAAAATTAATAAATCACTGGCCAGGCAGGTTGCTGAAGGTTTGGGATTTGATATGCCTCAACCTGGAGAGATAACAAACCATAGTTTTCCTGCCGATGTGGATCCGAAAACTTACCAATCTATTGATGCCAATCCCGAAATACCGGATTCACCGGCAGTGAGCATGGAAAACACTGTAAAAAATACAATAAAATCTCGTAAAATTGCAGTCCTGGCTGCAGATAACGTTGATGATAATTCGATTAGTGAAATGCAAAATGCCTTGGAAAAAGAGGGGGCAATGGTGAAAATTGTTTCGGTTCATCATGGACACATTCAAACGGCAGCGGATAAAATGGTGAAGGTTGATGAAAGTTTACTTACCGCAGCTTCCGTATTGTTTGATGCTGTATTTATTCCTTCGGGAAGCAAAAGCATTTCAGCTTTAATGGCCGAACCAAAAATAACAGAATTTATTACCGAAGCTTACAAACATTGCAAACCCATAGCTGCGGAAGGTGATGGAGCTCAATTGCTGCAGAAAATAGATGAATTAATGCAAAAAGAGAAAACAGGTAGTCACGCCGGAATTTTAATTGATGCTTCAGCCGATGATTTTATAAAAGCAATAGCGCAACACCGTTTTTGGGAACGTGAAATGTAAAATACCAATGTAAATTTTAGATTTTAATTTGCTTATTTAAATGCTCAAAACTTAATATCGCGGCTAGGAAAATATTCCCTGTCGCGATATTTTTGTATAAATCACTTATTCGTTTTTGTTATGGTTAAAGTAATTAAAGTATACAGAATAATTCTTTCGTATTGGTTCAGAATAACCTGCCTGGATGATGGTTAAACAGTTTATTTTCAATTTAGCCGGATTCATATTTTAAAAATCAAGGCCGTCTTGGCGTATCTTTTAATCCTGTCGCAACTCATTTATTTCATCAGGATGATTAATTTGACTGGAAGTTGTTACAAAAAAAAACGAAATTTCTGTTAAGAAATTTCGCTGCATAAATGTATTGTGAATTGATCAGCTAACAAAACAAGTAATTTTAAAACTCGTTTTAATGCCTGCGGGATAGCTTCTTTAATAAAAACATTCAGATACAAGGGTTATATTTTTGCTTCAGCCTTTTTTGCTTGGTTCGCAACTGTTTCTGCGCCTTGCTCAGCTTGCTTTTGAATGTTTTTAACTTTTTTTTCCAGATTGTCAATTTGCTCACTAATTGAGTCGGTTACATTTTTTGTAGTATCATTAACTTTATCCTTAATCATTTTTCGGGTTTTTTTCCCTTCATCAGGTGCGACTAAAATTCCTGTTGCAACTCCAACTGCCGCACCAGCTAAAAATCCTACCAATATGTTTGCTACTTTGCTCATTATTAAAAGTTTAAAATGTTTATAAATTAAAATTAACTGTATTTTCTATTTCTAAAATCCTCGAATCCCTCCTGCAATAAGCGAAAGGACCAATAGTACAACGAAAATGAAAAATATTATTTTCGCAATTCCTGCTGCACCGGCAGCTATGCCTCCAAATCCGAATATCGCGGCTATTATTGCCACCACTAAAAAAATCAATGCTAACCGTAACATAATTTCAAGTTTTATGATTTATACTAATACGCAATTCACTTTTTTCGTGAATCTCACTTTAAAATGTTAAAATATTATGCCAAAAAATCATTTTTCCAAAAACATTACTATATCTCACAGAAATACAGACGATTAGAAAAATGATGTAAATTATATACCTTTAATATTAGTAAGCAATGCATATTTTAATCCACAAAGTGAGGTTTTAAATCCACAAAATGTTCCTCACTTTTACGAATTAATTTGGTTTCCAATTTTGGCTGAATAATTGAAATGTCATTCTTTTTCTCACGTCATATTTTTATATTTTTACAACAATGAATATTGAATTAAAAAATACCCGGCTTGTAGTTACTGACCTCGATGGAACATTTCTAAAAAACGATCACAGCATTAGCCTAAAAAATCTTGAGGCTTTGGAATTGCTCGGTGAAAAGAAAATTGTGAGGGCAGTTGCAACCGGACGAAACCTGAAAAAGGTAACCGAGGTGCTGAACAATCATGTGCCGTTTGATTATATCATTTATTCATCGGGTGCCGGATTGTATGATTGGAAAGAAAAAAAACATATTTCAACACAGAATATCGACATTGAAATTTCAAAAAAACTATTGCTGTTTTTTACAAACCGAAAATTGAATTTCCACGCGTTTCATCCTTCTCCCGATAACCATAAACACTGGTTTTTCAGGGGAGATACACACTGCGACGAATTTGAACGATATTTCGGTTTCAATCAAAACTTTGCCAGTGAACTTAACTCGCAACAGATTCCTCAAACCGAACTTTGCCAGTTTCTTATAATCATTAAAGAAAATAATAACCTTTTTACCGAAATGAAAAATATGATAGAATCAATTTCGCCGGAAATTCGAGTCATTCGCTCTTCTTCACCCATTACTAAAGGATATATTTGGATCGAAATATTTCATCGTTCGGTATCAAAAGGAAATGGCGTAAAGCAAATTTGCCAATTACTGAATATCGACCCAAAAGAAACTTTAGGATTGGGAAATGATTACAACGATCTGGATTTGCTTGAATTTACCAACTTTTCTTTCCTTACGGATAATGCCCCTAATGAAATTAAACATTTGTATCCAAATATATTATCAAACGAAAATGATGCATTTGCGGTTCTTATTCAACCACTGGTGCAATAATTTGTTATAGATACTGGTTTATTTTAATTTTAGAAATTGTAATACACATTAATAACAAATAACATGAAGTTAATCTTGAGTTCACTATTGCTGCTCAGTTCAGTTTTACTGACAGCACAAACAGATTTCAATTTAAAAGACACAATCCCGCAAGATCCAAAAGTAAGCAAAGGAGTTCTTGAAAACGGGATGACATATTACGTACGGTCAAACGACAATCCAAAAAACAGAGCAGAACTTTTCCTTGTTGTAAAGGCCGGATCTGTTGATGAAGATGACGACCAGCAGGGGTTGGCGCATTTTAACGAGCACATGTCGTTTAATGGTACAAAAAACTTCCCGAAGCATGAACTGATAAATTATTTCGAATCAATCGGGATGGAATTTGGACCTGAAATAAATGCCTATACAAGTTTCGATGAAACTGTGTATATGTTGAAAGTACCATTAGATTCATCAGAATACATGGAAAAAGGCCTGCAGGTTTTGTATGATTGGGCGTCGCAGAATACAGATTCAGACGAGGAGATAAATAATGAAAGGGGCGTGGTTCATGAAGAATACAGGGGAGGCCGCGATGCAAATGAAAGGATGCAGCAAAAATGGTTGCCTGTGTTTTTGCATAACTCAAAATATGCAGAAAGACTACCAATTGGTAAAATGGAAATAGTTGATAATGGTCCACCCGAGGCGCTTCGAAGATTTCGAAAAGACTGGTATCGGCCCGATTTACAGGCTGTTATTGTAGTAGGTGATTTTAACCAGGAGGAAATGGTAAAAACTGTTAAGGAAAAGTTTTCCAAAATTCCTGCAGCAAAAAATCCACGTCCTAAAAAATATTTTGAAATCCCTGATCACAAAGAGACTTTGGTTAGCATTAATACAGATAAAGAAGCACAGTATCCGATGTCTTTTGTGTTTTATAAACACCCTCTTGAAAAATCCGTTAATTTGGGCGATTATCGTGAGTCTATAAAGCGCAGTCTTTTTAACGGAATGATTAACAACCGCTTATCGGAGAAATTGCAACAACCCGAACCCCCGTTTTTAATGGCGCAATCTTCCTATTCTGAGTTGTTCGGACCCAAAAGTGTTTATCAGTCGGTTGTGGTTACAAATAATGGTAAAATTGATGAAGGATTAAAAGCTGTTTTAACTGAAAATGAACGTGTCCGTAAGTATGGGTTTACTGAAACCGAATTGGAGCGCCAAAAGACAGCAGTTTTAAATGGAATAGAAAAAGCATACAATGAAAGGAATAATCAAAAATCAATAAATTTTGCCAACGAATATAAACGTAATTTTTTATTGACAGAAGAACCGTTTCCGGGAATTGAAAATGAATTTAAATATTTCAAAGCATTTTTGCCAACCATTTCAGTAAAAGAAATTAACGAGCTTGCTGATAAATGGGTGACCGATGAAAATCGTGTTGTTATTGTTGCAGCTCCTGAAATTGAAGGTGTAAAAGTGCCCGACAAAGATGAAATATTTGAAGTTCTTGATGAAGTGAAAAACAAGGAAATTGAACCATACGAAGATACTGTTTCAGATGTACCGTTAATTGAATATGAACCTGCGGGCAGTAAAATTGTGGATGTAAAGAAACTGGAAAATGTGGATGCTGAGGAATGGACACTCGAAAACGGGGCAACTGTGGTAGTTAAAAAAACTGATTTCAAAGAGGATGAGATTCTGTTTAACGCCTGGAGTTTAGGAGGTAATTCATTGTACCCGTTGAAAGATGATATTTCGGCTGATTTTGCAACTGATTTGATAGAATTAAGCGGAATTGCCAATTTCGATAAAATTACACTCGACAAAATGCTTTCCAACAAAGTGTTCAGCGTGTCACCAGGCATTAGCCAGTTGCGCGAAAGTTTTAGCGGTAGTTCATCGGTTAAGGATGTTGAAACACTTTTACAAATGGTTTATCTTTATTTTACCGAACTACGTTTTGATAAGGGAAGTTACCAGTCTTTAATGTCACGGATGGCTGGAATCCTCGAAAATAAATCGGCATCTCCCGAATCGGCTTTTCAGGATACAATGAGTGTAACCATGGCAAATTACAACGAACGCGCCCGACCTTTGACAAAGGAATTGTTAAGTGAAGCCGATTTTGACAGGATGAAGCAAATTGCAAAAGAAAGGTTTAAAAATGCCGCCGATTTTAAATTCTTTTTTGTTGGGAACATCAATTTGGATGAATTTAAACCCTTGGTGGAAAAATATATTGGAGGAATTCCTTCGGTGCCTGAAAAGGAAAAATGGGTTGACCTCGGGATTGAAAAACCGGATGGCGTAGTTGAGAAAGTGGTTAAACGGGGCGAGGAAGACAAGAGTATTCAGTATATTGTATTTCATGGCGATTTCGATTACAATTCACAAAACCAGATACAGCTGGATGCTGTTTCGAAAATTCTTACAACCCGTTTGCTTGAAGTAATCCGCGAAGATAAAAGCAGCGTGTATTCCATTGGCGCTTACCAGTCGTCTGAAAAATTTCCGGATCAGGAATACACAATTACTGTGGCATACGGAACAGCACCAAAAAAGCTCGATGAATTGAAAAAAGCTGTTTTTGATATCATTTCGGAATACAAAACAAATGGTCCAACTGCTGAAGAAGTTGCTAAAGCCCAGGAAAAAATGATTCGGGAAAGGGAAACAGCCGTTCGCGAAAATGGATTCTGGCTGAGCGTTTTAAGTAACACTTATTATCTAAAAAATGGTGATTTCTCTGAATTTGGCACATTCAACAAACTGGTGAAAAACCTCACTGTCGATTCCACTCAAAAGGCTTTTAACAAATGGTTCGATTTCAAAAATTATATCAGTGTTGCGCTTGCACCTGAAAATTAAATTGGAAAATATTGCTGAATGCCGGGATTAATATTAATTCCGGCATTTTTTTGTGCAAATAGTTTAAATTTGAATTCAAATTCAGTTGTCAATGAAAATATACTCGCCACTGTTTTTGGCCATTCGTATTATTGTGTACTCACTGCTAATGTTTGGAGTTGCCGAAGCCATTTTTTTTGATGCGGCACACCCGATGGAAGACGGCTACTTTGGCGAAATTACCTTCACCGAAATTGGACAGGAAATTATATTGTTTGTCCTTTTTGTTTTCTATCTGTTTCTTGGTTTTAAATGGAAGGAAATTCAGTCAGTAGCCAATATTGTTTCGCTTTTCTATTTGATTTCGTTTATCCGTGAATTCAATTTTCTTATAAGTCAACTGGATTTATCCGGTATTGCTGGTTTTTGCACTTGTTATCTGGCTAGTGGTGCGTGATTTCAAAAAAATTAAAACCGCTACTGTTCGGTTTTTTAGCGTTCCTGCGTCAACGTGGTTTATGTCCGGATTTTTGATTACCTACATTTTTAGCCGGTTATTTGGTCGCTCATCTTTTTGGAGGCTTCTTTACCATGATGAAAGTTATCGTTTGGCAAAAGCTGCAACAGAAGAAGGGCTTGAATTACTGGGAAACACAATCATGCTAATTGGTGCAATTGAGTTTTTGTTGTATTTTCTCTTTGAAGAAAGAATTAGAAATAAAGAATTAAAAATTGAAAATAAAGACTGAAAATGTTGAATAACAGCCGTACATACTTCTTGCTTTTTACTGACAACCCACTTCCGCCAATATACTTCAGACTAAGCTAAAGATATGAAAGTATGCGGTTTTACATTTATACGAAATGCGGAAAAGCTGGATTTTCCAATTGAGGAAGCAATTGCTTCCATATTGCCAATTTGCGATCTTTTTGTTGTTGCTGTCGGCAAATCAGACGACAAAACACGACAAATCATTCAAACAATTTCTCCTGAAAAGATCATGATTATTGATACGGTTTGGGATGATTCATTAAAAGAGGGTGGGGCAGTGTATGCGGCTGAAACAAATAAGGCATTTGCTTCAATTCCAGATAAATATGACTGGTGTTTCTACATTCAGGGAGATGAAGTTTTACACGAGAAGTATTTGGACATTGTTCAAAAATCAATGCTTGAAAATTTGAATCGACATGAAGTTGAAGGATTACTTTTTGATTTTCGTCATTTTTATGGAACATATGATTATTTTGGCGATTGCAGGCACTGGTACCGGAAAGAAATCAGGATAATCAGAAACGATAAAACTATAAAATCCTACCGAGACGCACAAGGTTTCAGGAAGAATGGGGATAAACTAAATGTAGTTCCCGTAAATGCTGAAATTTACCATTATGGCTGGGTACGACACCCTCGATTTATGCAGGAAAAAGTAGCGTCGGTAAAACAGTTTTACGATGGTATTTCGCAAACTGAGGCAGAGAAAAAAGCGCATCAGCAGGAATTTAACTACAGTGGTGAATATGATGCACTTGCACGGTTTAAGGACACGCATCCGAAAGTAATGACTGACCGGATTAAACGACTAAACTGGAAAGTTGACATTGACCTCAGGAAAACAAACATGAAACTGAAATACCGGGTTCTTTATAAAATTGAGAAATGGTTTGGGGTTCGGTTATTTGAGTATAGGAATTACAGGATTTTAAGGAATTGAAGTAAATAGTTTTCTTACCTCCTCCAATTGTTCCGGCAAAAAAATCACTTTTCCTGGTGGTTATTTCAGAAGCTCCTCAACACGTTGAATAAATAATTTGGACTTTGGAAACAACCTCAAAACTGTTTCTTCATCAAAGTCGTAAAAATCGTTGTAATCCCCCTTATGTCGCTTTTCAAATAAATCAGTATAATGTTTTGCCAGATCTCTTTCAATTATCCCTGTTTTTACAAATTTTTGTCCCAATATTTGTCGCATGCCTTTGTGGCTTGAAGCAGAAAAATTGTGTTTTGTCAATAATGCTCCAACAGCATAAAAACAAGCGTAATACATTCGATTTACAGCTGTATTCCAAAACTTGAATTCAATATGTTTTTCAACTTCCAGAATTGTCTCTTTGGCCCGCTGCATTCTATATTGAGAGAAATCGCCAGTTATTGGAGTTGTCATAATAATTGACCTTCTTTCATTACGCTTTTGTAGAAAGGTGTTATATTATAAATATTGTTCCAATCATGTTCGGAATAAACCATTGGACTGATTATTTCTCCGGTTTCAAACTCCAAATCATATAAAGGGGAAGTAATTTCATCTTCAATTTTAGAAGTAATTTCTTTCTCTTTTAACAGAATTAACAAATCCCAATCTGATTCTTTGTTTGCAGTGCCTCTGATGCGTGAGCCGTATAGATAAACTTTCGCAGTAGGGAATTTTGTTTGAACAATCCTTTTTATCTGAGCTATTATTTTACTTTCTGTAGTCATAACCCAAAGATAACTAATTTACCTGAATAGTTTTCTCGCCTCCTCCAACTGTTCTGGTTTCCCAACGTCCATCCACAAATCCGAATCATCAAAATATCCTTTTATTGAATGTGTTTTTGCAAGTTCAAGGTAAAAATCAGTTATTGAAAACCGATCTGTTTCGGGCATAAGTGAAAATATTTCGGGCTGAACAATATGGATTCCGCTGTAAGCCATTTCAATTGCCGTTTCGAAATTTTCAGGTCGTGATATTTTTATTTCTCCTGTTTTTTTGTTTATCCAACCTACCAGCTGTTTTTTTGTATCGAATTTGAAATATCGCTGTGTTTCGCGGTTTCTGACAGCCAAAGTTACAAGGGAATTTGATTTTAAGTGTTCCTTTAGCAAAAGTTGAAGACTTAAATTGCTGATAATATCCACATTGTAAATTAAAACCGGTTCATTTCCTGCGAGAAATTGGACAGCCTTTTTTAGTCCACCGCCAGTGTCAAGCAGTTTTTCTGTTTCATCTGAAACGTGGATATTAATCCCGAAATCGCTCTCTTTTAAAAATGAAATAACAAGGTTTGAAAAATGATGAACATTAACAACAATTTCAGTTATTCCGTCTTTTGTTAACTTTTCAATGGCATGTTGCAACAGTGGTTTGCCGTTAACCTCAACAAGTGCTTTGGGTTTGCCGGAAGTTTCATCGTTTAAACGGGTTCCGAGGCCCGCCGCAAAAATCATAGCTTTCATGGTTACCGAATCCGGTTCAAACTCCTTATCAGTGCTTCATCTTTACCAATTGCACGAATGGCAAGAAAATCAAGAATAGCAGCAATAATTGGGAACACCACCGGTATTTTGAATGCCACTTTTGCCCCTTCAAATCCTGCATAAGTGAAATAGAAAAACAAACCAAACAACCCTAAAAGCAATACAATTGAAAATACCAGGATGCGGATTTGAAGTATTCGTTTTTTATAAAGTAAAATAACAATAAAATGAAGGAGGGCGATTATTGGAATAAAAATAAAAATTGCCATTCCATTGAAAATCAATTCTTCACCATTAAAAATCCCTTTTGCCACAAAAGTGTAAAGTTCGTTGTTGACCGATAATTCAGCAAAAGTTAGTTTCATTAAAGAGGCAATCAAAAGTGCCGAAACTAAAATGTAAACGGTTTGTATTCTTTGAATCATAATTTTTAATTTTTGGCAAAAATAGTGTTTTTTATGAATGTCGGGCAGTCTGGGACATTGACTTTCCAAAGTCAATGATAATGAAATATCTAACAAAGTAGTGTTAAAAAAGAAGTACTTACTGGACTTAGGAAAGTCCAGCCCCCAGTTCACAAACTTTCTCCACCTCGTTCTGGTTTATATACCATAAATAACCTTCAACTTTTGCAAACCCGGTTTCTTTGAGTGTTCTGGCATATCGTTTTACCTGCCAGTTGTAATTGTCCGATTTTTTTTCTCCCGTTTTGTAATCAACAACTATCGCTTTGTTTTCAAAAAACATGATTCTGTCGGGACGAAGTAATCTTTCGTTTGTTAAAAGTGTGCGTTCGTTCAGAACCTTGTAATTACCACTAAACCATTCGTTTATTAAGGGGTTTCTAAAATTCTGAAACAAAGTTTCCTGTATTTCAATTCTTTCAGTTTCATTGATTATCCCGTCGAATTCGGCTTTTAAACAGGCACTTTCAATATCATTTTTTGTGTTTACTGACGATAAAATGTCGTGGATAATTTTCCCCTTGTTTTTTACAGTACCCCTGTTATCGCTGTTTACAAGAAAATCTTCAGCCGAATTGCGCAATTTCACCCTTTCACTAAAATCATTAAACTGATAGTTTTTGATTTGAATAGATTTTGCCGATTTGTTTTCGTCTGCAAATGTTGGGATTTCACCAAATTGAAAATTGGTTTTGTCATCATTCCAGCAATTAGCGAAAAGTGCCGTTGAAGAAAGGTTTTCAAGCGCCAGATTCAATAAGGTTCCAACAGGTTTTAATGAATCCTGGTTGCTTTTTTTCTCCTCTTTTGGATTTGGGCAATGCACTATCAATATCGATTTTGCCCTCGTAAACGCCACATAAGCCATATTAAAAACGTCAATAAAAACGTTTGCTGATTCTTCGAAATATGCTGCTTTGAAAAGACTTTTTTTCATGTCGTTGCCGGCAACAACCGGCAATAGTGGAAATCTATTGAAAGGAGCTGTTTCGGGTTTGCACCAGAGGATTGGTGCAAAATTTCCTGTCTTTGTTAACTTCCAGTCAAAATAAGGAATGAGTACTGCTTTGTATTCAAGACCTTTTGATTTGTGGACAGTAAGCAAACGGATTGAATCGATTTCTTCGTTTACATTTACCGAAGTTTCAAAACCGTTTTCATTCCACCAAAAAAGAAAGTTTGAGAGGTCATTGGAGAGCGATGTTTTTAATTCTCCGGCTTTGTCGATCAGCGTTTGCAAAAAAGGCAATTCGGTTTCAATTTCGAAAAGCTGAAAAACCGAGCAGATTTGGGTGATTGCTTCATCGAGTGATGTCAGCAAAACTTTTTCTTTAATTTTTTGAATTTTGGGTTGTATTTCTAAAACAAAAAAGCTGTTGAAATTTTCTTCTTGCACTGAAGAGTGCGGTAATTCGGAATTTTCAGGATTTCCATTTGCCAATTTTCCACGTTTTTTTAGTTCGGGTTTTAACCAGCTTTCCCATTGATTTAACAGTGCAACTTTTGTAATTTCATTTTGGGGATTGATAATGTAGCTGATGGTGTTAATTACAAGCAAAACTCCCTGCGATGCATACAGGAAAAGCGATTCATTGGAAAGCACCGACAAATTGTAGTTTGTATTTTCGGGTAGTGCGGCTGCTGACAAAAATGCTTCAACAATTGGCGCACCTTCCTTTTTGCGACGGATTAAAATAGCTGTTTCTGATGCTTTTATTCCTTTGTCCTGCAACTGTTTTACCTGCGCTATGAGCTTAGTTGCCGATTGTTTTTCAAAATCGTCTTCATCGAAATACTGAATATTTATAAAACCTTTTTGTTCAGCATTTTCTTTTCCTGGTTTTTGTGCTATCGATTTATAAATTTTCCTGAACCGCTGCACAAGTGCTTCTTCCTTATCTTCAATTGTCGAAAAGAGTTGGTTGGCGAAAATATCTTTGAGGTTTTCAAAAATGTTATTGTTGAAATCGATTATATTTTTATCACTCCTCCAGTTTTTTTCAAGTTGTATTTCTTGAATCTGAGGTTCGGTAAAATCCGTATGAATTTGTTCGGCCAAAATCCTGTAATCGCTGTTGCGCCAGCGGTAAATTGCTTGTTTAACGTCGCCAACCAAAAGATTATTATTTCCTTCTGACAAAGAATTTATAATAAGCGGTTTAAAATTGTGCCATTGCAAACCCGAAGTATCCTGGAACTCATCGAGCATAAAATAGTTGTAATAACTACCTGTTTTTTCGTAAATAAATGGAGAATCACTATGACCGATGATTTTGCTCAAAAGCAGGTTTGAATCCGACATCTGCAAAATCCCCTTTTCGTGCAAAAGTAACTTAATTTCCTCTTTTAAATCGGTTAAAATCCCCAGCATCCGCAACTGTTTGAGCACTACCAACGCCGTAAAATACTGTTCTGAATTGTTCGAAATATATTCAATTATTTCCCTTAAAAGTGGCTGCAATTGCGATTCTGCCAGGGCATAAATTTTTTTCTTTTCTGTGCTTTTTGCAGAATACCATTTTCCTGGATCGTCCTCGGCTGCCAACACGCGCAAACCAGGTTCCTTATATCCGATTTCTGCAACATTACCGATATAACCAGCCACTCCTGTTTTTCCGTATGAAAAATCATCGATTGTCAAATCATTTTCTGCAATGATTGAAATACCTTTTTTTCCTAAAATTTTAAGATGATTTTCAAACGTAACTTTTATTTTTTGCAGTTCATTTCCAAAATCAATTAAATTTTCGCGGCTGTAAACCGATTCGCTGTCATCGGGGAAAAACAGCTGAAAGTTTTCCTTGAATAGCTCTTTCCCGAGTGCCTTAATATTTTCTTCAATACGTTGGCTAAAACTGTCTTCAATTTTCTCTTTGCTGAAATCCAGCAACCAGCTCAGTAGTTTTTTGTCTTTATCAATTTTTGCCAACATCCTGTCTGTTGCTTCCGCCAATATCATTTCGCTGTTTAATTCGAGTCTGAAATTCGGCGAAATCCCCAGCTCGCGGTTAAAAGCTTTTATGATGCGCTGGGTAAATGAATCGATTGTGCTGATTGAAAAACGGTTATAATCGTGCAGAATATTTTTTAATACCTGCCTGGCATTTTTGCGGATTAATTCCTCCGAAAGATGATTTTCTTTTTGAATTTCAGTAATGTAACTGCTTTCTATTCCGCATGCAAGTTGATTAAGCGTTTGAAGAATGCGGGTTTTCATTTCGTTTGTGGCTTTGTTTGTAAAAGTAACCGCAAGAATATGACGGTAGTTTTGAGGGTTTTTCAACAATAGATTAAGGTATTCAACAACAAGTTGATATGTTTTGCCTGATCCGGCTGAAGCTTTGTAAACTTTTAGCATACTGTAGTTTCGAGTTTAAAGTTTAATGTTCAAATTTTAAAGTTGCAAGGTGCGTGTTTCATGTTACAGACAAATTACCAGTAAAAGTATCCGTTATACCAGTTAAAACCCAGGATACATCCCACCTTTAGATATGTTAAAACGGGTTTCGATTTTGAAGTTTTTGCCCACTTTATATTGCATATACATGGTATTACCATAACGCGAAAAATCGTTCATGCCGGGCATTGGTGGCGGTAAATTCATCGGGTTTGTACCATAACTGTAACCGCCAAAAGTAAATCTGTTGCTGATTCTATAGGCGCCTTCACTTAAAATCATCCCATTTTGATTAAATGGTGAAAAAAACGGGTTTAATCCACCGGCTGAAAAAGCGGTCATTGGAGAATGTGCAAATGAATACAGGTCGAAACTAAATCCATATCTTTTGGCAAATTCTGCATCAAAATCAAATCCGGTAAGCGTTATTGTCTCTGCATTCAGTCCGTCAAACATTTGTCCTGAAACCAGCTGGCGGTATTCTATTTGCTTCCCAAGTTCAATTTGCGTTGAATCCTGTTCCATTGGCATCAACATTTCTGATTGCTGGGCATTACTTTTTAAAGATAAAGTTACTAGAACCAGGAATAATATTTTTATAAAAATCTTCATTTCGAATAAAACCATATTTCCTCAAAATTAGAATTATTTAATTCAAGTACCAAGTATTCATTGCCAGGTATTGAGTAATCTGTAATCATTGCACGAATATATTTTTGATAATTTTATACTTTTACAAGTATGTTTAATGGTCATCTTATTTCAGGCATTCACGGAAGAGCAAATGTGCCGGAACCAAAGAAAATGTTTGTGTTATTGAAGAATTGATAAACGATGAAACTATTTCAAAACAATAATCAATTGATGTTTAAAATGGTAGCTTCCGCTATTTCTGACAAACTGGGGCAACAGGTTTTAATTACTTCTGAACACGCTATGGGAGGGGGCTGCATCAACCATGCATCAAAATTAGAAACCAACGCTGGCCACTTTTTCCTGAAATGGAATGCTAATTGCGCTGCCGATATTTTTATCCGCGAAGCCGAAAGCTTGTGGGAATTAAAAAAGGCGGCAGGGGATTTTTTAATCGTGCCTGAAGTAATTGCAGTAAAATCTGTTGACAGTACGCCCGGGTTTTTGGTTCTTGAATATTTGGATGCTGGTCGTTCTGCATTTGGAGATGAAGAAAAACTGGGCAGGGGATTGGCAGCCATTCACAATTTCAGAAATCCACAATTCGGATTTTATACAAACAATTATTGTGGCGCAACGCTTCAAAACAATAATTGGAACAATAGCTGGCCCGATTTTTTTCGCGATAACCGGCTTCAATTTCTTTTACAATTAATTGATAAAGAACGGCCACTTATTTTGGATGATTGTAAAGTTTTTGAAAAATTATCAGACAGGATTGAAAAACTGCTGCCATCAGAATCAATTCCTGTATTGATACATGGTGATTTGTGGTCGGGCAATTACATGCTTTCTCAAAAAGGCCCTGCATTAATCGATCCGGCTTCTTATTATGCAGATCGGGAAATGGAATTCGCAATAATGACAATGTTTGGCGGATTTTCACAACGTTTTTATGATGCTTATAATGAAGTTAATCCGCTCCCGGCCGATTGGAAACAGCGTAATGCTTTATACCAGCTGTATCATGTTTTAAATCATTACTGTTTGTTTGGAGGAGGATACCGAAATCAGGCGTTGCACATTGCAAAACAATATCTTTAAAGAATTTATATTAGAATGAAATTAAAGTCTTGAAAACTGCAGATAACATCTTTCAAAAAAATCAAATAAATCAATGATTGTTCAAAAAGCAAAAGATATCAGGCCATTTATTGTAATGGAAGTTTTGGAGAAAGCTGCCGAAATGGAGAAAAAGGGAATTAATGTGATCCATCTTGAAGTTGGCGAACCTGATTTTAATGTACCTGCCTGTGTTGCTGATGCGGTGGAAGACGCCTTCAGGGAAGGGCGCACTCATTATACACATAGTTTAGGTGATCCGGAACTAAGAGAAGAAATTAGCAAACGTTATTTACATAAATATGGCGTATCAGTTTCTCCCGACCAAATTATTGTTACTTCAGGTAGCTCTCCCGCAATACTTTTAACGCTCGGTGTTTTGTGTGATGTTGGAGATGAGGTAATTATTTCCGATCCGGGTTATGCCTGTTATCAAAATTTTATCAGGTTTTTAAGTGCCAAACCTGTGAAAATACCTGTTTTCGAAGAAGATGGTTTTCAATATAAACCAATTGAAATTTGCAGGAAGATTACTGAAAAAACAAAAGCCATCATAATCAACAGTCCAATGAATCCTACTGGGAACCTTTTGTCTGCAGAAGTAATGCGTGAGTTGGTGAAGTTTAATGTTCCAATAATTTCAGACGAGATATATCATGGTTTGGTTTACGAAGGTCGTGCACATTCCATTCTTGAATTTACTGAAAATGCTTTTGTTTTAAATGGATTTTCAAAACTCTTTGCAATGACAGGGTTGCGCCTGGGTTATGTAATTGCGCCAAAAAACTGCATACGTGCAATGCAAAAATTGCAGCAAAACCTTTTTATATGTGCCGGTTCAACTGCGCAACGTGCCGGAATTGCAGCTTTGCAATCGGCAGATGAAGATGTTGCAAAAATGAAAGATGTTTATAATCAACGCAGGAAATATATGATTGAAAGGCTTGGGCAAATGGGTTTCGAAATAAAAGTGCCGCCAACCGGGGCGTTTTATGTTTTTGTAAATGTGAAGCATATTTCAACAGATAGTTATAAACTGGCTTTTGATATATTGGAAAAAGCGCATATTGGAGTAACACCTGGAATTGATTTCGGCGAAAACGGAGAAGGTTTTATCCGTTTCTCATATGCAAATTCGATTGAAAATATTAAGGAAGGACTCGACAGATTCGCTGAATTTCTTAAAAGATTAAAATAAGATCTTTTATTTGTTATTTTTTCTGAATGATTTCTCCTTAATTATTACTTTCTGCATTTCATTTCTATAAATTTCAAAGTGACGAAAAAAACTTTTTTTTTCATTAAATATTTCTTGTAAGCAAAATCGCATTTTAATTTTCAATTTTAAATAAAAGTTTGTATTCCTCTTTCAAACATAAGGTAATTGCGGCAGATGAAATATTTTTTATATCAGCAACTTATTTTGATGTATATGTTTCTGTTTAATAGCAGATTAATGTATGTAACGTATGAATATCTTTGTCGTCATTAATTACAACAGAAACAATTATTATTCATTCTAAAAATTTAAGTCATGAAAAAATTAAATGTGTTTGCTTCAGTTTTGATTTGTTTGGTTTTGGTTTCAGGATCCATATTTGCAACAGGGTTCCGTAGCGAGTTTAAAGACTATAATATTAAAACGGTTGATGATGTTTTGGTAGGGAAAAGCGTACAGGCAATGTGGTTAATCAGTTACGGTAGCGACGAAAAGCCTATTACGGTAGTCAAACGTCAAACTTCAAAAGGGATTGATTATGTGGTTTACACTAAGTATTTCGAAGTAAATTATTGTGCATCAGAAAAAGGTTTTGGGGCTAAAACAAGCAAAAAACCCTGGACTGATGTTCCAAAAGTTATCAATAACGCTGTAATTAATATGGAAGAGCTTAAAAAACAGGAAATTTTAACAACGAACGCGGTTGATGACGAAAAGGCATTGGGTTTGATTGCCAGTTATCTTCCTTTTCTGATAAATGAAGGATACACCCACATATTGAATTAATAGTTTTAACAGCAAAAATAAGAGACCGCAAAATTTTGTGGTCTTTTTTTATATACAACCGCAAACTAATCCGTCGGCTAAACTTTCGAGCAATTCCACCACTTTTTCTTTTTCAGCGGGAGTTCCCTTGCAATTGATGCAAACGGGCAAATTAACTTCCAGGTTTAACACGGAGTTTTCTATTATCGCATCAGTTTGACATACAAAACATCTTTTTACAGCAACTTTCATATTCAATTATTTGTCGCCAAAAGTAATTACAATAATTTTTTTACCCTATTTAGAAGACATATAAATTTATCCGTTCTGTTCTGTTTTGGTCAAATTTTAACTTTTTAATTTGTGGAATTACACTTTTTTTTTTCTATGTTTGGGGTCTCAATTTTTAGGGAAATTTAAGTT
Organism: uncultured Prolixibacteraceae bacterium; assembly: GCA_963800345.1. Lineage (GTDB taxonomy): Bacteria > Bacteroidota > Bacteroidia > Bacteroidales > Prolixibacteraceae > Draconibacterium. Next base: position 179,633 of record CAWDAW010000021.1, on the reverse strand, counting down.
CGTTTAAAATAAATTAACTAACATGACCAGAATAAAATCATTCCTGTTGTTTGCTATAACTTTGCTGTTTTTATACAGTTGCAAACCAGAACCGGACATATACAAAAGGCCTGATTGGTTGGCGGGCAAGGTTTACACCCAAGTTTTGGCTCAACCTGAACTTTCTACATTTGCCAATTGTATCGAACTCACCGGTTATGATCAAATATTGGACGTTTCGGGAAGTTATACTGTTTTTGCTCCATCAAATGATGCTTTTACAAAGTATTTTGAACAAAACACAAAATATAATTCTGTTGAAGACATTCCGATCTCCGAATTGACCAAAATTGTAAAATACCATATTGTACAAAACCCTTGGAGCAAAGTCCAACTTCGCACACTCGATGTTTATGGTTGGATTGATACTTTGTCAACCGACAATAATAAGCCCAAAGGTTTTAAACGCGAAACTCTTTTATTGAACCCAAACAGAAAATATGGTATCGCGAGCACCGGTATTGGAAATGAATCAAAGTTTGTGATTGTTGATACACTGCAAACTAACAAATACAGGAGGGTGATCACGGATTCACGAAAATATGTACCATTGTTTTATCAGGAGTATTTTGACATTTATAAACTTAATAAAAGCGATTATGAATTTTATTTCAACAGGACCTTTGACAGTCCTAATGACATTTATTTTGCAGGTGCCAAAATAATCAGTGATGAAATTTCAGCAGAAAATGGTTTTGTTTATGTTATCGATCGGGTAGTTGAGCCACTCGAAAATGCTTCACAAATTATTGCCAACACATCTGGTTCACATGAATATACCGATTTTTTAAATGTACTTAACCTTTTCCCAAATTTTGAATATAACCGGGAAAAAACCTTTTTACAACCCGGGGCTAATCAGGGTTTGACTGTTGATTCATTATTTGATTTAACATTCCCTACTTTGGCGTTTGATTTTAGTTCAGAAAAAACAAGTCCTCCTTCTGGTACATATGGTTTACCATCCAACGTTACTATCCGTTATCATCATGGATTGATGGCACCTACAAACGCAGCTTTTCAATCATTTATTGATGAATATATAAAGGTACCTAATGGCTGGGGCAGTTTTGCAGGTGCACCCGAAAACATCAAAAGAATAGTCGCCAATACTTATATGTCGGTAAATACAATTTATCCTACCGATTTTCAAGAGGGATTTTACAACGGAGAACTTGATATAGTTAAACTAGATGAAGAGGATATTATTGAAAAGAAATTTGGCAGTAACAGTACTTTTATAGGATTAAAAAAAGCCATAGTACCAAGAGCATTTAAAAGTGTAACTGGGCCGGTATATTTGCAGCGAGGTTACAGCAAAGTAATGAACGCTATCGAACAATCGGGTCTTTTATCGGCATTGAAAAGGCAAAATCAGGATTATATGTTTTTTGTTGAAAATGATGCAAATTCAGCTCAGGACTCCTCATTGGTTTATTACACTGCAACCAAAAGATTCTCAACTTTTCTTGTTGCTCCCGGATCTTTCCAGCAGTATACACTTAATCTAAACGAGTTACGCACACTTTTATTAAATCAAATTGCAACTCAAAGGGCAAGGGGTGATGCGCGCAAGGAGTTTATCCCCAATCTTGCGGGGAATATTATTATTGTAAACAACGTTACCGGTGAAATCTCAGGAACCGGAGCAACTACTGAAGGATATAGAGGTACAACCATTCAACCCGAATTCCCTGTTGTTTTGAGTAATTCTACTGATAATGGTGTAACTTATGATGTGCAAAACTGGTTTAGTTTTGCAAGTCCCACATTATTTAGCAAAATATCAACAGATTATCCTAAGTTTCATGCCTTACTTAAAAAGGCCGGACTTACAAATGATAAGGAGTTTAAGTACTCATTTATAACTGACAACGAATTTTACACTGTTTTTATTCCAGGTGATCAGGCACTTGACGATGCCGGTGTAAACTCCTTACCAATTCCGGAACTGAAAAAACTGCTGCAATTTCATTTTGTGCAGGGAGATATGATTTTTACCGATGGAAAAAAACAAAAAGGATATTATGAAACCGCAAGGATAGATGAAAAATCTACTCAATATACCACCATATTTACCTCTCTGTATATTACGCCTGGTATCGATATAATTGATATTCCAGGTAAAGACGGAAGTATTTATGTGGAAATTGAAGAAGCGGGAAAAGCCACCAATATATTAACAGGAGTGAGCAAGGGCACAGGTCAGGAAGTGTTCCCCGTACTGTATAATAATGGTGTTATTCATGAGATAGATAAAGTTTTAAAAGTTGAAGAGTTGGACATCAGGTAAAAAAGATAAAACCAAATTTCCTAAAAATTAAACCAAAGGTTTGTGAATAAGATGAAACGAGCACAGCATAATTCAACACACAAAGGGGTATTTTTGAGCGAGTTACATCGAATACCAATGAAAATTTACAATTTCAATGAGATGAAAAAAATCAAATCGGCTATAATTCTAATCATTGCACTGTTTAACCTTACTACAGTTTTTGCACAGGAAAAAACAATTATAAGGGGACGTGTTATCGATGGCACTGATAAATCGACAGTAATAGGTGCAAATGTTGTAGAATATGACAAAGACAATCGCGTTATAAATGGAACAATAACAAATGTTAACGGCGACTTTGTATTAACAATGAAAGATCCGAATAACATTGTAAAAGTAAGTGTTATTGGATATAAAGCACAGGAAATCAAAGTTGATCCTACAAAGTCAATTATGGTTGAACTTGCTTCTGACGATGTTACAATTGGAGAGGTAAAAATTGTTGCTGAAGCAAGAACAACAAGTGGCTTGACTAACATTGCAGAACGTGATAAAGCTGGTGCCAGCGTGAAGATCGATTTGATGGATATGCAGGATGCCGGTATTACTTCGGCAGCCGATGCGCTTCAGGGAAAAATCAGCGGACTTGACATTATCAGTGCTTCCGGTGACCCGGGTTCGGGCTCGCAGCTTGTAATCCGCGGATTAAGTTCAATGGGAAACAACCAGCCTTTGATTGTGATTGATGGAGTTCCACAGTTTAAAGTTGAAAAAGGAAGTATCGACTTAACATCTGCCGACAGCGAAGATATCAGTAACCTTATCAACATTGCACTCCAGGATATCAAATCTATCGAAGTATTGAAAGATGCAGCTTCAACATCCATCTATGGTTCACGCGGTGCCGATGGGGTTTTGTTAATTGAAACCCATAAGGGAAGAATGGGAAAAGTGCAGTTCGACTTTCAATATAAAAACAACTACAGCATACAGCCACCCTCAATACCCATGTTAAACGGTGATGAATATATCATGCTGCAATTGGAAGAGTGGCACAATGCCTATGGCGTTTTTAACATGGACAAGGAAATTGCCTACGACAGGGACTATGAACAATTTCATAACTATTCGGCCAATACCGACTGGTTAAAGGAAATTACCCAAAACGGAACTTCGAACGATTATTATTTCAATGTTTCTGGTGGTGGTGAAAAAACCAGGTATTTTACTTCATTTGGATATTTGGACGAAGGCGGAACAACAATAAACACAGGCTACAGCAGGTTCTCTTCCCGTATCAACCTCGATTATTTCCTATCAAGAAATTTACTTTTTCAGGTAAAGTTTAATTATACATCAAGCCTCACTGAAAAAAATCTTGAGTTAAGAGGAAGTCATTGGCAAGATCGTAACATCAGGGAAATGGCTTATATCAAATCGCCTAACATGAGTGTGTATGAATATGACATTAATGGAAATCCAACAGGTGAATATTTTACGCCCATACAAAGTTACCAGGGAGATGGGGTAACCTATTTTAATCCGGTTGCGGTGGCTAAACTGGGGCGAAGGGACGAAAATTTCAGTAAACTCGAAAATACATTTATGTTGCAATATCGGGTAAATGACTGGATTACTTTACGGGAAACAGTTTCATTTCAATATGCAGGAAACAAAGAAAAGCGGTTTTTGCCTTATAATGCGATTGGTACCGATTGGTTGAACTGGCAGGTAAACAAGGCAGAAGAAGGAAATAGTTTGAACCAGAGTATACAAACCGAAACACAGCTTTCTTTTGGTTCGCCGTTTAAAAACAAAGATCATGAATTATCAGGGGCATTAACCTGGCAAACCGACAAATCAGGAAACGAATGGATGAGCATTCAGAGTAATAAAATTCCTAGTACTGATATTCAGGATCCCGCAATAGATGCTGCAATAAACTGGATAGGTACCGGTTCAGGAGAAAACCGGCTTTTAAGTGGTAAGGCAAACGTCAATTACAAATTCCTGGACAGGTACATGATTCAGGGAAATATAAGTGAAGATGCCCACTCTTCGTTTGGTAACAACAATCGCTGGGGTACTTTTTATGGCTTGTTCCTGGGATGGAGGTTTACAAGCGAACCATTTATGAAGTCAATTACCTGGCTTGGCGAAAGTATGATTCGTGCCAGTTATGGTGTTTCAGGACGCCAACCAAGTGATGTTTATGCACGTTTTGCAACTTACGAGTCAACAGGGAAAGGTGCCTATATATTAAATCCCGCAATTGCACCAACAAGTATCCAGTTGAATAACCTGCGCTGGGAAACAATTTCTTCCTGGGATATAGGCGGAGAACTTAGTTTATTTAACGACAGGGTATATATTGAAGGAGATATTTATAATAAGGTTTCTACCGATATCCTGTTCCCTAAATATAAAATTCCATTAAGTTCAGGTTATACAGAGCTTAAATTTTTAAATGCCGGAGAAATGACAAATTATGGATGGGAGTTAATGGCTGACGGAAAAGCTTTAAGAACGAAAGATTGGTTGTTGTCATTTAATCTCAACATTTCTCAAAATATTAACTCTTTTAGTAAACTGCCCGAAAACTTTAATACCGAAAGTTCAACTTCAATTGGAAATCAGCAATATCCAAGACGCGTAGTGGAAGGTGAACCCATTGGCTCATTCTTTGGTTTCCGCTACCTTGGTGTTTATGCCAGCGACGAAGATGTGATTGCCCGGGATGCCGATGGCAATACATTATATGATGCCGAGGGTAAAGTGATACCTATGAAATATACGGATACCTATGTTTTTAAAGGTGGCGACCCCATTTACGAAGACATTAATAAAGACGGTAAAATCGATATTAACGATGTTGTTTATATCGGTGACTCTAACCCAAACTTTATTGGTGGTTTTGGTACAACCTTAAAATATAAAAACTGGGATTTTTCAATGTCATTCCATTATAGACTTGGTTTCGATATCATAAATGGTATTGCTATGCAAACTCAGGGGATGAACAACAAAGACAATCAAAGCAAGGCAGTTCTGAACCGCTGGCGTGTGCAGGGACAACAGGAAGAAGGACTATTGCCAAGGGCTTATATGTATCACCCTGCCAACAACTTAGGCTCTGATCGTTATGTTGAAAAAGGAGATTATTTGCGCCTGAACAACATAAAATTGTCATACATGCTCAGCTCAGCGATGTGCCAAAAAATAGGTGTACGCAAAGCTAATATTGCGATTAGTGCACGCAAACTTTATACATGGACAGGCTATTCGGGACAAGACCCTGAAATTGGACAAAATGCGACCGACCCATTCTGGATTGGTGTGGATTATGCCCGCACACCGCCCCCTAAAGTATTAACATTTAGCATTGGTATTGGATTTTAAAAAAGTAAGCAAGATGAGAAAGAAAATAAAATACTTAATGGTTGTTTTGATGGTATTTACCCAAATATCGTGCAGCGACTGGTTGGAATTAATTCCTCCGGGAGGTTTAATTCGTGAAGAATTCTGGAAAACAAGGGCCGATGTAGATGCAGTTTTAATGGCTGCGTACAGTGAATTTTCATCAATGGACCGCAACCTGTTTTTGTATGGAGAATTAAGGGGCGACATGTTGCAAGCCGGGCCAAGCCTTGGTGGCGATGAAAGAAAAATATTGGAGAACAATATTTATCCGGACAATAATTTTGTCAGTTGGGCTAACTTTTACAAAGTAATTAACTATTGCAACGAAGTAATTGTAAATGCGCCTAAAGTGCAGGAAATTGACAATACGTTTACCGATTATCAAATGCAGGGACTAATGTCAGAAGCCTATTTTCTGCGCAGCCTGGCCTATTTTTATCTTGTTCGAATCTACAATCAGGTTCCATTGGTGTTAGAACCAAGCGAAACGGATGACACCGAATTTTATGTTAAAAAAGAAACGGAAGAAACAGTTTTAAACCAGATTGTAAAAGACCTTGAAGCGAACAGGGCATTTGCACCCTCTGAAAGTTTCAAAACTTTAAGAGAAAATAAAGGTCGTGCTTCAAAAGCAGCTTACGATGCCTTGTTGGCCGATATTGCTCTATGGAGATTTGATTATGACAACGTTATAAAATATGTAAGTCAAATTGAGATGACCCAAAAGTTTGTACTTATGCCAAGTGGAAGGTGGTTTGAACTATTTTATCCCGGAAATTCACTGGAAAGTATCATGGAATTTCAATTTGATGGTAATTTGCAACAACAAAATGGCACTTACGACCTGACAAGCCGAAACAGTAATCAGATTAAACCAAGTCAAAAAGCATTGGAAATGCTCAGCTTTGAATATTCAAGCGAACTTGTAAGGGGCGAAGATGCTTCAATACGGAAATATGGCGAAGATGATTTCATCATTTGGAAATACGTTGGCCAGGCTCCTGACGGGCAATCAGCAAGAACCGGTTCCCAACAATATAGTTGTAACTGGATTCTATATCGTTATGCAGATGTTTTGCTCATGAAAGCGGAAGCACTCTCACAAAAGGGAAATTATACAGCAGCATATCAGATTATAAACGAAATACGCGACAGAGCTGGGGTTAGCGCCATTAGCATTGCAAACACTCCAACATCATATGAAGATGCAATCCTCGAAGAACGGGCATTGGAACTTGCATACGAAGGTAAACGATGGTTCGACCTGCTTCGGATGGGCCGTCGTAATAATTATGCCAGAAAAAGCAAGCTTATTGATATAATTGTAAGCAATGTTCCTTCGACACAAAAAAGGATACTTGCAACAAAACTAACAAATCCGAATGGTTGGTATTTGCCAATTTTTGAAGACGAAATGGAAAGGAACAAAAATCTGACACAAAACCCATATTACGATTTTTAATATTAATTGTGTGGCAGTTTTTAATCGAAAAAAAATGAAGTAAAATGAAAAGAATATTCTATATACTGAATTTAATTGTTGTGGTTGTTGCATTTAATTCCTGCAAGCAACCTGAAAGGATTGCGGGTTTTGAAGATGCTGAACAGTACTCTATATACGACTATATTGTTGATAACAAAGAACAGTTTTCCGATTTTCTTGCAATCCTCGAAGTTGGCGGAATTGATAAAACATTGGGTGCTTACAATCCCAATGGCAATGGTTACACACTGTTTTTACCCAGCAATAAAGCAATCGACAATTTTATTAAAAAAACAGAGGGAATTTCTTCAATAAACGACATCTTAAATAACCCTCAGTTTGCAGCCGCTTTTGGTCGGTACCATGTACTAAATATGCTGGCACATACCCAGGATTTTCCATTCGGTGCATTCCCTGAGCCTACTTTGTCCGAGGATTATTTAACAGTGAGTTTTGTCATTCAAACCGATACTTCTTATTATAAAATAAACAATCAGGCGGGGATAACTATGCCAAACATAGAAGTTTCAAACGGCTTCATTCATGAAATTGAAACTGCACTTGAACCCATTACTTTTACAAGTTATGGCTGGTTGCAGCAAAATTCTGGTTATTCAATTTTTAAAGGAGCATTGGATTTAACAGGTGCTAAAAATTTGGTGGATTTCAATGTGAAGGAAATTGAAAATGCCTCGGCGGTGACAATGTTGATCGAATCAGATGAGGTTTATAATCAAAGTGGAATTTTTAGTGTTGAAGACCTGGCGAAAAAGATTAGTCCCAATGATGCTAACTATACCAATACGGGCAACCCGCTTTACAATTACCTTGCGTATCATGTTTTATCTGGCGGCAGATATATTAATGATTTTGAGGGAGTTGTAACCAATTACACAACTTTATCAGAAATACCTTTAAATATTAATGGTCTTGGAAATGACCTTTTAATCAACAAAGGCAAACAGGTTTTTGATACAATTGTTTCAGGAATTGATACAACAATTATTGATTACATCGGATTTTTATACGATGAAAGCAATATCACTACTCAAAGTGGTGCGATTCATATGGTGGACAGGATGATTAAACAGGTGCCACCTTCGCGTGCAATCGTAACTTTCGAATTTTGGGAAGAGCCTCTTATTACTGAGTACAGAAGGGAAACAGGATCTTATTTAATCGAAGAAAAAGAATCATTGTTTAATATTGATTGGGAAGGCGTTGATCTGTTTTTTACCGAAAAAGGTGATGAGCAAACCTCTGCCTGGGGAAACGATTATCTTGAAATGAACGGAGATTTTAAAATCTCTTATATAGTGCCAAAAATTGTTCAGGGTAAGTACAAAGTTTTTCTTGGAGCTGAAAGATATAATATAGCCAATGCATTGGTTGAAGTATATATTGATGGCAAAAAGGTGAGCAGTTTAGTCGATTTGTCACAGGGAGGAACAGCAAATAGCCCATTCCAAAAAATTGAGCTGGGAACTATCGACTTTATAAAATACGAATCTCATAAAGTGGAAATATTACCATTGATTCCCGGGAGGTTTTTATGGGATTATGTCCGTTTTGAACCAATTTAAGAAGCTTTAAAATAAAATGGCAAAGATGTAACGACCATGAAAAAAAATATTTCAATAACGAATACAATTATCCGTCAGTTTACGGATGGGAGTTACATCGAAAATAACATGAAACAAACAAAAATAAAGAGATGAAAATCAGGATAAAATTATTGTTTATCGGTTTAATAATAATTGGCGCTGCTAGTTGCACAAAACAGTGGGACGAACATTATAACGTTTATCCGGAAACTGTGGATGAAAATGTATGGGATGTTATCCAAAGCGACCCACAGTTTTCGAGTTTTGTTCAAGTTATTAAGGAAGCAAAATTGGATACGCTTTTCTTGTCGGATATTCCTTACACTATTTTTGCACCAACAAATGAAGCAATCGCAACTTTTAAGGGCGTAAAGGATTTTAATGATGTGATTCTTGCTTACCATATTAGTTCTCACTTTATTAATGTAAGCAGCATCCAGGGAAAACGTCAAATTCAAACATTGACTGAAAAATTTGCACTTTTCGAAAGAAATGGCAACCAGGTGACAATTGATGAAGTTGAAGTACTCGCAGAAAGTCCTTTGTATAGAAACGGCAAGTTTTTTACAATGGGCCAGGTAGTTGAGCCAAATCCAAACTTATATGAATACTATCAGTTTACCAATCCGGTATTAAGCCATTATATTGACACGCAGGATACAATTATTCTCGACAAGGAAAAAAGTAAACCCTTAGGATTTGATGATGAAGGAAATACGGTTTATGACACTGTTTCAATCATAGCAAATAAATTCGAGATGAAATATTTCCCTGTTAAACATGAGTTTAGGAACATTGCTACAACAATTGTTTTTCCAAAAGAAGAGGATTACAGGGAAGCACTGAATGTTATGGCACAGTCACTCGGTGGTAATTACAATAGTTACAATGACATTCCGGTGGATTGGCAGGAAGAAATTTTAATTCCACATATTTTATATCAGGGAGTATTTCTGAATCGTATTGAACCCGAAGAGTTTATTTGGAAATCGCCCAAAGACACACTAAAATTATTGAATGTACTTGGTGATAGTGTTGTTATAAATTATTTGCCCACTGATAAAGCATTGTGCAGCAATGGATATGCGTATAACTATGATACTTTTACAATACCCGATTCATTATACAACGGTGGTACAAAGTTCGAAGGAGAAGCTCTGGTGCATGCAACCGGCTTGAATAAATACAGTTGGAACGATAGTGTTTCTGCAAAAAGCGACATATCGTTGGTGCCAACGCAGGAATTAATACAAGGTGCATCCAATGACTCGATCATAAGGGTGAATTTCCCAAAAGGTTACACTGGCAAATTCTCGCTTGAATTTAAAAGTCCAAAACTGTTCCCACGGAAATATGTTATGGCCATCAGCACTCACATGGATATCGGTGGTGTTTATGATATTTATGTAAACAATGAACTGGTAAAAACTTTCGATTACTACGCCTATATACAAGGCAGGGGAGTAATTTTCAGCGTAACCGGTACCAGATATATTCCACGCGGGCGATTTAATAAGTTTGATATGTATGTGGATAATATTGAAGAATACGGAAGTGCAAAAATCAGGATAGAATATAAATCTCCGGGATTTGTAGCCAGCAACGGTTTGGTTATTGACTTTATTGAATTTATTCCGGTAATCGAGTAATTAAAGTGAAGGATATGCTTTTATATAGTAAATCAGGCAAATTATCGCCCTTTTTTAACAGTCGGATAATAACTGTTGTAACAGAGCAACAAATGCAAACAAGTATTATAATGAACAATCAATGCTTAAAAGTGAATTTTAAAAAGATAGCAGCCATAACGGCAATGCTGATTTTTTGTATTTCGACAGTATTTGCACAGCAGGATACAATACTTGTTAAAGGTACAGTTGTGAACGGTTCGAATATACCCGTACCGAACGTATCTGTTGGGATTGAAGGCTCCTTTGAGCTTCCTGTAGTTACAAACGAATCAGGCGAATTTACTGTAGGGGCGTTATCAGGAAATGAATGGCTTAATGTTTCTCCTTCCGAAGGATATAAAAAGAAAAGGGTTTTTCTGAACAACAGAACCGAATTGAAAATATATCTTACGGCAAACAGCATTGAATCGGGGGACGATGAACTGAATATCCTGTCGCAGAATATTTTAAAACGTGATATGGTGGCTTCATTTTCAACTATAAATTCAAATTCTATAAAAGAAACCCCGGTTTTGTCAATCAATCAGTTTTTCCAGGGAAGGGTTCCTGGCCTGAATGTCATAAACCGTTCCGGTGATCCGGGAAGTGGAGCAGTAACTTTTATGCGTGGTGTAAATTCCATTAACTCATCAAACAGTCCGCTTTATGTGGTTGATGGTATTCCTGTAGTCCAGACAAACGTCTTTGGTTCAAATCTCGATGGTTACGAATACAATACATTGCTTAGCATTAATCCTATTGACATTTCGAAAACAACCGTAATAAAAGATCCTACCATTACAGCTGCTTACGGCTCAAAGGCTTCAAACGGCTTAGTAATAGTTGAAACATTAGATCCGAGTGCTACGCAAACTGTAGTCGAATTGGATTTAAGAAGCGGGTATTCCCTGGCCCCATCCAATCAAATTCCACAGATGGACGCCGGGCAGCATAAAACTTTAATCAGTGAATTGTTGTTTTCGTCGGGAAAACCTGAAGAGCAAATTATTGAAGAATATCCAAATTTGTTTTTAACGCCTGAGGATGATCGTTATAAGGATTATCAGCACAACACAAATTGGCAGGATCTCATATTTGCAAATGCAGCTTTTACTAATATTAATGTGAAAGTAAAAGGTGGTGACGAAATTGCACGATATGGACTTTCTTTTGGATATATGAACAGCAACGGAATCGTAAAAAGTACTGGTTATGACGGTTACAATTTAAGGTTTGTAAGTTTGCTCAACATTTTTACATGGTTAAAAATGAATGCATCTGTTTCGCTCAGTTACAACAATTCCGATCTCAAAGAATCAGCGCGGGTTTCTCAAACAAGTCCTTTGTATAGTGCAATGGCAAAATCCCCGTTGTTAAACCCATATCAGTATGATGATGAAGGAAAGGAACTTACAGCACTTTCTAATGTTGATGAACTGGGCATCAGCAATCCACAGGCGATAATCGACAATTTTGAGGCTACAGGCAACAACTTCAATTTTATTTCAACTTTGGGTTTAGCAGCCGATTTAAAAGAAAACTTAGTTGTGAATTCAATTTTTGGCATTACCTACAATGTGCTGAAGGAGCAAATATTCATGCCAAACAAAGGTATGGAAAGGTATTACAACAGTGAAGCTATCAATGTTTCAAAAGCTACAAACAATACTTTAAATTCTTTTTACAACAACACTTATCTTAAATACAACAAAAAATTTGGAGAAAACCATGTATTAACATCCAATACAGGATTCAACGTTTATACAAATAAATTTGAATTGGATTGGGGTCTTACAAAAAATGCACACGAAAACGATGAGTACCGGATGATTCAGGACGGACAAAACAATTTGCGCGAAATTGGCGGGGCCAACCGGACGTGGAACTGGCTGTCGTTTTACGAAAATGTAACTTATGGATACAAAGACAAATATCTGGCTTCTGCAACGGTTACACTGGATGGCTCTTCAAGGGTAGGAGATAATGCCGCAAACACAATGAAAATTGCTGATGTCCCATTTGGTTTATTTTATTCATTTGGCGGTGCCTGGAGAATCTCTAATGAATCATTTCTTAAAAATAAATCAAAACTAGAGGAATTAAAGTTAAGGTTAACTTATGGTATTTCAGGAAATGATGATATCGGCGAATCAAATGCAACAAATTATTACAATGCAGTAAAATTTCGCGAAACTTCGGGTTTGGTACCTGGTGTTTTGCCAAATGATGAACTTACTTACGAAACTGTAGCACAATTGAACGGCGGAGTTGACATTTCACTTTATGGGAACAGAGTAAGGGCAAGTGCTGATTTCTATAAGTCAACCATTGACAATATGTTGATTTTTGCACCATTGGAAGCATACTTTGGATTTAATTTCAGACCCGAAAACGGCGGTAAAATGCAAAACAAAGGCATGGATTTGAGCGTGTTTTTAAGAATACTTAGTAAACCAAATTTTAAATGGGATGTACAGGCTTCCTATACAAGGGTGAAAAATGAGGTACTCGAAATAAAAGGAGAACAATTGATCACAAACCTGAAGGTAGCACAAATCGTAAACATGCCGGGTGAAGCGGCAAACAGCTTTTACGGATACATTTATGAGGGTGTATACAAAACAGCTTCCGACGCTCAAAATGCCGGTGTTGTTAACGACAGATATTTGAAATACGAAGCAGGTGATGCAAAATTTAAAGATATTTCAGGTCCTAACGGACAACCTGACGGCGTTATAAATGATTACGATAAAACAGTAATTGGCTCTTCAATGCCTGAACATTATGGTGGTATCGGTAACACATTTACATACAAACGCTGGGCTTTAAATGCCTTTGTTCAGTTTACTTCAGGTAACGAGGTTTTTAACTATTTGCGTTATACGAATGAAAATATGATAGGTCTTGGCAATCAAAGCACGAAAATACTCGATCGCTGGCAATATGATGGACAACAAACTGAAATTCCGCGGGCTTTATATGGCGATATTATTGGCAACTCAGATTTTTCGACACGTTGGATTGAAGACGGATCTTATTTAAGACTTAAAAATGTTTCGTTGAGCTATACAATTCCAGGTGAGTTTTTTGCTTTTAAAAACGCACAATTTTATATTTCCGGAACAAATTTGCTGACCCTTACAAATTACCTGGGTTATGATCCGGAATTTGCTTTCTCAAGCTCACATGTTAACCAGGGGATCGATTATGGATTAACACCTCAGGCGCGCCAGTTTGTAATTGGAATAAAATTAGGTTTATAATATTTTGATTGATATGAGAAATTATAATAAATACAAAGCAATCATTGGTATCTTTCTTTTATCGGTGATTTTATTTTCTTCATGTAAAGATTTTCTGAACCCCGAGCAGGAAATTAACATCACTGAAGATAAATTATATGACGATTGGTATGAATACAGATCCATAGTGATGGGGTTGTATGGTATTCAGGCTGATTTGGTGGAACAGCTTGTTATTTTGGGTGAATTGCGCGGCGACCTCATGAAAACAACAGAAAATGCTGATGCCGACATGGTAGAAATATACAACTTCAATGTGTCGAAGGAAAATAAGTATGCCCAGCCAACCAACTTTTTTAAATTAATAACTGCGGCAAACAGTTTTATAACTGTTTTAAAGACTGAGCATCCTGAAGTTCTAGACAAAAAGAGTCTTATAACAAATTACGATAAATTATATGGCGAAGCTTTGTGTATGCGTGCCTGGGCCTATTTCAACGCTGTAAGAATTTACGGAAAGGTTCCATTCCTTCCGGAATCATTGACTTCCATTGATGAAGTAAACAGCTTTTTAGAAACTTCCGGAACATATATCGACAGTGTTCACATTATTTATGGTATTGATGGATATAAAAACGATACCCTACAAAATGTCCCGATTCAACTTGAAAAACAATATTATGATGAAGATTTGATAATAGATTATTTTACAAATGAATTGGAAAATAGCGTAAAATCTGTAGGTGTAAACCATTTTATAGAAAATAACGATCAAACGTGGGAAGTTACCGTTTGGAATCCTTATGCGTATCATACTTTACTTGGATTGATGTATCTGACAAGTGGTGATTTGGCAAAAGCAGCAAACAATTTTGAATTCGTTACAAAAACCAATTCCGAAAATTACAGGTACCAGCTTGACGGAAGTTTTGGTATGGGCAACTGGAGGAATATTTTTACAAATATCGATCTCAGGGAACACATTTATACCATTTGGTTTAACAAAGCGTATTTTCAACAAAATCAGTTTCAGGAATTTTTTGAACCCCAGAAACCCAATAAATACATGTTGAAACCTACAAGGAGTGCCATTTTATATTGGGAAACCACCTGGGACGATTACCGTTTGCAGGTAAATACTTCGCAGCCCTGGGCAACAAGGACAATCTTTAAAGGTATGCCTGGAGATTTTTACCGTGGTTATGGTGCCTCTTATGCCTATGTGCAAAATGGTGTGCCCGTTTCTTCAAATAATGTATTTGGTATGCTATGGTTAAAATCAGAAAACGATTACCGTACTTCGGCACTATTGGTTGAAGATGCGGATACGATGATTTATAAGTACTCAATAAATAAAAATGTATTCGATAAAGACGCCAACTTCATTGTTTACCGCGCTGCCGGAGTACATCTTTGGTTGGCAGAATTGTATGTTTGGTGGAAATTTGAACAAAATGGTATAGTGAGAGAGTTCACTTCAAACGCAGTAAATATTTTGAATGACGGCTCAAATTATGATGTTAACAGTACCCGTGAGCAAAAAGGTGTTAGAGGTAGGGTTGGTTTTGGTGGTGCTACCGATGGAATCAGACCCGGAAACATAAATTATATCCGCCATCCGTTTACAAACGAGGTTACAGGTTATATTGATGTTACGGGTAACTTTAAAGGGTTGCAGCTTTACCTTGAAGATGGGATTATCGCCGAACGTGCCAGAGAACTTGCATATGAAGGAGAACGTTTTTACGATTTGATGAGGGTTGCCAAAAGGCGGAATGATCCATCGTTCCTTGCAAAAAGAGTTTCTGAAAAATTCCCTGAAGGCCAACGCGAACAGATGTACACTTACTTAATGAATCCTGACAATTGGTATATTCACTATTTTGAATAGAAAATAATTTATTTCAAAAATAAATGGCAGGTTATTGTAAAATTACCTGCCATTTATATTTCTAAGAGAAAGATTCAACTATAATTTCAGTACTTGCTGTAGATGTATTTTCTACGTGTAATACCTTAGGAATTGAAAACATTTATCTAATTGAAATTACTTTTAAAAGCAAAGCTAAAGCTATCAGGAAGGTAATTAGCAAATAGTTTTTACGGATACAATTTGTTCTAAAATATAAGTGTATTCAACGACTGCGCCGGAATTTCATATCCAGAGTTTTTGTTTTTATTTGTCAAACTGATACTGTTTTCCTTCCAGTTTTCCTTTTCAGTAGTCGTAACAGATTTTGAAAGTTTGCCTGAAATTCCGTCAAGTTCAACTGTTACATTTTTATTTTTCAGGTTAATGATTTGAATTACATTCTTTCCATCGCTGTTTATTCCGCTAATAGAAAGGATTTCAGGATCGGAACTGATGGATTGAAGAATTTGTGTGCCGTTGTTTAAAAATTCGGTATAATGCCGTGTAACGTAGTATGAGGGGTATTTGGTTTTTGTATCAGCCGACATAATTCCGTAATTATCCTGCCAGGTCCAGTACATTGAAACTTCAACTTCAGCATATTTAAAAATACGATGCGAAATTTTTGCAAACCTGAATGCATAATCCCAACTTTCATTCATTCCTTTTATTTTCCAGGCCATCGCATCGAAACCAAGTTCATCGCACCAAACTTGCCTGTTCCAGGCTTTGGCAAAACCTGCAATTCTTTCAAATTCATTGTCAGGCATTTTTTCTGCCCACCAGCTGTGAAAACAAAGTGGCCCCAAATATTTCCAGATGGTTGAATCAGCAGCAATCATTGTCGCAAATTCAACTGTTCCCTTAGGTTGTGCAGTATCTGCCCATAAAAACCGGGTTTTTAAACCTGCTTTGCTAAAACGTTGTCCCGCTTTTTTGAAGAAGGCAATGGTTTCTTCAGGCGAAAAAATTACCTGGTAACCACCGTCCGATTCGTTGAAAGAAAAATAATCCGCTTCAACGCCATATTTGTTTTTTGCCGTCAATAAAAACGCCTCGATTTGGTCAATCAATTCATCATATTTTTCCGGTTTTATGCGGCGTTGCGATTCTTTTTCAGGGTTCGAAACCAATTCATCAGCAACCCGCCAAACTGAAATGGTAAAGTTTGAAACCCCAAATTCGGATTTCATTCGTTTCATACTTTCCAGCAACGAAATTACGCTTGGTTGCTCAACAATTTTACTGCCTTTATATTCTGAATAATCTATCCTGCGGAATTCAAGAGGGAGCGCCAGCCGAACATGGCTAGGTTTGAAATCGGTCAAAGTAGCTTCACCAATTGCATCCCAGGCGTGGTTTGTATAATTGGCCTGGCAATAGTTTCCGCCAATTGATTCTATTTTCTGTTTCAGGATTTCAGGATAAATCTGCACCTTTATGGATTGGGAAAAGCAATAAGATGAAAGGAATAATAAAAGAAATACGGGTAGAACTAAATTTTTCATTTTTCAGATATAAGTTTTGTTGAAATTGTTGACCATCTTTAAATTAGAATGTTCATAATATGATTATTTAGAATTAATTGGTCGGTTTATTATTTTATTTTTGATTTTTTACTACAGGGTTAATCTATCCCCAATTGGAATTTAATAGCTTCAATTATCTTTTTTTGTAAAGTTTTATCGGTCAAACGGCCATATTTTTTTGAGAGTCCTTTTTTGTCAATTGTACGAATTTGATGATAAAGTGCTAGAGAATCATTTTCAAGTCCAACTAAATTAAAAGGGAACAATACTTCATTTGGATAAATGGTTCTGCTTTTTTTTAAGGTGGTAATTGGAACAATATTTATTGCATTTAGCAATTCATTAATATCATCTTCACTTATTACCATTACAGGTCTCCTTGTTCCGAACCAATAACTGGATCCAAATTGGCCCTTAAAATATCCCATTTTTGGCAGATCATATTGCTTCTTTATCCGGGAACCTGAAATCTTCTTTTATTTCTTCAACATCAGCGTTAAAAAGAGGATCGGAACTTGCTTTTTTAAGAAGTTGTATTTTTTTGTTTCTTTCGGTTTCTACATCTTCTATGATTACCCTGACTTTCTTGATAGATTTGAATCTTTTAGGGAGTTTAATTGTCAGTTCATTGTTTTTTATTTCATATGTTTTTTCGAATGTCATTATGATTTGTTTTCTTCAAAAGTATAAAAAATAGAAAGGGAATACAATAGCTTGGTGTGGTACTACAAGAACTTAAATTCGCATTATTTTTCCTGTTTGGATAAATTTTGTCATTTCTTCACAAACTTCTGATTAAAATTGTTTTCCGTTGATATCAATCTTAGAAAATAAATGCCCGCAGGAATATCTTGTACTTGTACTTCAAATTATTGCAACTGATTCCCAGGATAAAATTTTATCATCGAAGTACCCTTGTAAATTCAGTATTTCAATAGTCGCATTTGCATAATTGGCCGGTATTGTTCCATTTAATGTTTCTGAAACCGGATTTGGCCAGATTCTTAATTTATTCAATTCCGGATTTTCTGAAACCGGAGTCGGATATGGATCCATTTTTAAAGTAACGGTTGTATCGCTTTTTAATGTCAGCATCCCAGATAAATCATTGTAACCGCCTTTATAAATCAGGTAATTATAGGAAGTATTAATTTCAAGATTTTTGAAATTTGCAATCCCCAAATTTGTTGAAATCAAAGTATCTGTGTTTAAAATGACAGTTGCATTGTTTACAGGGGTGTTTGTACCTTCAAAAAGTTTAAATTTAATGGAACCGAGATTGCGGATTAATTCAAAATGAAATGCTGTATCTGATTTTATTGTCAGCACTCCACTTTCGTTTTGATAAGAACTTTTTTCAACCAGAAAATCATAATCTCCCGGGAAAACTTCGAAATATGTTTCACCTTTTTCATTTGTAATTTGAATTTCATTGTTCAAAGTTACCCTTGTTCCCAAAAAAAAATCACCGGTTTGTTTATCGCTAATCGAAATGGTTACATGGTATTTATCCGGGATCAAATAATAAGTCAGGGTTGTGTCACTAAAAATGGAGAACTGTTGGGTTGATATACTTTTGTAAAATTCCTTTTCAATAAGCACATTTAACAAGTTGTTCATGTTTTCGAAAGTTGCAGAACCTGAATTGTCTGTTATTTTTTGCAGGTTTGAAATCGAAACTTTGCAATCGGGCAATACCTGGTTTGTGTTTATGTCGATAACTTTAATTGTCACAGAATAATTGGCCAATCCTGTGCTGTCTTTCAACCGGCGTTCAAGCTGGTCGAGATAAAGTGATTTTGGGAACAGTTCGTCGCCTTTTCCAATCCCTTCAACAAAATCACGCGGAGCGGTTTTATAGTTGTAGCCCCCCATTGTGCCGTCAACCGGGTCGAGTTTTACCTGGTCTGCCGCGCCAGAAGTGCCAATTACATAACCGTGTTTGAATTGTCGCGATTCGATAATATAATCCCTGGCAGGATGATATGCTTTACCGGTTGTATTGTAAAAAACGGATTGAGTAGAGGAATAGCCATGAATTACATCGCCGCCATAAGGACGAAAACTTGATTCAAGGTAGTCTTTATCAACAGTGAAATTGTCAATTAAATTGGCCATACTCAGGTACATGTGAAAATCGCTGGCATATTTTGAGTTTTCACCAATGCAGTTGTATATCACGTTTCCATTGGAGTACGGAAATTTGAAATCATAATTGTGGCGGGAATCATTTGCACGGCTGTTTTTAATCAGACAGTCATTGGATTGCAGTGTAAACATGTAGCCATTACCACCACCGCCTTCATATTGCGATTTCTGGAAAAAGCACGAATCAACAGTGATACCGCGGCTTTGCTCTATCAAAAGACAATTTGACAAAACATGGATATCCAATGTATTTGACGCTGGTTTGTATGTATTTACATTTTTCACCCAGCAGTTTTGTGCATATTTTAGAAGTATGGCGTGCGAGGCGTGAACTTCATAAGCTCCAGTCCCGGGTTCAGTGTAAGTTTCTTCGTCCCAGCCCTGCTTGTCGTTTTGTTGGTTCCCAATACTCAGGTTTTCAATACCGCACTCAGCAATATGTTGTTTTGCATGGTAAACACGTGCATTGTCACGGGTTTTCATGTAGTATCGGGTAGGGGAGTCGATATAAATGATATTTTTCTCAACGTTTATTGAATCAATCTTCCGAAGAAACATTAGCCTGGCTGCCCCATCAGTCCAAATGCCTGACATTTCGTGTTCGGCAATAAATTCGGGTGTTCCATCGGTTCTGATAATAATATCATCGCCCTTTGAAAAACCTTTGACAGATTGAACCGGAATTACCCGGGTTGGATACATCAAATCAGAGGTGAATTTCGATACTGTTCCGTTTTCCGTTGCCCAGGTACACCAGTCGCCCATTAGCCAGATGATATTTTTCTGACGCATGTTACTGTTACTGTTGTAAATAAAGGTGGAATCGGTTCCTGCACCGCGCAAAATTGTGTTGCTGTACTGAATGCGAAGTGCAGTTTCGCCGCTGCCAGGATTCACTTTGTAAGTTCCGGCAGGTAAATAAACAACTCCACCTCCACTTTGACCAACATCATTCAGCGCTTTTTGTATTGCTGCTGTAACATCTGTTTCTCCGGTATTATCAGCGTTATATGGTGCCAGGGTTACATCTGCTATATTGTTTTCAATAAACGGTATTTCTATTTCCCCCTGATGATATCCGGCATAAGAAAAGTCGTGTAAAAACCTGTCCTCACTATCTTTAAATCCCGGTTTCCAGTTTTCGGGGTAGAGTTTGCTGCGCCAGGTTGAAGGTACAGAAACATAGGTTTTAAGGTTTGGCATTTCGTCCAAAGTAAGCACATATTCATGGGCGAACATTTTTTTCCACAAATCGAGTGAGTTGTATTTTGCATTCCGCACAAAATCGCCGTACCATGGCATATAATACGACCAGGGAGCTTCATCTTTTACTAAATTATCAGCATCCGGGAACGAACCACATTCACTGAGTGGTTATCATTTTTTTTCCTTCCACGTCGTTGTTCAACTGGTTGAATTCGAGGATTTGCGAACTGTGGTCGCCATCTTTATAAATATCACGGCCAATCATATCAACAACATCATCGCCGGGGTACCACGACTGGTCGTTTTGCTGGCTTGTCCAAACCCAAATCAGGTTTTTCAAACCATGATAATTTACCATTCGGTCGTACATCAAACGATACAACGCTTTACAAGGTGCAGCGCCTTTTGCTCCCCACCAAAACCATCCACCAGATGCTTCATGCAGCGGCCTCCACAAAACAGGTATATCATCGTCCTGTAATTTTTTCAGTAAGCCCGATATGTAATCAATATCTTTAATCATGGCTTTGTATTCCGCCGAGTTTGGGTCTGAAATTTTTGAAACATCAAAATTTGTGTCTTTTGTATAGAAAGCTTCAGTTTTTCTGAGCGGATCGCGCCAGTGCCAGCAAAGTGCCGGGATTCCGTTTCGGTTGTAATATTTTCGGGCGTCGTTTATGGGTTCTTCATCGTTGTACCATGTGTATCCGCGACCACTTTGCATAAAATCGATACCAACCAGTGCCGGTTCTTTACCGGTGTTGGTTTTTAACCAGTTGATTTCATCCATACTATGCAGTGTCATGGCGCCGGAGATTATTTTTTTACCATAGTTGTCATACAGGAACTGGTATAATTTCATTGTATGGTCAGTCGGATTTGGAGTTACAGGTGTTTTTGAGATATCGAACCTGCCCCAGTCGTCCACTTTTTCAAATTCGATATAATCTATATTTATCCAACCCCATGATTTTGCGATTTTTACCTGGTGATTACCGGCTTCCAATTTCAGGCTGCTTACCACTTTCTTTGAAATAAATTGTGTGTTCACTGAAAGGCCAAAATCAACGTTCATTCCATCTATTGCAAAATTGTTGATTTTATCTCCACCGGGAGACGCAGCATAAACGTAAATGTTGTAAAATCCTTCCTGGTCCAGGCTCAGGTCAAAAGTCAGGTTGCCATCTTTTTGGGCTACATAAAATCCGTCCGACACCGAACTGTCGGATATTTTTTCCGCACCGCCAGCCAATATTGCATTTTCGGCTTCAAATTTTTGTGCTTGCAATAACTGGATTGAAAGAAAAAGTAGAATTGTAAAAAGTGCTGTTATTTTTAATTTGTTCATTTTGAAAGATATAAGTCTGTTATAATTTGATAAATGTACTTGTCTTTAAATTGTTATTTCTGGTCAGGCACACAAGATAACAACCTTTTATTAAAGATCTTATATCAACAAATAGTTTGTTTGTCAGTGTTCCCTGTAAAATAGTTTGTCCGGTAAGCGTTTGAATTTTATAATTTTCAATGGGATTTCTGCTGGAAATATATAGTTTATCGGTAGCAGGATTTGGATAAATTTTTACCCAGTTGTTGGTGTTAAAGTCGTTTGTTGCTGTAGTATTTGACTCCACAATTGAAATCGTGCCCATATTATAAATGGCAAATTCAAAATAAATCCTCATTATTTGAACACCTTGCTTTAATCCAATATTTTCAATTTTTGTTGGCTTAAAGGTTGAGTAGCCCTGCGAAGGTTTTACGAATACAAGTCCGGTTTTGTCCTCTGCATCAAATTCAATATGAAATTTGCCGAAACTACCCGGAGTGGCAAAAAGTATTTCAATGTCGTAAAAACCTTCCTTCTCCACATCAATTGTGTATTCAAGCCATTCGCCGGTTTGAATACCGCCAATACTACCCTCTGACAACCTGAATTCCGTATCAACCCCTTGTTCCTGCCTTATTCCATCACCGGCATTTCCTGCATTTAAATCGTGGTAACCAATGCCTTCACCCCCCAAATCGTAGAAAGTAGGATTGATTGTACCGGGAATATGATGTGCGCCTCCATCGGGGTAAGCGCCTTTTTTTTCGGGTGCAATTATTTTTACTTCACAGCTTTTTGTGAAATTTCCATCGGCCGAAGTCGCTGTTATTGTTGCAATTTTAGTTTGAGTAGCTGTCGCAGTTATAACTCCATTTTCATTTACTGTCGCAAAATCGTTATTTGATGATGACCAGGTAATTTTCTGATTTTCAGCCAAAGCAGGTAAAACCCAGGCGCTGATTTTTTTTGACTGACCCGATTTTAGTTCAATTTTATTATCGGAAATATGCAATTCACTAACTTTTAAACCGGCAATCGGTTCTCCCCACCAGTAATTTTTTGAAACTGCATCCAGGTAGGTTGTATCCAAAAGTTCGTCGAGCGTAATATCGCCCCAATCGCGCCAGTCAACCCAACTTGAACCAATCGCTTCCAGTGTCTGTGAATTTTCCTTGTATCCGTCAACTTGCTGAATATATGCAAAGTTTCCTTTTTTGCCTACAAAATCATAATTCCATTCCGTACAAATTGCCCGATGATAGGCCATTAGATTAACGACATATTCGCTCGATTTGTAGTTATACATATGGTAAGCCACAGAAGTTGTATTCCAGTCAATTTCAGATTTATATCCTTCCACAACATCAATAATTTTGTCGATGATCGTATTGAAGCTGAACATCATAATGTGCCTGTCCGGCGCAGCGTTTCTTATGGAATGGTAAATTTCCATCAGGTTTCGTTTGAAGGCAGGTTTTAAGTAATCTTCCATTTGGAAAGTAGGTTCATTGGCGATTTCATAATAAACCAAATCATTGTCCTTGTAGCGGGGTGCAACTGCTTTCCAAAACTCTTTTTCAAAACTGAAAGTATATTCCTTGTCGAAATCCTGTTGCGAACCGACACCATGAAAATTGATGATGATATTCATCCCTGTTTTATTGGCATTTTCAACACATTTGTCGAGATGGGGAAGGACCTCTGCAACGTTCCAGTATGTTTTTTCGTGGTCTTTGTACCACGGGTCAACCCAACAAACACGAATTGTATTATACCCGCTGTTTTTAATTGTTTCCCAGTTTTTTATGTCAGATGCAAATGCTACCGAAGCTCCCAGGTTTTTACCCAAAACCATTGGCGTTCCACGCATAATGTTTCCGTTTTTATCTTTCAAACTGCCGGTCAGTCGATGTTCGGTAGTATAAACTTTAAATTCCGCCAGGTCGTAACCTGCTGAACCGGAACGAGCAATCCCGCTCATTCTCACATATCTTCCGCTGTCCTGTAAATTGGCAATAAAATCAATTCCGCCATTGCCTTTAGTTTCGCTGAAAATTGTTTTCCAATCTTGTGCATCATCTGAAACCTGTATTTCATAAGCTTTTCCAAAGTTGGCATTCCAATGCAGAACTACTAGTTTCACCGGTACTTTTTCACCCAAATCCACTGAGATCCATTCGTTGTTGGTATAGTTGCTGCTCCAGCTTGAATTCATTATTTCATCAACTGCATATTTTGGCTTAAAACCTGCACGTGTTGACGAGACTTTAACAATTTTATTTTTTGCCCAGCTTTTCAGTTCTTTCGGTACAACATATACTGTTTTGCTGATTGCAACTGAATCGGTTTCGCTTTTGGCAATTAAAGTATAAGTTGTTGTCGAATCAGGAGAAACAAGAATTGTATTTGTGGGAGCTACATTTTCTCCGTTTAACACAACTTGTTTTGCCCCGATTGTTGTCCATTTTAACTCAACATTTTCACCTTCATTTATTAATTCCGAACCGATGATAAAAGTTGATTTTACAGATTCTATCCATGATGCAGGGTTTGTTCGGAACGGAATAGCAGGGAACCCTTCATTATTATACAAACTTGCTGATGCGTTTTTTAAGTAGGCGTATCTTACGTTTTTTGGAGAAGTAATCAGGCTGCTACTCACCAAAACTTCGTTTCCCGAAATTTCTGCCTGAGCCGGATAAAAATAATTGTTACTCCCGGCAATTTCAAAATTCTTCAAAACACTGTCAACAGTTTTGAGGCCACTGCCCGTATGTGAAAAGAAGAGCCTAATTTTATTCCCTTCAATTCGAAGTGAATCGTAGCGCGGACCGGCATAAACAATTGAACTTTTTCGGTAAACATTGGCCAGCGCCTTTTGTGCGAGCCTGTTTCCAATGGGTTCTTTTTTTGCGGGATGAATATTTTCTGCATCACCCAAATCAAGGGTTTCGGCCATTTCTGTATGGTGAAGGTTGAGCGTATATGCCTGAGCTTCCCAGAATTCAAAAAGTGATTGCTCTCCGTAGGCTGCGTATGGCGCCAGTTGCACAAAATAAAAAGGCAGATTATTTTTCTGAAAATCGCTTCTCCATCCTTCAATCATTGCCGGAAAAAGTTCGGTCAACTGCTTTGCCCTGCCAACATTTGTTTCGCCCTGATACCAGCAAACTCCTGCAAAATTGAAAGGTACAAGTGGCGCAATCATTCCATTGTATAACACTGTCGGAGTTTGGTTGTCATCGCTGGCTGTAGGTTGTCCATGGGCTTTTTCCTGCAAAATCAGGCACAAATTCAAGCGAATTTTCATTGGCCCATGTTTCGCAGCTTGAACCTCCCCACGAACTGTTTACCAACCCGATTGGGATATTTAGCTTATTGAACAATTCCCTGCCAAAGAAAAACCCGACTGCACTAAACGACCGGGCTGTGTTGGGCGAGCACTCAACCCATAAAGCATTTGAATTGTTTACAATATCATTTTGAGGTTCAGCGGCTGTGTTTTTACTTACTGTCAGCAACCTGATTTCGGGGAAATTTGCATTTGCAATGGCTTGAGCACTTCCTTCCACGGGCGCACCATCCCAGCCAGCCAGTTGCATCTCCATGTTCGATTGGCCTGAAAGTAACCACACTTCGCCAATCAAAACGTTGGAAAGTATAATTGTGTTTGTACCGGTTATTTTAATCGAATAGGAAGTTCCATCTGTTTTGGCTGCCGGTGTGTTAAGTTTGGCAACCCATTTTGAATCCGGGTTTGTTGTTGCCGTAATGGTTTCATTGTCCCAACTCCCGGTTATTGAAATAATATCGCCGGGTTTTGCCCAGCCCCAAATACTAACTTCTGCGTTTTGCTGCAAAACCATGTTGCTCGAAAAAAGCTTAGAAACAGTTACCTGTGCTGAGATATTTTCTGAAATAAGCAACAACAAAATTATTACATACAGTAACATTGGAATATTTTTCCCTTTTCTTTTCATGGTTTATACTTAAATCAATTTTTTGTAATAGGCTTTTTAGTGATGCAAATAACAGATATTTTTCGACCTCTTCACAAAGGTCAACATTTGATTAAATACTTAAGGATCATATGTTTTTGCCGATTCATTTGTTCCACCAAAATTACCAATTACATTAAGACCTCTTTTTTAGCATATGTCTCACAATATTTTTTTGTGATTCCAAACTGGTGTTATCTTCCTGGTCTGCCGATGATACATACTTATATATAACTGCATTGTCCCTCTCCTGAAAATGTTTTGGCGCTAACGGGTGAAATTTTTTAAATAGGTTTAAATTACTCATGAAGACAATTTAACAAAAATGTGTTTTTTTCAACTTAAAAGTGTATCAGTCCTTCAGTCCAAAAGTATACCATTTTACTTAAAATAAAAAGCCGGTGTCATAGGGTTCCAACGGTACCCAGCGAACCCCCTGACAACTGAACAATCCCGACAAACAAACTACATGAAAATAGTTGCTGATTTTGAAATCCGGATATTTCCCGAAAGATATTTCCAATTGGGTGAACTATAAAACGGGCGAAGCATTAACGGGGTTTTTGTTGCCTTTTTACTTATCGTATCCCGAAATGAATGTATGAGTACTAAACATTTTTAATTCCAACATTAATTCTCGGGAAATTCAATACATTGGGACTTTATGTCTGTTGTAAGAAAATAACCCAAAGTTCATTTAGAATTTTAGTATATAAATATGGATAATACAAGCAATTTTAAAAAAATCAAATATTCACGAATGATTTATTTGAAACTGGGATTCAATCATGTTTTTCAAAATTCATTAATTTAACTTTGCTCATTGATTCATTTTAAAAATAGCTACTTTTGAAATCCTAACTTATGGACTATATTTGTTATCAATGAATAAAAAATACATTAAAATAATTATCTCATATATATTATTTAGCATATTTTTTATCCATGCAGCGAAACTTACAGCGCAAACATATGGGCTGAAATTTCAGGGACAAGATGTTATACTTGATGAAAGGACAGAATTAGACTTGACTCCGGATGATCTTCTAAAATTTCAGGACGAGTTTGAAATTTCTTTTGACTATAAAATTGAAACAATAAAACCAAATTCAATTTTTGGTTATGTTTTTAGAATTATTAATCTGGAAAATTATAACGTTGACTTGTTAAGTACACCAAGCCCTGACATAAGATTAAACCTGGTTGTTGGTAAAAACAATTCTATAATTCCGGTAATTTATCCGGAAAATTCCATGGATAATTGGATAAGCCTTCGAATTAAATTTTTATTGTCAGATGAAAAATTAATTTTTTATACCCCGGACTCCTTTTATGTTCAGGAAAACATAGGATTTAAACAGGGTGACGAGTTTAAAATAATATTTGGAGCAAACGATTACAACCAGTTTAAAACAACTGATGTTCCATCAATAAATATTAAAAATTTAAAAATTTCAGAAACGGGTATTGTGAAGTATCATTGGCCTCTGGATGAAACTACGGGCAATATTGCAATGGACAAATTAAGAAAACATTCTGCAATTGTTAAAAATCCGGTTTGGTTAAAATTAAGGCATCAATCATGGCAAAATAATTATGAGAATGAGATTGATGGGATTGTAATGGTTACGGCTGATGATATAAATGAAAGAATTTTTATGGTTGGTGAAGATGAATTACTAATTTATTCAGTAGAAGATAATACAGTTCATGAAATAAAATACCAAAATAAACCTCTCTTTATATCTACAAGTTATAATTCAATTTATAATCCATTGGACAACAAAATATATTGTTACCTGGTAGATGCTGATCCTGTTTATTCTCTTGATGTTGAAACTGGTATATGGAATGAAACAGGAGTGTTTTCTGAATACGTAACAAGGTTCAGACATCATAATCGATTCCATAATGCTAATGATAATTCAATATACTTGTTTGGCGGTTACGGTCTGCATACGTACAATAATGAAATTCGGAAAATTGATTTAACAACTGGTTCGTTTGAAGATTTGCAAACACACGATTCAATTTTTCTTCCAAGATATTTGGCCGGATTGGGAACATTAAATGATACCGTGTATATATTGGGTGGGTATGGCAGTGAAACAGGAGATCAACGAATTAATCCTCAAAGTTATTACGACTTATTTGGTTATTCGGTTAACAGTAGAAGTTTTTTTAAGAAATTTGAAATTCCTAAACTTATTGATGATATGACCATTGCCAATTCAATCTTTATTGATGGTTTAAATCGTAATTATTATGCTTTGGTGTTTGAAAAAAGCAAATTTGACGGATACCTGCAATTGATAAAAGGCAATTTGGATTATCCAGACATTGAAAGGGTTGGGGATGAACTTCCTTTTCAGTTCCTTGATATTAAGTCTTTTTCAGGTTTAATCTACATGCCAAATCAAAAGAACCTGTACGCTTATACCTCTTTTTTTTCTGATTCAAATAAAACTAAAGTCAAGATATTTTCAATCAGTTATCCTCCTGATAAATTTGAAACAACAAATGTTTCTTCAACACCCGTGAATCTTATTCTCTGGGTTTTGGGTATATTATTGTTTATTCTGTTGGGCGGTATAGTCTGGCACTTCTGGAAAAGGAGAAATAAAGAAAAAGTAATTATTGAAGATGATGTGAAATATGAGAAGATCCCCGGTAATTATGCGCTTAGTAATTCTTCTGATTCAGTTGCTAAAGAAATTAAATATCAACTTATTTACTTTGGCGGATTCCAGGTATTTAATAAAGATTTTTTTGATATTACAAATAAGTTTTCACCGTTGTTGAAAGAGTTATTTTTATTGATTATGCTAAATACATTTAAAAACAATAAAGGTATTGCTTCTGAAAAAATTTCTGAAATATTATGGTATGATAAATCGGAGAAAAGTGCCCGTAACAATAAGGCCGTTAATATTGCAAAACTTAGAAATATCTTAAGTGAAATTGGTGGCTGTGAACTTACAAAAAAGACGGGTTATTGGAAAATAGTAACAGATAATAACAACAATAAAAGTGATTACCTCGATTTTTTAAGTTTAACAGCATCAAAAACAAATCTCACAAAACAGAAAATCAATCAGTTAATTAAAATTACTGAAAAAGGCGCATTTTTACATAATGTTCAATACGATTGGTTAGACGAGTTTAAAGCTTTTGTATCTGAAACAATTATTGACACATTAATTGAATATGCGAATTCATGTGATATTAAAAAGGATGCTGAATTTATTATACATCTTACAGATTGTGTTTTTAATTGCGATACTATTAATGAAGATGCCATGATCCTGAAATGCAAATCTGAATACTTTCTGGGAAAACACAGCCTTGCAAAATCAACCTATGAAAGATACTTTAAGGAATTCAAGATTATGTATAACCAGGAATATGAAAAATCATTTCTAAATATTCTCGAAATTAAGGAGTAATTCGATTTTTATAATTTGTTTTTTAACCTCTTATTTCTTTTTACGCTTAATATTAATTCCATTTATTTTTAATTAATGCAATATTAATTGCATCATGTTTAATTTGCATCAATATTAAAGCAAAAGGATGAATAACTTAAATCGATCATTGGTTGGAATAGTGGGCCTATTCCTAATTACTTGTTCTAATCCATCAGAAAAAAGTATTGATAAAAAACAAACAATAGATTATGTTAATCCATACATGGGTAACATCAGTCATTTGCTGGTCCCCACTTTTCCAACTATACATTTACCCAATAGTATGTTACGTGTTATCCCCGGCAGACAAGATTTTACATCCGATAGGTTGAGTGGATTACCAATTGTGACCACCAGCCACAGGGGAAGTTCAGCATTTAATATTTGTCCTGTTTCCGGCGATGATATTGAATTGTTCCCGATGTACGATTACAGCTATGATCAGGAAATAGTAACTCCATGTTCATGGGATGTTTTTTTAGATGAAGCAAATATTGATGTATCCTTCGGAGTTTCGCATCAATCAGGTATTTATTCTATAAATTTTCATAATTCCGGGGCCAAATATCTTTTTATAAATAATCGTGGAGGGAAATTGAAAACAGAAGAAGGTGTTGTGAGCGGATATCAAATCGTGTCGAATGAAGTGACACAGAATATTACTAAGGTGTTTTTATATTTGGAAACAGAACAAAACGCAATAAAATCAGGGATATTAAGTAATGGAATTATTTCGGAAGTAAGTGAAGACGATGGACGTAATATGTGTGTAGCACTGCAATTTAGCAAAGATACGAAGCAAATAGGAGTAAGATATGGGATTTCGTTTATCAGCGAAGAACAGGCAAAGGCAAACTTGTATCGCGAAATTCCGGATTATGATAAAGACAAAGTAATCAAAAAAGGTCGTGAGATATGGAATAATGTTTTAAACAAAACACTGGTTGAAGGTGGCAGCAATGATGACAAGACAATATTTTACACTTCGGTTTATCGTACGTACGAACGTCCTGTTTGCATTTCAGAGGATGGCAAATATTATAGTGCATTCGACGGTACGGTTCATGAAGACGAAGGAACACCATTTTATACCGACGACTGGATTTGGGATACCTATCGGGCTGCACATCCTTTAAGGTGTTTAACTGAAAAAAAACTGGAACTCAATATTATAAAATCGTATATACGAATGGCCGAACAAATGGATGGATTTTGGATGCCAACTTTCCCTGAGATAACCGGCGATAGTCGTAGAATGAATTCGAATCACGGTGTAGCTACAATTTTGGATGCTTATACAAAAGGATTAACCGGGTTTGATTTGGAAAAAGCTTACAAGGCATGTAAAGGTGCAATTACCGAAAAAACACTGGCACCCTGGTCCGGAATGAAAGCAGGCGAACTGGATAAGTTTTACAAAGATTCCGGGTATTTCCCGGCACTGAATGATGGCGAAGAAGAAACTGTTCCGGAAGTACATCATTTCGAAAGTCGTCAACCTGTTGCAGTAACCCTTGGCACGGTTTACGATGAATGGTGCCTCTCGCAAATTGCCAAGCTATTGGGGAACGAGGAGGATTACCACTATTTTCTTAACCGTTCATTCAACTACAGAAAATTATATAATGCCGAAACCGGTTTTTTTCATCCAAAAGATAACAAAGATCAATTCATTATGCCGTTTGATTATAAATTCTCGGGAGGAATGGGGGCACGGAAGTTTTATGGTGAAAATAATGCCTGGACTTACCGTTGGGATGTACCACACAGTGTCGCTGATTTAGTTGCATTAATGGGTGGCCGGGAAAAATTTATCGAAAATCTTGATGCCACATTTAACGAACCCTTGGGTAGAAGCAAATATGCTTTTTACGCTCAACTGCCGGATCAAACGGGCAATGTCGGACAATTTTCGATGGCCAATGAACCATCGCTGCACATTCCGTATTTGTACAACTACGCCGGGCAACCATGGAAAACACAAAAACGAATTCGTAAGTTGTTGCACGAGTGGTTTCGAAATGACCTAATGGGAGTTCCCGGCGATGAAGATGGAGGCGGAATGTCTGCATTTGTGGCATTTAGTAAAATGGGTTTTTACCCTGTAACTCCGGGTACGGCAACATACAACATAGGTAGTCCGATTTTTGAAAAATCAACAATTGATTTAGGTGATGGGAACACTTTTACAGTTATAGCACAAAATGTTTCTGAGGAGAATAAATACATTCAATCGGCAACGCTTAACGGCGAGGAGTGGAATAAACCCTGGTTCTATCATAGTGAAATCCAAAACGGAGGTGAACTCATTTTAATTATGGGCCCAAAAGCAAATAAGGAATGGGGTGCGGATATCAGTGCTGTTCCTCCTTCTGTAAAACAAATCGAAAGTAATTAACAGAAAAACAGTTCTCTTTAAATCTTTGAAAAATTACCGGGAGTTATGTTATTAGGGCTTAATTCCATTTAAAACAACAAATAATTAAATGATTTTAAAATCGAAAGCGGGCTTAATATTAACGATTTTACTCCTCTGTTCAGAATTAGGTGCCTATACTCAAACCATTGACCATTGGGAAACAATTGTAAAAACAGGCGATAACTGTAAATATTACATTCCTAAATCAGAAATTGGTTCAAATTGGAAAAGTAAGGATTTTCAGGACGGCAGTTGGATAACTGCAAAGTCAGGAGTCGGATTTGGTGACAATGATGACAACACGGTTATTTCAAACGGTACAAATACAGTTTATATTCGCTATACTTTCAACATTCAAAATCTATTAAAAATTAGTTCTCTTGTACTTGATATTGATTATGATGATGGTTTTATTGCCTATTTGAATGGGAAAGAAATTGCCCGCGATAATATCAGCAATCCGGTTAGTTGGAATATGAAACTAAATGGATTACACGAAGCAGCATTATATAAAGGTGAAAATCCTGAGCGTTTTTTTTTAAATAAATTTATTGATGATTATCTCTTAGATGGTGAGAATATTCTTGCAGTAGAAGTTCATAATGAATCTTCCACTTCAAGCGACTTATCATCAAATGTATTTTTACATGCAGGTATTTCCAATACTGAAGAAATTTATGGTACAACGCCCGAATGGTTTTGGAAGCCCGTTGATTTTACCAATTTTAATTTGCCGCTTGTAATTATAAATACCAATGGACAAACCATCCCTGAAGAACCACGAATAGTTGCTGATATGGGTTTAATAAATAATGGAGAGGGAGAAACAAACGCCGAAACTGATGATTGGAACGAGTATTCAGGAAAAATAAGTATCGAAAGAAGAGGTGAATCATCCAGCGGATTTAAGAAAAAATCGTATAGTATTGAACTCCAAAACAACGACGGCTCAAATAATAATGTCTCAATACTGGGTTTACCCGAAGAAAATGATTTTGTGCTTTATGGTCCATACAGCGATAAAACACTGATAAAAAATGTATTAAGTTATGAACTTTTTAGACTCACCGGAAGGTGGGCACCGCGAACAAGATATGTCGAGGTTATTTTAAATGGCAATTACAATGGTATTTATGTTTTGACAGAAAAGCTGAAGCGTGATGAAAACCGTGTCGATATTGATAAACTTACAAACGATGATACTTCGCCAATCGATATTTCAGGAGGCTATATTCTTCGCCGTGATAAAACTACAAAATCGGATGATGATGAGTGGTGGACATCTCCGGTTGCTCAACCATATCATGAAAGAATGTGGTACGAGTATTACGACCCAAAATATAAAGATTTAACAGAAGATCAGACAAACTACATAAAAGACTGGATGGAGGAATTCGATGAAGTAATGTCGGGCGATAATTTTAGCGATCCTGAATTTGGATATAGTAAATACATCAGAACAAAATCGTTTATCGATATGATGTTTCTGAATGAAATATCGAAAGGGATTGACAATTACATGTTTAGTAACTATTTCTATAAGGAAAATGATGAGGATGGAGGACAGCTTGTTGCAGGGCCACCCTGGGATTACAACCTGGGATATGGAAATGTAAACTATGGAGAAGATTGGAATGCTGCTGAAACCTACGGATGGGGTTACCCGCAGGGAAGTCGGACATATTGGTTTGAAAGACTCATGGAAGATGAAATGTACAGAAATAAAGTTTATTGTCGTTGGACTAAATTTAGAGAAACCATATATAGCGATGAAAATGTGTTAG
This sequence comes from uncultured Prolixibacteraceae bacterium, assembly GCA_963800345.1. Classification (GTDB taxonomy): domain Bacteria; phylum Bacteroidota; class Bacteroidia; order Bacteroidales; family Prolixibacteraceae; genus Draconibacterium. Next base: position 146,107 of record CAWDAW010000021.1, on the reverse strand, counting down.
GAATAATTGATAGTTGCGTTTCAGTTTTGGGTGATGCGGTTGATAGAAATTACGAGAAATATCCAATTTTAGGTAAGTATTTCTGGCCCGCCTTATATTGGCCTGATACGTACGAAGAAGAAGTAGATATGTTAAAAACCTGGCTGATTGACCGATTGGAGTGGATGGATGGCGAATGGTACAATATGGGTGAATGTGAAGATGAGACTGTAAATTCAAACGATTTTAAAATTGCAGATGTACATTCGCTAAGGGTATATCCCAATCCTTCTGATTTTAGCAATATAATTTTTGAACTCCAATTGTATGCACCTGTAAAAAACTTAAGAGTTGACATCTTCGATTTACAGGGTCGACTTATTGTACAAAAAACTCAGGAGCAGAACAACATTGGGATAAATGTTATTAATATCAAAAATCTGTCACATTTAAAATCAGGCATTTACATTTTTAAGATACATTGCTCATCGGGAATTATTAAGATGGGTAAAATAAGTAAAGTTTAATTTATCCGATTGAAATAAAAAGAATGTCGTTAAAAAAATTCACACTTGTTGAATTGCTTTTTTATATGAATAATTTCTAAAAAGAAAGATAAAACAGGCAGACAAAATATAATAATATAAAATTTACAGGCTGAAACCTTTTTGGATTCAGCCTTTCTTTTTTAATCAAAAAAGTTCCTTAAAAAAAATCGCAAATATTATTATTTAGTAAGAATTATTATACAAAAAATATGATTCAAATGCCTGATAATGAGCATTAAAATATTATTTTTTGTATCTTTTCATTCTACCATTAATCTTATTAATACTTTATTAATACTTTATTATATCTCAAAAAATATCTTTCCATCACATTTAAGTACAACTGAAACTAATTTAGTATGAAAAGGTTGCAACAACAATCTAAAGTTCTGGTTTGGTTGAAAATTTTTCACGAATACCCGGAAATAAAATTTACACTAATAAATATTAACTTTTAAAAATTGAATTATGAAACAGAAAATTTTACTTTTTTTATGCGTTTCCTTATTCAGCATCTCTGCTATTGCGCAGGACGCTACTGCAATCTGGAATCCATCACAAAATGCAAACACCACATTAAAGTGGACAGAATCAGCTAACTGGGCAATGTCAGAAGCTTATCCCAATGATATAGAGGGTGCAAATCCTGTAATTGGTTCTGCGGATTATCCAGCTACTGCCGAATGTATTGTGGATGATTCTGTAAATGTTTTCAACATAAAAATTGGAAACGGCGGAGATGAAGAAGCTGTACTTCGCATTGTTAAAGGTGGATATTTGAACACCGGTAAATGGTGGTCAGGTATTGGCTGGACAAGTCCGGGGAAACTAATTGTTGAGAAGGGCGGTACCATGACTTTTGGAGAGCACATGTGGATTGGTTGGGAGAGTGAAGCTGTTGCGATTGTTGAAGGTACAGTTAATGTTACAGCAATGTATGGTTCCGCATTTACAGGGCAATCTGGCTCGGGTCAGTGTTTTGTTAAAAACGGCGGTGTTTTAAATTTATCGCAGTTGCATGATGCACAGTCATTCCCTAATGGTTCTTTTATAGACATTGGCGGAGGAACACTTAATTTTAAAACTACTCCTGAAGATGCTGAAGCTGCCATTGAAAGACTGAATGTTTTTATTGAAAATGAGAATATAGTTTCTTACGAAGGTAACGGTGAATTAACCGTAACTTATATTGAAGAAGAAGGAGTAATTAGAGTTACTGCTGCAAGTGTAGTTTATCAGGTAAACCTAAGTGAAGTTGCCGATCAAAAAGATGGTGGAAAAGTTTGGGTTATGTTGGGTGATTCGGATTACGAGGAAATGTTCGATGAAAATGGAGATGGTATCTATTTGACTTCGGTAACTGCTGACAGAGCAATGGATTTAACATATTGGTTTGAATATGAAAATGCCGGTGGTAGCAGAACAATTGAAGATATGACTGGTAAAGAATGTGCAAGTGGTAGTAAAAGAGCAATAGAAGCAGCACCTGAAAATAGTGTATTGGTTCTTCCTGCTGTACTTTTTAATGGCTGTGATGAAGCTGAAGAAGCTGTTCAACAAGCCACAACAGAATGGACAGGTGCAGTAAGTGGATTATGGAGTGTTGAAGGTAACTGGTCGGATGGTTTTGTGCCAATGGATAATAAAGTTGTATTTAATAATCCTGATGCACCTGAATGTATTTTAAATGTTGGAAGTACAATCAAACAATTTGTCCTTGGTGATGGTGGAGCAGCCAGTACATTAAAAGTTGTTGCCGGTGGAACTTTAACAACTACTTCGGGTTGGTCAGCTATTGGCTGGACAGCACCTGCAACAATGATAGTTGAAAAAGGCGGAACCGTAGATTTTGCAGAAAATGCCTGGATAGGCTGGGAAAGCGATGCAACACTTACAATAGATGGTGGTACAATTAACGTTGCCGGAATGTACGGATCAGCTTTTGAAGGTGGTGCTGGAACCGGTACAGTAACAATTAAAAATGGAGGTATTCTTAATCTCACAGAATTAGATGCTGCTAAATCAATTCCTGAAGGTTCTGTATTAGATATTAGTGCTGGTATGGTGAAAATTCTGGGAGATAAAGTGGAAATTGTAACTGCTTATGCTGATGCTGGCAAAATTACCGGATACGGTGGTCAGGGAACAATTTCTGCTATGGTAAGTGGTGATTCCACCATTGTTACTGCAATTCCCGGACGTCAGGAAACTACAGTTTGGAATCCTGCAGCAAATCCGGTTTCAACAGGATTATGGAGCGAAGCGGCAAACTGGTCTGATTTTAATGTGCCAATGGACAATAAAGTTGTTACAAAAATAGCTGATGCTCCGGAAGTTGTTTTAAATGTTGAAAGCACTATAAAACAATTTGTTCTTGGTGATGGTGGTCCCGGAGGTACATTACGTGTTACTGAAGGAGGTACCTTAACCACTACTTCAGGTTGGTCTGGAGTTGCATGGACTGATGATGCTACTTTAATTGTTGAAACAGGAGGTACGGTAAACTTTGCAGAACATGCCTGGATTGGCTGGATTGGTAATGCTACACTTATGCTGAACGGAGGAACAGTAAACGTTGCAGGAATGTACGGAACTGCCTTTGAAGGACAAGCGGGTACAGGTAGTACTACAATCAACAGTGGTACTTTAAATCTTACGGCTTTTGATGCTGCAAAATCAATTCCTGATGGTTCATTCATAAATATAAAAGAGGGTACAGTTACGATTCAGGGAGATCAGACAGCTGCTGTAAATGCATATGCTGAAGCTGGTAAAATAACTGCTTATGGTGGCAATGGAACATTAAACGTAGTATTTGCCGATGGTGTTACAACAGTAACAGCAACAGCAGTGCAAGGTGGAACAACAGTTTGGAATCCGGCAGCTAATCCTGCTTCAACTGGTTTATGGAGTGAAGCAATGAACTGGTCAGATGGTGTGGTACCTGCTGACAATAAGGTGGTAACTAATGTACCTGGTGCTGCAGAAGCTGTTTTAAATACAGAAAGCACAATCAAACAATTTGTGTTGGGTGATGGCGGTGATGGTGGTACAGTACGTATTGCAAACGGCGGAACATTAACCACTACTTCTGGTTGGTCAGGTATAGGTTGGACCGATGATGCAAAAATGATTGTTGACGCCGGAGGAACTGTAAACTTCGCAGAACATGCATGGATTGGTTGGGAAGGAAATGGGACTCTCGAAATTAACGGTGGTACTGTTAATGTTGCAGGTATGTATGCAACCGCGTTTGAAGGACAGGCCGGAACCGGAACCGTAAAAGTGAAAAAAGGTAAATTGAATCTTACTGGATTCGATGCTGCAAAATCAATCCCCGACGGATCTGTTATGGATATTGAATTGGGTGTAGTTACAATTTCCGGAGATAAAGTAGAAGTGGTTAATGCTTATGCTGCAGCCGGCAAAATAACTGCATTTGCAGGAACCGGAACTTTGGAAGTTAGCTTTGCTGACGATGTTACAACAATAATTGCAATTCCGGTTAAAGGAGCAACAACCGTTTGGGATCCGGCTACTAATCCTTCAGTTTCAACAGGATTGTGGAGTGATGTAATGAACTGGTCCGATCGTCATGCACCGGGTGATAATAAAGTAGTCTTTAATAAAACTGATGCAATGGAATGTGTTTTGGATGTGGAAAGCTCAATTAAACAATTGGTTTTAGGTGATGGTGGCACAACGATGCAAACACTGCGCATTGCTAACGGTGGAACTTTAACAACTACAAGCGGGTGGTCAGGTGTAGGTTGGAATACTCCGGCTACTTTAATTGTTGAAACAGGTGGTACATTTAATTTTGGTTCTCATGCCTGGATTGGCTGGAAAGGTGATGCCACTGTTCAGATAAATGGAGGAACTATTAATGTAGCCGGCATGTACGGAACAGCATTTGAAGGAAATCCGGGAGGAAAAGCAGAAGTGCATGTTAATAGCGGAGAATTAAATCTTCAACAAATCCATCCAGAAAAATCAATTCCGGAAGGATCAGTATTAAATATTACAGAAGGTAAAGTTACAATTGTGGGAGACCAATTAGCAGTAGTTCAGAATTATATCGACTTAGGTAGAATAACTGCTTACGGTGGAAGTGGTCAATTATTTGTACAATTTGACGGTACAGTAACTACAATTGATGCTAAAGATTGGGCAACTTCTGCAGAAGATATGGGTGAGCAATTTTCAGGAAGAGTTTATCCAAACCCAACTCAGGGAATGATAACTATTGAAAATCCTGCCAACGGAGATTTTAATTATTCAATATATTCTATTACAGGAAAATTGGTATTAAGTAAAAACAATAATTCAGGTCCTTCAGTTCAGGTTGATATGTCTGGATTAGTAAAAGGAATTTATATGTTTAATGTGCGTTCAGCTGAAAAAACAATAATGCACAAAGTGATTTTTCAATAATCTTCATAGTTAATTAGTAGTACTAAGAGCCCGGAGCTGCAGAGCTCCGGGTTTTTTTTACACTGGTCTCACAAAACAAATCAATATGGAAAAAATGAGAATAATTTTATCATTCTGTGTGAGCTTGATATTTCTTGTTACAGCTGGATGTAAAAATTCCAATATTGTGAAAGAAACAAAACCAAACGTAGTAATTATTTTGGCTGACGATTTAGGATATGGCGACCTTTCATACTTTGGCCAAAAAAATTATACCACACCAAATATTGATAAATTTGCAAATGAAGGAGTAGTATGTACAGATTTCTATGTTCCAACTCCTTATTGTGCGCCGTCGAGGGCAACATTGCTGACAGGTCAGTTTCCGCTTCGACACGGATTAATAAGAAATCCAACTCCCGATGCAGGGATAAATGATATTGGAATTAGGGCAGAAGAAATAACATTAGGAGAAGTTTTTCAGGAAGCTGATTATAAAACCATGTGCATTGGCAAATGGCATTTGGGGCATAAACCGGAATTCTTTCCGGTAAATCACGGTTTCGATAAGTATTATGGAATTCTTTATTCCAACGATATGCGCCCGGTTCAAATTATTGAAAATCGCGACACAGTTGAATATCCTGTTGACCAAAGTCAACTGACTAAAAAATATACCCAAAAGGCACTCGGGTTTATTTCCGAAAACAGGAATAATCCTTTCTTTCTCCATTTTTGCCATGCTATGCCTCATAAACCTTTAGCTGCGTCAGAAAAGTTTTATACACCTGAAACTCCTAATGATTTGTATGCCGATGTTATGCAAGAACTCGACTGGTCGGTAGGTGAGGTGTTAAAGAAACTGCAGGATTTGAAACTGTTGGACAATACAATCGTAATTTTTATGTCGGATAATGGACCGTGGTATGGTGGAAGTACAGGGGGCTTTAAAGGAATGAAGGCAACCAACTGGGAAGGTGGAATTAGAGTTCCGTTTTTTATTCATTTTCCGAAAGTGTTTAATAAAAAAATACGGATTGATGTTCCCTGTTGGTCTCCTGATATTTTCCCTACACTACTTTCACTGACCAAAATAAAACCTAATAAAGATATAATTTTTGATGGGGAAGATATTACTGCAATTTTAAAAGGAAATCAAGTGGAGCATAAACCTGTTTTCAGTATGCACAACAGTACCATTATGTCGGTAAGAGAAGGTGATTGGAAATTATTTGTTAATAAACCTAAAGCATACAGTGAGGTGGATTTGGAAACATGGATTGACAAACGGGCACCGGACGGAGTAACAATTATTGCACCTTACGAACAGGCAACTCCGGCACAGTACCCTGGTGTTAAACCGTACCAGTCTGAGAATGAGATACAACTTTATAATTTAAAAAATGACCCAACAGAATCGAATGATTTGTCGCTTAAGAAACCCGAACTTGTTGAAAAATTAATGCAAGAATACATTTCGTTCAGTGAATCTTTCACAAAAAATTAGAAAGCAAGAAGCATTTTAATTGTTTGCCAGGCAGTGCTCCCTATAAAGTTCTGGTTTAAAGTTTAGTAAGGTTTATTTTTTAATTGCAGAATATGATTTTATTTCAAGAGGCCGTCTCAAATCATTTTTTTGGGACGGCCTCATCTTTTTAACATTTACGATTGAGTCCACTCCGAAAAGTAGAAATTGGAATAAATGCCACAAAAACACGAAAGCACCAAAGCCCACAAATTGAAGATTATAAGACATATACATTTTTGTGAAATTTTGTGACTTAGTGCTTTAGTGGCAAAACCCGACGTTTCGGAGTAGGTTCTCGATTTAATGTCGAACGCTGTCAAGTCTAAAGACGTTGATAGAGCATGTCCCAATTTTCGGGATTGCTGGCAGCAAAGACTTGTCAGCGTTCTCAGAACCTGACAACGTCAACCAGAAATGAAGATTAAAAATCACTAACTAAACGACTCTGATTCACGATTTACTAATTTGTAATCACAATCTTCTGAGAATATACAGTGTTGCTCGACCTTATAGTAATAATAAATATTCCATTAGGTAAATCAACAGTTACTCTGTTGGTTTTCAATCTTAAGGATTTCATTATCTTTCCCGAAATGTCGAAAATATTAACATCGGCACCTGGTTCAAAATCTTTAAAATACAGTTCATTGTTATCCACAAATATTCTGTTATCCTTCTTCATCTTGCGATCTGATATTCCTGTTGGAAATAAAGGAATATTTGTAGCAATAAGTATATCATCGATGTACGCATTATACGAACCCGAAGCGGCAGGATGATCGTAGGTCACAATAATTTCGGTAATCTCCTCACCCAATAAATCTCCCTTCCCGATTTCACAAACAAACTGCTCAAAGCCTCCTCCAACAGTTCCTCTTCCTAAAGCCGGATTCATTGCAATTTCGTTATTATCTGTGTAAGCGGTAAGTTCACTTAGTTTTTTACCCGATTTAAAGGTTAAATCCACCGAAACGAATTGTCCCAATTCATCAACTGTTTTTTTCCAAAAGCTAAGTTTCAAATTTTCAACTACGGGAATTTTTACTTCTGAAATTTTATAGCTGTAGATTGCATTGCTCGCAGAAGTTGGATTGCCACTTGCTTTAACCGTAAATGAACCGCTTTTGGCATTAACTTCATTTTCTGCAATTTCACAAACTGGCACTGAAACATTATTTTTTTCCAATTGGGCGGATTTATAAAAACAAGGGTCCAGATTCTGGAGTCCCTCTCCTTTTACTCCATTTCTCTCCCATTCGGTAAATCTCTTTTCAAAACTGTTTCGGTAATAAACCGGTCCTTCTGAATTAGGAACCGAAACTGTTCCCGAAGGAGTGTCCGAACTTTTAAGCATTGCTGTGGAAGCACCCGCAACCCTTAAATAAAAATCGGACGATAACCATGTTCCGTCAGCACTCAACGATAGAAAATAATAGTCGGTTGGAATCATACTCCAGTCTGTGGCAGCTTTCATAATTGCTGTTCCCTCATCGTACTCGTCAAACATCGCAAAGTACATTTGATCTAAGCCGGTTCCCTTTATATTATAAGCTTGTCGCCAAAGAAAATTACCTGCTTCCCTGGGGATTTGATTTGGAGTTCCGTTGTTCCAGGTAGACCATGCAAAACCAGGGAAAAGAACCGGTAAATAATCCAATCCGTTGGCATCACAAAAGCTTTTATCCGGGACTAAATAATTCTTTTTAAAGTTATCGACTTCAGTAATGCCCTTGTAACGGCCAGGAGTCCATGGTGAAACCATGTCGTAGGATTTATATGCATTCATAAAATTTGGTTTCGAATCACTTGCCTGATTTCTCCAATTGGTTGGAACACCCCCGATTACATAACATCCCCTGCTTTGTAAAAACTCAATTAATTCAATTGTACCTGCGGCATTTCCAACCCGCGAAGTAAAGCCAGGCCCCCAGACCTGTACAACGGGTTTGTTGTTTACCGTGGCATAGGCCGGTGAAGAAGTTAAATTATTCGTTTGTTCAATGTTGTAAACCCAGTCGAACTTAATGCTTTCCACCCATGCGTTTTCATCTTTACCCGATGACATGTCATAACAGATATAGAATATTCTTTTATTTTCTTCAGCTGCTTTTTTTATTCTCATTAGTTTTGAAAGGGCAGAATTGTTAATTGGATATGGAGTATCACCTATAAACCTTTGCACAGCTACACCATCAATTCCTGCATCTTTCATCCATTCAAAATGTGTGTCGATAACTTCTGCCGATGTAAATACCTCCGAAGTTTCTCCGTTTCCAAGATCTGCAAAAGCGGTTTGAGATAGTGCTTCCGGTTTATATTCCCTGACATCGGGATAAACTTCAAAAGATGAGTTCCCGGGTTTTGGTCGCGAATTATTTGACCAGTGTATCCACCCGAAATCTTCATCGCTGGCAGTAAACCAGGCCTGGTAGCCGGCAACCGACTTGCCTTTAAATTCAGAATAGTCGCTGCCCGAAGTAACCGGGACTTCTTCCTCCTCCGCATTTAAAGCTCCTTTGTATATTTCAACACTTCTTATGTAATTATCCTCATTAAATCTAAAATCCGAATTATTATTCTGTAAATTACGAAAGGAAGCATCCGTTACGCTCATTGTTACTGTAACCCAAGTATTGGAACCCGATTTATTAAAACTTTGTCGCATGTATTTCTCATTGATGGTATTGCCAATCGCATTGTATTGAAGCGCAAGTGAACCATAACCCTTGTCAAAATAGGTAATTTTGAAAATCAGCTCATGGTCCTCCTCTGAAATTGCTGAATCTTCAACTTTGAAGTATCCATACTTATTACCTGGAATATATAAACATTCTGTCCCGTCAATTGAAGTAAATTCAGTATAAGCTTCAGCATTTGGATTTGTATTAACTACAAGTGAAATATTGTTTTCAATAACCGGATCCATAAAAATTACAGATGCAGCCGGATTGTTTGAAAATCCATTATTAATTAAAAATGTAATGGCAAGAATCGTTAAAAGAAGGTTTGTAAATTTCATATAATTTATTGTTTCGGGCAAATAAAACATTCAGCCATTAATAATACATTAACAGAACTGTTAATTTGATTAATATATAAATGACATAGGAATGTTTTATGATTTTAATTCACCAATCCAATCTGGTGGTTATGATTAAAAAAATGAATTGCTTTGAGAAGAAGACAGCTGCAAAATTTACTTTCATTCCCCAAAAATCATGAAGCCACCAAAAGAAATCCTATTTCACATATTTTTTCATCAAAATTGTATTATTAAACAAAATATTAATGCAGTTTATTTTTTATTAATCCATAATTAATGGCTAAAAGCTTTTTTTGTAATGAATACATGTTTCAGGGATTGGTACAAATAATTTGTATTACAATTATAATCTTTGACCGAAAAATTAAAACTTGGTTTTATTGTTAAAAGAAGAATTTAGCTATGATGCGATTGATAAACATTTGTATACTTTTTATTGTAGTCGGTTTCTGCAGTTGCGATAAAAATAAGAATGAACCTCCTGTGATAGCGGATGTAATCCCTCAAATTAAGAAAACAATGGCAGGAACCGACATAAGGTTTACCTGTAATGTTAACGATGAAAATGAATTACTTCTTTCTTACACCTGGACAAGCAGTTGTGGAAGTTTTACTGAAGGTACGGATACAAAATCAGTTCGATGGCAAGCTCCGGGAGAAGTAGGCACCTGTAGCATTGACGTAACCGTTAGCGATGGTGAATATTCGGATGAATATTCCTTTTCGGTGATGGTTGAAAAGCCGGAAGATCCTGAGGAGGCTACCCCTCCTTTAGTAGGTGTTTATTATTATCCCTGGTACGGCGGGTCAAATTTTCATGGACGAAAGTATTTGAGAGAAAAACTTGTTCCGGTTCAAACGCCGGAATTGGGTGAATATAACGACAGGGATTCAGAGGTGATTGCACAGCATCTGGCCTGGTGCGAATATGCCGGAATCGGTTTATGGGTCAGTAGTTGGTGGGGACCTGGAAAAATGGAAGATATTACCTTGAAAGATCATATCTTGAAACATCCCGCATTAAACGATATGAAAATTGCACTGTTTTATGAGACCTCAGGTCGAATGCCCGATTTTACCGATGTTTCGAATGTTGAATCTGATATAAAGTATATGGCCGAGAACTATTTTAATCATCCTAATTATTATAAAATTGATGGGCGACCGGTTTTATTTATCTATCTCACCCGGGTATTGTCGCAGAAAGGTGTTCTCGAAAACACGATGAATATTATGAGAACTGCAGCAAACGAAGCCGGTTTTGATATCTATATTATAGGCGATCAGGTTTTTGGACAACCGCCGTCTTCAACCGATCAGATTGCTTTACTGGATGGCATTACCAATTACGATGTATATGGCAGTTCGGGTGGTAGAATTTATGCTACTCAGGAAAAAGTAAATGACTATTATACTGCTCAGGCGGGCTGGAGATCAAAGGCTCATCAGGTGGGTGTTAGCTTTGTGCCTGCCACTTCTCCGGGATTTAATGACAGGGGTGTCAGAGATGGACATGAACCGCTTTCCAGAAAATTATCTGAGAATGATGAATTTGGTTCTTTATTTAAAGCAATGCTTGACGAGGCACTACAAATTACCGATGCCGAAATCGGGAATTTATTCCTGATTACTTCGTGGAACGAGTGGCATGAAGACACACAGATTGAGCCTGTTAGTGCTGCTCCTCCAACGAGCAAAGATAACAGCAGTTCGGGAACGGATTATACCCTTGGGTTGGAATATGAAGGATATGGTTTAAAGTATCTTGATATTATTAAGGAAACCCTTAAAAATTAAAGCGTATTCTATTTTTTTCAAATCAATGGATTAAAAGTGAAATCTTGAAGATTTAGAATAACATGGAAAAATAAATATATAAGTTAAAACCCAGCTTCTTTTTAAAATTATCATATAACTTGATGTCTGTTTTGCGGGCTACAATTTATATGTTTATTGATACAGAAAAAGATCCATTTGAGACTAATAATAAATTAAATGAGGAAAAATATTAACAGGAAATTGATAAATTCAGAACATATTATCACGTATTTATTACTGAAAATCATGTTGTTGGGAAAAATGAAATGATAAAACAAATGCAAAAATAATGTCGCTTAGAAAAATTATACTTACTGCTTTTTTGGTGGGAATTTGTGGGCTATTTTCTGCTCATGTTATGGCACAAAAAAAGAAAAATCTTTTGTTTATTATGACTGACCAGCAGCGCTACGATGCGTTGAGCATTGCCGGAAATACGGTTTTGGAAACTCCAAATCTCGATCGTTTGGCAAAACAGGGTGTTTATTTTAAAAATGCATATACCCCTTGTGCAGTTTGCGCTCCTGCACGTTCATCGATTCTTACCGGTCGTACAGTTGAAAATACCGGCATGAAAACAAATGACCTGGCTTATTATTATAAAGAGGATGGATTAATGACAATGCCAACTTTTGACGAAATCCTTACAGAAAATGGATATCACTGCGAGTACTATGGAAAATGGCACAGTCAGACATCTCATACTTCGATTTACAGGAATCCTAAGCAAACCTCAGCGAATGGTAATTCTGTTTTTGACCATGGCGGACAAAATCGTGTGTATATCGATTATATTGATGAACACTATCCAAAGCCAAATCTTAAAAAAGGCGAATTTTACGACAATTTTACACAAAGACCTTATCGGCCGGATCCAATGGATATTTTTTACGGGAAAGATTATGAAGAAATAAAAGAGGAACATAAAAAATCAATTCAACCCAATTTCCATGGCGAATTAATGGTTCCAAAAGAAAACAGTTTTACTGCTTTTCAGGCTAAAGAAACCATTGAAGCCATTGAACGGTTGAAAGACACTGTTTTTAGCATTACCTGTTCTTTTCATTTTCCTCATGCACCGATGCTTCCTCCGAAACCTTATTACGGGATGTATCCGGCAGAAGAGATGTTTCCTCCCGTGAGTATTAACGATAACATGGAAAACTCGCCCTACAAAAATGCCAACGGAAGATTGGGGCTCCCTGAATATTCCGATCCGGAGAAAATAAAATACATGATTTCCAATTATTATGGTTTAGTAAAAGAAATAGATGACTGGGTGGGGGAAATATTGAAAACCCTGGATAAAAACGGGCTGACTGAGAATACACTTGTTATTTTTACCAGCGATCACGGAGAAATGCTTGGTGCACATGGATTACGCGAGAAAAATATTTTTTATGAAGAGTCAGCACATATTCCTTTATTAATTCGTTTCCCGGGAGAGATTAGTGAAAATACAATAGTAGAGGGTTACGTTTCCCTGGTTGATTTATTTCCTTCGATACTTGATTATCTAAAAATAAATAAACATGCATCTGACGGAGAAAGCTTGCGTGATTTAATTGAAAGAAAACAAACAAATCATGGCAATTACGTGGTAACAGAATGGGATTATCGCGGGGATACCGAATCGAATTACATGATTGTAAAGGATGGCTGGAAGCTAATTATCCCGTACTCCAAAGAATCGAAAGTTATTAATGCCATGTATAATTTGAATGAAGATCCGTATGAAATAAATAACCTCATTGGTAAAAATCCTGACAGAACGAAATATGCAAATAAAGCTGAAGAACTAAGAACCAGTCTTTTGGAGTGGTTGAAAAAGAATAAATCAACACATTATGATGGTGTTAAGGAAAGAGAATTAATTTGATTTTCTTCCTTAATATCAATCAAAAGTCTTGTTATACAAATTTTCATCCTTATCAAAACAGCCGGACATGTATATAACTGCTTTATCGTTTTCAATGGTAACAGGAGACTCTGAGATATAATTTCTCATCCTGGCACCCCATATTGAAACCGTTAATTTACTGTCGCCTCTTACCAACAAAAAATCCCATGAGCTGTTTTCTTTTACGGTTGTTAAAGCTCCGTTTCCACCAGAAAAAGCTTCTACATTACTAAGCGAAGTATGACCCTGTCCTTCAATAATTACAAAATATCTGACATTTTAAATAATCCTCCTGATGTATGGTTTATCTCGGGTAACAGGTAGCGTTCGGAAGAAAGAATATCTAATCTTTTTTATCACTTGCAAACTTTCTCAACATTTCCCTCGTTTTTATCCCCGATTCTTTTAAAACATCTTTTTCCCATTTTCCTGTGTCGCTTGCGGATTGTGTCAACATCGAACAAGTTTCGTTTTTATCGGCAACCGACCAGGTAATCCAACTGATTTTGTTGGCTTCCATCCAATCAATCCATGTCTGCCATGATTCATAATCAATGGCACTGTTCCCGTCGGCTTTCATTCCGGCCGATTCTGAAACAAAAATCGGGATTCCTTTTTTGAGTGCATAATCACTTCTGTCACGTAATTCTTTTCCATGCGTGGCAGCGTAAAAATGAACTGTGTACATCAGGTTTTTGTATCCCGAAATCGGGTCATCGGCAACCAAATGAATATCCTGGTCCCAATGTGGACTACCCACCAAAATAATGTTGTCAGGGTCTTTTTCACGGATTGCTTTAATTACTTCGACCGAATAATTTTTAACTTTTTCCCATGAATCTTTTACAGGTTCATTGAAAATCTCGTAAATCACATTTGGATTTTTACCATATTTTTCGGCCATTTCGGCAAAAAAAGCAACGGCTTCTTCGGTGTGGATTTCGTGGCTGTGCCAATCGATTATCACATAAATGCCACTTTCGATAGCACCATCAACAACTGCTTCAATTTTTTCTTTCGACCAATCTTTTTTATCGATATAACTGCCACGCGGACCAACGCCCATTGCAGCGCGAACTACAGTGCATTTCCAGTCGTCGGCAAGCCATTTTACCGATTCCTTGTTGTAAAACCTGGGCCACCAGTTGTGCCAGCCGTAACTAACACCACGCAATACAATTGGATTTCCTTTTTCGTTTACTAGAAAAGTTCCTTTAACCGACAGGTTTCCATTGGTTTTTACGGGTTGGGCATTCAAAAATACGGTTGTAATCAGAAAGATTGCTGAAATAAAAAGTACACGATTTAGTTTCATTTTTTGCTGTTTTTAGGTAAATAATTATTTCGTTCCTAATGGATTTATTGGCATTTAATGTAATTCTTTTGCTACCCATATTTTGTTCCTAACAGAACTGTCCCCACGGGACATAATATGGGTAGAATAAAATTTACCCTATGATTGTAAAAGTTCCGTAGGAACGAAATAAACGTAATCATTTGCTATTGATTAACGATGAATTTTTTTGTCTCGATAAAAGAATCTGTTCGGACCGAAACCCAGTAAATTCCTGATTTCAGCGCTGAAATATCAGTTTCGAAATGATTTCTCCCCGAATTTGAATTCTGAAAAAGTTGGTTTGTAAATCTTTGTCCGTTTGCATTGAAGATTTCGATATTTACATTTCCGCTTTCGTTTAAATCAAAATCAATGTTTAGCGTTTCTTTTGCAGGATTTGGGAAAATATTCAAATTGAATTTTGCGGGTTTTATTTCGTTTATCCCGGTTGGTGCTGCCCGTAAAACAATGGCATTTACCGAAAGTGGTTCAAGTTGAACAGAGATATTATAAACCGGGGTGTCGATTTGTTTCTTTTTAAGTGCGTTCTGATTGTGCGAAACAAAAGTTTCGGTTGCCGGTAATTTAGAAAGTGAATAAAGTTGAATTGGTTCATTTTTAATAATAAAATCGCGAACATCAATCTGAACATCTTTTGTTGCAGTGGTGTGGCGGTTGACAAGGAAAATGGTCATTGAGTCGGATTCCACATTAACAGTTGGATAAGCAGAAACATAAGTCTCATCACCTGAAACTGCATCAACTATAAACTTCTGACTGTACCGGCTAAAAAGATGAATTGTTTCCCACATTCCTGGTTCCCAACTCCAGGGAGTAAAAATTTCAACCCCGTTTTTCATAAACTCTCCCATTGTTGATGCATACCATGAAGCCTGAACATTGGCATCTTTTGTATTGATGCCGGTTTCCGTTACACCAAATTTAACACCATGTTCAGCTCCTTTATATTTCACAAGCCAATCTGAACATCTTCCCAGAATATACTCTTTATTTTGGTTGTTGTCCCAGCCTCCGTTTACAGTTTTTACCCCGTTTGCTTCCGGATAAATATAATTCCTGTCGAAAAATACCCTGTAGAACTGAACAAGTTTTGTTGCATCGGATGAACCCGGATAATAGTGAATGTCAAGCACATCGAGCAATTTTATGCCGCTCGCTTTTTCTTCTTCCGCAATGCGCAGGATAAAATATTCGAGCCAGCAATACTTTTTACCATTCCATGAAATCCCGTCATTTCCATACCTGTACCACTGCCACTCGTTTGCCGGAACCGGGCCAACCAACTTAATACCCGGAAATTTGGCGCGGGCAGCTTTTGCAACCTTAAAATACAATTGCATAAATTCTTCTGCCGGAATTTGTGTCTTTCATCACGTCATCGTGAGTTCCCGACCAAATTTCAATTTCATTGTCCATGCTCCAATAACGATAGTAAGCTGAATCATATCCAAGACCATTTTTTCCAAACCAATGGTCAAGTATTGCCACAGTTGAGTCGGCAGGCCAGTCAACGAGATACAAATCAGGATTGCCTTCAACTAAAGCGTTGCTGCCACCGGCAGGATTTACTGTACCGCCACCGGCTAGATTTTGATTGACACCGTCCCACCATTTTGACTGGTTGTAATTCCAGTCGGGAAAATTATTTTGCGTGTTGCCGGCAACTTTTCCGAGCAGTTGAAACGACCACATTCCCTGCACTCCTGGCATTTTATCGGTGAGGTTTTTTGCAGCTGCATCCCAGTTGTTTGCATAAACATTGTTGTACCAGTCGGGGTGGCTCGAAAGTTTTAGCCTCCAATTGTATTTTGTACTGTTGTTTCCGCCGCTTTGCCGCACAATCCGCACTCCTGCTTCCAGTGCTTTTGTCACTTCAGCATTTGTTCCTGTGTTTAAAAATGTACTTGGCAGAACATTGTTTTTCCCGAAAATGTAAGGTGAAATCTGTTTTTTTCCGGCATTTGCATTTATGGTAATTTGAACGGGTTGACTACTGCCAATCTTAAAAATCAGGACTAGTAACAGCGTTATTTTGAAAAATTTAGACATGTTTGATAGTTAGTATTTGTTGATAATAATTTTTTCTGAAAAGCGTTTTGTCGAATTAGCACCTTGTATAATATATATTCCTGAAGGTAAATTATTAACCGGAATAACAGTTTGTGACCCTCGGATTTTTAATCATTTTCAACAAACTTCCTGTAATAGAGAACAATGTAATTTGTTGAAGCTGCAGATTTGATTTAAGGGAAACGACAATCTCATTTGGGTTATTCTGGTAAATTAAAAATGGTTTTCCGTCATCTACTTCGTTATTAGCTGTTGCGTTTTTTAGTTCGAAAACAATTTTATCGATATTGAAAGTTGGATTTGAAATCACGTTGAACCGCATGATTTTAATCCCGGGGTAAAGGTACATTTCAGTTGAGAATGGTTTTGTATTCAAATTACTGCTTGAGCCTGACATTGTAATTGTATCAGATTGAATTGAATCAATAGATATTTGAAATTTTCCCCCCCGGTAAACCGATGCCAGTTGAGCCGAAACTTTATACAAACCTTCTTCTTTAATGTCAACAGAATATTCATACCATTCTCCTTCAATGGCATTACCAATATGAAAACCATCGCCCAACCTTTCATAAATATCAACTCCTTCATCGGGGCGGTATTTTCCGGGAATATTTGATACATCGGCATCGTGATAGGTAAAATCTTCCCCGCCCTTGTCGAAATCTTCGGCTTCAATGGTTCCCGGAATTGTATGTGGAGCTCCTAAAAATGGTGTTCTCACCGGTTTTATCCAGGCCGGAAAAAAAACCTGAACCGGTTGTGAATACAAATCGGTTGTGTCTTTGTAGTGAGCAATCACGCGGTAAGTATAGGTTTGGTTCATTGTTGGTTTTATGTCGTAATACATTTTTTCATCTGACTTTAAAGTCGCGATTGTATTATAAACCATCGACGAACCAGTCCGTTTTTGAATGATGATGCTGTCATTGTCTGTAAGCTGATTTGTCCATTTTACAGACAATTATCGAATCTTTTGAAATGCTTGCTGAGGAAGACGGCGATTTTGCCGAAGTGTGGATTAGAATATCCTTTACCTCGTTCCAGCTTTTTTGCTGTCTTTCCATAATTCTGAAATCACCGCCATCGTCCCATGCCATGCAGGCAAATCCATATTTTTGCGACAATTCAACATAGGCGCTGTAATGGCGCATACGTGAATTAAATTCGCATTTTTTAAGTGATCCAAATTCACCGAGAAAAACAGGAATATTTTTACTTAACGACCAGTTTGATACTTTTTTAAATTTATTTTCGAGTGTAGCATAATCGGCAGCAGATCCCCAGGTTCCCTGTCCTTCCAATCCAAACAAATAAGGATCGTAGGAATGAAAGGAACCAATTACAAAATCGTCATTTGGAATTGCAGCAGTAACCAATTCGTCAGAACCACCCCAGTTGTGCCCCTGAAAAATAACCAATCGAGTAGGGTTGGTTTTTCTTATAACAGACAAAACCCGGGCGTGTAAATCGTCATTGTTAACCTGTGATAATCCGTGTGGTTCATTAATAATTTCGAATATCAGTTTTTCTGGCTTGTCCTTAAACCGCGCTGCAATTTGAGACCAGATACTGTCGAAACGGGCTTTATTTGTTGCTGGAATAGTCGCTTTTTATCCAATCATCGTGGTGGGTATTGATTACGATGAACATGTCTCGTTCCAGGCCCCAGTCAACCACCTGTTCAATCCTGTTCATCCATGTTTCATTTATTTTAAACGGGGCTGTTTTTCCGGTATGATTATCCCATCGAACCGGAATGCGGACACAATCGAAACCGGCATCTTTATACATATCAAAATGAAATTCTTCAGTTTTTGGATTTCCCCATTCGCCTTCATTGGGTGGTTCAAATGTGTTTCCAAGGTTAATTCCTTTTGTCATTTGTTTTATGGCTTCATGAGGTGTTATTTGTGCCGATAACCCAAGTGCAGTAACAAATCCTAATAAAAGCAATGAAAGTTTTTTGGATGTAAAATGTTTCAATCTCATTTTTTTAATTAATAAAAGAAATTTAAAGCCCAATTCTCCTTTTGTTTTTAAGGGCAATTTCCAAGGTTATTATAACGGCTTAGATAAAATTCAAGTAACATGCGAAAATAGCAAAAAAAGAAGCGGCTTCTTTAAGGAAATTTCTGTTTTTGCTAAACATTCATCTGTTTAAAATACTTCAAAATAGGTAAAAAAAAGGAGCCTGCAATTTTGCAGACTCCCTTCAATTTTAAAATATTAAACTTAAACTCAGTTCTTAAGTGCTTTGTAGCGGCCCAACATTTTGTTGTTGTCGCTAACTACAATCATATACATTCCATTAGACTGGTTGTGCAATGAAATTCTTTCAATGCTGTTTTGAACATTGATATCACGAACTGCTGAACCTACAGAATTATATACCTGGATACGGTATCCGGCTTTTAGACCGCTCACGTTAATTTCACCGGTGGTTGGGTTCGGATACAATTGAATGTCTTCTGTGTTAACAACACGGGCTGAAACAAGCTGTCCAAATGTATAGTAAACATTAATTTTGCCATCAGCAGAAGTAACTTTTACCATATCGTCTCTGTTGATGTTGCCTGTGGTCTTGTTCATACCATCTTTGTCAACAACCATAGCAGTAGCGCCTGTTGCAGTTGTAACTTTCGATAAGAATGCAGAAACTGTTTCATCACCAGATACGCCATCAACTTTATACATTACCTGGTCAATCGGATAAGTTGATGATAAAATGTAGGCGAGATAAGTGGTTTCCTGAATGTACTTTTCAGATAATCTGGAGATGAAATAAGTTTTTGTATTTAATTCGTTTTGAGATGTTACAACAACTTTATCATCATCGGCAACAAATCCATCTTTTCTTTCAATGCCCATTTTATCAACAAGTTTTAGCGAAGCCCCCAACGAAGGAACTAAATTGCCCAGAAAACTTGAAGTTACTGTTCCACGGGGTACAAAGTCGATCAGCAAATCCTTTTGAATCACATCATAAACATCAGATGTTAAAAAGGCATCATTTTCTGAAATATCGGGTTGCAGTTGATATGTGATTGTTGTTATCCCATTTTCAGCAATTACTTCAATGTACATATTGGGATTTACAGTAACATTTACATAGGCAGTATCATAGTTTAACCTTTTTAATGATACGT
Organism: uncultured Prolixibacteraceae bacterium; assembly: GCA_963800345.1. Lineage (GTDB taxonomy): Bacteria > Bacteroidota > Bacteroidia > Bacteroidales > Prolixibacteraceae > Draconibacterium. Next base: position 126,302 of record CAWDAW010000021.1, on the reverse strand, counting down.
ATGCCCCTTTATTATCAATTACCTGCATTGTTGCAACTTCCGGAACCAAAATGTTGGCCAAAACTGTTTTAAGTGAAGTTCCGTATTCAAAACCGGAAACACTTCCAACTCCCTCATTTTCATTTGTTGGCTCATTCCGGATTTCAACTTTATATTTAACTGAGCTCAGCATAGCATCAGAACTTAATCCTTCTTCAGTAACCTGAAGTATGTATTTTGTTGTATTAACGCTATCAGCGGAAAGCACGACAAGGGTATCATTCATACTTAAAACCGCATCCAACGCCAACTCATTTCCATTTGTATTACTTTTCACCTTTAATATCTGGTTATCATTTGCTTTAACAATACCGGCAAGCAATTGGGCGACAGTAGTACCCGTTTTTGGTCCGCGAATACTTTCATTCAATCCATAACCTTCGCTAACTTTATAAACAGGTGAACTTACAGTTGACTTGTAATGGGTTGGTTCGTACATATAATGTTTTCCTATGTCATAAGTTCCAGCCAGGTAATCGTAAACGTTTTGGGTAGCCCAGTATCCGGCGTCTTTATAATCCCATTCCGAAGTATGCCACCAACCTTCTCCAAAAGATTCTTTAAACACAGGTTTTCCTTCATTATACTGTGGTTTTCTAATAACTGTAGCATTAAAGTCAAACCACCCATAAGGTGTCGTATAATCTCCTGTTCCGAAAGTTTCAATAATTTGAAAGTCATTTATATCATTAACAGGTTTCAAACCTTTTTTAATAGAGTCATTCAAAATTTTAAACATGAACCAGTTTTGGTCGGTCCAGTTGCTTGCTAATGTTGCGCCAACAGTTTCTTCCCATGGGTTATTTACAAAATCGATATCAATATTGTTTAATGTAGTTACTCCCGCCCAGGAGTTTAATGAGCCCATTACAAACACATCTCCGGGCAAAACAATCGGACTAACATTCAAGTCGAGTTCTATCATACTTGGTGAAGCAGCCCAATCAGCCTGATTAACCCATTTATAACCCGGAATATAGCGGTAATACCTGTTGTTCCAATCTTCCTCCTCCGATGCTAAAGTAATAGCATCTGCAGGACTGTAAACCGGTCCGCCAACAATCATGTAATTGCTCAAATCAAGGGCCTGGTTTCCGGGATTTGCAATTTCCCATAAGTTGGTAGCTCCCCATCCAATCCAGAAAACAAATTGTGACAAAAACGGATCGGCATTGTATGGCTGTATTTTATCAGGTGATTTTTGTTTTATAAATTCGATGGTGTAATAGCTGAAAGAAGTATCATCTTCCGCAGTAACTGCAAATTTCAATGTTCTTTGGTCGATAGAACCATTTAATGAGGTAGCACGGGAAACATCAACTTTCGCATTTAATGCTGCAGTTTTTGCAATTAATGCCGGAATTCCTTCAACATCTTCCGGAATTTCAATTTTATAATTGAAAGAACCTGAATTAAAACCAGGAATTGTATCACCATTCCACCCAAATGCGTCCCTGTAATATGGTGGTATATCGGGCCATGTAATTGCACTGAGTTGCGCGTTGTGGTCTGAACGATGTCCCCTTACCTGTATGTAATATTGTTTGGCATCACCGTTTTCAGCGGTAACCTTTAGCAAATCACCATTTTTTAAATCGGCTCTTATTACGCCATCAACCCAAATGATTTCCCAACTTGCTTTTGGTGCTTTTTCCAAAACCTTAAATAAGCTGTCAACTCTGGTGGCATAAGGAATTCCCAAACGTGCACCTGTAATTGTGTCAACTCCCGATGTGTTGCGGGTAACACGAGGCCAGTTAATTTCACCTTCCAAAATTGATGTGCGCCAGTTTCCTTCAGGATCTGCATTGTATTTAGGAATAACCATGTTTGCATTTGTTTCAGGAGCTTTAACTTCTATATTGAATGTTTCAACATCCATGTCATTTCCACAAACATAAACAGTCAGTTTATCACCAGTTCTTGCTGACATATATAAAGAATCTTCATACAAGGCAGAAAAATCATATTTCCATGCGATACCAGGTTTCTTTTTGAAATTATGCATAATGTCATCATTGCTTCTGATTCCCCAGGGAACAGTTAATTTTTTACCGGCAAAATCAACATTAATTACATCCGATTCCAATGTGTTTGCATCCAAATTATAATCGCCATGGTTGCCTAATGTCCAGAAAACATCACGCCAGGCTCCACCAACAACTGGCACCGGAATCCATTCAGAATCTTCGAGACCAATTCCACGGGCATTGGCAAAATCCAGATTCCCTGATTTTACATTATTTCTTCTGATAAGAATCGAGTTGCCTGTAGCTCCTTTTACACCGGCAACATCATAATATCCGTCAGGATTGTTTAACCCATTGTCACCATCAAAAACACCACCAAACTGATCAACAACAACTGAATCTGTTTCAGATAAATGTTGTCTCAGGAAATATGTTCCCCGACCGTTTTGTGTTTCCCATGTCCACCATTTGGGATCAACAATATCGTCTGTCTCACCTTTTAATGCCTCTCTGATATGAGTTACGTGGTCAGCCAAAGTCCAGATTTCATCTTTGGTAACTTTTTCACGATAATCATCAGATCCTTCACTGAATTTTTTAGGATTAAACTCTGCCACTGCTGCCAAAACATAGCTTTCACCTGGTTGCAAAACTTTATCAGGCAGCATAAAAGATCTTTCAGGATTTTCCGGTGTCCAGGGAACATTGTTCCAGCATCGGATAAGTCCAAACTCAAAATCACTGAGTTGAACAGGAACAACACCAATATTGGTTATTTCTGCAAAATCTTCTTCATGATGAGTCGTTCTTATCTCAGTAATTATTAAAGTGCGTATTGTGTCTTGTGCATTTAGTAATCCACCAGACATCAATAATGTAAAAAGTAAAAATTTTAATTTCATAATTTTAGTTTTAAATTTATGTATGAGGTTTAAAGTTAAGCTAATGAAATGATGAAGTTCTTTGACTTTACAAAATTCTCTGTGGATTTTAAAATCAGAAGATATAATTTTCAGAAGGAGTTTAAACTGCGTAAAACTATATTTGAATTTTAAAAACAGTAGAATTAGCAGGCGAATTTTTAGGTTATTTGGAGTGTTAAAAGAAATAAACTCTCATTATTCGAAATGATAATTTTACCACTGTTTTTATAAATTCTGTTGAACCAATGAAATTTTTAACGTTAACGCTTCTTTTTTGCATCTCATTTATTATTAAGTTGTCAGCACAATGGTTAAATGCCAATCCTGGTGCCGGAGGACAACTGCAACATGTTGTTTGTGACCCAAATGTTTCAGGGCGAATGTATCTGTGCAGCGACATGGAAGGTTTCTATATTTCAAACGACTTTGGTGATCACTGGGAATATAAAGGCTGGGAGTCTCCATATAGTTTTGTTTTTAATGTTGCCGTTGAACCTGGTAACAGTAACCGTTTGTATTTGACCTCATCGCAAGGTATTGCCATTAGTGATGATGCCGGCGATTCATGGAATGTGGTTAATATGTTTAAAAATGTTTCGGTGGCAACTATTTCTGTTAATCAAAAAAATAAAAATCAAATTTGTTTTGCTGAAAGTTGGCTGGAAACTGTAATTGGATCACAGAATGGTGCGGGAAGAGTTTTTTACAGTAATGACAGGGGTGAAACCTGGCAGATTTCGCAGTTCTCAAATTTTACTGCCGATAAGAATATTTACAGCATAAATTTTTATCCAGGGCAGGATAAGAATGATATTTTGGTTTCAACCAATGACGGTATTTTTGTAACCGAAAATTTCAATTCATGGAAGAAAATGCCTGCACCTGAAAATGGTAAATACTGTAAGGGTTGCGATTTTACACCGGATGGAAAATGGTTGTATGCAGTTTATATCAGAAAAGATAATAAAACAGGAGTTTATGTAAAGAAATACGATGGTGGTGACTGGCAGGAACTGGATTCATCCGGTTATCTTCAAAGTCGAAATCAAACTCATTGGAGACCAAAAGTCTGGCCAAAATCTGATGAAAGAACACACTATGTTTTGTTTGGAGTGTTAAATACTGGTGGAGATTACAACGATAATGCTTTAACCGAAGGGAGGTTTTTGGTTGAAAATGAAAAAGTTATAGGGCATGTTAATCCGATTTTAGCTGTTATGGATGATAAAGAACCATTTGACGTAGGTTGGAACGCGTACTGGAGCCACTGTCGGACTTACGATTACTACCCGAAAAGCTGGGAAGTGGAAGGAATTAAACGGGGCGTTTTTTCCATGAGCCAGCAATCCACTTTTCGCGGCGATGCGGCCAAACCAAATGAATGGGTTGTAAATACCTGTCATTTGAATCACACAACAAACGGAACTAATTTTTATTCAACAAATGGAACGGCATCAACGTGGGTGTGGGATATTGCCGGAATTGACAACTATGTTGTAATGGGAATGGGCGACAACGGAATTACCGAAAGTTGGGATAACGGTACATCGTGGACACAAAAATTTGCACCTGCTTTTTGGAATGTAGATGCACTTGGAATTGTTAAGGGAGCAAAAACCATTGCTTTGGCGGGAAGAACTGATGGCTTTGGCGGAGCCTTAAATGAAAACAAAGGGTGGTTGTACTTTCGTGAAGTGGACACCCAAAAGCCCGGATGGGGATGGACAGAAGTAATAAATGGAAAATCGCCGTCAACTTTAAAAGGATTGTATCCAGGGTTAAATCGCATCTCCACTATTCAGTCAGACCCGCACAAACCAGAGCGTGTTTATGTTGGAACAAACGATGCACTTTACGTAACGGAAAATATTTTTGAATTGATTAAAAATAACAGTGACTATTATTTTAAAGACATTAGTAAAGGAAAAATAGGAAGTACACTGACGCGTCGTATTCATGTTGATCCAAACGACCCTGATATTTTGTATTTGCGCTGTTGGAATGGAACTTACCGCATTGAAAGACAGGAAAACGACACCTACAATTTTATAAAACTAAAAGTAAATGGCAGCGACCAAAACCTAAATGACGGTTGGGGACACAACGGTGATATTGCCGTTTGGAAAAACGATACAACTACCTGCTTAATGGTAACACGAAATGTATCGCCGGATTGGGAACTTTGGCTTTCGGTTGATAAAGGTGAAACGTTTACCCTGCTTTTGAATAAAGAGGATGCTTTTGCCGTTCGTCCGCCGGGCAAATGGTTCAATACACAAAAACCTGTTCGGTTTGGCGGGCTTTGCGGAATAGACAGTATGCTTTTTACATCCGTACATTTACGTGGCGACGGCGACGGATTAACAAAAGGAATAAGTTTTTTAAAAGGTACGATTCAAGCAGACAAATCAGTTGTTTGGGAAGATTTTACAGGCGACCCAAAAAATGGGGGCAATTGGTTTCCGGCAGCAAGGAGCGGAAAAATATGGAAGGATGAAACCGGGCAGCCTGCAGTACACATTGCTACAATGGGGGCGGGAATGTGGAAACGTTCGTTAAAAGAAACTGCATCACCTGCAGCAAATTTCAAATCCGATATTTCTTCAGGCAACCTGCCATTAACCGTAAATTTTGATGCATCCGGTTCTCTTCCTTCCGAAGGTGCATCTAAAATTGTTTCATACGAATGGGATTTTGGTGATGGAAAAACTGGAACCGGAGAAACCATTAGCCATGAATTTACAAAGAAAAAAACGCACACTGTTCAACTAACTGTTACCGATGATTTAGGGAATAAAGGAACTTGTTATCAGAACATTGAAGTTTATGATTTTGGTCCGGTAGCGGATTTTGTAGCATCAACATATTTCGGCAAGACAAACCACGAAATTGAGTTTTTCGGTGAGTTGTCATACGAAGAAAACCCAAATGACAGCATAATTGCTTACGAGTGGAATTTTAAAGACAGGGGAACTGCAACAGGTAAAAATGTATCGCATATTTTTATAGATTGGGGAAAATACAATGTTACTTTAACAGTCAGGAACAGTTCAGGTAAAAGTTCAACGGCATCACAGTGGGTTAATGTTGAGTTAAATACTGGAAATAGGGAATTGGAAACCGACAATTTGCTTACGGTTTTCCCAAACCCGGTAAATGATATTTTAACAGTTTCGTTTCCCCGGCAATTCAATGTGGAAGTTTTTAATTCAATGGGACAAAAAATTCATGAAGTAAACAACATTTTCGGAAATCTTGATATTGATACAAAATCGTGGGAAAGTGGTTTTTATATTGTTGCTGTTCAGCAAGATGAAAAAACTGGATTCAAAAAGATATTAAAACGATAAATTGTCTTGTTTCGGTTTTTCGATTTTGAATTATTAGAAAACTTTGATGCTTTAAAAATCATATCTTAGAAATACCTTGTTGTGATATAAAAGCCAGAGGCCAAGCCAAATAATAGCCAGTTGACCTAATGATATCAGCACATTACCCCAAACATCCAAATGCATTGTAAGCCCTCCCAGAAGTTTCCCCGACATCTCCCCAAAATTGATCAGTGAAACCCCCAGGTAAACTGTTATGGAATTAACACCAATAATCTTGAAGTAGAAACCCCATTTCCTGCACTTCCAAACATCAGCTACCATGTAAAACAAGGAAATTAAAATCAGGCTGATTCCGCCGGCAAGTATGTCAAAGGTACTGGTCCATGCGTTCTTGATTATGGGATATATTCCATTCAAAACTAATGCGAAAGCTATGAATATTGATCCGATCCCGGCAAGGATCAGCACCTTCCCATATTGCGTTTTGATTTTCACTCCTCGTAAAATCAGGCCAGCCATCACTCCCATTAATCCGATACTGATTGCTGATATATTGTTTAAGATTCCTTCGGGCTCATAGCTCCCACTCAAAAGTCTTCCCGGAGTTATATAATGATCAAGAAAAGCGTTAAGGGAGCCTTCCTGGGTAAGTACTCCTGCACCATAACCGGGTACTGGAATAAAATTCTGCATCAGTGCATAAACCAAAAGAATGCCAGTTAACCAAAAGATAATCCCCTGAATCCCGCGTGAATTGATGAAAATTATGGAGGCAAAAAAATAGGCAAATCCGATTTGACCAAGCACACTGGCTATTCGGGGATTTGTCCAGTCGGGCCAGTGTATCTGATTATATAGAATACCCAACAAAATCAGGATGACAAAACGCTTTACCACTTTTCGGTAAAGGCTTTTCAGCGGAGTCCCTGCTTCCAGTTTGGGTAATAGGGAATAGGGAATTGCCACACCCATAATAAAGATAAAGAGGGGGAAAATCAAGTCATAGAAGTGAAAGCCAGCCCATTCTGCATGATGCATCTGCCCGTTTACTGTTTCCAGCCATTTCCATCCGGTTGCAGTGGCCAGTGTTGCTACAAACCAGGAACCACCTGTAATCCAAAACATATCAAGACCTCTTAGAATATCCAGAGAATGAAGTCTTTCCGGATTATTTGAATTACTCATTTAATTGAAGTTTTAGTTTCGTTGATAAAGAGATCAATCCTTGGTGCTTTCCAATTATAGGGTTTGGACATAATATCATAATCTCCGTCACCATCCAGGTCGGCAATTTTACTCTCATGGGTACCAATGCCGGTAGCTACAACATGGTGAATGAAGTTGCCCTTTCCATCTCCCAGCAAAATCTTTATTTTGCCATTGGGATTTCCTCCGTTCAGCCCCATTTCACCACTAAAAATATCCAGGTGACCATCCCCATTGAAATCCAGTACATCGATTGTATGTCCATCATCCACCTGTTGAATAAGCATTGTTTTTTTCCAGGTTCCTTTTTCAGAATATTCATAAAGGTACATGGGCGCATGTCCGTCACCGGCAAGAAGAATTACTTCGGGTCGTCCTCCTTCTATAAACTGACCAGCCAGAGTTCTTGTAAATGTGTAGCTTGCATCTATAATGTTCTCCTTGAAAGTGCCTGAACTATCATATTTGAACCAACTCCCTCCACCCACAATGTCAACAATTCCATCTCCATCAATATCAGCATTAAAAAGTCCTTCGTGTTCGTTGGTGCTTTTCCAGTTGGGGTACCCGGCCTGGCCTGTTTGCGCCATTTCACTGTCCATATAGTATGAATAAATAACTCTCATCGGCCACTCTCCCTTGTGTTCTGCAGGATTTTCCGGGATCTCAGCAAGGATAAGCTTTCCACCTGTCTGATTCCAGAAAACCAGCTCCATTTCCCCATCATTATCATAATCTCCAAAAAGTTGATCATGATGTTTATTGGCACCGGAATTTTTAATAATATGTCTTTTCCAGGGTTTTTTAGGATCATGTTTTGGTGCAGGATTCTCCCACCACCAGACCTGATTCGATTGTCCTTCTCCGGCAAATACGATATCCACATCCCCATCCCCATCAATATCATAAGATGTGGATCCAGCTTCAATACGCTGAGGGGTGTCGTCAATCACATACCGATCCCATCCTTTTCCATTGTATTTGTATGCCAAAACAGACGGTGCTTTGGTACGTTCTGTGATAAAGAATTCATCAATTCCATCATTATCCATATCGGCCATCAGGGCAGCAGTCTGCTCATTCCCTTCGTTAGGAACTTCAATATCTCCGTTGGCTGAAGTGAGATGCTTCCATTTAAATTCCCTGGAAAGGGCATCATTTCGATATAAATGCAAATTCTGATAATTATCCCAGCCAGTACCGATGATCTCATAATCCCCGTCACTATCCAAATCAAAGCATTTTGCTCCAAGGTGCATTTCATGACCGGTTCCAACCAATTGTGGAATGAAGTTAGCATTTCCATCGTTCAAATAGACTTCGGTTTTATGCTCTGTTCCCTTATGCTCATTGGTTATCAAATCAATATCTCCATCCCGATCTATATCCTTTGCATCCAGGTTATTCATTGACCATTGTGTAACAATGATTTTATGTTCCCAAGGATCTGCCAATGGATTATTACCAGCCAGAAAAACTCTTAAATTTGAATTGGGTTCAAGGCCGGGGTATCGTTCCTCTGCCATAGCGATATCCAAACGACCATCTCCATTAAAATCGGCAATTTCTACCCGGTCCACAACCTTCACTTCATCGCTTACCAGGTGCTTCTTCCAAAGTTGATTAATATTCCCTGGATTCTCTGCCCAGTATAGCAGTTCAGCCTCCTCTCCGGCCTCTCTTGAATCCCCAAAGGAGATATCCGGATCCCCGTCTCCGTCAAGGTCTCCAATTCCAATTCCTTCATCTGAGTTGGATTCAGCAATAAGATTGAAATCCCATAAAGTCGAAGCTGGAAAGTCGGGGATTGTTGCACAATAAATGCCACCTTTTGCTGCCAGGAGTATCTCTTTTTTCCCTCCTTTTACAATGTCGGCTACCCCTGATCCCTGTCCATTCTTATGTCCGGTTGCGGGGATTTCTGCTATTTTTCGGGCACTCCATGAAGTGCCGTTCAAATCATCGGCTTCCAGCCAAATCACGTTGGGCAGGTCTTCGGCTATTACATCTGCCAATTGATCGCCATCCACATCCACAAAACGATAAGCATCAAAAGCAAATCCGAATTCAGTTCTTTTCCATTCACCTGTCATATCTTCTCCGGGATTGAGGTAAAAGTATTTTCCGCAAACTATGTCCAGGTAACCATCTTTGTTGATATCACTTGCATCAATCCCAAAAGAGCGAAGCCAGTCGGGTCCACCCATGGGATTTATCATTTCCCTTTTATTGTCAATTTCCAAATAAGTCCATATTGATGAGGGTAAAGATTGTGAAAATGCTTTTCCGCAAAGAATAAGGCCTAAGCTAAATGTGAGTAATAGTTTCATGGTATTAAGTTTTTTGAGATATCTTTTATGGTTAAATGCAGATTAAATTATTGCGATGATGAAGTCTTATATTTGATGAGCAACATAATGCCTGGCCATTGCATTTCAACACCATGAACCATACCTTCCGGATAAAGTTGCGTTTTTCCTGTCTTTATTATGTTCTCTCCTGCTCTTAATGAATACAGTGCTTCAACCGGAATGTCATGTTCATAATAGTCGTATTTCGGTCCTTCTTTCATAAAAACGATGAAATCGTTGATGTAGATACCATTAAAATAACCGGGGCTCCAGGTTCTGAATACCATTTTTGCCTCAACAGCTTGTTCCAATTCTCCCATAATCTGGATTTTCTCTTTAAAAACATCGTTGCGCGTGAACCAGCCTTTGGGAATTTGATAGGGTTTGCAAAGTTCAATCGAATAATCCGTTCGATTCAGTTTCAGGTTCTTAACTGCCTCGGTCATGTAAATATAACCGTCGCTTGTGTGCACAAATGCAGCCAGACTAATTTTATCATCCTGATTTGGGAGCCATTCCGTATTCCATTTAAATGAGTATGGTGCTGAGGAAACAGTACCGATATGGTTGTAAATATTGCATTTATGATAGGCGTAATGCCACTTGGTGTAAATTCCATCACCTTCCAGGTCCGCATCGTCATAATAACCTATTATGTTAATCTTTTCTACTGATTGATTTTCGGGAAAATCAAATGTAACCGGTGTCTCATTTCCAAGTTGATCTCCATCAGCGGGGGAGCTGATTTTAGCTCTGGAATTTAGAATATCTGTTTTGAAATAAACCCTCAGAATCATTCCGTATACAAGGTTCTGTGGCCACCAATGTCCAGCGGTATCGACTTCAAATGAAATTGTATTTCCTGTTCCCGCCTTCAAATCTCCAAGATTTACCGGAACAATAGCATTGAAATGGTGGGCATAATTTGATTGCGGTTTTGGGATATTTTCTGCTTCCGGTAAACGGATGGGTTGATGTCCATTTACACTAATTCGAAGCCCTTCAGTTTCTCCATGACAAAGCATTTTCTCAATCACAAGTTCAGCTTTGACAGCATGCGTCAGATCCACCTCGAATTGAGTTTCAATACGACCATCACCCAGATAATGATCCGCATTTTTGGTAAGCTTATAATCCAGTCGTCCACCCACACGGAGAGCACCATTGCAATCGCCTGTTGTATTGTTCCAGTGATATTCCTTAAACAGATCGCCTGGTACCGGCTGAGCGAAAAGCATTATTCCTATGGCCAAAAATTGTAGCGTTAAAAGTTGTCGTTTCATCATGACTAAATTTAAATTGATTTAATTTTTTAATTTTTTTTGATTGACAAAGGTTAGCAGGCTAATACGCCTATGTAAAATTTATGTTTAAAGTTTGTCAATCATTATCAATCTGTATGGCTTGGCCAATTACAAAATTCTGGTAATTCAGCAACATTAAAACAACAATAATTCAAAAAAATTATTGCTTGTTCAGATAGAACGATTCTATCAGTAATTCCTTTCGTGGTGTAGTTTCTACCCGCAATGTGTCGCCTTTGTCGTAGTTGTTCATTTCAACATCCCAAAGCTGGTTTTCACGGAAAGCATGATATGCCCAGGAAAAACCATATTCTTCATAAACTTCAATCTGGTCTTTTAAATACTTGTTACCGTAATCGCCGGTCCATCGGGGACAGGAAAATTCGCCGATAAACATGGGAACGTTATATTTTCCGGTAAAATCCTTTGCCTTTTTCATGTAAGAGCGGATTTTTTCCTGGTTCCATTCTTCTCCATCCAGAAAACCAGGATATTTCACAAATTCTGATGCCTCCCAAACTCCCTGGTGGGTAAACTGCATGGGCGAATACATATGAATTGTGTAACACAGATTATCATCAACAGGAGGCTCCAAAATATCAAGCCCGAAAATGTAAGCCAGTTCATTTTCTTCTCCGGGCGGAGTATAACGCGGGCCGGCAAGCACAATTGTATGTTTTGTATCGTGTTTGCGAATGGCTGCAATCAATTTACGGTACAACAGATTAATATCTCCGGGAGAATCTTTTTCAAAATTTACAGGAACAGCGGGTTCATTTAACAAATCATAACCTGCAATTACATCACCACGGTCTTTGCACTGCATTGCAATGCGTTCCCAAATGGCAATGGTTTTTTCGTGCCAGCTAAAATCGGTCCAGAATTTATCATTATTTATCATGGTCCACGGATGCCACGTTCCCGGAAACCGGTGCGGGTCGATTAAGAGTTTAATTTCATATTTTTCGCATAAATCTAAAATCCTGTCAAGATTTCTAAATGTTTCCTCATTAAAATTATAGGGTTCCTCCAATTCCATAAATGGTTGAATGGCAAATGCAATCCTCGCGATATTTGCACCCATGGGTTTTAATGCCTGAAAATCTTCCTCCGTAATTCCCGGGGCGATATTTACACCGCGCATGGTTTCCCATTTAATTTGTTCAGGTTGTTTTGCCGTACATGAAATCAAAAATCCAAGTAAAACCGCAAAAAGTAATTTAATAGTTTTAGTCTGATAGCTCATATTGATTTTGTTGTTAATTGATTTGTTTAGTAAAATATTTCCAGTTTGCCTCCCTGTGTTAAAATGTTATGTTCGATTTTAAAACCATCCAATTTTTTTCCATTAAATCTAATGGTTTTTATGTAATCATCACCGGAATGTTTTTCGTTTATAATTTGCAATTTTTTATCATTTTGCAGCTGAATTGTTATCTCATCGAATGTTGGTTGAAATAGCAAATAATCGGTTAGCCCCTGTGCATCGGGGTAAAGTCCCATCATTGCAAAAACCAGCCAAGCCGAAATAGTACCTGCATCATCATTGCCCGGAAGTCCGTTTGCACCTGTGTTAAAATGTTTTTTTATGGCTTTGTTTACTTCCCGCTGGGTTTTCCACTCTTCACCTTCAATACTGTTATAAACAAAGGGGTAGTGCATATCGGGTTCGTTCCAAAGCACATACTGGTCTTTTTCAAAACACTCGTCAAGTCGGGCCGTAAGTCCCGCTTTTCCGCCCATTTTTGCAGCAATTTCATCTGGAAACTGGCGAAGGAAAAACAGGTACTGCCAGGCGTTTCCTTCAACATAACCCGGTCCTCCCAAATGTCCGTACCCGGGTATTTCTCCGGCAGTGGTTAAAACATCAAAAGGTTGCATCCATGTTTTATTCTCATTTTTTGGTCTGAAAAACCCCGTTGTTTCATCGTAAAGTTGCAACACTGATTTACTTCGGTTAAACAGTTTTACTGCCAATTTTTCATCCTTAACTTTTGAAGCCATTTTTGAAATTGCAAAATCTGCCAGAGAATATTCCATTGCGGTTGAAACGGTTCCCCAGACGCCAAGTTCAGCTTTTTTGTCTTCGGGAATAAAACCCATTTCGGCATATTCGTTATGTCCCCTTCTGAAATTATTTCCCCCCTCATTTGGACTGCTTGCATTGTCTTCCAGGGCTTTTAATGCTTCGTTTACATCGAAATTGTATAAGCCTTTTAAATAAGAGTCGGCAATAACAATGGCTGCCGGGTCGCCAACCATTCCGCCCCATTCAATTCCATTCAAAGGCCAGAGCGGTAAAGCTCCGGATTCCCTGTATTTGTCAACTAAAGTTTGAACCATTTTTGTCTGCTGGTCCGGGTAGGCAAGTATTAATAACGGGTGTAAAGTCCGGTAGGTGTCCCAAAGCGAAAAAAGTGAATATCGTTCAGAATTTGTGTTCAGGATTTTAAATGGTGTTCCTGCTCCTGTTGTATCTTCCCGCTCCGAAAAAGGTAACACACGAGTTTGATTTTCCACAAACGAACGGTATTTCCCATCCACATCGTTGCTTGTAAATGGCAAAAGTAAGGAGTGATACAATGCCGTATAGAACATGGTTTTTTCGTCATCAGTACCGCCTCGCACCTCTATTTTGCCAAGTTGATTGTTCCATTCATTTTCAGCTTCCTGTTTTATTTCTTCAAATTGATAACCTGAAATTTCAGCTTCCAGGTTTTTTCGTGCCTGTTCAATACTTACATACGAAATGCCGACTTTCACCAGCAACTCTTTTTTATCTTTCAAATCGAATGAGAAAAAAGTCCCCACTTTTTCACCCTCCGCTGACTTTTCATCGCGTATAATGCCATCTTTATAAACCCCAAAATTGCTTGCTTTTTTATCGAATTGAATTACAAAATATACCCTGTAATCTAACCGGCTGCCACAAAAACCACCATCGTTTTCGTAGCCTTCCATTTCGTTGTCGGAAATAACTTTTACATAACCTCCGGTTACCCCATTAATTGGGTGCGACAAATCAAGAGTAACATTGGCTTTATTGTCTTCAAAAGTATATTTCGAAATGCCGCACCGCTGGCTGGCAGTCATTTGTGCTTTTATTTTGGAATCATCCAAATAAACTTCGTAATATCCCGGCGACGATTTTTCGTTTGAATAGCTTGAGCGGTTTTCAACCGGATTGATTTTTAATTCACCAGAGTTTGGCATTAAAATCACATTTCCTGCAATGGGGCAACCCACACCACTGTAATGCACATGTCCAAAACCATAAATATGTGGCTGACCGTGAACATAAATTCCGGTTTGGGTTTGGTCGTTTGTTTCAAAATTCAAACAATTGTGCGGGCTCACCGATGCCATTCCCCACGGTCGCACAGCTCCCGGAAAAGTGTTTCCGGCATTGTTGGTCCCAATAAATGTATTGACATATTCAGTTGGTGAAATGTTCTCAATGATTTGCCGTTGATTGCATGACGAAATTATTGAAAATAGCAGAAGGATAATAGTTATGCGCATAATCAGGTTTATGTAGATATTTAAACCGAAACTATTATTTTGAGGCCATTAATTAATATTGAATTTCAAATACCTTCTGTGAATTGGAAAATCGGGAGTTATTTTTTTACTGATACCATCTTTTTGTATTGATTTGGAGTCATTCCGACATATTTTTTAAAGTTGGAATAAAAAACAGATTCAGAACTAAAACCGCTATCAACTGCAATTGCATATAAAGTAAGGTCTTTGGATGATTCCGATTCAAGTAAACGTTTGGTTTCGTCAATCCTCAACTTATTAATATACTCGTTGAAGCTGCATTTCATGTGGTCATTCATCAGTTTCGACAAATAGTAGGATTGTAATTCGAGTTTTTCGGCCAGCATTTTTTCGTTAAGCTGCGAGTCGAGATAAATTTTTTTGTCGGTCATCAATTTCTCAAGTCGGGTAATTTGTTCAGCTGCATCGTTTTTGTCGATTGTAAAGCTTTTTGATTTTAATTTATTCGAAATTTTTACCCCCAAACTTGTAATTACCTCTGAATTCGCAATAATAAAAAAACCGGTTGTAAATATGATGATTGCGTTGAGAACAATGAAAATCAAAGTTTTAATGTTTTGGGCATTGTTAATTACTTCATCTCTTGATTGCTGAAGGCCAAAATGGAAAAACCACATTACAAAATTGATGAAAAACTGGATGATAAAAAACGCCAGTAAAATACTCATCCACTGACGAACAATTATAGACTCTTTATTATTCAGGTTGCGACATTTCTTGAAATTAATTAAAAAGAAAACCATGTAAATTAAATTCGATGCCAAAATAAGTGTTAAAACAACAATATGCGCTGTGGTATTAATGTAGTTCAGGTAATCAAATTGTTGTTCGGGCAGAATTTCAAAAAAAATAAAATACAGTGAAAGTAAAAATGGAGGGATAAAATGAACCAAACTTACATGGTTCCATTCTTTATAGACCAACTGCCTGGAATACAGGAAAAATACCGGGCCGATACTCATATTTATCAGATCGGGCAAAAATAGGGTAGTTGGATAATCGAACAACCAGTATCGGTACAAAAGCATGTATTGAAACAAAATAAGCAGCGAAACCAGGAAAAAAAAGGTTGCAAGAATTCGGTTTGGAACGTTATTCTTATAAACCAGAATAGTACCTCCAAACAGAAAACTTTGTATAAAAGCCCAGAAGAAAAGCGCTTGCTCCATATTAACAGCCTTTTTTATTTATCGCTTTTTTGTTGAAAATCAAAAATATAAATTTCTAATAGAAAAGGTATTAATTTGATGAAGGATTAATTTGCTTTTAAATTAAAGTAGGAATCAAATTCGTTTCCCACAAACTTTGGTGAAAATGGTTTTCGTTAAACTTCTTAAACCCAAATTGGAAATTAATTTTGTCCAATGGGCAGTCAAGCCTGAAAACAACAATATTCTCACCTTTTTTCAGGTCAATTAATTTGCCGTTTTCCATTGGCCACGAACGTTTTATTTCATCTTCATAGTGCACTTGCACTTCATTTATCCAGAGTGTGATAAAAGCTTCGGCAGCAAAACAAATCCATTTTTGTTGTGCTTTTTCTGAATTAATTTTGGTGGCCAGGTAAATGGTTCGTTCACCACGTCCGGCATAATATTGTTCCAAATCAAATTCATTTGAAGCTGGATTTATTACTGAAACGCCAAATGGTAATTCGTTGTAATTTTTTTTCTTTAGAATATTTTGGATTTCGGAAATTGAAAGTGGTTCTTTTCCGGTTTGCAATAAATCGTGGTTCATGTATGCAATTGAAGGCATTGAACTTAAACCGTGGTCAGGATAAATGGGGTTCATTGGAACAAGGTCTTTGTTCTCTTCGATAAAAGGCCCCAGCATTAGCCACCTGCCGTAATTTGGAATTCCAAAATTATAGGTTTCCGAGTTCCCGTTTTCGTCAACCAAACTCAATTGGTATGGAAAATTAGGTTTTACAGATTCAGTTGAACTTAAGAACAGTTCGAGAAAAAGGTTTTCGTTACCATTAAGTTGAACTTCAATAGCTTCATCATTTTGCGAAGTTAAAACTTCGGAAATGCATTTAACTGAAACTGTTTTTTCATGAGGTTCGTTATTCCTCAATTCAAATTTAATACGGTAGTTGTTTTTTGTCTTTGTCAAATCAGTTTGAACAATACTTATTGACTTCTTTTTAAAATTTGTTTTTGGCAAATTCGGCACATTTGTTATTTCACAATTGTTGAGCAATTGAGAGAAGTAAACACCGGCGTTAGCAGTTTGAACAGCAAGTTCCGAAACAGTTGAAGCCGTTTGAATCCCTACAATTCCGGGACTTATCAGTAATTCGTTACCAACAAATTTTTTCCACTGGCTATCTAAATTTTTATACCCGATAATTGTTCCCAACAAACCGCCAACCGTTGCGGAAATACAGTCGCTGTCGTGACCCATATTCACTGCTTCCATTACCGATTCCAATTCAACCGGATTGTTGATTAAAGTATGAACAGCAAATGCTACATTTTGTAATGCTGAAGTAAAATCGGCATCGCCAAAATAGGATTTGATTTTATGCTTCGCGATTTCGGGAGAACTAAGTTGGTTGAATTCAATTACTTTATTGTAAAGTTTTGTTATTTCGCTGTCTCTCGGAAATATTGAAATTGCCCTATTGAGAATTTTGGAAACATTCGATTCAAAAAAGGCTTCCGCTTCACAAGCCGACAAAAACATTTCGGCTTCAGTTGAAAATCCGAAGTGGTCAATCCCCGAATCCATTTTTGCATACGAGGCTGCTTTTTCGGGGTCACCGGCGCACAACATTCCCCAGATTTCGCTGCGGATGGGCGAACCCATACTTTGGTGGTAATAGCTGTTGTTGTGTTTGCCGGAAAGTGGCGGCATAATTCCACGCGACATATTCATAAAGGCAATGCCATATTCGTTCCAGGGGAACTCAACATGGTCGAGCCAATGTTGTCCCAGGTCGTTTTCGTCAATCCAAGGACCTTTTTTCTTTGCCAAATCGAGCCACAAAACCTGTAAATCCAAGTCATCGTTTGGGTAATTTGTTTTAAAAAGTTCTTCCGAAAATTTTATGGAATGAAAGCATTTAAAACCTTCGATTGGAGCACCCAAAATTCCTCCGGCACATTTGCCAACCCAGCCTCCCCAAATTTTATCAAGATATTGTTCGTATGTTATTTTTCTCATTATTGTATATTTTAATTTTTAAATGCCAATTCTTACAAATTAATAAGGTTTCGGTTTGAAGGGTAATCATTTGGCTACTAATGTTTTTAAAAAATAGTAAGGTTTCTAATTCTAAAATTATGGATAATCGGATGGTTACATGTGGAATGGTTTTAAAAACCTTATTTTACAAAAAACACCTTAGTAGAAATCAACAATATACAACCCCAACCTTATTAACCAATCTTTTTATTTTTAGCCTTACAAACCATTATAGAAATAATTTTCTGTTTACTTTTTACCTTTCACCTTTTTACATTCCCCTGCGCTTCCTCTGCTACGCCTTTTCCTTCTTCTTCTCCTTATTCATCCAAAACGGAGCTGTTGAAAGATAGATTACAGTTCCCAAAAATGTTATCCATTTATGCGTTTCAAACTCTATAACACCAGCAAAGTGAAGAAATCCAGGCGCTATGGTTAATATCAGGCCTGCAAGCGAAGCTATTTTTAGCGCATTTCTCATGATGCAAATTTTAATTGTTTATTCTGAAAGAAAAAGTTCAAAGTCATGTAAATGGCAACCGAAGCAAACCACCCGGGGATTGCAAGGAAAAACTCAAGCCCGTCAATTTGAAAATAGATATCGAGAGCTTTGGCAATGGCAAAAGAAAATGCCCATGTAATTGCCACAATCCAGCTAAATGAAGTGCCGGAAAGTTCAGCGTAATTTTGTCGCAACCCTAATTTTGGGATAAAATAAACATCAGCAAAAACAACCGCTCCAACCGGAACAGCAAGCAAGGCATAAAATGCTATAAACGACATCAGTTTTGTCACAACTCCCGGAAAACAGGCAAGCAAACTGACAACTACTCCGATAATCAGTGTTACTTTCCATCGTTTTAGTTTAGGAAGAACTGCCTGAATTGCCAACCCTGCGCGGTACATTGTTGGGTTTGCAGTAGTCCAGCCAGCCACAACAACACAAAGTGCACCCGCCAAACCCATGCTTCCGTAAGCAATTGGTCCCGGTGTTGTATCTCCCAATGCTGCGGCACATAAAATTCCGGAGGCAAGCCATGCCATAAAGTGGCCTATAAACATTCCGGCTGCCGAAGCCATTCCGTAAATTGGCTTTTTCGCATAACGATAAATAGTAGTATCTGATAAACCCAGGTGCATGCCACCATTACATAACCATGCAAAAGCGGCAACATGCCACATTGTAAATTTTATTTGTCCTGCCATCGGAATGCCTGTCCAGATTCTTTCCTGAGCCACCGGCCAGAATTCGGAAAATTTGGTAACACCCAAATTGGGTAAAACTGCAATTGCACCGCCCAAAAATATGAGTGGCATCCAGGGGGCAAAAATATTTGCAAACTTTGAAACCTGGTCATAACCAAACATCGAAACAACAGTTATTACTGAACCAATTATCAACACAGTAATCACCCAGCCCGGCCCGTTTGGCAGAATATCATCTAATTTTGGCATTTCAATATTAAATGGAATTCCTACTGCGGTTGCCGAAACACCAATCATTGAGGCAGCCACAAAAGCAAAAAGCAACCCGTTTACAACATTATAAAAGGTTACCAATTTAAAGCCGCTAATTCTTTCGAGTTGATAAAAAATGGTAGTACGGGTTTTTGTGGCAATTGGAGCACACACAAATGTCCAGCTTAAAACAGCAAGGATATTTCCTATCAGCAATCCCCAAACCAAATCAGGCGCAGAAACTCCGTAAGCAACGAACATCGGACCAATGACAAATTCGGTTCCTGCAATGTGTTCGCCGGCAACCATTCCAACAAAGCTTTTAAATCCTTTTACTTTATCCGGTGGAACCGGTTCGCGCTCGTATTCGTTGATGCCATCAAGTTTTTCCCGCAGTGTTTTTTTTGTCATTGGCTAGTTATAATTTTTAAATTGATTGCAAGAAATAATTTCTTTTGATTTCTGTGCTACTGATTTATAAAACAAGAGTGGTTTCAAGTTGAAATAGTTGCTGTGGCAATAAATAAAAAAGTCCCGGCATTTCTGCCGGGACTTTTCAATATTAGGTCAAACAATTTATTGTTTTAGTGCTTTGTAGCGGCCCAACATTTTGTTGTTGTCGCTAACTACAATCAAATACATTCCATTAGCCTGGTTGCGCAAAGAAATTCTCTCAATGCTGTTTTGAACATTGATATCGCGAACTGCTGAACCTACTGAATTATATACCTGGATACGGTAACCGGCTTTTAGACCGCTCACGTTAATTTCGCCATTGGTTGGGTTCGGATACAATTCGATGCCGTTTGATTCAAAAGTATTGATTTTTGTAAACGGACCAAATGTATAATTCACCGATATTTTACCATCGGCGGACATAACTTTTACCATATCACCGCTGGTAATTTCACCAGTTGGTTTTTCATTACCGTCTTTGTCAACAACCATAGCAGTAGCGCCTGTTGAAGGTGTAACTTTCGATAAGAATGATGAAACTGTTTCATCTCCTGATACACCATCAACTTTATACATTACCTGGTCAACCGGATAAGTTGATGATAAAATGTAGGCCAGATAAGTAGTTGAAGGTGTGGCTTCATTGGAAAGTTTTGAAATAAAATAACTTTTTGAAACAGAACCGTTAGATGATGTTACAACAACCTTGTCGTCATCCGCAACGCCACCGTCCATTCTTTCCTGACCCATTTTATTAACCACCTTCAATGTGCCACCGGCTGATGCTACTAAATTTGACAACAATGTACTAACAGTTGTGCCGCGTGGAACATACTCAATCAATACATCTTTTTGTACAACACTATAAACATCAGAAAGTATGAATGCATCATTTTCAGATGCACTTGGAATTAACTGATAAACAATTTCTGTAACACCATTTTCAGCAACAACATCAAGATAAATGTTGTCGTTAACTGTAACATTTACATAAGTTGTATCAAAATTCAGCGTTTTCAAAGGTACATAAGCGCCTTGTCCATCAACAACAACCATTGTGGCTCCTGGAGGAACAGTAATATTGGCAAGGATGGTTCTCAATGCCGTTCCATAATCAAACCCTTTGATATTACCAACTCCGGCGTCTTCGTTACCTGCACTTTTTGGTTGTTGTTCAATATTAACTGTATATTTTGTTGATGTAAGTACTGCA
This sequence comes from uncultured Prolixibacteraceae bacterium, assembly GCA_963800345.1. Lineage (GTDB taxonomy): Bacteria > Bacteroidota > Bacteroidia > Bacteroidales > Prolixibacteraceae > Draconibacterium. The sequence continues at coordinate 105,294 of CAWDAW010000021.1, read as the reverse complement.
TTTGAACTTAAACCTTCATCGGTAACTGACAACACATATTTTGTTTGATTAGTACTGTCAGCTGAAACAACAACCAAAACATCATTGGCAATCAAAGCATCACCGGTTGTTAATTCTGCATCGCCTCTCATCACAGTGAGTGTTTGCATTTCGTTGGCCTTGGTTATACCACCAATGAATTCGGCAACAGTTGTCCCTGTTTTTGCACCAATTATACTTTCATTCATTGAATAACCATCACTGACTTTGTAAACAGTTGAAGATACAGTTGATTTATATTGAGTTGGCTCATACATAAAATGTTGACCAATGTCATTCCCAATATTGAGTATTTCATAAGGCCAGCCAGCATTCTTTTTTTGCCAGTAGGCTTGGTTTTGCATGATCCATTCCGAAGATTCCTGATCTGTCCCGAATGATCCTGATGATCCTACACCTGGATTACCTTGATAAATATTAGGCTTTCTGAACCAATTAGTGATCATGTCAGCTTTAACTCCTCCAACAACCCAATCAGATCCGTCACCCATTGACCATGAATCAATCAGTTCAAAATCATTTGGATCATTTGCCGGTTTTAATCCCATTTTAATTGAATCGTTCAGGATTTTAAACATAAACATGCTTCCGTTATACCATTGCCTAATCGGAGAAGCATCACCAACTGCTTCATCCCAAGGATTCTTGTAAGTGTAATTCTTAGTATAGTTATTAAACTGAACATCAAGCTGAGCTGGAACAGGCCAAACATAATTCGGTCCCCATGAAAATTTTATTTGACCATCTTCATGAATATCACCCAAAGCAAACACATCTCCAGGATATACTATTGAATTTACATTTAAATCCTGCTTAAGTATGCCTGGTGTTACAGCCCACTGCGCTTCATTAACCCATACGTAACCGGGTACATATTTTCTGAAGCGCAATAGCCATTCATCAACCCCCATTGTTGACGTAATGATATCAGCCGGATTTGAATTTCCGGAACTTACAATCATGTAGTTACTCATGTCAAGTGGCTGGTTACCAGGGTTGGCAATTTCGGCAAAAGTATTGCTCCACTGATCCCAGAATACATATTCAGAAAAGAAAGGATCTGCAATGTATGGCTGAATGTCAGATGGGTTTTTTTCTTTAACCAGTTCTACATTATAAACATTCTTTACGCTATCATCTTCAGCAGTTACTTCAAATGAAATGGTTCTTTCTGCAGTTGTGCCATATAATGAGGAAGCCCTCATTACTTTAACTGTTGCATTCAGGTTTTCTGTTTTAGCAACAAGTGCAGGTATTCCTTCCACATCCATCGGTACAGTAATCCTATAGTTAAAAGTAGTAGCATTGAATCCTGGAACAGTATCGCCTACCCAGCCATAAAATCCTTTATATTGATTTGGAATATCAGGCCAGGTAATTGCAAGTAGATTTGCATTATGATTTGGCTGTATTGGCTGAACCTGGATATAATATTCTTTTACAGCACCATTTTGGGCTGTAACTTTTAATTTGTCGCCATTTTTTACATCCGGGCTTGGCGTTCCACTTGAAGGAACAATTTCCCACATTGCATTGGTTGCTTTTTCCATTCGTGAAAACAAAGTATCAATGGGTGTGGCATAAGGTATTCCATACCATGTACCTGTAATTGTATCAGGTCCGGTAGCATGTTGAGTAATTCTTGGCCACGAAAGAATACCTTCCTGGTTGTCGTTTCTCCACCATTGTTCAGAAGTTGCTACAGGGTAGTTTAATGCTGTAACCGGAACTACCACGTTAACATCGGCAGTTGGTTCTGCCACCATAATATTAAAATCTGCTCTGTAACCTTCCTGCCCACATACAACTACTGTTAAAGTGTCGCCAGAATGCGCGGCAAAAGATAACGAATCTTCATAGTTTGAATTAATATTATACATCCATGCCAGACCTTGTTTCTTTTCCATCAGATGCATCACGCCGTCTCCCCTGCGTGTACCCCATGGAACGGTAATCGTTTTGTTGGCAAAATCAACATCCGCTTTGTTCGAAACCAATGTATTCTCGTCAAGTTTATAATCGCCGTGATTTCCAACGGTCCACCACAAATCGCGCCATTGGCCTGAGCCTGATGGCCATTTAAGTGGTATCCATTCAGAATCATCAGCTCCAACACCGCGGGCATTGGCAAAATCAAGATTACCTTGTTTAACTTTGAATTTTCGCACAAGTACTGAATTTCCTGTTGCACCTGTTACACCAGCCACATCATATACTCCTGTTGTATTATTTTGCCCTGCTACATCAAAAACACCACCTACCTGGTCAATTACAACAGAATCCACATCCGACAAATGTTGCTCAATGTACATACATTCACGGCCATTCCAGTTTTCAAACATCCACGAAATGTCAACGCCTGATTCATTTCTTGAAACACTGTCGGTGGCATCACCTTTGGGTTCAGGTACATGAATGAGTAAATCTGCGATCTCATACATTTGTGTTTTTTGTGGCGTTAGCTGACCACCCTCAAATCCAGGTGTTTTTTTTGCATATTGCTCGGCAGCAAAGTCATACGCTGTTGTTACAACGTAACTTTCGCCGGGTGCAAGTACGAAATCAGGCAACATAATTTGCCGATTGTTATCAGGAACCCATGCACTTGAATATACATCAGTGATTGCCTGATTCCAGGGTCTGATGGTCCCTAATCTGAAATCCTTTAAATTAATTGATTGATTACCCATGTTGGTAATTTCAATGTAATTGTCAGGCTGAGCACTCAGTCTCGCTTCGGTTATTACCAAAGATCTGTATGCTTCCTGTGCGTATAACACACCCCCGGATAGCATAAATACTAAAAGTAAAAGTTTCAATCTCATAGTCTCTCAAGTTTAAATTAATATTAAATAATTATTTTTTGAAGGAAACAAATATGGCATTTTATTTTTGTTTGGTCAACTATTCATGTTAAAAATACACTTGATAACTCACTCAAATTTTCAACATATTTTTTAGCACGATATTTAATCAGGTGTTATGATTGTATTTGAAAAACATAAATTTTTGTAAATATTTTTTTTCTGATGATAATCAAATAGTTAATGTTTCAATGTTTGAAAATGCTCTTGTTGCAGTATTTTTTTGGCGTTCAACATTAAAATAAGTTGAATTATAAAAAATAATAGTCATTTTTTTTAGCCTGAACAAATCATTACCTTTGCGCAGTTTTTATTAAAAAGAAAACAACAAATAAAATGGCTTTTATAAATAGTTTATTGGGAAAAATTTTTGGCAATAAGTCGGAAAGGGATATAAAAGAAGTTTCACCGGTTATTGAAACAATAAAGGTTGAATATAATCGTATTGTTCAACTTTCAAATGATGGTTTAAGAGAAGAATCGGATAAAATCAAAAAAATTATCGATGATAGAATTAAACCTGAAGAAGACGAGATTGCGCAACTTAAAATTGAGGGAGAAGAAGCTGACATTCAGGCAAGTGAAAAAATTTACGAAAAAATTGACAAACTGGAAGAAAAGATTGTTGAAAAGCTCGAAGAAGTTTTGGAAGAAGTGCTTCCCATTGCATTTGCACTTGTTAAAGAAACTGCCCGCCGTTTTGTTGAAAATGAAAATGTTGAAGTTACCGCCCGCAATTACGATCGCGATTTGGCCGCTACCCGCAACAGTATTATTATTAACGGAGACAAAGCAATTTGGAAAAACCACTGGCTTGCAGGTGGTAGTGAAATTGTGTGGAATATGGTTCACTACGACGTTCAATTAATTGGTGGTATAGTTTTGCACCGCGGAAATATTGCCGAAATGGCAACTGGTGAAGGAAAAACTCTTGTAGCAACATTACCTGTTTTTTTAAATGCATTGGCCAGAAGAGGTGTACACATTGTTACGGTAAATGATTATTTATCAAAACGTGATGCCGAATGGATGGGGCCGATTTATGAATTTCATGGATTGACAGTGGATTGCATCGACAAACACCAACCCAATTCCGAAGCCCGCAGAAAAGCCTACAACGCCGATATTACCTTTGGCACAAACAACGAATTTGGGTTTGATTACCTCCGCGATAACATGTCAATCAACCCTGAAGATTTAGTGCAGCGCAAACACCATTATGCCATTGTCGATGAGGTTGACTCGGTATTGGTTGACGATGCACGTACTCCATTAATTATATCCGGTCCTGTGCCAAAAGGCGAAAACCAGCAATTTGAAGAATTGAAAGGTTTTGTTGAAAAATTATACAAGGCTCAGCGTGAGTTGGTCAACCAGATTTTTATTGATGCAAAAAAGTTGCTCACAAAAGAAGACGCTACTTCTGATGAGAAAAAAGAGGGTGGATTATTACTTTTAAGAGCATACAAAGGTTTGCCAAAAAACAAGTCGATAATCAAATTCCTTAGTGAAGAAGGAATGAAAGCGCTTGTTCAAAAAACTGAAAATTTTTACATGCAGGAAAATAACAAGAACATGCACCTTGTTACCGATCCGCTGTATTTTATAATCGAAGAAAAGCAAAATTCAGTAGAACTTACTGACTTTGGAATTGAATATATTTCAAAAAACCTGGATGACAAAGAGTTTTTTGTTTTACCTGACATGGGCGGAAAAATGGCCGACCTTGAACATGCCGGACTTTCTCCCGAAGATTTGACAGAAGCCAAAGATAAATTACTCCAGGATTATGCGGTAAAGTCTGAACGCGTTCATACAATCAACCAGTTGTTTAAGGCATACACCATGTTCGAAAAAGATGTGGAATATGTAATCATCGACAACAAAGTAAAAATTGTTGATGAACAAACCGGACGAATCATGGAAGGCCGACGTTATTCCGACGGACTGCACCAGGCTATAGAAGCAAAGGAAAATGTGAAAGTAGAAGCTGCAACGCAAACATTTGCCACTATTACGCTTCAAAACTATTTCAGGATGTACCACAAACTTGCGGGTATGACTGGTACAGCCGAAACCGAAGCAGGTGAATTATGGGATATATACAAACTTGAGGTTGTGGTTATACCCACCAACAGGCCAATAATCAGAAACGACAGAGAGGATTTGGTGTACAAAACCAAACGTGAAAAATACAATGCAGTAATTGATGAAATTCAAAGTTTACACGAAGCCGGGCGTCCTGTTTTGGTAGGTACAACTTCTGTGGAGATTTCGGAATTGCTTAGCAGGATGCTTAAGATAAAAGGTATAAAACACAATGTATTAAATGCAAAACTCCATGCACGCGAAGCTGAAATTGTTGCTGAAGCCGGACAATCGGGAACGGTTACGATTGCAACAAACATGGCTGGTCGTGGAACCGATATAAAATTAACTGAAGCCGTTGTAAAAGCAGGTGGTTTGGCAATTATTGGAACTGAACGCCATGATTCACGCCGCGTTGACCGCCAGTTGCGTGGTCGTGCCGGTCGTCAGGGTGACCCGGGTTCTTCCCAGTTTTATGTGTCGCTTGAAGACGATTTGATGCGTTTGTTCGGGTCGGGCCGTATTTCGGGAATTATGGATAAACTGGGTTTAAAAGAAGGCGAAGTTATCCAGCATTCAATGATTTCAAAATCAATTGAACGGGCTCAGAAAAAGGTTGAGGAAAACAACTTTGGTATCAGAAAACGATTGCTGGAATACGATGATGTGATGAACTCGCAGCGCGAAGTGATTTACAAAAAACGCAAACACGCCCTGTTTGGTGAACGCCTCGAAGTTGATTTGCTGAATATGATGTACGATTCGGTTGAAGAGTTGGTGACCCAGTATCATGGCTCGGATAATTTTGAAGATTTCAACATGGAAATGTTGAGGTTGCTTTCTATTGAATCGCCTGTGAATGCAGAGGATTTTAAAAAATTGAACGCAACCGAAGTGTCAGAAGTTGTTTTCGAAAAAATGATTGCAGCTTACAACCGCAAAGTTGAAGCAATTTCGAAGCAGGCCTACCCTGTAATCAGGGACGTTTACGAAAACAAAGGTCAAATGTACAACAACATCGTTGTGCCTATTTCCGACGGAAAACGGGTGTACCAAATCATTTGCAATCTCGAAAAAGCATATAAAAACAAAGGAAAGGAATTGGTGAAGTCATACCAGAAACAAATTGTTTTGAGGACTATTGACGAAGCCTGGAAGGAAGAGTTGCGTGAAATGGACGACCTGAAACAATCGGTTCAAAATGCTTCTTATGAACAGAAAGATCCTTTGCTGATTTATAAATTCGAGTCTTTCAACTTGTTTAAGGTAATGGTGGCCACTGTTAATAAAGATGTTGTTTCAACATTGATGAAGGGCTACATTCCAACGCAAAACCCGGATCAAATCCGCGAAGCTGAAACAAGGAAAAAACTTGATTTAAGCCGTTTTAAAACCCAAAAATCAGATTTACCCGGTGTTGATAATCCCATGGAAGGTGCAAACACGCAAACTCAGGAACGGGCAAAGCCACAACCCGTTACTGTTGAAAAACAAGTGGGTAGAAACGATCCCTGCCCATGTGGAAGTGGAAAGAAATTTAAACACTGCCACGGAGTAGGAGGAGCTTAGAGTTTAGAGTTTAAAGTTCAGAGTTCAGAGTTCATCCCGATAGCTATCGGGACAGAGTTCAGGGTTTAGAGTTCAAAGTTTAAACCAGTAACCAGTAACCAGTAACAAGTAACTTGCAGCAAATTTTAATTTGAAACATAAATATACCGCATGATAAATATGCTCAGCTTTATTCACTGGAATGTGAACCCTGAAATTTTTCACCTGGGACCATTTTCGGTTCGCTGGTACGGATTGCTTTTTGCATCTGGCTTTTTAATCGGATATTACATAGGCGAAAAAATGTTGAAGTCTGAAGGCGTGCCGCAGAAATGGATCGACAGTGTTTTCTTTTACATCATCATTGCAACAATCGTTGGAGCACGCCTGGGGCATGTTTTCTTTTATGGCTGGGATTATTATTCACAAAACCCCTCCGAAATAATTAAAGTCTGGCACGGGGGATTAGCAAGTCATGGCGGAACTTTGGGTATTTTAATTGCCATTATTTTTTATTCGAAATTTGTTTCAAAACGTCCAATGTTGTGGATACTCGACAGGATTGTGGTGCCAACGGCCCTTGTTGCAGCTTTTATTCGCATGGGCAACCTCATGAATTCTGAAATTTACGGTATTCAAACTTCATTGCCCTGGGGATTTATATTCGAACGAAACGGTGAAACTGTAGCAAAGCATCCAACACAGTTATACGAAGCGCTTGCATACCTTGCAGCTTTTGTCATATTAACTTACATGTATTGGAAAACAAGGGCAAAATACAAAGAGGGTTTAATTTTCGGTTTATTCTTTATGTTTATTTTTGGTTCGCGGTTTTTTATCGAATTCATCAAGGAAGATCAGGAAGCATTTGAAGCCGGAATGGCTTTGAATATGGGGCAGTGGCTAAGCATTCCGTTTGTTTTGGGTGGCTTGTTTTTAGCTGTCCGGGCCTTGAAACTACCCGAGAAAATATACAAAAACAAATAAAAGTAAATCAACCTGGCATCCAAAGTCAGGTTTTTTTATCGCTGTTACAAACTGTTTTCTTTATATTGGAATTTTTAAAACAGCAAAAATGTATCAAACACATAAAACTTACATTACCCCCGACATGAAAATGGCGGAACTGATCAATGAAAACTCAAAACTTTTGCTGCTGCTTGAGCATTTCGAGATAGACTTTGCAGTGGGTGACCAATCGGTGAAACAAGTATGCGCCGGTAACAAAATCGACCTTTCGGTTTTTTTGGTTTTCGGAAACCTGTACAACGGATTTTTCCCCGATTTGAATGAAATAATTGCGCTCAACGATATTTCAACCATCATCAGGTTTTTAAAAAACAGTCACCGTTTCTACAAACACGACAAGTATCCCGAGTTAAAATCATTTCTTGTGCAATTGCATGAGCGGCATAATTCAGAAGATATTTTGCTCATCGAAAGATTTTTTAATGATTATTTTGAAGAAGTACTTGAACACCTCGATTACGAGGAAAGTATAGTGTTTCCATACATTTGCAGGCTAATTGAGGACGGGAAAACTGCACGGAAAAACAAATTTTCGGCCAATGATTACCGCGATCACCATACAGATATTGAAACCAAACTTACTGATTTAAAAAACCTTTTACTGAAACACATTTCATTAAAAAGCGATTTTTCGCTGCGAAGGAAGTTTCTGTTCAGTCTTTTCGAACTTGAATTTGATTTAAATATCCATTCACTGATAGAGGACAAAATCCTTCTTCCGCTTGTCGGTAAAATTGAAATTGAACCGTCAAATGGATAAAAACCGCATTAATATTGCCATTATAGAGCCATCGTTTATTATTTTCGAAGGCCTTGCAAATGTGCTGATGAAGTTTAAAAAGGAGTTTTATTTGTACCGTTTCAATGATTTGGAAGAACTGAAACAATCAGCTTCAAAAGTGCATTTTAATGTTGCAGTAATCAATCCTTTAGCAATTCAAAACCGGCTGGCTGAATTTATAAAATTGAAAAACAATTGCCAGGGAATCTTATGGCTTGCTTTGGTTTATTCTTTTTTCGACGATGAAGTGCTTCAAAAATATGATGACACACTTTCCGTTAATGCTTCTCCCGAACAGATTTTTAACAAAATAAGTCAGAATAATATAGCCTCCGATAAAATTCAACAGGACGATTTATCAGATCGTGAAATTGAAGTCCTGGTGCAAATGGTAAAAGGCTTGGCCAACAAGGAAATTGCCGATAAACTGAACATCAGCATCCACACTGTAATCAGCCACCGCAAAAACATTACCGACAAAACAGGCATCAAAAGCTTATCGGGCTTAACCATTTATGCCATTACAAAGAAAATTATTCCGTTGGATTATAAAGGTTAAATTTCGATTCGTCTTTTGCTGGCGCGGTTTTGCAAACTGTGCCTTTCACTGCAAGGGTAAATAGTTTTTTTACTTTTTCAAAGCAAGTCATCTCGCATGAGGTGAGACATACCTGTGCCAGCTGGAAGATTTGCTATTACAGTTTACAACGCGATGAAATCGCGCAGGAGCGGGGTTCTTTCATCCGGCATTATCGTAAGCGGTTTTTATCCATTCAATTACTTCTTTGTCAATGTCGTTTATATCAGTCAAATTGATTTTATGAGAACACATTGAGTTCGGTTTCTCTACTTGTAATTTTCCTTTTGGTTCTTTCCCTTTCAGGTTGATGCCGATTTCAAAGCGTGTTTTTGTAGATGGATTAAGAATAGCAAATTGTTTCTTCCGTATTAAACTAACGTAAGTAATTTTTGGAGCCACTTCTACATCTGTTCCAAATTTCAGAACTTCAAATAACAATTTTTCGTAAAGTGGCTTTAAATGTTCTTTTCCTTTATATTGTTTTTCAATCAACTCGTCTTTATTCTCGACTGAACCAGCATCTGCACCCCTTGATTTCATTGCAACCATATTTGCAAATCCGTGAGTAAAAGAATGTTGCTTCTTTTAAAAACTTTAAAATTTCTCCGTGTTTTTCAAAGTTTTGTTTTTTAACAATTTCAATCCACTGTTCAAGTGTTTTACCTGTGTTTTTGAACAGGTTGTCCAACATAGTTTGTTCTGCTTTATCCATAGTGTAAGTTTATCTCCAAAGTCCTAGAATTAATCCCATTACAATAAAACTAATAGTGACATATCCACCGTGAATCAGCATATACTTTGTTGATTTACGTTCAAATTGCCCAATAGTAAAGATTGCCATAGCAACCCAGCCAAACCCTGCCAGAAATCCGGCAATAGCTCCCCAGCTCACAGTCGTATTGGCATCATTTAAGAACATTCCTAAATTAAATGCCATTAAAATTGAAAAAAGAAATGTGAAACCGAAAATCTTAGCCATATTTCCTTTTTTTAGGTCATCTTCCGAGAAGTTATTTTCCTTCATCCAAATTTTCCCAAACAATACCGGTGAATACCAAAGCCCGCCTATAAGAAAATTCGACAAGGCAGCTACAATTACTGCAAACCAATTTAGTGTTGAAATATCCATATTTATCTGTTTTAAAAATTTGCTGTAAAGTTAGCTTTCGTGAAGCTCAAAGTATTGTAAAAAATTAACCTGACTTATCAAGTGGGAAAAAATTCGGAATGGATTCATTGTATCTATTCTGAATGTATTTGCTGGGATTGAATCCGCAAAATTCCTGAAATTCTTTAATGAAATGCGATTGGTCTGTATATCCGGTTTCGTACACAATATCTGTCCAAACAATTTCTTCCTTTTGATTGATGGTTGCTAATAAGGTGTTGAACCGAAAAATCCGATGTAGAACTTTTGGAGTTAGTCCACAATATTTTTTAAACTGTTCTATTAGGTATTTGTTTGTTTTTGGATAGTCTTTCAGTAACTCACTATGTTTAGAGTATGGTTGGGTTTGCAGTTTTGTTACAACATCTATTATTTCTTGGGGAGGCTTTTTATTCTCATCAAAAATTTCAAAAAGCCATTGCTCAACAATCTCAAATTTGTCATGGATATTTTGCTTATGAATTATGTTGTGACGAAGATTTATTATACTTCCTCCAAAATAAGTGTCGGATTGTCTAACTGTGTTATTAAGTTTATTTATTGGGATTTTTAAAAACGGAAATGCTCCTGTCGTTTTGAATTGAATGATAAGCATTTCAGAATGTTGATGGCTAGATATATTGAGATATTTCTGTTGCATACCTGAAACCCAAGTTTTACTAAAGTATCCAATTGGATTTAATTCTTTGTCAAATGTTTTTCTTTCAAATCCATCTAACTCAATAAGAACAAAAATGTTTCCCGTAGGCACAACTCTTTCAATGCTATGTTCGGGAACAAAGTCCTTGTAATAAAAAATACTTTCTATGTATTTATCTAATGGATATTTTAATTCATGTATTTCAAATATCATTTTGGCGTCATTTTACCATTACCCACAATTGAGTCGCGCGAGGGAATTTAGTTTTTGCTTTTTCAAAACAAGACACAGGTCGAAGACCTGTGCCAGCGCGGGGGCGTTTTGGTCGTTTTTAAAGTAATTATCTGCTAACATTTTTAGTCTTAAAAATAGCGATTCATTTATTATCTTTTAATTACCGTTTGAAATTTGTGCATTGCAAATGCGAAACAGCCAACCCCTCGTTGCAAGCGAGGGGGAGAGGGATGCTATCTTTTAAGTCATCTGTGTTGATCAATAAGAATATTGTTTCCATCTGGATCAATTAATGAAATATTTGCAGGGCCTGATGAATTTTTATCGGTTTCGTTAGTCAAATTTATTCCTGCCTCTTTTAGCTGTCTTTGAATAGTTCTTACATCAACAAACGGGTCTGTATTATTTGTATTTTCGTCCCAACCGGGATTAAAAGTTATTATATTATTTTCAAACATACCTTCAAACAACCCGATGATTGCTTTTTCGTTTTTCAGAATTAACCATTTTTGATTGATATCTCCTCCTATTACAGAAAAACCTAATTTCTCATAAAAATCCTTGGATTTATAAATATCTTTCACTGAAAGACTTATTGAAAATGCTCCTAGCTTCATATTACATTATTTTTAAAGTTTATTAAGTTTTAACATTTGGCTGTCGGATTTGTTTGAGTGTCAAAGTTACATACAACGTAGGAAGCTACACGCAGAGGCGGATTGTCTCGCCTTAGGCGAGATCAAGCCGAGAAATGACCTGAGTGGAAAGATGCCCACCATAAAACTACTTCTGCCGCACTTGACGGGTAGCTGATGTTAGCGGTTCGTGCTTCGGTATTTTCATCATGATTTGGCGATATTTGTTTTAAAGTGTCTTATATTTTCTAATAAGTACTATTCCCGCTGCAATCATCCAGCACATTCCCACTGGGATGATGATAAATCCATATGTGCTTAGTCCACCAAAATACATTGCAAGCACATTTAATACTCCTGCCAATACCGTAACATAACTCCATTTCAACAGCCACATCGGCACCCAACTGTTTTTTCCAGCCTGCGCTATCAGGAAGGGGCCTGTGCCAAGCACAAGCACGGTAGCAACCCAGTCAGCCCGTGAAGCAAACCAACCGAATGTTTCAGCAATTAAGGAAACAGAATTCGGCTCGTAAGCTGTCAGCCGTACCACTACCACAAGCCATGCTACATATGAAATAACAACAGTAGGGATGCCTATCCAATAGTTGAAGCGTGCCAGTAATGTCATCACTTGATTTTCACGACTCAGGTAAGTCATCATAGTAACGCCTGCACCCAACAAAATTACACCCAAAATCCAAAGGGACAGGTTGACTATTAATAGTGATTTTACAGTCTGTGCTTTAAAAAGGTATCCAAGCATGTCATTAGCTTGCAGCGAAACGTCTATATCAGCTCCAGATGCACCCAAGATGGCTGCGCCAATGAGCATACATACCGAGCCGGTAAGCGTGGCAAATGCACCTATTCTGGTTGCGCTTTTATCAAAGTTGTTTTTCATATTGCATCCTGTTTATTAGTGAAAAATGCAAACTGCTAAAATTATAATAATCAACCCTGTGACCAGAGTAATTTTCCCGAGAGGTTCAATTTTTTTTAACTGCGTTTCAGCATCTCCTTGGAATGCTTTTCTACCTATAAAACTGATGATGCCGATTAACACTGCAAGCACCAATACGAGAATTAATTTGGTAATCAGCAATGGTGAAGATGTCAGCGAACTCCAATATGGTGTCATTAACACAACACCAGAAATGATAAGCAATGCCAACCCGATGTGTCCCATACGACTCAGTGCCATTGCACCAAGTCGGAATTTAAGTGACTCTTCTCTTTCCATTTTACCACTAGCTATGCCAAGGAACATAAATCCAAAACTTGTTCCGATTCCCATTGCCAGACCTACAAAATGCAAAATCAACATGATTTCTCTCATATTCTTCTAATTTTGATAGTTAAAAATGATTTCAAATGTAAAAAATCATAAGCTATTTAAACAACTATTCTTTATTTTATGTCTGTTTTTTGGTTACCCTCGCTGGCCGTGCCTTGTCCTGCAAGGGTAAATAGTTTTTTATTTTTCAAAGCAAGGCATCTCGCATGAGGGTGACAGACCTGTGCCAGCGGGAGATTTGCTGTTACAGTTTACAACGCGATGAAATCGCGCAGGAGCGGGGTGCCTTGCCCTGCCAGGGTAAAATAGTTTTTTTGCTTATTCAAAGCAAGTCATCTCGCCTGAGGTGTAAACATACCTGTGCCAGCTGGAAGTTTGCTGTTACAGTTTACAACCCGATGAAATCGCTCAGGAGCGGGGGGTAGTTGTTGTTGTTTTTTATTCTTTTTAAGTTTTTGTTTCAATTGTAACTCTTGCAATAACACCACTTTTATTTGAACCTTCTGTTGATATATACATTTCTCCTTTTGAAGAAAAAGTTATTCCTTCTGGTTGTGGAAAATCTTCTTTGTCCAGTTTAATATAACTTTTCATCTTCCCTTTTTTGTCAATTATCAAAAGTGAAGAATTTACGCCATCCAATATGTATATTTCAGCTGTTATTGGGTGCACTGCAATGTCTGATGGAAAAAATATTTTATTAAATTCCTTTTCATTGTTTTTCTTTTTATCATCATCGTTATCTGATTTATAGATAAGCGGATTTGAAAGGTCAATTTCATAAACTGGATTATTACATATCTTTTTTGTTAAAAGGTCAAAAGAATATATTCCTTTTATTTTTGCAGATGTTTTTGGGTCAGAATTTTTAATTGTAATAAGAAGTCTTTTTTTTGTTTTATCATAAAAAACACCTTCTAAATCTTGAGTTTCAATATAAGGAATATCATACTGTTTTACTACAACACTTTTTGATGAGATATTGATTTCAAAAAGTTGCCCATCGGAGCGCATTACATAATAGATGTTGTCGGCTTTGGTGATTGATTCAAAGTCGCCTGGGTCAGCAAATTGTATTTGTTTTTCTATTTTGGCAGTCAAAATGTTGTATATGAAAATAACTCCGAGTTCGTCTTGCACACATGCAATTCTTTGTTCATCTAACCAACAAATCCCGGAAATTTCTTTTAAAGATTCAGGCAAAAACCATTTAATTAAAACTGTAATTTTCTCATTGGGTTTACTTTTGTTCTCTTTGTCTTTATTAAAGCTTTCGTGAAAAGTTGCATTAGAAAATGAACTAAGAGATAATAATCCAATAATTGTAAAAAGTAATCTTGTCATTGTTTTTATTTTAAAAATCATAATATGTTTCTCATTCGATTTTTCAATTGCCGCTAACCCTTTCTGGCTCGATTTTGCAAACCGTGCCTTGTCCTGCCAGGGTAAAATAGTTTTTTTACTTTTTCAAAGCAAAACACAGGTCGAAGACCTGCGCAAGCGGAGGGCGTTTTGTTTGGTTATAAAGTAATTATCTGCTGACATTTTTTGCCTTAAAAATAGCGATTCATTTATTATCTTTTAATTACCGTTTGAAATTTGTGCATTACAAATGCGAAACAGCCAACCCCCTCGTTGCAAACGGGGGGAGTCGGAAAATATCAGGATGGAAACAGCAAAAGTGAATTGTTCTGCATTCATTTAGAAAGAAAAAGAAACGTTGAAATAAGATTAACACGCATTTGAAACCAACACTGCATCTCCCAAAAGAATCTTAAAAACAATCATTCCGCATAAAACCTTCTCCGAACCCGGTTTCGTCAACACCCGGTTCAGGCTTGGCCGTGCCGACCGCCAGAACGCTTAATTGTTATGCCCAGTTTTTATTTTTAACCAATTCAAGTTGTCTTCTTACAAATTCCTCTGCTTGTTCATATAACCGATTGACTGTAAATTCATCATAATTTACAAAATCATCATAATCTCCTGTTTGCCGTCGGTCATATAAATCCGAAAAAAATCGACCATCATCCTTTGAAACCAATCCCGATTGAACAAAATGCAGTCCAAACATTTGACGAATCCCCTTATGTGAATTTGTTTCAATTGATTTAATTATCAATAAGGTACTTACAATGTAGTAACATGAATAATATATCCTATTAACCGAAGCATTCCAAAATCTATTATTAATCATTGTCTTGGCTTCGTTTAGTGTTTCTATCGACCGGTTTGTGCGATATTCAATCAAGGCGTTAATATCTCCAATCATAATCTAACTCCGTCTTTTTGAACATTATGATAAAATGGAGTGATTGAGTGTCGGGTTTCCCAATCATTGCGACTAAAAATCAATGGACTTATTACTTTTCCAGTTTCAAATTCCAAATCATAAAGTGGATACTTAATCCGTTGCTCATCAGAATAGGAAATCTTATCACTATCAACAAGTATTAGAACATCAATATCCGAATTTTTATTATTTTGACCCCTTGCATGTGAACCATATAAAATAATAGTAGCACTTGGTTCTGTTAAATTGACCAATTGCTTAATCTTTAATATTATTCGTTTATTTCTAATCATGAGTAAATTTAATCAAAATATGTCAATATATCATAATCATGAATGCTGTTTTGAAACTTCACGTAAAATCAATCCGATGGTGTAAAGCTAAAATTGGGCATAACGGTCACTTGTAAGTTGTCGTGGCGGATTTCGGAGAGCGTTCCTGTCCGAAGGACTGAACGATGTTGCGAGAATCCAGCGTACGACACAACCCTAACCCCGCAACACAATTGAGCAAGCTCATTGATACGGCACAGCCCTGAAAAAAGGCAGTAAGTATTCAAACCTACTGCCTTTTTTCGGGACTCAACTGTGCCTTAATTCCTAATTTGTTAGCAGTATATACTTTTTCATCAATTCTGGGATTATAAATCTCATTATTCTTGCATCAATAACAAGGCAAAACCTTGTTATAGTCTTAATAGTTGTGTCTTCATAATAAATTTGCAATTCTATTTTTCCCTTCGATTATCCTCATAAGTATATTTATAAATGAACCCAAATAATTCATTTTTCTCAGTCCTTGTTTCTGTTCTAATTAGATTACCATTTGTATATTCAGAAATACTTTTTTGTAAAAAGGGTAGAAATTCTTTGTTTCTATAGACCATTTCTTTCCATTTTCTTCAATCAGATTGTCACTACTGTCATAATGGTAAGTTACTTTCCCTTCAATACTGTCTAAATTATTTCCAAAATAATGATAAGTGCTGTCTAACAAATTTGAGGTGTAGAAATTTTGGGTAGTACTTACAAGAATGATATCTCTATTATAATGATATGTTTTGTGCAGCATTGAATTTGTATATTCAAATAATCTATAAAATTGAAAGAATTTTTTACTTATATCAAAGACTTCTTTTTTAATTCTTAATCCATTTTCATAGTAATAGGTAGTGTACAATCCCTGCTCGTCACTACTAAATTCTACAAGGTATTTATTATTGTCGTATTCATAGTAATCATTACGAATTTCTCCAGATGAATAATAATGCTCTTCTTTCTGAGTAATCATATTATCTTCATTGTAGAATTCAATATATTTATCATGAAACCATATTGTTTGGAATATCAGATAGCCAAGTGAATTCCCAGGTCATTGTCGATAACCAAATTTTCAGGAGGAATAGAATCTTCATTTACAAGAAAGTTAATAAAATTAGAAAAATTAATATTAACATTCCAATTTCTCATTGATTCGTCATTTATTATTACCTCTGCTAACGGCAGTCTGTCTAAAAACCGATTTGCACGGTTGATTTTCGGATTAAATATAGCTGTTTTAAGCCGATAAACAGAACAGGTTTCCTATTCTTTGACCACTTGAAAAATGCGCTTATATCGCTTAATTTAAATTTAAACAGGGCCATATTTTCAAGGATAAAAGAAACTACCATTTCCAGGTATTCTTTGAGTGTTTTTATCCCCAAAATATTGATGATCCTGCGCAAATTATAAACGGTCATTATAACCCCTACATCGGCACTTGCGCGGTCGATGCCTTTTTTTGTCAATATGTAGCTAAAGCCCCACTGTCGTTTTATGGTGCCATAGGGGTGTTCCACAATGGCCTGCCGCTTTCGGTAAAGTTCTTTGTTTTCGTTGATGCGTTTTTTGTTGTTGTCCACCAGTTCCTGATATTCGCTGCGCTGGATTGCTTTCCCGCAAACGGCTTTTGAGCATTCCGCTTTTGCCGGGCATGTTTTACAGGCCGGTGTTGTGTAGCGTTTAAAGCGGTAGGTTTCGGCGTTGTGCCACCTTCCGTTTGTATTCAGTATTTCGCCTTGTGGGCAGGTGTAGCAGTCGTTTGTTTTGTCGAAGTTAAATTTTTCGACGTTGTATTCCGGGTTTGGGGCATTGGCAGCCACGGCAGGGATGGCCACCATAACGTCGATTCCCAATTCATCGGCTTTTTTAAATTCGCTACCGGTATGGTAGCCCTTGTCGTAGAGGGCGGTAAAACTGTTTGATTCGAGAATGTTTTCGGCCCTTTGCAACATGTTCCCCATTGCCTTTGCATCGTTAGTGTTGGTTACATCGTAATCGAACGGCAGGTTGTGTTTGCTGTCGACCGAGGTTTGCACGTTGTAGGCAACCTCGGTAATGTTGTTGCGGGTGATCATCTGGCGGCTATCGGGGTCGGAGGTGGAAACCTGGGGCTGGCCGCTTTCCTTTAATTGCCCTTCGATTTGTTTGTAGCCCTCTTTGCGCAGTTCCTGTTTTTTGATTTCCTTTTTAATTTCTTCCTTACGGTCGCCATCGCTTTCTTCCAGGGCTTTGTTGTATTCTTCCAGTTTGTTTTCGATGTATTCCAGGTGGCGGTCGATTTTCTTTTGGTTGAAGTTGTTTTTCTTGCTGTTCTGGGCACGGAGCTTTGTGCTGTCGCCGGCAATGAGCGTGCCGCCAATGAGGTCGAAGTATTTGGCGATTTTAACGGTTTCCTTGAACACCATTTTGATGGCCTTGGGGTTGTCGCGCCTGAAATTGGAGATGGTGTTGTGGTCGGGAGAGAGGTTTTTGAGCAGCCATATCACTTCGATATTGCGTTTGCTCTCTTTTTCGAGGCAGCGCGAGGAGCGCACGCGGTTGAGGTAACCGTAAATATATAGTTTCAACAAATCGGCTGGGTGGTAAGCGGGCCTTCCGTTTTCGGTATGTTGCACCGTAAACCCGAACTCCCCCAAATCGAGGCCGTCAACAAAGAGGTCGATCAGCCGCACCTCGTTTTCTGCATCGACGGCATCGTCAAGCGTTACCGGGAAAAGATAGGTTTGTGCCCTGTTTTGTCCTTGTATGTATTTGCTCATGGATGGATGATTTTTTAGGTGTTTTTGATTATTCCGTAACCATACATGAAGGTACAAAATACTTGTGTTCCATGGTGCCGATATTTGCCAGAGTTTTTAACAATCTGCGGTTAGTTTTTAGACAGTCTGACGGTTGGTACATGTTGTCGGGGCGGATTTCGGAGAGCGTTCCTGTCCGAAGGACACGGAACTACGATGCGAGAATCCGCAGTTGGCGTACCACCGAACCCCGCCCTGCAATATGTACTGTGATAGCAAAAGTATTTCTATTTCGGTAACTCAAAAATTCCTTTGTTTAAAGTTCTTATCCACACCTTTTGTCTAAAGTTGTCAATATTTAGGTCTGCAATTCCATCATCTTCTGGCACCTCATTAATCTTACTCCAGTTTGTCCCATCGAAAGTCAACAATACATTACTTGAAAAAGCCATATTTTCAATTTTCTCAGAAACCACATAAATTTTATTTTCATCAGCAAAAAGTTTGCGGACAGTTCCGGTAATAATTTCATTGTTATTGTCTCGGGGATTTATAGTTTCCCATTTTTCACCATCAAATCTCATTAGCGAAATTTGTTGGTTGTCGTGTCCTGTACCAATCCATAAATTATTGTCTTTGTCTGTTACAAGACACCAAATGTTTTGAGAAGTAATATTCGAATTTTCCGAATTATAGTTTATCCATTTATCTTTTTCAATTTTCAAAACGCCTTGATTATTCCATAATGCAAGCCAGATATTATTGTCCTTGTCCACGTGCATGTTGGTCACAGGACTGTTGAGAGGAGAATTTTCATCAGTAAATTTCTCAACATTTAAATTACTATCAATTTTGTATAGTGCGGTAAATCCTCCTGCCCAAATATTGTTTTCATTGTCAACTGTCATAAATCGGAATAATCCAGAATCATCAGGTAAATCAACAATTTTTCTGTAAATGTCACCCTCTTTTAAATAAATTGTTTTAGCATTTCTAGCCCACAAGTTATTATTCTTATCAAAAAGCATTTCGTCAATAAAAATGAAATCGTCATCTAAAATTTCAAAATCACTGGTTTCAGTTTCTCGTTTTGATAAATATGATTTTGATGGGAAAGAACTTGAATAAAGAGGAATTTCCACCGAAGTATCCCTTTCACTTGTTACGTAATAAAAAACATTATTATTATCTATTTCCATTTCATTAATATGCTTTCCTGGCATATCACTGAAGTCTACAATTTGGTCAAGAAGGCTTTCTTTGTTGCATGAAACAAGCAAAGAAATTGTTACTAAGAGGATGAAAGATTTATAAGTTTTCATAGTTGAGTTTTTTCTTTAAGATGCAATTTATAGCGATTTAGTTGCTTTAATATTTTTGCTAACGGTCACTTGTATGTGGTCGGGCGGGATTTCGAAGAGAAATCGTGTCAGACCCGCAGGAAAGTGGGCGAGAGGTCTGACTTGTCAGACCGCTAAAACCCCCGCCTGCCATATACAATTTGTTAACGCTAGTATTTTTATTTTTGGTCATACTTTTAAATCATGTCGCCATATTCGAGATAATAAACTATTTCACCTGTTTGAGTGTCAACAAGTGTTTTAACAGTATTATCCCAGATTATCACTTCCCAACATTCACGAATTTCAATTCCTAATTCAGATTGAAATGGATAAAATACTTTTCTAAAATTTTCTTTTTCAACGTTTGATAAATTTAATGGCGTAATTTCTGAATGATTCTCATTGATATTTTGGACTGCAATATTTAAAGCATCTTCCTGATTTTTTATTTCTGTCGAAGGGACAAAAGTCTCAGGAAACCAACGACCGCTAATTACCATTTGATTATTCTCTGTCGAAAAATAAAATGAAATTTGAGTTTGTTCAATATCTCTTTCTTCAAGGTTTGTTTGGCTAATTGAAAAAGCTGGATATGCATTTTCTCCATTTTGAAAAAAGTCACTTAAAGTAACATTAACTCCACCAGTCAGTCGAATACTAAAGTCTGTTCCAATGTTAATATTCTCAGGGTTTGAAATCCCCAAAAAATGCGAGTAAGTATTTACAATAAATGAGATATTGTTTTTCACTGTCGACGAGTCAAGTCCATTGCTTAAATCAACAGGAACGTATCCCGACAAAATTCCAAATTCGTTTAATGTCAAACTCTCAACAGAATTGATTGCATTGAAATTTTGAATTTCAGTTGCCAATTCTTCCTGATTCAGTTTTGAATACACAAAAGGATATTCAGTGCTTGGTGTCAGTTCATCAACTTCACTTTTATTACATCCTTGTGTAATAATGAAAAGTAGTAACAGTCCTTTTAGTAGATTTTTCATTTTAATTGTTTTTGGTTGTTTTTTCAATATTAGCGTTAACGTTTAGTATAAGAAACGTAAGTGATTTCAAAGCTCTTACTTGTCAATTTACACTTAGCCAAATTTGCGATTAGACACAAATTTAATGTTTTAAAACAAACCGTCAAATCGCAGATTTGGCGGTGTTGAATAAATGTAAAAATGTCACGTAAACCACTGAGCCACTTATGTTTTTTATACATTGTTGTGGGGTCGTTGTTTATCATCTCATTTTATTTAAATCAATAATCGCTTGTTCAATCATTTCGTCTAAATCAGTTCCATGGTTACCAACACTTCGTCCTTGAATATCAAATAAATCAATCTGATACACACAATTTGAAGTCTCCTCAATCTTTAAACTAAATTCAGTAGGTAATTTGATAATCTCTCCGTTCTGTTTTGTGTATTCTTTAAGTATCATTTTGCATTCTCAGTTTAACCCTTTGCAATAACCTAAATAAAAAAATGTTGACACAATAGTATCCGACTGTAATTTACACAAATAATCATTCTTAATTATCAATGTATCATCAAGTAGTCTAGGCATTTTCGTGTGATAATCCATGTAAATAGTATCTCCGCTCATCGAATATTTTCCTGTGTAATAGTTATCAGCAAAAAATACACCCGTCCAATGAATATCAAATTTTCCAGTATCCCTTAACTTAAAAGTCGCTTGATTCTGTGTTCCCTCGTAACATGCTCTAAAAACTACTTGTCCATATATTTTGTCAAGATTAATATTTAGTGGATTTAACATTCCATCTAAAAGTAGAACAGACATTATTAAAATCGGAATGAATAGTCTAAAAGTGAGACTTTTTCGCTTCTTAATCAGTCTAGTAATTTCAATTACAATCTTAACAATCAGCCAGAAAAATAAGACTGCAATTCCAAGGAAAAATAGCACGTTCCAAAATCCTCCTGGATTCCGTTCCCATATCGGTCGAAATCTTATCAATCCGACAAATAGAAATGAAATAATCAGTGATATTTTAAGATGTCTCGTCATGTTACTCGGTCTCGTTTTTCAATGCCCCACAACGGTTTATGTAAGTGGAGTGCGGGATTAAAAGTGATGAATTTTCAAAACCGCACGGAGCCAATTCGTTTATTCATAATTTCAAATTTTCCGTCAATCGTCAAAGACGAATTGGCGGTGTTGCAATGGAGAACTGCGGTTGAATTACCCGCTGAAACCCGCATTACATTTACATTTTGTTACAGTCTGGTTTTTATCTAATTTAATGTCCTGTTTGCAATAAAATTAGGATGAGAATATTGAATCTTTCCACTTTCATAAATTTGATTAGCTATTTCTAAGGCTTCAAAACCTGTTTCAACCTCCTTAACTTTAAAGTGTTGTGTGGAATATTTTGATTCAATTAATTCTAAATTCAATGTTTCTGCATACTTTATAAATTCAGTTTCTGAAATTATTTCGTTGTTATTTTCAGTAAGAACCTCACTTAATAAAATCCAATAACTCATCGGGTCATCGTCGGATAAATAAAACACAGGAGTCGTAGAATATATCTCAGAGTCTTTATTTAGTTCTAATAAATAGTTTTTAAAATCCGTGCAGTCGCATTTATCATTTATTATTGCTTTAAACCTGTCATAATTCCTTTCAGTATTAAAACTTCCCGTATTTATAAATGAATATTTTTCTAAAATTGATTTTGCCTCTTCTCCATTAACTTCAGTTTGTTCAAATTCTATCCAAACCTCATATAATGAATGTTTGAAATAATTCTTTGAACCTCCCGAATAATAAAAGTATTCATCCTCACATAATTGGGAATTCGAAATGCTTTCTTCTTTTGCGCAAGAAGCGAATAGTGATAGTCCGATAAATAGTAAAATAATTTTTTTCATTGTTTTTTTCAGTAAGATGATTTTATCGGTTTATTGGTTGCGTTAAACTTGCCTGTAACTAGTTAATATACGGAAGTTCTTATACTTTTTTTACATTTTTTTGTGTTTCCTCAACTGGCAAAGCAGGCCGAATTTCTGAAAAAAAACCTTGCAACACTCCCCGCAGCAAGGTTTTTCTCGTAACCGGCTTTAACAGCTATTCCGGTGTTACCACTGGTTCGGTTGGAGTTGTGCTTTTCCGCGAAGGGGCATCAACAATAATGCGTGCATTGGTGTAGGCCCTGAAAAAATCGGGTTCTATGAATTCCCAGGGTTTTACAAGCACATCGATGGTATCTTCAAGCAGCACATCAATTCGGGTAATGGCATCTTCGAGGTTTTTGGTCGAGAGTGAGCTTTTGCTTTGCTGGGTGCGTTTTTGCGGGAGCAGCGCGTTAAATCCATCGGCCAGCATTTTTAAGCCTGCCACATCTTCTTCGGTGGCAAAAGGCGCAAGCAATTCGGTTAATGGATTGGCATCGGTAAATAACATGTTGGCATACACATACAGCGGCATGTCGCGCAGCTTTTTTACATCGTTGTCGGCAATCTGGTATTTCGCCTTTAGCAGCTTAACATCGGGATTCTCCGACACAGTGGCGTGGGCCGCCACCGCTGCACCAACTTTTAAAATTGAAGGAATGAGCGCAGCCCGTGCCTGTTTTTTACGGGTGGTAAGTTCGGTGCCCGTGTTCATTTGTCCCTGGCTGTGAAATACTGTTTCTTCAATCAGTATATCCAAAGTTTCTGTTGCACCGGCCAAGCCTGGTGTAACTGCAAGAATTTCTTCGTTCGCCGCAAGAATACCTCTGGTTGCACGGGCCATTTTTACTTTACTTTCTTGTTTTTTTTGCATTCGTGTAGAGATTTAAATGATTAATAATTTGGTTTTTAATTGCACAAATATTACAATAAATTTTCTGGTTATCAAAACATTACTTATGAAATATTTAGAGTTAATGTGCTTTTTCATTTCATCACCTGCCATCTCCGTTTCATCGCTCACAACTCTTCTTATTTAAACAGAAAGTGTCATTTCGATATTTGTAACCGCTGTATCGGCGCATCCATATTTTATTTTGGCATATCCATCCTTCATTTCGGTACTTCCATCCTTTATTTCGGTACTTCCATATAC
Organism: uncultured Prolixibacteraceae bacterium; assembly: GCA_963800345.1. GTDB lineage: Bacteria > Bacteroidota > Bacteroidia > Bacteroidales > Prolixibacteraceae > Draconibacterium. The sequence continues at coordinate 81,617 of CAWDAW010000021.1, read as the reverse complement.
CATTTCTGTACTTCCATATACCATTTCGGTACTTCCATACACCATTTCGGTACTTCCATCCTTCATTTCGGTACTTCCATACACCATTTCGGTACTTCCATCCTTCATTTCGTTTGTTGCAAATGCCATAGCGGCAGTGTCAGTCTTCATTTTGTTAGTTGCAAATGCCATAGCGGCAGTGTCAGGCTCCATTTCGTTAGTTTCAACCTCCATTTCTTTAAAAATGAACTCTATTTCAGAATCTTCAAATTACATAGTGTCAGGGTGAACAGTTATTTATAAACATTCAAATGGTATTTCAATAGTTACAGATTTCGATGATGAACATTCAACTGTCATCTCATTCTTTTGAAGTACTGTTTCAGTTTAAAAAACCCATCATTTGCAACGGGGGATAAGCTGAGTTGAAATTTACAACTCATTCTGTTTTCTGTTGCTTTCATTATCGGTGTTCGTGACTGAGTTTTATGTTTTGAAAATAGCATTTAGCAGGTTGCAATTCAGGGCATTTTTGATTTTTCCTTCATTGCAAAAAACAAAAAGCCAGGCTTTCGTTATAAACGATGGGTAGAGGGGGTCGGACAAATCGTCCATTTTTCATTAGTTTTTATGACTTCCGCGTGTAAAAACCCCAACTAATTGGGATTGTGAGCTCCGGTGGCTCACCCTACTTTTGCATCAATTCATAATCTAAAAAAATTAAAAATGAGAAATATTATCCTGATGACGTGTTTGATGTTGATTTCAACAATGTTTGTAAATGCTCAAACCGACAGTCTTCCTTCCAATTTGTATTTCAACAGCGCCGAAAAAATGTTAATGACAAACGGCAACCTCAAAATTGGCGGTTACGGAGAAGTGCATTACAACCAGCCCCTTTCGTCGGATGTAATGAAAAACGGGACTTTGGATGTTCACCGTTTTGTAATGATGATGGGATACCAGTTTAACGAAAGGCTGCAATTCGTTACCGAACTTGAATTTGAACATGTTGAGGAGGTTTATGTGGAACAGGCATTTCTTCAATATAAGCTCAATAAATTTATAAACTTTCGCGGCGGTCTGATTTTAACGCCCATGGGTATTGTAAACGAATACCACGAACCTACTACTTTTAATGGCGTTGAAAGGCCGCAAACCGACAACGCAATTTCGCCCACAACCTGGCGTGAAGTGGGTTTCGGTATTACCGGGGTTGTATTACCCGCTTCAATCAAATACCAGCTTTATGTGATGAATGGTTTTAACGGTTTCGATGGTTCGGCACATATTGGAGGTGCAAGTGGTTTGCGCGGCGGACGGCAAAAAGGGGCCGAATCGTATGTGAGTTCGCCCAATATCAGCGGCAAAATTGAGTATTTTGGAATCCGCGGATTGAATGTTGGATTAGCAGGGTATTTCGGTAATACACAGACCACGCTTTACAACGGAATCGATAAAAACGATGCGGAGGCTGTTGCAAAAGCGGATTCATCGGTGGTGGGCATTTCTATGCTTGGCATTGATGGACGTTATTCGATAAAAGGATTGAAATTAACAGGCCAGTTATATTATTCAGCTTTGTCGAATACTGCGCAATTTAACACATTTACAACAGGCAAAGGTGGCGGCAACCTTGGAAGTTCAATGTTTGGTTATTATGTCGATTTGGGATACAATATTCTTCGAAGTACAAAAAGCGAAATGCAGCTGATACCGTTTATCCGTTATTCGAATTATGACACACATTACACTGTTGACGAGTTCATCAGTGACAATCCGGCCTATCAGAAAAGTGTTTATACAACCGGAATATCCTGCTTTATAACAAAAGGCGCGGTGATAAAAGCGGATATGCAATTTGTTAAAAACGGAAATCAGGATAAATATGCCAAAACATTTAATGCCGGATTTGGAATCATGTTTTAAAAAAGGGAAATAATGATTAAAAGTTTTCTGCTGATATTTTCCTTGATGGTTTGTCTGTTCACAGTTGGTCAGGATGAAATTGATTATCAAAACAAGCGCTTAATCAATAGCCTGAAAAAAAGTGGTATTTCTGATTTCTCACAGTTGGAAGAGGTAAATCAGTCTTCAAATAATCAATACGAATTCAAAGGTAAATTTTTTAAGATGGCTGAAAATGGGATAGCGAGCGAGGTTAAATATGTATATGTCGGAAGGGTGAACAGTTGCCGTGCAGGCGGCTGTTCCAATTCCGGCATTTCAACACAGCAAAACCTGGATTCGGAGTATTTTGATTATTTTATTTTTTTCGATTCGGCAAAAACAGTTGAATTGATTGAAGTGTATAATTACCAGGCATCACACGGTTATGAAATAACGGCAAAAGGCTGGCTCAAACAATTTATTGGTTTTGCAGGAAAAGATACTTTGATTGTAAGCAAAGACATCGACGGAATTACAGGGGCAACAGTTTCTGTGTATGCCATTACCGAAGATGTTCAGGCAAAAACCCGGCTTTTAAAATCGATGGATTAGTTTGGAAGAAACTTTCTCCAATATAAAATAATTCCTGAAAAAACTATTCTTATTATGAGAATTTGAATGTTTGAGATATAACAGATGATTATTTTTATTGTTGATACTTTCAGCGTTTGTATGGAAGTAAATGCTGTTTTAAGCTCAGGTTCAATAATAAACCGGGAGTAACAAACATTTATTTGTCCTGTTATCAAACCATTTTATATGATATTTTGTTAACATATCAATAATAAGACAATCAGGTATTTTGTTGTGTTCTTTAAAATTACTTATTTTGCACCAAATGGAAAAATTAAAAAATATTGAAATGTTGGAAATAGGAAAATATGCTATGGTTACGTTGACATACAATTTGCATGTTGACGATGAAAATGGAGAAATGGTAGAGCAGGCGACAGAAACACAACCATTACAGTTTTTATATGGTGCAGGTGCAATGTTGCCAAAGTTTGAATCTCAACTTGCAGGTTTGCGCGAAGGTGAACCATTTACAATAAAGTTGAGTAAAGATGATGCTTACGGCGAATTAAACGAAGATGCAGTTGTTGAATTGCCAAAACATGTTTTTTTGGTCAATGGAAAATTGGATGACGAACTCATACAACCTGGAAATACAGTACCAATGATGAGCAGCAATGGTCAGCGTTTAAATGGTTTGGTACTTGAAGTTAATGACGAGGTTGTAAAAATGGATTTTAATCACCCACTTGCCGGCGAAGATTTATTTTTTGCAGGTAAAGTTATGGCTGTGCGTGAGGCTTCTGACGAAGAAGTTGCGCAAATTTTATCGGGTGGCGGCGGATGCGGTTGCGGAAGCGGCAGCGGCGGTGGTTGCGGCTCAGGTTGTGGTTGTAGTGATGGTGAAGAAGAATCATGTAGCACCGAACATTCACATGGCGGTTGCGGATGCGGCAACTAATAATAATTTTGAATATTAGTTCAATTTAACTATTTTAACCTCGTTTTCAAAAGCTATTTTTTGGAAAACGAGGTTTTTTACTTTTATGAATACATTTGGACACATATTTCGCTTAACGTCATTTGGTGAATCACACGGTCGGGGAATCGGTGGTATTATCGATGGTTGCCCGGCAGGACTGGAATTGGATATATCTCTTATTCAACAAGACTTGTCACGAAGAAAACCCGGTCAATCGAAAATTACAACACAACGCCAGGAAGCCGATCAGGTTGAGTTTCTTTCCGGAGTATTTGAAGGTAAAACACAGGGAACACCAATCGCATTTGCAATATGGAACAAAGATCAGCATTCAAGCGATTATAACGATTTAAAAGATGTTTTCAGACCCTCACATGCCGATTTTACTTACACTCAGAAATATGGTACACGGGACTATCGTGGCGGTGGACGCTCTTCTGCGCGTGAAACCATTGCCCGCGTTGTTGCCGGAGCAATTGCCAAACAAATTTTGAGTAAAGTTGGAGTTACTGTTCAGGCTTTTGTGTCGCAGGTTGGGGAAATTAAACTCGAAAAACCCTACACAGAACTTGATCTTTCGAAAACTGAAGACAATATTGTGAGATGCCCGGATGCTGAAGTTGCTGCAAAAATGATTACCCGAATTGAGGCTGCCGGCAGCGACAATGACACAGTTGGCGGAGTAATTACAGGAGTTGCAAAAGGTGTTCCTGCAGGATGGGGAGAACCTGTTTTTAATAAACTTCATGCCGATCTTGGGTTTGCCATGCTTGGAATTAATGCAGTGAAAGGCTTTGAATATGGTTCAGGTTTCGAAGGAACTAAATTAAGCGGTTCGCAACACAATGATGTATTTGTTCAAACAGAACATGGAGTGCGCACCAAAACAAACAATTCAGGTGGTGTTCAGGGCGGCATTTCGAATGGCGAAGATGTCTATTTTAATGTAGCTTTTAAACCAATTGCGACTTTGTTAAAAGAGCAAAAAACTGTTGATATAAATAAAAACGAAATAACAATTAACCCTAAAGGAAGACACGATCCTTGCGTATTACCACGTGCAGTACCCATTGTTGAAGCAATGGCAGCGCTGGTTTTTATTGATCATTATTTATTAAATAAATTAAACTCAATTTAAAATGCCCAGAAAAAAACGTTTCAGAAGAATTCAGATGCCCCCTGTTATTAAAGGAATGTCAGTGTATGGCGTTAGAGGAAGGAAATCAAATGAAGTTATTCTTCATATTGAGGAGTATGAGGCTATCAGGTTGCTTGATTATCAAAACCTGACACAAGAGGAAGCCGCTGTTTTCATGGATGTTTCAAGACCAACATTAACACGCATTTATGAAGAAGCCCGAAATAAAGTCGCAACAGCCTTTGTTGAGGGGCGTGATTTACTGTTTCGTGGTGGCGACATTTATTTCGATAAAAACTGGTATAAATGCAATTCTTGCCAGGCCAGTTTCAGTGATTATTCTGATGAGGTTTCCATTTGTCCTGTATGTAATTCGAAGGAATTAACTTCTTTGAACGAGTTTTACGCCAAGTAAAATAATCAAATTGTACATAAAAAAAGCCACCGGGTCATTACCCGGTGGCACCCAATTAAGTTGTGATAAAACCAGAGCCTAGCACACTAGGTGATGCAATTTACGACATTTTATATATCCAAGTCAATAGGTTGGTGTAATTTAATTGGTGATTATTTATGTTTATTAAGTTATTTTCAATAACACCACCCGTTTTATAAATCTTTATTTTAATCATTTGTAACGTTGGACCCGAATTTAGCTGAATTATTCACTAACTTTTGTTGAAAATTGCTACTATACCAAAATTCCGATTTTTATATTTACAGCCAAAAGTTTCAACAATGATGGTTCGCAAGCTGTTAAGGATTTTACACCGCGATTTTGGTTATTTTATAGTTGGCATGACAATCGTTTATGCCTTTTCAGGTATATACTTAAACCATCGTCATGATTTTAATCCCGATTATAAAGTATTTATAACCGATTTTAAAGTAGAATTACCTCAAAAGTCTGAATTAACTGCAACAGATATTAGAACAGTTCTAAAATCGGTTGACGATGAGGTGGTTTACAAAAAACATTACTTGAACAACGAAGGAAATATTAAGGTTTTTATTGAGAATGGTGAGGCTGTGATCGATCCCGATAACAGGGAAAGGTACCATGCAGTATTTGCAAAAACGACCATTTATGTTCTCCCTCAATAAATTACACCGTGCAACTTTAGGTACAATTTGGAAATGGGTCAGTGATCTGATGGCGGTTATTCTAATTTTTGTAGCAATTTCGGGATTGTTCATTTTGAAGGGGAAACGTGGCTTTAAGCGTTGGGGATGGTGGCTTATGATTGCCGGAATTGTTGTACCTTTGGTTTTTGTATTAATTTAAACTTAACTTCAATTAAAAAAATATGAAACAATTAGCATTATCCGGCATTTTAGTTTTTTTGATTTTCGCATGTGGAAACCAAAGTAAAAATCAACAAAAAACTGAGGAAAAATCCACCGAAGCTGTGGTATTAACCGTTGATGAGTTGTATGAAAATGCGGCTGCAATGGCCGATAAAGAGGTAATAGTAAAAGGAACTGTGATGCATGTTTGTAAAGAGGGTGGCGCCCGGTGTTTTTTGATGGGCAGTAAAGAAGATATAAACATACGTGTTGAAGCCGGCGAAAAAATTGGCGCATTTTCGCAGGAACAAATGGGAAGTGAAGTTGAAATAGCAGGTATTTTAAAATTGGTTAAAACAGAGGCGGATGCGCACAACCCTGGCAAAGCCCATGGAGAGGGAGAAGCTGTTTCTACCGAAGATGCAGCAACCCAAAATGCGCATCAAATAATAGCCGAATCTCAGGAAGCCGCTGAACTGGTTTATTTTATAGAGGGGACCTCAGTCAGGGAAGATAAAGCTGAGAACAATTAAAAATCATACAAAACAATAATAAACAGAGTTGCAAATCTCGAACATAGCGATGGTTTCATAAAAAAGGAGGACAAACAGTCCTCCTTTTTTATTTGTTTTTATCGGGCACAAATAGCAGCGAAACAGAGTTTACACAATGACGCGTGTTTTTATCTGTTAAATGTTCACCATAAAAAACATGGCCCAAATGAGCGCCGCAATTAGTGCAGGTGATTTCAGTCCGCCTTCCATCAGCATCCAACGTTTTGGTTACAGCGCCTTTTATTTCATCGTCGAAACTGGGCCAACCACACTCTGAACTGAATTTGTCATTCGATTTATAAAGGTCAGCACCACAGCGTTTGCAGGTGTAAGTACCTTTTCCTTTAAAATCGTTATATTCTCCTGTAAACGGGCGTTCTGTGCCTTTGTCAACAATTACATACTTCTCAAAATCTGTCAACTTTCTGTATTCAGTTTTTTCGCCCACTTTTACCTCCTTTGTTTTTTCCTGTGCATTGGTCGAAATAACAAAGCACAATGTTAATAACACTAAAACTGTTTTCATAAAGTGTAAACAAATCAACACGAATTTTGGTTTACCATAAATTCTTAAAGAATACTAATTCCAATTCCTGGTTGATTATTCAATGTAATTTTACCATCATTAATCTTTACTCCTTCGTATGGATCGTTACTGATTAAAAGGTTTCCATCCAAATCGGCCCAGGTTGCCAAAGGCGAAAGTTGTGCTGCTGCCGATATTGCACAGGAAGTTTCCGTCATACAACCAATCATTACTTTCATGTTGTTTGCGCGTGCCAGTGTCATCATTTTATGTGCTTCACGCATTCCGGTGCATTTCATCAGTTTTATATTGATTCCTGAATAAACACCCAAAGTGTCCTGAACATCCGCTAGTCGTTGAACTGCTTCGTCCGCAATAATTGGCAATGGCGAATTTTGCGTTAGCCAGGCAATTTCACCGGGTCTGTCCTTTGGCATGGGTTGTTCCACATATTCAATCCCTTTTTCTTTTAACCAGAATATCATGTCAAGCGCTTCCTTTTTATCTTTCCAACCCTGGTTTACATCTACACAAAGCGGCACAGAAGTAACAGCCCTAATGGATTCAATCATCTCTTTGTCGGTATCCCTGCCTAATTTTACTTTTAGAATTTTAAATCCGGCTGCCTCTTTCACTTTTTGTTTTACAACTTCAGGAGTATCAATCCCAATGGTAAATGAGGTAACCGGAGTATTTTCAGCAGAGAAACCCCAGATTTTGAACCAGGGTTGCCCCAGTATTTTGCCCACCAAATCATGAAGTGCAATATCAACCGACGCTTTTGCAGCGGTGTTTCCTGAAGCTGATTGATCAACATATTCAAGTATTTCGTCCATTCGGAATGGATCGGAAAATTGCTGCAGATTTAATGCAGATAAAAATTTTGTTGCCGTTTCCTGTGATTCTCCCAGATATGGCGGCATTGAAGCTTCACCATACCCGGTATTGCCTTCAAATTCAAGTTTTATAAGCATTACGGGGGTTGTACTGCGCGAACTTCCGGCAAGTGTAAATACATGTTTCAACAGAAGATTATATGGCTCAAAACTTAGTTTTAGACCCGTTTTTGGTAAATTTCCTTTTTTCATATTTGAATAGCTGGTTTGTGGTAATACAACTCCGCCCAATGTTATAAGAGTCGTGTTCTTTATAAAATTCCTCCTGTTAAATTTCATTATAAAATCCCTTATTTAAATACTAAAATAATCATTTTTTACTATGAATCTGAAAATCGATTCATTGGAAAAAGGCAACCCTGAAACTTTATACAATCAACTAAACTTTCCTGTTCTGAATTTTTCGTAAGTTTACAATACAAAAATTTAAACCAATTAAAATTCAATGTAATGAAAAGTCTAAAATCAATTCTTGTTGCGGTTATTTTACTGACTGCTTTTTTTACAAATGCGCAAAATGCCAAAAAGGATTTTTATGGTATGTGGACAATCGACATCGATGGCGGTTCGGTTGGTTGGCTAAATGTGAATGATGACAAAGGGTTTACAGATGCTGAACTTTTATGGCAGGGTGGGAGTGTATTACCGGTTGCCGACGTTTACTTTGTGGATGATAAAACACTTGTAGTTACCCGTACCCGCGAAATAAAAAAATCGGAAGATCGCACATTTATATCAACTCAAACATACACCTTTGAAAGAAAGGGAGATAAATTTGAAGGAGTTAGTTCAGAGCCAAATCGTGATGGGATGGGAGTTTCAACCTTGAAATTTAAGGGTTGGAGACTACCTCCGGTTCCACCAGCACCAGATTTATCGAAAATAAAATATGGTACGCCAATTCAACTTTTCAATGGGAAAGATTTAACAGGCTGGAAACTTATCAACCCCAAACAAGCTAACGGTTTTAAAGTGGTTGATGGAGTGTTGGTAAACGACCCTGTAAATCCTGAAGGGCAGCGTGTAAACTTTGGAAATTTACGCACCGAAAAGGAATTTGAAGACTTTAAATTGACATTGGAGGTAAACGTGCCTGAGCACAGCAACAGTGGAGTTTATTTGCGCGGTATGTATGAAATTCAGGTTGTTGATTCTTATGGTGCAGAACTGGATTCGCACAATATGGGAGGTTTATACAGCAGGGTTAAACCCACTGTATCAGCCGAGAAAAAAGGCGGCGAATGGCAATCGATGGAAATGATACTATGCGACCGTCATGTAACTGTTATTCTGAACGGAACAAAGATAATTGATAATCAACCCGTATATGGACCAACCGGTGGCGCAATGCAAGCCGACGTTTTCAAGGCCGGTCCGATTTATTTGCAGGGTGACCATGGAAAAGTGTCTTACAGAAATATTGTTCTGACACCGATAATTAATTAATTCTTTATTCGTCTTCACCCGACTTAACGTTGGGTGAAGATTATTCTTGAGTCGCAGGAAAAAAGAAGCGGTACATTCGATTTACACTTGCATTTTTTCAAACAGTTGATAACAACCTGGTTCTGGAACCTGCCCGATATGTTCTCCTGTTTTTTAAGTTAATATTTGATTTTTGTGTAATGAGCAGGTTACGCTTGTTGCCATTCAGAAACCCAATCCTATAACAAAAAAAACCGTTCATTCTTTGTAAAACAGAAGGAACGGTTTTTTATTTTGCATTGCAGCAAAGGTATTCCTGCATTTACGAATATTGTTTGAGTGTATTTGTTTGTTTAATTTTTGCTGTAGATTTTAATTTAAGAACAATTGAAGGGAAAAAGGAAATTAAAATTCCTAAAAGCAAAACCAAAATGAATTGAAAATTGATATTAAGAGACAATTGATTGAGCAAAATTGCAAAAGCTATTACAACGGCATTGGCGGCAATAATAATAAGTGTTACTTTAAAATGGCTTGTTACCAATTGCAAAAGTCGATGGTGTATATGGTTTGTGTCGGCAGAAAAAGGCGATTTTTTGTGTGAAATCCTTATTGTCATAACGCGCAAAGTATCTATCAGCGGAACAATGATGATTGCAAATGAAACTGCCGGTGCTGCAGATGTTACATGTGGGAGGGTCTGATCTACATTAAATTCATTAAATTTTACAACGAGTGCTGAAATAACCAGGCCAATAATCAATGAACCGGTGTCACCCATAAAAAGCTTGTTTCGATGCCCAAAAACATTATAAATAAAAAAACCGACTAAACTACCGACCAAGGCAAATGAAAGTATTGCGAATTGAACATGACCGGCAACATAGAACCAACTGCCAAAAACTCCGGCAGCTAAAATTGCCAATCCAGAGGCCAATCCATCAATCCCATCTATCAAATTAAAAGCATTCATTATAACAACCATGGCAAAAATTGATAACACCAGGCTGATGCCAAAACCAATATCCTTAATGCCTAAAATTCCGTGAAGATAGGTGAAGCGAACATTTCCAAGTGTAATAAGAATAACGGCTGCAAATATTTGTACCATTAATTTTTTTCGTGCTGAAATGTCCATCAAATCATCTTTCAATCCAATGAAAAATATGATAATCACCGAAGCGATAATGTATTTTAATGAATCGAAACTTATTCCATCAGTGGCTATAATACTACTTATTGTAAATCCAATAAATATTGCAACTCCACCCATGGGTGGAACAATTTTAGTGTGAACCTTTCTTGCATTGAAGGGCTCAAATAAATGTTTGGCATGAGCAACCTTTATTATTGAGGGTATTGATATCATAACCAGTATAAAACTGATTGCAAATGCTCCTACTGTTAGTACTAAATTCATTTTATATTATGGGTGTATAACTGTATTTAATGATTTCTAACAAAATTAAGGAACAAATATCAATAAAAAAATAATTGACTTCATTATTTATTCTTGTGCGATTCTGAAAAATATCAATTTATTAAAGATGTGCAGTTGCAAATTTTAATTATAAAACCGCGTTTCTGAATCGTATTGAGAATGTTTTTTTTCGGCGGTTGGGTTAACACGGTTGTGACGACGACAAGATGGGGAAAAGCATAAGAATATCTGCAATACCTGTCGGTAGAATTGAAAAGAAAATGATTTACGGACGGACAATCCGGATTTGAATTGCATTTTTTATTGGCTTTTCAGAAACCAAAACCAAGTATCCACCACCACCTGCACCACTGAGTTTCCACCCCAGCGCTTCAGTTTTATATATTTCAATTATATCAAGAATATCGTTGTTTACCATGTGCGGAAACATGACTACCTGTGCCTCAAAACTTTCGCGGAAGGCAGTGCCAAAACTATGAATATCTCTTTTTTTAATCGCATCCCAGCATTCATTTGCTGCATCAGCCAGTTTTTTTGCGTTGAACTGATTGATGTTTGTATCAGCCAATACATCAAAATCGCCGATACGAGGGCCAAGTGTTATAAACCAAAGATTGTTCTCAATAAATTCAAGGATTTCGTATTTGTTTCCGATTCAATTGAATCGGGCCAATAATTTTCTTTGCCATAATTCAATTTATTCACTCCCGGAAAAACGATTCCTACAGAATCCTGTGAACCTGAAATAACCTTTGTTCCCGGTGGATTTTCAAAACTAAAAAGTGTTTTTGCCAGGATTTCCTTATTGCCTTCTGGTATATCTGTTTGCCAAAGTTGAATGGCTTTTTTGCGGGTACTGCTCGACATACCGCTTCTGTCGTTAAACTGGTAATCCGGATGAACGCTGATAGTGATAACCGGGCCCGGATGGAATTTTGAAACAAAAGGCTGATCAAGCCAGCCACCGGCCAAATCGAGCCGAAAGGGTATATTGCAAACCGTACGCAGTGAAGTTGTTGAGCGCGCAGGCAATCCTCCATGCGGAATACGTTTACTGACAAGAAGTTCAGCACCTATTTCATCACAAAGTTTTATTTTGTCGGGTGTAAAACCATCTTCATTCACAAAAAAAATGTCGGGTTTCAATTCCCTGATTTCCTTGCTGAAATCAATTAAGCCACTGCCGCCATTTACCCAGGCATCTTTTACATGTTTAATGGCTTTTACCATGTACAGCCTTTCCTTATCGGTATTAATGGTTGGGCGTCCTTTCAGTTGCTGGATGGTACTGTCGGAGCCAATTCCAACATACAAATCACCGTGTTGGGCAGCTTCTTCAAAAAAGGCAACATGGCCGCTGTGCAGCATGTCGTAGCAACCGGATACAAAAACTTTTTTAGGCATAGTTGAGAAATAATATTATTAGAAATTACAATTATTTTGATGGGCAATGAAGATTATATAATTTGATATAAACAAGATACCGATTGCAACAACTCACTTTGTCTTATCTTTTTAATTATTGCGGTAATATTTTACGGGTATAAAGTGAGCAGAAATTCAAACTGTAAAAAGTTGGAACTTTTACGAAAAATATCTCCTTAATCCATTCATCAGGCGCTTTCGCCACCATTCGGGTTTTGTAAAGCGGACATAAAGATTCATAAAAACATTTTTGTTTACAAAGGCTTTTAAGAATCGGTTTGTAAATAGATCCTTGACTTTAAAAAATTTTATAAAATAATAATGGGTTCTGGGATGATTTAAAAACCAATCGTGTTTTGTAATAAAATCTTTGCTTTTTTTATTCAGTACATGAACATCTCTACTTTTATTTATTACTAACTGCAAAAAATCAAAATATATTTCTGCTTTTTCCTTTTCCTTTATTTCTTTTAATGCTTCATCTGAATTTACTTTTTTCAGCAGCAAATGGCAGTCATATAAATCACGCAGTGCAACCAACCTGAGTTTGTGGCCTTTATTGGTTAACTGACTGTGAATGAAGTTCTGAATGAGCTTATGCTTGTCGGAAGGAACATAACAATTCGTTTTACCTGTAATTTGTTTCTTTTCCCCGAAAATTATTTCAGGTGTGAACCAGACAGCATATTCAGGAATTACAGGTAAACGATGAATTTCAAGGTCAGCAGGTACATCATCACGGTATAAACGCGGGTAATCTTTTAAGGTTTTAATATCATCATAAATCTCGATATCCGTTTTATAGCCAAGTTTAACTGTAATTTCAACAGCTTTCAGAAAATCTTCATCACGAACGAGGAAGTCGATATCACCAATCATCCTGTCCGATTTATTAAGGTACAGCCCATCAAGCAGGTTGGCTGTGCCTTTCATGAAAACCGGTTTTATGCCTGCATTATCTAAATGCTGGCACAATTCGTCAATCTGTTGTAATATTCCATTATTGCGCTCAATATTTAACTGAAGAATTTCATTCAGGTGTTCTGCCAAATCAGCAGGAAGATAATCTGAAAACCCCTTATTTTTTAATCGCCTGAATACCGTAGGCAAAATTAAGTGATTGCTGCTTAAATGGATAAATTTCAAAAAAACATCTTCATGAAGAGCAATCTTGTTTTTAAAATCCAAATCAAATATTTCATCATTTACCAGGGATTGAAAAGCAAGTTGATAAAGTTTGGAATTATTCATTTAAGTTCTTAACAATCAGTAATTTTAGAAAAACATGTTTTCTGAAATTTAGAGTTCTTTATCTCAACTCGGCTGGTTTGGAAGGCAATTCTTTAAAGATTTCATATGGCAAATCACTTGAATGAAATATTATAACCCACGCTGTCAGGAAAAGAATCATAAAGTCTGTGTATAAAGAAATATGGTTCTGATACCAGATTTCAAGTTCGCCTTTATATGGTGCAATGTGGTTTTTGTAAAATTCATGTTTGTCGCCTTCGGCATTTGATATCCATTTTTCTTCGTCACGAAAAATGATGGAACCAATTCCCGTAATACCAGGTTTCGTATTGTAAACTACTTTTTGTACATGTTCAGGAAATTTCAAAAAATCAACTTCCATTTGTGGCCGGGCACCAACAAATGCCATGTTCCCGATTAAAACATTAACGATTTGAGGTAACTCATTTATTTTTGTTTTTCGCAAAAACCTTCCTATAGGCGTCACACGCGGATCATTACGCACTGTTAAACTTCCTGTACCCATGTTGGCACTGTTTTTCATCATTGTTGCAAATTTCCATATTTTGAAAAACTGGTTTTTATAACCTACACGTTTTTGCAGGTATAAAATTTCATGTTCACCTGTGAAAAGCAGTATGAGTGATATGGGTAACAAAAATGGGAGTAATATTACAATTGCTATCAAAGCAAGTAAAAAATCAATAATTCCTTTAAAAAAATGCTTATACATTATTATTGGATTCTGGATTGTTTTTTCTACATTTTTGAATCTAACCCTTTTCCTGTTTCAATATGGTCGAAGTTGGGAAGGTACTCTTTTAATACTTCAACAATCTCGGCCTTTGAAATGCTTTCTTTTTGGAAAAGGTTTTCCAGTTTATTAAAAATTGAATTTATTTCCTGAATGCTTCTTTTTTTCGAATTTTTTATTGCTCCTAAATTAACAAAGGAATCATTATCGAGTATTTCATTTTCTGTATAAAACTCTTCAAATGATTTTTCTCCGGAAGTATCGGATCCAAAAAAATAAATAGGCCATGATTTTGGGTTAAGTGGCAAAGCAGTCGCCTTTTCTTTTGCTTCGTTTTCGGTTTTGCACATATCTGCTTCCAGTCCAAGTTCTTTTAGTAAATCCAGGGCGATGCGGTCGAACGGAATCATGTCTTTATCTTCATCCAATTTTGGGAAGAAAATATCGCCTGATTCGCCCATTATGGATGCCATCAGGCAAAGTTCTCCAGACTCCTGAGGAGATACAAAGAACCGGCGGATTCCCAATGGACATGACCATGGTTGTTGCTTGTTTAATCTATCCAAAAACCCCAAAGGCAAACTTCCGTTGGAAAATGCAACATTGGCAAACCTTGCCGTTTTTATAGGCAATTTGTCGGAATAAGCCATAATCATTTCTTCCATCAGTTTTTTGCTCGCTCCCATTACATTTACAGGGTTGGCAGCTTTATCGGTACTTACACAAAAAAAGTGTTCCGGTGGAAATTGCAATAATAAATCCAATAGTTTGCGCGCCCTGATAACGTTATTTTCAATCATGGCTTCTATTGAAAATATGTCCTTCTCGCTTCTCACATGTTTGTGGGCGGCAAAATTGGCAACAATTTCAAATGGGCCATGTTCTTTGAAAATTTTATTGAAAACCCGATCCCCGAAGTTGACAGGATAGGTAATAAAATCATCTGGAATATTGTATTCAGTAGAACTTCGTAAATCACGGACCAATTCTGTTAATCCATTTTCGTTAATATCGACTACAACTAACTTGGCAATTTTAAATTTCAATATGGCTTTTATATAAAAAGAACCAATGGTTCCGGCACCTCCAATTACCAACACTTTTTTGTTGGTGATGCGTTTGTTTAACTCCTTGTTGTATTTAACGAAATCTGCTTTCAAAAGACTTTCCTGCCTTCCGGTAACGTAAGTTTTTATAAAATTTTCGAGATTGAAGTTTGTTTGCATATGAAGAAGTTTAAAGTTTGCAGCTTTAAATTGTTTAAAAGAATTTTTGCCGCACAAGATCTACATAACGTTAGTGTTTGTTTTTCTTATTTAGCTTGGAATTTTTGCCACCAAATTATAGGCTGCCACAATAGTTTCAACAACAAAATTCAATTGCTCATTATTTAAACCATTATAAATGGGAAGTGATATTTCATTGGAATATAATTCATATGTTTTCGGATAATCTTCCATTTTATACCCCAGATTTTTAAATAATGTCAACATTGGCATTGGTATGTAATGCACATTTACGCCAACTCCTTTTGAACTAATGAATTGAATCATTTGATCTCGCTTATCTTCCGAAAGATTTTTGATTCTTAATAAGAACAGATGGTATGATGATTCTCTTTCGTCAGTCTTACCTTTAGGAAGTATTGCCCAATCATAGTTGGTAAAAGCATTTGTGTAAAAATTGAAGATTTTTTTTCTTTCAGGAAGCAACTTTGTTTTATATTTTCTGATTTGAGCCAGACCAACTGTCGCACATAAATCGGGCATGTTCACTTTTAGCCCTTGTGCTATGATATCATAACGCCAACCACCAACCTGATTTTTTTCAAAGGCACTTTTGGTTTGTCCGTTTATTGACAAGGCTTTCAAAAATTTGTATTCATCTGCACTTGAAAACTGTTCAGGCAAGTTTAAACAAATAGCACCTCCTTCGCCGGTTGTAATGTTTTTTACTGAATGAAGTGAAAAAATTGTGACATCAGCAATAACGCCAACAGGTTTTTTTTTGTAGAATGCTCCCACAGAATGGGCTGCATCAGCTAAAAGCATTGGACGACCTAATTTTTTTTGATTCTCACTTTTTGCTTCAAACAAATCAGCTACATCTTTTAATTCTAAAATTTTAAATATTGCATCATAATCACAGGGCCAACCACCTATATCAACTGGTATTATCGCTTTTGTTTTGTTAGTTATTGCAGCTTTAATTTTTGACGTGTCAATAGTGAAATCTTCTGTTACGTCAACCATAACAGGTTTGGCGCCTATATTTAAACAAGCCAGGGCAGTTGCGCAATATGTGTATGCAGGCACAATAACTTCATCTCCTGCTTCTACTCCAAACCAGCGCATCATCAACATGGCGCCCGAAACCCAGGAGTTTACACATACAACTTTATTGGCAGTTGTAAGTTTACAAAACTCATTCTCCAATTCAAGCACTTTTGGGCCTGAAGTCAGCCAACCTGTATTGGTCAGCGTGTCGTTCATTTCATTTATAACATCCGTGTCGATGACAGGAAGTGAAAATGGGATATTCATTATTACTGAATTTTATTGAGTTCTTTAATCAGTTTATACATTTTTCGGGTGGGGTAGGTTATGAATTCATAAAAAACTTCATAGCCTGTCTTCCTGTAAAATGCTATAACATCATCATTCATATTAAAATCGGTAGTAAGGGCAATCTTTTTACTCCCTTTTAAAACAGCTTCCGCTTCAAATGCTTTAATCAATTCTTTTCCAATTCCTAATCCTTTGCATTCAGGAGAAACTGCAATTGACAGTAATTCCGAATAATTGCCATCGTCGTTTTGGTTTGAATCTTTTTCCAGGTTATTCATTAAACGAATTATAGCTTTTGGCTTAGTAATGAGAATTTTAATGGCTTGTAAAGAGAAACTAAAAAAATTATTTAATATCAGTTTCTTGTGAAAACCTTTTGATTTAAGACAACCTATGCTAAAACCAATAATTTCATCATTATCGTTAACGGCACAAACTGCAATTGAATCTTTATTTTTCAGACTGGCCCTGTAATATGTTTTTAAAAATCCATAACCGAGTGATGTCAAAAAAAAATCATCAAACGCTTTCATATGCAGTTTTGCCAATGAATCAAACTCTTTTTGTTCTGCTACTCTACAGTTCATACTGACTTAATTTCGTTTATTATAGCACATAATTTTCGGAGATTCCTGCTTTTGGAAAAATTTTCCATAGCAAAATCAAACCCATTTAACCCTTTTTCAGCTAACTCCAATTTTTGCAAAATGGTAACATTTTTCATGGTCTCACTTAATTTCACAATATCTTCCGGAGGCAATACCCATCCACAATCAGCATGTTCAATTGCAATTGCAGAATCGCTGCCTTTATCAACACATGCAATAATTGGTTTAGCTGAAAACATATAAGCCGGAAGTTTTGAAGGAATCGAACTCATTGCCGCACCCTTTTTAACGGGTAAAATCATTATGTCCGCTTTACTCTGGATTTCAGGTACTTTCCCGGCTGGAACTTCCCAAAAATAAACTGAATTAAGGGTTTCAATTTTTACCTTTTTTTGTAAAGGTACTTTCATCGTACCAGAACCCGCAATTATCAATCGACAATTTTGTAACTCGGCCTTTGCAAATGCTTCAATTAACAAATCAACTCCAGCAACCGGACCAACATTACCAAGGTACATAAATGTAAAAAAATTGTTGTTAGTATTGTTAGTTGCTTCGGCTGTAGAGTTTTCTATAAACGAAGCTTCATCCTGCCAGTTCCGGATAACATTTATTTTATCTTTTTCCACTTTCCGGCTTATTGATAAATAATTTTTCATTTTACCTGAAATCGCTATTATCTTGGTAGAATTGCGCAGAATATATTTATCAAGTGGCATAAGAAATAAATTACTATGAAACGGGCCAAAAATTGGAATTTTATTTCCAAACGATTCCGGATAAATGTCCTGTACATGGATAATAATTGGAATATTATATTTTTTTGCAGCTTTTACTGCAAAAAATTGGCCGAATAATGGCCATGAATTGGCATAGATTACATTTATATTTTGATGGTTGGCTGATATATAATTATAACAATGTTTTCCAAAACTATAACTTTCTCTAAACCGACCTATAATATTGGATGACGCACAAACATATGATTGGCTCTGAACACGTTGAAAATTGAAGGTTATTGGTTCTTCCATAAATTTAAAACCATACGGACGGCTAGGTTTTGGAGCCAGTACAATTACTTGGTTATTTTCTGCTAATGTTCTTGCAATATCATAGGAAAGCATTGCCGAGACAACTGGTTCGGGCGGGAAAACTGCTGAAAGAATTAATATTTTACCCATTTAACAAAGTGAAGCTTTCAATTATAATTAACATTCAATGTTATTTAGTTCTTCCAACGTAATATTTTCATTTTGAAAGATTTTAATGTTTTTCTTTAATTTATTCTCAGACCAATCCCACCATTTTAAGTAATTCAATTTTTCTATTATCAAATTGTCGAATCGGTATTTAATCACTTTTGCTGGTACACCAACAGCCACAGCATAATTGGGAATATCTTTCGTTACAATTGAACCAGCACCAATAACTGCGCCGTCTCCAATTTTTACCCCACCCATGATAATTGCTTTTGCGCCAATCCACACATCGTTTCCAATGATTACCTTTTTATATTCTTCTCTATAAACTTTTGATGTCCAAGAAAAACCAGTTGCATTTATTTTTGAAAAAAATATTGGAGAAGTGGATATAAGATTCATGGCATGACTACCCAATCCAATATTAACATCTTTTCCTATTGAACAAAACTTTCCAACTTTGGCCGATATAATGGAAGTATTTGTTGCAATATATGTGTAACTTCCTATGAATGAATTGAATATTTGGCATTTGCTATAAATTCTTGTCTTTTTATCAACAATTGACAAATTATCAATTAAGCTAAATTTTGATATTCGAAAATTTAACAAATTAAGAAGTAATCCCAACAGATATTTTTTCATGTTACTTATTAATTCTTTAAAAATTAGGTTGTTCGATGATTTTGGAAGGATTTGAAAAAAATGTTTGATAAAACCTAATGAACAAATTACGGTTTGCAATGGCGATTTTAACAATTGAAACCCCTAAGTCAAACGTAAATCTCCACTTTAAACCAGCTTCTGACAAAGGTTTTGATGCGTTTAATACGACGTGGTTGCGAGATGGATACAAGCAGAAAGATGACTTTGGGTTTCATGGTTAGAAAGAGCTTTTTTTAGAACCTAACCGAAGGAATAAGTTTATAAAACATTTTTTAGAACTTCAACTACATTTTTTTATGAAAATCTTAAATGCGAGGAGTTATGTATGTATTTGCAATAATTTTATAGTCAAGTTTTTCTTTTGCGATATTCATTAAAGGTTCTTTAAATTTTTCAATAATTCGCGGATTTAGCACAAATTTTTCTAACAAATTTTTTACTTCTTGTTCTGTTTCGGCATACAGGGCGGCGTTTCCAAATAAATGCGTATAAGTCAAAGCGGGATTAACAATAATTATACAACCACAACAAACAGCATTTTGCACAGTTACGGTGCGTGAACCTGGCTGAAGATAAATGTCCGAGGAACATAAATAATCTTCTAATTCGAATGCACTCTTCCATCCTAAATAAATAATTCGTTTGTCTGAATCAATAAAATCCTTAACTGACTCATATACATCATCAGTAAAAACTCCTAGAATTAACAACCACATGTTGTCGGTTTTTACTTGCGAAAATGCACTTATCAATTCATAGCTTTTCTTTTTGATATCCATTTTGCCAGAATGAATGAGCACAATGTCATTTTTAGGAATATTTAATTGTTTTCGTATGCGATCACATTTTTCTATTCGTTCTGAATCATTAATAATATATCCACCCAAAGGCAAATATTGAAGTTTGTTTTTATCATCAAAATCATACAAATCCTTCAAAAATGAAATCGACTCAGGCGTTATATAAAACACTTTCTCTGCATATTTTTCGGCTTTCTTAAAATAATGACAATAGAATAATCCATGTAATATATATTTTGAAATTAAATTACTGGCGGAATTAAAATAATCGCTATGACAATCAATATACAATTTTGTTCTAGGGTTATTTTTAATATAATCGGCTAATGTCTTAAAAAAGTAGCCACCAATTCCATGATTAAAAATTATATCCGGTCTATATTCTCTAAGCAACTTGTATAATCCTTTATAATTACGAACTTTTTCGCTGAGTGTTTTATTTAATACTTTTTTATAAGGAATTCTTGTTATCTTGATTCCGTCTTCAGTAATATATGATGATGGATTCATATATCCAACAGAATTTCCATGAGTGAAAATCTGAGTTGAAGCGATAATCATAACTTCATGACCATCAATTTTGTTTTGACGAGGTAAAATGTTTTCCTGATAAAACGCATTATCTATATAGAAACTAGATAACATTAAGTGTATAATTCGCATATTTTAATTGATTCGTAATAAAAAAAGTTAATCTTCGGTTGGCCATGAACCGGTTCGTTTATAATACATCTCTTTATTATAATTTACTCGGTAGTTATATGGTTGTTCCTTCTTGAAAAGAGATACAAAATAATTGGAGTATGGGATATAAACATAAGTAGAGTAAATGTCTTTTAATGTTGACAGAGTGAAGTATAATATAAAAAAGGATTTAAGTAATATTCGATATTTACTTTTGCTGTATGTTATTATAGAAATTGAAAGATACATAAATGGAATTAAAAAAAGAGATAACCGAAAAAAGGTGGGGATAACCCATCCCAGAATCATTACATAAAACATTGAAATTGTTAATTTATAAATTTTAGCGCCAAATTTTTCGTAGTTAATAATTTTATCCCTTTGCGAAACCAAAACGATAAACAAAAATAGGTAAACAATTCTTCCAATAGAAAATAATGGAATTTTTTCCGGTCCATTTTGTCTAGGTAAAAGTGGAAAAATATTCCAAAGTTAGGAATTAGCCGTTCGATAAATACCAAAACTAAATCAGGGGATAATAATACAAAAGCAAGGAAGTAAATGACAATGGAAACATATTTATTAAGGGTTTTTATCAAAAACGAAAAATAGACAAACAGCATAATAACGCTAGCGATATGAAATGTTGATGCTAAAATTACTAATATCAAATAAGGAATGAATCTTCTAATTAAAAGATATTTAAAAGATATTACAATAATCCCAAATGCGATCATAAATCTTAATGGATTATCTACAAATAAGAACAAAGCATCTGAAGCAAGGAAAATTGTAAAAGGTAGATAGAATGATTTAAAATTATTAGAAATGAATTTAGCTAAAACAATAAAAGCAAATAGCTTGCATATTATTAAAAAAGGGAAAAAGCCAAAGCCAATCTTTTTGAAAATCAACATCAATATATAAAACCCCTTCTCTTTTGGATAATATTTTAACCCCATAAAAGAGGCATCATTGTACAATAGCTCATAATTAACCCAATCACTACCTGTCATATATCCACCACAAAAAATAATTGCTGAGATAAATACAAATAGTTTTTTTGTTAGGGGAGTTTTTATGTGGTACTCACCCAATTTAAATTCAAAAAAACTGAGCAAAAAACCTATGACTATCGGGGTAATATAATATATCATATGTGAGAATAATAATCTTTAAGTTGAGGGATAATTGAGGGAAATTCATATTTACCCGTTAAAAGCTTTGCGTTATTTTTAAATATGTTGAAATTATCGAAGAAGATTTTGATTTTGGTTTTATTTGAAATTGCAAGTCCATTCCCGTATTCGGCTATGAAATTATTTAGTGTTACATTATCTTCATTGGCAATAATTGGCTTACCCTTATTCACTGCCGAATATAATCGATTGGGTGCACAGTATTTGTTATTGAAAGTGTTTGAGATATAAAAAAGTGCACTGGCATCAATATATTGATAGAAAGAGTCAAGTTCTGAATAATCAACATATCCAAAATTATGTAACTTCGATTTTGAATATGAGTCTAAGTTACTTGTAAAATTATTAAAAGCTTGATTGTTGATTCCGATAAATCCCAGAATCCAGTTTTCGGGTAAATTTTCAATAATTGCATACAGCAAATCAGTCCCTCGGTTTTTTGTTAATACGCCTTGATGAATAAGCACCTTTTTATTACTCTTGTGAATCTTGTCGATTTGTGAAAGTAGATTCGCAGATACGTCATTTTTATTTGGCTCGAAGACGTAATTGTCAACAATTATATTTTCCTTCAGGTAATGATTATGAATAAACTGCAGTGCCTTTTTTCTGTATTTGTTTGTTATGATAACCAAATCGCTACGTTTTATTAGCTGATATTCCAGCAAATAGAGAAACTTAGGAATGTTTTTGTCTTTTAGATGATATAATTCTTTATCATCATAAACAATAATTGTGTTTTTAAAAAGTAACTTATAGATAAGTGGTCCTAATATTGTCACCTCGTGATGAACTTGAATTGATTTTGGTTTTGTATTGAGCAAAAAAAGGAAACTTCTTATTCCGTATTCAAAGTTTTTCAATAATTGCAGGATGTATGATTTTTTGAAACGATTAAGAAATAGCTTTGATTTTTTTATACTAACATTTGATGAAAGTCCATCAAAGTATTCCTCATGAATTGTAAATTCGTAAAGTAGAATCTTGTCGTTCGGAAATGATTGGGAGAGGGATCGGATAATCGCACATACTCGTCCATCATATTTCAGGTCAGTCCGATAAAATACGCAATGATTATTTTTCATTCTATATATTTATCCGAGTGACGTATTTAAAAATTCAATAATTTTTTTGCTTGCCGTACCATCGCCATAAGGATTGTTTGCTTTGCTCATTTTGTCATAAAACGGCTTGTCGGTTAATAATTTAGACACCATAAATACAATTTTATCATAATTTGTTCCCACTAATTCAACTGTTCCTGCTTCCAGCGCTTCTGGTCGTTCTGTTGTATCCCTCATTACCAAAACAGGTTTGCCCAATCCTGGCGCTTCTTCCTGAATGCCCCCGCTATCAGTTAATACAAGTGTGCATTTACCCAGTAAATAAACAAAAGGTAAGTAATCTTGTGGTTCGATAAAGAATATGTTTTCTCTTGATTCTTTACCGAATATCTGATTAATTGGCTTCCTAACATTTGGATTTAAGTGCATGGGATATACAAAATCAACATTTGGATATGATTCAGACAAAGTCTTTAATGCCTTACAAATATTCAAGAATCCTTCACCAAAATTTTCCCTCCGGTGACCGGTAATTAAAACAAGTTCTTTTGTCCTCAAACGATTTAAATCATAGCCATTTGTCTTTATTGTTTGAATAAGATTTGATTCTAATGAATTATCATTCTTAATCATGTTAATTACTAAATGTAATGCGTCAATTACCGTATTTCCTGTAACAGTAATATTCTTTTCCTGAATATCCTCACGCATTAAGTTTTCTTTGCTTAAAGGAGTCGGAGCAAAATGAAAAGAAGCAATTCTTCCCGTTATCTGGCGGTTCATTTCTTCAGGCCATGGACTGTTTATGTTATGTGTGCGCAAACCGGCTTCAACATGTCCAACAGGTATTTGTTGATAAAATGCAGCCAATGCAGCCGAAGTTGAGGTGGCAGTGTCTCCATGCACCAAGACTAAATCCGGTTTAGCAGCACTTAAAACATCACGCATCCCCAGTAATACCCTTGTAGTAACATCATATAAGTCCTGGCCTTGCTTCATAATATTAAGGTCGTAATCAGGTTTTATTTGAAATAAATTCAAAACCTAATCCAGCATTTCCCTATGTTGTCCTGTAACACAAACAATTAAACGGAACTTATCTTTATTCTTCTCAAATTCTTTAACAAGAGGTGCCATTTTAATGGCTTCGGGTCTTGTGCCAAAAACAATTAGGATTTTTTTCATTATTGTGAAGTTTTATTGTTCCTTACAAGAATTCTAACCTTTAGGATATAAATATAACTTTAGGTTGTGCATCATTTTGGTATTCTTTTCTTTTTCTAATTCTACTTTTTCCCAAATCTTTTGGGTTTCATTTTTGTAGTGTTCATATACATAATTAATTTGTGTTTGACATTCTTCTATTTTATATGGATAATTCCAGCATGGCATATCAAACAGTTCTGCAACCATTGTTAATTTCTGCTCAATTCCAATAGCAATAAATGGTTTTTTAAGTAAAGAAGCAATTATGGCTCCATGATACCTTGCGGTAACAAACATATCATATTCACTTAATTCAACTAAGAAATTTGTAAATGTCATATTTGAAGGATCCCAAATTTTTATTGATTCAGAGAGACCTTTCTTTTTTAAATATTCAATACATTTTTTATCTCTCTTTTCGCAAAATGAGATAAAATTGATGCAAGAATTGCTGATTTTTAAATTGTCCAATTGGTAAATAAAAGAAGCATTCACTTTGGAGTATTCCCAATCTCTAATAATAACAGCAATTGTTTGACTTCTATATGAACCTTTTTGAAAATTTTTCCAAAAGGAATTGGGAAGTGAAAACACCAAATCCGAGCCAACTATGTGTTTTATAGAATTTTCCACACATGTTTTTTCGCTTAAAGTGTCCCTTACGGCAAGTAAATTACTATTTCTTAAAAATTTAATAGATGAATAGTAATATTTATCTTTAGTGTGAAACGGTCCAATTCCAATCCCAACAATGGCAAGATGATCGTAATTAAATTTTGTACCCAGAATTTTTTTACGAACTTTTGCAAAAAAAGCATTTGGGTTTTTAAGAAGAATTAAAATGTTTTTAATATACGATGTTGAAAAATAACTATTTTTTTTAAAGGATGCGAATTGAGTTCCTCCTGCAAAAATCAATAAATCAAACGAGCCTTCAATTTCGTAATGTGAAACTATTTTTACATCATATATTAAATTTTTTAAATACTCAGTATTTGACAAAATTGTTATTTCAAGCGCCTTATTAAGGCCATGTAGATATTCACATATTGAGTACGCCAGTAGGTCGTCTCCAAAGTTATGGTTACCAAATGCACCTTTAATTAAAACTTTCATTATTTTTTGTAGTGCTTAATGAACTTGTTGAAGATCAAACTTCTCAAATATATTTTTTCTGTAATTTTTAGTCCCATGAAATAAATAGTTATTACAGAACTAAAAACTGATACAACACTAATCCCAACGAAACTTAAAAATGATTTCTGTGCGAAAATTTGAAAAAGTAAAGGCAAAATTATTGCAAGCGAACTAACCATACATACTTTTAAAATGACTTGATTAAAAAAATCTTTAATTGTAATTGAAATTAGTCTTTGTAAAATTAATAGTCTTACAAAAAGAGCAACGATTGAAATCAGAATGCTGATATATATGGTTACTTCAGGCGGAAAATTTAGTTTTAAAAATAAAAATGAGACTGGAAGATTAAACAAAAGTAATCCGCCAACTAAAGCTTGGTAAACCTTTATTTTACCAGATGCTTGAGCTCCTGTCATTAGCGGTCCGGAAATACAGTCTATTAAAATGTTAATAATTACCAAACGTGTAAATATGACTGTATAGTCTGGGACAATCTTTAACCAAAGTCGAAGAATCATTTCTGTTTCAAAAAGGATTGGCAGTGATATTACAAAAAGCAAAAAAAAAGAGTATTTGGCCCCTTGATAAATTAGTTCGTGCATATATTTTAAATCGTTTATTGCATACGATTTAATAATTTGAGGATTC
This sequence comes from uncultured Prolixibacteraceae bacterium, assembly GCA_963800345.1. Taxonomy (GTDB): domain Bacteria; phylum Bacteroidota; class Bacteroidia; order Bacteroidales; family Prolixibacteraceae; genus Draconibacterium. The sequence continues at coordinate 55,715 of CAWDAW010000021.1, read as the reverse complement.
ATTGCTATTTGAAAATTATAAACAAAACTGTTGACGGCTCCTCTTACTTGAAAAGCTATACCGCGGGCAGCATTAATTGCAGGTCCAAAAAATATGTTTAAAAGAATATTTACACCTTGACTATGTAATACTGAGGAAGCGCTACCCCATAAACTCCAACCCGCAAAACTCATGATTGTTTTAAACAACGGTTTTTCCCAATAAAAGCGATACTTGCTTTCAGCAAAATTACGCGAACAATAACTTCCATAAATAATCCGAATAACCAACGAAACAATAAACATCAATACAGCATAGAGAATTAACTTATCAAAGCCAAACCATTGAAGCATAAAGACAATAAGGAGTTTTAAACTTACGTCAATAATGCTGACCCATGCAAATACATTCATCTTTTCGTGGGCAATAATTATTGCATTATATGGTACACTCACAACGTTAACAATAAATGCAAAGATTGAGAAATGGTAAACCCACTGTGCGGCAATAAGTCTTTCAGAAGGGATAGTCAATTGAGTTTTTACAAACCATAAACCAACAGTTTCGGCCAACAAAAGAATTATTATTGCAATTAAAAAATGAATGTTCATGCTCATGCTGAAAACCCGGGACAATTGAGCATGATCTTTCTTCCCAATTTCGAACGATAAAAAACGCTGCGTTGCAACTGCCATGGAATTATTTAAAAATCCGAGCATTGCAACAAAACCTCCAACTACGTTGTATATTCCATAGTCCTCAATACCCAAGGTGTTGAGGACTATGCGTGATGTATACAGGGTTACTGCCATAGTTAGCAGCATTCTAATATACAACATAGATGTATTTTTAGCTATCCGTTTATTGTTTTCGCTATTGTTCATTAAAACACTCGCAGTTTTCTCAATAATATTTTAATGAGTTTGTAGGCTTGTTCGACAAAGCATTGTTATAAAGCAAACGGATGTTTTGCCAAAGGCAATTTCGCTAATGGATGATAATCGCCCTTTAGTCCAAGAGGTTTTGAATGCCTAATCGTGTGCACAGCATCAATTGACTTGGTTGTTTCATTAATACGGAACCCGTTACCACCAAGTATATGCGTATAACTTTTTGTATGTAATTCGGTAAAACCACCGCTAAATTCAAATTCATTTCCATCCACTGTTATAGAGCGGAAAGTTCGTATTCCTTTTTCGCGTACTTCTTTTGGTATTGTGTCGAAATTTATACTTAAAAACCAACGCACTCTGGCTTTTTCCAACTGTAGAAAACCTGCAGCCCGATCATGTTCGTGCAGATGTACAATGTTTTCTTTTATGTCGCCAAAAATCCAGGTAAGCATATCAAAAAAATGCACGCCAATATTTGTTGCCACTCCACCTGATTTTGCCACATCGCCCTTCCAACTAGTGTAGTACCAGTGTCCACGCGAGGTTAAATAGGAGAGATCAACTTCGTGAATTTTATCTACAGGGCCGTTGTCTATTTTATTTTTAAGTTCAATAACACTTGGGTGCAAACGCAACTGCAAAATGTTGTAAACATTCTTTCCTGTTTCCTTTTCAATTTCTTTAAGTGCTTCCACATTCCATGGATTCAGTACGATGGGTTTTTCACAAATCACATCGGCGCCATTGCGTAAACCAAAGCGGATATGTGAATCGTGCAAAAAGTTTGGAGAGCATATACTTACATAATCAAGATGTGTTCCTTTTCTGCGGAGTTTGTCCACATGCCTGTCGAAGCGTTCAAATTCTGTAAAAAAATCTGCATCTGGAAAATAACTGTCCATTATACCAACGCCATCGTAGGGGTCAAGAGCAGCTACCAGTTGATTTCCTGTGTCTTTAATTGCTTTTAAGTGTCGTGGTGCGATATAGCCCGCGGCACCAATAAGGGCGAAGTTCTTCATTGAAAAAGATTTGAGATTATTTATATGAGTTTCAAGACTGAGGAATCCTGGAAACCTGATTATTTTTGAGTTTATACATTTCCTGGCTTTCAGGGCAAATTGCGGTTCCTTCTTGATTAAATATGAGCCGTTGCCCATATTCACTCATCCAGCCTATTTGTTTGGCAGGGTTACCTACCCAAAGGGAATAATCAGGAATTTCCTTGGTAATTACTGCGCCAGCGCCAATAAATGCATATTTTCCTATATTGTTACCGCATACAATTGTAGCATTTGCACCAATTGTAGCACCTCTTCCAACATGAGTTTTGGCATATTCGTTTTTACGGTTAATCGCCGAACGAGGATTTATAACATTTGTAAATACCATTGATGGTCCAAGAAAAACATCGTCTTCACATGTTACACCTGTATATATGGAAACGTTGTTTTGGACTTTTACATTTCTGCCTAAAACCACTTCGGGAGAAACCACTACGTTTTGACCAATATTGCAATTTTCGCCTATTCTACAATTAGCCATGATGTGGGAAAAGAGCCAGATTTTGGTGCCAGAGCCAATTTTACAGCCCTCTTCAACTACTGCCGTTTCATGAACAAAATAAACTTTACTGATCATACATTAAAAGTTTTAATCGTATCAATAATGTAGTCCTGGATATCGGTGTTCAGCTCAGTATGCATCGGTATTGACAACACTGATTCACATAACAACTCGCTGTTTGGCAATGCGTCTTTCTCATCTCTGTATTTCTTAAATGCTTCTTGTTTGTACAATGGTAAAGGATAATAAATCACAGAAGGAATACCTTTGACTTTTAAATATGATTGAAGTAAATCACGCTTCCCATTTTCAATCTTCAAAGTAAACTGATTAAATGTATGGTATGCAAAGCTTGCAGTTATAGGCAAAGTTATACCACTACAATTTGCTAAGGAAGATAAATAATAAGCAGCAGCATTTCTTCTTGCCTCAATGTAGTCGACCAAATATTTTAATTTAACGTTTAAAACTGCAGCTTGTAAGGTGTCCAATCGAGAATTACATCCTATTACGTCATGTTTATATTTCAATTTTTGTCCATGACTGGCAATCATTCTACATTTTTCTGCTAAAACAGGATCATTGGTAGATATAGCACCTCCATCGCCAAAGCACCCCAGGTTTTTAGTTGGGAAAAAGGAGTGGCAACCTATATGTCCAATTGTTCCGGTTTTTTTGCGTGTGCCATCACTAAAAATAGTTTCGGCGCCTAATGCCTGCGCATTGTCTTCAATAACATATAGATTATATTTTTCTGCTATTTGCATAATTTTCTCCATATTGGCACATTGTCCGTAGAGGTGAACAGGAACAATTGCCTTTGTTTTTGAAGAAATTGCATTTTCTATTTCTTCTACTGAAATATTAAATGAATCGTAATCAACATCAACCATAACCGGGGTTAATCCCAACAGTGCAATCACTTCGGCTGTAGCAACATATGTAAACGCGGGAATGATTATTTCGTCTCCTTCCCTTAAATCAAAAGCCATTAATGCTATTTGAAGTGCATCTGTCCCATTACCACAGCCAATAGTGTGTTTAACGTTTAAATATTCAGAAAATGTTCTTTCAAAATAGTTGACTTCCGGACCTTTAATGTAGTTGGTGGATTCGATACATGAAATGACTGCATGGTCAATTTCGCTTTTAATTTTCAGATATTGACTTTTTAAGTCAACCATTTGAATGCACATAGATGTATTTTGTTACTTATTGTAGCATTGAATGATAAATAAATAAAAATTTAATTTTCAAAGTTTATAAACCTTCTCACCCGCTTCTTTTACCATATTCCTCATATCCACAATTAATCTTGCATGTTCTTGAATAAATTCCATATCAAAAGCATCGTGATTTGTAGTAAGCACTACGCAATCGGCATTTGCAAGTGTTTCTGCAGATAATTCAGTTGAATTGAGTTTATTGCCGCCATTTGTTTTTACTGTGGGGATATGAGGGTCGTTATATGAAACGATTCCACCTTTATGCGCCACAATATCCATATCTACAATCAACATTGCATGTTCTTGAATAAACTCCATATCAAAAGCATCGTGGTTGAGAGCCCCCTCTAACTCCCCAAGGGGGAGAACCAGCAGGAAACTAAGGTTATAGCTTATAAACTTTATCTGAACTGTCTTTTATCATGTTCCGCATATCGACAATTAGCTTTGCATGTTTTTGCACAAACTCCATGTTGAACACATCGTGGTTGGTAGTAAGAACGACAACATCTGCCTCTGCTAATCTTTCTGTAGATAATTCAACGGAGTTTAATTTATTTCCCTGATTAGTTTTAACATTAGGAATATGTGGATCGTTGTAACTTACAATTCCGCCTTTTTGGATTACAGTATCCATGATTTCCAAAGCTGGCGATTCGCGTTCGTCATCTATGTTCGGTTTGTATGCAACACCAAGGAATAGGATTTTACTTCCGTTCACTGCTTTTTTATGGCGGTTCAATGCAGTTGCAATTTTAATGTACATATAGTGTGGCATTCTCATGTTGATATGGCCTGCAGCATGGATCATACTCAAATCGAAATCAAATCGTTTGGCAATGTGTTCAAGATAAAACGGGTCAAGGGGAATACAATGTCCGCCAATACCCGGACCCGGATAAAAAGCCTGAAATCCGAATGGTTTTGTTTTGGCAGCTTCAATTACTTCCCAGATATTGATATCCATTTTACCCGCAAGGAGGGCAAGTTCATTGATAAGACTAATATTTATCAGTCTGTATGTGTTTTCAAGTATTTTTACCATTTCGGCAACACGGGGTGAACTTACCTTGTGAATTGTGTCAATTGCTTTTGAGTAAAGCGCTTCACCGATTTTTAATCCTTCGTCCGTCATTGCACCCAGTACTTTTGGTGTGTTTTTGGTGTGAAAGGATTTGTTGCCCGGATCAACCCGTTCAGGAGAATAGGCAAGCCAGAAATCATCGCCATGTTTTAATCCGCTTTCTTTTTCAATAATCGGGAGCATTAAATCTTCCGTAGTGGTGGGGTAGGTGGTACTTTCAAGACTGATAAAAGTTCCGGGTTTCATGTTTTGGCCAATTGCTGTACATGATGCTTCAATGTAACTCATATCAGGTTTCCGGAATTTATCCAAAGGAGTGGGAACACAAATAATGAGTGCATCGCATTCCTTCATTTTGGTAAAATCGGTTGTGGCCTGCAAAGAAACTTTATCAACCACTTCGCGCAAAACCGCATCGCGTATATCTTTGATATAGTTCTCGCCTGAATTGATTTTGTTTACTTTGGCTTCCGATTTGTCGAAGCCTATGACTTTTACCCCTGCTTCGGCAAAGTTCACTGCCAAAGGCAAACCTACATAACCAAGGCCGATGATTCCTACTACCTCAGTGTTTGCATCTATTTTCCCAAGTATTTCCTCTGTGTAATTCATAGTAGTTTTGAAATTTAAATATTGTCTTGTTTTATATTGTTGTCTTAAATTTTAAAGCTTGTCAAAAATTTTGTTGGGCAACTTTTGCATTAATTGCAATCTGCTTTCAACAGTTTTCCATTCAAAACGTTTTAATCCTGCCATTTTTATTGGTTCGTTTATATTAATATCATTAAAAAACAGCAATGCTTTTAATGGCATTACTGAATTGCTATTGTATTTTTCTGTGTAAGCATTTAGCATTTGATTCAAGGATAATTTAGTTGAAAGGAATGCAATGTCAATAAAATCTTTAATGCGTGTACCGTTACCTGTTACAACATTCAGCTTCATTGCTGCTATTTCGGTTAAACTTGCAAGTCGGATTTTTTCAGTAAAATTGGATTTGGTAATCCATGGATACTGGTGTGCAATACAATCAACCTGCACTCCAGTTATTTCCCCTTTTACAGTGTTAGTTGAAATAAAATCCAATTCAAAACCATAGCTAATTCTTAAATAATCAGCTAATTCTTCAGCATTGAATGGCTGTGATGAAAACAAATCCAAATCAACGCTGATTCTATGACCAATTTGAAGCGCTAAAGCTGTTCCGCCAACCAAAACAAATTTGGAAAGCAATTCATCCTCCATTAATTTAATCAGGAGTTCCAGTGTTGATTTTTCAATTGTTTCTTTGAATAACATTTCAAATCCTCTTTTTTGATTTCGAAAACGGAACTTACAAACACTATGTCTTTGGGGTTGAGATAAGGGATTTGTTTAATAGTTTCTTTAACCCCTTCAATTCCATATAAGTTAATTATCGCATAAAAATCTTCCATCCGTCCACGTTCAATAACACGCTGAACAATCACAACTTTCATTTCCTGCCAGTTTATTTTGCCGAATTCATATTCCCAAAAAAGTGAATCACGGATTTTGGCGTCCTTGTGTAAATTGTAATCGTCAAAATACATAGTTTAACTTTTTTCTGTGGGTTCTTCGTTCCATTTGGTTTTTACAGTTGCAAGAAACTGTTTCCCGAATATCCAGCCAATGGCGATAATTCCTCCCAGGAAAGTCCAGATGATAAGAATCAGGGGTCGATTGGGTTTTGATTTTTCTATTGGAACTGTAACAGGTTTAATAATTGAAAAAACTGGCGTGTCTTCTTTTACCTTAATTTGTGCCTGTTCCAGCTGTTGTGCCAGTTGTTTATAAACTTCGAATGCCAGTTGATACTCATTTTGCAATTGTTCTTCTTCAGTGCGGGCCATAGCCGAGGTAACATTTTTATTTCTGTCGCGGAAAGCAGCAAGTTTGGTCTGAACTTTTTCAAATTCTTTTTTCTTCTCGTCATAACGCTCATTGATAAATTTAAATTGAGCTGTAGCCTTTTTTATTTTGAACTCGGTAATGTATTTCTGCAGTAAAGTTTGTGCCTTGTGTGCTATCTGTGCGGCTAATTTTGCATCTTGTGCTCTTACATTTAATACCACATATCCTTCTTTGTCGTTGGTTTCCAGGGTAACCCTTTCGGCAAGCATCTTTCTTATCAGCTCCTGGTCTTCGGTCAAAGTTATCGGTGAAAACAATAAACTGTCAGATGCCACAGCAGGAAGAACCTCAGGAGTTTTCGGTTTCAATGCTTTTAATAAAATAAATGGCAACCCAACTGTGTATTTCATTACGAGTGAAATAACATCTGGCCTGGCATAATCCATGTAATATTCATAGATAGAAACAGGTTGTTGAATACCTTCGAATTTGAAAGGCGTTTCCATTAATTCAAGCTGAAAAGGTACACTTTGCACAATTTGAGGATAAATGTAAGGCGAAAGCTCACTTGTTTCCATGTTCAGGTCGATGTTAAAACCAGCCATGGCAGCAAGTGATGATAATCCACCCAATTTTGATTTATTGTTTGAAAGTTGGGGTACCATGGTTGACGAAGCTGTGTATTCCTTTGTTGAAAAAATTGCAATGATTAAACCCAAAAGCATGAAAATAAGAACTGTTTTTATGATCAGTTTTCTGCCGTTCCACAAGGTTTTTGCAATGTCAATGAGGTCGATTTCATCCTCATCTACAGTCGTTTGATTGTTTTTAACTTCGCTTGTCATTTAATTTTCTATAATGTATGTTGATAATTGACTTTGAATGTTGAATACCAAATGCCGAATATTTTATTCTGTTAATTGATGTTGATTCCAAAAACTTGATAAAAGAACATAGATTACTCCCAACTCTGAACCTTAAACTCTAACTCTAAACTCTGAACCTGCAACGTGCAACCTGCACCCGCAACCCGTTTTCCTGACTATTTTGTAATATTATAAACTGTTGCAGCTGATACTGCCAAAGAAGATAATATACTGGCCCATGCAATCCATTTACTAGAATCAATCATTTTCTTCTCCGGTTTTTGCGGAACAATTATCTGGCTGCCAGGTTGAACTTTTGGATAATCCTTAATAATAAATCCTTTGGTAACTGCAGTTGTTCCGTTGGCGTAACGTACATAAGTTTTTGATTTTAAGGCGTCGCTGTTAAAACCACCCGAACGATCAACATAGTATTTGGCATTTTTCCCAGATAAGTAAGTAACTGAAAATGGGTTTTGAACACTTCCACTTATTTTAACAGTTTGCATAAATTCGGGAATGTTGATTCGGTCGCCATTATTTAAATATAAGTCAGCCTCACTTCCTGGGAATTTTATGATATTTTCAAGATTAATTGCCACCTGTTCCGATCCAAGTTCGTCGGTAAAGCGTACGAGTGTGGCACCATTTATATATGCCTGCGGTGTTAGCCCTCCGGCCATTTTAACAAGGTCTGAAATACGTTGTTGTTTGTTGTTAATGGCATAAGCGCCTGCATAGGCTATTTCTCCCGTTATATATGCTGTTTTTCCTTTGCGGAAATTTGGAGCCTGTCTCACGGAAATTTGGTCGTAGGGTTGTATTAAAATTTCCGCGTCATTTTTGCCCAATCCTAAATCCCTCGAAAGGTTAACAATGATGATTTGTCCCAATTCATCTGACAGTTCCGCAGCCTCGTCATAACTTAACCGACGTGCAATTTCAATATAAGTGGTATCTGCACCTTCGGTAAATCCTCCAGCAAGAAATATGGCATCACCCAGAGTTATATTTTCAGACCATTTAAAATTTCCTGGAGAAAGTACTTCACCATTTACTGTGAATGTGGGCAGTTCTTCAAGGTCGAAATGAGATTTAATCAGTACCATGTCTTCCTGGAAAAGTTCAATATTTGATTTTCCTGAAATAACATCTTCCACGTTAAATGAAATTGCAGAAGTTGATAAATCAGGATTGAAGCGGGTAATTATGCCCCGGTTTAAAAAAGCATCGGGTAAAATGCTGTCGGCTTTCATTATTAAATCATACAGGGTAAGCCCCTGGTGCCACTCGTATTCACCCGGGCGATTAACCGCACCTGAAATTGAAACACGATTTTCGAAAATATTTAATATTTGTTTGTTCCTGATTTCATCGCCATTATTTAACGGAGTATTTGCCAATTGCGCAAAATCCACATCGCTGATTTGATAACCCTGTTGTGATTTCCTGTAGATTTGGGTTTTCGACAAATATGAATTTTCAGTAAAACCACCGGCATACCGAATCAAATCGCTTAACATTTCACCCTCTTTTAGTTCAAAAAGGCCATTTCTTTTAAACTCCCCATTAACTTCCACCCGTTTTTCAGCTGCGGGTATAAATATAATGTCACCGTCTTTTAAAATTACATTTTCTGAAGGGTCGGCATTAACAAGGAACTTGTAAATATCAATGGTTTTATAAACATTGTTATTGCGGATAATTTTTATGTTTCGGAATGAACCGATACTATTTGGGCCGCCCGAAAGATATAATCCGTTGAAAACAGTAGCTGTCACAGGCAATGTATAGGTTCCCGGAGCAACAACCTCGCCCACCAGGTTTACCTGGATTGAACGCAATTGTCCCATATTTACCTGTGCAAATGTTTGTGGGTTGCTGCCTCCCATATCAGCATAAATAGCTGTTAATCTTTGTATTATTTTGTTTTCTGCTTCCTGAAATGTATTACCTGCAATATAAACAGGCCCCACATCCGGTATTAAAACCTGTCCGTTTTTATTTACCTGGAGCTGATAATTGTTTTGCGAGTTTCCCCAAATGTTGATAATAATCTGATCTCCAATGCCTATTTCATAATTGGTGGGCGTTTGAATATTAATTCTCGGGTTGAAAGTCAGGTTTTTATTGTTGAAAAGGTAAGAGCCAAAAATTCGTCCATTGTTTTCAAAACCTGATTGCCGTGTTGATTTTTCAACCTCCTGTTGATCTTCAACATTCTCGGAAGCATCCTGCACAGGATCAGAAACTGTATTGTCAGATGGTGGGTTCTCACCCTGTGCACGGTTTTCAAAATCCTGTATTTGTTGCTCTGTAGCACCTTTTTGCCGGGCAATGTTTGCTGCATCCTGCGTTGAAAGCCCTGCATCCTGCATTGCCTTTTTGGCTTTTTGAATGTCAGATTGCGGCAATGTTTTTACATCAACTGACTTGACATCCTGTGCCAAAACAGCATTACCGTTTATTAATATTACGCTCAGGAAAATAATAAATTTAAATTTGAATTGCATTATTCTTATTTTTTTGGTTGATACGTGATGAATGGAATCTGGTACCTCATTATGGATTTATGGTACTTAAATCTCAAACATAATAAGCCCGATACCAGTTGGCAAATTCGCCAATTCCTTTTTTTAAAGTAGTTTTTGGTGAGAAGCCAAAATCATTTTTTAAAGATTCAACATCCGCAAAAGTCTTTAATACATCTCCGGGTTGCATGGGTAAAAATTCTTTTTTAGCCTTTTTATTAAACGCTTTTTCCAGCGTTTCAATAAAATCCAATAGTTTTATTGGACTACCATTGCCAATATTGTAAATTTTGTAGGCTGAAGTTTCCTTCTGATTTTTATTGAACGGGGAATCAATTACGCGTACAATACCTTCTACAATGTCATCTATGTAAGTAAAATCGCGTTCAAGTCTGCCATTGTTAAATACTTTAATTGTCTCGTTGCTTGTGATGGCTTTGGCAAAAAGTACAGGAGCCATATCGGGTCTTCCCCATGGACCATAAACTGTAAAAAAACGCAATCCTGTAGTACGGAAATTGAATAAATGGCTGTATGTATGCGCCATAAGTTCATTGCTTTTTTTCGTGGCAGCATATAAACTTATGGGATTATCCACAATGTCGGTGACTGAAAGCGGCATTTTGTTGCTGTTGCCATACACACTTGAAGAACTTGCATAAATCAAATGCTGAATATTATTGTGCCTGCATGCTTCAAGAATGTTAGCAAACCCAACAATATTACTGCTAATGTATGCCTGTGGATTTTCTATACTGTACCTTACCCCCGGCTGAGCTGCAAGATTACAAACTACATCGAATTTCTCAGTTGCAAAGATTTTGTTCAGCTCCTCAGTGTCTTCCAGGTTGATCCGGATAAAAGTGTAGTTTGGGTAGAGTGAACTTCTCACCTGAGTTTTCCATGTTTCTGCCTCCCTGGAAATTCCGCAGTCATTTAACCTGTCATATTTTAAATCAACATCATAGTAGTTATTAATGTTATCAATACCAACAACAACATCACCTCTTTGGATAAGATTTTTTGTAAGATGATAACCAATAAATCCGGCAGTTCCGGTTACAAGGATTTTCATATTGGTTATTACAGATTTGGTTTATCCTGTTTCCAAATGAGTAAAACAGGTTTATTCCTAAAATAATCAGTCATTTGATCTTGTGTAAGTATAAGACTTCTTATTTTTTTTGCAATTATTAATTCAGTTTTAGCTATCAGTTTTTCAACATATGTTGTATCGACTTCTTTTCCAACCAATACCAAATCAATAATTTGAGAATCAATTCCCCTTGCTAAATCACCGGTAATGTATGCAGTTTCAAGATTGCCAATTTGATTTGTGACCTTTTCAATAACTTTGTCAATTCCAACAAAATTTTTCACAATATTATTGATGTCCTTGAACAGCGGATGACTTGTATTTGCACTAAAATATTTTTTATTGCCCAAAACTTCCGAACACAATAAATCAGCATTTTCAAGCCTGTTTAGCTCAACTCTGATGGCATTGGTGGACTCTCCAAATTCCTGTTCCAGATTCCTTAAATAGCTTTTTGTATTGCTGTTTAGAAAAAACTTGAGAAGAAGTTTCACCCTTGTTTTAGATGTAATTATTGAATTGAGCATAAAGTGTCAACTTTCCCTTCAAAAAATTAAATTTCGAAAGGTAGAAAATCAATGTTTTGTATATTGTATTTACAGCTGGAAATCTACAGCTTCGCCTCCTCAGTTACATTTTTAAAATGCATGAGTAGCTAATGATTTTGTTTTATTATTGAGTAACAAATGTACTCAATTAATATTTTTATTTTGAGTTACCGGCCAACTTTTATGGCTGTTTGTGATTTATTTTTACTTTATATTTTGCAGATTTTGTTCTTTAAACAGAACATTTACAGATTGTTGATCTGTAAATTCATCAATATTAAGAAATTGTTTAGAATAATCTGGAAATTCGTAAAAATTACAAGTAAAAATTGATAAAACCTGATACGACGAAGTGTGTTATTTAGATTTATGTACCGGAGAAAATGGTAAATAGCTGTTTTTGGTTGTGCTTCCCCGTTTGTTTTTGTCTTTATTTTTATTCTCTTTTTTATCCTTTGCCTTTGGGTTGCCAATTGAATAAAAAGCACCTATTTTAAAATCAGTATAAATCCCTGTAATTTGCTGGCGGTTTTTATCTTCACCATAATTATGCACTACATCCAGAAAATCATAATTTACCATATTAATATTGACAGTAGTTAAAAGGTAAAAATTCCGTGAAATTGTTGTTTTAATTCCCGTGCCAAAAACAAACATGGGTGTTGATAAATCCGTGTATCCTTCTTTTCCCTTCCCAAAAAGTAAAACATCTTCCGCGGCATCTATATATTTAAATTTTGATGTATAGTTTAAATAACCGCCACCTGCTTTAACAAATGGAATAAAGAAACTTTGGGAAGAATGCGGTTTAAAGAAATACCGAAAATAGATATTCTGACCAACCAATTTGTTTTCATATTCCACCGGATCGTTAATTTCATAGGGTATTCCAGCTTGCAATCCCTCGGCAGAGAACCGGGGATTGTATGTGCTGCCATTTAAATTTGAATTCATAAAATCGACTCCAATTTCCCACCTGGGCGAAAGGTATTTCGATATTTCGAAAGCAAACGCAAATCCGGTTTTATTATCAAATTCGTTTATGATACCTGTAGCTCCTTTGGGAATTTCGCCCATTAGTTTTGATCCACCCATTTTAATGCCGGCATTTATGAAGCTTTGAGCAAATAAACCGTTGGAAACTCCGGATATTAAAATGAAAGCCAATAAAATATATTTTGAAAAAGACCTGTTCAATGATTTTATCTTATTTTTTTGTTTGTCAAAAGAAGCAATAATAAACTGTTAAAGTAACTATGTTCTTAGATATTTATTGTGAACTTTAAACAAACAGGTGTGAATAAGATGAAGCAATCAAAGCCTTATTGTACAGTAATCTGTTCCTTATTTCAGTATCTATTTCCAAACGGCCAAACCTGTTTAAATTATTGTGAATGGAAGGATTTGAATTTGAATTCAGTGTAATGTTCCAATGCCAAATTTTTCGGCAAAATATCGCACTATTAATTCCGGGGAATTGACAAAAAGTTTATCACCATGTTTTTGGAAATAATTTAACTCCGCACTGTTCCCCCATTTGTCATCAACAATTAATACCGGGCAACTCTGATTTTCTTCGCCTATGAGTTCTGCAATTGCTTGTCTGGGCTTTTTAAAGTCAACCCGATGAATTTCAATTATCTTTTCAAGTTGGGGATAGTATTTTATAACTCCTTCAATCATTGCGCAATGCGGGCAATAATACAGTTTTCCTTCATTGTCCGAATTGCTGTCTGTAAAGTCTGGTTTTAGTAAAAAAAGTTTTATCATCGTTTTTTATAATTAATCTGAATCAAAAGTTGGATTTGGAAACCTGAAAGTCTGTCTATAATACAGCCACCTTTTTTTATTGCAATTTTTCCTTTAGCGCTTGTCCTGTATAAGATTTTTCGATTTTTACCAAATCCTCCGGGACACCTTCAAATATAAGTTCACCACCTTTGTCGCCACCTTCCGGGCCAAGATCGATAATCCAATCAGCTGATTTAATTATTTCGAGGTTGTGTTCGATAATTATAATTGAGTGACCGCGTGAAATAAGTGCATTAAACGAATCGAGCAGTTTTTTTATGTCATGAAAATGAAGCCCAGTTGTTGGTTCATCAAAAACAAAAAGGGTAGGGGAGTCTTTTTCAAGAGCAAGAAACGAAGCAAGTTTTACCCGTTGGCTTTCACCACCTGAAAGAGTGCTTGATGACTGCCCTAATTTAATGTATCCCAAACCTACGTCTTGCAATGGCTTTAAACGTTTGGTAATTTTTTTCTCAGTCGAACTTTTTCCCTGCGAAAATAATTCAATTGCCTGATTTACTGTTAAGTTTAAAATGTCATCAATGTTCTTTTCTTTGTACCGAACATCAAGTATATCTTCCTTAAACCGTTTTCCATTGCAACTTTCACAAACCAAAAATACATCAGCCAAAAACTGCATTTCAACTTTAATTGTGCCTTCTCCCTGGCATTCATCGCAGCGGCCACCGTCAACGTTAAATGAAAAGTGCGAAGGTTTTAATCCCTGCATTTTTGCCGATTGCAATTCAGAATATAACTTACGTATTTCGTCATAAGCTTTTAAATAGGTAACCGGATTCGAACGTGAGGATTTCCCGATTGGATTTTGGTCGATGTATTCAAGTGCAGTAATCTGTTTATAATCTCCCAGAATTGCATCGTGATGACCGGTCTTTTCACCATATCCACCAAGTATTTTGGTAAGTGCCGGAGTAAGGATTCGTGAGACAAGCGATGATTTCCCTGAGCCACTTACTCCTGTAATTACTGTTAATATATTTAAAGGGAATTTAACCCTCAAATTCTTCAAATTGTTTTCCCGTGCACCCAATACTTCTATGTAATTCGTCCATTTCCGGCGATGTTTTGGAATCTCTATTTTTTCAACTCCGGTTAAATATTTTGTTGTCAAACTTTCGGGTTTCGTTTGAAGTTCGGTATGGTTTCCCTGAAAAACAACTTCACCTCCATGCACACCTGCATACGGACCAATATCAATAATTTCATCGGCTGCCCTGATGATTTCTTCATCGTGTTCAACCACCAAAACCGTGTTGCCAATTTTCCGGAGTTGGCGTAAAACTTCAATCAACCGTTGTGAATCCCGGGAATGCAGGCCAATACTGGGTTCATCCAAAATGTACAACGAACCTACCAAACTGCTACCCAGTGAAGTTGCCAAATTTATACGTTGTGATTCGCCACCTGAAAGAGTGGATGATAACCGGTTTAATGTGAGGTAACCCAATCCTACATCACAAAGGAAATTTAAACGACTTGTGATTTCAATTACAATTCTTTTGGCAATTTCAAAATCATGTTCATTTAAATTGATTTCTGCAAAAAGTGTTTTTAGTTCTGAAACAGGCATCAATACGAGTTCCTGCAAAGATTTCCCTGCAATTTTTACAAATCCCGCTTCTTTTTTTAACCGGCTGCCTTTACATTCGGGGCAGGTAGTTTTTCCCCGGTATCGCGAAAGCATTACGCGGTATTGGATTTTATAACTGTTTTCTTCAAGATATTTAAAAAACTTGTTTAACCCGCTGAAATATTTGTTGCCGGTCCAAATCAAAAATCTTTGGGAATCAGTAAGTTCATAAATCGGTTTGTGGATTGGGAAGTTGAATTTTTCGGCTGAATATACAAGTTCATCTTTCCATTCACTCATTTTTTCGCCCTTCCAGCAGGCAACTGCATCCTGATAAACTGACAGTGATTTATTAGGTATAACAAGATCTTCATCAATGCCGATTACTTTTCCGTAACCTTCGCAGGTAGGACAGGCGCCTACAGGATTATTGAAGCTAAACATGTGAACACTGGGCTCTTCAAACTCAATCCCGTCGGCTTCAAATAAATTCGAAAATGAACGGCTTACAATTTTATCGGTTTCAAAAATCTTTAATATACACTCTCCATGACCTTCGAAAAATGCAGTTTGCACTGAATCTGCCATTCTGCTTTGGGCATCTTCATCCGGATCAACGGCAACGCGATCGATTACAATATTACATTTGCCTTTGCAAAACTTGTCGGTGCCGGATTTTAAGAGTTCATCGATTTGAAGGATTTCATTGTTTGATTCGAGTCGTGTAAAGCCCTGTTGCATCAGCAATTCTGCTTCCTGCATTATTGAACGACCATTTTTTTGTATCAATGGAGCTGCAATGATTATGCGCGTCCCTGTGATATACGAATTTATATAGTCCAAAACGTCCGAAACACTTTCACGTTTAACAACTTCTCCAGTTACCGGGGATATGGTTCTGCCGATGCGCGCATAAAACAGTTTGAGGTAGTCATAAATTTCAGTTGAAGTACCCACTGTTGAGCGGGGATTTCTTGTATTAACCTTTTGTTCTATTGCAATTGCAGGTGGAATTCCTTTGATAAAATCAACTTCGGGTTTGTTTATCCGCCCTAAAAACTGGCGTGCATACGACGAAAGGCTCTCAACATAACGTCTTTGGCCTTCTGCAAAGAGTGTGTCGAAAGCCAGAGACGATTTTCCGGATCCTGAAACGCCGGTAACAACAATAAATTTGTTAAGTGGTATTTTTAAGCTGATATTCTTTAAGTTATGCACTCGCGCATGATGTATTTCGATGTATTTTGATGCGTTATTTTTAATCATTTTTTGGTCTGTGCATTATTTTGTTCAAAATTTGTATAATTCACTAAAATGTATCATTTTTACAGCAGCAAAATTAACAAATTGTTTTACTTCAAATAAAAAAGGTCGCCTATAGAAAAAATTTACTTTTTGTTTAAACTTAAATAGAAGGTAATGTCGAAAGAAAATTTACTGAACGACAATGAGCTTGTTCAGCGATTTATAGCAGGTGATCAAAATTCATTGGAAACTTTAATTTACAGACACAAAGGCAGGGTGTTTTCGTATATCCTGCTCATCGTTAAAAAACAGGAACTGGCAGAGGACATTTTCCAGGAAACGTTTATCAAGGTAATCCGCTCCCTGAAAAAGGGAAAATACATTGAAAACGGAAAGTTTGTTTCCTGGGTTTTACGCATATCACACAACCTGATAATTGATCATTTCAGAAAAGAAAAATTAAAAGGTACTGTTTCAAATGACAGTTTGGAAATTGATATTTTTAATTCTCAAAGATTTTCGGAAGATACCATCGAAGATCAAATGGTAAATACACAAATTTTGAGTGAAGTAAAAGATCTGATCAAGGAATTACCCGATGATCAGCAACAGGTTATCATCATGAGGCACTACCTTGACCTGAGTTTTAAGGAAATTGCAGAACAAACAGATGTCAGTATTAATACTGCACTTGGAAGAATGCGTTATGCTTTAATAAATTTGCGAAAACTTGTCGAGAAAAAGAATTTAATACTTACAAGGTTTTAACTTTTGTTAACACAATAAATGTTTTTCACTGGCGTTTGTAAGTAAATGAAAATCTTAAAATTGCCTATGAGAAATTACTCTACATTAATTTATTTGGTTAGTAATTTTCAATCGAAATTAAAAGTGTTTAATTTCATTGAAATGAGTATTAACAGAAATCCTGAAAAGATGCCAAAGAAAGTCGATGGGCCATCGGATAGGATAATCGAAAACATTCTGAATTTTGCCCGCTCCTATGAGGTTTGTAAAACAGAAGAAGCGGGATATGTAGAATTGAATTTAAATTAAAAAAAACGAGGTGTCAACAATTAAGGCATCTCGTTTTTTTCTTCTCCTTTCAATGAGCCTCTAAGAACCAAATAACCAAGAACTCCTGCTACAACCGAACCAATTAATATTCCCATTTTTGCTGAATTAATCAATTGTTGATCGTCAAATGCCAGACTGTTGATAAACAATGACATTGTGAAACCAAGGCCACCAAGGATTGAAATGCCCCCCAACATTTTAAATGTTACATTCTTTGGTAATTCGGATATTTTAAATTTGATTGATAAAAATGAAAATAGAAAAATCCCAAGAGCATTTCCAAAAATCATACTTAAAGCAATATTGACCGATAGACTGAAGTTTGAGTCTCCTCCAAAACTAAAAACTACACCGGCATTTGCAAAGGCAAACAAGGGCATAATTAAATACGAAACCCAACCATGCAACGAATGCTCAAGATATTGGAGCGGAGGCGCTGTTTTTTCTGCTAGTTCTTCAATTTCTTCAATAGCTGTCAACTGCTTTGAGGTTAAAATGCTCGTTTGATCATTTTTATTGTCACAATCGGTAACAAACATTTCAAGTGCCTCTTTTGCTTCATTATAAAAGAATATTGTGTTTGTTTTTCGTCTGATGGGAATGGTGAGTGCCAACAAAACTCCTGCAATTGTGGCATGAATACCTGATTTCAGAAAAAGTACCCAAACGATTATGCCTGTCAGGAAGAAAAAATATTTTGAATAATACCCTCTGGACGACAACACAAAAAGCAATGCTACAAGGATTAGCCCAATTCCAATTAAACCCCAGTTAAGGTTAGCACTATAGAAAAAAGCAATAACCAATACTGCCCCTAAGTCGTCGATGATGGCAAAGGCCATTAAAAATACCTTTAACCCAATCGGAACCCTTTTCCCAAGCAATTGCAAAATACCCAGCGAAAATGCAATATCGGCGGCAATTGGGATACCCCAGCCTTGTGAACCAGGTTCACCATAATTTAGTACTGTAAAGAGAACTGCCGGAAAAATCATGCCGCCAATTGCCGCAAACAATGGTAACGAAGCTTTTTTAAAATCATTTAATTCACCAGCCACAAGTTCCCGCTTGATTTCCAATCCTATCAAAAAGAAAAAAACAGCCATTAATCCATCGTTGACCCATTTTATTAGCGGCTTGGATAATTCAAAACCGGGCAGACTTATGGTAATATACTTATCCCAAATTGCAAGGAAACTTTCACTTAACGGACTGTTTGCCAATACAAGCGCCGAAACAGTTGCCATAAATAAAATGATACTTCCCGATGTTTCTAATTTGATGAATTTGTTTAACGGTTCTTTTATAAAATTCATTTTAGTTTTTTTGAAATAAACCCTGAAAATAAGGTTTTGTTTAGTTTGATTTTTTTCAAGCTAAAAAAAATATTTAGGTAAGTGATTTTACTATTGTTTTTAACATGTCAATATTATAAATTTGTGATATTAAAATAATATCAAAATACTTTAAATTTAATGTCATGGAAAAATTGTACAAAGGTTTGTCAGGTTACATGTTTCTTTTTATAGAATTGATTTTACTGGCAGTTATTATTTTTGGATTTACGCGGGGAATGGTTTTAATATCCGCGATTCTGATTCCTGTTTTTATTTTAATTGCCATCGGTTTTACAGTGGTCGATCCCAATCAAAGTTGTGTAATGGTTCTGTTTGGTGCTTATAAAGGCACCATAAAACACAATGGTTTTTATTGGGTGAATCCATTTTTTGTCAGGAAGAAAATTTCTTTGAGAGCAAGGAATTTCGACAGTGAAACCATCAAGGTTAACGACAAATTGGGCAACCCGATAATGATTGGTCTTGTGCTGGTATGGCGGGTGCAGGAAACATACAGGGCAGCATTTGGAGTAGATGAATACCAGCATTTTGTTGTGGTGCAGAGCGAAGCTGCCTTGCGTAAACTGGCAGGTTTGTATCCTTATGATAACATTGAAGACGAATCGGCAAAAGTTACTTTGCGGGATGGAACAGAGGAAGTTAACGACGAATTGGAACGCGAAATAATTGAACGGCTGGAAATTGCGGGGATTGAAGTAATTGAAGCACGGATAAACCACATTGCATATGCACAGGAAATTGCACAGGCCATGTTAAAACGTCAGCAGGCAACCGCAATTGTTGCAGCTCGTTTTAAGATTGTTGAAGGCGCTGTGAGCATGGTTCAAATGGCGTTGGAACAACTTAGTGAAAAAGGGATTGTAGATTTCGATGAAGACAGGAAAGCCGCAATGGTAAGCAATTTAATGGTTGTACTTTGTGGAGACAAAGATGCTGCTCCAATTGTAAATGCAGGCAGTATTTATTAGAATGGAACGTTTTCTTATTTCTGGAAAGTAATAGAAAAAGGCCATTCAACAAATAATGGCAAAAATGATGAACAGCGAAAGGAAGGATTAAAATGGCGAAGAAAAAATCATTTGTACTCAGGATAAACCCTGAAATAATGGAAGCCCTGGAAAAATGGGCAGCCGATGATTTCCGAAGCATCAATGGTCAATTGGAATGGATTGTCCACAATGCTTTGAAAAATGCAAAGCGATTGAAAAAGGAAGATGGAGAAGATACAATTCAGTAATTTTCGAAAAAATATAACATTTAGATTTTTAAGACAAATTATAAAAGACCAATTAAAATTATATCATGAACCAAAAAAGTTATACATGCCCGAAATGCGGGAACAGAAAAGCAGAAACCGACCAAATTAGGACAACCGGAGCAGGTTTTACAAAGTATTTTAATATTCAGAACCGGAGATTTACAGCAGTTTCCTGTTCGCAATGCGGTTATACTGAGTTTTATAAAGGTAATCGTGCAAGTGGTGGCAGCAATGTCCTCGACTTCCTGACAAATTAATTTACCAAAATCATTGATTTAGCTGGAATTGAGATGGTTTCAAGTTCAGCAAACAAATAATCCGACAAATTGCCGGATTTTTTTTTGATTGCAACTGAAGGTATTTTGAGCTACTATTTCAAAAAATCAAAATTAAACGGTAATTTGAACCACAATTTTTCAACAAAAACTAAATCATGAAAAATGGATAACAACAATTCACGACGGGATTTCCTGAAAAAAACAGTGCTGGGTTCAACGGTTATAATGGCAGGTGGGATTTTACCCGGATTTAGCGCCGAAAGTTACCGTAGAATAATCGGTGCAAACGATAAAATAAGGGTTTCGGTTATGGGCGTCAATTCGCGTGGAAATGCGCTTGCACAGAACTTTGCACATCAAAATGAATGTGAAGTAATCCACATTTGCGATGTCGATTCACGCGTGACTGATAAATGCGCTTCTGCAGTTCAGGAAATTCAGAAATCAAAACCTCAGATTTTTAACGATTTCAGAAAATCGCTTGAAAGCAGGGATGTGGATTTAATGGTAATAGCAACCCCCGACCACTGGCATGCACCTGCGGCTCTGCTTGCGTTACAGGCAGGCAAACATGTTTATCTCGAAAAACCATGCAGCCACAATCCTGCTGAAGGTGAATTGCTGGTTAAAGCAGCTTCCCGATACGGCAAATCGATACAAATGGGAAACCAGCGCAGGTCATGGCCAAATGTAATTCAGGCAATCAACGACTTAAAAAGCGGGATTATCGGTCGACCTTATTTTGGAAAGGGTTGGTATACAAACAACCGCGAATCGATTGGAATTGGAAATGTAGTACAGGTGCCTGAGGGTTTAAATTGGGATTTATGGCAGGGACCGGCACCGCGAAGGGACTACAAAGACAATATTGTCCATTACAACTGGCACTGGTTCTGGCATTGGGGAACAGGCGAAGCATTAAATAACGGAACACACATGATTGATTTGTTGCGTTGGGGACTTGATGTGGATTATCCTGAAAAGGTGAGTTCAAATGGCGGACGGTTTCGTTATAATGACGACTGGGAAACTCCTGACACACAGGTGATAAATCTCGATTTTAAGGAAAATGTAATGATGAGCTGGGAAGGCAGGAGTTGCAATGGACGAACTATCGAAGGCAGTTCTGTCGGTGTTGAATTTTACGGCGAAAACGGTTCTTTGGTAATTTCAGGCGGAAACGATTACAAAGTGTACGATTTGAAAAACAACCTTGTAAAGGAGGTTAAAGATGAAAAGGAAATCGATCCGCGGGATGCAGCAAATCCTGCAGGGCATCTGGATGCACTGCACATACGCAATCTTTTCAATAATATACTGAAAGGGGAAGAACTCAAATCCGACATTGATTCCGGGCATAAAAGTACTTTGCTTGTTCAACTCGGGAATATTGCCCAGCGGGTTGGCCATTCACTGGAAATAAATCCCGAAAACGGTCATATTTTAGGCGACAAGGAAGCCCAGAAACTATGGTCGCGGGAATATGAAAAAGGTTGGGAAATGAAATTATAAAGCTGAAAATGAATACAAGAAGAAATTTTATAAAAACTACAGGAAAAGGAGTTGTTTTAGCAGCAACAATTCCCGGTATTGTTTCTCAGACTTTTGCAAGTTCAGCAGAAAAACCGCTTCGCATCGGAATTATTGGTGCCGAAAACTCACATACAGCCGGATTTGGAAAACTTTTCAATATCGACAAAAAGTTTCCGGGAGCTGAAGTAAAATATGTTTGGGGCGAAACCGATGCTTTTGCAAAATCGGCAATGGAAAAAGGTGCAATTCCAAATCAGGTTTCAGATCCGCTTGAAATGATTGGAAAAATAGATGCGCTGATTGTTGATCACAGACATCCAAAATACCACCTCGAAGCTGCTGCACCTTTTGTAAAAGCGGGTATTCCAACTTTTATCGATAAGCCTTTTTGTTATCGGGCATCCGAAGGAAAAGAGTTTTTACAAATGGCCAAAAAGGCCGGTACACCTGTAACTTCTTACAGTTCTATCGCTCAGTCTTCGGCAACGTTCGACATCAAAGAGCAGGTTGCTGCTTTGGGAAAAATAAGACAGGTAATCCGCACAGGTACAGCCGATTTGGATTCGGAATATGGTGGAATTTTCTTTTACGGTGTTCATATTGTTGAGCCGTTGATGTTTATGTTTGGGGATGACATTGAAGAGGTTAGAATTACACGAAACGGGAAATATGGAAATGCCAGTCTGAAATTTTCATCAGGATTGTTTGCCACGCTTATTTTTAAGGAAAAGGCTTATGGCTGGGAAACATTTGTTGAAACCGATGACAAATTCATTGAACTTAAATCCCGGGTTGAAGAAACAGATCCTCCAAAAAATTATGTCGATATGGTAGAGATGTTTCGCACAGGTAAAGAACCTCGCTCACACCAAAGTATCCTGAACGGAGTTTGCATTTTGGAGGCTCTTGAGAAATCAGCAGAAACAGAAAAGTGGGAGCGTGTTGAATATTTGAATTTAACCTAGAGGCATTATAAATCATGTCATTAAAACAGAATTAAAATGAGTTTTAGATATTTCAAATTGGCTGGATTACTGTTGTTTTCAGTATTCCTTTTTTCGTTGAAACAAATAAATGCCCAGCAAATGATAGAAGGAATCCATTATGCCACAGGGAAACCCGTTCAAATTAAGATTGTAAACGGGAAAATCGCTGAAATAAAATCGATTAAAAATTAAAGGATGAAAACAGACAAAATGTATATCGCACCCGGTTTTTTTGATAACCAGGTCAATGGTTTTGCCGGTGTTTCATTTGCTTTTGGCGAAAGTGATTTAACAAAAGAGGGAATCGAAAAAGCCACAACCGAGCTATGGAAAAAAGGAGTTACCACCTACCTGCCCACTTTGACAACAAACAGCCAGGAAGTTTTGGTCCGCAATTTTGCGATTTTGGGGAGTTCGGTAAACGATGAAAAATTGCGCGGTTCAATACCCGGATTTCATCTCGAAGGCCCGTACATCAATCCCGAAGATGGCTATCGTGGCGCCCACCCAAAACAATACGTGCGGTTGCCAGATTGGGATGAATTTATGGAGATGTATAAAGCAGCCGATGGAAAAATTCTGCAGGTTACCATTGCGCCTGAATTGGCGGGTGCACAGGATTTCATAAAAAAATGTAACGAAAAAGGAATTGTGGTGGCAGTAGGACATCACAATGCAGACAAAGAACAACTCGATTTGGCAGTAAAAAATGGCGCAAGAACTTCTACCCACCTCGGAAATGGATGCGCCAACATGATAAACCGCCACGTTAATCCGCTATGGCCGCAACTGGCAAACGACGATTTGATGATCAGCATCATTTGCGATGGTTTTCATTTACTGCCCGAAGAAATCAAAGTTTTCTTCAAAACAAAGGGCGTTGACAAAACCATCATTACCTCCGACGTTACAAGTTATGCAGCGCTTGAACCCGGCCAGTACAAAACTGAAACAGGAGAAACCATTGAACTTACCAAAGAGGGTAGATTGTATTATCCGGCGCAAAATGTACTTTATGGTTCTGCCTCACCGATTACCAAAGGAGTTGGACATATTATGGAGGTTACCGGATGTTCACTTGCCGATGCAATTCAGATGGCAAGTACAAATCCGGCCAATCTTTATGGATTAAATGACCGGGGTACTCTGGAAGTGGGGAAAAGAGCCGATTTGATTTTGTTTACGTTGGAGGATTTTGAGGTAAAGATTATGCAGACTTTTGTAAAAGGGGAAATGGTGTTTAAGGAATAAAGAAATTACCAATATCGAACAATCAATTTCCAATTTTCAATAAAAGAAATTGTGTAGTGTTGAATATTTAAAATCGAATTTCACTTCATGAAAATAACAACATAATATATTCATGGATGAATTAGCGATTGAATTAAAATATGTAAAAAACTATGACCAATAGAACTTTTGATCTTGAGGAAAGACTGATAGATTTTGTTTTGAAAATTGACGAGGTTGTTGAATTACTTCCAAATACCCGATTGGCAAATCATTTGGCAGGACAATTAATTAGAAGCGGCTCATCTCCTGCTCTGAATTATGGCGAGGTTCAGTCAGCCGAATCGCAAAAGGATTTTATCCATAAAATTACAATCATTTTAAAGGAATTACGTGAGACACGGATTTGCATGAAAATTATTAAAAGAAAGTCTTGTATTGACATTAACATAATTGCTGCTGTGCTTGCAGAAAATGAAGAATTGATTGCTATTTTTGCAAAAAGTTGCCAAACTGCAAAATCCAATCTACCAAGATGAAAATAAATGCTTACACATTACTAATTGAAAATTGGTCATTGAGTTTCAATATTGGATAATTCAGTTTTCTTAATTTGTAATTGGTTGTTGAACATTCGATATTGGATATTTCCTGATTTTAAAATTTCATCCCACATAAATGAAAAACAAGATATCAAAAAGAATTGCAATCTCCCTCGCCTCCGTTGGCCCCGGCCTTTTCCTGATTGGTTACAACATTGGTACAGGCAGCGTTACAACCATGGCCAAATCGGGCGCAGAATATGGAATGTCGTTGTTTTGGGCGCTTGTATTATCGTGTGTTTTTACCTTTGTACTGATGGTGGCTTATGGAAAAGTAACTCTTGTAACAGGGAAGACTGCACTTTTCAACATCAAATCTGAATTCAAATTTGGTTGGATTCTGGCAATCTACATTTTAATTGCATTAATTATTGGTGAATTGCTGGCTCTCATGGGAGTAATGGGAATTGTAGCAGAATTGTTACAGGAAGGAATCAAAATAATTTCCGGGGGAAAAACAGTTGAAACCGTATGGATAATTCTTGTAATTGTCATATTGATGTATATACTTCTGTGGTTTGGCCGTTATAAACAGTTCGAAAAGGTGCTGACTGTTTTTGTTATCTTAATGGGACTCTGTTTTATTGTCGTGTTTTTTATGCTGAAGCCTGATTTTATGGCTATTGTAAAAGGTATGGTTCCTACAGTTCCCGATAAACCCGGCGCAATGGGATTGATTGCGGCAATGGCCGGAACAACTTGTTCTGCTGCGGTTTTTATTATGCGAAGTACTGTAGTTGCTGAAAAAGGATGGAATGTAAACAACCTGAAAGCAGAAAAAAAGGATGCCTTTGTTTCGGCATTTATGATGCTTTTTTTGAGTGGCATAATTATGGCGGTTTCGGCCGGAACACTAAATGTAATGGGTTTGAAACTGGACAATACACTTGAAATGATTTCTTTGTTTCAACCGCTTGGAGGAAAATTTGCAGCACTTGTTTTAATCATCGGAATTACCGGAGCGGGTCTTTCAACCATTTTCCCTATAGTTTTAATTGCGCCGTGGCTGATGTCGGATTATTTGGGAAAGCCCCGCGATATCAGGTCGCCCATGTTTCGATGGTTGATGTTGGCCGGATTGGTTTTTGCGTTTGGTTCCGTTTTTCTAAAACACAGTCCGCCGGCATTGATGATTTTTTCACAGGCATTTCAAGCCTGTATTTTACCGGCAGTTGCAATACCCATTTTAGTTTTGCTGAACAGGCGAAAATTGATGAATACTTACGTTTCCGGTTGGAAAATGAATCTGGGGGTAATTGCTGTAATTTTGTTTTCATTCCTGACAACGTATTATGCCATTGCTGATTTGATTTTGTAGATTTTTGTAAAAAAATATTTGATTTATTACAAACTCAAGATTTAAATTCAATATAATGAAACAAACATTTGGAGAATATATCCACCAATTAAGGTCTGACAGCGGAATGACATTGACCAAACTGCTGTTCTTTGGACATTGATTAATCGGTATTTTCGAAGGCTCAAAATGCAAAAGGAAAATTTCTGTTGAAATACTGCCTAAACTTTCATCAGTATTTAATCTTGATTTAAAAAATTTAGAACACGAATATTTAAGCGAAAAAATTGCTGAAATTATTTACCCTCAAAAAGAACCGACTCTACTTTTAAAAGCCGCAGAAGAGAAAGCAAATTACATGAGAATGAAAAATCAAAAACAAGGGAAAATAAACTTTTAGCCATGATAAAATATTCTACACTTAGAGAAAAACTAAAAGTTGAAACCTTAAACGGAAATACGGAAGATTTGGCTTATTTCACTCACTTCTTACATAATCATAAAAATGGTGTTTCAAAATCCTATGAGGGGCGGGCAAAAATCTTTTTTCAAAAAATTAATGAAGAATTAAATGTAGCGTTTGAACCAGAGTTACAGTTAATGCTTCCCATTAAGTGGGATATTCCCTTTCCTGCACCGGAAAAACCGAAATTTACGTTTATCGACCTTTTCGCTGGTATTGGTGGATTTAGGATTCCGATGCAGGAAATTGGTGGGAATTGCGTTTTCTCTTCTGAATACAATCATCATGCTCAAAAGGCTTATGAGTTTAATTTTGGAGAAGTTCCATTTGGTGACATAACAAAGTTTAATACTGACATAGTTCCAAAACACGATGTGCTTTGTGCAGGATTTCCATGCCAACCCTTCAGTATTTCAGGAAAGATGAAAGGATTTGAGGATACCAGAGGTACTTTAATTTACCACGTTTTTAAAATTATTGAAAAACATCAACCTAAAGTGGTTTTCTTGGAAAATGTGAAACATTTGGTTTATCACGATAAGAAAAGGACATTGACCACTATTGTACAACCTTTGGAGGAAATGGGGTATATCGTTTCAAAAAAAGTATTGAATGCTTCTGATTTTGGTGTTCCTCAAAATCGTGAAAGAATCATTATTATAGGCAGTAAGGAAACAAAATTTGATTTTTCTAAAATCATTAAAAGTCCGAAACCGACATTAAAAGAATTTTTGTTTAATGAATATAAATGGGAAAATTTGGAAGAACCATATACTATTCTGAAAGAACAAAAAACGCAAGAATCGGGTTTGGTTTTCGCGGGTTATCGAAACAAAACCATTCGCAAAGCAGGTGTTAGACCAGGAACGGAGCATTTATCACGAGTTCACAAACAGCCAAATAGAATATACTCAACAGAAGGTGTTCATCCAGCTTTACCTTCGCAAGAATCTTCCGGACGTTTTTGGATCTTGCACGAGGACGTAGTGAGAAAGTTAACAATTCAGGAATGTTATCGGATAATGGGATTCCCTGATGAATTCAAATTATTGAATAATAAAGCAGAGCTTTACAAACAAATTGGTAATTCGGTTGCAATACCGATTATCATGGGCAGTGGCTAACAAATTAGGTTATACTTTTAGCATTGACTATTAAATGGAGAACTGAATATCTTGAATCGATTTAAAGAATCAATGCAAATTTTATCAGATGTAAATCAAATCTGGGTAGATAAAAATAGAATAGTATCATTCAGGGTTATTTTTATCGCTCATTTTTTGGTAAAGATGTTATTTCTCTTATTTTGACTTGTGCAGGGATTTAAAATACTGAACCCTCGAGTATAGAAGAAATCATCAATCAAGCATACCAAATGGATATTCCGGAAGGACATTTGACTCAAAATATATTACTCCATTTTTAAAAAGTGTGAAATTCCCTGCTATGGCCGAGTGGAGGAGCGTATCACAGTACGAGAGAAATTAAACTTTCATACGATTCTATTATTCAGGTTCTATAAGGCCTGAATCATTAAAAAATGCATTCCTAAAAACAATTGATTTTATTGAAAAAGGAAAAAAAATAGATGAAGTTTTGAGTTTTCTTTTTCAAGGTTTAATCATTCAAAGAAATGCGGAGCATTGATTTTCAAAGCCCCATAATATTGAAATAGCAACAATTATAGATTTATTGACCAAACATTTTGACAAAAGGTATTCTGCCGAAGGAGCATCGAGACTTCCTGTTTTAGCTTTATATGCAGCTTACCAATGCCTTGTAAACGATTATCCGCAAAGCTTCAAAACACTGCGGAAAATGAAATCAAAAATAAGGATAAGTCTTATGTTTCCCATATAACTGAAAAAGTAAATAATTTGGAAATAGGTCCGATGTTATCAATTACCTATATCTTCAAAAATCGAAAGGAGAATCAAAAATGAAACAATTTCAAAAAGAAAAACTGATAATCGAAGTTTACAAAAACGTTGAAGAACTCGGTAAAGCTGCTGCAATTTCAGTAGCTGAAAAATTGGAAGGGGCAATTGCTGAAAAGGGTTTCGCTAACCTGATTTTAGCAACCGGCGCTTCACAGTTTCAGTTTTTGGAACACCTTCAAAAACAGGAAATCGACTGGAAGAAAATCACTGTTTTTCATTTGGATGAATATCTTGGAATGTCGGTTACTCACCCCGCAAGTTTTAGAAAATATCTGAAAGAAAGGATTTTGGATAAAGTTCAACCTAAAAAAGTTTATTATTTGGAAGGCGATGCAACGGATATTGAAGAAACAGTTGCGAATTATGAGGCCTTGTTACGAAACCACCCGATTGATGTTGCCTGTATCGGTATTGGCGAAAACGGGCACATTGCTTTTAACGATCCGCCTGTGGCCGATTTCAATGACCCAAAACTTGTGAAAGTTGTTGAATTGGATGAGGCTTGCCGAAAACAGCAACTCGGCGAAGGTTGGTTTCCCACTTTCGACGATGTGCCAACCCATGCGCTTTCGTTGACCATACCAGCGATTATGGGTTGCAAACACATCAGTTGTGTTGTTCCCGATGAGCGTAAGTCTGAAGCTGTTTTTAACACTGTGAATGCTGAAATATCAACAGCTTGTCCTGCAACTATTTTGCGTACCCACCCCGATACAATTTTATATTTGGATAAAAATTCGGCTTCAAAATTAAATTAAAGGTGTGGCATCCGTTGATGGAACGGACAGGGTTTGTACCCGGGAACTTAGAAATTGACGGATAGAAATCCGCCGCACCTGCTTGTGCTTTTAACTTTACTTTAAATCGACAAAAGAAAATCGCCCTCAGTCGTTTGGCTTTTTAAAATCCATTACTTTTGATTCCACTTGAAAAAAATAAATCAGTTAAAATTTAAATCATATGAATATTAGTGCTTTGCAAAAGGAAAGGGCAAAATATCAGCCTAAACTTCCAAAATCGTTAAAAGGAGCTTTTAAATTGGTTGAAGGCGCTAAAACCGAATCGGTGGCCGACCAGAAAGAAATTGCTGAACTTTTTCCAAATACTTATGGTATGCCCCTGATTACTTTTGAAGAAGGTACCGACAGTTTGGATAAAAAACCTGTAAATGTGGGTGTTATTTTATCGGGAGGACAAGCGCCGGGTGGACATAATGTAATCTCCGGTATTTTTGACGGTATCAAAAAAATCAATCCCAACAGTAAATTGTATGGCTTTTTGGGTGGACCAGGGGGATTGGTTAATCACGATTATGTTGAACTTACCTCCAAAATAATTGATGAATATCGCAACACCGGGGGTTTTGATATTATTGGATCCGGCAGAACGAAACTGGAGGAGCACAAACAATTTGATAAGGGACTTGTAGTTGCAAATGATTTGAGTTTGAATGCCCTTGTTG
This sequence comes from uncultured Prolixibacteraceae bacterium, assembly GCA_963800345.1. Classification (GTDB taxonomy): domain Bacteria; phylum Bacteroidota; class Bacteroidia; order Bacteroidales; family Prolixibacteraceae; genus Draconibacterium. The sequence goes on along the minus strand of CAWDAW010000021.1, from coordinate 25,943 downwards.
TAATTGGTGGCGACGATTCAAATACAAACGCTTGTGTATTGGCTGAATATTATATGGCCAAAAATTCAGGAGTTCAGGTAATCGGCTGTCCCAAAACTATTGATGGTGACCTGAAAAACGAAATGATTGAAGCATCGTTTGGTTTCGATACGGCAACAAAAGTTTACTCAGAGTTAATCGGAAATATACAACGCGATGCCAATTCAGCAAAAAAATACTGGCATTTTATTAAACTAATGGGGCGTTCGGCTTCACACATTGGGTTGGAATGTGCCTTAAAAACCCAACCCAACATTACACTTATTTCAGAAGAAGTGGCGCAGGAAAAACAAACTTTGGGTGAAATTGTGGAATACATGGCAGGTGTTATTGCCAAACGTGCCGAACATGGCTACAATTTTGGAGTGGCATTGATTCCTGAAGGTCTGATAGAATTTATCCCTGAAATGAAAATTTTGATTGGTGAATTGAATGACCTTCTCGCCGAAGGGACAAAAACAGCTGAAATTTTCCAGAATGTTAAAAAGAGCTACAGACCGGAATGGATAGTGGAAAAAATCTCGCCTGAATCTGCAGCCGTCTTTAAATCGCTGCCACTGGGAATAGCAAACCAGCTCACACTCGACCGTGACCCACATGGAAACGTGCAGGTTTCATTAATAGAAACTGAAAAATTGCTTGGCGAAATGGTGAAAGCCAAACTTGACGAAATGAAAAATGAAGGCAGTTATTCAGGTAACTTTGGTACACAATACCACTTTTTTGGTTATGAAGGCCGTTGCGCTGCACCATCAAATTTCGATGCCGATTACTGTTATTCATTGGGTTATACAGCAGCGCTTTTGATATCTGAAGGCAAAACCGGGTATATGGCTTCTGTTCGCAATTTAACCGCTTCAGCCGACCATTGGATTGCCGGTGGAGTTCCAATTACAATGATGATGAACATGGAAAAACGCCACGGCCACATGAAACCTGTTATTCAAAAAGCTTTGGTTGAATTGGAAGGTGCACCTTTTAAACACTTTATTGCAAAACGCGGTGAGTGGGCAAACAATACAAAATTTGTTTATCCCGGCCCAATTCAGTATTTCGGGCCAACTGAAGTTTGCGACCAGACAACGGAAACCCTGAAATTGGAACAAGCTTAATTCACGTTAAATAAACATCGAAGCTCTTTTGTTTTCGGCAAAAGAGCTTTTGTTTTGTATGTGCGTTGCTGAATGAAGCATTGATAACATTGGGTTCAAATCAATTAAAGTTTTGAACACAATAAATTAGTTTTCAGTTGGTTCTATAAGTGAGCAAAAAATCAGTTAGTTTTGTACCTGAAATTTGATTTAATAACAGCGTAAAACAAAGTAAAATGAAAAAATTAGTTTTTATTGTATTAGGGATAGTAATTTTTAGTGCATGTCAGAATTATAAAAAAGATGCACAAAACTTAAAAATGGAGAAGGATAGCCTTGAACAGGTAACTGCCTTTAAGGATTCTTCAATCGCTTCATTTTTGAATGAGTTTGGAGCAATTCAGGCGAACCTTGATTCAATTAAGCAATTGGAAAAAATCGTATCTGTGCAGTCGGGCAGCAAACGCGAGATGAATGCAAGCCAAAAACAACGGATCATTGAAGATATTGCTACGCTGCATCAGTTGTTACAGAAAAACAAAGAACTTACAGCTTCCTTTCAGAAAAAGTTGAAAAATGCAAACCTGAAAATAGGCGATCTCGGAGAAACCATTGCAGGATTGGAATTATTGGTCAAAAACATGGAAGCACAGGCCAATGAGCAAGATATTGTAATTGCTGATTTAACCACAGAAGTTAAAAAACTTAATGTTGATGTTGTTCAGCTAAACCAAAAATTACAGGCAGTTGAAGCTGTAAGCCAGCAAAAATCGCAGATTATTGATTCTCAAATGGAAACACTCAACAAAGCATTTTATGCTTTTGGTACCATGAAGGAACTGAGGGATAATGGAATCATCGAGAAAAGTGGCGGTGTGATTGGCATTGGCAAAACTGCTGTGATGAAAAAAGATTTTAACAAAGATTATTTTACTGAAATTGATATCCGCAATTTTGATTTTCTGAGGTTAATGGCAAAAAAGGCGGAATTGGTTACAGTTCACCCTGAAGGTTCTTTTCATTTTTCAGGAAAAAAACAAGCCGATACTTTGTTTATCGATAATACATCGGAATTTTGGAAAGTTTCAAATTATTTGGTTGTTCTAACAGATTAATACCATAAAATATTGAAATGGAAAAGGCGCCTGAGAAATTGGGTGCCTTTTTTATTCTTCATCCCGCGAAGGTTAGGAGGGGCTTTCTATCCTGTTCATCAGCCACGCCATATTCTCTCCCAGTGTTTTTACGGTTTGCATCCCCTCTTCGTCATTTAAAACTTCGCCGGGGTTGCGGCCAAATGCAAAATTCCAGTAACTCGATCCCGGCACAATCATTTGGCTGATAAGAAAAAAGTTATTGATGGTTTCAAAAGCATGCAGCGCACCTCCGCGCCTGACTGCGATTACTCCGGCTCCGACTTTCCGTTTTAGCATGTGGTTGTTGGCACGTGTAACATAACCCGCAACATCAATCAACGCTTTTATTTCAGGTGTAACATCGGCAAAATAAACCGGCGAACCGATTATAATTCCATCCGCTTCAACCATTTTTTCAATACAATAATTGAGGTGGTCGTTTTTTATATGACATTTTCCATTTTGGATTTCCCTGCATTTTCCACACGCTGTACATCCGTGAACAGGTTTATTTCCAAGTTGAACCATTTCTGTCTCAATACCTTCCATTTCAAGGATTTTGAAAACTTCGTGGATAAGAATCTCAGTGTTCCCTTTTCTGCGCGGACTTCCGTTAAATGCTACTACTTTCATGTGAAAAATGTGTTAATGATTGAATGCGTGAATACCTCTATTTCTAAACATATTTTGCTGTTGCAATTGTAACATCGGCGTTGTGTGTTTCTTCAAACCGGTTGTGAATATTTTATCTTTCACCCATTCACTCAATCACTCTTTCACCCATTCACTCATTCTTTCCTTACTGGCCAAACACAAACTGAATAATATTTGCCCCCATTTTCAATGCTTTCAACCTTGTTTCTTCCGGGTCGTTGTGAACGTCAGCATCTTCCCAGCCATCACCCAAATCACATTCGTAGGTATACAGCAAAACCATCCTGTCATCAATAAAGAGCCCAAAGGCCTGTGGTTGTTTTCCGTCGTGTTCATGAATTTTTGGCAAACCTTCGTTAAAAGTATATTTCTGATGAAAAATGGGGTGCGAAGGTGGCAGTTCAATCAATTCCTTTTCAGGAAATACTTTTTTCATTTCCCTTCTGAAATATTCATCCAAACCATAGTTGTCGTCAACATGCAGAAAGCCTCCACCTTCGAGGTAAGTTCTTAAATTGTTTGCCTCGTTTTCCGAAAAAATAATGTTTCCATGACCTGTTGCATGTATAAAGGGAAAGTTGAAAATTTCAGGTGAACTTAATTCAACTGTCGAAGGTTCAGGGAAAATATTTGTTTTTAAGTTGATGTTGCAGAAATTTATCAGGTTGGGCAATGAAGTGGGATTGGCATACCAGTCGCCACCTCCGCTATATTTTAGCAAAGCAATTTTTACACCCTGGTTTTGTGCTCCGATTGAAAAAATAAATGACAATAAAATAAACGTCAGAATTCTCATCTTTTAAATTTTTCGGAAAAATACAATGTATTGATGAGATTAACGATTATTCATTGGCCAAATTTACAATGTGACAGGCAACAATTCCTGCAGTTTCTGTACGTAATCTTGCCTCACCCAATGACACAACTTTAAACCCGTTTTCAATAGCCATTTGAATTTCATCGGGGCTAAAATCGCCTTCCGGACCGATTAGTATTAAAGTATCCTTTCCTTTCTGCACCAAATCTTTTAAATGGATTTTTTGAATATCATCACAATAGGCAATAAACTTATTTTCAAATTTGTTGTTGAAAATCAATTCTTTAACCGAAGTTAAATGATTCAGTTTTGGCAGATATGCCTTTAACGATTGTTTCATGGCCGAAACAAGAATTTTTTCAAGCCGTTCGTGATTGATTGATTTTCTTTCAGAATGGGAAGTGAGTAGTGGAGTAATTTCGTCAATTCCAATTTCAGTAGCTTTTTCGAGGAACCACTCAAAGCGGTCGTTGTTTTTTGTGGGTGCGATGGCAATGTGCAAATTGAAATCTTTTTTGCCAAAATCTTTGGTTGATTTTACAATTGAAAGTCGGCACTTCTTTGGGTTTGCATCCGCAATTTCGGCTTCATAAAAACCGCCTTTCCCGTCAATCAGATTAACCCTGAACCCGTTTTGCAGCCGCAACACACGCACTGCATGTTTCGATTCGGTTTCATTTAAAACAACTTCGGCACCCGAAATATTTGGAACATAGAACAATTGCATGTGTACAAATTAAGATTCAGGTGCCAAAGTTAAGAAAATTGTTATTCTGATTTTTTTGGGATGATTAAATCCATGATAAACCAAACTAGCAGCGAAAAAAGATAAATAAAGAATCCATATAATGTAGTAATCATTGAAACTTTTAATCCTCCCATTAAAAGTGACGGAGATATGTCTCCCGCTGTTTCAATGGCTTCAAATGCACCGTAAAATCCAATCAACTGACCGAGGATTCCAGTAACCAGTGCAAATGTTCCAATCGTTTTTATGTGCTTTAAACGCGATTTTAATTTAGCGTAATCAAACTCTTTTTTAAGAATTACCGGCATAGAATGATACGCAGTCCATGCAATCAATAAAATTAGCTCCCTGTAAGTATTCCCATAAATAAAGGTCCACCCATGTAAAATAGTTCTTTCATTTTTTAAATTTTTAATTGTTATACGATTTTCAAATTTAGGACTTAAAAGAGGCAATTTCCAAGGTCGAATCCGGTTCTAATGGTGTTGTTTATCGACTTAATTTTCGGAATTTGATATTTTTACCGTAATTCGAAAAAGTGCTTACAAAAAGAGCATTTTTGAAATTCTAAAAATTTCATGCATTGAAATCAAAAGTAAGTAATCCATATGTTCACATTGGATTTTGGTTATTTGTATTCTTCATTCTAACTATGGTTTTTGGCAGGTCGTGGGGAAACCGAATTGAGGCGTTTTATTTTATCAGTTTGTTATTACCTGTAGTTATGGGGACTTCGTATTTTTTTAATTATTACCTGGTTCCCCGGTTTTTGCTGACACAAAAATATGGATGGTTCGCATTGTATTTCTTTCTACACTCTTGTTGTTTCTCTTTATCTGGAAATGCTGGTTTTAATATTTTCTTTTATTTATCTGGCAAATTTTGAAACTTACTCAAATGGGACCCAACTCATCCGACACTATACTTTTGGCTGTTGTGTTATACATGGTTGTATTTTTTGGTTCTTTCTCCTTAATGGTGCAGCAACTTTTCGAAAGTCATCGCGAACTGGAGGAGTTAAAAAAAGAGAAAAAGAAAATGGAAAAACCTTTTCTTGAATTGATTTCAAACCGGAAGTCTGTTCAGATTCCTCATGAAAATATCAATTACATTGAAAGTTTGGCGGATTATGTAAAAGTTCATTCAACGGGAGTGGAGGAAATCACAAGCAAGGAGAAAATAAGTGTACTGGAAGAAAAACTGCCTGAAAATTTTGTTCGTATTCACCGTTCATTTATTGTAAATCGCCAAAAAATAATTCGGTTTAACAACAGTGAAGTAGAGTTGGCTGCCACCGTTTTATCGATTGGCAGAAGCTATAAAAAGCAAGCTCTTTTAAGGTTGAAATCGAAAGGGTAATATGAATCAGGTTGTTTTATTTAAACATTTTCGGAACCAGTTGAAAGGCCTTTTTGCCACTTCCTGCCTCCACCTTTTTCCATGTATCAACATTAAAATCAATGGCTACAGTTGAACATGTGGGCATGTCATCATAAAAATTTTCAAGCAGGTTGCTGGTAAAATAGTTAAATGATGGATTGTGTCCGAAAAAGAAAGCAGTTTCAGTGGTTTCAGGTAATTCTTTGATCATACTTAAAAATTCAGAAGCAGTCAAACCGCTGTAAATGTCTTCTACTTCAACTATATCCTTTTTTTTGAACCCCATATTTTCGGCAAAAATCAATGCTGTTTGAAGCGCGCGGTTTGCAGGACTCGAAATCATTGAATCGGGTTCAATCCCCATTTTTTTTAATTCTGTTCCAATCTTCTGTGCATCATTCATTCCACGGTCAGTAAGGTCGCGTGTAAAATCTTCATCGTAACCGTAGGGAACAGCTTTGGCATGTCTGACAATAACTACTCTTTTCATCTCATTCGGTTTTAGTTTTTATTACTAACAAAATTACCGTTATTTGTCGTTTCAATGCAAATTTGTGATGAACTTTTATGAAGCGAATCGGACTATTATCTGATACCCATGGTTTTATTCATCCCCGGCTTTTCACATTCTTTGAAAAAGTGGATGAAATATGGCATGCCGGTGATATTGGAAATCTTGAAACTGCCGATGTTCTGGCGGCATTTAAACCATTAAAAGCAGTGTACGGAAACATTGACGGTCATGAAATCCGCGCTGTTTATCCACTGCATCAACGTTTTATGTGCGAAGAAACGGACGTTTGGATTACACACATTGGCGGTTACCCCGGCCGCTACGAAAGGGCTGTGAAGCCTGATATTTTCACAAATCCGCCCAACATTTTTATCTGTGGACATTCACACATATTAAAAGTTATTTACGACAAAAAGCTTGATTTCCTGCACATCAACCCGGGTGCAGCAGGCAACAAGGGTTTTCACAAAGTTTGCACAGCCATGCGCTTTGTAATCGATGGTAAAGTTATCCGTGACCTTGAAATCTGGGAAATGAAACGGAACGAAGTTGTACTTTAATTTGGATTTATTACACCTTTAAAAGTTTCAATATTCCCGCGTTGTGTTCTGCTGTTGCTGATTTCAACAGAAATGCTGTCGCCATTTGCCTTGCACAAATAATAATCTGTATGCGGACTTTCAATGTATCTTACCATCAGTTCAAGTGAATTTTCATCGGGAAAGCTATATGCGCCTGCAACTTTGAAAGGAGCAAGTTTTAAAATCTGATCATTGGGCTGCGCAGCAAGGCTGTTTACAGGTATATTTGTTTCACCCAAAATCCATTCGTTTGCACCCAAAATCAGTTCAGTTTGTTTGTCATTGGCAAATGTCATTGCAGCTTTGCAATTGTTATTTTCGAAATGAAAGGTCATACTTCTTAGGTTCCCTTCTTCAGGGAAAATAAAGGATTTCTGATCAAAAACTGACTTCGTTGAACTGCCTGCATCCACTTTGGGCGGCACTAAAGCAAGTGAACTCAGTTTTTGTTTGAGTTGATTGTAAATTTCAGGGTTGGCAGCAATTTGTTCATCCTGAAATCCGGGCAGCAAATTATCCCAGACAAGATTCAATTCACCCTGCATGTCGCCGGTTTCAGCAGTTATGGCAATTACTGCATCCTGTTCAGGCAACACAAGTATAAACTGACCATATGCACCATCGCCGCGGAAGGAATTGTGTCGTGACCGCCAGAATTTGTAGCCATATCCCTGCAACCAATCGCTTTTGTCACGATCTTCCTGCGCTGCTTCGGGCGACTGCAAAATCTTTGATGTTGTGGCTTCTTCAACCCAGGCTTCGGGCAAAATTTGTTTCCCTTCCCAATTTCCTTTTTGCAGATAAAGCTGGCCCAGCTTTGCCATGTCTTCAGTTTTTACGCGCAGTCCCCAACCGCCTGTATTGATTCCCATCGGGTCAACTTCCCAGTCGGCACCCGTAATTCCCAGTGGCTCAAAAAGGCGTGGTTTTAAATAATCAACTACATTTTCGCCGGTTACCTTGTGAATGATGGCTGCCAGCATGTATGTTCCAAATGAGTTATACAAAAATACTGAACCCGGTTTGTTGACAATTGGAGTTGCCAGAATTGCTTTTACCCAGTTGTCGGAACTTACAATGGCTGGAAACGGTGGTTCGGGTTCCTGGCCAAAAGTCATTGAAAGCAGATCCCTGATTTCCAAATCTGCAAGGTTTTCACTGATTGTATCGGGTAAATCTTCAGGGAAAAAGGAGATTACCTTATCTGAAACCGAAATCAGGTTTTCACTGACTGCCAATCCAATCGCTGTTGAAGTAAAACTTTTACTTGTTGAATACATTGTATGTTTCAACTCAGGTTTGTAGGGATCCCACCAACCCCCGGCCACAACTTTTCCGTGTCGTAGAATCATAAAACTGTGCAACTCATGATTGCTGTTTTCAACAGCTTCAACAAAATTCAGAATAGCTTGAGACGAAAGGCCCTGTTCTTCGGGAGTGCTTCTTTCCAATGTTCCCGGTTCGGTTTTGTTTACCGTACATGAAAGAATCGCGAACAGGAATAGAATCAAGGTAAACGATAGTGTTTTGATTTTCATTGTATCAGGTTTTGTTAAGTGATATAAAAGGTGAAAGGTAAAATAATTAATTTCAAAAGGAAAATAAATTCCAAAAGACAGAAGGCAAAAGGCAAAAGGCAAAAGGCAAAAGGGAAAAATAATATCCAATATTAAACAACCAATAACCAATAACCACATTCAAAAGACAAAAGGCAAAAGGCAAAAGGAAAAATAATATCCAATATTAAACAACCAATAACCAATAACCACATTCAAAAGACCAAAGGCAAATTTCCAATATTAAACAACCAATAACCAATAACCAAATTCAAAAGACCAAAGGCAAATTTCCAATATTAAACAACCAATAACCAATAACCACATTCAAAAGACAAAAGGGAAATATCAAATTCCAAAAGGCAAAAGGCAAAAGACAAAAGGGAAAAATAATATCCAATATTAAACAACCAATAACCAATAACCAAATTCAAAAGACCAAAGGCAAATTTCCAATATTAAACAACCAATAACCAATAACCAAATTCAAAAGACCAAAGGCAAATTTCCAATATTAAACAACCAATAACCAATAACCACATTCAAAAGACAAAAGGCAAAAGGCAAAAGGCAAATAAAAAATAATATCCAATATTAAACAACCAATAACCAATAACCAATAACAATTCAAAAGGCAAAAGGCAAAAGACAAAAGACAAAAGGGAAAAGGGAAAAATAATTTCCAATATTAAACAACCAATAACCAATAACCATATTCAAAAGACCAAAGGCAAGCATCAATATCGAATAACCAATGATCAATTTCAGTAGTTTGTTTTACTTTTCGGCTATTCGCGCTGAACTGTAACCGGCGCGCAAATAGGAAGTGAAACATACAATACATAACACTCCATCCCCAGCCAATATTACCACCTTCAAAAAACTGTTACCGCGAAGCAAGATGTACTACAAATCCACAATAAAGCAAATTTCATTATCTTTGTTATTATGAGTGAAAAAGAGCAAATATTAAGGATGATAAAAAAGGTGGTTGAAAAAAACGCTCCCGATTCTGAGGTGTATTTGTATGGTTCTCAGGCAAGAGGAAATGCACAAAATCTCTCAGATTGGGATTTACTGATTTTGCTCAACACTTCAAACATTTCATTTGAATTCGAAACAAAATTTATGGATGAATTCTATGAATTGGAATTAAAAACCGGAAAAATTTTTACTCCACTGATTTATTCAAAAAGTGACTGGAATTCCAATTATTCGATTACTCCATTATATGAAAATATACAAAGAGAAGGGGTAAGACTAAAATGATCGGAACGAAAAAAGATTTGGTTAATTATAGAATTGCCAGAGCAAAAGACACCTATGATGATGCTTTGATTCTTGCTGAAAGAGAAAAATGGAATTCAACAATTAACAGATTGTATTATGCCATCTATTATGCTGTAATGGCACTCCTGCTCAACTCAGATTTAAAACCAACAACACATAACGGAGCTAAATCAAATTTTTCAGAGTATTTTATTAAAACTGGTAAGATTGACTCAAAATACGGTAAAATTTATTCTCAGCTATTCACCTGGAGACAAAAAGGAGATTATGACGATTTGTTTGATTTCCACAAAAACCAGGTAATGCCTTATTTTGAGCCAGTGAATGACTTCATTTCTATGGTTGAAAACATGATGTAAAAACAAATGCCAGTCGGCAATAATGTGCAATATTGCATAGCGGGCCGGGGTTTTTTGACCCCGCTTTCGCATCTGTTTTCATATCCGCCATAATTCCGGAGCATGCTGACCCCTCATCCAATGAAGGCAGAATAAATATTTTTTCCTGACATTCCGGCTTGTGTTGACCCCTTGCCGTAAATAATGATTTATTGAAACCGGCACATAACTGATATTCGAATTATTTTGCACCGTTCTTTAGAGCGGTGATATTTTATGCAATGTAAAAACAGGCTTCAGCCATTAAATAGGGCTTGCTGAAAAACATAATGTTCATTGTATATTTCGGTGCTCTGCACCTAATATTTGCTTAATAATGTGTTTTCTACAAAGATTTCGCCACTCTGTGGCTTTTAGAAATGGTGCAGCGCACCAAAATCTTTGTAGCTAGGGCTTGCTGAAAAATATCTTTAGTATTGATAATAAATAGTATAACAGACAATTTGAAAGAATGAAGTGCAAGCATTTTAAAAAGAGTACCAAAAAAAGCTTGCACTTTAAATTTTAGTCTGTTCTAAAAAGTTATCCCAGAGGGATAAAATGTTTATAGAAAATGGTTCAAACGTGCGAATGTGCGACCCCTGGCCGGGGCCGAATATCTTTAAAATAAGAAGCTGTGAAGTATCAGTTATTGAAAAATTCTGACTCAAGTAAAAGTGAATCAGAACAAATTCCTTCTGACTCAAAAACTAAACGGATAAAAGTTTACACAGGTTTCTTTACCAGAACATGTGCCGTAAATTAATTTCATTGTAATAGCTTCATTTTTAGCACTTATCCCGCATTTGCCATAGCCGGTTTTATGTTGTCTTTTCCATCTATTGATGTTCATTCGGAAACAAATATTATTTTTCACAATATTTCTTATAAGCATTCAGGATAAAGTCCCAACCTTGTTTTCCGTCCATCATTTTTCGGTAATCTTCTGCACCTTCTCCGTGATTTTCGAAATTCCGATGTTCAAACTCCACCATTGTGGATTCATCATTTTCTTTGAATACTATTTCAATGTCGCTTGCCTTGTCTGGATTGGGAACAGGTTCACGTTTGGGACTTATCTGCCATTTTAGTCCTATTTTGTTTTCGGTCAGTTCCGTTATTCGGCCCCAATCACAGCGAAATCCGTATGGTCCGGTTTCAGTACAAATTCCGTCCTTCTTGCCGTCAATCCTGATTTCTTTTAATTTGTCCTGCGACCAGGTGTATTCTTTAGGCCACCATTCGTTAAGTTCATTCAAAAATTTTTGAAACGCTTTGTCTTTCGCAATTCCAACTTTCAATTTTTTGATAATTTTTTCCATTTCTAAAGATTTTAATATTTGTGTAAAATCTTGTTATCAAGCTATGAGCTAACCGATATTGGCAGTTCGTTATTTTTTATTTGTTACTTGTACAGGTAATTTCCGATGTTTCTGCAGAACTGCCCGTGCTATGTTGTTCTATTCCATGAGAATGTCCGCATATAAAGTGCAGTTCGCATATTCAGGAATTTTAAAATCACGTTTGCATTGTTTATTTAGATTATAATCATCTTTTTATTATACTTAAAATAGCTCTGTATATTTGGGGAATCAACGCAGGAGGTAGATCATGACCCATCCCGGGTATTGCTACAAACCTGGCATTTGGTATGGCATCGGCTACTTCTTTTCCAGCTTCGATATTTACGACCGGATCGTCTTCTCCATGGATAACAATGGTAGGAACTGTAATGTTTTTGAGGTTGTTTCTTCTATCACAATTATCTCCAATAATCACTGCCGCAGCCTGACGTGCAGAACCCATGGGATACCAGGAACGCCCGATATTCGCCTTTACTGTTCCCATCAATGTACTGTCTTCAATCGGATAACCCGGGCTGCCAATGGCTTTGTAGATATCAAACAGATACTTTGCGATAACCTCTTTGTCATCAGTTTCAGGGGGAGGTGTTCCCATTAAACCAAGTACTTCCGGATTACCGGGCACTGCTTTGGGATTACCTGAAGATGCCATTATGGAAGTTAATGACAGCACTCTTTCAGGATATTGGATCGCAATGAGTTGAGCAATGGCACCGCCCATGGAAGCACCAACCAGATGTGCTTTTTCAATGTGTAGCGCGTCCATCAATCCAATGGCATCATTGCCCATATCCTCTAAAGTATAAGAAAGTTTTGACTTGTCACAAGTTCCTATCAATGGAAAAATGGCAGCCCAGTCAGGCATTCCCAAAGAATCAAGTTTGGAGGACAAGCCCACATCCCGATTATCAAAACGGATCACCCTGTATCCTTGATTTGCCAGATTCCGGCACAATTCCTCCGGCCAGGCGGTCAATTGTGCCGCTGTACCCTGAATCATTAAAATGGCTTCTGCCCCTGTTTTGCCAAAGCTTTCAAAGGCAATTGTAATGCCATTGGCTTTAACAGTTCCCTCCTGCTTTTCCACAAGGCCATTATTAAGGTGCTTTGCTGCCAGTACATTAGCAGCCATCATTGATAAAGCTATAACACATAATACAATTTTATTTTTCATTGTTTCAAAATTTTAAATTCAACAATTGTTTCAAATTGACTTTTATTCCGCATTTATATCCTCTAATATTATCTTTAACTTTTTTAATGGTCGAATAAAATTTCTCTTGTTTTCAGCAAGTATTGCAGCTGTACAGGATATCAAACTAAATATGAAAAGCAGGACTGAAGCTTTTGGATAACCCATCACCCCTCCCGGCAAATAGATCCTGAAAAAAATCCATACAAAGATTGCCGAACTCAATGGTATAAGTATTATTTCATATCTCTTTTTAAAAGTATAGAAACTTGTTAAAAGCCTGTGTTGTTCAAGTACATATTCTTTTATGGATAAATCTGAGGCATACTTTTCATTTTGCTTAAGAACTGCCAGTTGCTTAAATTTTCGCATTAGCACCACAGTAAAAGGCACATAAAGTAACAGACAGAAAACTGCTGGAAACCATACCATTTGGTCCCCCCAATATTTTATGATAACATGGGTTAAAAATCCATAGACTATAATCTGAAAGGTCAACGATGCCCAAAAATATCGCATGCTGATGCTTTTCTGTTTTTTAACCTGCTGCACCAAAATATCTTGCCATGCAGCTTCATCAAGCCGGACCGGATTCAACTTTTCAGTTTCAACCTTCCAGTTCCTTTTTATTTCCTCTAAGTTTTTCATTCTTTAATGATTTATTTTTTTTCAACTCCTTTTCCAGTTCTCTTTTTATGCGTACCAAACGAACGCTTACGTTTGATTTTGAAAGCCCCGTAATTTGTGCGATTTCTTCATAATTGAGTTCCTCAAGATAGAGTAATATGATGCCCTTATTGATTTGCGAAAGTTTCTCAATGGCCTTGTTAAGCAGCGCTAAAGTTTCATTGGGTTCGGGAATATTCTCATCACCTATTTGTGTGTGTTGGTGTGAAAGTGGTACATAATTATTCGGTTTGCTTTTGCTTAAATAGGTTATGGATGTATTCAGACACACTCTGTACATCCATGTTGAAAATTTAGAATTCCCTTTAAAACCGGGATACCCTTTCCATAGATGATAAAGCATTTCCTGTATCACGTCATCCCGCTCTTTGGAATCCATAAAGTATATATTGGCTACCTTATGGACTATACCTATATTCCTGTTAATGTCATCGATAAATTTTTTCTCAAGTAGCTCTTCCATATCAGGAGCATTTTTAATTTGCTTTCTTTATTAGTATTTATTGCATTTAAAAAACTACAATGTTTCACCTGTTTTTTATCTTTGGGTTATTGTGTATGTACAAAATCCTGCATTCAATTTAACGTTGATTGATAAGTGGCAGCAGTTAAAAATAATCAAACTGATAAAAAAGTGAAATACCTCCGGAGTGGTAAAGTTTTAAAATCTTGTGCTGTCGAAGTGGAAACTGCAAAATGACAGTTGCTACCGATGCAAATACATTGCAGGCTTTTTTCTTTTATTTTAAGGAACCAATTCAATCACAGGCCTTGAATTAATTTGTCCGACTGACTTTTATAACTTAACCATGGTATAAGGAAGATAGTACTAAGGTAGCACCGAGTACCCTCAGGAAAAACATTCTGCTGAATGAGAAACCGATGCAATGCCAATACTGCATACAGGTGTATATCATTCAAACTTTTGGGTGGAAAGTCAGTTTTGGCAGACCTTTCCAATATTAAACAACCAATAACCAATAACCACATTCAAAAGACCAAAGGCAAATTTCAAATATTAAACAACCAATAACCAATAACCACATTCAAATTGCAAATAACCAAAAAACAAAAGACAAAAGGGAAATATCAAATTCCAAAAGGCAAAAGACAAAAAACAAATGAAAAAATAATATCCAATATTAAACAACCAATAACCAATAACCACATTCAAAAGACCAAAGGCAAATTTCCAATATTAAACAACCAATAACCAATAACCACATTCCAAAAGGCAAAAGACAAAAAACAAATGAAAAAATAATATCCAATATTAAACAACCAATAACCAATAACCAAATTCAAAAGACCAAAGGCAAATTTCCAATATTAAACAACCAATAACCAACTTCCAAAAGACAAAAAACAAATTCCAAATAACAACAAATTTCAAAAACAAACACTCAGTCCTGAACTGACTTACACTCAAAGGAAAGGTGAGTACAACTCAGTTGGGGACTGAGTTGTACTCAGTCCTGCACTGACTTACACTCAAAGGAAAGGTGAGTACAACTCAGTTGGGGACTGAGTTGTACTCAGTCCTGAACTGACTTACACTCAAAGGAAAGGTGAGTACAACTCAGTTGGGGACTGAGTTGTACTCAGTCCTGAACTGACTTACACTCAAAGGAAAGGTGAGTACAACTCAGTTGGGGACTGAGTTGTACTCAGTCCTGAACTGACTTACACTCAAAGGAAAGGTGAGTACAACTCAGTTGGAGACTGAGTTGTACTCAGTCCTGAACTGACTTACACTCAAAGGAAAGGTGAGTATAACTCAGTTGGGGACTTGATATGATCCGATATTCGATTCATAATTCTTAACACCCGGCTAAAGCAGGGTGCAAAAAGAAAAACATTTTATGCAATAAGATGAGAAGTTTTGGAATATCTAATGCCCAATTCAAATGATTTTATTGAAACAGTGCACTTAGCTGATATGCGAATTATTTTGCACCGTTCTTTAGAGCGGTGATCTTTAATGCAATTTAAAAACAGGCTTCAGCCATTAACAATTAGCCAATTAGGGCTTGCTGAAAAATATCTTTAGTATTGATAATAAATAGTATAACAGACAATTTGAAAGAATGAAGTGCAAGCATTTTAAAAAGAATACCGAAAAAAGCTTGCACTTTAAATTTTAGTCTGTTCTAAAAAGTTATCCCAGAGGCCTGTCCGATATCAGGCGGGATAAAATGTTTATAGAAAATGGTTCAAAGGTGCGAATGTGCGACCCCTGGCCGGGGTCGAATATCTTTCAAATCATCATTTTCTATAAATATGTGACCTCTCTGAGGTCAAAATAAATCTACTTGAGTTTTTCAGCAGACCCTAGTTAACAATGATAATAAATTTTAAAGGTGCATCCGATTCATAATTCTTAACACCCGGCTAAAGCAGGGTGCAAAAAGAAAAACATTTTATGCAATAAGATGAGAAGTTTTGGAATATCTAATGCCCAATTCAAATGATTTTATTGAAACGTGCACTTAGCTGATATTCGAATTATTTTGCACCGTTCTTTAGAGCGGTGATCTTTAATGCAATGTAAAAACAGGCTTCAGCCATTAAATAGCGCTTGCTGAAAAACATAATGTTCATTGTATATTTCGGTGCTCTGCACCTAATATTTGCTTAATAATGTGTTTTCTACAAAGATTTCGCCACTCTGTGGCTTTTAGAAATGGTGCAGCGCACCAAAATCTTTGTAGCTAGGGCATGCTGAAAAATATCTTTAGTATTGATAATAAATAGTATAACAGACAATTTGAAAGAATGAAGTGCAAGCATTTTAAAAAGAATACCGAAAAATGCTTGCACTTTAAATTTTAGTCTGTTCTAAAAAGTTATCCCAGAGGGATAAAATGTTTATAGAAAATGGTTCAAACGTGCGAATGTGCGACCCCTGGCCGGGGTCGAATATCTTTCAAATCATCATTTTCTATAAATATGTGACCTCTCTGAGGTCAAAATAAATCTACTTGAGTTTTTCAGCAGACCCTAATTAAACAACAATTAAATTCTAAAGCCGATATTCGATTCATAATTCTTAACACCCGGCTAAAGCAGGGTGCAAAAAGAAAAACACTTTATGAAATAAGATGAGAAGTTTTGGAATATCAATAATGCCCAATTCAAATGATTTTATTGAAACATGCACTTAGCTGATATTCGAATTATTTTGCACCGTTCTTTAGAGCGGTGATCATTTTATGCAATGTAAAAACAGGCTTCAGCCATTAAATAGCGCTTGCTGAAAAACATAATGTTCATTGTATATTTCGGTGCTCTGCACCTAATATTTGCTTAATAATGTGTTTTCTACAAAGATTTCGCCACTCTGTGGCTTTTAGAAATGGTGCAGCGCACCAAAATCTTTGTAGCTAGGGTCTGCTGAAAAATATCTTTAGTATTGATAATAAATAGTATAACAGACAATTTGAAAGAATGAAGTGCAAGCATTTTAAAAAGAATACCGAAAAAAGCTTGCACTTTAAATTTTAGTCTGTTCTAAAAGTTATCCCAGAGGCCTGTCCGACTATCCAGGCGGGGATAAAATGTTTATAGAAAATGGTTCAAACGTGCGAATGTGCGACCCCTGGCCGGGGTCGAATATCTTTCAAATCATCATTTTCTATAAATATGTGACCTCTCTGAGGTCAAAATAAATCTACTTGAGTTTTTCAGCAGACCCCAATTAAACAACAATTAAAGGCTATGAGCCGATATTCGATTCATAATTCTTAACACCCGGCTAAAGCAGGGTGCAAAAAGAAAAACAATTTATGAAATAAGATGAGAAGTTTTGGAATATCTAAGTGCCCAATTCAAATGATTTTATTGAAACAGTGCACTTAGCTGATATTCGAATTATTTTGCACCGTTCTTTAGAGCGGTGATCTTTAATGCAATGTAAAAACAGGCTTCAGCCATTAAATAGCGCTTGCTGAAAAACATAATGTTCATTGTATATTTCGGTGCTCTGCACCTAATATTTGCTTAATAATGTGTTTTCTACAAAGATTTCGCCACTCTGTGGCTTTTAGAAATGGTGCAGCGCACCAAAATCTTTGTAGCTAGGGCTTGCTGAAAAATATCTTTAGTATTGATAATAAATAGTATAACAGACAATTTGAAAGAATGAAGTGCAAGCATTTTAAAAAGAATACCGAAAAATGCTTGCACTTTAAATTTTAGTCTGTTCTAAAAAGTTATCCCAGAGGTGTCCGACTATCAGGCGGGGATAAAATGTTTATAGAAAATGGTTCAAACGTGCGAATGTGCGACCCCTGGCCGGGGTCGAATATCTTTCAAATCATCATTTTCTATAAATATGTGACCTCTCTGAGGTCAAAATAAATCTACTTGAGTTTTTCAGCAGACCCCAATTAAACAACAATTAAAGGCTATGAGCCGATATTCGATTCATAATTCTTAACACCCGGCTAAAGCAGGGTGCAAAAAGAAAAACATTTTATGAAATAAGATGAGAAGTTTTGGAATATCTAATGCCCAATTCAAATGATTTTATTGAAACATGCACTTAGCTGATATTCGAATTATTTTGCACCGTTCTTTAGAGCGGTGACATTTTATGCAATGTAAAAACAGGCTTCAGCCATTAAATAGCGCTTGCTGAAAAACATAATGTTCATTGTATATTTCGGTGCTCTGCACCTAATATTTGCTTAATAATGTGTTTTCTACAAAGATTTCGCCACTCTGTGGCTTTTAGAAATGGTGCAGCGCACCAAAATCTTTGTAGCTAGGGTTTGCTGAAAAATATCTTTAGTATTGATAATAAATAGTATAACAGACAATTTGAAAGAATGAAGTGCAAGCATTTTAAAAAGAGTACCGAAAAAAGCTTGCACTTTAAATTTTAGTCTGTTCTAAAAAGTTATCCCAGAGGCCTGTCCGACTATCCAGGCGGGGATAAAATGTTTATAGAAAATGGTTCAAACGTGCGAATGTGCGACCCCTGGCCGGGGTCGAATATCTTTCAAATCATCATTTTCTATAAATATGTGACCTCTCTGAGGTCAAAATAAATCTACTTGAGTTTTTCAGCAGACCCCAATTAAACAACAATTAAAGGCTATGAGCCGATATTCGATTCATAATTCTTAACACCCGGCTAAAGCAGGGTGCAAAAAGAAAAACATTTTATGAAATAAGATGAGAAGTTTTGGAATATCAATAAAGTGCCCAATTCAAATGATTTTATTGAAACAGTGCACTTAACTGATATTCGAATTATTTTGCACCGTTCTTTAGAGCGGTGACATTTAATGCAATGTAAAAACAGGCTTCAGCCATTAAATAGCGCTTGCTGAAAAACATAATGTTCATTGTATATTTCGGTGCTCTGCACCTAATATTTGCTTAATAATGTGTTTTCTACAAAGATTTCGCCACTCTGTGGCTTTTAGAAATGGTGCAGCGCACCAAAATCTTTGTAGCTAGGGCTTGCTGAAAAATATCTTTAGTATTGATAATAAATAGTATAACAGACAATTTGTAAGAATGAAGTGCAAGCATTTTAAAAAGAATACCGAAAAAAGCTTGCACTTTAAATTTTAGTCTGTTCTAAAAAGTTATCCCAGAGGGATAAAATGTTTATAGAAAATGGTTCAAACGTGCGAATGTGCGACCCCTGGCCGGGGTCGAATATCTTTCAAATCATCATTTTCTATAAATATGTGACCTCTCTGAGGTCAAAATAAATCTACTTGAGTTTTTCAGCAGACCCCAATTAAACAACAATTAAAGGCTATGAGCCGATATCCGATTCATAATTCTTAACACCCGGCTAAAGCAGGGTGCAAAAAGAAAAACAATTTATGAAATAAGATGAGAAGTTTTGAAATATCAATAAAGTGCCCAATTCAAATGATTTTATTGAAACAAGGACTTAGATGTTACAACTAAAAATGAGGCTAAAGCCAAGTTTTATAGTAGCTTATGTAATCCGTCAGCTAAAGCAGACGGCAATAAAATATCCAGCAGGGAAACCTAATTTTCTCAATCCTCCAACTTCAGTTTTTTACGTCTGCCGCCTTTCTGGTCCTTATCCTGGCCATAGCCATAACCATAGCCATATCCGTAGCCGTAGCCGTAACCATAGCCATAACCTCCTGCAACGCCAAAATTATTGTTCCCAAGGCGAATATCATTGATAATCAGTCCAACACCTTTTAAATGGTGTTTTGAAACTTCGTCAAGTGCTGTTTTTAATCCCTGTTTATAGGTATATTTATGACGAACAACAAACAGGTTGGCATCAATAATTTCATTCATCTGGAACATATCAGCCACATAACCCTACAGGAGGCGTGTCAATTACAATCACATCATACTCCTTCCGCAGTTTTTCAATCAGTTCAAGCATTTTACTGTCTGTTAACATCTCTGAGGGATTTGGCGGAATGGGTCCTGCCGGAATCAGCTTTAACAAAGGATGTTTGGTGCTGCAGGTAATTTCATCAAGGCTTGCTTTCCCGATGATGTAGTTAACAACGCCCAAATCAGTTTTTAAGTCAAACTCTTCTATCATTTTTGAGTTGCGCAGGTCAAGGTCAAGGATAACAGTTTTTTTGCGTGCCAATGCAAAGGACGAGGCAACATTGATGGAAGTATAGGATTTTCCCTCTTTCGGAAATGTAGAGGTAACAGCAATCACTGGATTCTCATTTCCCTTTGTTATCAGGTTGAGTTTGTTTCTGATTGACCTGTAAGGCTCACTTGCCGGTGAATTGGGTTTATCCAGTACAAGTGTGCGGCTGCCGTATTCTTTTAAATTGCGAAACACATGCCCTATAATGGGAAAGTTTGACAACGCTTTTACCTCATCTTCCGACATAATTTTATTGTTAAAGAAATCAATCAGGAAAATTATACTTGCCGGTAAAGCGAGTCCCAGCAACAGGGCAATGGCATATATTTTTTTTGACTGTGGTTCAACAGGAAATTTTTCACTGCTGGCTTCTTCTATGACCTGGCTGTCGGGTACATTTGATGCTTTGGCAATCTGTGCCTCCGACAGCTTTTGCAAAAGGAAAGTATAAATTTCGTTGTTTAACTGGTAGTTGCGTTCGATATTTACAAAATTACGCTCTGTTGCCGGAAGCCGTTTTACCTGCGCTTCATAGCTTGTGATGCGTTTGTTTAAATCGTGTAACGCGATGTCTGACTGGGTAATGATACTCGTTGTATTTTCGCGCAAAGAATTTTTCACACTCTCTATCTGTGCATTTAACCGCAAAATGATGGGGTGCTGTGAGTCTTTCCGTATGGAAGTCTGACTCGACTTTTGTGTAATCAGTTCATTCAGCTGCAAAATCAGGCTGTTGAGCAGTGGGTCGGCAATTCCCATGGCCGAAGGGGCAATCACTGTTTCCAGCTCCTGGTTTTGTTCAATGTAATCTTTTAAATAATGATAGTATTTGTTTTGTGTCTCCATTGCCACCCGCTCGTTGTCCAGTTCCGTCATTTGAGCCAGCAATTGTTGCGACTGGGCTGAAAGGTCAAGCACCTGGTGCTGGCTTTGAAATGATTCCATCCTGTTTTCCGAGATGTTCAGCGAATCCGAAATATTCTCCAGCTGCGAATCGATAAACTGTATGGTACGGTTGGCATTTTCATTCTTTTTGCCCAGGTTGTCAAGCGTATAAATCTCGCTGAGCTTGGTGAGGAAATCTATCGCTTTTTGCCTGTTAAAATCCCGTACTGAAATTTTAAGTATGGTTGTCAGTTCATCGGGATAGGTCACTTTTAGCGCATCTGAATACTTTTCTATCAGCGCAGTTTTTGTGTGGAACCTGAACCTGAAATTGTTGTTCTCTGATTTGGGATTAAACTGCTCATTCAGCAAAATGGTAAACGAAAATTCGTCTGAATTGATGAGGGTTCCCGCGTCAATGGTTTTTGAGAATTCAAATTCAGGTATGATTTTAAGGACTTTCTCTTCGATGTAACTGTATACTTCGGTATTTTCTCCAACCGCACTTACAGTAAGTTGTCCGTTGGCAGAAATTTCAAGGTTAAAATCCGTGTCAATCAGTTGCGGATGGTCTTTATCCCAAATTACCTGAAATGGCACTCCTTTATAGGTCTCCGTAACCGACACCCTCCCCACTGTAAAATAGCTTACTTCAAAATTGAGCTCCTCAATGGTTTTGGCTACCACAGGGGTCGATTTTAAAATCTCCATCTGGTTGTAAATGTTCTGCATGCTTCCCATACCTCCGAGACCCTGGAATACATCGCCCACCGCGCCGTTGCCTGCTGAAAGTGCTGAAGGACTTCCGTATGATTCTTCAAAAAGCATGGTGGTGCTGGCTTCGTAAACGTCTGTTGTATATCTGACATAGGTAAAGGCAATCGCTCCGGCAACAATTACTGACAACACAAACCAGTACCAGTTGCGCAAAAGTTTAAACACAATGACTTTGATGTCTCCGGAATCGTTATGCTGCATCCCGTTAAACTGAGTATTTTGATTTTGCGATGGGTTCATTTCAAAAGGAATAAATTTGTTATCAGCAATACAGCAGAAAGTACCGAAAGTCCCAGGTTCAGGCGTTGCCCATAACTAACATTCTTGTCACCGTACACCTTGTCGCGGTGTTCCACATAAACAATATCATGGGGTAAAATATAATAGTATGGAGATTGAATTACACCGGGCGATGTAAGGTCAAGTTCGGCTACGTATTTACCTTCGGGTAATTCACGAATCACCTTAACATTCTGTCTGTTTCCCCAGTCGGTTAAGTCTCCTGCCGTTCCTATTGCTTCAAATATGGTCAGCTGATTTTTTACCATCGTCATTTGTCCGGGATTTTTTACCTCGCCCAGTACTGTAATGTTCCTGTTCACAAGTTTTACAAAAACCGAGGCGCTTTGCAGGTATTTGTCCACACCCTTTTGAATAATTTCCCTTACATCACCCAGCATAAGGTCACCCACATGAATTTCTCCCAGTTGCGGATAATTGATATTCCCTTCATTGTCCACAAGAAAGGTAATCAGTTCCATGCTTTCCACAGAGTTGCTTGTTGTCATTTGTGTACCTGTCAGGTTCAGAAATGCGGAAATAAGCGGATCATCGCTGATTACCTTGATGTAGAGTTGATCATTGGGTCTGATTTTATAATTGTCAGGTACAGGACCGTTGACATGTGTCTGCCCGGTTTGGATGCCAACCATATAATTTATTTCCTCAAGCGGTACAGGGGTTTTGCAGGAACCCGCCAAAAGAGTGGCCAGGATAAACATAAAGATGATATTGCTGTTCAACAGTTTCATTTTTAACAAGGTGTTTGTACTATGTTCATGATAAAGTGCCAAAAGTAATAAATTAATTTTTGCAATCATCCCCTGTAAACATTTGTCCTGCAAATTTAAATACATTCTGATTATCCCCGCATGGGGAATCATTGTTCAGAATTTTCCTGTTCTCCTTCCTGTTTTTTAAACTTCCTTATTTCCTGTTCCTTATTTCTTATTTCCCCTGATGCATATCACAAATGTTGGTGTAAAAACAATCCCTTCTTTCAAGGAGACGGGGCCACAGACGGAAGAGGTTGTTTCTTTCCCGCAATTTGAATCAATTCTAAACAACAAAAGTTTTAACATATAATTGGGCAGGGGCCAAAACAATCCAATCTGTTTTTATATTTGCAACTTTTTTGTGTAAATTTATTGCTCACAACACCAAAATATTTACAAACTCAGGTCACCCATGCATGTAACCGAGAGGGCGAAGCTTTGAAAAACCAGCTGATAATCAGTTCGCTGCAGTTGTAGGCAGTAAGCAGTAGGCAGTAGGCAGTAAGTAGTAGGCAGTAAGTAGAAGGCAGTAGGCAGTATGCAGTCCCATCCCAGTGCCCAGTGCCCAGTGCCCAGTGACTCTAAACTCTGAAACCTGAAACAGCAGTAGACAGTAAGCAGTAGGCAGTATGCAATCCCATCCCAGTGCCCAGTGCCCAGTGACTAGTGACCAGTGACAAACCTGCAACCTGAACCCTGCAACCTGCAACCTGCAACCTGAACCCTTCAACCTTCAACCTTCAACTTTAAACTTTAAACTTTAAACTTTAAACCATGTACTTTAAGCTCCTCTCTCTCCTTCTTACCTTTTTCATCTTTTCTGTTTCCACCGCCCAGAATCCGATTCATTTTTCTGTGTCAAACACAACACTGGCTGCCACTGACAGTGTTTTACCATTTTGGTTTGTTGCCAACCGCCACGGGAAAATAAAACCAACCGCTTCATTTCTGAATATTTCTGAAATCATTGCCGGACAGGCCTACAATCCCGGTTCTAAAATGGGATTTACCTGGGGAGGCGATGTGCTTGCCGCATTTGGCAAAAGCAATTATTACCAAATCAACCAGGCATTTGCCGGATTTGCATTGCAAGGCTGGGAGATTAAGGGTGGAATGTTTTATGATGAAGTGCTGTATGCGGGCCTGTCCACAAGCAACGGAAATATGGCCCGCAGCCAGAATGCGCGACCTGTGCCAAGGGTGAGGCTCTCCACACTGGGTTACAAACCCGTTCCTTTTGTGGAAAGCTGGTTTAGTTTTAAGGCCGAGTTTGAAGAAGGATTTTTAAACGATGAGCGCTATGTGAAAGGGGCGCACCTCCACCACAAATCCCTGTATGGAAAAATACAAACCACTCCCGCATGGAGTTTCAGGATTGGTTTTGAGCATTATGCGATGTGGGGCGGAATATCGCAAAACGAAACCATCGGACAATTGCCCGATGGCTTGAATGCTTACTGGCATTATGTATTTGCGCTGCCCGGAACTGAAGAATTTCTCCCCGGCGACCAGCAAAATATATCAGGCAACCAGTTGGGAACCTACCAGCTTGAGTTTATTAAAGACTTCAAGGCTGTAAGCGCTGACATTTACCTCAGCCACCCCTGGGAAGACAACTCGGGATTAAACTGGCACAACTGGCCCGACAACCTGCTGGGATTGCACCTGCATGTAAAAGACGAAAAAAAACGGATTACAGATGTTGTTTATGAATTTACAAATACCCGCCAGCAAGGCCTGAAAGATTCATTGTATACAATGGATGAAAGCTCCGGACTATGGGTAAGAAAAGAGTATGACAATTATTATAATCATTCTGTTTACAATTCCGGATTCACGTATCAGCAACAGGTAATGAGCTCTCCGCTGTTTTACCCGGTTATTGTAAGCAATGGCATATCAAGGGGAATACAATCCAACCGCTTTTTTTCACACCACCTTGGAATCAGCGGAAATCTCAGTGAATATTTAACCTGGAAAGGATTGCTTACCTATATACAACATCTTGGAACTTACAGCAAATCCATACCAACCAAAACACAAACAGTTGTCGGGTTTATTTGAGCTGCAATACAACAATCCACTGTTTCCTGTTGAACTCGGTTTGGCACTGGCTGGCGATGCAAGTAATACAAACGGGAAAAATTTGGGACTTCAGTTTTCTGTGGCAAAAAAGTGGTGATAAGTATTGTTTTGCAACAATGGCACGGAGTTAAATAGTATTGCTTGCAGCAATAGCACGGATTACAAATCCGCGCTAGCGGGGGCCATGTGGTAACAGCACTAAACATGAATCCCCCTCGCTACCCCTAACCCCAAGGGGCGACCCACCGCACAGACAACAGTTCTAAACATCACTACAAAAACACAAATAGAAAAGTAAAATCTGAATTTCAGCACATTCTAACACCCCTTTGGGGGCTAGGGGGTAACAGCACTAAACATGAATCCCCCTCGCTACTCCTAACCCCAAGGGGCGACACACCGCACAGACAACAGTTCTAAACATCACTACAAAAACACAAATAGAAAAGTAAAATCTGAATTTCAGCACATTCTAACACCCCTTTGGGGGCTAGGGGGTAACAGCACTAAACATGAATCCCCCTCGCTACCCCTAACCCCAAGGGGCGACACACCGCACAGACAACAGTTCTAAACATCAATTTAAGAACACAAATAGAAAATAAAATCCTGAATTCAGTACATTCAAACACCCCCTTGGGGGCTAGGGGGTAACAGCACTAAACATGAATCCCCCTCGCTACCCCTAACCCCAAGGGGCGACACACCGCACAGACAACAGTTCTAAACATCAATTTAAGAACACAAATAGAAAACAAAACCTGAATTCAGCACATTCCAACACCCCCTTGGGGGCTGGGGGTAAAGGACACGAAACTCCTTACATATGGACATGTTGTAACAGCACGAAACATGAATATAGTATTACCAATCCCCTCGCTACCCCTAACCCCAAGGGGCGACCCACCGCACAGACAACAGTTCTAAACATCATTACAAAAAAAAACAAATAGAAAAGCAAAACCTGAATTTCAGCACATTCCATCTCCCCCTTGGGGGCTGGGGGGTAAAGGTCACTAATCATAAGTATTTTTGACAAACCACATTCATTTGATAATAAGAGCGGGTAGAGATATTCTTTTACAGGATATTTTAAGAG